>CACYSB010000001.1 GCA_902777005.1 uncultured Bacteroidota bacterium
AATTGTTTTTTCTTTTCCAGAAAGTCTTTTCTCATTTCTTTATTCATGACAATTTCTTTAAATGGTTATCTGTATTTCATCATTGCCCCAATCGCTAATATCTTGCTTTATTTTATAGTCCTTGATGCGAAGTACGTCTGGAATACTGTATTTCCGTTCTGTGCACAAGGCATAAAACAATGAGCAAACATTGACATTTTTCAAAATAGGGATATCAAAAGGTGATTTTCTGACAACAACATTATAAGTAATCTTCGGAATATTAGCTCCCTCGCAGAAAAGGCCACTTCCATATTGTAATCCCATAACGCACCATATCATTTCTTTCCATTTTGAGTCATAGAATGAATCTTCCTTCAATTCTTCGAGTCCTGGTGCCTCGTTGATTTCCCAATAAGGACAAATGTCTGTTCGTATTTTAAAAGAGTCACCATCTGCCCTATGTATCAGATTCACCTTGCCTTGTAACTCGCAGTGGCATCTACATAGCTGTTCGGTCAACTGCATCAATCTATTATTGACTTCATTGAATCTTTTTAATTCTGCCTTTGTTGCATGCAGGGCAAACATTTTATTCAAGATATCAGCTCTGATGTTGAGCCTATCTTCTATTTTTGATTCGCCCCAAGCATCTGGACAATGCGAGTCATCGAAAGGCTTTGAGTAAAAGATAACATCCCTCTCATACCTTCTCAAATACTTTCGCAGTACATCGAAATCTTCTTCTTCATACCTATTCATAACAGTTTCATTATTTTTTTATTTATCCTGAATATCTTGCATCTCTTTCAGCAATCGTTGCAATTTTTTCAGACGTTTCACTTGATTGTAATACTCGTGTTCGTCGAAATAGAGAGGTTCTTCACATACTGGAATGGATTGCACCAATAAACCTTGACGGTAAGAAAGATGATACTCCTTTTTCAAAGCCCTTATTCTATCATCTACAGTGGGGTTTTTATCCGCCAAATCGGAAATCACCTGGTGACTAAAACCAATTTTCTCAAAAGCGTCAACAACATGAAGGAAGTCTTTTATTACATCTGGTGTGAGTTCCACATATTGTGGCATAATTCCTTCCAGTCCCAAGGAAAAGGTAGTTGTATACAAGGTCATAATATTGAATTTTTTTCGAGATGCAAAAATACAACAAGGGTGTGCCACATCGTGACACACCCTTGTTTTTCTTATTTCCAATAATTACTTATTTCTTTCTATCATGTCAATAATGCAATCTACGTGAGGCATAATGGCCTTGTATTCAGGTCGGTCTGTAACAATATATAATCGACCATCTTTTTTATACAATGAGGCTTTCCCGTTTGCTGCCCACATTTTCTCTTCAACCATGTGGTTTCTTAAATCATTTCCTTCAAATAAGGGTGCATCCCATTGTTCAGATAAATTGCCCGTAATCAAGACAACAACTTTTGGTGAAAGAATCTCCATTTCTTTGTTGAAGATAGCAACCATATGGTTATAATGAGCATCCCATAATGCCTCTGTTGGATTACCTCCACTTGCAGGACCCACTTTACACATATTCGACCATACCACATGTGTATTCCAACTTTCTGGATAGTAATGCTCAGAAATATGTCGCATGAGATTGAAGAATGGACGTCTGGTTTCACTTGGCAAATCATCCATTGTTAATGGATGATTTGGATCCCATCCATTATTGAACCTGCCATAAAACGCTATTCCAGTGTTCTTTTTCATGGGAAAATCCCTTCCACACAAGGATGTGGTCGTTATTAATGCATCTTGGTCTTTTTTAGAGAGATTTCTATTATAGATTCCCTCATATTCTGGAAGATTCTCTTCTAATTTCTTATAAAGTTCTTTGACTCCTTTTTCAAGTGTTTCTTGAACATTATTTGTTTCCATATCATTAGTTTATTCTATCTCCGCAGAAGGCTTTCCTCTTGCATTTGGTACATCGGTGCCCTTGCCAGACGCTGTCGAGGTGGTCGGCGGCGGCATCGACCAGTTGGGGTTCATCGGTGAGGATGCCGGCCTCGAAGTTGCGGTTGTTATCGCCTTTCATACCCATGCCGGCACCTGTGAGATTGGCGGAGCCAATATAGGCGGTGGCGCAGTCGAAAATCATTATCTTGAAATGCACCCTTGGGCAGAGCCTCCGCTCCAACCTGCTCCACAACCCCGGATACTTGTCGAAATCCTCGCGGAAGTTCTCTCCTGGTTCCTTGGCATGAAGCAGCCGCACATCGACACCCCGTTTCACCACCTTCCACATACAAATCCTTCAGGTCGGCTGTACCAATCCACAAATCGTGCTTGACCTTCTCGCAACGCGAGAGGACTTCTGTGTAATGGTTTTTGTCAGCGATGTATTGTATCATTTGCGATGTGATTCGCTAAACGCAGGATGTTTTTTCAAGAATTCATGATATGCCGATATCATTCCGACATAGTCAAAGCGCAAATAACTGAGATGATAAGAATTGATAGCGACCTTGTTTTTGTCCGAATCATAGAAGATCCATTTTTCTTCATCTTGAGGTTTAAAATGGTAGCCAATAGTATTCAAAAGATTGAGCATCCTATTTCCAGTATCTGGAATTGATTGAGTATAGCCACAGCATACAAAGATATCAGCATCCAAACCATTTATTTGTCGTTCTAAAAATGACTTATCTCTATTAATCGCATCTAATAAAACATCGTCTGGGCATTTGTCATTTCCAACTTCTTTTTTGCAGTTGATTCTTGCAAATATCTGTTTGTCAACAAAAGATAATGCATCCTTATCTGTGAATTTATTATAGTCCTGCGGTTGGTCAATAGTCGTTTTTAAAATCCCATATAGGGAATACACAAGATTCCTATAGAATGCTACACCCGTATCCAACCACATTTCATCAGGTTTATAGTTCTCATCACGATATCTAAACGATTCGCTACGTACATCCCATGCAACATCTCCATACGAATTTTGGTCTTTAGTTAAATATAAAACACGCATTGGGGCATTTGCCCATAAAGTATTTTCTTCTCCACTGCAATTGCGTTTCCATCTAAAAACAGATTTACCATCAGAATAATTTCTACGATCAGGCAGAAACTCCCCTTTAAACATTATTCCATCAGGAGTAAAGTACTCATGTAGATTTGTACAATCTGGATATTTTGATTGATTATTGTTTACATAAACGTTTCGCCACTCTTTGAGGATGCGTTCGTTTTCTGCCACATAGTTTTTCATAACACAAACATTTTAATTGATTGTTTCCAGATCTAAATATCTTGAAGTAAATGCACCAGCTTTCTTTACATCAACGCCATACTTGGTTTTGAATGCATTAATTACAAGTTCTTGCCCTTTTCCATCGCTCAATAAAGATGCCAAGTTGGCTTTTTGGTGGAATACCACTTCAACAGACATCCCTTTTTCCAAACGAACACCGTTGGAGTTCAAGTTGGATTTAACAGTTACTTTGTACAGCATAACTAATAAAATTGTTGGGTTAATAATTGTTCAATTTATAATTCATAATCGGGATTATTCAATCCATCAGTATACATTGATTTTCTCTCTGCTTCTTACCAGGAAAATCAAAATGGTCTTTTAAGTGTAGGATCATACGCATTGTCTTTTTGTATGTTTCCAACAATTCTTTCTGACTTTTGGTTGGTTGAATAGCACATTCCATGTCTTGCTCTATGCAATCTATATCATAGATTTACGGTGCAAAGATACGAATATTTTCTTAAATCAATGCATTTTATCTTTCAAACGGCACAAGGTCGACGTTTGTGTTTATCTGGTAGTTGAAGGCGTAGGTGGTCATGCGGAGGAGGTCGGGGATGGAGTAGTTCATGTGGGTGCAGAGGGCGTGGACGGCATGGCAGACGCAGAGGTGGTCGAGCTGGGGGATGCGGAGGGGACCTTCAGCCCACGTCTGGCCGTCGTCGAGGTTGCAGATATGATCACCACAGCACCAGCAGATGTCGTCGAGCCGCGAGTTCTCGCCGATGACCCACAGCATCTCGTTCCACCGCGAGCCGTAGAAGGCATCCTCCTCCATCGGGAAGAGTTGCGGATCTTCTTCGTTGTGACTATAGAAGAGGGTGGTCTCCAACTCGAAAGGTTCGTCGCTGAGGGTATGGATGAGGTACATCAGTTCCTGCAGCGTGCGGTGACGCTCGTTCAGCTGCTTCGTCAGCGCCAGCAGCCGCTCGTTGACCACCTCGAAGCGCCGCACCTCGGCCTCGGTGGCGTGCTTCGCAAACATCTCGTTGAGAATCCATTGCCGGGTGCCGAGGTGGTCGGCAATCACCTCCTCCGTCGCCTTGTTCCAATAGCCATCAAATGGCTTTGCAATACGCAGGATATAATCCTCGCAGTCCTGCAGCCGCTTGCGCAGCTGGTCGATGTTGTCTTTCTCTTTTTGCATATCTTAGCGTCTTTTTTCGACTGCAAAGATACAAAAATGGTGCGCCACATCGTGACACACCACAACTATCGTCAACCGGAGCCTCTCTGACTCCGGTACGTACCCTCTCCGTACTCCCTCCGACAAAAAACCGTTAAACAACCGGTGAACAGTCGGAGCGGGTACGGAGCGGGTACGGAGAAGATACGTAGCTAAAGGGTGACGTCAGCCCTCGTATCTCTTTCCGGGGAAGAAGCGGGGCACGCTCCGGCAATAGCGCTCATAATCAGGGTATTTGCCGGCGCTTATCTCTTCGGCCAGCGACGAGCTGCCCTGGAACAGGACCAACAGCAGCAGCGCACCTATCACACTCCAGTTGAAGACGCCCATGCCGGCACCTATGGAGAAAAGGTAGAAGCACACCCAGATGGCTTGCTCGGCAAAGTAGTTGGGGTGACGGCTGCGGCCCCAAAGGCCTGTGGTGTTGAAGCCTTTGTTGTAGGGCGCCGGCAGTTCCTCCAGCTTCCTGCCTTCGCCAATCATGGCCCATTTGCGCGTCTGGAAACGCCACTGCTGCTCGTCGGCGACGGTTTCCCAGACGATGAAGCCCAGCATCAGCACGGCGGCGACGACGTCCATGGCTCCGAAGGGGGCGTCGGAGCGCATGGCCACCAGCGCCGGGAATGCTGTCATGAGCACCAGGGCATTCTGGTAGATGGAGATGAAGCCGAGGTCGAAAGCCGCCCACGCCCAACGGCGCTTGAAGGCGGGACCCGAGCGCACCACGGCCCAGCGGTAATCCTCGACGCCCTCCCAGAACTTGAGGCTGTAGGCTCCCTTGCGGGCGAAGTTGACGGTGAGGCGTATGCCCCAGAGCGTGGCCAGCAGGGCCATCACCACCAGACGCGGGTTCATGCCGCCCTTGACGGCGATGACCCACGTGTAGGCTATGGGCAGCAGGCTCCAGAGCTTGTCCATCTGGCTGTTGTTGCCGGTGACCTCGCCCACGATGAAGCAGAAGGCCGCACTGCAGGCCGCAATGACAGCCAGCAACTTGAGTGTCTCAAACTGGGTGGCGTCGAGCGTAGGTCCGACGGCAAAATAAAGTACAGGGCAAACGATGATGGACAGCGCCAGCAACGCCGCCATCAAGGGGATATTCATCTTTTTCATAGAGACAGTGACTATCAGTTCATCAAGCGCTTATCGCCCCACTGGTACTGCGGATAGGCATTCTTGAGGTCGTTGTAGGAGTCGACGACATCACTGCCGCCGCTGGTGGCGAAGACGTTGAGCACCTTGCCGCTGAGGTCGTGGGCCTCGATGAAGGTGTTGACGATAGTGGGGGCGGTGTACCACCACACGGGGAAGCCAATCCAGACGGTGTCATACTGGGCTATGTTGTCGCACTTGGCGGCGATGGCGGGACGCGAGGCCTTGTCCTGCATCTCGAGCGTGGAGCGTGAGGTTTTGTCGCGCCAGTCGAGGTCGGCGGCGGTGTATGGCACCTCGGGGGCAATCTCGAAGAGGTCGGCGTTGAACTCCGTGGCAAGGCGTTCGGCGGCAGCCTTGGTGGTGCCGGTGGCCGAGAAGTAGGCAATCAGGGTCTTTTTCATTGGTTCGGGGGTTTGATTGTTGACGGTTTCGGTTTTCTTCTGTGCGCAGGCGCCGAACAATAGGCAGCATGCGGCAACAATTAAAGAGATGTGTTTCATAATATACTTGTTATTACTGTTTAAGTTTCAGATTGACGGAGGCTTTATCGATGTCGTTTTGCAGCGCCACTAATCTAATAATGGTCGAGTCCATAATACTAGCGTCATAAGAATCGCTGTTATCAAGCTGCGTCCTTTTTTCCTTGTAGGCCTCAATGTCCTCGTCGGTGACGTCCATCAACTGCTGGCATTGTTCGAACAGGCGTCGCATTTCCTTCATCAGCTGGTTGCTATACATGGCATCAACCAAAAAACTGAAGTTGAGAAAGTCCTTCAGCGACGTGGTAGGGCTATCTTTCCTTAACTTGTTGAGCACCGAATCGCTTATCTCTTTCTTGTAGAGCTGGCGGCATTGATAGAAGCCTGCCACATTCTCGGTGAAGAGCACGTTACCTACAGTGTTGATAGTCTCAATGTTGGAGGAGAAGATACGTTCTGTGGTCTCTGTGTAATCAATCACAGGTAAATGGAGTGTCAACTGGAACTTCTTTTCTTCGAACAACGATGTATCCTCGGCCACCTGCCGCTGCAGCTCCATAGCCATGTGGATGTTGGAGTCAGCCTTTTCCGCTGACTGGACCGAGTTGTACATGTCATACATTACCATCATTACAATCTCGCGCTTCTCGTTCTGCTCCTTGTTGTAGTCAATGATGGCCGCCGTGCCGAAAGTGAGCGCTATGGACATTGTGGTAGCGCCCAAAGTCAGCATAAAACGCTTGAAACCCTTGTTCATATTACACTGTTTTAGTGGTTCTACTATGTTTTCTTTTCTGTAGCCTTGCGACGATGGCTGTCAGGGTGATGATGCCGCCGGCGATGGCAATGGTGACCTTGAGGGCTGTGAATCCGGTGGTGGCAGCCAGCATCAGCTGGTCGCTGACCAGGTAATAGGCCGTCCAGAATATGCCGCCTCCCGGCACCAGGGGGATAATGCCGCAGATGAGGAACACGGTGGTGGGACAACGGCGCCAGACAGCCAGCAGCGAGCTGACCAGTGCCACAGTCAAGGCGGCGAAGAAGGCAGCGCCTGCTACGGAGAGCAGCCCGGTATACCATACAAGAACTATATATACCGTCCAGCCCATCATTCCGGCAAAGCCGCAGGGCAAATAGTAGCGGCGCGGTGTGCCGAAAAGAGCGGCAAAGCCCATCGTGCCAATGAAGGCCGCAGGCAACTGTACGTACCACGCTTGCGTGACGGCGTCGGCCACAGGGCTACCGAGCTGCATCACGCCTCCGGTGAAAACACCGTCCACCAGGAACGCCAGCGCGACCCCGACGGCGATGCAGAGGAACACCAGGAAAGCATCGAGCAGACGCGTGGTGCCTGAGAGGTAATCCTCGTTGGCCATGTCGCGCATACCGTTGGTGTACGGCACCCCCGGCACAAGGGCTATGATGGTGCCGATAACCATGTTGGGAAGGTGCTGTCCGAGACCGAGGCGCACAGCAAGTATACACAGCAGACCGCCCAGCATGCCGCCCAGCAGGTTGCCGAAGATACGGGTCATGCGACCACCGATAAAGGCCATGAAAAGCCCCAGCAGCAGGCCGGCGACAAAAGTGCCACCGGCATCAACAAAGCTGCCGCCGAAAAGGATACTGAATGATGACACTCCCAGCGCGACACCAAGCATCAGCTCCCACCATGGCTTTGACGGACTCTGCCGTATGGCCTTCAGGCGCGCCGCCAGCTCGTCGAGTGTCACACTGCCCTTGCCTACTTCACGCGAGAGCTGGTTCACCTCCACCACACGGCTCAACTGCGTACCTTTGATTGGGATGAACTCGGCACGTGCATAATGCTGGCCGGTGGCGATGATACCGTTGCTGAGCACATAGAAGCTTTCGTCCTCCACACCGTAGGCCGACGCGAGATGCTGGATAGTATCCTCCACGCGGCTAATCTCTGCCCCGTTCTCCAACAGTATATGTCCAGCCTCGGTGGCCAAACTCAGTGCATATTCTTGTTCTGTGTCCATAACAGATGGGATGGTGCTATCCCACAATCTTTAGTCCTACAATGGAGAGTATCAGCGTGCTGAGGAAGAGCAGGCGCCAGAAAGTGGCAGGCTCGTGGAACACGAAGATGCCCAGCAGCACAGCGCCTACGGCACCGATGCCCGTCCATACCGGATAGGCGATACCGATTGGTATTGTCTGCGTGGCTTTGGCCAGCAGGACGGCGCTGAGCACGTAGAAGAAGACGAAGCCCCCTATCCATGCCCACCACTCGGTACCTACAGCCGGCTTGGCTTTGCCCAGGCAGAAGGCAAAGCCCGACTCACATAAGCCCGCGATGATAAGAATAATCCAGTTCATTTCTGTATGTGAAGTAGTTCTCTGTAAATGTCATAGTCAATATCCTTGAACACATTGAAGACCACCCTTATTCGCGCATCCTTGCAGGCCTCGACGGCAATCTCGGCGGCACGCCGGTTGGGGAAATGGAACTCTCCGGTAGAGATGCAGCAGAAAGCAATACTCCGGCAGTCGTGCTCGCGAGCCAAGCACAGGCACGTGCGGTAGCAGCAGGCCAGCTGCTCCTCCTGCCCCGCCGTGGGGATGCCATTGGGGATAATGGGGCCCACGGTGTGGATGACATATTTGGCGGGCAGGTTGTAAGCCGGCGTTATGATGGCACCGCCGGTGGCAATCTCTTCGCCCTGCAATATCTTGTTGCACTCCTGTCTCAGCTGAAGGCCCGCAGCCGAATGGATGGCGTTGTCGATGCAGGCGTGCAGCGGATGCCAGCAGCCCAGGCCGCGACTGTTGGCAGCATTGACGATGGCGTCGACCTCAAGGCGCGTGATGTCTCCCTGCCACACCCGCGCGCGGGTTCTCACTACTCCCTTGTCTCTCAGTTGCGCCTGCAACTCAGCGTCCTGGGCGGCAATAAACTCGTCGCTCAGCGGTTGGGGTCGCCATATATTCATCAGCGCCCGCAACTGCTCTTTCTTGTCTCGCAACTTTGAGGAAATCCTAGCTTCTGCATTGTCCTGCTCCAGCAGATAGCGTATGCAGAAGTCAATATTTTCTTGTCGATCCATTTGTTTAACAGGTCAGTTTTTCGACTGCAAAAGTAGTATTTTTTTTCCACATACAGCCAACAGGAGCAATAAAAACACAATAAAATGTGTCAACTACCGTTAACACACGTGAATATGGAAGAGAAGAATATCATCGAGATTAAGAACAAGCGGGCCGCCTACGAGTACTTCCTCATGGACGAATATCAGGCCGGTTTGGTGCTGATGGGCAGCGAGATAAAGAGTATCCGCGAAGGTAAGGCCAACCTTAACGATGCCTGGTGCACCTTCATCGGCAACGAGCTCTTTGTCCGCGACATGCACATCTCGGAATACAAGTTCGGCAGCTACTGGGGACATACAGCCAAGCGCGACCGCAAATTGCTGCTCACCCGACGCGAACTGCGCAAGCTGCAGAACAAGATAAAGGAACGCGGCTACACCATAGTGCCTGAACTGCTCTACGTCGACCCACGCGGCTATGCCAAGATGACCATCGCACTGGCCAAGGGTAAGCATCACTACGACAAGCGCGAGACCATAAAGGCCAAGGACTCGCGACGCGATATGGAAAGGGAACTCGCATGAAAGTATTTAAGTTCGGTGGCGCCTCGGTCAACAGCGCCGACGCCGTGCGCAACATGGCGCAGATTGTGCAGAAGCATTTGGAATCAGAGCCTTTGGTGGTTGTCGTCTCAGCCATGGGCAAGACAACCAACCTGCTGGAGAAGCTGGTGCCGGGCATAGCTTGCGACGACAAGACCAACCTGCGCCAACAGCTCAATGACTATCACCGCAGCATCGCCTCGACACTGATGCCTGACAACATGGATGTTCAGCAAAAGATTGATGCCCTGCTGACAAGCCTCGACAATCTCTGCGCATCCCTTCCGGCCGACATCGACCACTACAACTACAACTATGACCAAGTGGTAAGCCACGGCGAACTGCTCTCCACCACCATCATAGCAGAATACCTCAACAGTCTTGGAATAAAGACCTTATGGCAGGATGCCCGCCAGCTGATAAAGACCGACGCCCACCACCGCGAGGGGCGCGTCGACTGGCAAGCTACCCAACAGGCCATCATGCAACTCAAGCAGCCGAACAATCAAGCAATCAAGCAATCACAGGTCATCCTGACCCAGGGCTTCATCGGCGGCACCGACGGCGGCACCACGACCTTGGGACGAGAAGGTTCCGACTACTCGGCAGCCATCATTGCCTATTGCCTTAACGCCGAGAGCATCACCATCTGGAAAGACGTTCCGGGGTTCCTCAACGCCGACCCCAAGTTCTTCGCCGACACCGTCAAGATCAGCCAAATACCATATAACGAAGCCATCGAGCTGGCCTACTACGGCGCATCCGTCATCCATCCCAAGACGGTGAAACCCATTCAGAACATGGGCATTCCGCTATACATACGCTCTTTCATCACCCCCGAGGCCGAGGGCTCATCCATAGGCAACTACCGGACAATCAAGCCCACCACCCCACTCTACATCTTCCGCAACAACCAGATACTGCTCTCCATACTGCCGCGCGACTACTCGTTCATAGCCGAGGACAATCTGCAGGTCATATTCGGAATACTTAACGAGCTTGGTATCAGGGTGAACCTAATGCAGAACTCCGCCCTTAGCTTCTCCATCTGCGTCGACAACAACCCTCAGCTGGTGCCCACCCTTATCGAGAAGCTAAACAACATGTTCCGTGTCCGTTATAACGAAAACCTACAGCTGATAACCATCCGCTACTACAACCAGCAGGTCATCGACCACATCGTAGCCGGCCGCCCCGTCCTCCTCGAGCAGCGCAGCCGTACCACCGAGCAACTCATCGTGCCAGCTTGAGCATGGCGTCGCGCACCTCGTGGTCGGAGACTTCCACGTCGATGACGGCGGCACCCAGATCCTGAAGCAACACGCACCGCAGCACCCCTGCGGTGCTTTTTTTGTCCTGGTGCATCAGGGGGAGCATCTGTTCGACGTCCTTAAGTGTATAGTGCGGTGGGGTGACGAGGTTGTGCAGCCATCGGCAGTAGCTGTTGTAGAGCTCCTCGGCCAGGCCCAACTTCTTCACCGATAGGTACATGGCGGCCTGCATGCCGATGCCGACGGCAACGCCGTGGGGCACGCTTGTATACACCTCGATTGCATGGCCGAAGGTGTGGCCGAAGTTGAGTATCTTGCGGATACTGCAGTCGTAGGGGTCGGCCTTGACGACTCGCGCCTTGATGCGCGCCACCTCCTTGATGTCGGCACTACGTATGTCCCGCTCCGCCAGCAGGCGCCCGTACAGTGTCGAGTCGCACACTGCTGCCGTCTTCACCATCTCCAGCTGGCCGTTGAGGAGCTCCTGCTGCGGAAGCGTCTCAAGGAAAGCCGGCTCAACGACAGTCATGACCGAGGGATAGAAATGGCCGATGCTGTTCTTCACGCCGCCGAAGTCAATGGCCGTCTTGCCACCGATAGCGGCGTCGACCATGGCCAACAGCGTGGTCGGCACGTTGATGTGACGTATGCCGCGCTTGTAGCCTGCGGCGACAAATCCACCCAGGTCGCACACGGCACCGCCGCCGAGGTTTACGATGACGCTCTGTCGGTCGGCACCACCCTCCATGAGCGTCTGCCACACCTGGGCCGCCACCTCAATGCTCTTGCACTCTTCGCCCACAGGCACCTCGACGAACTCCGCCTCTTGCAGCGCCTCCACCGTTCCGATAAGCAACGGAAGGCAATGTTGGAAAGTGTTTTCGTCGACAATAATCGTGTATCGGGCATCACGCCACTCCTCTTTTCGCAGCTCACGTTCGAGTGCACGTAAGCCGCCGTAGACAATTTTTCCCTGTTTCGTCATGCCATAGATAACGCCATTCTTCCTAAAATATTGTGCCATGAATTCGCCGTGAAAAGGAATTATCTTTTTATCGCCACATAAAAATATATTTACTGTCTCTTACAAAAGAATGAGTAAATAAACGGCAAATAAACACTAAATAAAGTGTAATTAAAGAGCAATGAAGAAGAGGAAGCGGTATAAAGGCTGGAGAACAGCGGTTTATAGATAGGGGCCAAGGGGCGGAGAAAAGAGTTTCTGAAGTCTGACGTAAGGCGATTTTGGCCCCTTTGCTAGGTGGTGAATTGGAACAAATTAGGAGTTCTATCTTCTTCTGTTGCTCTTCTTTTACTCTTCATTTAAATTTTTTCATTTTACACAATAAAACACCTTGGGGCGCGTTATGGGAGAAGACAAAAAAGTGGAACTATGGGCAAGATGTATGAAGGCGTGACGGGTGTATTCAGCGGCAAAGTTGGCCCCGTAGTGGGGTACATGTGGCGCAACAGGTACTGCATCCGCGCCTACCGCAGGACGGTGAACTACCCGAACACGGAGTCGCAACAGAAGCAGCGCGACTGGTTCGTGAGCATGGTGCGATTTGCTTCGCAGGCTACGGAGGCGCTGAAGATGGGCTTCCGCCAGAAGTCGCTGGATGCGCAGATGACCGAGGGAAACTACTTCGTCATGACCAACAAGCAACACTTCCACCGCGAGAACGGCACGGTGACGGTGGAGTACGACAAGCTGCGGATCGCCGCCGGATCGGCCGCCGATGTCTATTTCAAAGCACCGCAGTTTGAGCAGGACGAGACGGTGGTGGTCGGCTTCGAGAAGAATAGCCTCTCGCTACGTGCCTCGGGCGACGACAGCGTGTACATCTATATATATGCCCCCGCACTTGGCAGCGGCATCCTGTCGGCTCCCGTAGCACGAAAGGGCAGGCAACTGAGGATGAGGCTTCCCGAGACGTGGGCCGGACATGATGTGCACATCTATGGCTTCGTCGTAGACAAAGAGGGCCGCGCGTCGAACTCCACCTACATAGGTCCCGGACGGGTGAACCACAACGAGGAGCGCGGGCGCTACATGCCCATCGACGGCAACTGGCAGGAGTTTGTCACCCTCGCCCAAGGCAGCAGCTCCTCCCCTACCCCAACGGCAGAAAAAACGGCCAACGAAGGGGCTGAACCTGTACAAAATGACGCTGAACCACCCGGAATTCCATAAAAAAACGGGGGCAAACGGTTGAAATATTGAAAACGCTATAGTGCTGTAATAATGACATATACGATACAGCAGTGTAACTTTTTTCACTTTTTTCTTTGCCGAATTGGAAAAAAGTAGTACTTTTGCAAACTCTTTTGAAGGAAAAGAGCAGTGTTGAAACGATGACTCAGTAGCTCAGCAGGTAGAGCACAACACTTTTAATGTTGGGGTCCTGGGTTCGAGCCCCAGCTGGGTCACCAAACAAGAAGAACCGGATGCAAGACTCCGGTTTTTTTGTATGAAAAAATATCGCACTATACTGATAGCATGCGTCTTGGCATCGTGCCTCGGTGCCACACCGACTTTTGCGCAACAGAACCAGGAGCAGACGGCCGCCTATTATTTCGACCACGGCGAGTTTGCGCAGGCGGCGCAACTGTACGAAGGACTCTACAAACGCACCACGAACAAATACTACTACCAGCGGCTGCTCGCCACCTACATGGAGCTGGGCGAATACCGCGACGCCGTGAAACTGGTGGAACGCCGCCGCAAGAACAACCCCAAGGATCTTTACCTTTACGTCGATGAGGGCAGCGTATATCTGCGTCAGAACGATGTGAAGAAAGCCAACAAGTGCTTCGACAAGGCCCTGGACGCCATCACAAGCAACCAGCAGCCGGTGCCCGACCTGGCGATGGCTTTCGTCAACGCCGGACAGTTCGACTATGCGGCACGCACATATCTCACCGCCAGAGAGAAGACAAAGAACCGCACGCTTTACTTCAACGAGTTGGTGACGGTGTACCAGCGCATGGGCGACTATGGCGCAATGACGAACGAATACTTTGACCTGCTGGATTTTCAGCCAAAAATGATGAATTCGGTGCAGGTGTCGATGCAGCGTGCCCTGAAAGAGGCTCCGGACGACAAGCTGGCCGACGGCGTACGCAGAGCGCTGGTGACGCGTGTTCGTGAGCATCCAGACAACAAGACCTATCTGGAAATGATGATATGGTTCGCGCTGCAGCAAAAAGATTTTCGCTTTGCGCTCGAACAGGCCGAAGCCGTCGATGCCCGCTTCCCCGAGAAGGGAGGCCAGGAGGTGCTACGCGTGGCCAATATTTCACAGAAAAACGACGCCCTGGACGTGGCAGCCGACGGTTACCGCTACCTGCAAGGCAAAGGCAAGGAGAGCCCGCTCTACTTCGAGAGCCGTGTGGGAGAACTGGAGGTGGAGTTCGCGCAGATAAACAAGAACTACCGCATCGAGGCTGCCGACCTTGCACTTCTGCAGCAAAAATACATCGCCGCGTTTGAAGAGCTGGGCAAAAACGAACGGACACTTACGCTGATGCGCAACTACGCCAACCTTATGGGCTACCATGGGGGAGACGCACAGGCGGCAGCTGACATTCTGGACGACATACTGGAGATGCCGCGCCTGAAGCCACAGGTGCGCGACGAAGTGAAGCTGGAGCTGGGCGACCTGCTGCTCTTCGCGGGACAGGTATGGGACGCTTCGCTGCTGTACATGCAGGTGGAGAAATCCAACAAAAACGACGTGCTCGGCGCAATGGCCAAATACAAGAATGCCAAGCTCTCGTACTACAACCACGACTTCGAGTGGGCCAACTCGCAGCTCAAGGTGCTGCGCTCGTCGACGAGCAAACTCGTGGCAAACGATGCCATGGAGCTCTCGCTGCTGATATCGGACAACATGGAGGACGACAGCACGTACACGATGCTGGAAATCTTCGCCGACGCCGACATGCTGCTTTACCGCAATATGCTCGACTCGGCCTGGGATGGATACACCGACGTGGAGACACACTCACTGTCGCATCCGCTGCTGGATGAGGTGCTGATGCGGAAGGCACAGATCCGCATGAAACAGGCCCGATACTCGGATGCCGACTCGCTGTTGCAGAAGTTAGTAGATTTCTATCCCTTAGACATCACGGCCGACGATGCCCTGATGATGATGGCCGAACTAAACGAAGACAAACTGGGCAACACGGCTAAAGCCATTGAGTGCTATGAGAAACTGCTGCTCGACTACCCCACAAGCCTATATACCGACAGGGCAAGAAAACGCTATAACGCACTGAAAGCAAGATGACAGAAGTAAAAGCAAAGAAGTTCCTCGGGCAACATTTCCTCACCGACGAGAATATAGCCGCCAAAATAGTAGAAAGCCTGTCGGCCGACTCACACCGCGTGCTGGAGATAGGGCCGGGCATGGGAGTACTCACCAAGTACTTGATAGCAAGACCAGATACTGACTTCCATGTGGTGGAGATTGACCGCGAGAGCGTAGCATATCTGCACGACCACTACCCTACACTGGACGTTATTGAGGGCGACTTTCTACGCTACGACCTAAGCACCTTGTTCCATGACAGTTTCAGCATTATTGGTAACTTCCCATATAACATCTCGTCACAAATACTATTCAAGGTGTTCGACAACCGCGACAGCGTGACAGAGGTTGTGGGAATGTTCCAGAAAGAGGTGGCTGAGCGCGTCGCAGCAGGCCCGGGGAGCAAGACCTATGGCATACTGTCGGTCTTGTTATCAGCGTTTTACAACATTGAATACCTATTCACAGTACATGAGCATGTGTTCAACCCTCCACCAAAGGTAAAATCTGCCGTGATAAAACTAACCAGAAACGATGTAAAGCGTTTGGAATGTGATGAGAAGCTGTTTGTACAAGTGGTGAAGGCCGGCTTCAACCAGCGCCGCAAAACGCTGCGCAATGCACTCCGGCAATTGAACATGCCGATTGAGGACATCGGCGAAGAAATTCTGGCAAAACGTGCCGAACAGCTGTCGGTAGAACAATTCATTGATATTACAAAAAACATACAATCATGCATGTAGCCACATATATAGTACTTGCATTGGCTTTTGGCATCAACGCGATGCTAATCATGCGGCGCTGCGCAGAGGCGACACCTGTGAAGCTCACTAAAGGGCTTGGAATCATGTTTATAGTGAGCACAGTCGGAGCACTTATGTTCCTGCTTGGCATATCACTTGGCGACTTGCTGCGCATAGAAGGTACTGACGCACCACAGATGTATGCCAAAACAAATTCCTATATTTTCCTTGGATTGGCACTATTTGTCGCCGTGAGGATGCTTCTGCCCTACCTGCGCAGAAAAACCCAATTGGCAGTGTTCGACCTGCGTAATTGGAGCTCTGTGATAGCGATGTCGGTGGCAAGCGGTATCAATGTGATGCTCGTCGGACTTGGGTTAGGTTTTGTGACAGCTGGCAATATTCATCTGGCTGTATGGCCGACATTTGCTAGCATGCTTCTGCTCGGCTTCATTGGAATAATGTTCGGTCGCCAGAAAGTGACGATGCGGCCCCGCAGATGGATGATTGTAGCGTGTATTTTGATACTTGGCTGCGCCATTGCAGCCGTTGTCAACGCATAACGCTGACATCTACTCCTTAGCGTAAACGAGCATCTGACAGGCGCTGCAATCAAATTCAAGCCTGAAATAGCGTCCATTGTTGCCAAGCACCAAGGAATCAGCGTTATTGATAGAAATTTGCGGTTTGTTTTTACTCTTACCATTCAAGCAACAACCAAGCTCGTAACGAAGGCAATACTTTGTCGTCATTAGAGCCTTGTCGCGGTAATCTCCCGTAAACTCGAGGCCATACTCTATTTCTCTTGCACCATGGCTCTTATAGAATTTCTCCGCCTGCTTGTTAATGATATTGTACCTATAATCGAGCCTCTCGGGGACAGAAGCATCATTCGATGCTTCACAACGCATATCTATGGGATGGAAATGGCTTATTCTATGCTCAATAAGGAGCTCTACGGCACAACGACGCATCTGGTTTAATACCGATATGGGCAAGAAATAGTACCCCTGAGTACAATCTGTAACCATATTTGCCACAAACGGTGTTTCACCAAGTTTGGCCAACTGCTTCTTTATCTGTTCCGATGAGCGACCATTGTCGTTTGCCTGTTCATGGGCAGCATCCATGCAATACTCCACAGCAACGCCATCATCATCGAAAAGTCTTATAATAAAACCATTCGGTGTAGTATCAAACGAAATATTTACGCCTATCTTACGGTTTGCTGTATTACCTTGTAGTTGTCTTTCAAAAGCATGATCATGACTACGCCATAATATTGTACCTTGCCGGATATCAGGCATGATATTAGGCATAATTTCACGTCCATCAACATGATTAACCAAGAACCCCTGTAATATATTTCTTTCGTCAAGAAAACAAAGACCATCACCTGGCACTATTGTCTCCTTTGTATTGATAGTAAAAGTATTAGTATGTATCTTGGAAACTGTACCCACTTGCTTGCCAAGGGCCTTCTGTGTTTCAAATGAGGCCATCGGCTGACGCTGACGTAAGAAGTAATCAGTATAACCTCGGTTAAATGTGCGTGACATGTCGGGTGTAAAATAAAAGACACACTTGCCGGAAGAGGCTGGAGCATGGCCAGACATCACACTATCAAGAAGCTGACGATAATATGCAGTAACATTCTTCACATACGATAAATCCTTCAAGCGTCCCTCTATTTTGAACGAAGTAATACCAGCATCAATCATATCCCCAAGCTGTTGCGAGGCATCAAAGTCTTTAAGGGAGAGCAAATGTCTGTCTTTTATTAACTGGCGCCCAGTACCATCGTAGAGGTCATAAGCCGAACGGCATGGCTGAGAGCAACAACCACGATTGCCGCTACGGTTATTAAGATACTGGCTCATATAACATTGTCCACTGTAGCACACACATAGTGCACCGTGTATGAAAGCCTCAAGATCAACGGTAGTATCCCTGCGTATTGCATGCATCTGCTCAATAGAAGTCTCGCGGGCAAGTATCACACGCTTGAAACCAACTCGTTCCATGAACCTTACACGCTCCACAGTAGCGTTATGGCATTGCGTACTTGCATGCAGCTCTATTGGGGGTAAATCGCACTCCAAGAGCCCCATATCCTGTATTATGAGGGCATCGACACCCGAATTATAGAGACGGTGTATCATCTGCACGGCAGGAACAATCTCTTCGTCAAACAACAGCGTATTCACCGTGGCATACACCTTTGAACCATACAAATGAGCATAACGCACAAGCTGGTCGATGTCCTCAATGGTATTGGTGGCGGCAGCTCGTGCACCAAAAGCTGGTGCACCAATATAGAGCGCGTCTGCTCCATGGTTTATTGCCTCACGCCCAAACTCAAGGTTTTTAGCAGGAGCAAGAAGTTCAAGGGTCATATAGTCATATGAATTTGAAAAATAACGAACAATATAGACAAATATTTTGCCGGAAAAGTTTTTATTAGTATCTTTGCACACAAATTACCAAAGCCATGAACCTTACAATAAACATTAAACAAGGGCTCGGCGACATCCGTTTCCAGATGCCCGTAGAGGAGGTTGTGAGCCTTATGGGCACTGCCGATGAAGTGGAGAACATCGACAACGCCGCCGATGAGCCAACCACCGTACTGCACTATAACGACATGGGTATCACCATGTTCTTTGAAGGAGAGAACCCCGTGTTAGCGTGCATAGACGTTTGCAACGAAGAATGCACACTATTCGGCAAAGAAATCTTCGATATGGACGAACGCCAGATTGTTGCCCTCATGGTCAGCAACAACTACACAGAACAAGATATTGACGACGAAGACTGGGGCGAGCGACGTATCAGCTTCCCCCAAGGCAATATCGACTTCTTCCTCGAAGACGGTGAGTTAACATCCATAATCATAGGCCAATAATGGCGCTCTTCAGCACAGCCTACTTCCCACCGACAGCATACCTGTCGGCCTTTATACGACACAAGGAAGTTCTCATCGAAAGCAAAGAGACCTTCCCAAAACAAACCTATCGCAACCGTACAGAGATTATGACAGCGGGCGGCGTTCGCACGCTTACAGTACCTGTGATACGCAACAACCACAGCAGAACGGAAGAGGTCACAATAGATTACAGCACACGCTGGAATGTCATTCACATGCGAACCATAACGGCCGCCTACAGCGCTTCACCATACTTCCTATACTACAAAGACGCCCTTGAAGAGATACTTATGCGCAGATACGACCGACTGCTGGATCTAAACCAAACAGCTATGGAATGGCTGCTGAAACAATACAAGATTGAATGCAAAATAGCACTAACCGACACCTGGAACGACACAGCAGCCGAAGACTATCGCAACATCTTTTCGCCAAAAGTGCCCTACCCTACCGACACTTTCAAACCATACTATCAAGTGTTTGCAGACAGAATTCCCTTTGTACCGAATCTCAGCGCCCTTGACCTATTGATGAACATAGGACCGGAGGCCAAAGAATACCTGTAATGAAATCCAAAATATTAGTTCTATTACTACTATCCGCCAACATACTGCATGCGCAGTACGAACCAAATGTACTGTACATCGGCAACAGCTACACCTACGTCAATGACTTACCAAAGATGATATCCGACATTGCAGCAAGCACAGGTGAGCACATGACATACAATTCCAACACTCCCGGAGGCTGCACGTTCATGCAGCATTGCAGCAACCAATCCATGGCCATGATACAGGCCGGCGGTTGGGATATCGTCGTCCTACAAGAACAGAGCCAGCTGCCATCATTCCCCCAAAATCAGGTGGAATGGCAATGTTTCCCATACGCCCAACAGCTTGTCGACTCCATCTATGCCCATAACCCGGATGCAGAGCCTATGTTCTACATGACCTGGGGGCGCAAGAACGGAGACCCTGATCCAAACAATGTTGCAGAATTCCCGGTTTTAGACACCTACGAAGGCATGGACAGCATGCTATGCGAACGCTACATCTACATGGCAGAGACCTACCACACATCACTATGCCCCGTTGGACGAGTATGGCGCCATCTTCGCACGAACAACCCAGATATTGAATTGTACGCCAATGACGGCAGCCATCCTTCGGTAGCCGGCACATACGCCGCCGCATGTGCTTTCTACGTGATGTTCTTCCATCGCAACCCAGACGATATCACCTTCAACTCTACACTCGACGGAAACATAGCCATAACCATACGCGAAGCCGCAAAGATTGTTGTCTTCGATAGCCTTGAACGCTGGCGCCATGCATTTCCACCTGTCGGCCTCGATGCAACGGAAACGGAGCCATCAATAAAGGTGTACCCCAATCCCACAACAACACAATTGACAGTGCGCGCACCGTACATGCTACAAGAGATAATACTACAAGACATCTACGGTCACACAATGGCGAGCTACAGCACCAACTGCAAAGAACACCATATCGACATAAGCCAGACACCCTCGGGAACATACATTCTACGGGCCAAAACAGCCACGGGAATAATCTCGAGAGCCATAATCAAACACCCCTGACACCAGACATAACAACATAATTAGCCCCTTTGTTTCGCGTGGAACAAAGGGGCTAATTTATTTATTATCTGGCAAATGTCAGTAACAATACAGAAACATCCGCAGGGGAGACGCCACTAATCCGCGACGCCTGCCCGATAGACACAGGACGATAGCGGTTGAGCTTCTCGCGACACTCATAGCTCAGTGCCGAGAGCGTAAAATAATCATAATCGGCAGGCAGAGCGATGTCCTCAAACTTCAAAATACGGTTAGCCACCTCCTGTTCCTTCTCAATATAGCGTTGGTACTTGATGACCGTCTCCACCTCCTGGCACACCTCTTCGCGCAAACCATCGGGCAACATTCGTGCTGCTTCGGCCACTTCGGGCGACAGCTGCATCACATCGGCCAGCGACAACTCGGGCCGCAGCAGCAGCGAGGCAAGTTTTACCTTCTGCGAAAGTTGGGCCGAACCATGATCCTCCAGCCATGCATTTACCTCGGACGGTATCACAGAGGCGCTATCTATCGTTTGCACAAATTCTTTGGCCAGACGCTGCTTCTCTTCAACTCTGCGCATACGACTGTCGTCGGCCAAGCCTATGGCATGGCCGAGAGGCGTCAAGCGCTGGTCGGCATTATCCTGCCGCAACAAAATGCGATACTCAGCTCGTGAGGTGAACATGCGGTACGGCTCGTCGACACCCTTGGTCACCAAATCGTCAATCAACACCCCTATGTATGCCTGAGAACGCCCAAGAATGAAAGGCGCCTTACCACGCAACTTGAGGGCGGCATTCACACCAGCCATCAGCCCCTGACACGCCGCCTCCTCGTATCCTGTGGTACCATTGACCTGACCAGCAAAGTAGAGGTTCTCAACAATCTTGGTCTCAAGTGTATAGAGCAATTGGGTAGGCGGGAAATAGTCATATTCTATCGCATAACCCGGTTTAAAGATGCTTGCATGCTCTAACCCCCTGATAGTATGGAGTGCTGCGAGCTGCACATCCAAGGGTAGAGAGGATGAAAAACCGTTCAGATACCAGCTCTGCGAATGCCATCCCTCAGGTTCCACAAACAACTGATGATGGTCTTTATCAGCAAATCGCTCAATCTTATCCTCGATGGAAGGGCAGTAGCGAGGCCCACGCCCTTGGATGCGTCCTGTGAACATCGGCGAACGCGAGAAGCCCGTACGGAGCACATCGTGTGTCTGTAGATTCGTATTAGCCAGATAGCATGATCTTTGAATCGTCAACGGCTGCGTATTGGAAAAAGAGAACTTGGCCGGACGTTCATCGCCAGGCTGCTCCACGAGCTGTGAGAAATCAATCGTGCGGCCATCCAGCCTTACCGGCGTACCCGTCTTGAGACGCTGCACCTCGAAGCCTAATTCGCGCAGCTGGTCGCTCAAGCCGACAGCCGGAGCCTCCCCCACCCTACCGCCTTGCCAGGAATCCTCACCGATATAAATCTTCCCATTTAGAAATGTGCCGCTGGTAAGCACCACCGCTGCGGCTGGTATGGTGTGTCCCATACGGGTAGTTACACCAGCGACAGCCTTGCCGTCAAGCAGCACGCCGACAACCTCGTCTTGCCAGAGCGACAGATTAGGTATCGACTCCAGAACCTGACGCCAGTTTTGCGAGAATAGCATGCGGTCGCACTGCGCCCTCGGACTCCACATGGCAGGTCCCTTGGAGATATTGAGCATACGGAATTGCAGAGCCGAGCGGTCGGTAACGATGCCCGACCAGCCGCCAAGAGCATCAATCTCGCGCACAATCTGCCCCTTTGCCACACCGCCCATTGCAGGGTTGCACGACATCTGACAGATAGCGTCGAGCATCTGGGTCACCAGCAATACTCGCGCGCCGAGGCGTGCCGCTGCCGCTGCCGCTTCGGCACCGGCGTGTCCGGCACCCACAACCACTATATCGAAAGGCTCAAAAGTCATATTCCATGCTATTTACGCCATCTGTTCCGCGTGAAACATCATGTTCCACAACGCGAGTGCTTCCTCTTCCTGACGGCGCATTTCGGCAGCGTCGCTGTCGGTTTTGTCACCCTGACCGAGGAGATGGAGCACCCCATGGATAATAACCCGGTGGAGCTCGTGCTCAAACGGCGCCCCGAACTTTTCTGCATTCTCCCCTACCCTATCGGTACTAATCATGATGTCACCCGAAATCAACCCGCCAGCCACATAGTCGAAAGTGATAATATCGGTATAGGTGTCATGGTCAAGAAAACGCATGTTCGCCTGAAGCAGATACTCGTCGTCACAGAAAAGGTAGTTGATATTCCCAACCTGCTTTCCGCGACGCTTGACAACCTCAGCAACCCAATTCTTCACTTTTTGAGGCTCAGGAAGCTCGAAAGCTCCAGACTGGACAGAAAAACGGATAGACATATCAGCGAACGTATATTATTGATTTACAGTAGTATATTGCATCATTTCGCTCTATTATACCTCAAAATGGCTGCCTTATTTGCAACGAGACAGGGCGATGTATCACCCAAGCGACAGAAAAAGGGGAAAAAACTCATGCAGCGACCAGGGCAAAGTGGCCATTCAAGACAGCGATGCGCTCCATGGCCTGGGCTGGGTCGATACCGGCGACCTCGAACTCCAACCTCACACACCGACCACCGTCGGTAAACTCCAACCGGTTGGCAAGGGTCTTCATCACGAAAATGCCCTCCCCCACCGTAGAGTCATCAGAAGGCAGCGAACCGAACTGTGTGAAGTCAAACCCAGCGCCCTCATCCCGCA
This sequence comes from uncultured Bacteroidota bacterium, assembly GCA_902777005.1. GTDB lineage: Bacteria > Bacteroidota > Bacteroidia > Bacteroidales > P3 > Colimorpha. The sequence goes on from CACYSB010000001.1 coordinate 23,371, forward strand.
CCTCGGTGAAGATGCCGCCGCGGCAGGTACCGAATGTGACGGAGACCTGCTTGTCAGCATTGGAACCGTTGCCGTGCACTATTGCATTCTCCACAGCCTGCATAGTGGCCACCGACACGGCGGAGTAGTAGTTGCCCACGTTGCACTCGCGGCAAAAGTGAAACAGACGCTCCTCCACAGTGGGCATATTGGCAATATCAGACTGTATAACAAACGATTCCGTCATATCGGGTACATTTTTATTCTGTTGCAAATATACAAAAATATCGTTAATCGGTCAAAAAATAATCCACAATTCTGCCCAACCCCTGTGATACCGCTCCTTATTCGGTTCGACTGAATAACGGTTGTTTTACGGTTGTTTACCGGTATAAAAGCGTAAAACAACCGGAGAACAACCGGAGAACAGACGGAGAGAGTACGGAGGGGATACGTACAGGAGACGAAGAAAAAATAAATATTAGCGGTAGAAATAGTCGTTGACCTTCTGGCGGTAGAAGGGATGAAGGGTGGGGGGGACTGTACGTAGTTGGTCGGCAGCGGGGCGCGACTGGCGGTTATACTTCTCGATTTCGGCAGGCGACGGCTGGCTGTAGAGGTCGCCGGCCTCGTGGCTCTCACGACGTTCCTCCTTCTCGCGCTCCATCTCGGCTTTCTCGTGCTCAAGCAGACGTGACATAATCTGCTGTTGGCGAGCGATGGTCTGCTTGGTTATGGTGCGGTTGACGAGGTCGGCCTCAGTCTGCTCCATCTGACGCATCAGCTGGTCGATTTCCTTTGCCAGCTTAGAGTTACCGGCATCGCCCTCCTTGAGCTCCTGACCGTATTGCTGCATCATGCGGCGTATCATCTCCTGCTGTGCGGCCATTTTGGCGAATTCCTCGCTAACAGACTGACCCTGACCTATCTTGTGGCGCCCGTCGGGCTTGTTCCCCTGCCTCTCAAGCTGCTTCCTGAGAGCCTCCATCTGCTTGTTGAGCTCCTGTTGCATCTCGCGCATGGACTTGGGCGAAGGCTTGCCTTTTCCGGGATTGTTGCATTGGCCGCCGTTCTTGCCTGTGTTCTTGCACTGGCCGTTCTTCTTTTTCTGGCTGTTCTGGCGCATCTGGTTCTGCATCTGGTCGAGGCTTTCGGCCAGGACGAGAGCCAGGTTGTTGAGCGACGTCATGCTATACTGCATGTGGGTGGCGGCACTGGTGTTGCGGTAGTTGCCGTAGAAACTCTGGTTCATGTCCAGCAAACCGTTGAGCGAGCGGCTGATGCCACTGTTGACGGCAGCGAGGTCCTTGCTTATTGCCGACGCCACCGACATCTGACGGCGAGCCATCGACCGCAGCGAGTCCTCGACAGCCCGAAAGTCATCCTTTATACGGTTCTGGCGTGCGATTATGGTTTGATAGCGAGGGTCTTGGATATATATTGTGCCAAGATCCGCAATAAGTTCCTCCTGGTTGAAGGAAAGGCGTACAAGATTCTTGAGCAGCTGACGCACTTCCTCGGCATCCTCGGCAAGGTCCTGCTGTTCGGCATCCAGCTCGGCCTCGGCCAAAGCCTCGCTCAGCTTCTCCATGTCGTCGGCGGCCTCCTTCTGGTGCCGCGAAGCATCCTTGTTCTTGCCTTTTTGCAGACTCTGGTTGGCCTCCTTCTGGTGTTGTTCCACCTGCTGCTCGAGTTCCTGCGGCACGCGGAAATCGGTGCTCGGGTCAAGCTCCTTGTAGTCCTGTTTTATCTGGTCGATATCCTGCTTGAGCTGCTTGAACTTCTCATCCACAGCCTGTTGCTTCTGCATCAACTGCTCCTTGTCCTTGCCGCGGGCCTGCTCCGTTTCACGCGAAACATCGCGCTGTTCCTCGGCCAGCTTCTCCATTTTCTGGATGGCCTGCTCCACCTTCTTCTCAATCTCAAGGCGCTTCATGAGCTCTATGTTCTGGTCGAGCTGTTTCTCGAGCTCGGCATTGTCCATCTTGAGTTGCTCAAGCTGCTGCTGCACCTTCTGCTTATCGAGCTCCTTCATCATGCGCTCAATCTCGGCCATGGTCTCCTTCATCTTGTCGTCCATCACCTCGTTCATCAGGCGGTCCAGTTCGCGCTGCTTCTCCATAAGCTGCTCGCTCTGTTCGCGATACTTCTGTTCCAGGCGATTATTCTCCTGTATCTGCTGCTGCATTTGCTGCATCATCTGGCGCACCTGCTTCTGCTTCACGGCAATCTGCTCCAATTCTTTCTTCTCTTGCCAGCCGAGCTCCTTCTTGTCCACCAGCTTGCGCATCATCTCGTTAATCTCCTCCTGCAGGCGCTGCAGCTCTGACATCTGGTTCTCAGCGCTCTGGCGCACGTCGGAAGAACTCTGCTCCAGCAGGCTGTCAAGCTCGTCGGCAGACGGGATCTTAATCTCATACACCTGCGAGCGTGCCGTTTTGGGGCCGTGGATGGCGTCGTTGTCAGCCACTTCGAACCAGTAGGAGAGGACATCGCCCGGAGCCAGCGGCAGCTCGGCGGCGTTGAACGAGAAGTAGAACTCCTGCGACGAACCGCCCTGGAGGGCGATTTCAGCCTCGCTGACGGCCTTTCGGGTCGTATCGGCAGCATTGGTGGTCTTGTGGACAAACGCGAGCTTAGAGAAGCCGTAATCGTCTTTTATGTGCCCGCGGAAGAGGCGACGGTCGGGGTGCAGCGAGTCGGCCAACTCCTCGACGGCAATCATGGGCAGGGCGTCCTTGATTGCGGAGATTGAGTAATGCAGTGTATCGGCCACGGCGGAACCGTTGCGCACAGTGAAGGCGTAGTCTGTGTTGTCCATCACACGGCGGCTGATTTCAACACGGCCGTTGGCATCCGGGACAATTACATATTTAGAATCATGGATTATGAATGCAAGACTGTCGGCATCCTGTGTCTGGAAGAGCCATCGCACCTGTGTGCCTTCGGGCACGGCTGCGTCGCCGAGGTTGAGGATGGTCTCGGCCTCACGGCCCGTGTAGGCAGGGTAGGAGAGGAGCATACGGAACGATAGGACACTGGGGTTGGGGAGCATGGCAAGGGTGTATTCCGGCGATGTCACGCCACCGCCGTCGAGGTAGAAGGCCAGCGAGCGCGACACCTTTGAGAAGGTGTAGCTGAACCGAGGCTGCTGGCGGGAGCCGTCGGCGTTTAGCCTGTGGCGGCGGCCGTCGATGACGATAAAAGCCTCGGCAGGCATAGCGTCGCCCTCGGTGACCACTTGCAGGGTGTAGTCGGAGCCCTGCATAACATCAAGGCTCTCGTTAAGGATGCGGAAATGGAAGGGCGCCGGACGCTCATAGGCGGTGCCGTAGTTCACCAAGCGCTTGGATGGCTCGGTGACAGCCTTGGGTGAAGCAACCAGCAGTACGGCGAGCACCACAAGCGGTGGCAGTGCGTACTTGAGATAACGTCGGTTGCTCTTGAGATTGATGGCGTTGAGCATCGGCACCGGCCTCATCTGGGCGGTCTTCTGCTCTATTGCCGCTTGAAGGAGCTGGGAGTCTGCGCTTGATAGCTGGGAGTTTAGCTGCAGAAGATTCAAGAGCTTGTCGCTAACCTCAGGGAAATGCTGCCCGATAATTACGGCGGCCTGCTCACGGGTTATGCGTTTGCCAAAGCCGTACATCCTGAGCAAAGGGCGTACAACATACCATCCCAGCACCGCAGCTACAGCAACGATGCCCGACCAGAAAATAATGCCCCTTACAACCTGAGACAGCCAGCCGAAATGCTCAAGCAAAACGGCAGCGAGAAAGAGGGTGAAAACGATGCCGATAGCATACAAAACACCCTTGATCAGGAGGTTCTTGTAGTACTTCCTGATAAAAGCGTCGAGCGCCTGCAGTATGTCGGATGGCTGTTTCACCTATCGTGCCGAACTATTCCTTCTGTCCGGCCTTGATTGTCTCGCCGACTTTCTTGTTGTAGTACACCTCAACCCAGTTGGCGTTGTAGAACTCGTCCTGCATAGTCATGTTCACCTTCGCCCAACCGTAATGGATACCGTCAGCCAGTTTCACACGCAGACCCACATACCAAGTGCCCACCGTGGGCTCGAAGAAGTAAGCGTCGCCATAAGCGTAATAGCCATTGGGTGCCATGTTGGGGCCTATAACAGCATTGGCGGCTATGTTCACAATATGATCCTGCAGGTATTGTCCGCCAACGCCGGCTTCAGCCTCGGTAACCACATTGGTACCATGTTCTGCGTTGTATTCGTCGAAACGCAGCGTGCTACCCGAGAATTCATCGTCCATGATGCGATATTCCAGCAAACCGTCGCCGTCGAAATCAATGCCAGGGACGTTCTCGAAGGCACCGAAAGTGCCATTACCAATAGTTGCCTTGGCAATAGTACTGGTGGGGGCGGGGGTGTTGCCACCACCATTATTGTTTGTGGTTGTGTTGTTAGGTGTGGTTTCATCCTTGCTGCAAGAAACAGCGGCGAACATCATCAGTGTGGCCGCAAAATAGAGAATCTTCTTCATGATATCTATGTTTTTACGTTTGTTTGAAATTGCAAAGATACTACTTTTTACCAACATGGTGAAAAATATTTTGCCAATTGAACTATCTTTAGTACTTTTGCAAAAATATTCAAGGGCTTTATGCAACAGGTAATCATCATCACCGGTGCCTCGTCGGGCTTTGGCAAAGCCACCGCAGAGATGCTTGCAGCCAAGGGAAATGCCGTCTACGGCCTCTGCCGCCGCGAGATGCAGGACACCAATATTCGTTACCGCCAGTGCGATGTACGCAACCGTGAACAGATTGCTGCCGTGGTGGCGGAGATAGTCAAGGAGCAAGGTAGGGTGGACGTTCTCATCAACAATGCCGGTATGGGCATAGGAGGAGCTCTGGAGCTGGCGACAGAAGAGGAGATAGACCTGCAGATGGGCACCAACTTCATGGGCTGCGTCAACATGTGCCAAGCCGTGCTGCCGTACATGCGCAAGGCGCACAAGGGCAAGATTATCAACCTCAGCTCCATCGGCGGTGTGATGGGCCTGCCTTACCAAGGCTTCTACTCCGCCTCCAAGTTCGCCATCGAAGGCTTCACCGAGGCCCTTGCCGCCGAAGTCACAGGCTTCGGCATACGCGTCTGCATGGTTGAGCCTGGAGACTTCGCCACAGGCTTCACCGGCAGCCGCAAGAACAGCCAGGCAACCATGAACGACCCGGACTACGGCCCCATCTTCAGACGTAGCCTCGCCATCATTGAGAAAGAGGAGAATGGCGGCTTACAGCCTGAGGTGCTGGCTCGCCGCATAGTGAAACTTGTGGAGAAAAAGAAACCGCCGCTGCGCAACGTCGTCGCCAACCTGGAGCAGTGGCTCTCCACCGTCATCAAACGCGTGCTGACGGGCAACCAAATGGTGGGAATACTGAGGGATTACTACAAGAGCTAATCGCCACTATTGTCAGTAGTGTCTGGCACGACTATTTCCCATGGCACTGTAGGTGCTGGAACAATGGCATCAAGTATGCGGCCGTAGAGTAGCAACGAATTCTTCATTGGGCTGTTGAACCCACTGACTGTGAGACCTATGTTATATCGCAAGAACCTGTTGTTGCTTTCCGGGTCAGACACAGCAGCACTGGCGTCACGCGCAGGCGTAGACCACATACCGTCACGGTAGTTGAAGTCCCACAAACGCGGGTCGTGCGGACTGGTAATTAGTAGCCCCATCTTTTGCAGCATATTCTTCTGGCCGACAACAAGCACGGGCCGCAGATAACGAAACCATCCGGCGTCATAATACGGTACATCGCTAAGTTCATCTTCGCTCGGTGGCATCACTACGCTGCGTACCCATGTATCGCGCGACAACGTTAAGCCTTTATAATGCATCAACGTGTCGCCAAACTGCAACACAAGAACTGTGTAGGTACCAGCGGCAATCGGCGGCAGAGTATAGTTGCCTGCATAGTCGGTCACCGCCATCGCCCGACTCCGCCCGTCCTGCATCAGGTGCACAAAGCAGAAGGGTAGGGGGTTGCCGTCAGCGCCATTGATTACGGTTCCCGTCACCGTAAGCCTTTCGCCACCATCCTGTGCTTTGGCTACAGGAAGCAGCATCAACGCCATCAATAGCATTATATGTCTCATGGGTAGCATATTTACAGAGATATTGTCACTGCCGGCCGACGCCCGACAAGTATGCGATAATCCATGTCGCAGCGAGGGAAAAGGTCGATTACACAGAAGCCGTGGCAAACCTGTGACGACACAAGGACGCCACTCTTCTGATACACTTTCACCGGTTCATCATAGACACCTGTGATAATAAGTCTGTTGCCACTGACCCATATTGTAGGCTCCGGTGGCAAAGAGGACAGCACTGGCTGTATGGTATCGCTCCTATCATTGATGCCAGAGAGAATAGTCAATACGTCGGCATCGGGTATGCGTTCCTCTTCCAGCAATGGCAGAACCTCGGGCTCAACCTCATGTGCCCTGTCTGGCGCTTCTTCGTTTAGCGGCGCAACCCTCCTCGTGGCAGGCTCCTCATACTTTGGCTCATGCATTTCTTCTTGGTGTACCGCTCCACCAAATACAGCACTGCGCCACTGCGGCACCACGGCAATGGCCAATCCCGAGGCTAAAAGCACCAACAAGACCAGCACCACTACCCGCCGGGCCTTGACGATGATACGGTGCAGCCTCTGATAGACGGCATCGCGGCTGAGGCTCATCAAAGAGGCAATCTCGTCGGCATGGTAGCCATCGAGGTGCAACCTCACCAACTGCTGGTCGGCGTGGGGTAGAGAGGCTATCAAATGCTCTATTTCCTCCTTCTGCTGCAACGAATTGTCGTCGGCAAGGGTTTCCACCATCAAGGCCGTCAAAGGCAGCATAGAAGGCTTCTGACGGCGCCGCTGTTGGTAGAGCGACGAACGACACTGCCAATACACCCACGAACGCTCCTCGGCAGGACTGGCGTCGGCACGCAACGCATCGAAATGCAGCCATAGCATTATGGAGACTTCCTGCGCCAAATCGTTGCAGCGAGCCCAATTGCCCCTGGCGGCACGCCAACACATACGCCACACCATGGCACGGTGGCGGCGTAGCAGCTGTGTGTATGCACTCTGTCGGTCCATATACAATATAATACACTTGCGACGGCATGAATCTGACTTCAGTGTGCAAAAATAACAATTATTTTGAGTTTTGATGCCGTTGATGTCAGATTTCGCGTCCAAACAGGGTATTATATTTGCAGAACACAACCCAAAAAACAGTTTTATGAAAAAGACACCATTAATTGTTACGGCCACCATAGCCGCCATGACACTGGCCTTGGCAGGCTGCGAAAAAGAGAAAGAGGAGGAACCCACCCCCGCAATGCTGGCGTACAACAACCCCCTCGTCGGCACCAAGTGGGTTTACCACAACGACACAAACATTATGGGCATCCGTGTGGTACAGGAACTGCGCCTTACTTTCCATACCGACAGTACAGGGGAAAGCTACATCGGCAGCGAAGACTCCTATTCCCCTTGGTGGGACACCACATACAGCTTCCGCTACATATTCCACCCGGAGCTCAACGGCTTGGAACTCTATGAGGACGAAGCACCATACCCGAGCTACTTTCGTTACAACCCCGAAAACAGAACATTGACGCAGGGAAGTATCGTCTTTCACCCGCAAGAATAACCCCAAAAACACACAACATGAAATACACATATTTATACGCACTGCTCGCCGCGATGGCACTGGCGGCCGCCTCATGCAGCAAAGACAAAGCAGAACCCATTGCAACTGCCGTTACAACACACAACCCACTGTACGGCACCGTGTGGGAAGCCGCCTGGTATGAAACGCCGGGCGGGGAGTTTGACTCCCACACCGAGCGACTGTTGTTCAAGACCGACACCACCGGAGAAATTGTCTCCATCAAAAGCGTCGTCTACTACTCCGGCAGCAACCCCGGATATACACAAGACACCACCGTCGCCATGGCCTACAGGCTCGACACAGTGAACCATGAACTGTACATTCACTCCGACTACGCAGGAAATCCCAGCCGACTGACATACAATCTCGACGAAGAGACCATGACAGTGGTGGGAGACACGCAGAAGGTCTATATACGCGTAATGTAGACCTTCAGAAGGAGAGCTCCGGGGAGCGATAGCGTATGAAGATGTTATTGCTGGCAGGGATGTGTTTTGCCCCAAGCGATACACGCCTGAGCGGCCTGGAGCCAACCTTCACCCAATAGGAACCAGTGGCCCGCTTGCTGAAGCTACGGTCATCAATATGATCCATGTTTATCGACAGCGAACAGCGCCCCATGCACTGTGCGGTAGCCACAAGACGACCTTGGGCATCGTAAATTTCTACCGGCTCGTCGTCTGTACCCTCGACCACAATGGTATTACCATTGACGATGATTGTCACTTCGGGCAGCGGGTCATGCTGCGGTGCACAAGGGTCTACAACATATTCGAATCCATCCCACTGCGGTGCATTACGATAGGTTGAGGCGGTGCCGCAGGGTACCAGCAGACGCACAGTGTCGGCCATGCCGAAAAAGCACCATTCGCCAGCCACCACGGGAGGCTCCGTGGCGAGAACCTCCAAAGTGTCGATACCGGAGCAAAGTGAGAAAGCATCCCTGCCCACGTTGGCCAGCGAGGCTGGCAACCTCATGCTGCGGATAGACGTAAGCGAGAAGAACGCACTGTCGGCCAGTGCCGTGACGGCATAGATTTGCCCGTCACGCTCCACCGTTTCTGGTATAACAACACATGTACCTGCGGCATTACAAGACACCGCTACACTGCGCCCGTCATTCAAGAGGAAGCATGCCAACGTGTCCCCCGATGTGCCAAAGTATAGAAAATCATAATTCTGCTGCGACTGCTGCGTTTGCACCTCGGCAACAGGGGCCGGTTCCGCTTCAGCAGGTACCGCATGCGGAGCATATACAGCCTGTACCGTGTCTGAGGATGGTTCCGGAAACGGCGTTGGCTCGACGGTGGGTATCCATTCCTGCGGAGAGTCCATTTTCTGATTATGACGGACTTTCTCCAACACCGTCTTACGCCACTGTGGCACCACGGCAATGGCCAGCGTGATGGTAAATGCCAGCACAAGCAATATCGCCATCAATCGACGCATTTTCACCGCAATGCGGTGAATGCGCTGGTAGACGGCGTCGTTGCTCAGCCCCATGATGGAGGCAATCTCGTTCGCTCTGAAACCCTCCAACCGCAGCTGCATTATGCGCTGTTCGTCGTGACTGAGCGACGCCATCATGTCATCTATGTCTTCCTTCTGCGCCTGTCTGTCCTCTGCTGCTATTCTCTCCTCGTGCAACGGCGTGAGCGGCAGCGTCTCCACGCGTCGTTTGCGTGTCCTGTGGTCCAGCGCGCTACGCGTCACCCAGCGCACCCATGCGCGCTCTTCGGCTGACGTGATGCCGGTGCGCAACTCTCCAATATGCATCCACAATGCCACCGACACCTCCTGTACCAAGTCGCGGCACTGCTCCCAGTCGCCACGTGCCCTCAGCCAGCACATGCGCCACACCAATGCACGATGGCGGCGAAGCAATTCTGCGTATGCACTATGACGCTCCATATACTATATAATACCCGACTGGAGACCGAAATCTGACACCATGGCACAAAAAAATGTCCTGCGCCAGACCATTTTCACCACGGAGCCTCTCCGTACCCTCTCCGTACCCTCTCCGTATCCCCTCCGTCATTTCTACGGCTTTCCACTGAAGAAATGACGGAGGGGATACGGAGAGACTACGTAGAGTGTCCGGACTTGTGCCATAGATCTGGCACACGTGGCAATATAGCCTATTGTCTTCTATAGTATTTTGTAAAACACCCCTATGGTGCCGTATATCGGGTAGAGGGTCTGCTCCACTGTCTTAAAGTCGGCCTTGAATATGCCCGTAAAGCCGACAGAGAGGTCGAGCGAGAAGCCCAGCCGAGGCAATGGCAACCAGTCGACTCCGACGGTGGCGCCGGCCTGCAGTTTGCGCATGTCGTCAGAGAAGTCGTATGTGGCCTGAGCCTCAGGGGAGTCACCTATGATAATCTTCGGGCCAGTGGGGCCTCCTCGGCGTATGTATCCATCAGAAGCCACGCCAGTGAACTTATTGTTCAACAGCAGCGAACCATAGACGCCGGCACGCAGCTCCAGCTTGGGGCTGATAGTGTAAGTGGCACACACGGGCAGCGTAAGCATCAGCATGGATATCTGTTGGCCAACATGTCCAGTGAATACACCCTCTATGCTCTCCGTCCCCTGCCGCATCTCCATGTGATATCCTTTGGTCCTCACGGCGACATCCATGGCCTTGCTCTCCACGAAAAGTCCTGCCGACACTCCCCAGCGCTCAGTCAAAGGCTGCGCAGCGTCCACTCCTGCACGGAATGATGGGGTAAGTCGGAATGCATCAATACCCTCGATAGCCTCAGGCATGCCGTATGGCGCCGATGCACCGATGCTATAGCCTGCCTTCACCTTGAGCGAAAGGCCGTCGCCAAACCCTTCCGCCATCACACGCACCGTCGGCAGCATCATGGCGAACACCAGTATTAGGAACGTCTTTTTCATTACTTTGCAGTGCCGGTGGTATTGTAGGTTACCTCCACCTCGTCGATATACAGCGTGCTGCCTATGGCGCCCTCGAAGCTTTCGCCGCCTTTGCTGGAGGAGAACACGAGCGTCCAGCTGTAACCGAATGCCGCCAGCACAGAGGCATCGACAGAGCCCTCATCGAATGTCATCTCGAAACGCGTCCACTCACTGGTGGCAGGCAGCGAGGCCACCTGAGCCTTAGTAACAATATACGGGCTGGTGAGCACATCGTCGCCATAGAGATGGATGCTCTCGCCTGCCGCGTTCTGGTTACGGAAGAACACTGCATAGATATTGGCCTCGTCGGTACGTCCTGGGACAATATCCATATTGGCATTGGTGAACTCGGCGCCAGGCTGGTATTTATAATAGCCAGTCACCTTGACGGGCTGCCTGTTCACCGGTATACCGAACACCGTGCAGCGGAGTGGGTTTGACATCACCATACTGCCGTCAAAAGATCCAATGAACAGGTTGCCGGCAGCTATAGGCTTGTTCATCATACGCGCCAAATTGCCGGCATCTCTCGTGGTCAGGCACAGCCCCTTGCCCTGGTATCCGTTGGGCGTCTGGCTGGTGGGGTACTGCTCTGGGGTGTAGTCGCTATGCACCATGGCGAAGCCGGCGTTGCCCGAAGCCCATATATTTTCTCTCTGACCGTAGGGATTGATCTCATAGAACACATGGTATGTGGCACCTTTTTCCAATGTTTCCGCATGCTCAAAACTGTAGAGCGTCATCGTATCCACAATGGCTTGCCGCTCCTTGAATACAACCTTGTATTGGCGGCTGTGATTGCCGTCCTCCGCAGTGACGGTGTAGGTCACCGCCCCCGCAGAGAAGTCCTGCAACGAGCCGTTGGCGGGGTTTATCGTGGATCCCTCGGTAATGCTGAAGCTCACCGGCATCTGCGGCAATGCGCCGAGCGACTTCACCCAGAAGACTATCTCCTCATCCGACGATGCAATGTTGTCGTGGCGCATGTCGGCCTTATTGTAGAAATACTGCTCGTATTGTGCACCATCGACCCACGCACTCATTATGTCGCATTCGCTGTTTTTGGGCGTATCCTTCGAGCAGGATACAACACAAGCCATGGCGAGTACTGCCGCCATAAATCCACTAACAACCTTTTTCATATTGCTTTATTTTATATTTTCTTTGCAAACACGGCGCGCTGCATCAGCGGCTTGGTACTGTACTGCGTCTCCCAAATCTTCACGGCCTCGTTGCCGATAATCTGGGGGTTGGTGTAGGCGGTATGCACACCGTACTTGATGGCCGCTTCGTTCATGTCGCAGTAGTAAATGCTGTGCACACCGCGCTTCTGCCACTCAGGCAGCACGCCGTTGAGCAACAGGTCTATGGTGTCGAAGTGCTTGAGGGCATGCAGTATGTGGTACCAGCCGAAGGGGAACAGCTTGCCGTTGGCCTTCTTGTAGGCCTTCGTCAGGTCGGGGATGCTAAGGCCGAAGCCTACTAGCTTGTCGTTCTCGTCGACCACGAACTGCACAAAGTCCATATTCACGAACGGGAAGTACTCGTCTATATAGACCTTTATCTCCTTCTCGGTCATTGGCACAAAGTCGTAGAGATCCTTGAAGCTGTCGTTGATGGCGTGGAAAAACTGCCACGCATACGGTATCAGCTCTTTGCGGTGCTTCACACGGACAAGCTTCAGGTGGTACTTCTCCATGATTAGCTTGTTCAGGCGCGCCACCTTATCGGGCACAGGCTGGTTGGCCTGCATGGAATACTGCTGCCAGCGGCATTTAATCTCATATCCGGCACGCTCTATGAAGCGCACATAGTATTCTGGATTGTAAAGGGTCGAGGTGTTCTGGCGCGCGTCGAAGTTGTCTATGGCCCAGCACTCTTTGTCCATGTCGGTGAAGCCAAAGGGACCCTCAATCTCATCCATACCGTTCTTCTTGCCGTACTCTATCACCTTCTCCAGCAATGCGGTGCATACCTCATAGTCCTCAACGAAATCAAACCATCCAAAGCGTACAGCCTTCTTGTTCCAGTGCTCGTTGACGCTGCGGTTGATGATGGCAGCCACACGGCCCACCACCTTGCCGTCCTTGTAGGCGAGGTAGAGCTCGCGGCTGCAGTGCTCCAGCGAGGGGTTCTTGTCGGTAAGCAGGTTTATCTCGTCAAAGTCCAGCGCCGGTATATACGACGGCACATCCTTGAAGAGCTTGTTGGGAAATGCTATAAAGCGTCGCAGTTCGCGACGGGAGGAGACAGTACGGATTTCTATCATAAAACTTCCAGTTTCTTGAAGGCTTTGTAGATTTTCTCCACTCCGATGTCAATCTGCTCATGGGTGTGCGTGGCCATGAGGGCGAAACGAATGAGCGTCTCGTCGCTGGGCACGGCGGGAGCAATTACGGGCGTGACAAAGACACCGTTTGCCAACAGGTCGTGCGTGATGGTGAAGGTCTTGTTGTTGTCACGGATGAAGAGCGGAATGATAGGCGTCTGCGTGTTGCCCACCTCGAAGCCCAGATCCTTGAAGGCCTTGAAGGCATAGCGCTGGTTGTCCCACAACTTTGCATTGCGCTCTGGTTCGCTGCGCATAATGTGCAGTGCCTCAAGCACAGAAGCAGTGCTGGCGGGAGTGATGCTGGCGGTGAAGATATAGGGGCGCACAGAGTGCTTCATCCAGTTGATGGTCTCCTTGTCGGCAGCTATGAATCCTCCCACCGAAGCCAGACTCTTGCTGAAGGTGCCCATGACGAGCTCCACATCCTTCAGCTTGCCGAAGTGGTCGCAGGTGCCACGTCCTTCACGGCCAAAGACACCGAGACCGTGAGCCTCGTCGACCATCAGAGTGGCATTGTACTTGTTGCAGATGTCAACCAGCTTGTCCACGTGCGCCACGTCGCCCTCCATTGAGAAGACACCGTCGGTGACCACCAGTTTGCTGGCATCCAGCGGAGCCTTGGAGAGCACGCGTTCCAGGTCGGCCATGTCGTTATGTTTGTACTTCTGCGTGTTGGCGTATGTGATAAGCTTGCCTTCCATGATCGAGGCGTGGTCGCGTTCGTCATAGAACAGATAGTCGCCACGTCCCACTACATCGGGTATTACACCGCTGTTGGCCAGGAAACCCGCCGAGAAGAGCATCACGCCGTCCTTGCCGAGGAACTCGGCCAACTCGTCCTGCAACTGTATGTGGATGTCAAGCGTACCGTTGAGGAACGGCGAACCGGCGCAACCTGTGCCGTACTTGTCGATGGCCTTTTTTGCAGCCTCTTTCAGGCGCGGGTCGTTAGTGAGGCCAAGGTAGCTGTTCGATCCGAACATCAGCACCGGATGGTCGTAACCAGTGACATAGACTTCCGTGTTCTGGGGGCTGCAGATAGGGGTAAAATAAGGATAAATTCCAGCGGCTTTCGCTTCTTGCGGCACCGTGTATTGGGCTAACTTTTGCTGTAGCGGCTTCATACTTTTGCAAGTGTTATTTTAAAGTGCAAAGTAACGAATTTTTTTTCAATCCTGCACAAATTATTTTGTTAAAAGTGAATACATGCTCTCCGTGAGGCTGCTGGCTCCTATTCTAAATGTCTGCGGCACAATGTATTCAGCACCCATTATCTGTATGGCCAGTTCGGCATACTGCAATGCGTCTTCGGGTTTGCGAATGCCTCCGGCTGCCTTGAAGCCGACCGTTTTTTACCTTTTTTAACTTTTGCCTTAATACAAATTAACAATACTGAACAAAAGGGGAGACACTACTTTTGCATCTCCCCATCAGTTTTATGTTTTTTTACTTGTCAACATCCAAGACCTGTAAGTTTGCACCACTCTTCGTCTGTAAAAGCCATAGCATAATAAATACCATACTCATCCATCCATACCACAACATGCATACCATTGCTTTCCATTTTTTGTGCCCACTCATCACGCTCATTTTTGTCCGTCGAATGCATTATATCCATTTTTGATTTCAATATCTGCTGTATTCTACTTGTGAGCTTTGCAGCACCGGGATCGTCCTGTCTAATAACTCCTAATTCCGGATTACCTGGTTCGATTATAACATAGATGCTACTACCGTGTACATAGAAAAGCGCATCTATAATGCTATACTTGTCTGTAGTAGTGCTCTCTTCCGCAACCTTGCACCATACCGGCTCAAATGCAGCATCTGCTTCATTTTGTTCCAACACCTTGTTTTGAACACCCTTTCTGTTCTGTGCTTCCTGCTTGTTGCACGATACCATCGACACTATTGTCAGTGTCATTGCAATTGTGAATAATACTTTTTTCATTGTTTTTTTGTTTTTTTAATACTGTGTTTTTTCTATACTTTTTCTATATTCGGGCTTATAGTCATGAAACATATATATTTCCCGCTTTTTTACTTTTACAACAACCAAATCACACACTGAATCTTCGGAATATTTCACATTTCTCATCAGATTATCCGGTGCCGACAGATAAGAAATTACAACATCTTTGTCTTCGTTTACCATAATACTTTCCGGCACAGGAACCAAACTGTCGCACATCCACTTCCACCCTTCGTCGCTTACCGCATGTACTACCGTAACGTTTATCGCTACTGTATCGTCAAACCTCATCTTTACAACAAAGGTCGCTTCTACATCTTTCCTGTCAGCGCATCTCTCGTACACTGCGCCCGGCTGAACACTTTTCTTCCAAGGAGCAACAACCTTGAAATATACAATAGTTATGCTTGCAACAAAAGATATTGCCAACACTATGATAACCGTTCTTTTCATTCCGAATATTTTTTGTAGACCGTTTCTATATCATTCATCAAAACAGAGATATCCTTGTTTTTTTCAGTGCTGCAATAGGAATCATAACGTGGTATGGGAAGCAAGACAAATATTAATATTGGCACGGCTATCGCCACAATTGTAAGAATGGCTGTTAGTGTAACACGTTGTCTCATTTCCTTTTTTGCACGGTACATTATCTGTTTTGCCGCTGCTGCTGTTGGAACATCTATTTCCTTCGCTATCTCTTTGTATTCATACCCTCCCATCCTCATTTTCACAACCTTTCGTTCTTTATCGCTAAGAAAAGAAATAATATCTTCCACTGTTTCCTGTATTTCTTTCTCCATCATGGCATTTTTGTCTATCACATCGATTCCTTCCGGCAACGGTTCTATAACCTTTTTTCTACGCTGATGTGACAAAACCCTGCGCGCGTGCCACCACACCCATGACCTTTCCCATCCTATACTTTTGTCAAACTGTGTATTATTGTAATCGTTCCACAACGAAATGACCACTTCTTGAACAAGGTCGTCACACTTCTGCTTGTCTGGTTTTGCTTGGCGTACGCACATAGCATAAACCATCTCGCTATTTCGTTTCCACATGGAACAGAATTCATCCTGTTTTTTCTTTTCTGACCTCATTTCTATTTGCCTTTCACTTATATAATACCCACCATTGACACAAAAAGTAACAAAGCCTGCATAACAATATACAGACTTTGTTACTGAAATATAAATGGTTTATAGTAGTGCCAACTCTTTATACATGCTCTCCGTAAGGCTGCTGGCACCTATCCTAAATGTCTGCGGCACAATGTATTCAACACCCATTATCTGCATCGCCAATTCGGCATACCGCAACGCTTCTTCGGGTTTCCTTATGCCTCCGGCAGCCTTGAATCCGACTGTTTTTTTACCTTTTTTAACGTTTTCTTTAATACAATTTAACATTATCCCTGCCGCTTCGAGAGTTGCTCCAGCACTCCCCTTGCCGGTGGATGTCTTGATGAAGTCAGCGCCACCGTCGATGGCTATCTGCGAGGCGGTCTCTATCAGCTCTTTCGTGGGCAATTCACATGTCTCTAATATCACCTTCAGCGTGCAGCCTTCCATCATGCTCTTTTGCTGCCTTATCTCCTCGACGGCTTCGTCGTAGTGTCCCGTGAGGACTAAACCGCGGTTGATGACCACGTCCACCTCGTCGGCACCAACGCTCACCAGAGTTCTCACATCCTCGAGTTTGGTCGCAATGGAAGCTTGGCCGTGAGGGAAGTCGCTGGCAACCGACACCACACGGATACCACTGCCTTTGAGCACCGCAGCCGCCGTTGGCACGAAACGAGGATATACGCAGGCCCCGGCCACATTCATGGCCATGCTGCGCGTCTTGCGGCAGAACGCCTCCACACTCGCCACGGTGTCGGTGGTGCCGAGGGTAGTGTTGTCGATGCAGGCGAAAACTCCCGCCATCAAGTCCCTGCCTGTCATTTCAGCAGCTGGCTAATCTTCTCCACTCGACGCGAATGGCGGCCACCCTCGAACTCGGTGTCGAGGTATTCGTCCACAATCTGCATGGCGGTCTCTTCGCTGATGAAGCGTGCCGGCATCGATATGCAGTTGCAGTCGTTGTGCTGGCGGCCCAGGTGTGCTATCTCCGGCGTCCAGCAAAGGGCGCAGCGCACATGCTGATATTTGTTGACGGTCATCTGCACGCCGTTGCCGCTGCCACAGATGACGATGCCGCGACGGTATTCACCCTTCTCCAGAGCGCTGCCAACCTGATGGGCATAGTCGGGATAGTCGCAACTGTCGGTGCTGTGCGTACCGTAGTCTTTTACCTCGAAGCCACGTTGGCGCAAATGCTCTATAACTTTCAGTTTCAGCTCGTAGCCTGCATGGTCGCATGCAATGGGTATTATCTCTTTCATAGTGTTATTATGTTTGTTTTCCTACTGCAAAAGTACTATTTTTTACAGTCGCTCACCATTATGGTGCAATATAATTTTCAACACAATTATAACAACATTGATTTATAATGTTTTATAATGTATATGCGTTCTATTTAAGTAATAGTCATATTTTTCGGTGTCTCTCCGTACCCGCTCCGTATCCGCTCCGACTGTTCACCGGTTGTTTAACGGTTTTTGGTCGGAGAGGGGTCGGAGGGGATACGGAGCGGGTACGGTGAGCAGTTGTCAACACAGAGGTCTTGATATTATTGTTAAAAACTGTCAATACCGATGTTGATAAATTCATGCTGTTGATAAGGGCAGTTTTTTTCAATACAGTATCAAAAGTTTTTTCACATCGTAACGGAATTTGCAGTAATTAACTTTTAATTGTCAGCATGAGGTTTTAACAATAGGTTGATAAAACAATCATGTGTTTGTGTTCGATGAGGTTGCATGTTTGACAAGCTGTTGACAACTATATGACAAATAAAGCAGCCATTTTCAGTTAGCCATATTATCAACAGAATTAACAAGCATAAAAAAGAAAAAAATAAAAATAAAGGAATAAGATTATTTTTTTTAGTACTTTTGCATTTCCTAAACAACACGTCCATCATGATGACCAACGAACAATTGAAGCAGGAAATAATTCGCCTAAAAAAGGAAAAAAATGCCGTAATACTCGGCCACTATTACCAGCGCCACGAGATACAGGAACTGTCGGACTATGTTGGCGACAGTCTCGTTCTGGCACAGAAGGCCCAGGAGGCCACGGCAGACATCATTGTGTTCTGTGGCGTGCATTTCATGGCAGAGACGGCAAAAATACTCAATCCGGGGCGCAAGGTGCTGTTGCCGGATATGGAGGCAAGTTGTTCGCTGGCCGAGAGCTGCAAGGCAGAGGATTTCGTCAAATTCAAAGCCGAGCACCCAGGCCACATGGTCATCAGTTATGTGAACTGCTCTGCCGAAATCAAGGCTCTGTCTGACTTGATATGCACCTCCGGCAATGCCGAGAAGCTTGTGCGTTCGCTGCCCGAGGACCAGAAGATCATATTTGCTCCAGATAAAAACTTGGGTGGATATATCAACCAGGTCACCGGCCGGCAGATGGTGCTGTGGAACGGTGTATGCACCGTGCACGACGCTATGCAGGCCGAGGCTGTGCTGCAGCTTAAGGCCGAGCATCCGGGAGCACCGGTCATTGCACACCCTGAGTGCAACCCGGCGCTGCTCAAGGTGGCTGACTTTGTGGGCTCTACCAAGGCAATGCTCAACTACATCAAGGCCTCTTCGGCCAGGAAGTTCATCGTGGCTACCGAGACAGGCATCCTCTATGAGATGAAGCGCGAGAACCCGGACAAGGAGTTCGTCACCCTGCGCGACAACAAACACTGCGCCTGCGACGACTGCGCCTACATGAAACTCAACACGCTGGAGAAGCTCTATCGCTGTCTGCGCGACGAGCAGCCGGAGATACTGATGAGCCGCGAGATGATAGAGGCCGCCAAGCGCCCGATAGTGCGCATGCTTGAGATGTCTAAACAGCTTGGAATCATCAAGTAGGTGTTATATATGATTGGTCAACCGCAGGTATATGAGGCGCTGGAGCGCATGGGTATCGCTTTCGACTACTATGAGCACCCAGAGGCACCGACCATCGAGATTGCAGCCCAGTTCTACCGTGGCGAAGGCACGACGCTGTGCAAGAACCTATTCTTCCGTAACCATAAGGGCAACCGACATTACCTGGTCATCATGGATTCGCGTTTTCCTATGGATATACACGATATGGAGCATCGCCTGCATCAAGGTAAGCTCTCCTTCGCGAGCCCGGAGCGCATGATGAAATACCTTGGTGTGAAGCCTGGAAGTGTCTCGCTGTTTACGCTGGTGAATGATACTAACCACGAGGTTACATTGTTCGTTGACCGTAACTTGCTTAACGCCGAAAAAGTGAGCTTTCATCCCAATGATAACCGCGCCTCTCTGGTGATAAACAAGGATGATATGTTGAAATTCATCAAAACGATAGGAAACCCCTACGAGGTTGTTGATTTGTACGACCCAAATTGTTGAAAACCTACGAAAATAATGTTTCACGTGAAACAATGAAACAAAACGAATATACCGTTAATGAGCCAAAGGAGTTGTTGGAGTTTCTGTCGGAAATAATGCCAGACAGCAGCCGTAGCAAGGTTAAGGAATTGCTGGCGCACAACGTGTATGTGGACGGGCGTCGAATATCGCAGTTCAATTTCCCGTTGCAGCGCGGTATGAAGGTGAGCATAGAGAAGGCCTCGTTCAAGGACCGTCTCCGCCCGCGCGACCTCGACATCGTCTATGAGGATCAGCATCTCTTTGTTGTCAACAAGCATGAGGGTCTGCTAAGCTACTCGAAGCACCCCAACGACAAGACGGTAATCACTGTGCTCAACCAATATCTTGCGGCTACCCACCAGCGTTGCCACGCTCATATAGTCCATCGCCTTGACCGCGACACCAGCGGTTTGATGGTGGTGAGCAAGAGCAAGGAGGTGAGCCAGAAGTTCGAGGAGGACTGGAAAGGCATGGTGTTCGACCGTCGCTACGTGGCGGTGGCTTGGGGCCATCTGGAACAGAATAGGGGAGAGGTGCGCTCATGGTTCACCGACGGCGAGTACTGCGTGCTGTCTTCACCCACCGACAACGGTGGCAAGTTGGCGGTGACGCACTACGAGGTGAAGCAGACCTCGCGGCGCTACAGCCTCGTGGAGTTGAAGCTCGACACGGGACGCCGCAACCAGATACGTGTGCATCTGCGCGATCTGCAGCACCCCGTGGTACACGACCCGATGTACGGCTACAAGGACGACCTGTCGCCAGTGAACCGTCTTTGCTTACATGCCTTTCGGCTGTGCTTCACACATCCCGTGA
The DNA here is from genome assembly GCA_902777005.1 of uncultured Bacteroidota bacterium. GTDB lineage: Bacteria > Bacteroidota > Bacteroidia > Bacteroidales > P3 > Colimorpha. The sequence continues at coordinate 43,619 of CACYSB010000001.1, forward strand.
CGGGCAAACGGCTGAAGTTCGAGACTCCAGTCCCGACGGCATTTATGAAGCTTATGGAGCTTTGATTTACATGCGCACTTCTGTGCCCCACGACAGTTTGTCGCGGATGGCCGAGAAGAAGCTCTGTGAGCCGGTACGTACCAGTTTTATTGTGAAGGGTGCGCGACTGATGTCCATAGACATGTCGCCCGAGGCGATGTGTCGGCGCGAGTCGATGCCTATGGTATAGAGGCCGGCGTTGTTGACACGCAGGCGTATGTGCGCTGTGTCAGGCACAATGATGGGGCGCAGTGTTAAAGTGTGGGCCGAGATGGGGGTGATGACCATACAGCGCGAGTCGGGCGTGAGGATGGGACCACCGCAGCTCAGCGAATAAGCGGTGGAACCCGTGGGGGTGGCCACGATGACGCCGTCGCCGGCATAGGTGGCCACATAGGCACCGTCCACCTCGACTTCGGTGCGCAGCAGCGTGGAGGCATCGCTGCGGTGCAGGAACACCTCGTTGAGGGCGTAGGCCCGGTTGTCTACGTGCAGCAGGGTGCGCTCTTCAAGGCTGTAGCGGCCCGCCAAGAGGTCGTCGGCAAGGCCTGCGGCGCTCTCCTTGCCCACGGTGGTGAGGAAGCCAAGATGGCCAAAATTTATGCCCAGGATTGGTGGGAATGCAGATGGGTCGCTGCTGTGTACAAACTGCACCGACGAGAGCAGGGTGCCGTCGCCGCCGATGGTGAAGAGGAAGTCACAGCCGTCGACGCTGTCGCCGTCGGCCACCTCGCGTGTGGCTATGCCTCGTTGCTGCAGGGTATCCTGCAGTGTGCCCAGGTAGGGGCGTGCGTTTTCGTCAATGTGTCGGATGTACAGTGCTATCTCCATGGTCTTTAAATGTTGCTATTTCAGCACCAACACGGTGCCAGTGTGGGTTTTTATGCGGTTGTCAATGTATCGCACATGCAGCGAATAGACATATGCTCCCTGCGGTGTCGAGGCGTCGGGGCGCCAGCCCGCTTCGGGGTCGGTGGTGTGGAACACCTGCAATCCTTCGCGGTTGTATATGGTAAGCTCGTAGAGGTCGCCCATTGGACCTATCACCACTGGTAGGAAAAGGCCGTTGTCGGCGTCACCGGCCACAACGGCGTTGGGTATATAGCATGCCGGCTCCGGTGGCTCCGGCAGCACGGCGCAGCGTGACTTTGAAAAGTGCGGGTTCATGCCGCAGCCGTCCACCACCGACAGCTGGTAGCAATACAGCGAGTCGCGAAATGGCATGACGTCACGGTCGGTGTATGTATATCTGGGTGAGGTGGTGCTGAAGCTGACAATGGGATCCCACGGACTGCCGTCGATGCTGCGCCACAGCGTGTATTTCCCGCCATGGAAAGCTGTGTCTATGGGCATCTGCACTAGCACCAGCGAATGAAGGCTGTCGGCGTCTACGGTGTCAATCTTCACGAAGGCTGCACTGTCTACGGTGCCGCGCTCCACGTTCACAGTGTTGGAAAAGGATACCAGATGGAGGTCTTTGCTAACAGCGCGTACTTTCAGTTGTACGCGGGTGGCACCTTCGGGCAGGTCGAAGCTATAAGCCATGGTTCCTGCGCTGTCAGTGGAATATAGTTCTATGTAGTCGTCGCTATAAGGCTCTATAAGTCCCATCAGGCTATACCTTTCAATGCCAGAGGGCATGCCGCTGTAGGGGTTCCAGCTGGCACTGACCTTGGTGTCGCAGTGCGGTATTTCGGCGGTCAACACCATATTGCCGAACATCGGTGTCATTGCGCTGTACTCTTCTTCATCAGTGAAGACAATCAGGCCATAGAAGTGACGCTCCAGTGCACTGTGGTCACGGCAAACCAGTGTTGTGTTTGTTCGCCCATTTATGGTGGCATAATAGGTGTGGACGGTGTCCCCTATAGAGATAATATAGCCAACGGCGCGTGGATCGGGCGAGGGACTCCACTGCAGCACGATATGCTGTGAGTCGTCCACTGTGGCCACCCATTCTGTGCAGAGCGCCACAGGAGTGTTGTCTTGCGCTGCAATGATGAGCGGCGCAGCGAGCAGCAACAATATGAGCTTTGTGCGGCGCATCAATCGAGCGACTGTAGTAAAACCATCTGTTTGTAGCGTCCGCCGAGGGCCATAAGCTCCTCGTGGGTGCCGCGCTCCACTATGGTGCCATGGTCGAGCACCACTATGCAGTTGGCATTTGCCACCGTGGATAGGCGGTGCGCAATGACTATGGCAGTGCGTCCTTTGAGTACTTCGCCAAGGGTGGTCTGCAGCAAGCGTTCGCTTTCGGTGTCAAGGGCTGAGGTGGCCTCGTCGAGTATTAGCAGTTCAGGGTTGCGGAGCAGTGCGCGAGCTATGCTTATGCGCTGGCGCTGACCGCCGCTGAGCATGCCGCCGCCCTCGCCGATGTTTGTATCATACCCTTCCGGCATGGCGCTGATGAAGTCGTGGGCTTGTGCCGCGCGTGCGGCCTGCTCTATCTCATCGCGCGTTGCCCTGGGGCGCCCGAAGGCTATATTTGCCGCCACGGTGTCGTTGAAGAGTAGCGTGTCCTGCGCCACCACTCCTATGCGTGAGCGGAGGACAGCCAGCGGCATGTCGTTTATGTGCTGCCCATCCAGCATTATCTCGCCGTCGTGGCACTCATAGAAGCGGCATATCAGGTCGGCGATGGTGCTCTTGCCGCTACCCGACGAGCCCACGAGAGCCAGCGTAGTGCCGCGTGGTACGCTGATATTGATATCATTGAGTACCTGCACACCTTCGTTGTAGCTGAAGTTCACATGCCGCAACTCCACAGCATTCTCGCTCTGTTTAGCTTTTGGCTGCTCGCTGCTTATAGTTTTCCATGACTCCTCCTCTTCGTTGAGGAATGCCTCTATGCGGTCGGCACAGGCGCGTCCTTTGCGCATCCGCGATAAAGCCGTGGTGAGGTCCTTGGCTGGCGGTATCATGAGCACGAAGAGCATTACATAGCTGATGAAGAGCTCCGATGTGAGGCCGTTGTCGCCGTTCATCACCAGCCATGAACCGAAGAGCAATATGCCTATAACTATGATGCTACTGAGAAACTCGCTCACCGGCGAAGCGGCGTCTATGCGGCGGTACATGGCGTTGCGCCGACGGGTGTAGTCGCGGTTGTACTTGCGGAAGCGCCGGTTGGAGAAGTCAATGGCATTATATGCCTTAATGACCTTCAGGCCACCCATAGTCTCATCGGTGAGGGATATCAGGCGCGAGTTCATCTCCTGCACCACCTGCGACGTACGCTTCAGTCGCCGTGCCAAGCCTGCCACCACCAATGCCACCAGCGGTAGCATCAGCAGCACAAATAGCGTCAGCTTCACGTTGAGATACACCAGCATAGCCATGAACAGCACCATGCTGATAATGGATGACAGCAGCGACTGCAGTGAGCCGAGGACACTCTCCTCATACTCCACCATATCACTGCTGAAGCGCGCCATCACGTCGCCTTTGCGGGCACGGTCGTAGTAGCCCAATGGCAGCCTCATGGCCTTGCCGAAGAGCTTGTTGCGTAGGTCGCGCACTACACGGGTACGTATCACGGCAATCTGCACCGCAGCAAGGTAGCCGAAGATGTTCTTGAGGCTGTAGAGTACAAATATTATCACCGAGAAGAGTATCAGGGCTTCTTTGCGGCCGAAAGTTATCAGCCAGGCGTAGAGTTCCTCCAGAGCCTGTGCCACAAGGTTGATGGACGGCATGCTCGTCTCATTCTCGCCGAAAAGTATCTTGAGGAAATCCGCGACGCTCAGTGCCGTGGACATAGTGAACACCACGCTCAGCAACACCAGCAGCGTATACAGCGCCCAGCGGGCGCTGTAGGGCTTCAGGTTGCGGAGCGTGAAGCTCATAGGCTGTAGCCTATATAGTTGTGTGGTGTCAGCTTCTTAAGGCGTTCCTTAACCTCGGGTGCCACCTCCAGCGTCTCCACGAAGCTCTCTATCGTCTCCGCTGTCACCTTCTCGTTGGTGCGCGTCAGCTGCTTCAGTGCCTCATAGGGGTTGGGGTAGCCCACACTGCGCAGTATTGTCTGTATGGCTTCTGCCACCACGGCCCAGTTGTTCTCCAGGTCGCGGTAGAGGGCCTGCTCGTTGAGCAACAGCTTGCCAAGACCTTTTTCCAGCGATGCAATGGATATCATCGTGTGTGCTATCGGCACACCGATGTTGCGGCTCACCGTGCTGTCGGTCAGGTCGCGCTGCATGCGGCTCACTGGTAGCTTGTGGCTGAGGTGCTCAAATATAGCATTGGCCAGACCAAGGTTGCCTTCAGCGTTCTCGAAATCAATGGGGTTCACCTTGTGGGGCATGGCGCTCGAGCCTACCTCGCCGGCCTTGATCTTCTGCTTGAAGTACTCCATCGAGACGTATGTCCATACGTCGCGGCAGAGGTCTATCAGTATCACGTTGATGCGCTTGCAGGCGTCAAACCAGGCGGCCATCATGTCGTAGTTCTCAATCTGTGTAGTCAGCTGCTGGCGCTCCAGACCGAGACTCTCGGCCACGAAGCGGTTGCCGAACTGGCGCCAGTCCACCTCCGGGAAAGCGGCCAGGTGGGCGTTGAAATTGCCCGTGGCACCGCCGAACTTGGCAGTGAAAGGTATGTGCTCCAGCTCTTCAATCTGGCGGCGCAGGCGGTAGGCGAAGACACCCCACTCCTTGCCCAGCGTAGTCGGCGAAGCGGGCTGGCCGTGGGTGTGCGCCAGCATGGGTATGTCCTTCCACTCTTGCGCTTTCTCATCGAGCAGGGCCAGCAGACGCTTATAGGCCGGCAGCAGCACCTCGTCGTGACACTCCTTCATGCTCAACGGCACGCTGGTGTTGTTGATGTCCTGCGAGGTAAGGCCGAAGTGGATGAACTCCTTGAGCTCCTGAAGCCCCATTTCGTCGAACTTCCCTTTCAGGAAGTACTCCACGGCCTTGACGTCGTGGTTGGTCACCTTCTCGATGTCCTTGATGGCCTGTGCGTCGGCATCGGTGAAGTTGCGGTAGATTTTGCGCAGCTCCTCGGCTTTGGCGGCCACGACGGCCAGCTGCGGGCGCAGGCCCTTGAGTTCGGCGGCCAGTGCGATGAAGTACTCCACCTCAACACGTACACGGTATTTTATCAAAGCCCCTTCCGAGAAGTAGGCTGCCAGTGGCTCGCATTTGCCACGGTAGCGCCCGTCGATGGGCGACACAGCGTTCAGACTGTTCATTGCTTATAGCGTATTGTTCAAAAACTGGTATTTTTCCATCACTTTCTGCACCTTGCGGTTGTGCGTCAGGTCGCGCAAGGCCTGTGCGTACATGGTGTTGTGGGTGTCGGTGCCTATGAACTCCACCCATCCGCGCTCCAGCATCTCGAAGGCGCGCTGCTTGGCCTCTTCACCGTAGAAGCCGCCGAGCGACAGCGAGTTGATCTGGAAGTACACGCCTTGGTTCTTCAGCTGCTCCATGCGCATACCGTTGACGTTTAGGTATGGGTAGCGCTCCGGATGCGCCAATATCACTTCGTAGCCCTTCATCTGCAGGTCGAAGATCAGCTCATCGCTGCCCATCATCTGCTGGTGCAGCGAGAACTCAACGAGCACATATTTACCCCCAACCTTCAGGAACTTCGGGCTCTCAAGCCTTTTGGCGAAGCCGCTGTCTATGCGGTATTCGCCGCCGATGCCTACTAACTCTATCTCCACACCCTCGTCGGCAGCCTGCTTCTTGAGCTCCTCGTAGCGGCGCTTGATGTCCTCCTCGTCGTTGGGGAAGCGCGGGTGCTGGAAATGTGGTGTGATAATCACCTTGTTGTAGCCTACGGCCTTGAGGGTCTGCAGGCATTCGATGCTCTCCTCCACGCACTTGGAGCCATCATCGACCTTAGGCACGAGGTGGCAGTGCATGTCCGTGCCCAGCGGCGCGAATATGGGGCGTGGTTCGTATTTCTTCTTGAAAAAGCTTAGCATATCTTAGTGTGTTTAGATTCTCCTGATGTCGGCTCCAAGCTTGCGCAGACGCTCGTCGATGTGCTGGTAGCCGCGGTCTATCTGCTCGATGTTGTCTATGCGGCTCTTGCCTTCGGCGCTGAGGGCTGCTATGAGCAGCGCCACGCCGGCGCGTATGTCCGGCGAGGCCATGCGCACGCCGCGCAGCTTGTGCTCGCGGTCGAGGCCTATTACCGTGGCACGGTGCGGGTCGCAGAGTATTATCTGCGCCCCCATGTCGATGAGCTTGTCCACGAAGAACAGGCGGCTCTCGAACATCTTCTGGTGTATCAGCACGCTGCCTTTGGCCTGTGTGGCCACCACGAGCGCAATGCTTATCAGGTCGGGCGTGAAGCCCGGCCACGGCGCATCGGCCACGGTCATTATCGAGCCGTCCATGAAGCGCTCTATCTCGTAGTGCTCCTGCGTCGGCACGTAGAGGTCGTCGCCTTTCTGCCACACCTCGATGCCCAGCCTACGGAACACCTGCGGTATCAGTCCCAGGTGCTGCACCTGCGCGTTCTTGATGGTCAAGTCGCTTTGCGTCATGGCGGCCATGCCTATGAACGAGCCCACCTCGATCATGTCGGGCAGCATGCGGTGCGTGCAGCCGTGCAGCTCCTTCACACCGCGTATGGTCAGCAGGTTGCTCCCCACGCCGCTTATCTTGGCACCCATGCTGTTGAGCATGTTGCAGAGCTGGTAGACATAGGGCTCGCAGGCGGCGTTCATTATCGTCGTGGTGCCTTTGGCCATCACGGCGGCCATCACTATGTTGGCCGTGCCGGTGACCGAAGCCTCGTCAAGCAGCATGTAGCAGCCCTTCAATTGCTTCTTGGCCTTCACCATGTAGGCGCCGCGCTTGTACTCCACCTCGGCGCCGAGGCGTTCCATGCCTATGAAGTGGGTGTCCAGACGGCGGCGGCCTATCTTGTCGCCACCCGGCTGCGGCACCACGGCCTGGCCGAAGCGCGCCAGCAGCGGTCCCACGACCATTATGCTGCCCCTCAGCGTACCTGCCTGCTCGCGGTAGTCAGGGCTCGCCAGCACGTCGAGGTTCACCTGGTCGGCTTGGAACTCAAAGGCGCGGCCGCTCTCGCACAGGGCGCTGCGGTCTTCGCGCACGCTGACGCCCAGCAGCTTCAGCAGGTCGATGAGCTTGTTCACGTCGCGTATGTCGGGCACATGCTCTATGCGCACCTTCTCGCCCGTCAGCAGCACGGCACAGAGCACCTGCAGGGCCTCGTTCTTGGCTCCCTGCGGCACTATCTCGCCTTTCAGCCTGCGCCCGCCGGTTATTTCAAAGCTTGCCATCTATTTCTTCTTTTTCTTTTTCTTGCGTTTGGCATCGTTGGCCTCTTTCTTGGCGGCAGCTGCGGCCATGGCGTCGGTGTATTCCCTGGTGTCGTGGAACTGGAAACCTTCGGGCAGCTGCAGGCGTCCGCCGCTGAGCTCGCCGAGCTGTTCGGCAATCAGCGCGTCGTCCACCGTGTCGCGGTTCCACTGCAGGTACTGGCGCTTCATGGCGTGGGCTATCTGCTCCGTCAGCAGGCGCCGCTCGTCGCTCTCCGGCATCTCGGCCACAGCCTTCACCATGTCCTCCAGCGCACGGCCGTAGTGGCGGTAGCGTATGCCGCCCTCGCGGTAGTGCAGCGGCTGCGGGTGCAGGTTCTCCACCTCCTCGCGGCTTATCTCGTATGGGCAGTCAACGTCGAGGTCATAGTTGGCCAGCATCATCAGGTGGTCCCAGAGGATGTGCTTGTAGTCGGCGCGTTCCTTTATCTTGGGGTTCACATGGGCCATCACGTCGACGATGGTGCCCGCCATCGCCGTGCGTTCGTCGCGGTCGCTGATGGTCTTGCAGTAGTCAACCATCTTGGCCACGTGACGGCCGTAGTCGCTAATCTTCAGTTGTTCTCGTTGAGTGTTGTATTCCATTCAGTGTTTGGTGTTCAGTGTATAGTTTTCAATAGGGCCACGGGCCGCCGTAGATATCCATGCCCGGCGTGCAGTGTCCGTTCCATCCGTAGCCATAGGGTGGGGGAGGCAAGGTGCCGTAACGGTCGTGTACAAAGTGGAACTCCATGCCTATCAGACTGTTGTCCGACAGTTTGTACTCCACGCCGCCGCTGATGGCGGTGGCCTCAATAGGCATTGCCCCGTCGAGCCACAACGGCTGTGCGTAGCCAGTCACATGCATCACCGAGCCCCACAGCCACAGGCGGTCGTTGGGGTGATAGGTGGCGCTGACCCACATGGCTCCTGCCTTCGTGCCCTCGCGGCGCGGCGCCAAGCTCCGCTCCCGTCCGTGCAGCGTGTAGCCTCCCGCGGGCAACAGGCTGCCTGCCACGGCAAGACCGCCGCTGACCTTCAGCCGGTCGCTGAAGCGATACGACACACTCGGCGCCACCCAGCCCAACGACTGGGTGCGGCCGAACCCTGTGGCCACTGTGGCACCCGTCGACATGTGGAAATCCCACCGCGAGGTGTCGCCCTCCTGGGCCTTGGCCAACAGCGTCATGCTCAACGCCAACAACAGTGCTATGTAAGCCTTTTTACTCATTACCCACACACATAACGCCCTCGCGCACGAAATTATTGTGTGCAAAGAAAAAAACTATCTTTCCCCGCCGCCCGCTCTCCGCTATCGCTCCATCTGTTCTACTGTTGTTCTACCACTGTTCTACGGTATTTAATCGTTAAACAACCGGTGAACAACCGTAGAACAGTCGGAGCGACTACGGACCGGATACATACAGGGTAGGACTAATTGTTGCAAAATAAATTTGGCCACATTTGGAAAAACATGTATTTTTGCACCCACAAAACCTTAACGATTATGAAACGTCTTTTATTGACATTGGCAATGATTGTGTGTGCCGCGCAGGTGCTTGTGGCACAGGATGTGATAGTGACGCGCCAGGCTGCGCGTATCGATGCCAAGATTCTTGAGGTGTCGGAGACTGAAGTCAAGTACAAGAAGACCAGCAACCCCGATGGACCGGTGTTCATCCTTTCAACTGACAATATAGCATCCATCCTCTATGCCAATGGTGAGGTACAAGTGTTTGAACAGCAACAGCCAAAGTCTGCCGGTGAAAATCCACAGAAATCTGTAAGCGACCGTAAGTTTGAGGATGGCGTGGTGCTGTTTCGTGAAGGCAGATATATTGTTGACAATAGGGCCGGAAGCATCTATGAACCAGAAAATTTGAAAGATTTATTGGGTAAAGATGCCTATGGTAATTATTTGGATGCACAAGGTTCTTATGGAAGAGGAACAGCAATGATAACTATAGGATGGTTGGGGACAATTATGGGTGTGATTTGTATTCTTGCAGGTAATGAAGAAAAAAAGGCTGATTTAGTATTATCAGGTTGGATTGTCGGTGGAGTTTGTGAGATATTTTTGCCAATAGGATATACTGTCCGTGGTATTGCTGCCGGCCGTATAAGTCGCATAGCCGAGGCATACAATGCAGATGCCTATCGTCAGCTAGGCATGGATATGACTGTTGTACCATCGATGCTCCTTGCATATGACGGTACCGTAGCCCCCGGTGTGGGCTTCTCGCTGAGGTTCTGACGGGTGCTATAAATGAAAACCCCTATGGGGGGTATACGCTATAGACGTTTTCGTTCTACAATCACCAATAATGGTTATTGCGCACCTGCGCGAATTGTTGTACTTTTGCAAGACGAAAATAAAGTACTACAGTTATGCTACTATCTGAACTACAGACTGGTGAGCGCGCCGTGGTGGTGCGCGTATCGGGTCACGGGGCTTTCCGCAAGCGCATCATAGAGATGGGTTTCATCAAGGGTGTCACCGTTGAGGCCGTCCTCAACGCCCCGCTGAAGGACCCTATCAAGTACCGTATCATGAATTTCGAGGTGTCGTTGCGGCGCAACGATGCCCGCAAGGTGGAGGTGGTCAGCGAGAGCGAGGCCGAGAAGGAGATTGTGCACCACGACGACTACCGCCCCCTGGAGGCGCCGGACTGCGACGCCATGCACCACATCGCCGAGGAGCGCTCGAAGACCATCAACGTGGCCCTGGTGGGCAACCCCAACTGCGGCAAGACCAGTATATTCAACATTGCGGCGCACGCCCACGAGCGCGTGGGAAACTATAGTGGTGTCACCGTCGACGAGAAGGTCGGCACCTTCACCCACGGCGGCTACACCTTCAATCTGGTGGACCTACCGGGCACCTACAGCCTCAGCGCCTACTCGCCCGAGGAGCTTTACGTGCGCAAGCATATCATCGAGAAGTCGCCGGACATCATACTCAACGTGGTGGACGGCAGCAACCTGGAGCGCAACCTGTACCTGACGACGCAGCTGATAGACATGGACATCACCATGGTGATGGCGCTGAACATGTACGACGAGCTGCAGCGCAGCGGCGACCGGCTCGACATCGAGCAGCTGAGCACGCTGCTGGGCATGCCCATAGTGCCCACCACGGGTCGCAGCGGCGACGGTATCGACCGTCTGTTCGACACAATCATTGGTATTTATGAATCTACTGTAGAGCCGTTTCATGAAACGGCTCATAGAAGCCCCGACACCGACAACGAGCCGTTTCATGAAACGGCTCTACAGTACAGGCATATTCATGTCAACCATGGGCGGGAATTGGAAGGTTATATAGGTAAACTGCGCACTGAGCTTTACGAGCATGGCTTCAGCGACAGCCTCTCCACGCGTTTCCTGGCCATCAAGCTGTTGGAGAACGACCGCCAGCTGGAGCAGTATGTGCGGCAGCGCGACCCCGATGGCAGTGTGCTGAAGATGCGCGACGAGATTGCCGCGGAATATATGAAGAGCAACCGTCACACGGTGGACGATGCCGAGCATGTGCGTGAGGCCCATGCCGGTGAGGCTAACCCTCACCAGGACATCGAGAGTGCCATCACCGACGCCAAATATGCCTTTGTGCGTGGCGCTCTGGCTGAGTGCTACGAGAAGAACGAGAAGAGCACCCTGCACGCGAAGACCGACAAGATTGACGCCGTGGTCACTCACCGTTGGCTGGGCTACCCCGTATTCCTGGTGGTGATGTTCATCACTTTCTTCTGCACCTTCGCCATAGGGCAGTACCCCATGGACTGGCTGGAGGCGCTGTTCGGCTGGCTTGGCGAATGGGTAGGCGGCATGATTAGCGACGGGCCGCTTAAGAGCCTCATCTGCGACGGCATCATCGCCGGCGTGGGCTCGGTGCTGGTGTTCCTGCCCAACATACTGATATTGTATCTATTCATCTCCTTTATGGAGGACAGTGGCTATATGGCCCGCGCGGCCTTCATCATGGATAAGCTGATGCACCGCATGGGGCTGCACGGCAAAAGCTTCATACCGATGATTATGGGCTTCGGCTGCAATGTGCCGGCCGTCATGGCCACGCGCACTATCGAAGACCGGCGGTCGAGGCTCCTCACCATGCTGGTGATACCTATGATGAGCTGCTCGGCGCGCATACCGGTGTATGTGATACTGGTGAGCGCTTTCTTCAGCAAGTGGGCGGCCTTTGTGCTCATGGGGCTGTACCTGCTGGGCATGGTGATGGCGGTGCTGATGGCCAAGCTCTTCAGCCGCTTCTTCGTCAAGGGCGAGAGTCTGCCCTTCGTCATGGAGCTGCCGCCCTACCGCATGCCGACGGCCAAGGCCGTGCTGCGCCACACGTGGGAGAAAGGCAAGGAATACCTCAAGAAGATGGGTACCATAATCCTCGGCGCCAGCATCATAGTGTGGGCCTTGAGCTATTTCCCCACCAACGAGGACCGTCAGGTGCAGGCCGAGAACTCGTACATGGCCAAGATAGGCAAGACCATAGAGCCGGCGATGCGGCCCTGTGGCTTCGACTGGCGCCAGAGCGTGTCATTGCTGGCAGGCGTGGGAGCCAAGGAAGTGGTGGCATCGACCATGGCTGTGGTGTATGCCACAAGCAGCGACGAGGCCGAGATGCTGGAAGAGGACTTTGAGAGCGAGGAGAACGAGAGCCGCATCAGCGAACTGATACGCAGCAATATGACGCCGCTGAGCGCCATGTCTATGCTGCTGTTCATATTGTTATACATGCCGTGTGTGAGCACCATAGTGGCCATCAAGAACGAGAGCGGCAAGTGGAAGTGGGCCCTCTTCACCGTGGCCTACACCATAGGCCTGGCCTGGATAGTCAGCGCGCTGGTGTTCCAGATAGGCAGCTTGTTGATATGATGCAGACAATCATAGTAGGTGTAATTCTGGCGGCGACGCTCATCTTCGCCGTCCGCTGGGTGGTGCGCACCCTGAAGGGCAAAGGTGGCTGCGGTTGCGGCTGCCAGAACTGTCCCAGGGCGGGTGGGGGAGAGTGCCACTGCGCCGACAGGCTCCAACTACCCGACATTGACCTTGACGACAAATGAACATAGTGACGCAATATTCTGACGGATATTGCGTTTCTTTTTTGTACATAAATAGAACATTATGAAAAGATTCGTCATCTTGGCTATGATGGCCTGTGCGCTACCTGCACTGGCCTGCACCAACCTTATTGTGTCTAAAGGGGCCACCACCGACGGCAGCACATTCATCACCTACGCTGCCGACAGCCATACGCGCTACGGGCAGCTGCGCTACTGCCCCGCTGCCGACCACCCCGAGGGGGCGACACTGAAGCTCTACAACTACGGCTCGCTGAAGTTCCAGATAGAGATACCGCAGCCGGCGCACACCTACCAGGTAGTGGGCTTCATCAACGAGCACCAGCTGGCCATAGGCGAGACCACCTGGGGCGGCCGCGAGGAGCTGGCCCACGGCTCGGGCAAGGGCATAGACTATGGCAACCTCATATATGTCACACTGCAGCGTGCCCGCAACTGCCGCGAGGCTATCAAGGTGATGCATGAGCTGGTGAGCACATACGGCTACAGCGACGGTGGCGAAAGTTTCTCCATTGCCGACCCCAACGAGGTGTGGATATACGAGATAATCAATAAGGGCGACGAGACAGGTGCCGTGTGGGTGGCGCGCCGTGTGCCTGACGGTTACATCTGTGGTCATGCTAACCAGGCGCGCATCACCACCTTCCCGCAGATGCGCAAGGAGAGCTACAAGAGCATCGACAGCCGCAACCTTAAATACATAGACCGTCCCGAGGTGGAGTGCGTGTATGCCAGCGACGTCGTCAAGTTCGCCAGGCAGCGTGGCTGGTACAACGGCAAGGATGCCGACTTCAGCTTCGCCGATACCTACAACCCCTTGACCTTCTCCGGCCTGCGTGCCTGCGAGGCGCGCGTGTACGCTATGTTCAACCGCGCTGCCGACGGAATGAAACGATATGAAGCCTTCGTCATGGGCGACAAGAATGCCGAGCGGCTGCCGCTGTGGGTGAAGCCTAACCGCAAGCTGGGCGTGCAGGACGTCATGGCCCTGATGCGCGACCACTTCGAGGGTACGCCGATGGATATGACGCAGGATGTGGGCGCAGGCCCCTTCCATTGCCCCTACCGCTGGCGCCCGATGGACTTTGAGGTCGACGGCAAGAAGTATATCCACGAGCGCGCCATAAGCACGCAGCAGACAGGTTTCTCGTTCGTGGCGCAGTGTCGCTCGTGGCTACCTAACAAGCTGGGCGGCGTGATATGGTTCGGCGTCGACGACACCTACAGCACCGTCTACTGCCCCATCTACTGCGGAGTGACACAGGTGCCCGTCTGCTTTGAGGAGGGCAACGGCTCGATGAGCCGCTACAGCGAGACGGCTGCCTTCTGGCTCTTCAACCGTGTGAGCAACTTCTGCTACCTGCGCTACGACTCTATGATTGTCGACGTGCGGCAGGTGCAGCAGGAGCTGGAGACCGACTTCGTGCGTGACGAGCTGGCACATGTCAAGCGCTGGGCACAGGAGGACAATGAGCGCCGTCTGGTGGGCGAGCTCAACCGCTTCAGCAACGACCGTGCCGAGCGTATGATGCGCCGCTGGAAGGAGTTGGACCAGATGCTGCTGATGAAGTACATAGACGGCAATATCAAGACCGTCGAAGACGGCCGTATCAAAACAACCCCGACGGGTGTCGTCACTGGCATCAAACAGCCGCCATATCCCGCGTGGTTCTACCGTCAGATAGTGGACGACAAGGGAGAGATTCTGCAGGAGAGATAAAGAAAAGGGGCGGCCGGTTGGTCGCCCCTCTCTTTCCTGTCAGTTCTTTACTGCTTGACGATTCGGCATGTGGCAGAGGCGTCGCCGTTGCGGAGGCGCAGCACATAAGTGCCAGCTGGCAGTGTGGCCATGTCGAGCGACTGCGCGTCGTTGCGTCGCACCAGCATACGGCCGTTGAGGTCGAATAGTGTGGCCTCGTCGACGCTGCGGCTGAAGTGGACTGTGTTGGCCGTGGGGTTGGGATATACGTTTATCTGGCCGCCATCGACAGTGGCGATACCAACACCGGTGGTGTCAAAGGTGAGGTGCAGAGTCACCACACTGTCGCAGCCGTAAACGGTGGCAAGCATCTGTGTGTATTCGCCGTCGGTAGTGTAAACGCTGTCGTTCCATGAATATGAGTCACCATGGCATACGTAGGCCACGGTGTCGGTGAAAGTGGGATGGACAATGACATCAACACCGACGATACTGTCACAATTGTCGGTACTGACAAGTGTGTCAAGGAAGCTAATGCTTTCGGTAAAGGGGATTCCATTCCAGATGCAGCTGTCGCAGCCTGCCACTGTATCGCGAACAGAGTAGCCGGCTCTATAGTTGTAGATGGTTACCGACTGGTCATCGGCCACAGTGTAGTCCGGCAGGTCATCGTTGTAACGATGGCAGGTGTCTACATAAACGAAGGAGACAGGACGCACGTCACGCGGCAGCCTGATGTCGTCAATCCATACGCAGTCGCTGCCACGACTGTCTCTCCAGTCTTTCTCATAGGAGAACTTATAGCTGTGGGTGCCAGCGGTTACGGGGAAGGATGCATATGTCCAGCTGATGTTGCCACTCTCTGCCATCATATCAGTGCCGTCGATATAGAAGTGGAACTTGTCGTATCCGCTCTCGGACGAGACTTTGTAGTAGAAGGCGATGCTGTCGGGACGTGTGTAGGTGTAGCTGACGGTGGTCTCTGACTTGCCGTAGTAATCGGCCAGATTCTCTGCCGAGCGCATGCAATGGGTGCCGTTGTGGGCACCGCTATTGACAACAATCCAAGGGTTGTCGCCTTGTGTCCAGCCGTTGAAGGTGAAGTCGTTTTCAAAGGTCTCGTAGGGCTGTGTGCCGATATAGACAGGGAGTTCTCTGGTTACTGTGTCTTTGAGCGACGTGAGTTGCAGGGTCAAGGGAATCTCCACATACTGGGGTGCACGGCTGTCGACAGTGATGGTAATCTGTGTGGTGAGGTTTTCGCCATGTTCCAGGTTTACTGTGGCTGTCGAAGCGGGGCTTACGGCAACTAACGAAGTGGGGGAGGTGATGGTGAGTTTGGAGATCTGCATGGTGGCGTGACCTTCGTTGCGCACATTGGCGGTGAAGGATGTGGAGGTTCCTGGTTGCATGACAAAGTCATTGGAGGAGACCGTCAAAACCGGTACGGGATCCACGATGACGAGCGGAGTGATGTTGACAGACGGCGTGGTGCATCCCGTCCAGCGGGCCGTGGCCGTAAGGCTGACAGTGGTAAGGTCGGCGGCATCGGGGCTGATGACGGCACGTACACTGTCTATGGTGATTTGTCCGGTACCGGCGATGTCGCCGAGGTTGATGCTGTCGGGGATGAGCGTCAGCATGGGATTAGAGGTGGTGAGACGCACGGTAGCACCCTGGGCAGCAGTGTTGAGGGCATTTTCTATTGCCAACGTGAGCCCGACGGTGTCTCCGGCAACGAGGTTTGCGGCGGGGGTGACGGACGCCACTGCCACATAGGGACTGCCCGGGTTGACGATGGTGAGATTGCGGAAGCAGGTGCGGTACTGTGGAGCACTGGCGGCAATCTCGTAGTCGCCGACGGGTAGTGTTGCGGGAAGTTGCAGAGTGACCTGTCCGGAGGCATTGGCCAAGCCGGCGGCCACCACGGTATGTGTGGCGTTGTCGGTAAGGGCTACGTATGCGTAAGGTGCAGCCGTCACACTGATTGCATTGGTGCCATAGGTAATTGCCGTGGGGGCTGAGATGGTCATCAATGATGCCTGGGTCAGGTAGTTCATCACCGAGGGGTCACCCATCAGGTGGTATATCTCCCAGTAGTAGCTGGAAAGGGAAGAGCCCGACGCTTGTACGGCCATGTTGCCGAAATAGATGATGGAACCTTGGTTGGTGATCCACTCGCTGTAGGCTTCGCCATGGGTATGGAAGCTGCGGTCATAGGCACCCAGATTGTTGGCGTTGTAGGCCATGGACATATTTGCCCGGATGTTGCTGCGGACACCTACGGCCCAGTAGAAGTCTTCGCCCCAGTAGGTGACCTCGCTGCCGCCGATGTAGCCAACGGCGCCGCAGTAGTTGTCCTTGCGCAGCAAGGCCTCACCGAAGCAGGGCTGTTCTTCGGCGAACATGTTGGTCTGGCAGCAGTTGCCTATCATGATGCCGAACTTTTGCTTGTTGTTCATTTCGGCGACGTCGGAAACGGAGAATCTGGGGTTGGCCCAGCCTTCGGAACTGCCGTGGGCACTGTAGTTGCAGAAGCCCGCACCCTGGCTGTAGAGGTCGCGTATGGCGGTGGCATTGGTCGAAGTGTTATTCCTTTCGACGGTAACATTGGTGACGTTGGCAGGCACTCTCGAGATGTCGTTCTTGAAGTAGTAGACATTGCTGAAGCCATGGGCACCGTTGAAGTAGTTGGTAACGGCATAGTCCATGGCCGGGTCGGCATGACTATAGCCATAGTCGCCACTTCTGCCTCCGTCAATGCCGGCAACCATAACGGCTCTGTCGAGGAACGACGGGTCGGCAAAGGTGTACTGCTCATACATCAGCGTCTTCTGTATCTGCGGTATCAGCTGCGACACGTTCTGTGCAGAGAAACGGCCGTAATGGCAGTCGGGGATGTTGTCGGTAGAGGTCCACGTGCTGTAGTAGAGGTCGGTGACATGCTCGTTTTGGACAGTGCCCTCAAATGCAGGAATCTGCTGAACGTCGCCAACCAACAGGACAAAGGTCGGTGCGGGATTGGTGGCTGTGGCGTTGACGTATTGACTTTGCAGATAATCCTTAATGGAGGTCGTGGTGGAGCCTATGGCGGCATCATCGGTATAGACGATGTCGGTCAGGAAGCCTTTGCGTTTCTTCCACTGCACGAAGGTGTCCATATGGCCGCGGAACATGCTGTGGGCCACTATGAGGTAGCGCACAGGTGCTGCTGTGCTTATCGATTTAGGGTAGAGACTGTTCAGTGCGTTGGCGCCGCTATTGAAAGCAGGGCTGTAGTAGCGGTTGAAGAGTTCTTCGGTGCCATTGATGTCGGGGTTGCTGTAGCTTACAGTGACGGTGGCCTGACGGCATACAACAAGCATTCCGCTGACGGGATTGTAGCTCACAGGAGAGAACTGGAGACGTGCCAGGTTGCGGTCGCGGGCTATGCCGATAGGCTCAACAAAAGCTTGGCGTTCGCCGACAAAGGCATTCCATGAGTAAACCTCACGTAGGATAAACAGTTTTGCTGCCGAGGTGTCGCTCTTGCTGCGTGACGGCTGTGTGGGTACTACCCAGTCTTTCAGAGGACCGATGGTGTCGTAGATGGTGTTGGTGACTTCAACTTTGAAGCCGTCGCACAACGGCACCTCGATGATGCGCGAGAAAATGGGTAATGCGGGTGATCCATAGTTGTCCATTGACTGACTGTAGCCGTCCATGGTTATGGTGCTGAAGGTCTCGCCGTCGAGCATGGTCTGCCCTAAATGCACATCACCGGTGGTGAACTGTACCTGCAGGCTGTTATAGTCGTCTTTCACGACTTTCTGTGCCATTACGGGTATCATGAGCCCGATGGCTACAAGCAAAACTGTTAGTTTCTTCATTGAATAAATTGCTGATTATTTCTGTACCAGTGTCATCTCGTCAATCAGATGGCGTGCACCGGCGTATTTGTCGATAATGAACAGGCAGTAGCGTATGTCGAGACTGATGTTGCGGCAATAGGCTGGGTCAAAAAGTAGGTCGCTCATTGTACCCTCCCAGCAGCGGTCGAAGTTGATGCCCACCAGCTGGCCGTCAGCGTTTAGTACGGGGCTGCCGCTGTTGCCGCCAGTGGTGTGGTTGGTGGCTATGAATGCCACAGGCAGCTCCCCTTTCTTGTTTGCATAGTGGCCGTAGTCTTTCTTCTGCCAGAGCTCTTTGAGGCGTGGCTCCACGCGGTAGTCGTACACATCGGGGTTCTCCTTCTCCATGATACCCTCGATGGTGCTGTAGGCGGTGAAATAGGTGGCATCCTTGGGCTTGAAACCTTCTACATGGCCATAGGTAACGCGCAAAGTGAGGTTGGCATCGGGGAAGAAGTTGCTGTCGGGATACTGTTCCATCATACCCTTGATGTATATGCGCATCAATCGTTGGATATTGTCGTCGGCAGAGGTGTACTGCTCGCGTTTCTTGTTGCTGTAACAGTAGTTGTACGCTTGCATGAAGAGATCTACGGCAGGGTCTTCGGTGATGGCTTTGAGCATCTTCTCACGCTTCATGGTCAGCATTTTCTCCAATTTCTTGGGGTTGTTGAGAGCCGACTTGGCATATATCTTATGCAGAGTGTTCTCCACCTCGGCGGCAGTGGTGTGCTTTAGGTTCATATAAGGGGCAAAACCACGTTCCCACATGTAGGTGAAGCATTCAACGAAGATGGCTTCGTCCACCGGGGAGTGTTGCTCGAAGTCCTCGAAATATTTACGGCTGTCGTCGAGCATCTTCTCAGGCAGCGTCTCGTCGGCATTGCGCTGTATACGCCACAGACGCATGGCACGGTTCATGAAGTCGCTGGCCAGCACGGCCTCATTAAAGTAGGTCCACTCCAGCGACACCTCGCGCAGCTTGGCGTAGTTGTCTTCCAACTGGTCGAGTACGTCGCGGTACTGCGGCTTGTCGGTGGCCCACTTGCGGAACTGCTCCTCTTGCGCTATCTTCTGCTCCACGCCGTGCAGGCGGTCGATGCCGAGGCTCTCGCCCTGCCATTTCTTCCAGCCGTTGGCTATGTTGGCCACTTTCGAGGCGTACTTTAGACGCTGCGCCGCGCTCTTGCGCATGGCGGCGTTGTAGTGGTCGAGGCGTATGGTGCGAAGGGCTATGCGCACGGGGTTCTCCACGTTGGCGGCCAGGTCCACATAGTCGTGTGTCACATAGCGGCGCGTGGTGCCGGGATAGCCGAAAACAAAAGTGAAGTCGCCTTCCTCGACACCGTTGAGGCTTATCTCCAGATGCTTCAACGGGCGGTAGGGGGTGTTGTCTTTGCTGAAGTCGGCCGGCTTGTTGTCGGCGGTATATACACGGAACATGCTGAAGTCACCTGTGTGGCGCGGCCACATCCAGTTGTCGGTGTCGCCACCGAACTTGCCTATGTTGCTTGGGGGAGCACCTACCAGACGCACGTCGGTGAACACCTCGTTGACGTACATGAAGTACTGGTTGCCATAGTAGAATGGCTTTATCACATAACGGTAGTGTGTGCCTTCTATGGCCTTCTCGCCAACGGCCTTGATGTTCTTGTCAATCACTTTCTCTCGGTCGCTCTCGCTCATACCGTCCTCTACGCCGTCAAGCACCTCTTTGGTGACATCCTGCATGTACACCAGTCTCGTGACGGTCAACCCCGGACAGGGTATCTCCTGTTCGCGGGTCATGGCCCAGAAACCATTGGTCAGGTAGTCGTGCTCCACGGTACTGTGCTTCACTATGTAGCTGTAACCGCAGTGGTGGTTGGTAAGCACCAAGCCTTCGTCGCTGACAAACTCGCCAGTGCATCCGCCTCCGAAAAGCAGCACGGCGTCCTTGAGTGACGCATTGTTGATGTCGTAGATGTCTTGTGCGGTGATGTGCATACCGGCCTTCTGCATGGCGGCCTGGTTGCGCCCCAGCAGCATCGGTATCCACATGCCTTCGTCGGCACGGCTTACGTTTGGCAGAGCCATTATCGCGGTGGCGATAAGAACAAACAGTTTCTTCATCTTGATACGGATTTTGAAACTGCAAAGATACGAATATTTTTTATTCGTACCGCTATTATTTCGCATTTTGCTAATACTCAAACATAATGCGGTTGTCTACGATGCGTGCCCCTACGCCGTAGACGGTCTTGATGTTGTCGGTTGTAAGCCCCTCGGCTATGGGTCCGTGGTAGAGGCTGTGGCCGTCGTGCAGCAGCAGCAGGTCGTCGCAGAACTGTAGTGCCAGGTTCAGGTCGTGTATCACTATCAGTGTTGTCTTGCCCTCGGCGTTCTTCAGCAGGCGCATGATGTCTATTTGGTGGGCTATGTCGAGGTTGCTCACGGGCTCGTCCATCAGCAGCACAGGTGTCTGCTGTGCCAAAGCACGGGCTATCATCACTCTCTGCAACTCGCCACCGCTCATCTGGGCAGGCTTGGCGAAGCGCAAATGCCAGGTGCCCGTCTGTTTCATGCAGCGCTCCACTATGCCCCAGTCCTCCTGGCTCTCGTTCTGCAGGCGGTGTTGGTACGGGTTGCGCCCCATCAGTACAGTCTCGAAGGCCGAGAAGTCAAAGTCGGTCTGCGCATGCTGCCTTACAAAAGCCACCTTCTGCGCCAGAGCCTTTGCCGTGTAGTCACCCACCTTTTGCCCGTCGATAAATACCTGCCCTGCGGTGGGCTCCAGCAGGCCACCGATGATGCGAAGCAGCGTTGTTTTGCCACAGCCGTTGGGGCCCATGACGGCGGTGATTCTTCCGTCGGCAAATGTGGCGTCGAGCCCGCGCAGTATCTCGCGCTTCCCATAGTTGAGCTTTATGTCCTGCAGCTTAATCATCAATACCCCTTCTTGTTCTTGTACAGCAGATATATGAACAGCGGTGCGCCGACCATCGAGGTCAGTGAACCGACAGGCAGCTCGCTTGGGCGCAGCAGGTAGCGCGCCAGGGTGTCGCATACCAGCACAAACAAAGCGCCGCATAATATGGAGTAGGGCACCACCTTGCGGTTGTCGGGTCCCGCCACCAGCCTCACGGCATGCGGCACTATCAGCCCCACAAAGCCTATCACACCGCAACTGCTCACGGCGAAGGCCACCATCAACGTGGTGGCTACCAGCAGCACGCGCTTCACCTTCTCCACCTCGCACCCCATGCTCTTGGCAGCCTCGCTGCCGGCAAGCAGCAGGTTCAGGTCGCGTCCGTACCACAACACTACACCTATGCCAATCAGCGCCATGGGAGCCATCAGCGCCACGTCGGTCCACGACGAGCTGCCGAAGCTCCCCATGGTCCAAAAGATAATGCTGTCCATCTTCTCTTGGTTCAGCACCATAAGGAACGATATGAGGGCCGAGATGAGCAGCGTCAGGCACACACCGGTGAGCAGCAGTGTGGTGGTATGCATGCGGTTGCCTATCGACGCTATGCGGTAGATGAGCCATACAGTGGCCAGTGCTGCCGCCAGCGCCATGCCGCCCACGCCCCACAGCCATGCCTCCAGGCCAAGCAGTATGGCTACCGCCGCGCCCATCGAGGCTCCACTGCTGACGCCCAGCACATAAGGGTCGGTCAGCGGATTGCGGAAGATGCTTTGGTAGGCGGCACCGCAGACGCTCAGCACGGCTCCCACCAGCACACTCATCAGTACACGTGGCAGGCGCAGGCGCCAGAATATCTGCGAGTGCCATATCTCGTCAACGCTGATGTCGGCAGCACCCAACATACAACTTCCGGCCATTGCCGCAGCCAGAAGCAGCGTCAAGCCAATGACAACCCACGGATTAGCCCTGTTCTTCACTTGACATTCAATACATCAGTCATCCCATACACCCCGGCCGGAGCTTTGGCCAGCCATTCTGCCGCCGTCAGAGCCCCCAGGGCCAGGCCTTGGCGACTGTGTGCCTCATGGGTAATGGTAATGGTGTCTATCTCACTGTCGTACACTACGGTATGCGTCCCCGGCACCTCGCCCTCGCGGTATGATTTGATAGGTATGCTCTCTGCCGACCGCTGACCGTTGGCCGCTATCTGCTCCTGCAGTGTTATGGCTGTGCCGCTCGGCGCGTCGAGCTTGTGTATGTGGTGCGTCTCACTGATAGAGGTCTTGTATTCCACGCGCCCGCGCATCAACTGCGCCAGCCGCTCGTTGAGTGCGAACATTATATTCATGCCGATGCTGAAGTTGGTGGCCGTCAGCAGGCGTCCGCCGGCTTTGCGACAGGCCTCAGCCACCTCGTCGTAGCGGTCGTACCACCCGGTGGTACCGCAAACCACCGGCACACCCATCTCGAGGCAACGCAGCATGTTGTCGGCCGCTGTGGCTGGTGTCGAGAACTCTATGGCCACGTCGGCGTCAACCTCTGCAGGCCATGCGTCGTCTTTGTCGAGCTTCAGCGTCACGCTGTGCCCGCGCTCTGCCGCCAATGCCTCTATGGCATGCCCCATCTTGCCGTATCCTATCAGTGCTATCTTCATCTCCTTTTGTCGTTAAAAACGAGTTGCAAAGATACTAATAAAAAATTTATTTCGTATATTTGCACCGGTAAAATAAATTCATGCAGATAGTTATGGACTTTAAACTCAACACCATAGAAGAGGCCATCGAGGATTTCCGCGAAGGCAAATTTGTCATTGTTGTCGACGACGAGGACCGCGAGAATGAGGGCGACTTCATCATGGCCGCCGAGAAAATCACTCCTGAGCACGTCAACTTCATGCTCAAGAACGGTCGCGGCGTGCTCTGCGCCCCCATCACCGAGCAGCGCTGCCATGAACTGCAGCTCGACATGCAGGTGCACGACAATACCTCCCTCCTCGGCACCCCCTTCACCGTCACCGTCGACAACCTTGAGGACGGCTGCACCACCGGCGTCTCCATGCACGACCGCGCCAGCACCATCCGCGCCCTTGCCAATCCCGCCACCAAGGCCGACCAGCTTGGCCGTCCGGGCCACATCAACCCTCTGCGCGCCCGCAACGGCGGCGTGCTTGTGCGTGCCGGCCACACCGAGGCCGCTGTTGACTTGGCACGCCTCGCAGGCCTCTACCCCGCCGGCGCCCTCATCGAGATTATCAACGACGACGGCACCATGGCCCGCATGCCCCAGCTCCAGGAAGTGGCCAAGCGCTTCGGCCTCAAGATCGTCACCATCAAGGACCTCATCGCCTACCGCGTGGCCCACGAGACCCTCGTCCGCCGCGAAGAGGAGGTCTTCCTGCCCACCCAGTGGGGCAACTTCCAGCTCATCGCCTACACCCAGCTCGACAACGGCAACACACACATGGTGCTCAAGAAGGGCGAGTGGGAGGAGGGCGAGCCTGTCCTAGTGCGCGTCCACTCCAGCTGCGCCACGGGCGACATCTTCGGCTCTTGCAAGTGCGACTGCGGCGACCAGCTGCACCGCGCCATGGAGATGATAGATCACGAGGGCAAAGGCCTCATAGCCTACATGAGCCAGGAAGGTCGCGGCATAGGCCTCGTCAACAAACTCCGCGCCTACCACCTGCAGGAACAGGGCTTCGACACCGTCGACGCCAACCTCAAACTCGGCTTCAAGGCCGACGAGCGTGACTACGGCATCGGCGCACAGATACTGCGTGACCAGCACGTCACCAAGATGCGCCTCATCACCAACAACCCCGTCAAGCGCACCGGCCTCGAAGGCTATGGCCTCGAAGTCACCGAGATAGTCCCCATCGTCATCGAGCCCAACAAGTACAACGAACGCTACCTCAAGACCAAGCAGGACCGCATGGGCCACCAGCTCCACCTGAAATAAATCTCCGCAATAGATAGTACATTAAAGCCCTCCCATGAAGGAGGGCTTTTTTCTTAACATGAATTACCGTAATAATCACGAATTATCATGAATCTTCTTGACAATCCGTGGTTATTTCGCCTCTCACCTTAGCACTACCACGCGGCGGGCAGGTGCGCTGCCAACCTTAATCATATACGTGCCTGTAGCGGGAACATCGAAACTCAACAGCATATCGTTGTCCTGTTTCGTGGCCAACACCCGCCCGTTAACATCATACAGCGTCACCGTGTTGCCTTCTGCCCCGTCCACTATAATATCGCCACCAATAACACTAATATTAACATAATCAATACCCCCATCTTCAATCCCTTGCGAGGGTTCAAAAAACGCCGTTAGCTCCACGTCACCCAAAACAGGAAATGCATAAGGATTGACTGTAGTTCCATCGCTCCAACCAGTGAAAACAAAACCATTGTAGGCATAGGCTTGTGCGATACATGCTTCACCATAGGTGTATTCATTACTGCCTGTAACAGTTCCCCTCATATTATCGTTTGGCACCAATGTTACAGTATGTGTATCAATTGCAAAATATGCTGTTAAAAAAACATCTCTTTGGATAACATATCGGCGTGGATTTTCTTGGCTACCATCACTCCATCCAATGAAATGGTGGTGGTCTACAGGTGTTGCTGTAAGCACAGTAGTGTCAAGATACTCGAACACACCGCCGCCGTTTACTGAGCCAATGTTCTGGTCGGAACTATGCACCTCCACAGTATAAGTGTTCTTGGCGAAACTGGCAGTCAGTACACTGTCCCTGTTAATCATCAGGGTATCCGGGTTCGCCATGCTGCCGTTGCTCCAACCTGTAAAATGATATCCGTAATTGGCAACAGCTTGAATCACAGCGCTTGAGTCACATCGTACATCCTGTTGATCAGCATCTTGAACGACGTTGGCTGTACCCCAATCGGGAGCCAAGGAGGAAACTGTCATTGAAAAATTGACAGATGGCACTACATAGGTGTGGTTAGAGCCAAAAGCAGCATAATACGAGTGGTACGAGCCGCAGGGGATATCAATCACAAGAGTGTCCGGTGCTTCGGGGAACATATTCGCACCCACATTTGGTGCAACATCGGATTTGAAAATCAGAGAGTCAAGGTTTTTGCAACCCCAAAACGCCAATCCTCCGACACTACCCACAGAAGTACCAAAAGTAACCGACCTAAGACTATAGCATTGCGAAAAAGCCCCAAAACCAACCGATACAACAGCATCCGGCACAACGACGGAAACTAATGAAGTGTCATTCTCAAAGATTCCTTGATCAATCGTAGTCAACGAGTCGGG
Organism: uncultured Bacteroidota bacterium; assembly: GCA_902777005.1. Classification (GTDB taxonomy): domain Bacteria; phylum Bacteroidota; class Bacteroidia; order Bacteroidales; family P3; genus Colimorpha. Next base: position 68,832 of record CACYSB010000001.1, read on the forward strand.
AAGCACTATTGATGTAATATTGAAACTGCCGGCAAATGCCTGCATTCCAATGGAAGTTACCGAGTTGGGTATTACCAATGATGTCAAGCTGTCACAGGCGCAGAAAGCCCTGATTACAATAGTCCGTACTGTGCTGGGTATCTGCACCGAACGCATGGTTGAATATTCAAATGCTTCATGTCCAATTGAGGTAACTGGATACTTCACACCATCATACTCCACACTGTCGGGGATAATCAAATCGCCATCCAATGTGTTTCCATAATTTGGATAATTATACTGTTTCTTTGCCACTGAGGCCTCCCCATCAGCAATATCATAGTACAATGTGTGTCCCGATGGAGTGACTGATGGATAATTGTATACTTGTGCCGATGCACAAATTGCCATTATCGAGAATGCGATAAATAATAATCCGTGTTTCATGTATTTCTTTTTTGCTTACGGCTTTCTAGTTATCGAAAGTAAGTGCAAAGATACGAAATGTTTTCCAACCGACAAAATAATTCATGAATATTTGTGGTAATTCATATTCGGAGTCTCTCCGTACCCGCTCCGTACCCGCTCCGACTGTTTAACGGTTGTTTAACGGTTTTTTGTCGGAGGGGATACGAAGCGACGTCGAAGCGGGGTAGGAGATGGGTATGAGATGGACGAGAGATGGGTAGGAAAAGGGGGTGTCTTTTTCGTGACGTTCAGGGTGCGACGAAACGTTAAAAATGAAAATATTTTTTACCATATATAAAATATTTACTAATTTTGCACCGCTTTTTATAGTATCATAGGTAGCGAAGGATATGTTCGATTTTGAAACATCGGTATCAGGCATTGAGTTCAAAGTGAGGCAGTTGGCTGACGAGGTGATGCGTCTGCGGACTGCTGTTGAGAGGGGAGAGGACCGCCGCCGCGAGCTAGAGGAAGCATTGAAAAACAAGGAAACGGAAATAAACAAATTAAAAGAAGAGAACAAATTAATTAGATTAGGAAACAGGCTGACAGAAGGAAATGACAGTGCTGAACTGAAGTTGAAGATCAATCAGATGATACGCACTATCGACAAGAGTCTGGAGATAATGAGGAGTGAATGATGGAGACGGTACAGGCATCGGTGAGCATATTGGGAAGGACCTACAGGCTTCGCGTCGCCGCGGAGGATGAGGCGGCGTTGCGCAAGGCGGCGGAAGCCATCGACAAACAGGCCAAGCAATATGGCAACATGTATGCCTACAACGATCACCAGGACCTGCTTGCGATGGTGGCATTGACGCAAATCACCCAGTTGACCAAAATACAGGAGTCGCTGCGCTTCAAGGACACAGACCTTGCCCAGCGGCTGCAGTCGATAGACAGCATCTTGGAGCAAATACTGCATCCGACTAATACCCAAAACAGTTTGTAAACTCAACACCATTTACAAACCGAGTCGGCTCAGGGGTGGGTAGGTTGTATGGCTGATACACCCGGCGCTCAAATCCTAACGTTCCAGAGTTTACCAATACTCCCGGAGGGCTATCGGATGCAGTTTTTTACCTCTTTCCATCAGCGTGGTTCCGACAAACAAACACACTAAAACACACTATGGTAGCATTGTACATTGCAATCGGAGTAATCGTAGGCGGCGGCGTGGGCATGTGGCTCACCACCGGCGTGCTGCGCAACAAGCTCCTCGCCAAGAGCCAGCAGGTGCTCAAGGATGCCGAGGAGAAGGGTGAAATCTTGAAGAAGGAAAAGGAGTTGCAGGCCAAGGAGAAGTTCCTCCAGCTCAAGAGCGAGCATGACAAGCGCGTCAACGAGCAGAACAACAAGCTCCGCGATACTGAGAATAAGCTCAAACAGCGCGAGAACACTCTCAACCAGAAGGTCGACGAGCTGCAGAAGAAGAGCAACGAGCTCAAGGGCGTCAGCGAGAAGCTGAACAGCGAGATTGAGACTCTGCACAAGCGTCAGGCCGAGGTGGAGAAGGTCTACAAGGAGAGCGTCGAGAAGCTGGAGCATATCGCCGGCATGAGCGCCGAGGACGCCAAGAAGCAGCTCATAGACAGCATGACCGAGGAGGCACGCGCCGAGGCCAGCACCACAATCATGGACATCGTGGAGGAGGCCAAGATCACCGCCGCCGAACAGGCCAAGAAGGTGGTCATCCAGAGCATCCAGCGCACCGCTACGGAGACTGCCGTGGAGAACACGGTGAGCGTGTTCAACCTTGAGAACGAGGAGGTCAAGGGCCGCATCATAGGCCGCGAGGGCCGCAACATACGCACCCTCGAGAGCCTCACCGGCGTGGAGATTATCATCGATGACTCGCCCGACGCCATCATCATCAGCGGTTTCGACCCAGTGCGCCGCGAGATAGCGCGCCTGTCGCTGCACAAGCTGGTCACCGACGGCCGCATACACCCCGCACGCATCGAGGAGGTGGTGGCCAAGACCCGACGCCAGATTGAGCAGGAGATCAACGAGGTTGGTAAGCGTACCTGCATAGACCTCGGCATCCTAAACATGAACCACGAGCTGATGCGCATGGTGGGTCGCATGAAGTACCGCTCGAGCTACGGCCAGAACCTGCTGCAGCACAGCCGTGAGGTGGCCAACCTGGCTGCCACAATGGCTTCTGAGCTGGGCCTCAACCCCAAGCTCGCCAAACGCGCCGGTCTGTTGCACGACATCGGCAAGGTGCCTGAGACCGACCCCGAGATACCGCACGCAATCTTCGGCATGAAGCTGGCCGAGAAGTACAAGGAGCATCCCGACATCTGCAACGCCATCGGCGCCCACCACGACGAGGTGGAGATGACCAACCTCATCAGCCCTATCATCCAGGTGGCCGACGCCATCAGCGGTGCCCGTCCCGGCGCTCGCCGCGAGGTCGTCGAGGCATATATTAACCGCCTGAAGAAGCTTGAGGACATGGCCATGAGTTACCCCGGCGTGGTGAAGACCTACGCCATCCAGGCTGGCCGCGAGCTGCGCGTCATCGTGGGTGCCGACAAGGTGACCGACGTTGAGGCCAACAAGCTCAGCTACGACCTCTCGAAGCAGATTCAGAGCGAGATGACCTATCCGGGACAGATCAAGGTGACGGTGATCCGCGAGACCCGCGCTATCAACTACGCTAAGTAATTATGCTGCCGCTGGCTATACACTGGAATGTCGACCCCATACTATTCCACATCGGGGGCTTCGGATTGCGCTGGTACTCGCTGTGCTTCCTGGTGGCGTTCCTGCTGGGATACTATATCATCGAGCGCATGTTCAAGCGCGAGGGCGTGAAGGAGGACTACCTGAGCAGCCTGTTCCTGTACATCTTCCTGGCCATACTGTTCGGCGCACGCCTTGGGCACTGCCTGTTCTACGAGCCCGACTATTTTCTGACGTCGGAGCATTGGGTGGAGATATTCTGGCCGTTCTCGAACGGTCACTACACCGGTTTTCAGGGCTTGGCGAGCCACGGTGCCGCCATTGGCATACTGGTGGCTCTGTGGCTATACTGGCGCAAATACGGCCTTAACCCGTGGTGGTTCCTCGACAGGCTGGTGATTGTGGTGGCCCTCGGCGGCGCTTTCGTTCGTCTGGGCAATCTTTTCAACAGCGAGATATACGGCGTGGAGACCACTCTGCCGTGGGGCTTCGTGTTCGAGCGCGAAGGTGAGGTGGTGCCTAAGCACCCGACACAGCTTTACGAGAGCTTGAGTTATTTCCTTATTTTCGGCTTGAGCATCTGGTACTATATCAGAAAAAAAGGCCAGTTCAAGACCGGCACTATTTTCGGCTGGTGGCTGGTGGCTCTGTTCGGTGTGCGACTGCTGATAGAGTTCGTCAAGAACGACCAAGTGGACTTCGAGGCCGGCATGGCGCTCAACATGGGCCAGCTGCTCAGCCTGCCGTTCATCATCGGCGGCCTTACGATAGCATGGCTCGCCAGCAAAGAGAAACTCCCCCAGGGACCGTTCCCGAAAGGGGAGAAAGTAAATATTAAAGAGAAAAAGAAATGAAGACACTGATACTTGTGCGCCACGGAGAGAGCGCATGGAACAAACTCAACCTCTTCACCGGCTGGACCGACGTCGACCTCACCGAGGCCGGCATCAAGGAGGCCTACGAGGCCGGCAAGCTGCTCAAGGCTGAGGGCTACCGCCCCGAGCTCTGCTTCACCAGCTACTTGAAGCGCGCCGTGAAGACCCTCAACGAGATACTGGACGCTATGGATATGGACTGGCTGCCGGTGCAGAAGAGCTGGCGTCTCAACGAGAAGAGCTACGGCGCCATCCAAGGTCTCAACAAGGCCGACACCGCTGCCAAGTACGGCGACGAGCAGGTGCTGCTATGGCGCCGTGCCTTCGACGTGCAGCCCCCTGCACTCGACATGCACGACGAGCGTAGTCCCCGTATGGACCCGCGCTACAACGAGATTCCCGACAACCTCATACCGCTCACCGAGAGCCTCAAGGATACCATCGAGCGCCTGATGCCTTACTACCGTGGCACAATCATGCCGGCCTTCGAAAACCGCAACACCCTCATGGTTGTGGCACACGGCAACTCGCTGCGTGGCATCGTCAAGGAACTCAAAGGCATGTCGAACGAGGAGATTATCAAGTTCAATTTGCCCACGGCAGTGCCCTATGTGTTCACTTTTGACGACCGCATGAACCTCGTCGAGGATAAATTTCTCGGTGACCCCGATGTTATCGCTGCCAAGATGCAAAGCGTTGCTAATCAGGCCAAGAAGAAGTGATGGATAGGTCTTATTTCGCCTTCTGTGACAGGGTGATGTAAAAAAAATTTGGCCAGTATTAAAAATGTTCGTAATTTTGCACCGCTTTTCGAGAGAGAAAAAGCGGTGCTTTTTAGTCAAATCGAAAACCACGGAGAGGTGGGTGAGTGGCTGAAACCAACAGTTTGCTAAACTGTCGTACTCGATTAGGGTACCGGGGGTTCGAATCCCCCCTTCTCCGCCAAACGAAAGGACGCCCCCGAAAAGGCGTCCTTTGTTGTTGACGGGATATAGCGAAGTCCGGTTATCGCGCCTGCTTTGGGAGCAGGAGATCCCCAGTTCGAATCTGGGTGTCCCGACATGAGCGGCCCTGTAGCTCAGCTGGATAGAGCGAGAGTCTTCTAAACTCTAGGTCCTGCGTTCGAGTCGCAGCAGGGTCACAGCCTAAGCGGCGCACCGTCACCACGGTGCGCCGCTTTTCTGTTTTATGCCACTGCTACACAATATTCCATGCCACTCTGCGTTATAAAGATTATAACAAATATCAGAATGGATATAAGCAGCTATTTTGAGCCCATAGACATGACGGTGGTCAACTACAGCAGCGAGCAGTTCCACCCCATGCTGGGCGACGATATACTGGCGCATACCACTGAGGCGGGCTTCCCTCGGCTCGACGGTGTCAAACTGGCTCTGGTGGGTGTGCCTGAGGACCGTGCCTCGGTATATAACCGCGGCTGCGGTGTCGCTCCCGACCATATACGCCGCTACCTCTATCGTCTCGCCAGGCCCCACGACGATATGCAGCTCGCCGATCTTGGTAACATAGCCTGCGGCGCCACGCCGCGCGACACCTACTTCGCCGTCATAGAGGCCTTCCAGCAACTGCTCGAACAGGGTATTACACTCATCGTCCTCGGTGGCAGCGACGACCTCGTATTCCCCATCTACAAGGCCTATGAGGTTCTTGGCCGCGTCATCAATATCTGCTCCGTGGACGCACGCTTCAACCTCGACGGCGGCGACCAGATTAACAGCAGCAACTACCTACAGCACATCATTCTCCAGCAACCTAACTATCTCTTCGACTATGTGGCTATGGGCTACCAGACTTACTTTGTGGGTCAGGAGATGATAAAGCTCATGGACGAGCTAAAGTTCAGCACTAAGCGTGTAGGTGAGCTGCAGGCTGACATGGAGCATGCCGAGCCGCTTGTGCGCTATAGCGATGTGGTGGCTGTCGACATAAGCGCTGTACGTCAGGGCGATGCCCCCGCCAATGCCAACCCCTCGCCCCATGGCCTCTACGGCGAGCAGCTCTGCCAGGTGGCGCGCTTCGCCGGCATGAGCGACAAGACCTCTTGCTTCGGCCTCTTCGAAATGGTGCCGGCACTTGATCGCGACGGCCAGACAGCCCACATGCTGGCTCATGCCGTATGGTTCTTCATCGAGGGCTTCCACTACCGCATAGGCGATTTCCCCACGCGCGACAAGCAACATTACAAACGCTTCACCGTGGAACTGCCAGACCATGGCATGGAGATTGTCTTCTACAAGAGCCTCCGCAGCGACCGCTGGTGGATGGAGGTGCCATGCGAAGACAACGAGCGCCGCGAGCGCTATCTGCGCCATACCCTCATCCCCTGTCACTACAGCGACTATCAGCGCGCCATGGAGAACGAGATACCCGAGCTCTGGTGGCACTATTACAACCGCATGAACGGATAACATAATTACATCACAATATGGATTTAGCATTCAAGGAAAAGATAGACGCCCTTATCAGCGAGGTGGCCACTGTGCCCGACCTCGTCACCAAAGTGGCTGTACTCAACTACATCCAGCAGGAGTCCGGTTTCCTCCTCTGGCAACTCGAGGACGAACAACGTATCGATGAAGACTCGCGCGATTATTAGCCTGCTGTTCTCCGTGTTGCTCACGGCCTGCACCGGCGGCTACTCTTTCACCGGCGCTTCCATTCCGCCGGAGGCCAAGACCATCTCTGTGGCCACGTTCCCCAACTACGCCGCCACCGTCAACCCACAGCTGAGCCAGAAGCTCACCGACGACCTTATACAGATGTTCTCCAGCCAGACCTCGCTCGACATAGCCAGCGACGAGGGCGACCTGCAGCTCAGCGGCGAAATAACGGGCTATGAGACCCGCGCCTCCGCTCTCTCGGCCACCGACGAGGTTTCGATGAACCGCCTCACTATCACTGTCAAGGTCAAGTTCGTCAACACCAAGGACCCAGATGCTGACTTCGAGCAGTCTTTCTCGCGCTACCGCGACTACGCCGCCACACAGGATTTCTCAGCCGTTGAGAGCTCCCTTATGGGAGAGATTGTCACCGAACTATGCGAGGACATATTCAACAAGGCCGTGGTAAACTGGTGACGAACCGGGTGCAATGGGCAAACTTGTTTGGGCTTTGCCGAGGTGAAGAAACCAGTCGGCGGAGCCAACGGTTAGGCTTCTGTCTGCTGTCAGCCGTTGCCACCGTTGTCTATCTCCTCACCATGGACCGCTCGGTATCGTGGTGGGACTGCGGCGAGTTCATAGCCACAGGATGGCTCCTCCAGGTGGGACATCCTCCGGGAGCGCCCACCTACCAGCTCCTATCTCACCTCTTCATGCTTCTTTCTTTCGGCAACCCCATGCTGGTTGCACCACTCAGCAACGCCCTTTCGGCCTTCGCCGGTGGCCTCACCGTCGGCATCCTCTACCTGACTATACTCGAGTTCACCTCGCACCGTTCACCTTCCCCCTCTTACCTCCCCGCCGCAATTGGCGCCCTGTGCTACCTCTTCTGCGACTCGGCCTGGTTCTCCGCCGTCGAGAGCGAGGTCTACAGTCTCGCCATGCTATTCTGCGCCCTCGACGTCTGGCTGGCCCTGCGCTACCGCCGCACCGGCAACGCACGCCTGCTGTTGCTCATGGCCTTGTTCCTCGGTCTCGGCGTGGGCGTCCACCTCATGACGCTCCTCGCGGTGCCAACTATGCTGCTCATTGTGCTGCCGTCGCTGCTACGCTGCCGCCGCTGGTGTCTCGTGGTGCCAGCCATGGTGTTGCTCTTTGCCCTCGGCCTCACCACATACCTCGTCATACCCATCCGTGCCGCCGCCAACCCGCCCATCAACGAGGGCAGGCCCGACACGGCGGAGTCGTTCATGCAATACATGAAGCGCGAGCAGTATCCAAAGGCGCCCCTCTACCCACGCATGTGGCGCGAGCGCGACAAGGCCAACTGGAGCGATTGGACCTACGGCCTCGACGGTGTCGCCGGCAACGCTGTCTACTACATCAACTACCAGCTCGGCTACATGTACGGTCGCTACCTGATGTACAATTTCATCGGCCGCAAAAACCTTAAGAGCCATCATGTTGTCGTCTTCGTGCTGCCCTTCCTTCTGGGCCTCTGGGGTCTGCTGCGACACCGCCGCCGCAGCCGGTGGGGATTCTGGACGGTGATGCTGCTCTTCCTCTTCGGCGGGGCAATCCTCAACCTGTACCTTAATCACCCTTGCTACGAGCCCCGCGAGCGCGACTATGCCTACATCCTCTCTTTCTATGCCTTCGCCATCTGGATTGGTGTCGGCGCCGATGAGATAGGTTACAGGTTACGGGTTAAAGGTTACAGCTGGAGGTGGCTTCTTCTGCTGGCACCCCTGCTGCTGGCTTGGGGCAACTGGAGCGACCACGATCGCCACGACTGCCATTCTGTCCACGACATAGCCATGGGGCACCTGCAGTCGTGCGGCCAAAACGCCATCCTAATCACCCTCGGCGACAACGACACCTTCCCCCTGTGGTATCTACAGCAGGTCGAGCGCCAGCGCACAGACATCGACATCTACAACATCAACCTCACGGGCGGAGCCCGAACCATGCAGCTTATCGATAGCAGCCTCGGCCGCCGTCCCGTCTACTTCTCGCAGTACTTCGTCGACCGCTTCGGCAAGTACTACGAGGGCCGCCTCCGCTGCAACGGCTTCTGCTGGCAGCTTCTGCCCGATGGTGCCCCTGTCGTCCAGTCTCACAGTCACCCCATTGAGTGGCACATCACAGAGTGCGAGTATATCGACCCTGTCTCCGCACGCTTTCTCGACATCTGGCACCGCAATCTCCAATCCTGCGGTATATAATATAAGGCCTGCCGACGCGACAGGCCTATATTTAACTAAACTTTAACTTTTGGACTCTACCTTGTCAGGGAATTGAGGCGTTGCTATTCGAATTGACAATGTAACACAGCGTTGTACCTTTATGGGTGTAGCTGAAACGGAATCCTGGGCATTTCGCCCCCAGCATCGCCATTGAAAGGATGACAATAAGTAGAATCTTCTTCAACGTGATATCGTTTATATATTGCTAATTGCCTTCTTTCACCAGATAGAGGGTTGAGGTGTTTTCTTTGCCGACCTCGTTTGTATATGTCGCCCTCAATTCCACCCGGGTTCCAGTTTTGTCGATAGACACCGCGAGGTTTTCTTCTTCTGTCTGCCCCATGGCAGAGATCCTTTCCTCCTCGGTGTAGTAGTCAGTCCAATACTCGATGAAGCCTTTCGTCTCGGCTTCCTTGCCAGGCTTGGCCTTGATGTTATTGACATCCAGCTGGTACTTTGTGCCAGGTTCGTGCATGATGCAAAGAGAGTCGCCACGCAGCTCCCATGTGCCTTTTTCTGAACGAGTGATTTCGGCAATGCCAGTGAAATCCGGACTGGTTACATGTTTGAGGGATATATCCCTGAATTTGTGGTCGACAGAGAATTCATAGTACACCTCCACCACCTTTTCCTTCTGGAGGTACCACTTACCCACCAATTCGCTTTCCTTGGGACTCTGGCCGCTATGTTCCTGCGATTTGACGTAGGCGTCCAGCTCCTCGTCGGTGATGCCCATCATGAATTTGCACTTGATGATGGTCTGCTCGAAATTTCTTGCGTAGTCTTTAAGTGCTCTCTGACGTCCATAGGTACCGGTCAGGTGTAGCTGGACGTTGTTTCGGGGCAAAAACTCCCTTAACCGGTCGATAAGCGAGAGGCGGTACCAATGCATCGGATCCTTGCAATTTGCCAGAACGCGAAAATCTTCCTCGCTGCTGATGGGCTTGCGGAAAGAGGGGGAGCTGTTGATGTAGTCGAATATCTGGTGGCGATAGACGTAGAAGTGCTGCACGGCATCGATAAAACCAGGGTTGTCGATGTTCTTCCAGGTTTCCTGGCTGCTGAGGAAGATCTTTTCGCTGGCCTCGTCAAGCGGGAATTGTTTGAGCGCTGAACTTTCCTCTACGATATATGAAAGAGCCAGCTGCAGCGTGTCCTCACCGATGTCGTCCAGTCGGTAGAAGTTCTCCCAGACGTAATTGGCGGGCTCGGCCTGCGGGATAGTCATCTCGCTGGCTTGGCGCAGCTGAAGAGCCGTGTTTTCCATGTCGTGTATTACCATCATCGCCATGAGGCGCGCATCGGACTTTTTCTTCTGCTGCTCAATGTATGCCGAGCCGCCGAAGGTGAGGACGATGGAGATGGTGGTGGCGATGATGGTCAGCAGCAACTCCCTGACCACGCTACCACTCTTACTTCTTTTCCCTATGTAGGGCATTCTGAATTTAATGTTCATAGGCTCAGCTTAAACTTTATCGTATCACCACGACTTTCTTTGCCGGGCGGTCACCGACCTTGGCGAGGTAGACACCGGCAGGGATTGCTTGAGTGCTTGATTGTTTGAATGTTTGAGTGAGGCGGCCTGTGAGGTCGTAGAGGCTCACCGTTTCGCCATCGGCACCTTCAACGAAGATGCGCCCGTCCATAACCCATAACCTATAATCCATAGGCTCCATCTCCTCGATGCCGGTGCAGTCCTCTTCGATATTGGAGAAGCGGCCCCAGACGGGATGCTGGCGGTAGGCCTCGGCGGAGCCGCAGGGGACTAGGAGGGTGGCGGTGTAGGCCGTAAAGATGCCATTACCCATGGTTGGCGGCACGGAGTTTTCCAATACCAGTGTGTCGAGCAAGGGGGTGCGCACGAAGACGCTGTCGTCAAGCTTGGTCACGGCGGCAGGCAGCGTCACCTTGCGCAGCTGATGACAGTCGAAGAAGACTCCCTTGCACATCCTTGTCACGTTTCCGGGAATGACCAGACGCTCGATACCCGTCTCCGAGAGCAGGTATTTGTTGGCAACGCGCAGTTGCTCGGGCAGGTGGCAGTAGGTGATGTTCGGGCAGCGGAAGATGACACCCTCGCCCAGGTATTGCAGGTGGTCGGGGAAGACGATAGAGTCGAACGCGTAACAGCCCTCGAAGGCATAGTCGGCGATGCTGTCGAGCGAAGCGGGCAGGCCCACGTTCGGGAGCCTCTCGCAGTGGTAGAAGCTGGCGTAGCCGATGAAACGGAGACTGTCGGGAATGGCTATCGATGAGAGTGACGAATCGCTCCAGAATGCATACTTTTCAATCGAACGCAACGAGGAGGGGAGGCTGACGCTGGTCAGGCTGGGACAGATAGCGAAAGCAATCGGGCCAATGGCCTTGACACCCTCGCTCACCGTCACCGACTGCAAGCTTTCGCAATTTCTGAAGGCACATTCCGCGACGGTGTCCACTCCTGAGGGAATGACGATAGGCGAAGATAGTGCCGGATTATAGGAGAAACAATCCTTACCAAGATACCTCAGCGTGGAAGGCAGGTTGACAGACTGCAGGTTGCTGCAGCCGCAGAAGGCCAGCTGGTTGATGGCCACAAGGCCTTCGGGCAGTCTCACCGAAGGCAGGGCCTTGCAGCCGTAGAAGGCCCACTGGTGGATGGTGTCGACTCCCTCGGGGATGGTGACGGAGATGAGCGAGGTGTCGTTCTGGAAACTGGCGCCACCGATGGCAGAGAGCGTAGAGGGGAACTGGACTCTCAGTAGGTTATAGCACTCAGCGAAGGCGAACTCGCCCAGCGATGTCAGCCCTTCGGGCAGCACAATCTCGGTCAGACCGGAGAGGGAGAACGCCGTAGCTCCAATTGTGGTCAGGCTTTCGGGCAACGTCACCGACTGCAGGCTGTGGCATTTGTAGAAAGCATATTCGCCAATTGTGGTCAACGTTGAGGGCAGCGTTATTGTCAGCATGGAGGTGCATTTGTCGAAGGCTCCAAAACCAATAGTGGTGACACCCTCGGGAACAACGGGCGATATGAGAGACGTGCAGTAGAGGAAGCCGTGTTGGTCAATGGCGCGGAGGGTGGAGGGCATCGTTACGCTGGTAACGTTATTGCATTTGAAGAATGCACAATACCCCACTTTTGTCACGGCGTGATTGCTTCCACCGTAAGGCACCGAGTCGGGAATCACGACAGCACCCTGCGGTTTGGTGTATCCAGTCCACATCTCATCATTGACGGTATCGATGTTTGGGTACAATGGCGGCACCAGGATGGCGTCGCCCGTTGGGTCAATCGTGTAGTACAACGTCGTCCCCTGGTGGGTGTAACTGAAAACAGAGTCCTGGGCTCTGACATTTGATAATTGACAACTAACAATTGTCAAAATGACCGAAAAAAAGAATAGACGTTTCATAAATATTTTTATTCTAGTATATTATTCTAGCGTTTTTAATCAATGAATACCCTTGATGTTTACCTGATTACGACAACTTTCCTTGTGTTATGAGTGCCAACCTATATTTCTTGACGTTCATTTTCGCCTTGCAAAAATGGCTTTGTTTCAGGTTGCAAAAATATGTTTTTTTTTTCAACCGGTAAAAATTATTCATGAAAATTCGTGGCCATTTACGGTAATTCGTATAAAAAATACCCCTTCCATAATAGGCATTCAACAGGTCTTCAATAGGTCTTCAAAAGGCCCTCGGCATATCCCACAGACGTGGGCCGCCGGAACACCTGTGCCGCTACGGAGTCCCTCCGTACCCGCTCCGACTGTTCACCGGTTGTTCTACGGTTTTCTGTCGGAGAGGGGACGGAGCGGATACGGAGGGGGGCCGGAAGGGGTGCGGTTTTTCCGGATTTTTGTATATTTGCAATGGTGTTTGAGCCGGACAATAATACCTAACAGTATGAACTACATTGTTATAGCCATCTGCCTTTTTGTGCCGCTGCTTATCTTGTGGCTCACGTACCGCTTCCCGATGCTCAACAAGGTGGGCACTATCATCATTGCTTATGTCATCGGCTGTGTGTTGGGTCTCACCGGTCTGATTCCGGATACGCCCGAAATACACAAGGTGCAGACGGATATAGCCACCTATACCATTCCTTTCGCTATACCGTTGCTGCTCTTCTCGGCCGACATCAAGTCGTGGACTAAGCTGGCCCCGTCGTTCATCAAGTCGACGCTGCTGGGCATTGCTGGCTGCTGCCTGGCCATAACCATAGGCTTCCTTGTCTGCCGCGGCGACGACGGTGCGACGATGGCTTCCATCGGCGGCATGCTCACGGGTCTCTACACCGGCGGCAACGCGAATCTGGCGTCGATAAAGGTGGCTCTGGGCGTCGACGACACGGTGTACGTCATCACGTCGGCCTACAGCACGCTGCTCAGCGCGGTGTACCTTATCTTTGTCATTCTCTTCGGCAAGCGGACGCTTGGCCTGCTGCTGCCCGATTTCCCATACGACAAGAACAACAGCGGCGGAACGGGGACGGTGAAGAACTATGACGGCGAGCTTTTTTACGGCCTGTTCACCAGGAGGCACCTGCCTACCTTGGCACGCAGCCTGGGTTTGACGGTGGTCATCATCGGTATTGGCGCCGGCATTGCAGCGCTATGTCCCAAGAGCATGTTCCAGACTATCTTTATCCTCAGCATCAGCACTCTGGCAATCATAGCCTCTGTCAACAAGCGGGTGCGCAGCATGGAGCGCACCTTCGAGGCCGGCACCTACCTCATACTGGTGTTCTCTATAGCTGTGGCTTCGCAGGTCAACGCCAATACCATAGGCAATATTGATTCCAATATATTCCTCTTTATCAGCATCGCCACGCTGGGCTCGCTGCTGATGCATGTGCTGCTGAGCGCCTTGTTCCGCATAGACACCGACACTACGCTGGCATCGAGCATCTCGCTTATATGCTCGCCACCGTTCGTCCCCGTAGTGGCCGGGGCGGTGAAGAACAAGGCCATTGTGGGGCCAGGCATCGCGGTGGGCCTGTTCGGCTACGCCGTGGGCACGTATGTGGGCTTCTTCCTGGCCAGGCTGCTGCTGGTACTATAGTTCAGAATTGGAAATAGATGAAGGGCTGCAGGTCGGCGGTGACGAACTGGTAGAGCACGACGACTGTGGCCACGACGACTGTGGCCATGAGCCACAGTGGCATGAGGGCGAACCATAGGCGGTAGCGGCGTTTGAAGCGGACGGGGAGCCAGTGTACCGCCATGCCGAGGGCGAAGAGCAGGAACGGGGCCCAGTAGTGGCCTATGATGGTGGGTATCTGCGCCAGCTGCCATTGCGACCCTATCTGGCCCACCATGAGGGAGGCGGTCATCCAGGCCACTTCGTTGGCTTCCGCCGGGTCGAGGTTGGAACCGCTGCGGAAGAAGAGGCGTGTGAAGGAGATGAAGACGAAGGTGAGCAGGGTGCTCCACACGAGCCTGCCGCGCTGTGTGCCTTTGGCCTCCTGAGGCAGCAGGTTGAGCACCGTGAAGCCGACGAAGCACACCACGGCCATGAACCACAGCATGTTGAGCAGCGGTCCGCCGACGGTGAGTTTGAGGACCAACAGTAGGGCACAGGTGGCGACGAGGGCGGCAATCTGTGTCCCACGGTTGCGTTTGCTCCACCATTTGTAGACGAGGATTCCCAGACCGTTGAGGCCGCCCCAGGTGATGAAGTTGAACGATGCGCCGTGCCACAGGCCGCCGAGGAGCATGGTGTCCATGTTGTTGACATTGGTGCCCAGGGTGCGGCGATGGCCGGGTCGCAGGAAGTAGAACAGCACCACGGTGACCATGACGGCCGCCGCCACCACGGAGAAGGCTGTGCTGTGCAGCCGGAAGGAGGCTATGGCGAGGATGGCGGCAAGGATGAAGTAGGAGAGGAAGCCTGCGCTGCGGTTGCCGCCGAGGGGTATGTAGAGATAGTCTCGCAGCCAGCGCGACAGCGACATGTGCCAGCGGCGCCAGAAGTCGGTGGGGTTGGTGGCCTTGTAGGGGGAGTTGAAGTTCATGGGGAGGTAGAAGCCCATCATCATGGCCACACCGATGGCTATGTCGGTATAGCCCGAGAAGTCGGCGTAGACCTGCATGGAGTAGAGCATGAGGGCGGAGAAGTTCTCGAAGGGTGTGTAGAGCGTGGGGTTCTCGAAGATGCGGTCTACAAAGTTGACGGCAAGGTAGTCACTGAGGACAAGCTTCTTGACCAAGCCGTTGAGAATCCAGAAGACGGCGATGCCGAACTGGCGGCGTGAGAGGAAGAAGGGCTTGTAGAGCTGCGGCACAAACTGGTCGGCACGCAGGATGGGTCCGGCGACGAGCTGCGGGAAGAAGGAGGTGTAGAAGCCGAAATCGAGGATGTTGGAGACATGGGCAATCTTGCGTTTGTAGACATCGACGATATAGCTGATGTTCTGGAAGGTGAAGAAGGAGATGCCGACAGGGAGCATTATTTTTATGCCGATGCTGTATTCGGTGCCGAAGGTGGCGTTGAAGATGTCGGTGAAGAAGTAGGCGTACTTGAAGAAGCCGAGGACGGCGAGGTTGATGGTTACACCGGTGGCCATCAGCGCTTTGCGTCGCGGCTGCGAGGGTGTGGAGTCCATGCGGATGCCGAGGAGCCAACCAAGCAGTGTGGAGAAGACGAGCAGCAGTACGAAGAGGCCTGAAGTCTTGTAGTAGAAGAGCAGGCTGACGGCGAAGAGGTAGGCGTTGCGCGCCACGCGACGGTGCTTTGTGAGCGGCCGGTCTGTGCAGAACAGGGTATAGACGGCGAAGACAATGAGGAAGAAGACCCAGAAGTGTATTTGGGTGAACAGCAGTGGGTGCGAGCTGTCGAAGCTGAGAAGCTGTCCAAGGTATGTCAGGAGGTCGCTCACCTGCTGCGGTGTTTCTTGATTGCGTTGTCGAGGGCTTGGTAGAAGAGGTCACCGACAAGTTGGTAGCCAGCGGTTGTGAAGTGCACGCGGTCTTTCTGCGCAAGGCCTGCTTTCATCCACTTCTCCATGGAGTGGAGGCCTCCCATCACCTCGAACTGGTCCCAGACGGCACCGTCGGTATCGGCGGCGAGGCGGTAGAAGACATCGCGGGCCAGAAGGCCGTTGGGGTTTACCTTGTAGCGGCGGCGCCCCGTTTTGCGGTAGCTGTCGTTGTTGGTGATGAAGATAAAGGCGCAGTCGGGGTTGACGCTGCGGATGGAGTCGACGAGTTGCAGATAGTTCTGCCGGAAGGCCGCGGTGTCGAAGGTGTTGCCTGCGGCATCGTTGATGCCGATGCCGAAAATCACCACATCGGGATGCAGCAGACGCAGGTCGCGCACGAAATTCTGGCAGCGCAGGTAGTCAGGCACAGAGGCGCCGTTGACGCCTATGGAGTGGTAGGTGAAACCCGGCTGGCGGTTGTCGAGGAGGATGCCGCTGACGGTGAACTGGTCGCCGGGCCGGCAGGGGAGGACGAGGCAGAAGGAGTCGACGGTCTGCCCAAGGTTGAAGACGTAGCGGTCGGTGTTATTGTCGATATATGAAGGATAGACTTCGCGGTTATCAAAGCGCAGGCGCGGCACGATACCTTGATCGCTGTGGCCGAGGAGTACCAGACGGTTGGTGGCATAGTCGACACGCGGCTCGTTGACTTGTATGGCAATTTCGGTGACGGTGTCGGAGGCTGTCACAGCTATGCCGCAGAGGCCGAGGGGGTATGTGTGTTCCTTGTAGACGTTGCGGGTGAGTATCATCTTCTGCGGACAGTGGACACGGTAGTCGGCGGGGTTGTTGCATTTGGCGGCGGCAGAGTAGGGGAAGATCATGCCTCGGGGGCCAACAAGGCCGGGGTTGTCGGCCATAAGATTGCAGCGCACGGTGTTGGTGAGGCTGCCAGCCTGTACATGTGAGCCTCCGATGTGTACGATATTGATGTTGCCCTGACGCCTCTCGACGATGTTCTCCCATCGGTCGAAGAGACGGTTGATGGAGGGTGACGCGCTGTCGTAGTGCAGTGTGTTGAGACTGTATCTTATGAAATTGTGGTATGGCTGCTCCTGTGCGTTGATACAAAGCGGCATCGTGACGAGCAGTGCCATAAATATCAATAGATGGCTTCTCTTCATCGTTTGCCTCCTTTCTTGCGGCGTTCAAGTTGGTATAGGCGGTGGCTGTTGTCGAAAGCTTCTGCCAGCAGGTCGCCCATACGGTCGGCACCTTTTTGCGAGAAGTGTATGTAGTCGTTGCCGGCGAGCCCCTGACGAGTCCATTGCGGCATGCTGTTGTCGCCGCCCATGGCATGGTAGATGCTCCAGTAGGCGGCACCATGGGCGGTGGCTGTGGCGGCGAGACTGTCGATAAGCTGCGGTATGACAGGGTAGGTCTGAAGGTTGCCTTTGATGCGCGTACTCATGTCGGAGGGTCCGATGAATAGTATTTTAGCCTTGGGGCAGCATTGGTGCACATAGTCTATCTGTCGGCCGATGGATTGACAGTATGTGGAGATTTCGGCAGCCCTCTTAAGATAAGGCACTGAATTGCCGCCGAACTGCATTATTATGAGACCAACGTCGAGAGTGTTGTAGGCTGCAGAAAGCAACTGCTCGTTGACGAGGGTGAACTGCTGGCCGGAACAGCCGCGCATGGGTATGTTGTCCACAGCCACACCGCCGTCGCCGTCGATGGTGACACCGTAAATGTCGGCGCTGCCGTTGACGCGCAGGCGTATGCCGTTGCTGATGGTGTCGGTGCTCCAAGATAATGCGCTCACCCCCTGGGGGGCATTCTTTTGCTGAGAGGCTTTCTTGTTCCTGAGGTCAGTGAATTCTGCCGTAAGATTGCCACGGTTGTTGGCTATCAATGTCACACGCTTGAAGTGTTTGGCGGCATTGTCAACACTGGTACTGGTGGAACTCTTGACAGTCATGGTGGCGCTGCCGCCCTCGAGGCGGAAGCATTGCATCATGAGGCCATAGTTGCCTCGGCTGCGCACGGTAAGGCTGTCGCCGAAGGAGGCAAGGTG
This sequence comes from uncultured Bacteroidota bacterium, assembly GCA_902777005.1. Lineage (GTDB taxonomy): Bacteria > Bacteroidota > Bacteroidia > Bacteroidales > P3 > Colimorpha. Next base: position 86,699 of record CACYSB010000001.1, read on the forward strand.
TATAAGCTCGCCGCTGGTACTATGACGAATAGTCATGTTGGGTGTGATGCTTTGGAACGGCAGCATACCGGGCCCACCGCCGCCGTAGGTGCGCTGCATGTAGGCTCGCAGTCGCGAGGTTATGTGGTCCATTTCAATCTGCGAGTCGCCATAGTGCATTATGCGCACGGTGCGATGTTGGCCGCAAGCATGCTCGACAGCATGCCAGAATGCATCGAAGTAGTGTGGTTCCGGTAACCAAAAGCGTAGTTTTCCACTGCTTACAAGACTATGGTAGTAGGCTATGGAATCATTGGACATCATTTGGTCCGGATTGTAGTCTTCTTCAGTATCTTCGTGGTTAGACTGACGGCTTTCAACAAGAGAATGTAGAGATGGAAAGCGTAGGTTGAGGCTGCCAATATTTATGCCGTCTTGCGGAAAGCATAAGCTTAACGCATACAGCGAGGCAATAACGATTGTGAATACCCGCAGTATTCCGTGAGATTTCATCGGCGCTCCAGTTTGTCTATGCGCTCAACTATCTTGTCGAGGTTGCGGATTAACACCTCTATCTTACGGCGCTTGGGAGCATCGGTGGCAGGGCTGCCGAAGACCGTGGCGTTGTCGTCTATATTGCGTGTTACGCCGGTCTGTGCACCGATGGTGACATGGTTGCCCACGGTGATATGGCCTACCAGACCGGCTTGACCGGCTATTATGCACTCTTCACCGACATGGCAGCTGCCGGCTATGCCTACCTGCGAAGCCATAGCGGTGTTGCGTCCCACCACAACGTTGTGTGCCAACTGGCAGAGATTGTCGACTTTGACGCCTTGATGCAGGATGGTGGAGCCCATAGTGGCACGGTCGATACATGTGTTGGCGCCAACCTCAACATTGTCTTCCAGTACCACATTGCCTATCTGGTCAATCTTGTTCCATGTGCCATCACCGGCAGGGGCGAAGCCAAAGCCGTCGGAGCCTATCACAGCACCGGCATGGATGATGCAGTTGCGCCCTATCTCAACGCCTTCGTAGACTTTTACACCTGCATAGATGATGGTGCCGTCGCCAATCTTGCAGTTGTCGCCGATGGTGGCGTTTGGGTATATCTTCACGTCGTTGCCGATGGTGCAGTGGCGTCCGACCACCGCATATTCGCCCATGTAACAACGCTTGCCCAGCTTGCTGCCACGTCCGACGTGGCTGTGGCATGAGCGGCCTTTGGGAGGCTTGGTACGATCGTTGAAGGTGTGCAGCAGCAGCGCTACTGCCATGTACGGGTTGTCGACGCGTATAAGCGTGGAGCCGATAGGCTTCTCGGGTACGAAGTCTTTGCGCACTATCACTATAGATGCTTGCTGCTCGTATATGTAGTGCGTGTATTTTGTGTTGCCGAGGAAGGTGATGCCACCTTCGCAGCCTTCTTCTATCTTGCAAGGTTTCCATACCTTGACGTTCTCATCGCCCTCAACGGTGCCTCTCACCATACGGGCAAGTTCTTTTGCTGTCAGTTGCATGCTGTTCAGTCCTCAAATTCAATTATTCCACGCTGATGGATTATCTGCATGTTCTCCATGCGCTGGTCGCTTACAAAACCGTCGCCTAGCGTGATGCGATTGCCATTTTTGGCGCGCACGGGGTGCTCGGAGTAGATACGGTCTTCCGCAGAATTCCAGATAAGGTCCTGCAGGTAGATGGTGTCGCCGGTACCGTAGTCTATAACCACCACGCTGTCGTAGGCTTCCATGATGTCACGGTCGTCATACGATGTGGCTTCGCCGGCTTCTATATATGTTTTTTTCTTGTCAGTGCCATCATACAGAGTGAGTGTCAAACGCTGTTCACCGTGGCTTTTGTATATGGTTTTCACTACGGGGCGCTCGAACTTCTGTATCAACGGTGCCTCCAGCATGAGCTGCAGTTTGCCGTTCTCGGTGCGGTGAATGTGTGCGTCGGTAACTTGTTGGCTGGCCGAATCGCTCCAGTCCTCCGGTAACATGCCTTTGTCACTCTTGCACGATGTTGCAATGGCTATAAGCAGACAAGCCGATAGGAGCGTAAGCCGTCGGCACGCCCCTATCGGTTTGTCATTGAAGTATGTCCTCACTCGCTTAACGGGTTCTTACGGTTGTCGTTTCACCTATCCAACCGGGCACTCTGAAGGTCTTACCGTTCTCAAGGCCGGCCATGAAGGCATCGGTCTTCGAGGGGAAGTGTGCAGCATAACTGTTGATAAGCTGGTTGCAGGCTTCGATGTTCTCCTCAGTAGGCTCGACTGCTTTGGAACGTTGCAGCTTGTCCACGGCTGCCCAGTATGCGCTCTTTCCACCTACGTTGTCTTCCGAGGCGCTGCTGGCGGTGGAGCCGTAGAGGATAGCAATCCTCATGTAGGGCTCGCCCTTGGTTGCATCTGCTGCTGCGGCATTGTTATATGCCGTGCGTGCGGCACTGTAGTTCTTGGCTCCGCTGTGGGCATAACCAAGGAAGAGGTATGCATTGTATTTGTCTTTGTCTCCGACACCTTGGATGGCATCGTTCAAATATTTGATAGCATCATTGTATTGCTTCTTGGAGATGCACATCTGGCCCATGCGCATGGCGGTGGCGGGGCTAGGCTCCAGGCGGTAGAGGTTCTCGGTGGCACGGAAGAAGAGGTCTTGTTCGGTGCAGCGCTTGCGCATCATGATGCTGGTAATCTTCTTCAGAAGGTCTACGTTCTCAGGATCGGCCTCGAATTTCTTGCCGTAGATTTCCACAAGCTGGTCGCAGCTGGCATATGGCGAGAAAGCAGCTTCAACACCGGCGATGTAGCCACGGATGGTGGCAGCCTTGGTGCTGTCTTCTGCATTCTTGTGCAGCTCTTCTTCCAGCAGATCACTGGCAACGTCATAGTTGTCGACCACCAGCGTGGGCTCGGCATAGCCGGCGCGCACATAGTTGATTGTGGCCTCCATGTACTTCACTAGATAGGCGGCCTCAAGGTCTTCTCCTCCGATTCTCACAGCTTCGCTGTAGAGGGCGTAGTACTGCTGAAGACCGTCTTCTTTTAGAATCTCCTCAAGCTCGTTGGCCTTTTTGGCGGTGTATTTGGCGGCCTCGCCGTATTTGGCAATGCGGGTGTCGTACATTGCCATCAGCTCGTCGATATAGGCTTTTTTCTGCTCTTCGTTGGTAGCAGTGGCAATCATAACCTTCATGATGTTGGCGCCATTGATATAGAGGTTCTTGCTCTGCTTGGGGCAGTTGGCGACAATGGTCTTCCACTGCGGGTAGGCTTCCTGTAGGTAACGCTGGTCCTTGGAAGCTTTGTATTGTTTCACGTTCTCCTGATAGAGTGACACGGCCTCCATCATGGGCTGAGGGTTGGCGAGAGCCTCGTCATTGCAGCCCCATTTCTCAAGTTGTGCCGCTGCGGGCAGTGCGGTGGCCGCCAGCAGCGCTCCGATGGTCAATGTTCTGAGTGTTTTCATTGTTATTGTGTTTTTTGTTTGTTCGTCCGTTTATGATTAAGTATCGCCCGAAGGCCTTTTATTGCTAATTGTATTTTCTCTTCACAAACCAGCGCTCGCAGCTGCTGATGGCAATGCCGAATGTGACACAGTCGCGTTGCATTATATCAACGTCACCCATACGGTTGTAGTCCACGCTGATGGTGAGTAGCGAGCGTCCTTTGCGCATAGGCAGGCAGAAGCCCGCACCTACGCCCCAGCGGTCTACCCTCTTGCCGCCGTCGATGGAGGTGACGTACACCAGCCCCTGCTCCAGGTGCGCCCCAAGACTCCAACCAATACGGCTAAAGTAGTTCGAGCCATCCATGTTAACCATTTTCTCAAAGCCCAAGGCATAGCTGCTGTAGGCGCCGCAACGCATGGCACTCTCGCCGAAGATTGTGTGGCCCTCGGGTTCGGTGTAGCGCAAACCATGCCATTTCCCAAAAGTCACGTCAGCAGCAACTTGCCAGCGTCCGTTGTGTTCCAGGTTTAAGCCTATGCCCACGGTGCTTGCTTGTTCCAGCTGACCGCGTGTCTCGGCGCTCTCACCTTGTTTAGGGAAGATGGTGTCCAGAAGGCTTTCCGATGAGGTCAGGTAGGTGTATATGAGGTCAATCTCTTTAACTTTCATCTTCATGTAGGGCTTGTAGCTCAAGCCTACGCCCAGCGTATAATTCTCACCCAGCGCTTGACGGTACTGCACGCCAAAGTCCAGTATCGGGTTGCCGAGCCGCAGGTCTTTGGCTTTTCTTTCAGGAACGAAATTGGTATCGGAGGAATTGTATGACAGCAGTTTCACTATCTTTCCGGTCAGGTACCCCACGTTGACGCCGGCCCGCAGGCTGTTCTTCTTGTTGTCGATGATGTTGAAGCCTAAGCCTGCAAACACTTCGTTGGCTCCTCCGTCACCGCTTGCTTCGGTCCTGTAGGTGAATCCGTCGGTGCCTTTGTTTTGCACCACTGTCAGGTAGTCTATCGTGGAGTATGGCATCAGCCCCACTGCGACCTTGAGCCACTTCGTCACTGGCATCCCCACGGCCAGATAAGATATATTGCCGTCGGCGTCCTTGACCTTCATGTCACCTCTCTTCATGCGGCAGGTCTGCACGTTGAATCCTATGTCGAACACGAAGCTCTCCATCTCTATGCTACCATAGGAGGCTGCGTTGAAGGGGTTGATGTAGTTGTTGCCGGAGCGTGTGTATACCACGCCGCCCATACGTGCCGCCATCGGCATGTTGAACGGCAGTTCGCTTATGCCGAGCCCGTACTGCGAGTAGGGCAGGTTGAAGCCGTTCTGGGCTTCGGCCTTGAGATTCATCAGGCCAATAATCCCGAGCAATCCTATTATAAGTTTCTTATTTCTCATTGTATATCATTATCTCGTTCAATCCTGTCATTGTCAATATCGGTTGGTGTTCCCAGCTTGTGGCACCGGCCTTTGTCAGGCGCTGTGCGTCTCCTCCGGTGAGCAGCACGTTGAGTTTGTCGCACTTCTTGCGGTAGAGGGCTACATAGCCCGCCAGCGCCAGCATGGTGGCGCCTAGGGTGCCGGCCAGTATGCACTCCTCCGTGGAACGCCCCAGGGCCGGTGCGCGGTCCACGCCCTCCAGGCTCACAAGTGGCAGTCGTGCCGTCTTCTCGTGCAAGGCGTTCAAGCTCATGTCGAGTCCCGGCATTATGGCACCGCCGTGGTATACGCCGTCGGCGGAGAGGAAGTCCACCGTAATGCAGGTGCCTGCGTCTATCACCAGACAGGCTTCGCCTTTGTGCAGGCTCCACGCTCCGCAGGCCGCCGCAATGCGGTCAGGCCCCAAGGTCTGTGGTGTCTTGTAGTCGAGGCGTATGGGTAGCGATATGTCGGCAGTGAGCAACGGTATGTCGTACACTGTGTCGGGCAATGCCCCACTGACACAAGCCAGCACATTTTCAGCCACCGTGAGCTTGTCCGTGGGCAGGTCATAGCCCTGTTCAAGCAGTGTGTGCCCCTCGAAAGAAGCCCACTTGACAGCCGTATTACCTATGTCCATGGCAAGTCTCATCCTTCCGCCTCTGCCTTTTTGTGAGCGTTACCCTTGCTGTTGTAAAGGTTCATGGTACGGTCTATGCCTTGTGTTGTAAAACATTTGACGACATCGCAGGCTGTCTTGACGGCTTCTTCCATTTTTGTCAGGTCTTCGCCTTCCATACGCCCCAGCACATAGTCCACCTGGCGTCCGCGGCTGAAATGGTCGCCAACGCCCATGCGCATGCGTATGTAGTTGGGAGTGCCAAGTGCAGCTTCAATGTCGCTTAGACCATTGTGGCCGCCTGCTCCGCCCTGTTTCTTGATGCGTATAATGCCGGGGTCAAGCGCCAAATCGTCAACTACAACCATAAGGTTTGAAAGCTCCACCTTTTCAGCCTGCAACCAGTACTTCACGGCCTTGCCGCTGAGGTTCATGTAGGTGGTGGGCTTGATGAGCACCAGCACGCGGCCTTTATGGCGTATCTCCGTACGGTAGGCGTGGCGTTCCAGCGACCACCGGGCATCAGCTTCTTTGGCCAGTGCGTCGACAACCATGAAACCGGCATTGTGGCGCGTACCCTCGTATTCGGCACCCACATTACCCAGTCCCACTATCAGATATTTTGCCACAGCGTCCTCTTGGTTTTCTTTACAATCCTTTTGTTTCCAAATGGATACAAGTCTGCTAAACAGTCCCATTCTCATGGTTTTAAACTGCAAAGATACAACTTTTTTATAATATGCGCGTATATTTTTTGCTTCAACTAATGCTATTGCCTTTTGTTCTGTTCCATAAAAAGAGTTGGTGGAGAGGGTTGTCTCCACCAACTAAAAGTGCGTTGTATGTCTCGTGATAGCTTAGCCTTCAATCTCCTTGCGGACTTTCTTGAAGGCCTCGATGCACTTGTCGAGGTGCTCGTGCTCGTGGGCGGCGCTGATCTGGACGCGGATACGGGCCTGGCCTTTCGGCACTACGGGATAGTAGAAGCCGGTGACGAAGATGCCTTCTTCCTGCATCTTGGCGGCATACTTCTGGCTCTTGGCGGCGTCGTAGATCATGACGGCGCAGATGGCGCTCTCCGAGGGCTTGCAGTCGAAGCCTTCTTCCTTCATGCGGCGCAGGAAGTAGTCGGTGTTCTCATGCAGCTTGTCCTGCAGGGCGTTGGTCTCGCTCATCATCTCGAACATGCGGATGCCGGCGGCCACAAGGCCGGGAGCCATCGAGTTGGAGAAGAGGTAGGGACGGCTGCGCTGGCGCAGCATGTCGATGATCTCCTTCTTGCCGGTGGTGAAGCCGCCCATGGCGCCGCCGAAAGCCTTGCCGAGGGTGCCGGTAAGGATTTCAATCTTGCCGCGCAGGTTGTAGCGCTCGGTAACACCGCGACCGGTCTTGCCGACCACGCCGGCGCTGTGGCTCTCGTCCACCATCACCATGGCGTCATACTTGTTGGCGAGCTCGTAGATTTTGTCCAGCGGGCAGACGTTGCCGTCCATCGAGAAGACACCGTCGGTGACAATCACGCGGAAGCGGTTCTTCTGGGCGGCCTTGAGCTGCTCCTCGAGGTCAGCCATGTCGGCGTTGGCATAGCGGTAGCGCTGTGCCTTGCAGAGGCGCACGCCGTCGATGATGGAGGCATGGTTCAGTGCGTCGCTGATGATGGCGTCCTCTTCGGTGAGCAGGGGCTCGAAGACACCGCCGTTGGCGTCGAAGCAGGCGGCGTAGAGGATGGTGTCCTCGGTGCCGAAGAACTCAGCGATCTTCTTCTCAAGCTGCTTGTGGAGGTCCTGGCAGCCGCAGATGAAGCGCACACTGGCCATACCGTAGCCGCGGGCGTCCATGCCCTTCTTGGCGGCCTCGATGAGCTCGGGGTTGTCGGCCAGACCCAGGTAGTTGTTGGCGCAGAAGTTGAGGCACTTCTTGCCCTTCACCATAATCTCGGCGCCCTGCGGGCTCTCGATGATGCGTTCATGTTTGTAAAGACCGGCGGCCTCGATGTCGGCCAGCTCTTTCTGAAGATGCTGTTGGAATTTAGTGTACATGTTTACAATATTTTATGTTATTATTTCTGATTCTGGTACTCTCTAATTCAGCCTACAAAAATACAAAAAAATATTTATACCGAAAAAAAATGTTACCTTTGCAGCAATAACGAAAACACTGATACTATGGCTAAAGATATAGTTTGCAGCGGCATAAGGCCCACTGGCAACCTCCACCTCGGCAATTATTTCGGCGCTCTGCGCAACTTTGTCAAGATGCAGGACGAGATGGACTGCTACTTCTTCATCGCCGACTACCACTCGCTCACCACGCACCCCACGCCGGGCAGCATCTACAACGATGCACGCGCCATACTGGTGCAGTACCTCGCCGCCGGTCTTGACCCCGAGAAGGCCACCATCTACCTGCAGAGCGACCTGCCCGAAACCATTGAGCTATATCTATTCTTCAACATGAACGCCTACCTCGGTGAGCTGGAGCGCGTCACTTCCTTCAAGGACAAGGTGCGCCAGAACCCCAACAACGTCAACGCCGGCCTGCTGACCTACCCCACGCTCATGGCCGCCGACATACTCATCCACAAGGCCACCCGCGTGCCCGTGGGCAAGGATCAGGAGCAGCATCTCGAGATGACACGCACCTACGCCCAGCGCTTCAACACCATGTACAAGGCCGACGTATTCCCCCTGCCCCAGGCCATAGGCTCCAGCACCGGCCTGGTTAAGATACCCGCCCTCAACGGCAGCGGCAAGATGGGCAAGAGCGAGGGCGAAGCTTCCACCATCTTTCTCACCGACGAGCCCGCCGTCATCCGCAAGAAGATAATGAAAGCCAAGAGCGACAGTGGTCCCACCGAGATGAACCAGAAGAAGCCCGAGGAGATTGAGAACCTCTTCCTGTTGCTCAAGGCCGTCTCCACGCCCGACACCGTCGAGTACTTCGACGACCTTTATAACCGTTGCCAGATACGCTACGGCGACCTCAAGAAGCAGCTTGCCGAGGATATGGTCAACTTCGTCGAGCCCCTGCGCCAGCGCATCCTCGAGATTGGCGCCGACGATGCCGCCCTGCGCCGCATCATGGACCGCGGCAAGGAGAAAGCCCACGACAGCGCCGCCCGCACCCTCGCCGAGGTGCGCCACGTCATCGGCTACCGCAATTAAATTGAGAATTGGGAATTGAGAATGGCAACACCGTAATGCCGGGTGTTGCGTCTATCATAAAATAATAGGGGCTGAAATCTTTCAGCCCCTATTTGATTTTCAATTTTCAACTTTCAATTTTCAATTCCCTTACGGCAGGGGCACCAGGCCGTTGAAGCCCATGAAGGCCATGGCCAGGATGCCGGCGGTGACCAGCGCGATGGGCACACCCTTCATGCCTTTGGGCACGCCGGTGAGGTCGAGCTGCTCGCGGATGCCGGCGAAGAGTATCAGCGCGATGGCGAAGCCAACGGCGATGGAGGCCGAGTAGACGACGCTCTCAAGGAAGTTCATGTTCTTCTGTATCACCAGGATGGCCACACCGAGCACGGCGCAGTTGGTGGTAATCAGGGGCAGGAAGACTCCCAGTGCCTGGTAGAGCGAGGGGGCAATCTTCTTCAGCACTATCTCAACCATCTGCACCAGACCCGCAATCACGAGGATATAGGCGATGGTTTGCAGATATTCGAGGTGCAGGGGCACCAGCACATAGGTCATGATGAGCCATGTCACCATGGTGGCCAGCAACATCACGAAAAGCACGGCGCCGCTCATGCCCACGGACGACTTAACGTCCTTACTCACACCGAGAAACGGGCAGATGCCGAGGAACTGGGCCAGCACCACATTGTTCACCAGAATGGCCCCTATGATAAGGGCAGGTATCGTTATTCCCATAGCTGTTTCTGTTTACAATTCGAACTGCAAAAGTACAACCTTTTTTTGATATGGCAAAATTTTTTTTCGCGCGCCCTCGTGAAACGGGTCGCCGACGGTACGCCTCCGCCCCGTATCCGCTCCGACTTCTCTCCGACCTTTCTTCGACTGTTAAGCGTTGATTTTGAGGGTCGTGGTTGGAGGGGAGACGGAGCTGGGTCGGAGCGGGTACGGAGCGGCTACGGTCTAACGACTGATGATCAGCGAGTTATATTCTGTTAAAAAATCATAAAACTAAGTAAGTTAGCCTTTGGGGAGAAACTTTTTTTCGCCCGAAAGGAAAAAACGCGTACTTTTGCACATTGAAAAATTGACGGTAAAACCGGCCGCGTTAACTGTTGAACACATATTAAACACTTAAATATATGCGCGTTATCATTACCAAAGACTACGATCAAATGTCGGTCTGGGCTGCTAATTATGTGGCCAAAAGAATTCTGGATTTCAATCCCACGGAGGAGCATCCGTTTGTCCTCGGCTGCCCCACCGGTAGTTCACCCCTTGGACTGTACCGGCATCTGGTGAAGCTCAACCAGAAAGGTGTGCTGAGTTTCAAGAATGTGGTGACGTTCAACATGGACGAGTATGTCGGCCTGCCTGTGGAACATCCCGAGAGCTATCACAGCTTCATGTGGACCAATTTCTTCAGCCACATCGACATCAAGAAGGAGAATGTGCACATCCTCGACGGCAACGCCAAGGACCTGATGGCCGAGTGCAAGCACTATGAGGAGATGATTGCCGCCGCCGGCGGAGTGGATCTCTTCATGGGCGGTGTGGGCCCCGACGGTCACATTGCCTTCAACGAGCCGGGCAGCAGCCTTGCCAGCCGCACCCGCATCAAGACCCTCACCACCAACACCATCCAGGCCAACTGCCGCTTCTTCGACAACGACGAGACCAAGGTGCCGAAACAGGCCCTGACCGTTGGCGTGGGCACCGTGATGGATGCCCGCGAGGTGCTCATCCTCTGCAACGGCCCCAAGAAGGCCCGCGCCCTGCACCACATGATAGAGAACGGTGTGAACCACATGTGGACCAGCAGTATGCTGCAGATGCACCCCCACGCTGTGGTAGTGTGCGACGAAGAGGCTTCCGTGGAGCTCAAGATGAGCACCTACGACTACTTCAAGGACAAGCAGCGCATCGAAGGCTCTATTGAGGAATACGTTAACCTATACAAATAAACTCCAATGTATCGCAACCTTACTACTGCTGAAATAGAAAAGCTGGAGCGTCAAGGTAATTATGCAGAGGATTGGTCCACTGTACAGGTGGCCGAGCCATTCTGTGCCGAATGCATACGGAACAGCACCTTTGAGGGTGCTGTTTCTCTTGGTAGCATTGAGAACTGCAAGCATACCGAAGGCGAGCTTACGCTCCGCGAGGGTATTTACAATTCCGCCCTCAGCAACAGCACCGTGGGCAACCATCCGGTCATACACAATGTGCATATGCTCAGCGGCTATATGTTGGGCGACAATGTGGTGCTGTTCAACATCGAAGAGATGACCTGCACCAGCGACCCCCACAAGGTGGCATGGCTGGAGCCGATGAATGAGAACGGCGGACGCCGTCTGCTGCCCTTCAGCGGCATGACTATCGGCGAGGCCTATATGTGGGCCCGCTACCGAGGCCACAAGGCCTTTGTCGACAAGCTGGAACAGATGACATACGACACCCTCGCCACTGACGAGGGGCGCTACGGAAGGGTTGGTGACCATTGTGTCATCAAGAACACCAAGGCTATCCGTAACGTGGCTATCCGCTCCACGGAGCAGGATCCCACAGAGGTGGACGGCTGCATAGTGCTCAGCGACGGCGTGGTGGGCACCGGCTGCACGCTGGAACACGGCGTGATAGCGGTGCGCTTCCTGCTCGGCGAGCATGTGCACCTGGAGTTCGGCCTCCGTCTTAACGACACTGTGGTGGGCGATAACAGCACCCTGGCGCGCTGCGAGGTAGGCAACAGCATCATCTTCCCCGCACATGAGCAGCACCACAACAACTCGTTCCTCATCGCCGGCCTTATCATGGGCCAGAGCAACATAGCCGCAGGCGGCACCATTGGCAGCAACCACAACAGCCGCACGGCCGACAACGAGATAGTAGGTGGCCGCGGATTCTGGCCGGGACTTTGCTGCTCGTTCAAGCACTCGAGCCGCTTTGCCTCCTACTGCCTGCTGGCCAAGGGCGACTACCCTGCGGAACTGGACATTACGCTGCCGTTCGCTCTGGTGAACAACAATGCCAGCAAGGATCAACTGGAAGTGATGCCGGCTTACTGGTGGATGTACAATATGTACGCCATGGACCGCAACAGTAAGAAGTTCGCCAAACGCGACAAGCGCGTGGTGAAGGCCCAGCATGTGGAGTTCGACAATCTGGCTCCCGACACGGCTGAGGAGATCTTCCGTGGCATGAAGCAGTTGCGCGCCTGGATGGCCGCCTCCACCAGCGACACCGTCTATGCCCAGGGCCAGGAAAAAGGCAAGCGCCCCACAGTGGTGCTGAAAGCCGCCGAAGGTCTCAAGGCCTACGAGGACATGCTGGTATATTACGCTATGAAATACCTCCCCCAACCCACCACTCATCACTCATCACTCATCACTACGGATTGGGTCAACATAGGCGGTCAGCTCGTTGCCAAACAGGATATGGAGCAGCTTATCGCTGACGTTGAGAGTGGCGTCTTGGGCGATTGGAAGGCTATTAGAGAGCGTTTCGATACCCTTTGGAAGGCTTATCCAGCCCAGCGCGAGGCCCACGCCTACAGCGTCCTTTGTCGTCTGGCTGGAGTGGAGGCCCTCACCGACGAGCTCTGGCAGCAGTATCAGAAGCGCTATGCTGAGATACAAAAGTATATAGAGGAACAGAAGGTGGCAAGCCGTCACAAAGACGAGGTAAATACCTTCCGGAACATGACCTACTGGGACGACGCCGAGCGTGCCGCCGTGTTAGACTGATTCCGGTAGTTCGTCGCTTCCGCCATCATCGTCGCCGTGCTTGAGAAGATAGTCGGTGGGGATGATGGTGGAACCTTTTTTGCTCTTGCTGACCTTTACGTTGTCGATGCCGTCGAGAGCAAGTATCTGGCTGGCTGTGGTGCCTATGCTGCGGCCTGTGGGAAGCAGCTTCTTGCGGCTGCTTTCGAAAGCGTCGAGGGCATCTTGCAGGTTCTTGCCCACACTGTCGTATTCGCGTAGGAAGTTGCCGGTACGCTCCAGCATCTCCTGCGCCAGTTCATAGAGCTTCTGGTGGTTTTTCTCTTGGTCGATATGGGTCCAGGTGATGCGTATGATGCGCAATGCGGCGTAGAGGGTCTGCTCGTCGGCGATGAAGACTTTCTTCTGCATGGCGTCTTGCCAGAGGGTGGGCTCTTCCTGTGTGGCATCGCGGAGGGCAGGCACATGCGGCACAAACATTATGACGAAGTCGAGGTGGGGATTGGTCTGGTACTGGGTGTAGTTCTTGGCCGAGAGCTCGTCGACGTGCTTCTTAAGGCTGGTGATATGCTCTTTGAGGCAGAGCCGTTTGGTGAGTTCGTCGCTGGCGTTGGCATAGTTGATGTAGGCGGTCATCGATACTTTGGAGTCAATGATGACATCACGTCTGTCGTCGAGGTGCAGTAGCACGTCAGGCCTTAGGTTCTCGCCCTCCTCTGGTTTTATTGTCTGTCCGTCGGCATCGCGCATAACGGCCTGCACCTCGTAGTCTTTGCCGAGGGTGAAGCCCTGTTGTTCGAGGAGGTTGCTGAGCACCACTTCACCCCAGTCGCCTTGGGTCTTGCTCTCGTGTTTGAAGGCGCGCGTGAGCTCCTCGGCACTCTTTTGCGCCTCGATGCTCTGGCGTATCATGTGCTCCATGTTGGTCTTTATCTCGGCGCTCATAGTGGTCTGCACGTTGGAGTTCTTGGCCATCTCTTCTTTCATCTTGTCGATGGTCTCCTTGAGAGGCTTGACGATGCTGTCGATGTTCTTGGTGCTGGCGTCGGAGAACTCCTCCTGACGCTGTTTGAGCATGGTGTTGGTGGTGTTCTCGACCTGCTCACGGAGGGTTTTGACGGTGTCGGTGAAACGCTTTTCAAGGGCTTCGGTGTCGCTTCGATGACGACGGTCCTGCTCATCGAGGAGAGCTTGGTGGTTCTGCTTTAGCTCGTCGACGACGGTGTTGTGGCGCTTGAGCACCTCCTCTTTGTATTCGGCCAACCGTTTGTCAGCCTCGGCCTTGGCTGTTTGCAGCGCTTGTGCGGCCTCGGCCTTATACTCAGCAAGTTGATGGTTGAGGAGTGATGTCTCTGTGATGTGGCTTTGTCTCTCGGCGGTAAGTTGGGCTTCAAGGCTTTGCTTTTCTGTGCTGAGGGCGTTTTTGCCGTGTCCGGAAATAAGCATACCGGCGAGGATACCAGCGGCGAGGGCTATGATGGTTATTATGATGGTCGTTACCATAGGTTGGATTGTTTTGCGTTTTGTTGGTTAGAACGACTTCGACAGGCACTCGTCGAGGGCTGCGGTGATAGCGTCGCGGTCCATATGCTGGCCGATGAAGACGAGCTTCTGCATGCGGTCGCCGTAGGTGTCGTCCCAGTCGCGCTGCAGGTCGGGGTTGCGGCGCATGAAGTCGAGCAGCTCGTCGTCGGGCATGGTGGCGTACCACTGGCCGGCGTCGCGCAGCGAGACCTGCTTGCCGGCCTGCTCGAAGATGTAGCAGGTGTCGGGCTCAGAGAGGAACCAGCAGATGCCTTTGGCGCGAATGACGCTGTTGGGCCAATGGCGTGCCACAAACTCATCGAAGCGGCCGATGTTCATCGGCTCGCGGCGGTAGTAGACAAAGGTGCCGATGCCGTACTCCTCAGCCTCACCCTCATCGTCGTCATGATGATGGTGGTGCTCGTGGTCGTGATGGTGGTGATGATGTTCATGCTCGTCGTCATCATCGTCATCATCGTGGTGGTGATGATGCTCCTCTTCGTCGTCATGGTGATTCTCTATCTGGTCAATCCACGCCGCCGAGGTGGCCACCTTGTCGAAGTCGAACATGCCGGTGTAGAGTATCTTGCTGAAATCGATGTCGCAGTAGTCGCAGTCGATGATTTCGGCCTTGGGCTGTATGGCGCGGATGATTTCGCGTATGCGGCCCAGCTCGTCGGGCGCCACTTCGGAGGCTTTGTTCAGCAGTATGATGTTGCAGAACTCTATCTGCTGTATGACGAGGTTCTCAATGTCGTCCTCGGCCAGGCCAGGCTTGAGGAGGTTCTTGCCGCTGCCGAACTCGTCCTTCATGCGCAAGGCGTCGACCACGGTGACGATGCTGTCCACCACGGGGATGCCGTCCTTGACGTACTCGGGTCCCATGGTGGGGATGGAGCAGATGGTCTGTGCGATGGGCTCTGGCTCGCAGATGCCGCTGGCCTCGATGACGATATAGTCGAAGCGGTGCTGGCTGGTGATGTCGCGCAGCTGCTCTACGAGGTCCATTTTCAGCGTGCAGCAGATGCAGCCGTTCTGCAATGCTACTAGGCTTTCTTCTTTCTGGCCCACTATGCCGCCTTTCTCGATGAGGTCGGCGTCGATGTTCACCTCGCCGATGTCGTTGACGATGACGGCGAAGCGGATGCCGCGCTTGTTGTTCAATATGCGGTTGAGAAGTGTCGTCTTGCCGCTGCCCAGATAGCCCGTCAGCAGCAGCACAGGAGTGGATTGTATGTTCATTTGTTTATATTCTTTGTATCTGCTACAGATAACGCATGCTTGTGCAAAGTATTGTATCGGGCAGTAAAAACCGCGTCAGCCCTCTTTTACCTTTATTAGACTCTCAGGTCGAGGCCGGCGAGGATGGTCTCGGGGCAGAAATGGAACACGGCATCCATCTCGCCCGCCATCGAGAAGCCGCATTGCTCGCAGCCGCCCGCCTCGCCGCATACCGGTATCGGGTGCTTCGAGCCGTCGGGGAGCACATAGTTGGTTATCCAGCAGCGTTTCTTGAAGTTGAGCCGCTTCATGCGGGTCAGGCCCGCCCGGGTGTTCATCACCGGGTAGCCCTTCTTCTTGTAGCGGATGATGGTGTCGATGACCTCTTCGCGCTTGTCCTGCGGCAGGGTCAGGCTTTCAGTGCCGGGGAAGGGGGTGTGGAAGTTGAACGATATCGATTTGATGTAAGGGCTCATCTTCACATAGTCGAGCACCTGCGTGACGCAGTCGCAGTTGAGCGTGTTCACCGACATCGACACCGACAGCGCCTTGTGGCCGCAACTGGCCACGTTTTCCTCCAGGCGGGCAAAGGTGCCCTCGCCCCTCACGGCGTCGTGGTATTTCCCCACGCCGTCGAGGCTCACCCAGATGCTGTCGGCCCGGCAGCCGGCAAAAGGCCGTTGTGCGTTTGTGGTGATGGTGCACGAATAGAATCCCAGCTCGTGGGCGAGGTCGCAGAGGTCGTTGACCGTCTTGTCGCCATCGCGCCACAAGAGGGGTTCGCCCCCCTCGAAGTCGACAAATCTCGACCCCAGCGAGTGGCAGTATTTCAGCTCCTCCCGTATCTGCTCGTAGCTCTTGCTGGTCGGGTTGGTGTGGTTGTAGACGGAACAATGTTTGCACGAGAGGTTGCACCTGTCGGTGATGAACATCACGCTCTGCATCGGTGCCCTGCGGCCGAAGAACCGCGCCCTTACGAACCATTGTGCCAGATAGCACATCTGCGAAAACTTGTTGGCCATAGCGAAGTGCTTATTTTACGAACAACAATACAATCTTAACCACGATGAACAGCAGGCAGAAGCCGCTGACGATGTTGCGGGCCGTCATCCAGCGTATCAGGAACCAGTCAAGTCCCGCCTTGCGTATTCCCTTCCAGTCTTTGGGCATCGGCCCGAGCATCCTGCGCGGGTGCTCCAGCTCCTTCTCGAAGTCGGCGCCTTTCACAAACTGCACCAGCGACCAGTAGAGCCATATCGAACGGGGCAGCACCAGCAGCACAGCCAGGTAGGCCCAATGCAGCCATCCCATAGCCACCGCCACCACTACACATAGATAGGGGACGAAGTTAACCACCCAGCTCATCGCCAGCTTTGCCCAGCCGTATTTCATCACTCCGGCCAACGTCAGCTTGTCCGAGGCGGCGTCGCCCTCCAGGTCTATCATACTGTGGGTATAGAGTATGTTCACCACCAGCAGGCCTATCGGCACCGAGACGGCTAGCACCTTCAGGTCCATCACTCCCGACGCCGCCCAATAGACGCCCGCCATCAGCAGCGGACCGAATATCAGGCCGGTTACCACCTCGCCCATACCCCAGTAGCAGAACTTTATCGGAGGCGCCGAATAGAAGAACCCCAGCAGACCTGCCGCCAGCGCTATCAGCAGTATCGCACAGTCGCGCTGCCAGCCTATCACCAGGCCACAGGCAGCGGCCAGCAGTATGAATACCGCTATCGCCCCTCGCAGACTTCCCAAGGTTGCCGACCCGTCGGTCAGATACGGATATTTGGCTGTGTAGGCTTTGATGCCCTTGCGCACCACCTCCTGCCGGTCTTTCAGCATGTCGGCCTTATAGTCGAAGTAGTCGTCAATCAGGTTGCAAGCCATATGGGCGCACCACACTCCGGCCACTGCCACCAAGGCCAGCCACCACGAGAACCCCTCTGCGCCTATGGCGGTAACCACCGCCACCACCGAGGGCATCAGACTCTGCATAGTGGCCCCCACACGGGCGTTTTTCAGCCATCGTCCTATCGTATTCTTACTCATTAGTTGCTATTGTTTAGACAGTTTATCTGTAGTTGTATGATTTATTATGCGCTGCAAAAATACGAAAAAAAAGCGACACAGCAATAAAGCCGCATAGTCGATTGTGGCAGCATAATAATAGAAACAGGGCCATCCTCCCGGGTGGCCCTGTTTCTATTAGAGATTATTTGAATTACATCTCCGAGAGTTTCATCAGGTCAGTCGATGTGTTGAAGCATACTACACACCGTGATAGAGTGTAATCATAGCGTACCTCCCATTCTGCGACAATAGGCAGAGAAATCGCGCACATTAGATGCAAACGACTGCGTATGCAGATAGCCATACTGCCTATCATACAGTTCCAATGCCTTATACTGGCTCAGGTACTTTACAGCCTGCGCCGTCGTCATCCCATAATGCTCAGCAAACTCTGCAATAAGCGCTACTACATATTGTACCTTGTCTGATGCCATAGTTACTTTTTACATATAAATTCTTTTATATATAATCAGATAACTTGATTATTCAGTTTTTCGTATGTGTGCTTGTAATTTAGGAATTGCTGGAGGCATTGGGAGTATTTGAGTTCGATAGCAACCTCTATTGCTTTCTTTGCGTCTTCTGGGAAACCCATAAACAATATCTTTGCCTTGTTTTTGGACTGAGCTTTCTCACAGTCTACTCCACGGTGAATGTCTTCGTCGGAAATCGGATAATACTGGCCACAACGCATAGCACTCACGAAATTGCACAAACGAGAATAGCTGTCAGAGGTGTTTCCTGCGATGAAACCGTTCTGGAATAGTTCGAATATGTCCTTGTCGTTCATTGTAGGCTCTTTTTGTCATTTATCATACGTAGAACTTGTGAGTTCAACTAACGTTGTCGGTGTTATATCATCGTAAAAATGTATTCGTACATTGTTGGCTTCATATGTAAGTTTGATTATATTGGATATCTTTTTGTTCTCAAATTCATATCTTGCAACAGGAATACCTTTTTCATTTATAAGAGCAATGCTAATTCCATTTATTCTGGCACCATCGTCAATGGTTACTTCACCTTTTGTGTTACATTTAATCATAAACTCTTTCATAATAGTTACATTTTGATTAATAATAAGTTTATTGCATCGATGCAGTGCAAAGGTAAAGCGAAAATGCCGAATCAACCAAATTATTTAACCCTCCTTAACTATTTTTATTGCCTTAATAAGATGAAGAAATGCCCAACTCATTCTCGATAACCGTTCTTATGGATTTTAGATTCTTTTCATCCTCATCTAATGAGAACCTTAAGTAGCATTGGCTCATTGTGGAGTCAAGGACAAACAGCACATTGCCGAATGAAACAACCCCTGCGCTATTACTAGCTCTATAGCGATGAATCACCTGCCAACCGATAAATTCGCCGTCTCTTGCAGTCCTGCGGTTTCTGATGATTTCTTGTTGCCTTTCAATTTTGGGCTGCAATTCTTTCATTTTTGCAGAAGCAGCAGCACGGGCATTCCTTTCGTGTTCCAAGAAAGCTCCCCCAGGATTTCCATGGAAACGTATTGTCCAATCGTTATCCTCGTAACTTGACTTTGCCACCTCGTAAGCCTTACGCAAATCAATAAGTTCAACTGCTGCATTTAGACAGTCTGCATCTGTAAGATAATTGTAGAACACACTGTCTACAGATGTATTTACGGGATTATAGCTTTCCGGATAATAAAGATTTTCACAGACAAGTTTCTTTGCCATAACTTCTGCCGTTTCCTGTCTAAGCTCTAGATTAGAAAAATCGGGACCCCTATCTTCCTTGTTTGAACAGTTTTGGGGCAAATATAAGCATAAGAGAACAAGGTTTACAACAACACTTGCCGCCAATATTATATACAATACACTCTTCTTCATTATAGTATGTGTTTTATTGATTATTTTCTGTAAAATCTTTTTTTTCTAATAATAATCAAGACAATAATTACTGCAACGAGAAAGGACGAAGTTGCAATTAATGTTGTATTAGTAGAAGATAATGATTTTATTTCTTCGTCTTTGTATTCAATTTCTTCTTTTAGTTCGGATACTTTGTCATTTAGTTCTTCAATCTCTTCGGTCATATAATAAATTTGAGATTGCAACTCTTGGAGTTGATATTCTGGAGTTTGACGATATGCGTGTAGGGCTTGCAGGTACTGATCCACTGTTCCTTGGGGATTATGGGATAACCAATTCTTAAAAGCTGTACTTTGTACTAGACGCTCAATTTGCCACGTTTCTTCACGTGATGCAGTTAGATGAGCCATGCACCATTGTTTGAATTGAGGTGAGGAAAAGAATAAGTCAACATTCATATTTCAATTTTTTTTAGAAGCTGGGCAGCCCTCTCGGGCTGCCCAGCTTGGGGTGGAGAATATTACATCTCCGAGAGCTTCTTATAACCCTCATATCTAATCTTGGCATTGCGCTCGGTGGCGACGAAGAGTTCTTCGGCCTCCTGGGGGCACCCCGAAGGGGGACCGAACACCTTATTATCAAAATTAAATACAGTGAGGAAGGTCTTTTCTTTACCTTCTCCCCAGGAGCACTCTTCGGCGCCGTAGCGTGGGTGGGCAAACTGCGCGTAGGAACCAGAAAAAGCTTTCCGCTTTTTATCCTCGACACGCGCGGAGCACCGGCGGCCACGCCGACGGTTTAGGCCTGCATCACAGGCAGCAAAGGACGGCCCCATCGGGTATCCTTTCTTTTGCCATTCATTATAAACCACTAATTCCATTCCTATTTAATAACGCCATTTTTATAAAATCATTATTCCACTTTTATAACGCCATTTTTTGATAAAATCATTTTATAAATTCCTTATTGATAACGCCATTTTTTATAAATTATTGTCCAGAGGGCTACATTAGTATGATGAAGGCAAGTAGGTATTGTAACTGTTAAATTTTTGTGGATTCCGCAGGTGGCTTTTTGTTTGGCACGAAATTTGTTATGAATTATGTGAGTTTAGTCTCGTCTAATAAGTAAGTATTAACCAATTAACTAAAAAATGATGAAAAACTACCATTTTAGAAAAGTTCCCAACCATATTATGGAGGAGCTTTCTCAATTAACCGACGCTTGGGTATCGATTGTTGCGACTCGTTATGTCAGTATTTCTGACATAATGGCAGGCCAATTTAGTCATGTTAGAATTACAGCAACAAGTAATGGGGTGCAAAATCCAGACTTACTTCTTCCTACCATGTTGTCCGGGACGTATGCTAGGCGTAATAAAGATGGCTATGATATTGTTCATAAAGATAGGCCTAAAGTGATGAAGACAATCTGGTGGGAATCTCCCAATTTCGGTGACCCAAGCAAAGGATATCATGATAATTACCGAGACATATGGGTTTATCCGAGAACACACGTTCCTGCACGAGAGTGGGAATTGTCAATTCACATAGAGCAGGTTGGCGACAACAATGTTAAGATTGTGGCTAGATTAGAGCCATCACTTGAAAGGGGATCTTGTCGTTTCGACGAAGACTTGTTTTTTGCCATCAACCTTATGCAGGAGCAGTTTAGAGACTGCCATATTGTAGCTGCCAATCTTACGGCAGAACAGATTGCTCAAACGATTCATGTTGGATGGGAGTTTTTCCCTGAAGGAACTTTGGATCAAACTATCGAGAGGGTGATTGGTCGAATGAGGTCTCCGTCTAATGAACGTATCGGGGAAGTGAAACGTCGTGTTAATATTCTTGACAGATTTAACCCCCAAAGATACATATATGGAGAAGGGATGAGTTCCAGATATTTTGGGGCCATGATGGAAGAGGATATTGTGGTCTTCGAGAACCTTGATTACGGCAATGCTATATATATTCTATCGGACAACTGGACGGAGTTAAGTAAGATGAGTCGAATCGATATCTTAAGGAAACATGAAAATGAATATATTCGCATCCTGCACAAGTCGGGGTGGGAAAAACATTTGGAGCACACACTTGCCGACCTAAGAAAAACCAAGAGTAAATTGGATTAAAGTAGGCTTAAAAAAACATTTGTTTATTAGACAAGAGGGTTCTCTATGGCTGTCACCATAAAGAACCCTATTGAATTAACAATCAATCAAATTCAGGTATTTGTAGACTGTGGTTCTTTTAATCCTATCAGAGCTTCAAGCTCAAATAATTCACTTTCTCTACGGTCACGAATTTTAGAAATATTTAATTTGTCGAGATATGGCAGTATGTTATGTTTCCCTTTGTATTTATCGTAAATTTTATTTCGCTTCTTAAAAAGGGCTTTCACTACTTCTTGTGAAGTCTTACCCCTACTTAGATTTTTTAACTCTTCCCCTGAAATATTTAAGCCCAATGCTTTGATGAGGTTATCTTTGTCGTCTAGCATCCAGGACTCAATGCTCGATTTCGCCTCAATACGAATACATTGCTCAATATGAAATTTTTTCCACGATTTGTATAGACTCGTCCAATTTGGTTTTTTTCTCTGCAATTTTTCGTAAACGTCGGTATCATACTCACAACAAACCACCTTAAAATTACAGTCTTTGTATTTGTCATTCTGTCGCAAGCCCCTCAGTTTACCGGCTACTTGGTTGGCATAGCCGCCAGTATTCATGTTGATGACTTTAATATCACATCGGCAGCCTTCCGACAAATATATCTGCTTTAGTTTGTTGAAAAGAATTTCCTCGGCATCCCCTTCAACAAAGATAATACACAAATCCTTATTATTCATTGCAACCATCTTTTTTGTTGAAATACATACCGATTAAATCGTTATCGCCCTCCATGTCCTCCATCAGCATAAACAAATATTCACCTAGGCTCAGATTCATTTCGTTGGCAACCGTCAGCATTTTATCAACCTTGTTGGCCTTTACCGTTCTGAAATCAACTACCCCGTCACAATTTGGCAATCCCACATACAGTTGCTTGGGTGACAGGAACTGCGCAAGCTGGGGAGAATGGCTTGTAAAAAGCACTTTCACATCCTCGCACATATCTTCTATAATTGATAACAGGCTACGGAGCAATTTAGGATGTACAGAATTTTCTAATTCCTCTATCAGTACCAGTTGTGCGCCCTTTTCTTTTGCCAAAACAATCGCGGACAATATATGTACTAGTTTCATACATCCAGTGGAAAGGTATGCAAATCGTGTAGGCTGGTTGTTATATTTGTCCTTAACAATCACATCATATTCTGTCGGTATCTTATATGGCAAATTTTGATTGTCGGGCAATTCGCCAATTTTTACAGGTACAGGATCAAACTCTTCAAGTGTCGGAACCAGACTCATTATTGCTGATTTAAGGTACTCGTATTTGTCTGGATTGTTTTTTTTCAAACTGAAAAGGAACTGAGGCAATCCGTCTCCGATATGAATAGTAGCCCTGCCGTTTAGGTTCCCTATTGAAAAATCAAAATGTTTGGCAGGATTGTCCAAGGTGTCAATGTTAAGGATAACAAGATTGTTGAGCTCTCGAATGATATTTATGCAAAACAGATTGTCAAAATTTGCCAGTTTGTTCAGCACAAGAGAGTTCCTGTCGATTGCGATACGGGTGCTACAACGGCCCTTTTCACTCGAAAGGTACTTGGCATCTGTGGCTCCATCACGGATAATATAGTTGGAATATTCAGGATGGACTCCTGTCGTTTTCTTTATCTTTAGAAACTCGCGACAAATCCAAGCTTCACTAACACCACGTTCGCTCTCCGCCCTCCATATGAAAGAATAACCATATTTGTACAATGTGGTGTCATCAATATGGCCTTCTACTTCAAAGGAAAAAGGTTCTCCTGCTAATTTGTCGTTTATTGAGATTGCCGGTGCAAATTGCATCATGGCTTTCTTGTTTGCCTGGGATTCACGGATGAAAAGGCAACCAAAATCTATTGCATCCAGCAAATTGCTTTTTCCATAGTTGTTTGTTGCCAATAATGCAGTTTGTTTTTGCAAATCTATAGTTGTTTTATCGATATTGCAATACCCATCAACAAAAACTCTATCAATACTTTTCATTGGATATTTAGGATTAAAATCAACATGCAAATATACAAATATTTTTTAAATACGAAAATTTTTTTTACAAATTCATTAGACTTTATCATGTTTGAGGTAAAATGAATCCTGCAACATGGCCGTTGTTGAATAGGGCTTGTCTATCTCTCTTTTTAAAATCTTATACGACGACATAACTTGATGAGAGGTATTAGGAGGAGGCCGAGGAGGAAGGAGATTAGGAGTGGTTTGAGGAAGAGTGTGGGTTTGATGGGGTTAATAGGGCTAATGGGTTGAATGGGTGAGGTTGTTTTCTCGGTGTTGCTGGTAGTTTCGGTTTGGGTGGTTTGATGAGTGAGGGTGGTGGCGGTGCGGTCGCGAGAGGTTATCTTCTCGCGGTCGCGGGTGGTGGTGAGTCGTGTGGTGTCGCCGGTCTCGTTGGTTTGGATGGTGATAGTGGTGGTTTCACGAATGGTGTCGTGGAGGGTGAGGGTGACGGTCTGACGGAGGGTGTCAGTCGCGGCCATCGTGCTGGTCTGCTGCGTCACGGTCTTGCTGCTTCTGCAACTCACTGTAAACAGGGCAAGCGTCGCTATGAGGGCAGTCGTTAATCTTCTGTATTGCATTTCTCAAATGGTTTACTTCGGTGCGTAATTCCCTGACTTCACGCCGCAGGGGGTCGGCAATGTTTTCCTTGAACTCCTCGACGTACATTTTCGACAAATTCATGTCTTTTTGACGATTGTCGGCACGGAGGCTTTCGACCTCCTGGCGATGGCGGCGGCGGTCGAACAGCCAACCTCCACCGGCGACGAGAGTTAATGTTGACAGGATGATGTTCCAAAGGTTATTCATAAATTGAAAAATGAGGTTAGAGATTGTTGCCTTTGCACCATTGCTGGACGTCGAAGCAGGGACAGGCGCGGTTGGCGTACTCATTGTGTCCGTGGATGGAGGTGATGGGGTATTCTTCCATCAGGTCCTGGACAAGCTGGAGTAGAACAAGACGCTGCGCCTCGGTTCGGGTGTCGGCGGCGTGGCCGTCGGCATCAAGGCCGCCGACATAGGCGACGCCGATGCTTTGGACGTTGTGACCGGGGCAATGGGCGCCGACTTGCTCGATGGGACGGGCTGAATGGACGCTGCCGTCGGGATAGATGACGTAATGATAGCCAATGTCACGCCAGCCGAGGGAACGGTGGTAGCGGCGGATGCTTTCCACGGTGCAGATTGCATTGGGGCGCGTGGCGGTGCAATGGATGATGATTTCGGTGATTGTTCGCATGGAGATTTCTTTTTAAGAGAGGGCGCGGGTGGATCCTTGGCGCGCCCTCTCATTGGTTAGTGATTAGGCGGCGGTGAGGTAGATGACGTTGACGGTGTCGCCTTTGGCGTAATGGCTGGGGTCTTTGAAGGTGAGTTTGTTGTCGGCGAGGGTGTAGTCGGTGGGCGGCTGCATCAGGCCGTTGACGAAGACTCCCACGGCGCTCTCGGCATAGGGAGGCTTGGTGAGGGAGATTTCGGCGGTGAAGTCCACGCTGTCGAGGGTGAGAATAGGAGGTGCGGGGAAGGCAATCTCTTTCTCGGTGGCCACTACCTTGCCGCTGGAGAGTGCAAGGCTGACAACGGCCTTTGTGGTGGTGCCGCTTCCGGCGGTGTTGGAAGTGTTGACACCTGTGACGGGAAGGGCAGTCTTGGCGACCTTGACGGCGGTGCCTTCCTTGGTGACGGCAGACACATATTTGCCTGTTTCGGCACTGCCGCCGGTGACGGACTGCAAGGCGCCGCCCATGGCGCCGGACACAGCGTTGTTGATTTTCTCACTTGTTGCGGCTGCGGTGACCAGTTGTTCGGTCAAAGATGACCAGTCATCTGATGCGGAGGGCGATACAACGCCGTCGAGTTGTTTGACTTTAAGTTTCTGCATAATCTTTTACTTTTTAATGGTTTTAATTGATTGGGATGGCTTTGAGGATGATTTCGTCGTCGCTCTCGATGCCGGGGATTTCGAGTCCGTCGGACTTGGTTCCGTCGGACAACTCCTTGTAGTCCTTGCCGAGGGTGTATCGGAGGCCGTTGACAAAGACCTCGGAGGTGCCGACGACGAAGGCCTGGCGGCTGATAAAGAGACCGGACATGAAATCGATACTCGCGGCCTTGATGACCTGCGGCGACAAGTCGGAAA
The DNA here is from genome assembly GCA_902777005.1 of uncultured Bacteroidota bacterium. GTDB lineage: Bacteria > Bacteroidota > Bacteroidia > Bacteroidales > P3 > Colimorpha. The sequence continues at coordinate 112,016 of CACYSB010000001.1, forward strand.
GGCGGACTTGCGCGGCATTGCCGTCGGCGTCGTAGCCCAGGATGTTGAGCTTGGGGACGGACGCGGGGTCGGCGGTCGGGAGGGTTGTGATTTCTAAATCTTCCACTTTACGAATTGAAAATTGAAATATGATAATCGAAAATTATTGAGTGGTAATGGTCAGGGGACGGCTGTGGAGGGCGAGGGAACGCCCTCCGAGGAGCAGTCGGATGACCTGTCGGGGCAGTCAGGGAGTTGTGGTATTGTTGAGTTCTGGCTGGAGATAGACAGCGGCGGAGTTGATGCCACCGTAGCTGTTGACCGAGGCGATAATGGCCGAGTTGCTTTGGTAGGTGGCAAGGGCGGAGTTCTCGACATAGAAGAACTGAGTGCTGACCTTCAATGTGCCATCGACGGCCTCGCGGCTATGTACCCACACGGCGGCGCCGTTAGTAATCTCAACAGAGGTGGCGAGTTTGTTGTCAGCTACGGAGAAACCCAACTGACTGACGATGTTCCAAAGGGGCGTGTCGTCGGCAGTGCTCAACACCACCTTATAGCCGGTGATGGAGGCGCGAGGGGTTCGCGTCACCGTATCGACAGTCTGGATGCCGTGGAAGAAGGTAATTTGGTCGCCTTCGAGAAACGAAGCGTTGTTGTCGATGACGGCTTGCGAGAATTGCGCCACGGTGGTTGTCGCGCTGATGGTGAGTGAGCCGAGGGCAATGCTACTGACCAACTTGTTG
>CACYSB010000002.1 GCA_902777005.1 uncultured Bacteroidota bacterium
ATAGGTGTTCCTCTATCCCCAGACTGCGAAAATCAGAGATTTTCTTGTCAGGGGTTATTGAGATTGAGCCTCTCCGAGGCTTGTTTTGTTACCGTCACAAGTCATGAATTTTTTTTCTTTTGCCATAATTACTTAAACGTTTAAGGATTAATTATTTTGGTGAATTATTATATACTATTCCAAAACTCTGGTGATTGTTGGTCAATATCTAAGGCATCATTGTATAATCCACTGTTAAATACTCTGCATATTTCATTAACAAATTTACTATCTTCTTGTTTGTCATCAAAATTTGACAGCCCAGCAGAAAAGAGGGCGTTCATTTTACTAGCATGCATAAGTTTTAGTGTTCCAGTATTGGCAGTTTTTTCAAGATTAATATAATAGTATTTTCCATCCTTTTCAATTAGTGTATTATCGATGAATTGGGGTTTGAGAGGCCAGATGTTGTCATACACTACTGGAAGAATCATCCTTCCGTTCACGTCAATTATCCCCCATCTTTTTGTCCCATTGGTTTTTATGTTAACCCGAAGGAAACCTTTTGTAACCGTCTCGTCAATATATGAATAACACGCATAATTCATTCTTGGTAAAACAATATCACGAATGGATTGTGCTACACCATAAGTATAAGAGTCTTTCTTGAATATAGTCACATCGTTTCCAAATGTGGTGCTCAACCTATGAATTATCTTAAAATCCTTTCCTCCTGTGCCGTCGTGTAGTGAACCTTGTTCATTAATTGTAACAGCCATTGACACATCTATTCCACATGATGGGCATACTGGAAGAACAGAATTGTATTCTTGTCCGCAACTAGAACATCTTAATATGGCCATGATTAATGAATTTGTATATTAGTTTAACCTCTTATCGCCTAAACATTTTTCCAATTTCTTCATTTTTATAGTATAGAATCTTCCCCTCCTTATCAACCTCTGTAAAAAGAGATAAGTAAATTAGATTTGGGGGCTGTTGGTTGTATACTTTGACTATCTCGTTAATATTATTGTCTATTGATTTTGGATCAGACGACACTTCAAAAATCACAATGGTATCGGCATTTGTATTTAAAAAAGCAGTCGGTTCAAATGAATTCATAATGTTAAATGCATCAAGCTTTTCTGAAAATGGTTGCAAGTGGAACGTTTTGTATTTTTTCCACCCATTTATTTGTTTTCTTGGGAAATATACAGCAACATTTGGATATGTATCCTTTATAGTATCAATTACAAATAATACTCTCAAATAATCAATTTTATCAATTCTACTCAAACATGCATTGAGTTCCTTGACCTGCATGTAATTGCTGAATAGTGGAAAAAATGCTGCCCTCCCCTTCCTCCGATTATATGGTTGCTGGTATAAAATACCTACTGAATAAAGTGCGGACATTAGCGCCCCTGAATTATCATGCTGGACAAGTTGGTTATTTACAAATCTATATCTCTCCCAATTCCCTTCTGGCAATTTTAAATTCATGCAGTAGGAATAAAACAAATCCTGCTTTTTTATATAGTAAATATCCATGACTGTCTTCCTACGTCATTAGTATTTATTAACTATATCCCAAATCTCTTTCAGCACAATCATTTGTTCTCTTGTTTAAACCCTATACGTTTCCGGGGTGTTGATGGTTTCTCGCGCAGTTGGTCAAGGGCGTCGTTAAGGGCGTTTATCTGCACGGCCATCTCCATGTTGTTCTCATTCTGCTCGTGGAGAATCTCGTCCACACGGGCATTGAGCGAATCCACCTTGTGCGACAGTTGTTCCACCTTGTAGTTTACAGACATCATACCACTAAGGGCTTCACGCATCGCTATAAATGCGCGAGTGACCATCACACTCATTTGGATTGCAGAAGGACTTTTCAATACGGAAGCCAGCATCAGTGCTCCATGTTCGGTAAAAGCATACGGCAGGGCTACTTTAGGACGCTTGCTTGGTGATGTCATCACAATTTGTGACGACATATCGCCTTCTTGACCGTATGTCATCACAATTTGTGATGACATACTATCCCTTTCTTCTGCTGTCAGTTGGAACATAAAGTCCTCGGGGAAACGTTCAATATTACGTTTCACAGCCTGATTTAGTACACGCGTTTCAACACCATACAACTCTGCCAAGTCGCGGTCAAGCATCACACGCTGTCCCCGAACCTCGTATATGCGGTGTTTGATGACTTCAATGTCTGTATTTGCCTTTATGATTATTTCCTCATTCATTTCAATGTTTTTATTTCAGCAGTTTCCTATTCCCCACTTCTTCCAGCACGGTCATTTGCTGGATGGCTATTTTGTTGAGTTTGTGCAGGCGGTCACGTTGATGGAAGCCCTCGTTAATAAACCCCTCGAATTCGATGGGGTTAAAATTGGGATTGTTCAAATATTCCCAAATGCCGAGATATTCAATGGTGTTCCTGTTTCGCATCCAATTACCTACAACAGCATTGGGTTCTAGCGAGTTTTTCTGTCGAGCAATATCGGTGATGCAGATATAATCCGAGTCACCCACCTTCATTGTCCGGATGGTGGTATTCTTAACATTTATTTCCTGCACCTTGGTCATAGGTTATTTCTCTTGTTTAAACCCTATCCGTTTCCGGGGCGTTGATGGTTTCTCGCGCAGCTGGTCGAGGGCGTCGTTGAGGGCGCTTATCTGCACGGCCATCTCCATATTGTTCTCGTTTTGCTCGTGGAGAATCTCGTCCACACGGGCGTTGAGGTTGTCGACCTTGTGTGACAGTTGCTCCACCTTCAGGTTGACTCCTTGCCAGGCAGCTATTGCGTGACGAATGGCCACAAACGCCCGCATAATATTGATGTTGACCTGTATGGCTGTCTCTGACCGCAACACCGAACTCAACATTGCAATACCCAGTTCAGTAAAAGCATAAGGAAGATAACGTCCACCTCCCCAATTTGAAGTCGCTATTTGCGACTTCAAATGTTTATTACTCTCTGCATCAACATCTTCTGGACTTGAGGTCACAATTTGTGACCTCAAGTCTACATTATGCTCATTCACAGTTATTTGCTGTGATTTCAAAAAGAATACATCTTTTCTATTAAGTTTAAACATAAAGTCTTCAGGGAAACGCTCAATATTGCGTTTGACCGCTTGGTTCAAGACTTTAGTCTCCACCCCATACAACTCCGCCAAGTCGCGGTCAAGCATAACTTGCATACCACGCACCTCGTAGATGCGGTGCTTGATGACTTCGATGTCAGCTGTTTCCTTTATGGCAATATCTGCGGCCATTTTGTTTGGCGTTCTTTCTCTAATAGTCTAATAACGACAACAATACATCACGTATAATACTATACGTGAATTTACAAAGATACTAAAATAAAATGGAATGAGGAAAAATTATTTTGCAGTTTATTGCAATTTGTATCTATCCCCGGAATGGCCTTTCATGGGCGTACATTGTGGTGGCAAGTTGGGTAATCCACTATTTTAACGATAATTTAACGTTAGTATTACAATATTTCAACGATATCTATCGTTGTATTATCGTTGAAGTATCGTTGAAATATCGTTTAAGATACTTGCAGATAGTGGATTGCAGGTGTTGGTATAAGAAGTTAAACAAATAAGGAGGATATATTTATGGGTAAACAGAAGTCTATGGGACTGTTCTTGAACGGCAGTCTTAAGAAGAGCGGAGTGACATTCTACCTCCGTGGAGGACAGACGATTATGCGGACAGCACACAGTGAACAGCCCAAGCGGCGCACGCGGGCGCAGTTCGTCGCGCGGCAGCAGCTGGCACACAGCTGTCGCCTGTGGAAGATGCTCTGCTGGGCCGGCGAGCCGCTGTTCGAGAAGACGCCCACGGCCTACGCCCGTTTCCGCACCCTGATGCGGCGTACGCCGGTGGTCTTCACACCGTGCCTCGGACCGATGTACGGCGCCAGCCTGCTGCTGCCCGGTATGCCGGTGAGCGACGGTGTGCTGCCTGTGGTGGAGCAGCGGCTGGGCGAGGTCGACGGCACTGCCGCCTTGCTCACCTCGCTTGCCGCCGCCGACCTGCGGCGTGGCGACAAGCTGCGGCTCTACACCCTGCGCCAGACCTTGGAGAGCCGGCGGCCGATGGTGCGCATCAGCGCAGAGGACCTACAGGTGGACGCTTTCCGGGAGGTCGACGGGCGACTGGCCTTGGTGGACGAGGGCTTCGCCGACGACATGACCGGTTGGGCGCTGGTGCATATCCGCGGGGAGAAGTGCAGCAGCCAGCAGGTGGTCACGCGGTGCACCTACTACGAGTCCTTCACTACCGAGGAGGCTTTCCTCGCCGCTGCCAAGAGCTATGGCGGCTTGACTCCCGAGGTGCGATAGGAGGGGCAAACGGTGTGTGTCGTGGTGATTTTTTTGGCAGTTCCAGCAATAATGTGTATCTTTGCAAAAAATATAACCTATGAGAAAATCGATACACACATTGTTTGCCGCAGTGTTGACTCTGGCCATGATGGCCGGCTGCGGCGATAACCAGAAACAAAACGACAAACAGGAACCTATGAACAGCGAACTGAAAGCATTCGACGTGCAGAAGGATTTTACGGACAACGGATTCACCTTCTTCACCAAGAACCTCATCCTATGCTGCGGCGACAGCACGGAGAGCAACGCCATGACCATCGGCTGGGGCGGCATTGGCAACTACCTGGGTCACGAGCGGGCGGCTGTGACGGTGTATGTGGCGCCGGCGCGCTACACCTACGAGTTCATGGAGCGCCATCCGCGCTTCACCATCATGGAGTTCGACGACCCGGAGGTGTGGAAGTATATGGGCAAGAACAGCGGCCGCGACGGCGACAAGGCTGCGGCGCTGGGCCTGCATGTGGCATATACCGAGCACGGCACGCCCTACTACGAGGAGGCCAAGACGGTCATCGAGTGCGAGACGATGACCGCCTGGCACCAGACGGCGCAGGACTTCCGCAACGCGACGCCCAAGGAGTGGTATGACGGCTTCGAGGCCGGCATCCACGCCGTATACATCGGCGAGGTGATAGGTGCCTGGAGAAGGTAATGGCAAAAGTACAGAAGTATGAAACTGTTGAAAGAAATATTTGGATATCTGCTGGGTGCGGTGCTTTTCGTGATGCTGCTGCCTACGGTGATGTGGCTGGCGTCGGGAATGCCGCCTATAGTGCATATCGGAGCCTTGAGGGCCACGATAACGGGAGTACTGATGATTGGCGGTTTGTCGCTGAGCATCTGGACAATCGTCTATATGAAACGTCGCGGCAAGGGCAACCCTATGGATGCCTTCGGCCACGAGGTGGCACCACGCACGCAACACCTGATGACCGAAGGCCCCTACCGCATCAACCGCAACCCTATGCTCACCGGCACGCTAACCTTCTTGGCCGGATGCGTGGTGTGGCTTTGGACTTGGCAGGCAGCGCTGGTGTGGGTGGCTTTCTTCGCCATTATGCTGGTGCAAGTTGTCAGCGAGGAACGTCGTCTGCAACGCGATTTCGGCGACGAATACAAAGATTATTGTCGTCGTACACGCAGGTTTTAAGTTGAGGAGAATCAGGTATGGTCAAGGTCTACTATTTCAGTCCTACGGGAGGCACGTTGCAGGTGGCGCAGCACCTGGGCGACCGGCTGGGTGCGCTGCTGGGTGCTGAGGTGGAATACCATTCTTACACCTTGCCGCGTGAGCGCGAGGAGCTGCCACAGGTGGAGGCAGGGGATTTCGTCGTGTGGGCGACGCCTGTCTATGCGGGGCGCATACCCAACAAGACGCTTGACTATGTGCGGCGAGCCTTACGTGCCGACGGCAATCCGGCTATTGCGCTCGTCACTTTCGGCAACCGCGCCTACGACAACGCGCTGGCCGAGTTGGTGGGTCTGATGGTGGAAGGCGGTATGAAGCCTGTCGGCGCCGTCGCTATGGTGACGCGCCACGCTTTCAGCGATACCCTTGGTGCAGGTCGCCCCAACGAGGACGACCTCGCGGAGCTCGACCGTTTCACCGCGCAGGTGGCGGAGAAACTATCAATTGTCAATTATCAACTGTCAACTATTGACGTTCCCGGCGAGGCGCATCCCGATAAATACTATACCCCCTTGAAGACCAACAACGCCCCTGCGGGGTTCCTCAAGGCCAAGCCCTCGTGCAATAGCGCGTTGTGCACGCGCTGCGGCGAGTGTCTGGAGGTATGCCCGATGGGGAGCATCGGAGCGAAAGACGGTATGCCGACCTTCGACGGCATCTGTATCAAATGCCAGGCCTGCCGCCGTCATTGTCCGACTGGCGCCATAGCCTTCACCGACCCCGAGTACCTCTCGCATGTGGCTATGATTGAGCGCACCTTCGCCGCCCCGAAGCAGGCGGAGTTCTTTGTGGCAGAAACGATAAAATAGATAGATGGAGATTACGACCCTCTTGGAAACGGACGACCGCAAGGCGTTGCGACGCTGGCTGATGAGGCATCACCAGAAGGAACGCGAGGTGTGGGTGGCTACATATAGGGGCAAACTGCCGATGGCCGACGCGCTACCGTATGTGGAGGTCGTTGAGGAGGCGCTCTGCTTTGGATGGATTGACTCCACCTGCAAGCGGCTGCCCGACGGACGATTGGCTCAGCGTCTATCGCCGCGAAGGAAGAATAGCCACTGGACAGAGCGCAACAGGGAACGGTGCCAAGAGTTGGAGCAACGGGGTCTTATGACTGAGGCGGGGAGAAAGGCGTTGCCAATTGTGAATTACGAAAGTTGAATTTTGAATTATGATTGATATCGATACAACAAACATGTGCTCGCACCTGCAGCGGAAGCTGTTCGACAAGAATGGCGAATACCACAGCCTCTGGCTGGCTATGCAGGATGATGCGGAGCTGACGGCTGTGGTGCGCTCGCGGCAGCTGCATATCTACCGTAACGGGAAGAAAGTGCTGGTGCTGGCCGGGAAGGCGGCGCCGAAGGTGATTCGAGAAGACAAACTATGTGAAATGGTTCAATCACAAACGACAGAACGATGACAGAAGCGACAGAACAAGAGAAAGCCCTGCGGCTGGCCACCGAGGCGGGACATGTGCTGCTCGAGAACGGTGCGGAGATAAGCCGTGTGGAGCAGACGATGGAGCACATAGCGACGGCCTATGGGGTGAGCGACGAGAGCTTCTTCGTGCTCAGCAACGGCATCATCACCACCGGGCGGCAATATGCCCGCGCCGAGTTTATACCCATACGCGGTACGCAGCTGAGCCGTGTGGTGGAGGTGAACCAGCTGAGCCGCGATGTGAGCGCGGGGCGAGTGCCCCTCGACGAGCTGGCGTCGCGCCTGCAGAAAATACGTACGGGCAAAGGAAAGCCCTGGTGGGAGGTCGTCGCAGGCATCGCTTTGGGCGTTGCCTCGTTCAGCATCCTCTTCGGCGGAAGCCTTGTGGACGCTGCGGCCACCTTCGCCTGCGGCTTGCTGCTGGGAGCCTTCATGACCTTCGTGGGAGCGCACCTGAGCCGCATCTTCGGCAACCTGCTGGGCGGCCTCGTGGGCGGCCTGCTCTGCGTGCTGGCGGTGACGCTGGGCTTCGGCGAGCACCTGCCCAACATGATTATCGGCACCATCATCGCCCTGGTGCCCGGCGTGCCTTTCACCAACGGCATGCGCGACTTGGCCAACGAAGACTATATAGCTGGCGCCACACGCCTGATGGACGCCTTTTTGGCATTCCTCTGCATAGCCCTCGGAGTGGTGCTGGCGTTCATCGTGGAGGGCCTGTTTGCCGGCGGATTGATGCAGCTGAGCACGCCGGCCATCGACCCTGTGGCGTCGGCGTGGTACATACAGCTGCCGGCGGCATTCATAGGTACCGTGGGCTTTTCGGCGCTCTTCGGCGCACCGCGCAAATACTATGTCGACTGCGGCATAGTGGGCATGCTGGGATGGGCAGTGTATCTGCTTACTGCAACGGCTGCGCCGCAGCATGTGGTGGGAGCAGCTTTCCTGGGTGCCCTGACGGTGGCTGCGGTGAGCAGCGTGCTGGCTGTGGTGCGGAAATGCCCCACGACGGTGTTCCTCATCTGCGGCATCATACCGCTCGTACCTGGCGGCGGCATCTTCTGGACGGCCTACTATCTGGTCAGCGACCAGCTGCGCTTGGCGGCCACCACCGGCTTTACCGCCCTCAAGGTCACCATAGCCATCGCCGGCGGCATCATATTGATGGGTGCCATAGCGGGTAGGGTGAAGAGAAAGAAGGTGAATGGTAAAAACAAAGCAGAATTATGAAACACATACTGTATCAAACACAAGGCACATGCTCGGTGCTGATAGACGTGACGGCCGACGACAACGACATCATACAGAATGTGGCGTTCCTCGGCGGCTGCGATGGCAACCTGCAGGGCATCTGCCGGCTGGTGAGGGGTCAGAAGATTGACGATGTTATAGCCAAGCTCGACGGCATCAGCTGTGGAGGGAAGCCCACGTCGTGTCCTGACCAGCTCTGCCGGGCGCTGGAACAATTGAAGAACAAATATAATACTAATTTAGAATGAGAAAGACACTATGGTTATTGGCTGCCGCCTTGCTGCTGACGGCTTGCGGAAACCAAGAAGAGCAGCTGAAGAAAAGGGCTGCGGAACTGTGCAAGTACATCCCCGACCATGAGTTGCGGGAGGAGTCGCGCGAGTATATGACCGAGGACTTCTACAACGTGCTCGACACGATGTTCAACCACCTGCCTGAATTCGAGGCTATGGATCACGAGTGGCTATACTACTTCGTCACCGGCAATGGTGGGACTATAGCCGACTTCGACGTGGTCGGCGTGGAGCAGACGGACAAGAGCCACGCTACGGCCACCATCAGCGTGCGGCAGAAATGGGAGGACGGCTCCTTTGACCCCAGCAGCGATGTAGAGGAGCATAAACTTGCAATGGAGAAGGAGGGTGGCCGATGGCTGATTGCCGACTTTGACGGACACAAGGCCGACTGCATACGCCACATAGCCATCAACCGCGAGGAACAGGCCGTCCGTGTGGCCATAAGCGACTACCTGGTGAGCGAGATTGGCGAGCAATACCGGAAGGGCGAACTCTGCATCCCGACACTGCAGATGATACACGAGGAGGACGGGCTCTTTATGGGCGACTTCTGGGTGATGTGGTACAACGTCGTGGGCGACACGCTGAAGTGCCTCTCCGGCGGTAACCACGCGGGCGCGATAACCATGAGCAAAGAGGATGGCAAATACAAAGTGACGGGCTTTGAGCAGACGGTGGACGGTGCCGGCAACGTGGCCAGCGCCAAGCGCATCTTCGGCAGTTACTACGACATCTACGAGAACGTACACGCCAGTGAGCGGGTACGCGAAGCCGTCCGCAGGGAGCAGCTGAAGGAGTATGCGAAGCGCAACAACCTCAACGTCCGCTACTATCAGGATTACGGCTGGCCGGCCGTCGAACTATGAAACAGATAGAGGTTGTAGCGGCTATCATCCGCAAGGGTGACAGGATATTCGCCACGCAGCGTGGATACGGCGAGTGGAAGGACTGGTGGGAGTTCCCGGGCGGCAAGATGGAAGCTGGTGAGACGCCGGAGGTGGCGCTGAAGCGCGAGATACGCGAGGAACTGTCGGCTGAGATAAGAGTGGATGAGCTGTTCAGTACCGTGGAGTACGACTATGCGGCTTTTCACCTCACCATGCATTGCTACCGCTGCTCGCTGTTGACGGAAGCCCTACATCTCAACGAGCACGAGGCTGCCCGCTGGCTTGCCAGAGAGGAGCTCGACAGCGTGCGGTGGCTGCCAGCGGATCTGCAACTGATAGAACAAATGAAAAACATAGACCTATGGTAATAGACTTTAACAAAATAGAAGAGGTTGCCAACCCGCAGTTCAAAGGCGGAGAGGGCGACACGATGTTTCGCACCTTCAACGACGGACAGAACAAGATTATGCGTGGACGGCTCGATGTGGGGTGCTCTATCGGCTACCACAAGCATGAGACCAACAGTGAGATTATCTTCATCCTCAGCGGCGAGGCCCGATGCCTGTATGACGACGGTGAGGAGCGTCTTGTTCCCGGCCAGTGCCACTACTGCCCCGTGGGACACGCGCATGCGCTCATCAACGCCAGTAGCAGCGAGCCTTTGATATTCTTCGCCATAGTACCTGAATTGAAAGCCGTATGAAGCTAAGTAACGACATGATCACCATTGAGGTGAACGAGCATGGCGCCGAGCTGCTGAGTCTTAAGAAGGGGGGCTACGAGTACCTGTGGAACGGTGACGCTGCCTACTGGAACCGCCATGCGCCGATACTCTTCCCCACCGTTGGGAAGCCGTATAACAACGAGCTCCATGCTGACGGGAAGGTCTATCCCATGAAGCAGCACGGCTATGCGAGAGACAGCGAGTTTGTGATTATTAGTGATGGACAGCTGCGTATGCTGAAGAGTTCTCTCAGCGAAAGCTATCCTTATCAACTAGGATTGGAGGTCTGCTATCGGCTGCAGGACAGCGCTGTGGAAGTGATGTGGACGGTGGAGAACCTCGACGAGAGGGATGCTTACTTCCAGATAGGTGCCCATCCAGGATTTATGTTGCCCGATTATAAAGCCGAGGACGCTATGCATGGATTTATACGCTATTACGACCATGAGGGAAAGCCAGTGTCGCCCGTCATCGTCTCAGCCCTTGAGGACGGCAACCGTGTGCCATTGCCGGAACCACGACGTATTCCTGTCGAGATGCCGATAGAGGCCAACACCTTTGCCCATGATGCGCTGATGTTTGAGGATGGCCAAGTGACTAAGGCTGTGCTTTGCGACAAGGAAGGCCACGATGTTGTCGCTGTCAGTTGTCCGCAAGCTGAAGCTTACGGCATCTGGGCGCCGCACAAAGAAGGCTGCCCGTTCGTCTGCCTTGAGCCTTGGTGCGGCATTTGCGACACCAAAGGTTTCACAGGTGACATCGCCATGCGCCAGTATATCCACCGTTTGATGCCGAAAAAGAAGTTCACCTTCACCTACACCATCGAGGTGTACCGATAGTAACAAAACGCCGTAATAGCCAGCTGGATAATCAATATGGCCGGCACCCCGTAGCGGAACTTCTTGTGCTGCGTTTTGTGGTGGAATACTCTCATCGCCAGCAAGGCACCTATGCTGCCACCGAGGGCGGCAAGGAGCAGGAGCGTTGCCTCGGGAATGCGCCAACGGTTGTGGCGTGATTTCCATTTGTCGATGCCATAGATGACAAAGGTCAGTAGGTTGGCGGCAAGAAGATAATATAGCAGTAGGCGGAGGGTCATTGCCAATGGAAGTTCTCTTTGCCGGCGGCTACCTCGAAGTTATACATGACGATGCCGAGGTCGAGCTTTGCCCAACCGACCAATGAGAAACGTGCACGGGCGGCTACGGTGTGGTCGTCCAGCAACTCAAGCTCGAACTTCTGCTGGTGAACCGCTGTGGGTGCCAGCATGGCGGCTTCCATGCCGCGACGGAACCAGTCGGGCATCTCACCTTTTGTCCTGTAAAACTTCTCCATCGGCCGCATAGGGTGTTGCACGCCTTGTGTGGCACCGTAACCGATAGCTATGACGCAATGGAGCTTCTCGCCTGCATCAATGGTGTAGCGGTCGGGTTGCTTGCCTACCGACATGCCCACCCAGCAGCTGTTAAGACCCAGCGTCTGTGCCAACAGCACGATGCGCTCGCCGTAATATCCCACCTTCTCGTCGGCACCTTTGGGGCCCACCATTGCCAGATAGTTGCGCACCCCCTTGAAGCTGCCGTACTTTACCATGCCGCCGGTGAAAGCCTGTGGCTCGTCGAGCACAAGTTGTATTTGCAGCCCTCCCTCCTTATTGCAAAGAGCAATCTCCTCGTTGAGGCGGTCGATAACGTTTGCCTCGATAGGCTTGTCGATATACTGCCGCACCGAATGGCGTGCGACTATGGCTTCCTGTAAGGTCATAATATCTTTATTTTTATCATCATTTTGCGGTAGTAGGCGGCTTTCTCTTCCAGCTTCATGGGGTAGGCGCGCGACGAAGATGGCATGCGCCACAGGCGCATCGGGCGGGCGGCGATGGTAAATTCATTGTAAGAGCCCATCTGCGGCACCGGCACGCCGTAGTCGTCAGTGAGCACCGAGAAGCTCTTCTGGCCGGTGCAGACGATGTCATGGCACTGTGGTATCTGCTCCAGCAGGGCCGGGATGTCTGTCTTTTCTACAATCTCCAGGTCCTTGTCCGAAGCGTTGCCGCTCAAGCGCCGCACGGCGCAGGCGGTGTCATAGATGGCTATCCCGCGCTCTTCAAGCAAGGCTTTGATGTCGCTTAAGAGGAACGTCTTGTGCCCGGCGTCCACCAGCCGCTGGCTGTCGCCGAAGAACACCAGCCCGAAAATCTCCCACATCATATTGGTGCGGTTGGGGTAGAAGAAATCCATGCACCAGCGCTTGCGCGGCGGCGGAAAGCTGCCGAGCATCAGCAGACGCGCGTTGGGCGGCAGGAAGGGTTGCAGTGGATGCCGTTCTGTATCTGCCATAGTATCAGACGGTGAGGTCGGCCAGTGTGCCGTGGGCGGCACGCAGAATGTCGGCGGGGGCGAGGTGGAACTGCAGGCCTCGTTGGCCTGCGCTGCAATAGATGCTCTCGTGGTCCATGAGGCTTTGGTGGAACCATGTCGGCAGCGGTTTCTTCATGCCTATGGGCGAGCACCCGCCGCGAATGTAGCCTGTCAGGGGCAGCAGCTCCTTGACGTGTATCATTTCCACCTTCTTATTGCCCGTAACCTTGGCGGCTTTCTTCAGGTCCACCTCCTCGGCTCCCGGAATGACGCATACGAAGTGCCCTGTCCGGTCGCCACGCAGCACCAACGTCTTGAATATCCTCTCTATGGGTTCTCCGAGCACTGCCGCCGTATGCTCGGCGCCCAGGTGCTCCTCGTCCACTTCGTAGGGTATGAGTTCGTAGGCAATCTTCAGCTGGTCGAGCAGCCGTGCCGCGTTGGTCTTCTTTATTCCCTTGTCTGCCATAATCATAGTGCGTTGTTTACCACCGTTGGCCGTCGAGGACGGACTGGTACACGTCAAGATATGCTTTTGCCATAGGCTCGGCACCGAAGAGGTCGGCGGCATATTCGTGGCAGCGTTGCGGCGAATACTCATGCCCTTCGGCAATGTATCGCGCAAGCTCGTCCTCGTCGTTGGAGAGGAAGCCTACTTCCGGAGCGACAATCTCCGGCAGCGAGCCCCTCTGCGTGCCGAACACGGGGGCTCCATAGTAGAGCGACTCGGTGAGGCAGAGGCCGAACGGCTCGTCCCACAGCACGGGGAACACCAACCCCTTGGAGTGGCTGATAAAGTGCTGTTTGGCGTCGTTGTCCACCATGCCGTGGAAGTGTATGCGGGGGCTCGGCGTGAAGCGGAAGCCCATCTTGAAGTTCAGACGTGTGCCGCCGAGCACATGCAGCTGTGCCCCAGGTATCTGGCGGATGATGCGTATGGCGCCGCGCACATTCTTGACCCTCCATGCCGCCTTCCCCAGGAAGTGGTAGCTGTCGCGCGGCAGCGTGAGGTCGGCCTTGGGATAGTCGTCCCAGTCGAGGCCGTTATGCACATAGTGTTCCGACCCATGTCGTTGCGCGTGGTTACGCGACACGAACACCGCCATCGCTGGAGCCGAGGCGCCGTCGCCGAGGTTGCCGTTGATGGTCACAATGTATGGCCGTTCGCCGATGTCCTCGGGCACCGCGTCGTTGAAATGTACAATGTCCACACCGGCAGGTATCTGTGCCGCTATGCTGCGCGAGGGGTCGATGGGCTGTATGTGTGCAAACGAGGCTTCGGAACCGGCGCGGCAGAGGAACGTCACCTCGTGGCCGAGACGGCTCAAGGCCCGCCCCAGCGAGTAAACTACCCGTTCAGTACCGCCGTACAACTTGGTGGGCAGCACGGCGTCTTTCACTATTGCTATATGCATTTTTGCGGCGTTTTGTATCTCTAAACCAATAACGTAGATGGCCAAATATTATTGTGCCGGTCTCAAGCAGCTGATAACATGCCGTTTGTAGGTAATCGCTCCGTACCCGCTCCGTAGTCGCTCCGACTGTTCTACGGTTGTTTAACGGTTTTTTGTCGGAGAGGGGACGGAGAGGATACGGCCTGGATACGTAGAGGGGGCTGCCGGGCGGCAATAATTAAAGGCTGAAAAGCATGCGTGCGTTGGTTGAGGTCTGCTCGGCGACGGCCTCGATGCTTATGCCGCGCAGGTCGGCTATCTTCTGCGCTATCAGGGGGATATAGCTGCTCTCGTTTCGCTCGCCGCGATGCGGTACGGGACTCAGGTATGGAGCGTCGGTCTCAAGCAGCAGGCGGTCGAGGGGTACTGCCTTGGCTACCTCGGCCATGGTGGCGTTCTTGAAGGTGACGACACCGCCGATGCCAAGCATAAAGCCCATATCGACAGCGCGCCAGGCTTCTTGCAGGCTGCCGCCGAAGCAATGCATCACACCTCGGTAGCTGCTGTGGTTGAGGTCGCGCAGCAGGCCGAAGACTTCGTTGTGAGCCTTGCGGATGTGCAATGCCACCGGCAGGCCAAACTCCGTGGCCCAAAGCATCTGGCGGCGAAGCACTTCGCGTTGCTGCTCCTCGAAAGTGCGGTTCCAGTAGAGGTCCATGCCAATTTCGCCGACGGCCACGAACGACCCCGTTTCGAGGCGCTTGCGCACATGGGCAAGCTCAACTTCGAAGTCCTCTTTCACCGAGGTAGGATGAAAGCCAGCCATGCGGTGGAAATGATTGGGATATAGGTTGTAAAGAGTATCAAGACGTTCTGTCGACGTGCTGTCTATGTCGGGCAGCAGCATGGTTGTCACACCGGCGTCTAAAGCGCGTTGCACCGCCTGTTGGCGGTCGGCGTCGAAAGCCTCGTCGTAGAGGTGACAATGAGTGTCGATGAAAGTCATTTAGCCTGTATTATCTCAGTCATCAGGTCGTAGAGACGTAGCATTTCCGGCTTGTCGGCCAGCAACTTGCGCTGTGTCGCTATGGTCTTTTCGTCGCGGCGTGCGGCGGGTCCTGTCATCTGGGTCCATAGATTGCCGTAGTCCCACTTGCGGAGGGTTTGCTCTGCGAGAGGGCGCAGCATCTCAAAATCAAGGTTGTGGCTCTGCATGTAGTCCTGTGCGGTGGCGTTGATGGCGCAAACGAAGTTGCTGACCATCACGGCGGCCAGGTGGGCATGGAGGCGCTGCTCACCGTCGAGGTGGTGGATGCAGGGGCTCACGAGACGCATAAGTTCCTCGATATCCTTTTCCACGCTGGGCGAGCTGCCTTCTATGCAAAGTGGAAGGCGGCTGTAGTCCATGGCGATGTCGCGCACAAAGGTCTGGGGCGACCAAACCACGCCGTAGCGCGGACTGATGTGTTTAAGGATGGATGCCGGAGTGGTGCCGGAGGTGTGTAGTACGATGGAGTCGCGAAGTCGGAGATCGAGTGCCAAATCATAGAGAGCATCGTCGCCCACGCAGAGCAGGCACACGTCTATGTCTTCGTCGAGCCGTAGCGGGTTGTCAATGGGAACGGCGTCGACGCGCATGGCGAGACGCTGCGCATGGTCGTATGAGCGAGAAAGAACTTGCCGCACTGTGCAGCCGGCGTTGTGAAGAGCTATGGCGAGGTGGGTGGCTACGTTTCCGGAGCCGACGACGGATATGGTTCGCGGCCTTGTCGCGGGAACCGTGTGCTCATTAGTACTCGTCTTCCTCAAAGAAAAAGTCCTCCTTGGTGGGGTAGTCGGGCCAGATATCCTCTATGCTTTCATACTGGTCTCCCTCATCTTCAATCTCTTGCAGGTTTTCTATAACCTCCATAGGGGCACCCGTACGTTGTGCATAGTCAATAAGTTCTTCTTTAGTGGCGGGCCAGGGTGCGTCCTCCAGTTTCGATGCTAATTCAAGTGTCCAATACATACTCTGTTACTCAAAAATTTTTGCAAAAGTACATCTTTTTCCAATACTGACAAATATTTTTTACAATCAGTTGGTATACAAATCTTCTGCCATTCCGTCGGCCACCACGGCGAGGCGCGCCAACACAAACAGGTAGTCGGAAAGGCGGTTCAGATAACGCATGATAGTGTCGTCAATATCGGTGTGCTGTGAGAGAGTCACCACGCGGCGCTCGGCACGGCGACAGACGGTGCGGCAAACGTGCGCTTGGGCGCCTGCTGCGTTGCCGCCTGCGATTACGAAGCTGTGCAATTGTGGCAAGTGTGAGGTGATGGCATCAATCTGGCGCTCAAGGGTCTCCACCTCTTTGTCTCCCAACTGTGGCAGACGGGCGTAGATGTCGGCGTCCTCGGTAGCCAGAAGGGTCTGTATGTCAAACAGCTTGTTTTGTATTACCTTGAGCTCTGCATAGTGAGATTCATGCTTTGTGCGCAGCATTTCGGCCAGCAGGCCTATGTGCGAGTTGAGCTCGTCGACGGTGCCGTAGGCTTCCACGCGCATATCGTCTTTGCGCACGCGCGTGCCGCCCACGAGCGAGGTGGTGCCTTTGTCGCCTGTCTTTGTGTATATCATATCTTCTCCACTGATTTTACTTCGGGGATGACGCGCTTCAGCGCCTGCTCGATACCCTGCTTGAGGGTCTGCATGGCGTGAGGGCAACTGCCGCAGTGGCCTTTCAGGCGCACTATGACGACGCCTTCTGCGGTCATGTCGACATATTCCACATCGCCGCCGTCCTGCTGCAGGTAGGGGCGTATCTGTGCCAGAGCGTTCTTTACTTTTTGCTCGACGGCCGGTTTCTCTTGATCGGTCATGGCTTATTTGATATTAAGTTTGCAAATCTCTTTGATGGTGTTCTGCGCCAGTGCGTCAAAGGCGTCGCGCACGGGGTCTTCCGTCTTGTCGGGCGCGAAGAGAGCCGCAGGTTTGCCGCTGTCGCCGCTTTCGGCAATGCTCTGCACCAGCGGAATCTCGCCAAGCAGCGGGATGTTCATCTCCTCGGCCAGCTTGCGGCAGCCGCCGTGGCCGAAGATATAGTACTTGTTCTGCGGTAGCTCGGCTGGGGTAAAGTAGGCCATGTTCTCTACAAAGCCAAGCACTGGTATGTTGACGGCCTCGTTGCGGAATAGCTCTACGCCGCGTATCACGTCGGCCAGCGCCACCTGCTGTGGAGTACTGACGATGATGGCGCCGCTGACGGGGATGCTCTGTGCCAGAGTGAGCTGGATATCGCCCGTTCCCGGGGGCATGTCGACCACCAGGTAGTCTATCTCGTCCCACCATGTCTCGCCGAGCAGTTGCTTCAAGGCGCCACTGGCCATCGGGCCTCGCCAAGCCAGCGCTTTGTTGGCGTCCACGAAGAAACCCACGCTCATCAGTTTGATGCCGTATTTCTCTATCGGCAGCATGTAGGTCTTGTCGCCAACGTGATGGCCATAAATCTCTTCGCCTTCCACGCCGAGCATGATGGGGATGGAGGGGCCGTAGATGTCGGCGTCAACAAGACCTACTTTGGCGCCCGTTTTTGCCAGCGATATGGCCAGATTGACGGCCACGGTGCTCTTGCCCACTCCGCCCTTGCCAGAGGCCACCACGATGGTGTTATGTATGTTCTTGAAGACTTCCTTGAACTCCTCTTTAGGGTCGGGCTGCGGACGGCTGGTGAGGTTTATCTCCACCTCGGCTTCACGGTCCACCATCTCATGGATGGCGTTGATGCAGTCGTCGCTCATCTTTTTCTTCATGGGGCAGGCAGGGGTGGTGAGCACAAGGTCGAAGCTCACTTTCTTACCCTCGACCTTGATGTTTTCTATCATTCCCAACTCTGTCAGGCTGCGTCCGAGGTCGGGGTCGTTCACATGGCCCAAGGCCATCTCTATCTGTGTTGTTGTTATCATTGTCCGAATATTTCGATTAGTTTCTGTTCCAATTGGGGTCCGCGCAAGTTGCGTGCCAAAACTTTACCGTCGCGGTCCACAAGTACTGTGGCCGGTATTGAGCTGATGCCGTATAGGCGTCCGCCTGCCGAACTCCAGCCACGTAGGTCGCTCACGTGGTTAGGCCATACCAGCCCGTCGGCATCTATGGCTTTGAGCCATGCTTCGCGGTTGTTGTCGAGCGACACGCTGAACACTTCGAAGCCCTTGTCGTGGAAGCGGTGGTAGAGGCGCACCACATTGGGGTTCTCGGCTCTGCAGGGGCGGCACCACGATGCCCAGAAGTCTATCAGCACCACCTTGCCGCGCAGGTCGCTCAGGCGACGCAACTGTCCGTCTCGGTCGGCCATCACAATATCGGGAGCCTCGGTGCCGGTGGCTATCACCGACCGCACCTTTGAGTCCAAATGTTTCACGAAATCATTGTTGCCGTAGTTGGCTATGGTGCTGTCGCGTACGGTCTTGTATAGGTCATAGTATTCGTCGAAGGCACTCTCGAAGTAGGTCACCAGGAAAGCACTCATCAGCTGGCGGCTATTGTTGCGTATCAGGGCCTCCATAGCCTGTGGCATAGCGTTCTGCAGGCTTGGGTCGGCGGCGACACCTGCCATTATGTCAGTGTAACGTCTGTACATCTCCATGTTCTCCGAGCCTCTTACTTTGGTTATCTGCATAACGTTAAGTGCTTCATCGTAGCTAATGTTCATGTTTACCTTCTCTTTTGGCAACAGTATCACGTGCAATATGGGACTCTGAGCCTTTGTGAGCGCCAGCGCAAAGAACTGTGCGTCGCCGTTAGTGCTATAGCGCTCTATCTTCACACGGCCTTTTGCGTCTATCGTCAGCGTATCGCTTGGTACCAAGCGGTTGCCTTGCGGCTCGCATACCAGCACCTTGGTACTGTTGTCAAGACCTGTGAACGTGCAGTTCAGCGTGCTTTTCTGTGCTACAATTCCTGTTATCGGCAGTAACGCCACAAAAAATGTCAAAAGCTTTCTCATAGTTTCAGTTTTATTACTTCTCTCAGGTCGTCGTCCATCGGTAGGTAGGCGTCGTAGAAGGCGTCGTTGCCAAACAGTGCCAGACCTATGTATGCTTTAAGCATTGTCATCATCAGCTGGCGCTGTGCAACTATGCTCTTATTGTTCCTTTCCACACCATTGCTTTCGCCTTCTTTTATAAGCTCATCCAACATAGTATCACTGACCTTAAAGCCTTTGACAAAACTCTTGCTGTCGGTAAAGCGTTTCTGAAGTTCTTCGGCATGTTCTTTTACGTAGCGAAATGCCACCTTGTTTATCAGCCCTTTGTTGGCCAGTGCGTTATAGTACACGAAAGACTCGTCCTTGTGGTAGGCCAGCAGTCGGTCGGGCACTATGCCACCGCCGCCGTACACTACACGGCCACTGTTGGTGTAGTAGGGTGTCGAGTCGTTTATGTGCACTGTCATGCTGTCAGCGTAAGACTCGTCCAGTAGCTGCTCAAGGTAGGAACGGTAATATTCGTCTGTGCCGTCGGTGTACGGCCTTTGTATTGAGCGCCCCGATGGGGTATAGTAGCGTGCTGTGGTGAGAAGCACTGACGAGCCGTCGCTCAATGAGAAGTCTGTCTGCACCAGACCTTTGCCGAAGGTACGGCGACCCACTATCGTGGCGCGGTCGTTGTCCTGCAGTGCACCGCTGACCACCTCGCTCGCCGAAGCCGAGTTCTCGTCGACCATCACTACCACTAAGCCTTTGGTGAAGAGACCTCCGCGTGGCGCCTTCACGTCGCGCCGGTGGCTGTGGGCCCCTTGGGTGTACACTATCAGACTTCCGGCAGGAAGCAGCTCTCCTGCTATGCCTACGGCACTCGTCAGCGAGCCGCCGCCGTTGCCGCGCAGGTCTAACACGAGTTTCTTCATCCCCTTGTTCTTCAGTGTTACGAGGGCGTTGTGAAACTCATCATAGCTCGTCGATGAGAACGACGATAGCATTATGTAGCCTGTGGTGTCGTTAAGCATCGTGGCGCAGGTCACTGTCTCATGCCTAACAACACCGCGGTGTATCTTGTATGCATACTCTTTATCCAAACGCTGCACATGCACCTCCACCTTTGTTCCGCGAGGGCCACGCAGGCGCGCCACTACGCTGTCGCGGGCCATGCCCACTCCGCTCACAGTGTCGCCGTCAACGGTCACAATCATGTCGCCCGGCATCAGCCCCACATTGGCCGAAGGACCGTCGGCCAATACCTGCCCAACGTAAGCTGTGTCGCCTTCGTAGTGCAACACAATGCCTACACCCTCGAAGTTGCCGCGCATCATCTCGTCGGTGCGTTCGGTCTCACGGGCCGACAGGTAGGTGCTGTGAGGGTCAAGTTCGCTGAGTATTGCCGCCAGTATGCGCTCACTCACCGAGTCGGCATTCATTTTGTCGACATATTCGCTCTCTACCAGCTTCATCACCTCGCTCACTTTCTTCTCCAGCGCTCCTTCCGATTGGCGCTTGTCGTGCGATGCAAACATCAAGCCAATCAGCACCCCCAGCACCATGGCTATGAGTACCAAAACAAAATTGCCTGACTGTTTTGCCTTGTCCGGATCCATACTTTTTATAACGGCGAAGCGCCTTTTATATTATTGAGGCAAATAAAAAAAATTACCGCAGCCTTAAACCCTTTTGGCTGCGGTAATTATCTCGTCGTGGTCGAAAGCCAGCGGTGGCAGAGCCTCCAATGGCCACCACCGCACCTCGGCGGCATCGTCGCCGGCTGCTGCTTTTACATCGTCGCTGATGTCAATCCGGTAGGCCGCCGTCACCGTGCGTCCGCGAGGGTCGCGTCCCGGAGCGCTGTATACGCCTATCAGCTTTAGACTTTCTTCACCCACAGTTAGGTCCGTCTCCTCCTGCAGCTCGCGTACGGCGCAGTGCTCTATGGTTTCGTCCATCTCCATGAAGCCGCCCGGCAGGGCCCAACAGCCCTTGTACGGCTCATTGCCGCGCCTCACCAAAAGCACCTCCGCCCGATGGCGGACGACTACACAGTCGGCCGTAAGCATCGGGCGGGGGTATTCGTAGGTGTATATACCTTTCATTTAGTCTTCTTCGTATATCAGCAGTTTGCCATCGGCCCAGATGAAGAGCAACGGGTCTTTGTCGCCTTTCTTGCTAATCCAGCAGCCGCCGTTCTCGGCATCGATGACCATGTTGCAATACTTCTTGTTTATCTTCTGCTCGGCCAGCAGGTGGTCATCCTTGTCGTAGACCTGCAGGTAGGTGTCGCCACCGTCCTTGACTATGGCGTACATTATGTCGCCGCTGATGCCGTAGGTCACTATGTCGACCTTGTAGGTGTCTTTCACGTACTCGCGCACCACAACTACGTCGGTCACATGGTAGTCATACCAGTAGCTGTTGCAGTACACCCAGAAACCGGGCCAGTACCAGTGGCGGGGGGGTAGCGGATCCCAGTAGATGGGATGGCAGTGCACATAGTGGTGATGCCACGGGTGGTGGAAGTAGGGAGCCGGATGTATCGGACGTGCTGCCGGAGGCATATAGCCACCCGGACGGCCGGGACGTGCATAGTCGTGATGGTGTCCGCCACCGGCGGGAGAGGCCACTCGCGAGGGGTTGGCACCGTTGCCGCTGGGGGCTCCGGTGGTGCCGGCGGGTTTGGCACCTATCGTGGAGGCCGGACGGCCCATACCGCTACGCGTGGGGGCTACCGCACCGCTGCGTGAGGGGGTACCTACGTTGCGGCTCGAGGCGCTGCTGCCACTGCGGCTGGAGGCACTTGCGTTGCTGCTGTGGCTCGGAGCACTGTAGCTGCGGCTGGGGGTGCTGCTATTGCTGCTGCGGCTCGGTGCCGAGTAGTTGCTACGACTGCTTGAGCTCGGTGCACTGTAGCTACGCGAGGGAGCGCTGCTGCGGCTCGACGAGCTGTAGCTCGAACCACTGCGCGAAGGGGCGCTCGAATGACTACGGCTGCCACCACCGCCACCGCCGCTGCGCGAGGGTTGCGCCACCACGGGCATGGCCAACGCCAGGGCCGTCACTGCGAGGATTATTGCTTTTGCGGTTTTCATGATGTTACTCCTTTCTTTTTTGGTTTCGTTTTCTGGTTGCAAAATTACAGCCTTTCCATGAGGGAAATTCCGAAACCGTCACCTATTTTTCCCGACTCAACCTATCGAGCAGCCGGGAGTAACTATGTCAGAGGGTGTTAGCAGTACCAGACGGCCGTCCTTGTCTTCGGCACTGAGTATCATTCCCTGGCTCTCCACACCCTTCAGTTTGCGAGGCGGGAAGTTGGCGATGAAGCAGACCTGACGACCTACCAACGCCTGCGGGTCGGGATAGTATTTGGCTATGCCGCTCACTATGGTGCGCGTGCCCATACCGTCCTCGATCTTGAACTGCAGCAGCTTGTCGGCCTTCGGCACCTTCTGGCATTCCAATATGGTACCCACGCGTATGTCCATCTTGCCGAAGTCGTCGATGGTCACCGGGGCCTTCACTTCGGCGGGCTTCCATGCGTTGAGCTCGTTCTGCGCCTTGGTGGCCTGTAGCTTGTCGACCTGGGCCTGGATGGTCTCGTCGCTAATCTGTTCAAACAGTAGCTCGGGCTGGTCTATCTGATGGCCTTCCATCAGTATGTCGGCGCGGCCTGCGTCTTTCCACCCAAGGGCCTGCAGGTTCATGATGCGGTGCATCTTGTCGGCCGTGAAGGGCAGGAAGGGAGCGCAGAGGACCGCCAGGTTGGCGCATATCTGCAGCGATAGGTTCATCACCGTGGCGGTGCGCTCGGGGTCAGTCTTGACGAGCTTCCACGGCTCGGTGTCCGTCAGGTATTTGTTGCCCAGGCGGGCCAGGTTCATCATCTCGGCGAGAGCCTCGCGGAAGCGGTAGGTCTCAATGCTACGGCCTATGCGCTCGGGGAAGGTGGCTATCTCCTTGACAAGCTCCTGCTCGGTTTGTCCGAGGGACCCACAGGCGGGCACTTTCCCGCCGTAGAACTTGTGCGTCAGCACCAGCGTGCGGTTGACGAAGTTGCCGAGGATGGCCACCAGCTCGCTGTTGTTCTTCAGCTGGAAATCTTTCCAGGTGAAGTCGTTGTCTTTGGTCTCCGGCGCATTGCTGCACAGCGTGTAGCGCAGCACATCCTGCTTGCCGGGGAACTCCTGCAGGTACTCGTGCAGCCACACTGCCCAGTTGCGCGAGGTCGAAATCTTATCGCCCTCAAGGTTAAGGAACTCATTGGCCGGCACGTTGGCGGGCAGTATGTAGCTGCCGTCGGCGTGGAGCATTGAGGGGAAGATGATGCAGTGGAAGACTATGTTGTCCTTGCCGATGAAGTGCACCAGCTTGGTGTCCTGGTCTTTCCACCACTTCTCCCAGTCGTCGCCCTTGAGCTGCTTGGTGAAGCTGATGTAGCCGATGGGGGCGTCGAACCAGACGTAGAGCACCTTGCCCTCGGCGCCTTCGAGGGGCACCTTCACACCCCAGTCGAGGTCGCGCGTGACGGCACGGGGCTGCAGTCCGGCGTCAATCCACGACTTGCACTGGCCGTATACGTTGGTCTTCCAGTCGCCTTTGTGACTCTCTAGAATCCATTCGCGCAGCCAGGGTTCGTCCTGGTCGAGCGGGAGGAACCAGTGTTTGGTTTCCTTCAGCACGGGTTTCGAGCCGCTGAGGGCGCTCTTGGGGTTGATGAGGTCGGTGGCATTGAGTGACGTGCCGCAGGCTTCGCACTGGTCGCCGTAGGCGCGCTCGTTGCCGCAGTGGGGGCAGGTGCCGGTGATGTAGCGGTCGGCCAGGAAGCATCCCGCCTCCTCGTCGTAGTACTGCTGCGACACTTTCTCCACGAACTTGCCTTCCTCGTAGAGCTTCTTGAAGTATGCCGCTGCGGTCTCGTGGTGCTCCTTGCTGGAGGTGCGGCTGTAGATGTCAAACGAAATGCCTAACTCGGCGAAGCTGTCCTTGATAATCTTATGGTATCGGTCGACGATGTCCTGCGGCGTGACGCCCTCCTTGCGGGCCTTGATGGTTATGGGCACGCCGTGCTCGTCTGAGCCGCCTATGAACATCACCTCCTCGCCCTGTGCGCGCAGGTAGCGCACATAGACGTCGGCGGGCACATAGACGCCCGCCAGGTGGCCGATATGCACGGGGCCGTTGGCGTAGGGCAGCGCCGAGGTTACAGTATAGCGCTTGTATTTCTTGTCTTTCTCAGTGTAGGTCATTGCTATTTTGCTTGGTATATGTATGTCTTGATGCTTGCGCCGTCGTCGACGGTCTCGGGATAGCCGTCGGCACGCGTTGAGGTGTAGGTGTAGCTTGTCTCGTCGGAGGCCAGCGGCAGCGACTGCTCATAGACACTCGTCGGATTGTTGCCATAGAGCTGTATGAGGATTTCGGCGTTGGCCGAACTGTTGTGCTGCTCGTGTGCCAGCGGGTCTTGTGTCATCGTTATCACCTCGAAGCTCGGCATGTAGCCGTCAAGGCTGATGGCAGCGCCGAGGTTGCGGCGCATGGGGTTCTTGATGTTGCTGTTGTAGGAGTAGTTGGCGGTGTCTTTCATCGAGGCTTTGATGTAGACTTCCCTGTCGGGGTATATGCTGGCGAGGGTTTGTATGACTGTGCCGTAACTGCCAAAGACACTCATGTCGGGTATCATCTCCACGATTTTGCCCAGCGTGGTCTTAAGACGGGCGCTGATACTTAGGAAGGATTCGCTCACATTGTCGCCGTTCCAGTTGAAGCTGACGCTACCCATCACCTCGTCTATGCCAGTCACCATATCCTCTGCGTCGGAACCGCCGAGAAACTGTGCTACCATGGTGTTGAAGAGCTCCAGTATCATGTTGTCGCTCACGTCGAGCTCTCCGCCGCTAATCTTGTCACCGCTGTAGCTCAGTGTGGCGCTAAGCATCTCTTCGGTGCCGTTCATCAGCGACAGACTGCTAATCTTGTCGCCGTTGTAGTTCACGTTCACCGTGCCGCTCGCCATGCTTTCGCTGTTGACAGTCATGGTCTTCACGCGGCCCTGGTTGTCGTGCGTGAAGCGCACCTTCTCATTGCCGTTGGCGTCGCTGACGGCTGTCAGCAAATCGTTTTCCCAGGTCCACGTCTCGGTCAGGATGCCCTCTTCCAGCACCGAGTCAATCTTGGCCGAGGGACTATAGACACCCGGTTTATCAGCCCAACCCGTTTGCGGCGGGTCGTTCTGGCCGCCTTGTCCGCCCTGGTTACCGCTGCCCTGATAGGTGGGTTCGTCGGGGGCTACCTTGTCTTTCTTGCAGGCCGTAAAGCCCACAAGTGCCACAGCGCACAGCGCCAGGATTATCTTTTTCATAGCTTTGTATTTATGTGTTGGTTATTCTGCGTTCTCCTCGGCGGCCTCGGGCTCGTCGAAGGTTATCTTCTCGGCGCCCAGCAGCACGTTGTACCAGGCGAAAAGCTTCTTGGCGTCCGACGTATGCACGCGCTCGCGGTCGTAGTCGGGCAGTGCTTTCTCCAGCAGTCCGAAGAGCTCCTTGCCCTCGGCCTTCTTGGGCTCGAAGGGTGTCGGCTTGCCCTCCAGCACCTTGTGGATGGACTGCATCACCTCCTCCAGCGGGCGCTCGTCGGTCTCCGTGAAGAGACGTATCTCGCCCAGCGAGCTGATTCTGTCGTTCTTGAACACAGGGTATTTCTGTCCTGTAACGAGGTTCTTCACTACAGCGCCGCCCTTGGTCTGCGACACCAGTTCACTCAAATCCGGCTTGCCGGCAATCACGAGAATGTTAGATAAATCCATTTTTAGTTTCTCTTTTTATAGTTATTATACAATTTAAACGCGATATTGTGTTCTTTATTGTATTCCGGGTGCAAAAAAACTCGAAATGGAACCGGCTTCCCGCCCAATCCTCCCCGTCATTGCTCCGTATAAATAACGGTTGTTCTACGGTTGTTTAACGGATTCAAACCGTGGAACAACCGGTAAACAACCGTAGAACAGTCGGAGCGGGTACGGAGAGGCACCGTAGGGGTGCCGTAGAAATAAAACACCTATGGGATATTAACTGCGGTGAAAGCTGCGGAGGCCGTCGATGGGGTCGGCGGCGACGCTTATGATTTCGAAGCCTTTGTCTTTGGCGACGATGTCGAGCAAAGGTCTGATGTGCGCGGCAAAACCTCCCACAAGACTCAACCTATCGCAGTGGGACAGCTTCTGCAAGTCCTCCAGTTGGTAGCTGTACCACTCGTAAAGGCTGACAAGTATTTCCGATGAACAATAGTCGTACGCTATGTGTTCCACCGCGAATTTTGCCAGCGATGCCAGGAAACGGTTGGCATTGGGCTGGTGGTAGACAGCCTCCATGAATTCATCCTTAGTCAAGGGATAAGCCTCATGGAACCTGCTGATTAGGTTTCTCGGCATTTTTCTCGTCAGGTAGTCTTGCAGCATCCTGCGGCCCACGTGGTTGGCCGAGCCATGGTCGCCGAGGATATAGCCGGTGCTGACGGCCTGTAGGGTGATGTCGCGGCCGTCGTAGTAGCAGGCGTTGCTGCCGGTTCCGAGGATGCCCACGAGGCCGGCCTCGTGGCCGCAGGCGGCGCGGCAGGCGCCCAGCATGTCGGTCTCGACATGTACGTCACTTGTGCCAAAGGCTTTGGTGAGCAGCCTGGCCACGCGCTCGCGTTGTGTGGCGTTGCCGCAGCCGGCACCATAGAAGAAAATTGAGAATTGAGAATTGAGAATTGAAAACTTTTGGCGTACAGCCGAGCAGGCGGCATGGAAGTGCTCGTCGCTGGTGAAGTGGGGGTTGAGGCCTTCGGTAACTACGGTGTTACCGGATTCTATCTCCATCCAGGTGGTCTTGGTGCTGCCGCTGTCGGCTATGAGTATCATATTATGCCGATAATCTCATTGATGTCGTTGACGCCGTGGCGCTGGCACCAGGCCTTCATGCCGTCGATGATCTTGACGGTGACGGCAGGGTCGATGAAGTTGGCGGTGCCAACCTCGATGGCTGTGGCACCGGCCATGAGGAACTCTATGGCGTCCTCGGCGGTGCAGATGCCTCCCAGGCCCACGACGGGAATCTTGACGGCATGGGCCACCTGCCACACCATGCGCACGGCCACGGGCTTGACGGCGGGGCCGCTGAGGCCGCCGGTGACGTTGGCCATGAAGGGGCGGCGACGTTCGATGTCGATGGCCATGCCCAGCAGGGTGTTGATGAGGCTCACGCTGTCGGCACCGGCGCCTTCGACAGCCTTGGCAATCTCGGCGATGTTGGTGACGTTGGGCGAGAGCTTCACTATCAGTGTCTTGTGGTATACCTTGCGCACGGCGGAGACGACCTGTGCCGCCATGTCGGGGCTGGTGCCGAAGCCCATGCCGCCGCACTTGACGTTGGGGCAGCTGATGTTGAGCTCGATGGCGGGGATGCGGTCGAGGGCGTCGACCTGCGAGGCCACGTCGCAGTACTCTTCGATGGAGGAGCCGCTGACGTTGACTATGATGTTGGTGTCGAGGTGCTTGATGCGCGGATAAACCTCTGTGCAGAACTTCTCCACGCCGCCGTTCTGGAGGCCCACGGAGTTGAGCATGCCCGAGGGGGTCTCCACCATGCGGGGGTAGGGGTTGCCCTCGCGGTGGGTGCCGGTGGTGCCCTTGACGATGAAGCCGCCGAGGCGGTTGAGGTCTATGAAGTCGGCGAACTCTTCGCCGTAGCCGAAGGTGCCGCTGGCGGTCATCACGGGGTTCTTCAGCGTGAGGTTATGGACTTTGACTGCTAACATTGCTCGAACCATTTATGCATTGTACTTATGTCGAACACGGGGCCGTCCTTGCAGACGCAGCGGTGGCCCTGGTCGGTGTCGGTGACGCAGCAGAGACAGGCGCCTACGCCGCAGGCCATCATGTTCTCGAGGCTCACCTCGCAGCGTATGCCGCGCTGGGCGGCACTGCGGGCCACGGCCTTCATCATGGGCGTGGGGCCGCAGGTGTATATCATGTCGTAGGCGTTGGCAAAGGCTGGGTGCGTGGTGACGATGCCGTGGTGGCCGAGGGAGCCGTCGTCGGTGGCCAGGAGCAGGTCGCCGTAGGGGCGGAAGTCGTCCTGCACGGGGATGAGGCTGGCAGTGCGGCCGCCGAGGAGTATGGTGCAATCTATGCCTTGTGCCTTGAGTACCTTGCTGAGGTGCAGTAGTGGCGCTGTGCCTGCGCCGCCGCCCACGAGGAGGGCTTTGCTGCCCGAGGGAAGGGCGGTGGTGAAGCCGTGACCGAGGGGGTAGACGACGTTGAGGCGGTCGCCGACGGCGAGCTCGGCGAGACGGCGTGTGCCGTTGCCGACAATCTGGATGAGGAGGGTCAGCGTGCTGTCGCTGACGTCGTGCACCGATATGGGGCGGCGCAGCATGACGTCGCGCGAGCCCTCGACGAGCACCTCGACGAACTGACCCGGGAGGACGGGCTGCATCGTGCTGTCGTGCTTAAGCACCAGGCGGAAGTACTGGTCGCCCAGCTGCTGTCGCTCCGCTATGCGGAAATCATGTATCTCTTTCATATATGCTTTGGCTTGAAGATTCGCCTGAATTGTTTCTTCCATGTCGCGCCGTCGAAGAGCGACGAGTCGGTGGTGGCCTGGAGGGTGAGGAAGAGGCCTATGGGCAGCATGACGAAGGATGATACCCACATGCCTTCTGGACCCATGACGGATTCGCGCACCGATTTCTCGGCAATCATGCCCACGACGTAGTAGAGTACGAAGAAGCCCACCGATGCCACAAGCGGTAGTCCGAGGCCTCCCTTGCGCACTATGGAGCCAAATGGGGCGCCGATGAGGAAGAGCAGCAGGCAGGCTATGGAGAGGGTGAATTTGCGCTGGCGCTCAATCTCGTGGCGGTTGATGTATTCGCGTTCGGAATAGATCATCTCGCCATAATTGTGGCTGTCGGTGCGTGCTGTGTTGGCTACATAGCGTGCGCGTGCTATTATTTTCGTGCGGGTCTCTGCGTCGAGGGTGTCGATGCATGTCCGTAGGTCGATGATCTCGGCGGGTCGTTCTTTCTGGCTCCTGGCCAGATAGCGATGCCAGGTGCGAAGGTTGATTTCCGCATCGCGGCGGTAGGCTTCGTGGCGTTGCTCCTGGATGCGCATCAGCGAGTCGATGGCTATGCCCAGCTCCGCTACATTGAGTGTCTGATAACTGCCCTTGAAGAGGTCTTCGGCGCTCTTGTTATAGGCAAAGGAGGAGATGTCGAAGGAGATGGTCTGGTGGCTGAAATGCAGCGATGTCATGGGGCGCGAGCTAAGATTGGTGCCGGTGGTGGATTCGGTGTAGGTGTAGCCATCGTCGAGCGAGAAGATGAGGTAGCGGTTGTCGATGGTGGATTGCATGGTGCCTCGCTTGGCCACGATGACGGCGGTCTCGCAGCTGCCTTTGGTGTGGTCGTAGATGACCACGTCTTCAAGGGTTCGGCCGTCGGGTGACTTGCTGCCGATGCGTATCACGTAGCCCTCGATGTCTTTGTAGTATTCGCCTGGGCGTATATTGATGGCGGGCTTCTTGCGCGTGACGTCGTAGAGGGTCTTGCGGTAGCTGACCATGGCTTCGGGCATCACGTTGTTGGCGAAGTAAAAAGCCACGCCTGTGAGCAGCAGCACCACGACGGTCATGGGCAGCATGACTCGGCTGACGCTGACGCCGCCGGCTTTCATGGCCACCAGCTCGTACTTCTCGCCGAAGTTGCCCATGGTCATGATGGAGGCGAAGAGTATCGCTATAGGTAGCGCCATGGGTACAAAGGTGGCGGAAGCATAGAGCAGCAGTTCGGCGATGACGCCGAAGTCGAGGCCCTTGCCAACCATGTCGTCGATGTACTTCCACACGAACTGCATCAGCAACACGAAGACCGATAGCGTGAAAGTCAGCGCCAACGGGCCGAGGAATGAGCGTAGTATGAGCCAGTCGAGTTTCTTCATCACATAAAGCCTAACCAGCGTAGTATGTCGTTGCCGTTGGCCAGGATCATCAGCGCCAGCAGGAGGAACATGCCGACGTTCTGCGCCACGGTGAGGAATTTGTCCGAGGGTTTGCGGCGTGTGACAATTTCCCACAGGGTGAAGAGGATATGCCCGCCGTCAAGGCCAGGTATTGGTATGATGTTCATGAAGGCCAGCACCAGTGCCAGCAGAGCGGTGAGCTCCCAGAAGGCTTGCCACACCCATTGGTCGGGGAAGAGGTCGGCCATGGCCTTGAAGCCGCCGAGCTGCTTTGCGCCGCCGGGCGAGAAGAGCACTTTGAGCGAGGAGACATAGGTGGTGAGGGTCTCCCAGCCATGGCTGATGCCTGCCGGTATGGCGGCGAAAAATGTGTAGTCCACATGACGGTAGCCGCTGAAGAGTCGTGCAATGTTGGTCTCGGCTTGTACGCCTATCTTGCCTGCGTCATTGACGGCCACAGGCAACGCCATCAGCTCGCCGTTACGGTAGAATCCGATACTTACAGTGTCGTCGGCATGCTGGCCCAGCACCGACGTGATGTCTGTGAAGCTGGCGAGCAGGCTGTCATTGACGCTGACTATGCTGTCGCCGGCCATCAAGCCTGCTTTGGCAGCATTGCCGCCGTCCACTACGTTGTGCACTACAAAGGGGATGCGATAGCCCATCAGTTGCTTGGCGCCCATATTGTTTACATGTTCAAGCAGGTGTCCGCTGAGGCTGATGTCGACAAGCGAGTCGCCGCGCAGCACGGTGACACTCTTCGGATTGTCGAGCAGCAGGGCGCTGGTGGCATCGGTGAACTCGTAGCAGTCTTTGCCGTCTATGGCGTAAATAATGTCACCGTTCTGGAAGCCTTCGTCGAGCATCACCTCATGGTAGTCATAGCCCAATGTGGCGGCGCGTAGCGGCAGCTCGTCCTTTCCCCAGTGGGCGAACATCATACCATAGATTAGCAGGGCAGAGATGAAGTTTACCAACACGCCGCCACTGATGATGAGCAGGCGCTGCCATGCGGGTTTGGTGCGGTACTCCCACGGCTGGGGTTCTGCCTCAAGGTCATCGGCACTCTTAGTCTCATCAATCATGCCGGCAATGTCGCAGTAGCCCCCCAGCGGCACCCAGCCGAGTCCCCACAGGGTGTTGTCCTGGTCTTCTGGGGCGAGGTTCTTCTCGTCCCAGCTGTCGGGGGTCTTGCTGTTGAAGAACAGGAAGTGCCATTTGCCGCCGAATTTCTTGGCCTTGATGATGGAGAAGTATGGGTTGAAGAATATGTAATACCGGCGCACGCGCGTATGGAACAGCTTGGCGAACAGCAGGTGTCCCATCTCATGTGTGGCAACGAGCAGCGTGAGGCTCAGTATCAGTGCTAACCAGTTCATTGTTGTCTAACGATTTTGTCTGTTGCTATAAGGTCGTCTAATGTTGGATTTGCTATGTAATGTGCCTCCTGCATGGAGCGCTCAACGCGGTCGGCTATGTCGAGGAAGCCTATCCGGCCATCGAGAAACTGCTGCACTGCCACCTCGTTGGCTGCATTCATAACGCATGGCATGTTGCCACCTCGTTCTATGGCCTTGTAGGCAAGTGCAAGGCAACGGAATGTCTCTGTATCGGGACGCTCGAAGGTCAGCGTGTGCTGGTTGAATAGGTCAAGGCGCGGCAGGAAGCTCTCTATGCGCTCGGGGAAACTGAAGGCGTACTGTATTGGCGTCTCCATGGTTGGGATGCCGAGCTGTGCCTTCACGCTGCCGTCTGCGAACTGCACCATGGAGTGAACCACCGACTGCGGATGCACATGCACCTCTATGTCTTTGGCGTCGACGCCGAAGAGCCATTTGGCCTCAATCACTTCGAGGCCCTTGTTCATCAGCGTCGCGCTGTCTATGGTCACCTTGCGCCCCATGCTCCAGTTGGGGTGCTTCAAGGCCTGCTCCAGCGTCACTGTGGCCAGTTCCTCGCGCGTCTTGCCGCGGAAGGGGCCGCCGCTGGCGGTAAGCAGTATCTTGTCTACGGGACTCACCTCACCCACAAGGCATTGGAATATGGCCGAGTGTTCGCTGTCCACGGGCAGTATCGGCACACGGTGGCGTCGCGCAGCTTCGGTGACGATGGATCCGGCCACCACCATGGTTTCCTTGTTGGCCAATGCAATGGGCTTTCCGTGCTCTATGGCGTGCAGCGTGGGTCTCAGTCCCGCCACACCCACTATGGCCGCCAGCACCATGTCGATGCTCTCCATCTCCATGAGGCTTACGATGGCGTCGGTGCCGGCATACACCTTGATGTCGGTGTCGTTCAGCGCGTCGCGCACCTGCCCGTAGCGGCTCTCGTCGGCGATGGCCACGGCGTTGGGCTCGAACTCACGTGCCTGCGATATCAGCAGGTCGGCATTGCTGCCGGCACACAGCACCTCGGCGCAGAATAGGTCGCGGTGACGACGGATGACGTTGAGCGCCTGTGTGCCTATCGAGCCGGTGGAACCTAATATCGCTATGCGTTTCAATGCTGTCGGCTGTTAAAATGAAATATAATCTTCTGGATTAACCGGCGTGCCGTTGACCCACACCTCAAGATGCAGATGCGGCCCCAGCTCTGTCGTGGTGCCGGTGCCCACAAAGGCTATGGGTTCGCCGGCGCGCACCGCGTCGCCCTGATGCTTGAGCAGAGCGCTGTTGTTGCGGTATATGGTGATGACTCCTGCGGGATGCTGCAGGGCTATCACATGGCCGTCCTCGGCAGTGAAGCCTGCCGAGATCACCGTGCCGCTGTAGGCGGCGTTGACGGGGCTCTCGCTGGCGGCGGCTATATCCACGCCATAGTGCCGCATGGCGCTGCTGTATGGCTTCACAATATTGCCTTTCACAGGGGCGAAGAAGAGGTGCGTCACCGTGGGCTGCATATCGGCAGTGGTGGCTGCACCTGTCGCTTGTCTGACAGAACTTTTCACCTGGTAGCGGTTGTCCTCGCTCTCCACCTCAAGGCGTAGCAGGCTGTCCTCGCGCGAGCGGCGGTAGGCGCCCGCCACTACGGCCAGCTTCGACGTGCTGTCGGCCAATATGCTGTCGGCCTGTGCCCCGAGGGGCTCGCCGCGCATAAGTGCCTGCATTGTGGCCAACACCCACTCTTGGTCGGCTACGGCGCGCTCCAGCGAGTCTATCTTCTTGGCGTTGGCGTAGGTCTGCTCTATCATCTCGGTGTCAGTGTAGCCCGGTATGTATTCGCGCAGTGGTGTGAAGGCTATGAGCACTGTGGTGAGCACTATGAGAACTATCATCGTGATGCCCACGGTGACGAACAGGTTGATGCCCGACAACTGGAAGGAGAACTTCTCCTTGAAGGTATCGGTGTCCATCACCACAAAGCGATGCTTGTGCTTGATGACGTCGCTTACCTGCGAGTTCTTAATCTTCAGCCACCAGTCCTTGATGCCCATGTCTTTTACCGAGTCTTTGAGTGACTAAGCGACTGAGTGGCTGAGCAACCGGATTTATTCTTCCTTTCAGTCACTCAGCCACTCAGTTACCTTTTACTCTTATCTTAGAAGAACTTGTTGCGCTGGTCTTCTATCTTGGCCTTGTCGCGGAGCACCTGCGAGGTCATGCGGGCCTTGCTGCGGTAGCCCTGCTCCATGCGCATCTTCACGCCCATCTCGTCGATGGCGGCGGGGGCTTTGCTGTCCACCTGCACCATGTACACGCCGCTGGCGCCCTTCACGGGCCCCACCATACCGCCCTTGCTGGCGGCGATGGCGGCCTGCACCTTGGGCTCCATGCCGTAACGGTCGAGGTAGTAGTCGTTGAACGACACGCTGTCGATGGTGTCGACGGCGGCGTTGAGCTTCATGGCTATCGAGTTGATATCCTGGGCGGCCTTGACGGCTTCGCTGGCGCGGGCCATGAGCACTTCGGCTTTCTTCTCGATGCGCACGGGCTGCTCAATCATCGGTCGCACCTGCTCCATAGTGGCATAGCCTTTCTTGAAGACATCCTTCAAGGCTACAACCACGAACATGCCGTCGCACTCGTACACCTGGTCGGCCACGTCGCCAATCTTGGTGTCCTCGTTGAAGGCCCATTGCACTATGCTGCGGGCGTTCTTGATACCGGCCATGTTGTCCATCATCATGGTCACACGGGCGCTGCGCACCTGCATGTTGTCCTGCTGGGCGGCGGCGCTGAAGTCGGTGTAGTTGCGGTTTTGGCCTGCGAAGCGGTTGGCCTCGTTGTATATAGCACGGTTGGTGGCGTTGGAGGCGGCAATCTCGCGGGTGATGAGGGCCACGCGGTACTTCTTGGCGGCGGGGGTCTTGTCGGTAACCTTCACCACGAAGTAACCGACGCCCTGCGGGTGCTCAAAGACAAAGCAACTGCCCACGGCGCGGTTTACGAGTTCCTCGTTGAGGAAGCCGTAGCCACCGTCGAGCTGCCAGTTCATGTCGCCCTTGGTCTCAGCCTTCTGCGGGTCGTCGCTGTACTGCTCCACGGCCTGCTCGAAGGTCATCTTGTTGCCGTTGAGCAGCGTCAGCACGCTGTCGGCAAGGCTTTTGGCCTGGGCGTCGCTGCGCATGATGTTGCCACCGGCGTTCTGGTTGAGTATGTACACCACGGAGGCGCGCAGCGAGTCGGGACGCACGGCGCTGCTGATGACCTTGGCCATCATCCACTCGTTGCCAATCAGCATGGGAGCCAGGAAGTCGCCTTCCTTGGCGGCGGCAATCTGCTCGTCGAAGGGGGCTTTGAACTCGCTGGCACGCTTGTAGGTCGAGTCATAGCTGCGGTCGCTCTCGGCGTTCACAAAGAAAGCCACCTCGTCGGCAGGCACAGTCTGGAACTCGTCCCAGGTCTTGTTCACCTGGTTCTGTATGTCGGCCAGGTCCTGCGGAGTGGGGTTCACCGGGAAGGTGATGAACTCCAGGTCGCGCATCTCCTCGCGCACACGGAACTCGGCCTTGTGCTCGTTGTAGTAGGCCTGGTAGTCGGCATCGTTGATGGCGGCCTCTTCGTCGTTGACCGACGAGAAGGGCAGCACCACGGCACGCACGTTGGACACAGTGTTGCCGTATTCGGCCACCTTGGCGACAAGGGCCTTGGGCATGTAGAAACCGGCGCTGATCAGCGTGTTGTACTTCTGCTGCTCACGGTCGGCCTTCACATATTTCTCCAGTTCGACCCACTGCATGCGGCGGGTGGTGTCAAGCTGGTCGAAGTTCTCGATGAACTGGTTGACGTAGCGCACGTCGAACTGGCCCGTCTGCGGGTCGGTGAAGCTCTGGCGCACATAGGGGTGGATGAACGTGCCGGTGAACATGTCGTTGACCTCGGCGGGGCTCACGCGAAGGCCCAGCTTGGCGGTCTGCTCCTCCATGAGGGTCTCGTCCACAAACTGCTGCCACACCTGCTCGCGGATCTGCTGCTCCATCTCGGCGGGCACCTGGGTGGTCTGCTGCTGCATCTTGTAGTTGTTCTCCATCTCGGCAACCTTCTCGTTGAAACGCTGCGAGGTCATAGTCTCGCCGTTCACCTTGCCAACGTCGGGGATGCCGCCGTTGTTTTTCGTCAGGTCGCCCAGAATGAACGCCAGAATGGCAATACCGACTATGGCAACGGCCCAGCCGGAATGCTTCCTAATAGTTCCAATAATTCCCATTTTGTTAGTTATTTGTTATTTATTATTATTATCTATTACTTTGACGTTTAGTGCGTTGCAAGCCCTGTGGGGGGTGGGGTGCACTCCTCGTCAAAGATGCAAAGATACAAAGTTTTTTATAATTAGCGCAATTTTTTTAATCTCACCTGTATAGGTACACCGTATTCTCTCCGTCCTCTCTCCGTCATATTGCCGCCTGTTCACCGGTTGTTTACCGATTTAAATCGTCGAACAACCGGTGAACAACCGTAGAACAGTCGGAGGGGATACGGAGAGGGTACGCACAGGGTGCATACAAAAAAAGCCCCCGCAGGGCGGGGGCTGTGTCTGTGGTGGCGCCCGGTGTGGCGCTTAGTTCTCGCGAATGACGTCGCCGTGGTCTTTGACAATCATCTCGAGCCACTCTTTGCGGTAGTTGGGCTGGCTGGGGAAGACGGCGTTGCCGGTGGCGGTGCGCTCGAACTTGCCGTCCTTCTCTTTCTTGATGTTGCCATCCATGTATTTGACGAGGAGGAACTTGTCGAGGCGGTTCCACTCCTTCATCATGCGGCCGGCGGCGCGACCCGAGAAGTCGTTGAGCTGCTTGGTGAGAGCCTCGCCCTCGCTCTGGGCGGCGCGCTTGTCGAATTTCTCAACGTCTTTGATGAAGCTCATTTCAAGGTTCTCCTGCACTTTCTGCACGTCGACAATCATATCGCTGTAACGGCTGTAGAGGAAATTGGTGACGCGGTTGAAGAGCCAGAAGGCGGCGGTCTCGCTGTAGGTCAGCATGTCGCCGTTGCCCTGCTTGAAGCACTCGGGGATTTCGGTGATGCCGCAGTACATGGGGCAGTAGACTGTCGAGTAGGTGTCGTCGACGCCGAACCAGAGGATGCCGCCGACCTTGGCGGGCAGCCAGCCGCGGCACTGTGCCACGAACGAGAAACCGGTCTGCTGGGTGCTGGTGGCGCGCTCGTGGATGTAGGTGCGGCCGTCGAACTCGAAGCCCATGGGACGCCAGCGGTAGGGGCAGTTGAAGGGGCCGCTGCCGAGGTCCTTGCTCATGTCCATGGAGGTGCCCTCGTAGTGGTCGCGCATCAGGTTCATGGCCTCGTGCACGTCAATCTTGTGGTCGGGCTTGATCCAGAGGGGCAGGCGCTCGGCTTTGGCGTCGCCCATGGCGTATTTCTCATAGCGCTGCATGCCTTTGGCTACGCGGTTGAACATGGCATAGACGCGTGCGTCGCAGCCGCGCATGCCGCTGAAGGTCAGCGGGGCGTAGGTGTCGGCGAATGAGAAGTCCTCGTCCTTGCCGTCGTACCAGCCGCAGGCGCGGGCGTAGGTGATGACCTCGCTGCTGTATACGCATTCCACCTCAGGCTCGAAGAGGTAGTCGAGATGGGCACTGCTGATGACAGTGTGGAGGCCTTTGCCCTTGGCTTTGTTGAACTTCTTGGGCTCCTGGGGGAATTGGGTGATGCGGGCCTGGTTGGCGTGGCCGCTCACGTAGCCGTCGGGGATGCGGCGGGCAACCCACACGGCGCCGTCAGTGTATTTGTACTTAAGTTTCTTGGCGAGGTCGGGCTTCACGGTGCCCTGACGCTTGCCGATGAGCTCGAGAATCCACACCTCGTTGGGGTCGGCGATGCTGAAGCTCTCGCCCTCGCTGTGGTAGGGGTAGTCCTTCATGAAGCCGGCGAGCACCTGGATGGCCTCGCGGGCATTCTTGGCACGCTGGAGGGTGAGGTAGATATAGCTGCCGTAGTCTATGCCGCCCTCAATCTCCTTGGCCAGCTCCTCGCGGCCGCCGTAGGTGGTCTCGCCGATGGCCAGCTGGTGCTCGTTCATGTTGCCCAC
Organism: uncultured Bacteroidota bacterium; assembly: GCA_902777005.1. Taxonomy (GTDB): domain Bacteria; phylum Bacteroidota; class Bacteroidia; order Bacteroidales; family P3; genus Colimorpha. The sequence continues at coordinate 37,385 of CACYSB010000002.1, forward strand.
GACGCTGTAGGTCTGCGCCACCTGGGGAATCATGATGAGGGGCGTGCCGCTGTCCCAGTCGACGACTTGGAACATGGTGCCGGCGGGGTAGGAGGCTGCCTTGCGGTAGTACAGCTCGCCGTAGAGCGTGTGGCTGTCGGCGGCGTAGGTGATCATGGTGCTGCCGTCAGTGGTGGCACCCTTGGTGAACAGGAAATTGGTGCAGGCGTCGGCGGTGCTGGCCGCGAAGAGGGCTAAGCCCAGAAAGCCTGCTGTTAAAATACGGTTGAGTTTCATGTTATTTATGATTTGATTGTTTTCAATATCAAAGTGCAAAGATACGAATTTTTTGTGATATGCAAGAAAGAAAAAAAAGTACCTGCAATCGATGGGTTACAGGTACTCTCATAAATGCTATTGAGCCTTGCGGTTACAGCAGCTTCTTCTTCAGGTTGAGAATCATGTCGTCGGTCATGCGCTCCAGGTCGTACTGCGGGTTCCATCCCCACTCGTTGCGGGCGCAGCTGTCGTCCATGTTGTCGGGCCAGCTGTCGGCGATGGCCTGCTTGATGGGCTCGGGCTCGTAGACCATCTCGAACTGCGGGTAGCGCTTCTTGATGACCTCATAAATGGTTTCAGGGCCAAAGCTCATGGCTGTGACGTTGAAGCTGTTGCGGTGCACCAGCTTGGTGGGGTCGGCCTCCATGATGTCAATCATGGCTTTCTGGGCGTCGGGCATGTACATCATGTCCATGAGGGTGCCTTTCTTCAGTGGGCAGACGAACTTCTCGCCCTTGACGGCGGCGTAGTAGATCTCCACGGCGTAGTCGGTGGTGCCGCCGCCGGGGAGGGTCTGGTAGCTGATGAGGCCGGGGAAGCGGACCGAGCGGGTGTCGACGCCGAAGCGCGTGAAGTAGTAGTCGCTCAGCAGTTCGCCGGTGACCTTGGTGACGCCGTAGATGGTGTTGGGGCGCTGGATGGTGTCCTGCGGGGTGTTGACATGCGGCGTTGAGGGGCCGAAAGCACCGATACTGGAGGGAGTGAAGACGGCGCAGCCGAAGAGGCGGGCCACCTCGAGGCAGTTGACCAGCGAGCCGATGCCGACGTTCCAGCCCAGCATGGGGTTGAGCTCAGCGGTGGCGCTGAGGATGGCCGCAAGGTTGTAGATGGTGTCGATGTTGTACTGCTTCACCGCAGTGGCAATCTGCATAATCTGTGTGCTGTCGATGCGCTCCACTGGACCGCGCTCATAGGGGTCGCCCTTCAGGGGTCGCAGGTCGCTGCACACAACGTTAGTGTCGCCATAGATGTCTCTCAAATTACGTGTCAGCTCACTGCCAATCTGGCCGCCGGCACCGACAATAAGAATCTTTTTCATCGTTATTTTAATTTTATTTTATCTGTCATTCGTATTTTTAATGCACAATGACATAAGTCGTTGTGCATTGTTGCCAATGCTTTTGACGCTCACAAAAATACAAAATATTTTTTATTTTGCGCCTAATATTTTACTTTTTACACGCTAATCACATGCTGAAACAGAACGGCATCAGGTCGGCTATGCTGCTCACTTCGCGCACCGCTCCACCTTGCAGCAGACAGAGCACACGCAGAGGGTGTCCTTGTTGTTGCTCGTACTCCAACAATGCCTGGCGGCAGGCACCGCAAGGAGACGCCTCGCAGAGCTCTCCGGCGGCGTTGCGGCCTGCAATGGCGAGCGCCTCGTAGTCACGCATCGCGGGCCGTTGGGCCGATGCGGCGAATATGGCCGTGCGCTCTGCGCAGAGGCCAGAAGGGTAGGCGGCATTCTCCTGGTTGTTGCCCACCACCACGCTGCCGTCGGCCAGCCGCAGCGCGGCACCTACATGGAATCCAGAGTAGGGGGCGTAGGCTCCGTCGGTTGCGGCTATCGCACGTAGCATCAACTCCTTGTCGGTTTCACTCAGGGAGTCGATAGAGCTATGCTCCTTATATTTGATTGTCAGTGTTTTCTCGGCCATTATAACTTGAGTTTAATACTGCAAATATAGCAAAAATAATCCATGTGAAAAAAAAGTCGTATTTTTGCACTCCGAAAACAATGCAGGAAGGTTTGGTAATAAGGACTACCGGTAATTGGTACCGGGTATTAGTGGCGAGCGATATTGTAGAGTGTCGTCTGCGTGGCAACTATCGTCTGCGCGGCAACAAGCAGACCAACCCCGTGGCCGTGGGCGACCGTGTGCTCTTTGAGATGGAGGCTGACGGTACCGGCGTGATACACGAGGTGCGCGACCGCAACAACTACATTGTGCGCCGTGCCACCAAGCTCAGCAAGCAGACCCATGTCATTGCCGCCAATATTGATCTGCTCTGCATCGTCGCCACCCTCGGCTTGCCACGTACCTCTACGGGCTTTATCGACCGTCTGCTGGTGACTGCAGAGGCTTACCACATCCCTGCCTGTATAGTCTTCAATAAGTGCGACCTGCTGACTGACGACGAGCTACGTGCCATGCAGGATGATCTCTCAGCGCTCTACCGCAATGTAGGCTACCCTGTGCTTGAAGTGTCGGCCCTCAAGGGCGAAGGTATTGACAATCTCAAGGCTCTCATCGCCGGCAAGACAGTTCTCTTCAGTGGCCATAGTGGCGTTGGCAAGAGTGCGCTGCTCAACGCCATCAGCCCTGGACTATCCCTCAAGGTGGGTGCCATCTCCGACTGGAGCCTCAAGGGCAGGCACACAACGACTTTCGCAGAAATACACCCCGTCCAATTCTCAATTCTCAATTCTCAATTCTCAACTCTTTTAATAGATACTCCGGGCATCAAGGAGTTCGGCATGGTGGACTTCACGCCGCAGGAACTCAGCCATTTCTTCCCCGAGATGCGCGCTGTGCTGCACGGTTGCTACTTCGCCAACTGCACCCATCGACACGAGCCGCGCTGCGCCGTGAAGGAGGCTGTGGACGAGGGGCGCATCAGCGCCGAGCGCTACCGCAACTATCTGTCTATCATTGAAGATACAGTAAAACCGCAATAGTATATGTTACAAGTATTAAGCTTTAAGGAAATCTTCAGCTCATTCTTGGTGATGTTCGCCATCATCGACATCACGGGATCGATACCCATCTTTGTGTCTATGCGCGACAAGGGTACGAAAATCAAGCCGTTCCAGGCCACTGGCGCCGCACTGCTGCTCTTCGTCGGCTTCTTCATCGTCGGCGACCAGTTGCTCAAGCTCTTTGGCATCGATATGCCGTCGTTCGCCGTCGCCGGTTCCGTGGTGCTCTTCATCCTTGCTTTCGAGATGATACTTGGGCGCGACATCATCAAGAACGAACCTGCCTCGTCCGGCGCCAGCATTGTGCCTATTGCCTTCCCGCTCATTGCGGGCCCCGGCGCCATCACCGCTTTCATCTCGCTGCATGCCGAGTACCAGACAGCCAACATCATGATTGGTCTTGCCGCCAACATCATCATCGACTACTTCGTGCTGCGCTACCTCGACAAGATAACCCACTGGCTCGGCGCCGACATCATCTACGTGCTGCGCAAGTTCTTCGGTGTTATCCTCCTTGCTATGGCTGTCAAGCTCTTTGTAGGCAACATCATGGCGGTCTTCCATGGATAAACAAAAAAAGGCAGGCGAAAGCCTGCCCTTCCTTTTATTATTTACTTTCCTTTACTTCTTCAGGAACTTGAAGTCCTTGCCGAGGTAGTAGGCCTGGTCGCCGAGGCCTTCCTCGATGCGCATCAGCTGGTTGTACTTGCAGATGCGGTCGGTACGGCTGGCGCTGCCGGTCTTGATGAGGCCCGCATTCATGGCAACCACAAGGTCGGCAATTGTCGTGTCCTCGGTCTCACCGCTGCGGTGGCTGATGATGGCGGTCATGTTGTTTCGCATGGCCAGGTTCACAGCCTCTATGGTCTCGGTGAGGGTGCCGATCTGGTTGAGTTTGATGAGGATGCTGTTGGCAACCTTCTTCTCCAAGCCCATCTTCAGACGCTCCACATTGGTGACGAACAGGTCGTCGCCCACCAGCTGGCAGCGGTCGCCGATGGCGTCGGTGTGCATCTTCCAGCCGTCCCAGTCGTCTTCGGCCATGCCGTCCTCGATGCTTATGATGGGGTACTTGTTCACCCAGTCTTTCCAGAAGTCGCTCATCTGGGCGGGCGTCAGCTTGTCGCCGGTGCTCCACTTGAGGTGGTACATGTTCTCGTCGGCCAGGTAGAACTCGCTTGTGGCGGCATCGAGTGCAATGTATACATCCTCGCCGGGACGGTAGCCGGCCTTCTCGATGGCCTGCAGGATGCACATGATGGCCTCCTCGTTGCTGCCCAGGTTGGGGGCAAAGCCACCCTCGTCGCCCACGTTGGTGCTAAGGCCTTTGCTCTTGAGCACGCTCTTCAGGTTGTGGAACACCTCGGCGCCCATGCGCAGGGCCTCGCTGAAGGTGGGGGCTCCGACGGGCATGATCATGAACTCCTGGAAGTCGATGCTGTTGTCGGCATGCGAACCGCCGTTGAGGATGTTCATCATGGGTATGGGCAGGGTGTGGCCGCCCACGCCGCCAAGGTAGCGGTAGAGCTCCTGGCCGGTCTCCTGGGCTGCCGCCTTGGCGCAGGCAAGGCTCACGCCCAGTATGGCGTTGGCACCCAGACGGCTCTTGTTCTCTGTGCCGTCCAGCTCAATCATCTTGTCGTCGATGGCCTTCTGCTCGCTGACGAACATGCCCTGCAGCTCGTCGTTGAGCACCGTGTTGACGTTGTTCACGGCGTTGAGCACGCTCTTGCCGAGGAAGATGCTCTTGTCGCCGTCGCGCAGCTCGCAGGCTTCGTGCACGCCGGTGGAGGCTCCGCTGGGGACTGCGGCGCGCCCGATGGCGCCCTGGTCGGTATAGACATCAACTTCTACTGTGGGATTACCGCGGCTGTCGAGAATCTGACGGCCCTTGATTCCTATAATCTGGCTCATAATTCTATGTTTGTTAATTATTATATTATATGTATGTGTTTGCGCTGGCGTTTTGAACAGAAAAAAGCCAACCCCTTGCGGCGGTCGGCTGTTGATTTTCTGCTCGCTGTTGCGCGGTCGCCGCTTACATGGCGTTGACCTGGCGCATGCACTTCGACTTGAGGTTGGCGGCTTTGTTCTTGTGGATGACAGAACGCTTGGCCAGCTTGTCGATGATGGAGACCATCTTGGGCAGGCGCTCGGTGGCGGCGGCCTTGTCGGTCAGGGCGCGGAAGTCACGCAGGGCGTTGCGCATGGTCTTGGCATAGTAGCGGTTCTCGACTCTCTTTTTCTCGGTGGAGCGGATTCTTTTCTTTGCAGACTTGTGGTGTGCCATAAATTCTTGTTGTTCTTATTCTTATTATTCTTGTTCTCTCGTACCGCGTGCGGGATTCGAACCCGCGATTTTGAGAATGAAAATCTCACGTCCTGGGCCTACTAGACGAACGCGGCGCAGTGTTTTTGGGGCTACCCTAAAGGGTACTTTTTCCGCAAAAAGCGGGTGCAAAATTACTAACTATTTTCGACATGGCAAAATTTTTTTCAACCGGTTCAGTTGAAAACGCCTGCCGCCTACTCGTTATCTGCTTGAAACCTAAAGCCTAAACGCTTACCGGTGACCAGCATTTTTTTCTCGAAATTGTTCTTCATCTCACCCACCGAAACTACCTTGACTTCATCGAACGGTGGGGTCAAAAGGTCAAAATTGGTGGTGTACTCGATGGCCGATTCCACTATACCTTGCACAGTGTCCTGATTTACAACGGATGTGTTGAAATTGGTGTACAGCATGCCGAGCTCGCGTTTGCCCTCGATAAAGTAGTGTTTCTCCTTGTTAACGAACACGCGACCAATCATATAGCCGAGGTCGTTGTCACGCTGGTAGACGAACGAGTCGGCGAGGAAGTTGTAGATGTGTATCGCACCGCAGTAGGAACGCGTCGTGTCCTCGCGTATGTAGGGCGATTTCATCACCTGGTGGTCACGCGGAATCTCGAAGACGTTGGTGTGCATCATAAACAGCAGTACATCGCCCGCGAACTTCACCTCGAACTCGAAGTCTCCGCGGTCGGTGAACTCGAAGACCACGTTCTTGCCCTCCTTGATGCACTGCTCGTGGAAGAGGCCTATGAGCTCGCGTGTCGTCGAGCGGAAAAGCTCGAAGGTCTCCTTGGTGATGTCGAAGACAGTCTTCTTCAATTCGCTCTTGCTGAATACCAAATCTTTAAGGGTTTCTCTCAGTTCCATGATGTGATTGATTGTTTTCCTCAAATAACGCCACCCCTGCCGAAAAAGTATGCTGCTGCCAAAATAATTCCCTCCGTTCCCCCTCCGACTCCCCTCCGTCCCCTCTCCGACAAAAAACCGTTAAACAACCGTAGAACAGTCGGAGCGGGTACGGAGCGGATACGGAGCGGATACGGAGCGATGGCGTAGCGCCGCTGGCGCTGGAGTGGAGCGGTTACGCAGGCGTGTGGATGAAAAAATATTTCTATTTATAAAAAAAAGTGTATTTTTGCATTTTCAAATCTAATGTGAAAATGAGCCACAAGACTGTTATAAAGGTTTATGAAATAGCATCATACGTGCTGATTTTGGTTGCCACGGCGATATTCTTCTTGATGAAGGATAACCCGATGCGCCTGTCGCTGACGATGATACTTGTGGCGTTGGCCATAGCCATGCGCTGGCTTATGGAGCGTCGCCGCTTCAAGGCTGCCGAGGAGGAGATTGACCAGCTGCACGACGACTTGCGGCGCCTGACGCTGCTTCTGGCCGAAGAGAAAAAGAAAAACAATAATAACAAATAAACATTCAGTATTTTATGGCAACAACCACCGACATCAAGAACGGACTCTGCATCAATTTCAACAACGACATCTACACCATCGTTGAGTTTCTCCATGTGAAACCCGGCAAGGGCGCCGCCTTTGTGCGCACCAAGATGCGCAACGTGAAGACCGGCCGCATGCTGGAGAACACCTTCCCCAGCGGTGCCAAGATTGACATCGTGCGCGTCGAACGCCGTCCCTACACCTACCTCTACAAGGAGGGCGACATGCACGTGTTCATGCACACAGAGACTTACGAGCAGATTTATATCCCCGAGACCATCATCAACGCCCCGCAGTTCCTGAAGGACGGCCAGTATGTTGAGATTACTGTCGAGGCCGACACCGAGACCCCGCTGACATGCGAGCTGCCTCCGTTCATCGAGACCGTGGTGACCTATACCGAGCCTGGCTTTGCCGGCAACACCGCCACCAACGCCATGAAGGACGCCACTGTGGAGCCCGGCGTGCAGGTCCGTGTGCCCCTCTTCATCAAGGAAGGCGAGCGCATCAAGGTCGACACCCGCACCTGCGAGTATGCAGAGCGTCTGAAATAGTCAAGAATTAAAACTTAAGAGTTGAAAAGACTTGCAATCATTGCAGCCTGCTTGCTTGTGCTGGCAGGCTGCAAGCATAAACCGACAGAGCGTCCGTCGGCACCGTCGACGGACTACACTCAGGTTGCCGTGCCTGAGTTTAATGCTGACTCGGCCTACAGCTATGCTGCCGCACAGCTTGCTTTCGGCAACCGCATACCGGGCTCCAAGGCTTGGGGGCAGTGTGCTGAATTTATAGAGGCGCAGATGGCGCGTTGGTGCGACACCGTCGTGGTGCAGCCCTTCAAGGCCACCCTTTGGGACGGCAGTACGGTGCCGGGCCGCAACATCATAGCGTCGCTCAATCCGCAGGCCGCCAAGCGTGTGCTGTTGGCGGCGCACTGGGACAGCCGCATGTGGGCTGACCACGACCCCGACGAGGGCAACCACAGCAAGCCGGTGCCAGGCGCCAACGACGGCGCTTCGGGAGCGGCTGTGCTTATGGAGATGGCGCGCACGATGAGCCAGATGCCGCCAAGCGTGGGCGTGGATTTCATCTTCTTCGACGTGGAGGACCAGGGGCAGCCCGAGTGGGCCGACACCTACGAGGACAACACATGGTGCAAGGGCTCGCAGCATTGGGCACAGAACCGCCATGTGCCGGCCTATTCGGCTGTGTACGGCGTGCTGTTCGACATGGTGGGTACCATGCAGCCGCGCTACACCAAGGAGCAGGTGAGCCGCCATTATGCCCCGGGACTCACGGACAAGATATGGGGTGTGGCCGCTGCGCTGGGTTACGGCAACATCTTCGTGGCGCAGAACACCGATCCCATACTCGACGACCACATGTATGTGAACCAGATTGCCGGCATACCGATGGTGGACATCGTGCAGAACAGCGGTACCACCAGCTTCTTCTCGCACTGGCACACCACCACCGACAACCTGGACAACCTCAGCGCAGAGACCATGCGCACGGTGGCCACGGTGGTGATGAAGACCATATATGGCGACTATCCTCACGGGAAGTAAAACATGAAATTATCGAGGTACATAGTGGTTGCGTTGGCATTGTTGCTGCTTGCCGGATGCAAGCGTGACCGCTGCAATGTGCCAATAGGGGAGACGGGGGCGATATACCTGCCCGACTATCCTGATATCTACAACAACGTTGGCGGCACCGTGGTGCTCAACAAAGGGCATCGCGGCATATTGGTGCGCTGCTCAGGCTTCGGCGAGTACATGGCTTTTGAGTGTGCCTGTCCGCAGGACCACGATGTGCGCATGCTGCCTGACGACGACCACAACGCTGTGACGCTGACCTGTCCCTCGTGTGGCTCACGCTTCGAGGTTATATCCAGCGGCACGCCGCTCGAGGGCTCCTCGACGGTGTGCACCCTGCACCAGTACCGTGCCGACAAGGATGGGACAACATTGTACATATACTGATTGAGCCTCCGGAGGGAGGGATATGTTAAATTTTTATTCCTGCACAATAAAAGTGCAACAAGGGAGTTATTATTGGTGAATTTAATAATAACCAAAATACGGCGCGTATGATGCAGGAATACGATTTTACAAGCATTGACACATTTTCGCCTGCAAGCACAGACATACGCCCCTCGGAACAAGTGGTGCAGAACATCATGAGTTTCGCCCGCAGCTACAGGACTGTGGAAATAGAGGGCATGCCGGTTGACCTCTTTTTAAACTAAGAGGTAGAAAAGAAGGCGGGCCGCTCATTGAGCGGCCCGCCTTTGTGTTGTCAGAGTTTCTCAACCCAGTGTTTTATCTGCTGCTCGTCGTCGAGACGGCATACCAGCAGCGAGTGGTCGCGCAGGGCCACAAGGCAGTGGTCGAGGCCCTGGACGATGGCCTCGTAGCCATTCTCTATGTTGACTACGCTGTCTTGTGTGTCAACAATGACGGCATGGCCGCTGACGGCGTTCTGCGCCTCGTCGTGGGCGGCATGGGTGTAGAGCGAGCCCCAGGTGCCGATGTCGCTCCAACCGAAGTCGGCGGCGACAGTGTGCATGGATAAACGTTCGCTCTCTTCGGTCGCGTTCACGTTTACCACGCGTTCCATGACACCGTAGTCGATGCTTATGTTCTCGCAGTGCTCGAACTGGGCGTTGATGAAAGCCTGCTCCTGCGGGGTGCCGAACTTGGCTTTGCCCTCATCGAAGAGGCGCACAAGGTCGGGCAGGTACTGGCGGAAGGCATCCATTATGGCGTTGGTGCTCCATAGGAAGATGCCAGAGTTCCAGAAGAAGTTGCCTGCAGCGAGGAACTGCTTGGCAGTCTCGAGGTCGGGCTTTTCCTTGAAGGAGGCCACAGGGACGATGTCGTCGCCAGGCTTGGATGATACTTCTATATATCCGTAGCCTGTCTCGGGGCGCGAAGGCTTGATGCCGATGGTCATGAGAGCCTCACGGTTGTGCTCCACAAAGTCGAGTCCGCGGCCTATGATGCGCTGGAACTCCACCTCATTGGTGACGAGGTGGTCGGCTGGTGTTACGGCAATGGAGGCTTCGGGGCACTGGCTAAGGATGTGGTATACAGCGTAGGCTATGCAGGGTGCTGTGTTGCGGCGCATGGGCTCGCATAGCACGTTCTCCTCTTTGATTTCTGGGAGTTGCTGCATGACTAGGTCTTTGTAGGCGGCGTTTGTGACGACGATGAAGTTCTCCGACGGCACAAGGGGCAGGAATCGCTCGTATGTGGCACGTATGAAGCTCTTGCCGGTGCCGAGTATGTCGAGGAACTGTTTAGGATAGTTGTTCTTGCTGAGAGGCCAAAAGCGGCTGCCTATGCCGCCGGCCATGATGACACAATAGCGGTTCATATCTGTTGGGTTTTGGCTCGGCGCAGCTCGAAGTCGCGGCCGAGGTATTTCTCTCTCACGTCAGGGTCATTGGCCATTTCTTCGGGGGTGCCATGGTGCAGCACGTTGCCCTCATAGAGGAGGTAGGCGCGGTCTGTGATGGCGAGGGTCTCGCGCACGTTGTGGTCGGTGATGAGGATGCCGATGTTACGCTCTTTGAGGTGCGCCACGATGTCCTGGATGTCCTGCACGGCTATGGGGTCGACACCGGCGAAGGGCTCGTCGAGCAGCAGGAACATTGGGTCGTTGGCCAGAGCGCGGGCAATTTCAGTACGGCGTCGTTCGCCACCGCTGAGCTGGATGCCCTTGCTCTTGCGTATGTGCTGAAGGCGGAACTCGTCGAGGAGCGACTCCAACTTCTCCTGCTGCTGCTCCTTGTTGAGGTCCTTGCGGAATTCAAGGATGGATGCTATATTGTCCTCTACCGACATCTGGCGGAAGACAGAGGCTTCCTGGGCTAAATAGCCCACGCCCATCTGTGAGCGGCGGTACATTGGTAAGTCGGTAATCTCGAGGCGCCACGGTGCATTGCCTTCGGGGCGTTCGGCATGCTTGTGTTCGAACATAGGATTGTTCTTATCGGCCTCGCAGGTGCTCTCGAAGAACACCCTGCCACTGTTAGCCTTTATGATGCCCACGACCATGTAGAAAGTGGTGGTCTTACCGGCGCCGTTGGGGCCGAGCAGACCAACAATCTCACCTTGGCTTACGCTTACTGACACCTCTTTCACGACAGTGCGCGAGCGGTATATTTTTACGACTTTGTCGGTGTAGAGCTTCATATTATGCCTTCTCTTAATATATCATGTATGTGGATGATGCCGAGGTAGTGGTTGTCGGCATCGACGACGATGAGTTGCGTGATGGAATTGTTGCGCATAAGCTGCAGTGCATTGACAGCATATTCGCTGTCGAGGATGGTACGTGGATTAGGATGCATGATGTCGGCAGCGGTCTGCGGTGAATGGAATGTTTGCATCATGCGGCGCAGGTCGCCGTCGGTTATTATGCCGCGTATGGTGTCGTTCTCCATGACCACGGTGCATCCGAGGCGTTTGGAGGTCATCTCTAGGATAGTCTCATCGATGGTTGCCGTTGGCGGTACTGCCGGGCGCTCGTTTTGTATGTATAGGTCGGCTACACGCAGATAGAGCTGCTTGCCGAGGGCTCCGCCGGGGTGGAAGCGAGCAAAGTCGCGTGCCGAGAAGTTGCGGCACTCAATGAGTGCCACAGCGAGTGCATCGCCCATGACCAGCTGGGCCGTGGTACTGCTGGTAGGTGCCAGATTGTTGGGGCATGCCTCGTGCTCCACGGTTGTGTCGAGCACTATGTCTGCCTCGTGGGCGAGGAACGAATCTCGGTTGCCGACAATGGCGATAATGCGGTTGCCGAAGTTCTTGATAAGGGGCACGAGTACCTTTATCTCTGGTGTGTTGCCGCTTTTGGAGATACATATCACCACGTCGTCGGGGCGTACCATGCCCAGGTCGCCGTGGATGGCATCGGCGGCATGCAGGAACAGTGCCGGTGTGCCAGTGGAATTCATGGTTGAGACAATCTTTGTGGCGATGTTGGCACTCTTGCCAATACCGGTTACAACAACGCGTCCGGAGGTTGAAAACAGGGTTTCGACAGCTTCGGCAAAGGCATCATCTATGTGGTTAAGCAGGTTTTCTACTGCTTTTTTTTCGTCAGTAATTACCTGAGCGGCAATTTGTTTTATTTCTTCACGGCTCTTCACTGCATTTTTTATTTGGTCAGTTCAACGTTTTTTTGTATCTTTGTAAACGTTTAAACACACTGTTCGTTAAAGTACTTTGAATAACGCAGCTTTGTGTCAAATATTGTTGTAAGAGATGAAAGATTTACATACATATCTTAAAGAAATCTTTGGCTTTGACAAGTTCAAAGGCGACCAGGAGGCTATCATACAAAGCCTGCTGGACGGCAATGACACTTTTGTTATAATGCCAACCGGTGGTGGCAAGAGCCTGTGCTACCAGTTGCCAGCCATGATTCTCAAGGGTACTGCCGTGGTTGTGTCGCCGTTGATAGCACTGATGAAAAACCAGGTGGATGCTGTGCGCTACACATCGGGCAGCGACTGTGTAGCACACTTCCTTAACTCTTCGCTTTCTCGACAGCAAGTGACTGAAGTTAAAGAGGATCTGCTTAAGGGAGACACAAAACTCCTGTATGTCGCACCCGAAACCCTCTCTAAGGATGACACCATTGAGCTACTAAAACAGATAAAGATTACTTTCTTCGCTATTGACGAAGCACATTGCATATCTGAATGGGGACATGATTTCCGCCCCGAATACCGCCGTCTGCGCGAAGCCATCAAGGCTATACAGCCCAATGTGCCTATACTCACCCTCACCGCTTCGGCTACGCCCAAGGTGCAGCAGGATATCATCAAGAACCTTGGCATGGAAAAAGCCAAGACCTTTGTGTCGTCGTTCAACCGTCCCAACCTGTACTACGAAGTGCGTCCCAAGCCCTCCGATCCCATGCTGCTCCATAAGGAGATTATCCGTTTTATCAAGGAAAACCCCAACAAGAGTGGTATTATATACTGCCTGACACGCAAAAAGGTAGAAGACCTTGCCGAGTTGCTTGTGATCAATGGTATCAAGGCGTTGCCATACCACGCAGGTCTTGACAACAAGGTGCGCGCCGAGAATCAGGACAAGTTTCTCATGGAGGAAGTTGACGTCATCGTGGCTACCATTGCATTTGGTATGGGAATCGACAAGCCCGACGTGCGTTTTGTCATCCACTATGATATACCCAAGAGTATTGAGGGTTACTACCAGGAGACAGGCCGCGCCGGCCGTGATGGTGGTGAGGGACGATGCATAGCTTTCTATAGCGAGCAGGACGTTGAGAAGCTATACAAGTTCTTTACTGAGAAGAACGTCACTGAGCAGGAGATGGCCCGCCAGCTAGTGCAGGAAATGGTCTCTTATGCCGAGAGCTCTGCCTGCCGTCGCCTGAATATATTGCGTTACTTTGGTGAGGATTACTCCGAGCCATATTGCGGCAATTGTGATAACTGTCTGCATCCAAAGCCTCAGGAGGAGGCCAAGGAAGAGGTTGCTATGGCAATAGAAACAATAATTGCCATGAAGCAGGCATTCAAGCCTAAAGAGATCGTGGATGTACTCATGGGACGCCGCAACGCCAGCACCAAGAATTATCACTTAGACGAGCTGGAACAGTTCGGCGCCGGTACAGACAAGAATAATCTCTTCTGGAAAGCAGTGCTGCGCCAGGCACAGTTTGAGGGCTTGCTGCAGAAGGAGATTGAGCAGTACGGTGTACTTAAAGTTACTCCTGCAGGCGCTAAATTCCTCAAAAAGCCGTATAGCATACTCGTTACATGCGACCATGACTATTCTGCTGCTGCCGAAGAGGACGAGGAGGAGCTGGCAGCCAACGCCGGTGGTGCTTCCGCTGCGGGTGACGAGGCCTTATATGTACAACTCAAGAGTCTGCGTCGAAGCATTGCCACTCGTGAGAAGTTGCCTGCGTATGTTATCTTTGAGGATACTTCGTTGAAAGATATGACGCTACAGTATCCCTGTACCATTGAAGAGCTGGCGCATTGCTCCGGCGTAGGTATCGCAAAGGCGCAGAAACATGGTGCACCATTCATTGAGCTCATCAAACAGTACGTCGACGATAACGACATAGAGCGTCCACAGGACATCGTTGTGCGCTCTGCTGTCAACAAATCGGGCCTCAAGGTATACATCATACAGTCTATAGACCGCCGCAAGAGTCTCGAGGATATCGCTGCTGGCAAGGGCATCAACATGTCGGAACTGCTGACGGAGATGGAGCACATCATTGCCAGCGGGGCCAAGCTCAACATAGACTATTATATCAACGATAATATCGAGGAGGATCATCAAGAGGTTCTGCTTGACTACTGGCGCAACTCCGAAAGCGACTCCCTTGAGGAGGCTTACGAGGAGTTCAGCGACGATCCAGATTACACAGAAGAGGAGATACGCCTCATGCGCATCAAGTTTATGTCCGATTACGGACACTAAAAAACAAAGGTGTCATCCGTGAGGGTGACACCTTTTCTTTTTCCTTTGTTTGCTTACCAGCGGCCGTAATGTATGCGGCTGATGTCCCATTTGTCCTTGGGTGTGTTCTCGGTGGCGGGATAGCCGATGGGCACCACAGCATACGGTATCACCGTTTCTGGCAGGCCAAGAGCGGCTTTAACAGGAGCCATAGTGTTGGGGAAGGGATAGCAGGCCGTCCAACAGGCACCGAGGCCATATGCTTCAACCGCCAGCAGGAGGTTCTCGGTAGCGGCTGCAACGTCATCACGCCACATGGGGTTTGGACGTGTTACAGCTGGCCCATCGGGGTCCTCGCGAGTGGGACGCGTGACGGTGGTGTCAGCACATACCACGATGATAGCACCACTCTCCATGAATTTCTTCATATTGCCGTTGCCATCGAATATGGTCTCATACTCACTCTTGTCAGTGAGCACCACGAAGCACCAGGGACGGATGTCCATACCCGTAGGGGCAGCCATTGCGGCTCTGAGCAGATCTTCCATCACCGCAGCGGGAATGGTGTCGCCGTTGTAGGAGCGCACGCTCTTGCGGGCGAGGATGTTCTCCATAACCACTCCCGAAACGCTGGGGGTGTCACACTGTTTCGTGCAGCAGGCGCTGAACAGCATGGCGGCGGCTGCCATCATAACGATTACTTTCTTCATGTTATTTGTATATTAAATATTTTTCTCTGATTTCCTTGAATTGGTCGAGGGCGGGTTGCCAAGTGGCGCGGATTTCCTCTTCGCTCATGCCCCGCTCAATCTGCCTGCGCAGGTCGCCGTTCCCGGCCAGCTTCTCGAAGAAGTTGTTCTTGAGGAAGAACTTTCCTTTCGGCACACGGCGGTACATCTCCATCAAGTATTGTAAACTAAAGGCCTGCGGGGCCTGTTCCTGCCGCAGGTCGAGGGTGTCTTTCTCGTAGGTGACCCACTCAAAGGGGTAGTCTGTGCCACGACCAACGCCGCAGTTGGTGCCCTCGAAGAGGCAGAGGCTCGGATAGAGGGCCACAGCATGCGCCGTGCGCAGGTTTGGTGACGGGGCGACTGGCAACTCGTAGCCTACCGAGTCGCGCTTATATCCCCGCATCGGCACAACATTGAGACCGCACCTCAAGCCTTCACGCAGGTCCAGCCACCCTTCGCCGTTAATCATTTGGGCGTACTCCCCTATCGTCATGCCGTAGACCACCGGTACAGGGTGCATGCCCACGAAGGAACGGTAGTGCGCGGTGTCGAGCACCGGGCCGTCGACGTAGTGACCGTTGGGGTTGGGGCGGTCGAGCACTATGACATAGATGCCGCGCTCTGCACAGGCCTCCATCACATAGTGCAGCGTGGAGATATAGGTATAAAAGCGGCATCCCACATCCTGCAGGTCGAAGACCACCACACCGACGTCAGCAAGCTGTTCCAATGTTGGTTTCTTGTTCTTGCCATAGAGTGAGATGATGGGGAGTCCTGTCTTTGCATCGATGCTGTTGTCGACATGTGCTCCAGCCGCTGCGGTGCCACGGAAGCCATGCTCAGGACAGAATATCTTCACCACGTTGACACCCATGGCCAACAGGGTATCTACGAGGTGGCTGCTGCCCACCATGGAGGTCTGGTTAGCCACCACGGCGACATGGCTGTTCTTTAGAGGGTAAAAATACTCTGATGAAGAAAGCAACACTTCGGCACCTACAGAAAGTCTCGTTGTCTGCGCATGGCAGGAGACAAGCAGTTGCGACATCATCGCAAAAAGGAAGACGATACGATGCGTCAGCCTACTAACCACTAACCACTGACCACTAACCACTCTCATTGCTTCCCCGTATGTCCGAAGCCGCCGGCGCCACGCTCGGTGTCGGTGAGTTCTTCCACCTGGATGATTTCAGCCTGCTCGTGGCGGGCGATAACCATCTGGGCAATGCGCTCGCCGTCGTTGATTACGAAGTCCTCTTGCGAGAGGTTTATCAATATCACGCATATCTCGCCGCGGTAGTCGGCGTCAATGGTGCCGGGCGAGTTGAGCACGGTGATGCCCTTCTTCAGCGCCAGGCCACTACGCGGGCGCACCTGCGCCTCATAGCCCGCCGGCAGTTCCATGAAGAGCCCCGTCTTCACCAAGCCGCGTTCCATAGGCTTCAGCGTCACCGGCCCTTCCGGCAAGTACGCCCTCAAATCCATCCCCGCCGACTGCGCCGTTTCATACTTCGGCAGCGGGTGGTGGCTCGTATTCTTGATCTTTATATTCATTTCTTCGTCAGCACTTCGTCAATCATACCGTAGGCGAGGGCCTCTTCGGCGGTGAACCAGTGGTCGCGGTCGCTGTCTTTCTCCACCTGCTCGAAGGGCTGGCCGCTGTGCTTGGCGATGATCTCGTAGAGCTCTTTCTTGAGCTTCAGTATCTCGCGCACGGTAATCTCCATGTCGGTGGCCTGTCCGTCGGCGCCGCCCATGGGCTGGTGTATCATCACGCGTGCATGCGGCAGGGCGCAGCGGCGGCCTTTCTCACCGGCGCAGAGCAGCACGCTGGCCATCGAGGCGGCCAGGCCCGTGCAGATGGTGCTCACCTTCGGCTGGATGTACTGCATGGTGTCATATATGCCGAGGCCGGCATACACCGAGCCTCCGGGCGAGTTGAGGTATATCTGTATGTCCTTGGTGGGGTCCACGCTCTCGAGGAAGAGCAGCTGGGCCTGGATGACGTTGGCGGTGTAGTCGTCGATGGCGGTGCCGAGGAAGATGATGCGGTCCATCATCAGGCGGCTGAAGACATCCATCTGGGCCACGTTCAGCTGGCGCTCCTCAACTATATACGGGGTCAGCGAGTTATTGATGGCCGACGTGTACTTGGCGTAGGTCGTGCTGCTTATACCACGGTGCTTGGTGGCGTATTTCTCAAATTCTGTCATATCTTGGTGTTTTTTAGTAATTCTGGTCTACGTTCTTTGGTGCGCTGTATTGCCTGTTCCATGCGCCATTGCTCTATCTTGGCGTGGTTGCCGCTGAGGAGCACGTCTGGCACTTTCCATCCGCGAAACTCCGGCGGCCGCGTGTATTCGGGCGGAGCTACAAGGCCGTCCTGGAACGAGTCGCCAAGGGCCGATTGCTCGTCGCCTATCACTCCCGGCACCAGCCTTATCACCGCGTCGCATATCACCGCCGTGGCCAGCTCGCCGCCCGTGAGCACATAGTCGCCGATGCTTATCTCTTTGGTGATGAAATGCTCCCTCACGCGCTCGTCCACTCCCTTGTAGTGCCCACATAGCACCATCAAATTCTGTGCCAACGACAGCTGGTTGGCCATCGGCTGCGTAAGCATCTCGCCGTCAGGCGCCGTGTATATGATGTCGTCGTATGTGCGTTCTTTCTGCAGCCCTTCGATGCAGTTGGCCAGCGGCTCCACCGCCATCACCATGCCTGCAGCGCCGCCGTAGGGGTAGTCGTCGACAGAGCCATACTTGGTGAGCGAATAGTCGTGCAAGTCGTGGAACACAACCTCCACAAGGCCCTTCTTCTGGGCCCGCTTGAGGATGCTCTCCTCGAAGAACATGGTCATCATGTTCGGGAACAGTGTCAGTATGTCTATTCTCATTTCACTCGCAGTTTCTGTCCCACACGCAGCTTGGCGTTCTCGCCGATGCCGTTCAGTTGGCAGAGCTTCTTCACCGTGGTGCCGTTGCGCTTGGCAATGCTGTAGAGGGTGTCGCCGCTTTTGACGGTGTAGGTGCCTGCGCCGCCCGAGGTTTTGCTGTCCTTGCCCGATTTCGCGGATGCGCTTGACTTCCCTGCCGCGGAAGCGCTGCCGCTCACCTTAAGCTTCTGCCCCACGCGCAGCGTCGAGGTGGCGCTGATGCCGTTGAGCTGGCACAGCCGCTTCACGGTGGTGCCGTTGCGGCGTGCTATCTTCTCCAAGGTGTCGCCGCTGCGCACGCGGTACCAACCGCTCGACGATGCGGCACCGCTGCTGCCACCAGAGGCCTTGCCGCCCACGCGGCTGTTGCCCACCTTGCGGAACGAGTCGGACGTCAGCGTCAGCTGCTTGTTTATCAAGTCGTGCGTGCTGCAGTCCACCACGTCCTCGGGGTTCATGGCGTTGCCCATGTAGCGTATCTCGAAGTGCAGGTGGCTGCCAAACGAACGGCCTGTGTTGCCGCAGAGGCCTATCAGGTCGCCACTCTTCACGTGGTCGCCCACAGCCACTTCGCGCTTCGACATGTGGGCGTAGTAGGTCTCAAGACCGTTGGCATGGTGTATGATGACCAGGTTGCCGTAGCTGCGGTTGCGCTTCGAGATGCGCACCACGCCGTCGAACGCGGCATATATGGGCTCACCCGTAGGCTGCGCCAGGTCGAGGCCGTAGTGCCAGCGGCGGCGACGGCGGCCGAAATGGCTCGACACACGCGCCGTGGTCGGTGTGGGCCAGCTGAACTTAGGCAGGTCGAGCACTATGGGCTCGGTGATGCTTGCGGGGTTCAGCTTCGGCAGGTGGATGGCCATCGTGTCGAAAGCCTCCCAGATGATATCCTCCTCGCTGTCCACGCCCTCGTCGTCGAGGGTGAAGGGCTGCAGCGTCCCCTCGTCGTCGTCATCGTCTTCGGGCTTCACCAGGTAGGGCGCCTGGTAAATGTAGTCGTCAGTTTCCTCGTCTTCTTGCTGGTCTATCTGCAGACCCTTGAACTCTTCCTCCTCGTAAATGACATCCAGCTTGCCTACCCTGATTTCCGATTTCTTCTGTGGGTCGTCGTTCTGCGCCACCACCATGGCCGGCACAGCCAACAGCCCAAGTATCACAATGATATGTTTTATGTTACGCATCAAGTTGATTCGTGTTTTAGTTAAAAAAAGCGTTGCAAAGATAATAAAAAGAATCGACATGGCAAAGTTATTTTCTGTTAATAGCCGGCAACCCCTTGTTGCATAGTGTTTTGCCTGCTGCCTCGCTGTCTCCCCTCCGTCCTCTCTCCGTCACTTCCCCGTTTGTTCTACCATTGTTCTACGGTTTAAATCATAGAACAACCGGTAAACAACCGTAGAACAGTCGGACCGGATACGGAGCGGTGGCTGAGCGCCACCGGCGCTCCAGTGGAGTGGCTTCGTTGCAAAATAAAATCTATTTCCTAATCACTTATTTCCAATTTTTTTGTATCTTTGCGGCGTGAAGAGTTCACAAAGGGGTGCGTTTATGATGCACGTCTACAGCACGGTAGATGCATAAACTGCTGAGAATACACCCTCAAAACTTGATCGGGATAATGCCCGCGTAAGGAAAAAGACTATGGTAAAACACAACATCAGCTGTGGCCGCTATCGCTTTTTTGAGGCCACCAGTATCAGCCGCCGGCAGATGATAGCCTGCCTGGTTTTAGGCACCTCCCTTTTTACATTTAATACTAACTCTTTGAAGGCGCAGGACACTGTGCGTCGCCTCGATGAGGTTATTATCCAGGATGCGCGCGTGAGCAACAAGACGCCGCTGACTACCAGCGACCTCGACCGCAGGGAGCTCGATGAGGCCCGCGCCAGCATCAGCCTGCCGTTTATGATCGAGACACAGCCTTCGGTGGTGGCAAGCGGCGAGAATGGCGGTGTGGGCTCTACCGCACTGCGCATCCGTGGTGTCGACGGCAGCCGTATCAACGTCAATATCAACGGCATCACTCTCAATGACCCCGAGAGCCAGGAGGTTTTCTGGTACAATATCCCCAACCTCGGTGGTATGGCGCAGAGCATCCAGATACAGCGCGGCGTGGGTGCCTCGAACGGCGGCAGCCCTGCTTTCGGCGCGGCCATCAACATGCAGACCCTCAATGCCCAGAACAAAGCCTACGGTGAGGCTGACCTTGGTTTAGGCAGCTGGAACACACGCCAGTACAGCATCTGTGCCGGTACGGGCATCATGAAGAGCGGCCTGAGCTTCGACTTCGCCTACAGCGGCCTGACCAGCGACGGATACATCCGCAGCTGGGGCACCGACCAGCAGAGTTTCTTCGGCAGCCTCAGCTGGTATGGCAAGCGCACGCTCATCAAGCTGCTCACCATCATTGGCAGCCAGACTACCGGTATCACATGGGACGGCGCCTCTGCCGACGAGCTGGACAAGGACCCGACCTATAACCCCTCTGGCAAGTACGATATGGACGGCAACACCATGTACTACCCCAACGAGACCGACAACTACTGGCAGCGCCACTACCAGCTTTACATATCGCACCTGCTAACCGACAAGTGGAGCATCAACGCCGCCTTTGACTTTACCCACGGCGACGGCTACTACGAGCAGATGAAACGCAAGAAGTACAAGGATGTGGGACTCAAGAGCATCGACGATGGCAAGAAGCATAATTTCGTCACCCGCAAGCAGATGTACAACAGCGCCTACACCGCCAATCTGTCGGCTCATTACAATGGGGAGAAGCTCGGACTCTCTTTCGGAGACAACTTCCTGTACTATCGTGGCGAACATTTCGGCAACGTCATCTGGTTCCGCGATACGGCGGTACACGTCGAGACCCCCTATGAGTGGTATCGCAACTACGGCGACAAGATAGACAACACGGTGTATGCCAAGGCAAACTATGACTTCAGCGACAACTTCAACGCCTATGCCGATGTGCAGTTGCGCACTGTTAATTATAAGGTGTATGGCTGGGCCGACGATATGTTCGACATGGACTTCAAGGCCAACTACCTCTTCTTCAACCCCAAGGCCGGTATAAACCTGCGCCTGAACGACCAGCAGCGCGCCTATCTGGTGGCCGGCATCAGCAATCGTGAGCCGCGCCGCAGCGACATAAAGGATGCCATCGGTCGTGGCGACACCATCCTGCCCGAGACCCTGCTCGATATCGAGCTGGGCTACCAGATTGCCCAAAGACGTTGGAATACCAGCGCCAACCTTTACGCCATGCTCTATAAGAACCAGATGACGCCCAACGGCGACGTGAGCAGCAGCGGCTACGCTCTGATGGAGAATGTGGAGAAGAGCTACCGCCTCGGCATTGAATTGCAGGCCGGATACAAGGTGACCGACTGGTTCCGCATGGACGCCAATGTGACGCTGAGCATGAACAAGGCGGTTGACTATAGCTTCTATGACTTCGCCGTCGATGGCGACTCGACCAACCGCATCATCGTCGGCACCGACACATCGTGGACGGACGTTGCCAGTGGCGCTTACCACAAGGAAACCACCGACCTCTCGTTGTCGCCCTCGGTGATAGGCTCCGCTATCGCCACCTTTACTCCGGTCAAGAATGCCAAGTTGCAGGTTATCGGCAAGTATGTGGGCAAACAATATGCCGACAATACCGGCCGCGAGGTCTACGCCATAGACCCCTATTTCTTGCTCAACCTGAAGGCCTCCTACACGTGGCAGCTTAAGGGCACCAACGAGATAGAGGCCCAGTTGGTGGTCAACAATGTGCTGAACCACCAGTACCGCCTCAATGCATGGGTGGGTGACTGGACCGATGCCGACGACTGGAGTGACCCGTCGGTGATCTATTACGGACACGACCGTGCCTACTTGCAGCAGCCCGGCATCAACTTCATGGGCCGCGTGATATACCGCTTCTAATGGATGTTTTTGAAATAATCGGCGCAACCATCGGTCTGTTCTATATCGTCAGCGAATATAGGGCGGACCGCTGGTTTTGGCCGCTCAGCCTGCTTATGTCGGCGTTCTACGCTGTGATTGACTTCAGTAGCGCTATCTACGCCAACGGCGCCATCTGCGTCTATAATTTCGTGATGTCGGTCTATGGCATCCTTGTGTGGCGCGGTGTGATACAGAAACGCAAGGAGGACCACGGCGGCGAACGCCATATCTCCTCGTGCCCGCGCAACTATTGGTGGCAGATAGTCACCCTCACGGTGGTGCTCAGCGTGGTGCTGACATGGCTGCTGGGTTACTTCAACCAGAGCACTTACACTCTGCCCAGCGGGCGCATCATCCATCTCTCGGTGCTCGATGGCGTGTCGTCGGCGCTGACAATAGTGGGCATGCTCATGTTGGCCCACAAATGGTGGCAGCAGTGGTTCTGCTGGATGATTGTCGAGCCGATGATGATAGTGATATTCGTCCTCACCGGAAATTATGCCTCGGCGGTGCTATACGCTGTGTTCGAGGTGTTCTGCATACTGGGACTGATCAGATGGAGGAAAGAAAGCATATCGTGATACTGGCGGCGGGCGACTTCCCCACGCACCATGTGCCCTTGCAGGCTCTACGCGAGGCGGACTTTGTCGTGTGCTGCGACAGTGCCTATGAGCAGTGGTCGGTGTGTTCTATGGAGGTCCCTTATGTTGTGGTTGGTGATGGGGATTCATTGACCGAAAGCGACAGGCAACAGCTTGGCGACCGCTGGCTTGAGGTCGACGAGCAGGACTACAACGACCTTCACAAGGCCATGGTGTATGCAACAGCGCATTTCCCTCTTACCGATACTCGCTTCACGATTGTGGGCGCCACCGGTAAGCGCGAGGACCATACGATGGGTAACATCAGTTATTTGGTGACGTTCGCCGAGGAGTATCCCGGTGCCGACATTGAAATGCTCACCGATTACGGCCGTTTTGTGGCTATCAAGGGCGAGCGCACTTTCTCCAGTTTTCCGCGCCAGCAGGTGAGTGTGTTTACGATGACGCCGGATGTGCCAATCGCCAGTAAAGGATTGAAATGGGAGCTTGACGGCTTCCACGCCCGCCGTTGGTGGCAGGCTACATTAAACGAAGCCCTCGGCACCGAGTTTTCACTCAGTACCGAGGGCTGGCTCGTGATCTTCCAGACCTACGAGGCTAAATCATAAGCTTAAGTAAATCTTGGCCGATATCGCGGCGGTAATATTTGCCGTCCCACTGGATGGTAGTGGCGCGATTATAGCTCTTCATGAGAGCCTCTGGCAATGTGGCGGCGAGGGCAGTGGTGCAGATGACGCGGCCGCCGTTGGTGAGCAGCTGGCCGTCGTTGCCTCGCTTGGTGCCGCAGTGGAATACCAGCACGTCATCGGCATCCTCGCCAAGAGATATGGTTTTGCCTTTCTCGTAGCTGCCGGGATAGCCGCCGGCAACCATCATGACGCATGCTGCGGTGCGGCTGTCGACCGTCAGTGTGCAGTGGTCAAGCGAACCTTTGGCGGTGTTCTCAAAGAGTTCTACTACGTCGCTTTTGATTCGTGGGAATACACTTTCGGTCTCGGGGTCTCCCATGCGTACATTATACTCTATAACATAGGGGTCGCCGTTGACATTCATCAGGCCTATAAATATGAAACCACGGTAGTCTATCTTCTCGTCGCGCAGTCCGCGGACGGTGGGTTTTACGATGCGGTCTTCGACCTTCTTCATGAAGTCTTTGTCGGCGAACGGTACGGGGCTGATAGAGCCCATGCCGCCGGTGTTGAGACCGGTGTCGCCTTCGCCGATACGCTTATAGTCTTTGGCTGATGGCAACATCAAGTAGTGGTTGCCGTCGGTGAGAATGAAGACGCTGAGCTCGATACCGCTGAGGTACTCCTCTATTACCACACTTGCGCTGGCGGCACCGAACTGGCCGGCGAGCATGTCGCGTAGGTGGGCCTTGGCGGTAGCCAGGTCTTCCTCGATGAGGACACCCTTGCCAGCGGCAAGACCGTCGGCTTTTAGGACGTAAGGGGCCTTGAGAGTGTCGAGGAAAGCCTCTCCCTCTTTCAGTGTGTCGGCGGTGAAGGTGCGGTACTGTGCCGTGGGAATCTTGTGGCGCGTCATGAAGGCCTTGGCATAGTCTTTGCTGCCTTCGAGCATGGCGCCCTGACGGCTGGGACCAACGACCATGACGTCCTTGAGGACCGGGGTGTTGGCGAAATGGTCGGCTATGCCGGCCACAAGGGGTGCCTCGGGACCCACGACGAGCATCTCAACGCGGTTGTCTAACACAAAGTGTTCTACCTCTGCGAAGTCTTCTGGGTTGATTTTGACGTTCTCCCCAACTTCTGCGGTACCTGCGTTGCCTGTGGCAATGAATAACTTACTGCAGCGCTTGCTTTGCACTATTTTTGTGGCTATAGCGTGTTCGCGGCCGCCTCCACCAAGTAGAAGAATGTTCACAGTTAAAAGTGTTTTGGGTTGTGGAGTATACGGGAGTCGAACCCGTTGCCTTCAGATTGCGAACCTGACGCTCTACCAAATGAGCTAATACCCCGTATTTGGTGTTGGTGAGTCACCTGTTAGCTTTTTACTAAAAAAGGGCCGTTATGTCGACCCTTCTTTGTTTTGTGGAGTATATCGGAGTCGAACCGATGACCTCTTGCATGCCATGCAAGCGCTCTAGCCTACTGAGCTAATACCCCGTTTGTCTCTCTCGAAATCGGGTGCAAAAGTACAACCTTTTTCCAATATGGCAAAATTTTTTTTGTCCTAGTATGTTCTGGTATAGTATTAACTGTTGTTATACAGAGAATTGGCTGTAATAAAAATTTAGAATTGCATGGTTGTAGGACCATTATAAAACGCCCTGCCACAACCTGTGGCAGGGCGTTTTAGGGGGTCGAACTATTCACTGTTTTTTGCGGAAAGTGAAGAGCATGTTGCCAAAGAAATTCCACAGTGTGGTGACACCGACGGCGAACACCCATATAAGGTAGAAACGCCAGTCGTCGAACCAGTCGGGCAGCAGATTTCCTGTAATCCACATGGTGCCGTTGTTCACGCCCAGACCTATGACGGATACGAGTATGAACTTCAGGTACTCAACGGCAACTTGTTTCTCTTGGCTGTGGAATGTCCAGATGCGGTTGAGGATGTAGTTTGTGGTGGCGGCGGTGACAAAGCCGATGGTGTTGGCTAAAAAAGGGTTTAGCCCAACAACCTCCTTGAAGAGGTAGAGCACACTGAAATGCACCAGCATACCGCTGGCGCCCACAATGCCGAACTTGATGAACTTGGTGATGAGGGGGCGGAGCTCCATTAGTTGAAGATCTTTTCTTCAGGGCTGTGAATGATACCGGTCTTGCGCACTTTGATTTTCTTGTTGCTTTTCGATTTACTGATGCGTGGTGCAGGTTTTTTGACACGCGGTAGATATTGGATGTCTCCGTCTTCGTTAATCTCAAGGCCGTAGACCTTACGAGTGGCGAGGTTGCATTTTACGTGCCAGAAATGGCCACAACCACCTTTAGTTAGAAGGATGTCACTTGCAAGTTTTTCGTCTGTAAGATTCTCATCCCACAGAAAGTTGACCCATATGATATGGTCTCCACGGTCGTTAGTGAAGCCGACATATTGGCGGCGGTACATGCGCATGTGTTCATCGACTACAGGACACATGCCGCCTTGATTGTAGTGCTCACGGTTTAGGTAAGCGATACGTTTTTGGATGAGTTTCTCAGTCTCGGCAATTTCTTCGTCGGTGGGCGTGAAACGTCCGTCTTGGTTCTCCACGGTGAAGTCAACCTCCCAATCCTGATGATAGCTCCAACCGTGGTAATTGTTGCCCCACACCTCGGCATTTTTCCATTTTTCGGTGGGTTCTATGTATTCCTGTGCGTTGGCGAAAGAGGCCATCAACAGTAGGCCAAGCGTCAAAAACAGCGATTTCTTCATGTTTTTATTCCTTAGTTTTCAAATGCAAAGATACTCATATTTCGGCATCTGCACAAATTTTTTTTCTAATTTACAAAAAAGTAGTATATTTGCAATTTGAAATAGTAACGGAAAATAGATAAAAAAAGTATACGTTATGAACAAATTTGTCACAGTAAAAGAGGCCGCCGACAAGATTCACGACGGCATGACCGTTATGGTCGGAGGTTTCCTTGGCGTTGGCAACCCCATCGCTCTCATTGATGAGCTCGTAGCCCGCAATGTTAAAGACCTTACCATTATTTGCAACGACACCGCCTATCCTGAGGTGGGTGTTGGCAAACTCATTACCAACCATCAGGTGAAGGCTCTCATCGCCACCCATATCGGCACCAACAACAACACGATAGACCAGATGAACGCCGGGGAACTGAAGGTCACACTCCAGCCTCAGGGCACCCTCGCCGAGCAAATTCGTGCTGCCGGAGCCGGTCTCGGTGGTGTGTTGACTCAGACTGGTCTCGGTACCGTCGTTGAGAATGGCAAGCAGAAGGTCACCGTTGATGGCAAGGAGTATCTCCTTGAGAAACCCGTCCATGCCGACGTCGCCATCATTGGTGCCAACATCTCCGATGAGGAAGGCAACCTCGTGTACAAGGGCACTAGCCAGAACTTTAGCCCCATGATGGCTACCGCCGCTGACACCGTCATCGTCGAGCCGCAGGAGATTGTGGCCACCGGCAGCATCGCCCCTGAGAATGTGAAGACCCCAGGCATCTTCGTCGATTACATCATCAAAAAATAAAGAAACATTATGGCAGTTACCTCTATGCTCCGCGTCCGCATGAGCGCCAAGGACGCACACTATGGTGGCAATCTCGTTGATGGCGCACACATGGTTCACCTCTTCGGCGATGTGGCCACAGAGCTTCTTATCAAACAGGACGGCGACGAAGGTCTCTTCTGCGCCTATGACATGGTAGAGTTCAAAGCCCCCGTCTATGCCGGCGACTATATCGAGGCTTACGGCGAGATTACCCATGTGGGCAACACCAGCCGCAAGATGAAATTCGAGGCCTACAAGGTCATTCGCACCCTCCCGGAAATTAGTGCTAGCGCCGCCGAGGTACTTGAAGAGCGCATCCTTGTCGCTCGTGCCACCGGCACTTGCGTAACCCCCAAAGAGTGCCAGCGCTACAACAAGTAATATAGTATAAGTGAAAAAGCGGTTGATCGGCTTCGATCAGCCGCTTTTTTTATAACTGTTTATTCCCATGAACATAGCCTTCATCTCCGCAGTGCTTCCGGTCATCGTGCTGCTCTACTTCATCTACAAGAAGGACAAATACCAGCCCGAGCCTTTAGGCAAGCTTATATGGGTATTCCTTGTGGGCTGCTTCAGTGTGGTCCCCGCCGCCCTTTTGGAAGCGCTCATCATGCCCTTTGCACCCGATGCCGAAACTATGCCGGTGCTGAACGGTATCTTTAATGGCTATGCTGTCGCCGGTTTCAGCGAGGAGCTCTGCAAGTTGTTGCTACTGTTGTGGCTCATATGGCGCAGCCCCCACTTCGACGAGTACTTCGACGGCATCGTCTATGCCGCCTACCTCTCGCTTGGTTTTGCCTGCATAGAGAATGTCGGCTATGTGTTTCAGGGTAGCGACCAGATGGTCACCGCCCTCATGCGCGGCGTGCTCGCCGTACCGGCCCACTTCCTCTTCGCTGTCACCATGGGTTATTATGTCTCCCTCGCCAAGTTCGATCCAGAGCACCGCCGCAGCCATCTTTGGAAGGCATTTCTATTCCCCATGCTGCTCCACGGCACTTACGACGCCCTGCTGATGGTCTCAGGCACCCTCGGCGAAGCTTATGGCGAGGAGAGCATGGTGGTTATGGCCACTTGCGCAGTGCTCTTCATCGTCTTCATCATCTTCGACATCAAGATGTGGCGCTGGGGTCTCAAGCGCATCAAACGCTTGCAGGAGCGTTCTAAGGAACAAGGCTTCGACCGCATGCACCCCTTCGATGGCTTCACCTGGAATTTCTAATCTTATTGTATTTTGGCCTTCAGTGCACGCACCCTTTCTGCCGAGGTGTGTATGCGCTCTGCGCTTATGGAGCCGTCGGCTACCAGTTTCTTTATTATACGTACCGCCTTGGGTACCATATCGCTGTCGTAGGTGCCTCCGTTGTTGCTTAGGCACAGCATGTCAGCACCGGCTTCGATGGCCATCTTCAGTGTCGTCTCGAACGAGTATTCGTTCACTATCGCTCCCATGGCGAGGTCGTCTGTAACTATAACGCCCGTGAAGCCCAGCGAGTCGCGCAGATATGCAGTAATGCGTGGCGAGAGCGATGCTGGCAACCCATCAGGGTCGAGCTTGCGGTTTATGACATGTGCTGTCATCACCATCGGTACAGTCTTTACAAGCTCACGGTATGGGTGCAGCTCTATCTCCTTCCATGTGCTGCTCACATCCACCAGGCCCTTGTGCGTATCGCCCTTGGCGCTACCGTGTCCTGGGAAGTGTTTCATGCATGAGGCCACCCCCTTCCTGTCCTGTTCCTCAATCCAGATGCGGCAGTATTCGGTCACCCTCTCCGGCGAAGCCGAGAAACTGCGCTCCAGCTTGCCTATGACGGGGCAGTCGGGGTTGACATCCACGTCGGCCACAGGGGCGAAGTTGAGGTTGATACCAACTTTTTGCAGCATCTGCGCCGTCATGCGTGCACAACTGCGCACACTGTCGTTGCCTGCTGTCGCCGAAGCCTGCGGCGTGCCTACGGCGGGGAAGCCGTATCGTGGGTGTAGTCGGCTCACGAGGCCACCTTCTTGGTCAATACCTATCAACAGGTTGGGATTGACGCGGCGTAGTTGTTGGCAAAGACTCTGCACCTGATTCACGCCGGTAATGTTACGTCCGCGTTTTCCGGAGGCAGCGTCATAGTCGAAGAGTATAACACTGCCCACATGGAAGTGCGTCAAGTCTCGCCAGATATGGTCGGTGGAATCAAGTGCTACACCTCTGAAACCCACCAGCAGCATCTCGCCGATATCTTCATCCAGCATGTATTCGATGATGGTATCTCTGTTGTCTTCTTCGTTGACCGGCATCGCTGGGTTGCCGTTGCAACCTATCAATGCCAATATCATGAGCAGTGTGGTCAATATCTTCATCCTTCAAATGGTATTCTGTGGGCTATGCTGCGCCCGAGGGTTATCTCGTCGGTGTAGTTGAGGCTGTCGCCAACGGCCACGCCGCGCGCCAGGGTCGTCACCTTCACGCCGGTGGGCTGCAACTGACGGTGTATGTAGTAGCCCGTGGTGTCGCCTTCCATGGTGGTGGGCAGTGCTATGATGACTTCCTCTACGGGAGCTGGGTCTCCTGTCTCCACGCGCCGCAGCAGGCTCGCTATCTCGATGTCCTGCACCCCTATGCCGTCGATGGGCGATATGACGCCTCCCAGCACGTGGTACAGGCCGCGGTACTGCTGTGTGTTCTCAATGGCCATCACGTCCTGCACGTTCTCCACCACGCACACCAGCCCCTTCTGCCGCTTCTCACTGCTACATATGGGGCACACCTCGGTGTCGCTCAGGTTGTGGCAGTAGCGGCAATGATGGAGTTCAGTCTTAAGCCTGACCAGAGCCTCGCTCATATCGCGCACGGCCTGCTCGTCCCGTCCAAGCAGGTGCAGCGCATATCGCAACGCCGACCGCTTGCCAACCCCGGGCAGGGTGGCCAACTGCTCAACAGCCTCCTGCAGTATCTTCGACGGTAGTTCCACAAGAAAAATCCTCTATTCGTACATATGCAACGTTATAACGTGAGGCGGCACAAGATATTGTGCCGCCTCACAGAAAAAGGGTGTTATGAAACATCAATTGGCGTAGGAAAACGTGTAGCGGTTACGAATAGGGGAACCTTTCCAGTCGTCGTTGTTGGTCTCAAACAGTTCTGTAGGATAACCATCTGCGCCGAAGGTCCATTGCCACTCGCAATAATTGTTGGAAGATGAAGTCAGGGCACATTTACTACTCCAGAAAGGCATAGATATTCCCGCTGTGAATCTATTTCTTCCATCGATACCTGTCATGAAATGGATTGGGAAATAAAATGGATTGGGATTGTTTGTATAGGTATAATATATACCCATAGATTCATAACTGATTTGAACCAGATTGCCAGCTACCCAACCAAGAGAATAGATGCCAGACTCATTCCCATAATGAATTGCAAGGTTCACCTGATTATTACCTGGGTACGAGTATGTCACTGTTTCATTGCCCCCTACGGAAGCATGACGAACAATTCGCCCATTAGTATCATATTCGTAGTTGACCACACTTCCCTCCTGAAGTTCACCATTTGCATCAGACTCAAGACCGATACATGAGACAACCCTATTGTTTTCATAAGTGAAACGGTAGCCAGATCTACCTGTAATATCCTCATCCCCCATTCTATAATTTGAAGTAATAATAATTTCGTGCAGCAAATCACCATCCCATATATATTCAGTCACTGTCTGGGACTCTTGTTCCATTGTTTGCCAATTAAGATTTTGACATGTTACCTTACTCACATGTTTTTCCGGGAAAGTTGTAGGAATAGGATATGTTGTGGATAATTGAGGTGTCGGGTCTCCGCCAGGATTGTTCGGGTCACCCTGAATAACTGACGATTCATTGGTTGGCGTGGAATTTTCCTTCTCACAAGATACAGCAAACATAAGCGGAAGGACTGCAACGCAAAGTGTCAACAACTTTTTAGTAGTATAGTTTAGTTTCATGACCATTGCCCTATTGTGTAACGGGCGCAACATTTGTACTGCGACTCGGCAGGTAGTTCAATTTACACAACGATGAAAGCGAAGCCGTCCATTTGAGCTTCATTCTCTATGTAAGGGGGTAACTCTCTGTAATGTTGTATAAAGCGTCGAGATTCACATAGTCGGAATAAGGCGGAAATGCACTTTCTGTCGACAAACGTTCTCTTTCTGTTTGCAAGTGCAAAGTTACTAACTTTTTTATGATTTGCAAAGGAAAAAACATAGTGAGCTGGGTATCACGAAGAAAAAAAGAGCCTCACACGAATAGCGAGGCTCTTTATCTCTTTTCTGGGGATAAAGTCAAACCAGCTTCATGCTCTTCTTGATGGCCTCGATCTTGGCGTCGAGGGCGGCGTTGACATCGTCGAAGCAGTGGGGGCAAGGCAGCTCGCCTTTCACGCCGAAGTAGAACTTTATCTTGGGCTCTGTGCCGCTGGGACGCACCGTGACCTTGTTGCCCTTGTCGGTGAAGAACTGCAACACGTTGCTTGTAGGCAGGTCGAGTTTGGTGACTTTGCCGGTGATTAGGTCCTTGCTCTCGTGCGTCTGGTAGTCCTTTATGCAGACGACCTTTTCGCCGTCAATCTCCTGCGGCGGATTGCTGCGGTAGTCGCGCATCATCTGCTGTATCTCCTCGGCGCCGCTCTTGCCTTTGCGCACCACGCTCAGCAAACCCTCTTTGTAGAACCCGTATTCGCGGTAGATGTCCACCAGCACGTCGAAGAAGGTCTTGCCCTGTTCGCGGGCCCAGGCTGCCATCTCGGCAATCATGGAGCAGGCGGCCACGGCGTCCTTGTCGCGCACGAAGTCGCCAATCATGTAGCCGTAGCTCTCCTCGCCGCCGGCGATGAAGGTCTCTATGCCTTCCAGCTCTTTAATCTTGGCGCCGATGAACTTGAAGCCTGTCAGCACGTCATACACCTTGACGCCCAGGCGTGCCGCGATGTCGGCAGGCAGCTCGCTGGTGACGATGGTCTTCACTATGAACTCGTTGCCGGTGAGCATCTCTTTTTCCTTCCATTGGCGCAGTATGTAGTAGAGCAGCACGCTCATGGTCTGGTTGCCGTTGAGCAGCATCCACTCGCCGTCGGGGCGCTTCACAGCCACGCCCACGCGGTCGGCGTCGGGGTCGCTGGCAAAGACAATGTCGGCGTCAATCTTGCGCGCCAGCTCCACAGCCATGCTCATGGCAGCCTTCTCCTCGGGGTTAGGGCTCGGCGTGGTGGGGAAGTTGCCGTCGGGCACCGCCTGTGCCTCGACGACGTTGACGTTGGTGAAGCCCAGCTGCTTCAGCATACGCGGTATCAACGTGATGCCGGTGCCATGCAGCGGGGTGTAGACAATCTTCACATCGTGGTGCTTCTTGATGAGTTCGGGGTTGAGGCTGTTCTGCTCAACACGCTGCAGGTACACCTTGTCGACATCTTCGCCTATGATGGTGATGTTCTTCTCGCCGCCGGTCATCTTCACGTCGCCGACGCTCTTGATTTTGAGCACCTCCTCGATGACGGCCTCGTCGTGCGGCGCCGTCAGCTGGCAGCCGTCGCTCCAGTAGGCCTTGTAGCCGTTGTACTCCTTGGGGTTGTGGCTGGCGGTGACCATCACGCCGGTGTGGCAGTGGAAGTGGCGCACCGCGAAGCTCAGCTCCGGGGTGGGGCGCATGCCGTCGAAGAGGTACACCTTGTAGCCGTTGGCGGCGAGCACCGAGGCGGTAATCTCGGCGAACTCGCGGCTGTGGTTGCGGCTGTCGTGCGAGACGGCGGCTCTCAGCTCCTTCTCGCCAGCATTTACCTTCTTCACGTAGTTGGCCAAGCCTTGTGTGGCCATGGCCACGGTGTATTTGTTCATGCGGTTGGTGCCCACGCCCATGATGCCGCGCAGGCCGCCGGTGCCGAATTCCAGATGGCGGTAGAAGCTCTCGTTGAGCTCCGTGGGGTTATCGGCCATGTCGCGGATAGCCTGCTTGGTGGCCTCGTCGTATTCTCCTTCGAGCCAAGCTTTGACGTTAATCTTGGCGCTCTCGTCGATGTTCAGGGTGTTGATATCCATAGTGTCAAAGTTTTTTACATAATTATTACGATAACACGAAAAGTGCTGTTTTATTGTGCCATCCCGCAAATATATTTTCTGTCCGTATCCGCTCTGTAACCCCTCCGTCCCTCCTCCGACAAAAAACCGTTAAACAACCGGTGAACAGTCGGAGCGGGTACGGAGCGGGTACGGAGTGGACACAATATTTTTTCATTTCCAACGTTATGTCATCATATAATAACCCTTAATAAATTTTTATGAAGAAGTTCCTCATTTCCGTCATGACGCTGGTTTTCGGTGTGACCGCTATGGCACAAAGCGATTACAGCGTGAATGTTGTCTATAGCGACGACACCGCCACGGTCAGCGTCGGAGACAGCGCAAGCCAGTACCTGACGGTCACGCAGCAGGGGGCTCATGTCTCCATCCTGCAGAGCACCCCCGCCGAAGAGATTACCTATAACCTCAGCGGCACGTCAACGGACGGCGGCTTCTATATGGCGGGCTCCTACAAGGCCACTGTTGAGCTCAATGGCTTGACGTTGACCAACGTCTCGGCTGTCTACAGCGGTGCCGCAGTGCACATCCAGAACAGCAAGCGCATCAACGTGAAGGTCGTCACTGGCACCGAGAACACCCTTGTCGATGCCGCCAGCGGCTCGCAGAAGGGATGCCTCTACATCAAGGGCCACGCCGAATTCAAACAGTATGGCACGCTCAACGTGGTGGGCAACGTGAAGCACGCCATCAAAGCCGGCGAGTATATCACGCTGAAGAACGCCACCCTCAACATCACTTCCGCCGTGGGCGACGGCATCTCGTGCAACCAGTATTTCATGATGGAGAGCGGAACCATCAACATCAGCGGCACAGAGGATGACGGCATCCAGTGCGACATCGACGGTGAAGACCATGAGGATGAGAACAGCGGAAATATCTATATCAGCGGCGGCACCATCACCATCAACTGCGCCGGCATTGCCGCCAAGGGCATCAAGAGTGCCGGCGACATATTCATTAATGACGAAGCTGTCATCGATGTGACAACTACCGGCAAGGGCATGTGGGATACCGTCGACCTGGAAACCAAGGCAGCCTGCTGCATCAGCGCCGACCGTAACATCACCATCGACGACGGAACTCTCACGCTCACTGCCACCGGCTCTGGCGGCAAGGGTATGAAGTGCGACAGCATCCTCACCATCAGCGGTGGCGACATCACCATCTTCACCAGCGGCGGCCTCTACTACAACAACGGCTCGACCGAGAACACTAACTATACCGGCAATACCGACCACATCAGCAGCAGCTACTACTCTTCCCCTAAGGGCATCAAGGCTGGCTTGAAGACCGAGGTGGGCACCAACAGTTACACCTATAGTGGAGCCATTGTCATCCACGGTGGTAAAATCAAGGTCACCACCACCGGCACCAACGGTGAGGGCATTGAAAGCAAGAACACATTGGATATCTATGGCGGAGAGATATATGTCAACTCCTACGACGACGGCATCAACTCGGCACAAAACATGTTAATATTCGGTGGCTACGTCTATGCGCACTCCACCAACAACGACGGCCTCGACGCCAACGGCAACCTCTACATCAACGGTGGCTTGGTCTATGCCATCGGTGCCCGCTCACCCGAGCTGGCCATCGATGCCAACAGCGAGGAAGGCAAGAAGGTCTACATCAGCGGCGGCGTTGTTATCGCTGTCGGCGGCATAGAGAACAGCCGCGATATCAACCAGCCATATATCCAGTCCTCATCTATCAGTAGCAATAGTTGGTACACTGTGACTTATGGCGATAATGCAGTGGCTTTCAAAACTCCCACCATCAGCACAGGTGGTCCTGGCGGTGGTCCCGGCGGTGGTGGTCCCGGTGGTGGCGGTCCTGGCGGCAATAACTCGTCGACATTCATCTCCGCCCCCAGCACCCCATCGCTCGCCACAGGCAATACTGTCACCGACGGCACCGGTTACTTTGAGGGCAACTGCATTGTTGCGAATAACGGAGGCTCCGTAGGCATCGAGGAAATTGAGAATGGAGAATTGAGAATTGAGAATGATCCGCGGGTATTCACTATCGATGGCCGCTACCTCGGCACCGAAGTTCCCGCCGACTTCCGCGGCGTCTACCTCCAGAACGGTAAGAAGCACATCAAAATTCAATAATACTTCTTTTTCATCAATTTGTATGGTAGCGGAACCTTTTTGGTTCCGCTATTTCTTTTTTTTCGTATCTTTGCACCCAAATATGAGCAAGCACATTTTCGCCATTAGCATAATAATGACGCTTTTCTGCGTCGTGGGGGCACAGGCGCAGCCCTATTGGGACAATCTGGAGGTGTATAGGCTTAACAAGGTGCAGCCGCACGACCGTATCGTCCCTGACGGGCCATGGACCATGAGCCTCAATGGGCAGTGGGCGTTCCGCATCTTTGACACTCCGCAGCAGGCAACATTCACGCCCACGCGGTGGGACAGCATCATGGTGCCCGGCAACATAGAGCTTCAGGGGTATGGGATACCTGTTTATGTGAATATGCGCAACGAGTTCCGCAGCGACCCGCCGAGGGCACCGCGCGACTATAATCCCACGGGTGTCTATATGCGCCACTTCACGCTACCGACAAGCTGGCGAGGACGCCGCACGATAGCCAAGATCGGCGCTGCGGGTGGGGGAGTGTACCTTTATGTCAACGGCCGCGAGGTGGGCTACAGCCAGGACTCGAAGACGCCGGCGGAGTGGGACATTACGCGCTACCTTGCCGATGGGAGCAACACGATGGTGGTGAAGGTGGTGCGATGGACGGACGGCAGCTATCTGGAGTGCCAGGACATGTGGCGCATGAGCGGCATCACACGCGATGTGGAGCTCTACAGTGTGCCGCGGACATATATCACGGACCTCAAGGTTGTTGCCGACGTGGACACCGCCGACTGGCGCACCGGACGCCTCGAGGTGATAGTGGACATTAGCCGTGAGGTGCAGGGGGGCAGTGTGAAGTGGCAGGTGGAGCGAGAGGGTGTTGAGGCCAAGGGCAGGAAGGTGCTGGAGTCGCGCGACTGGTTCACCAGCTTTGCGACAACCATACCCGATGTGGTGTTGTGGAGCGACAGCACGCCGGTGCTCTATAACCTCACCGTGAGCCTTTGCGATGCTTCGGGCAACGAGACGGAGCGCATCAGCAAGTTGATAGGCTTCCGTCACGTGGACATCCGCAACGGCCAGTTGCGCGTCAACGGCCGACCGGTGGAGATACGCGGTGTGAACCGCCATGAGCACAGTATCTACGGCGGTCATTACATCACTGCCGAGGAGATGCGCGAGGATGTGCGCCTGATGAAGGAGCTGGGCATCAATGCCGTGCGCACCAGCCATTACCCCGACGACGAGCTATGGTATGACCTCTGCGACTCGGCGGGCATCTATGTGTGGGACGAGGCCAATGTGGAGAGCCATGCGCAGGGATACGGCGAGGGCTCGCTGGCAAAGAAGAGGGAGTGGCTGAACCCCATACTGGACCGCATATACAACATGTACAAGCGCGACCGCAACCACCCGTCGGTCATCGTATGGAGTCTCGGCAACGAGTGCGGCAACGGCTACTGCTTCGAGGAGGCCTACCGCTTCCTCAAAGGCAAGGACGGCTCGCGGCCGGTGGTGTACGAGCGCGCCGAGCAGGCGTGGAACACCGACATAGTGTGCACCATGTACCCGTCGGAGGAGGCTCTCTCTGCCTATGCCCGCAATGCCCGCAACAAGCGCCCGTACATCATCACCGAATACTGCCATGCCATGGGCAATTCGGTGGGTGGCCTCAAGGACTACTGGGACACTATAGACAAATACCCGTTGCTGCAGGGTGGCTTCATCTGGGATTGGGTCGACCAGGCTTTCCTTATGGATGACGGCTGGTGGGCTGCCGGTGGCGACCTCGGCGAACTGCCAGGCATCAAGGACGATGACAATTTCTGCGCCAACGGTATCATGGCTGCCGACCGCACTCCGCATCCCGCTGCCGAAGAGGTGAGGGCGGTCTACACGCGTGGACGCGACAATGTGGTGGTGCCGCTGCGAGGAGAAGAGGTCAAAGGCACTCTGCACAATAGCGAGGTGCGAGTACAGCGAAGCAAGAACTACGCCACGCTCGCCGGCAACGGTTTTGAGGCAAGGATAGACCTGCACGACGGCAGCATTGCAAGCTACCGCTATCATGGCCGCGAACTGCTGGCAAAGCCGCTGCGGTGCAACTTCTGGCGGCCGCCGACGGACAACGACCTCGTGGATGTGGCCGGTGCGCGTGCCTGGCAGGGACTCGACCGGCTGCAGGCCGAGGTGCTGTCGGTGACGACAGGACAGGGTGAGGTTAGCGTGCTGATGCACATGAAGAGCGACGACGGAGCAGCGATACGTGTGAAGCAGACCGTGGAGGCAGACAATGAGGGGCGCCTGCAGCTGAGCTACATGGTGGTGCCCGGCGGCCAGTATCGCACGTTGCCTAAGCTGGGAGTGCAGTTCGGGCTTGATACGGCATACGTGGCGTGCCTCTTTCGGGGGAACCTGTATGAGACATACCCCGACCGGCGCACGGCGCAGAGGCAGGGCACATGGTATATGGATATGGAAGAACTGTCGATGCCGCAGTATGTGGTGCCACAGGAACAGGGCAACCGCGAGGCCGTTTGGGTGCGCTTCTCGGGCGCCGGCAGCGACGGCGATGTCCCTTTGACCTTTATGAGTCCCGACACATTGCTCGGCTTCAGCGTGCGCCGTTGGAGCGACAGCACGCTCACCGCCGCACGCCGCTGGCGCGGCATGGTGCCGGAGGATTGCTACACTGTGAGCATTGACCATAGGCAGGCCGGTCTGGGTACTGCCACCTGCGGCCCCGGGGTGGCCGAACGCTACCAAATTAGCGGTGATAGTACCTACTGCTACCGCTTTGTATTGGTGCCCGGCGATGTAGAACGGGTGTGTCCCTTCGCTCCGCATCCCGATATTGGGGGTAGCATCGGCACAGATGTGGTATCGGCACTCAAGATAAGGAATATCACCGCTTCGCGAAAGCCCAATGCCCCCTACGACGCCTGTTTCCCGCAGGTGCTCGTGGATGGGCGGCGTGCCGTGCCGGGCGACTGGCAACATGGTTGGCTGGGCTTCCAAGGTCAGGACACCGTGGAGTTGACGCTCATGCTCGATGGCTACGAAACTCTTGGTTCCATTGCCGTAGGTGCCAGTCATAGCCCTGCCGACTGGGTGGTGAAGCCGCAGGACGTTCTGGTGCAGTGGAGCATTGATGGCAGAGAGTGGAGCCCATGGGCGAGTATGACCCTTGTCAATCCGCCTGCTGACCTTTACAGCGACAGCCGACGGGTGCGCTACATGATGCACCCCCGCAAGGCCAAGAGCATTCATTATGTACGCCTGCGCTTTGTCTGCCGCGGTAAGCTGCCTATTTGGCATCCCTATGCCGGCGAGTCGGCGTGGCTCATGATAGACGAAGTGGAGATAGCAAAATGACGGTTTATGGGCGCGCAGCGGGCATTCATAGCAATAGACCTCAAGTCGTTCTACGCCTCGGTGGAGTGCGTGGAGCGTGGGCTTGACCCGCTGCTCACCAACCTGGTGGTTGCCGACCCTACGAGGACGGAGAAGACCATCTGCTTGGCAGTGACGCCATCGCTGAAGGCTTATGGCATCGGTGGCCGTGCTAGGTTGTTCGAAGTGGTGGAGCGTGTTCGTCAAGTGAACATGGAGCGCCTGTGTTTTTCTCCGGAAGGCATCTTCAAGGGACGATCGACGCACGACCCCGATCTGAAGGCCCATGACGACTGGGAACTGGACTATATTGTGGCGCCGCCGCGCATGAGACTATACATGCAGTATTCGGCGCGTATCTATGGCATATACCTGCGCTTCATAGCTCCCGAGGACATACATGTATATTCGGTGGATGAAGTGTTCATAGACGCCACCGACTACTTGAAGTCGTACCGCATGACTCCGCATGAACTGGCTGTGAAGATGATAAAGGAGGTGTTGCGCGAGACGGGCATTACGGCCACGGCCGGCATTGGTACAAACTTCTACCTGAGCAAGGTGGCTATGGACATTGTGGCCAAGCACATCCATGCCGACAAGGACGGGGTGCGTATAGCGGAAATCGATGAGATGAGCTACCGCAGACTGCTATGGGACCACCGACCTCTGACCGACTTCTGGCGCGTGGGTCGTGGCATCAGCCGTAAGTTGGAGGCCAACGGCATGATGACTATGGGTGACGTGGCGCGGCGTTCGTTGGACAACGAGGCGTCGCTGTTCAAGCTCTTCGGCGTCAATGCTGAATTGCTGATAGACCATGCCTGGGGATACGAGCCGGTGCGGATGAAGGATGTAAAGGCATACAAACCATCGTCAAAATCATTCAGTTCAGGGCAGGTGCTGGCAGAGCCATACACTTTCGCCAAAGCAAGGGTGGTGGTTCGCGAGATGGCCGACAGTATGGCGATGAAACTGGTGGACAAGGGATTGGTGGCATCGCAGGTGGCGCTGGTAGTGAACTACGACACCAAGAGCCTTGACAATGAGGACTACGAGGGCGAGGTGACTCTGGATTGGTATGGACGGCGGGTGCCGCGTTATGCCCACGGCAGTATGGCGATGATACCGGCTACATCATCGTCGAAGGTTATCACAGAAGCTATAGTGGCTATATATGATGCCAATGTCGACCGGAAACTGCTGGTTCGGCGGTTGACGGTGGTTGTAGGTGGGCTATTGGATAACCGTAGCGTCAAGCCTGTAGAGGAGCTGCAGCTTGACCTTTTCTCCGACCATGAGGCCGAGGAGCGCCGCAAGGCTGAGCAGCAGGCTGTAAGAGAACGTGAGAAAAGGATGCAGAAGGCCGCATTGACGATACAGAAACGCTTTGGCAAAAACGCAATACTGCGAGGCACCGACTTCGAAGAAGGTGCTACGCTGCGTGACCGCAACGGTCAAGTTGGAGGACACAAAGGGTGAAAGAAGAGTACAAGGACATAATAGAGCTGCCGTACAGCGGGGTTAGGCATCATGTGAGGATGAGCATGCATGAGCGTGCAGCCCAGCTGTCGCCGTTCGCGTCGCTCACTGGTCACAACGACATGCTGGAGGACACGGCACGTGAGAAAGAGGCAGTCGACCTTGAGAATGACAGACCCAAAGACTTCGACGAGTGGTATGCCATGCTGATGCAAATGACAGAGCAACAGTCATTCTAGAGAATATTTATGTTAATATGGTTGGTGGTTCGGTTTTTTTTCGTACCTTTGGCAAGTCATAAAAAACGGTGACATATAAAGAAAGAATTATAAATCAAAAAAATAACAGATATGAAGATTTTAGTTTTGAACTGCGGAAGTTCGTCGATTAAGTATCAGCTGGTCGACATGGCAAACAACGCCCAGGTTATGGCCAAGGGACTGTTGGAGCGCATCGGTCTGGAGATGGGTGAGTTCACCCACAAGTGGAATGGCCAGAAGCACTATGAGCAAGTGCCTATCCCCGACCATACCGCCGGTATCAAGATTGTCCTCAATGCCCTTATCGATCCCAAGATGGGTGTTATCAAGGACTTCAAGGAGATTGGCGCCGTTGGTAACCGTGTGGCCCACGGTGGTGAGACCTTCGACAAGAGTGTCGTTGTCACCGACGAGGTGATAGAGAAGATTAAAGCCCTCACTCCGCTGGCACCGCTGCACACACCCGGTAACCTGGCTGGCATCTATGCCATGCGCGAAGTGTTGCCTGGTGTGCCTCAGGTGGCCGTGTTCGATACCGCTTTCCATACCACCATGCCCCCGAAGAGCTACCTCTACGGTCTGCCCTACGAGTACTATGAGAAGTACGGCGTGCGCCGCTACGGCTTCCACGGCACCAGCCACAAGTTCGTCGCCGAGAAGGCCGCCAAGATGATTGGCCGCGACTGGAACGACCTGAAGATTATCTCCTGCCACCTCGGCAGCGGTGCCTCTATCTGCGCCATCGACCACGGCAAGAGCTTCGACACCACCATGGGTATGACCCCACTGGAGGGTCTGCTGATGGGTTCGCGTCCCGGCGATGTCGACCCAGGCGTCATCGAGTTCATCATCAAGAAAGAGATTGTCGAGAACGGCAAGGACTGGAAAGACATCACCAAGATACTCAACAAGCAGAGTGGTCTGCTCGGCATCAGCGGCGACAAGCAGGATATGCGTGACATCCGCGCCGGTCGCGATGCAGATGACAAGCGTGCCACCTACGCTTTCGATATGTTCGCCCAGCGTGTGAAGCGTTACATCGGCGGCTACATGGCCGAGATGGGCGGCTGCGACCTGCTGCTCTTCACCGGCGGCATCGGCGAGAACGCCTGGTTCATGCGCCGTCCTATCCTCGAGAACATGGAGTGCCTCGGTATCGACATCGACTTCTCGAAGAACGACAATGTCATGGGCGAGGACATCATCCTCTCGACCCCCAAGTCGAAGATGGCCGTCGTGGTCTGCACCACCGACGAGGAGTATGTCATCGCCAGCGACACCTACGCGTTGGTGAAATAAATTGACTTAGGTGGATATACTACAGAAACGGATTTCCGAAAGGAAATCCGTTTCTGCATTTATTATACAAGGGCTATTTCTTGGCTGAGATGTATTTTTTCAATGCCTTTACATAGTCTCTGAAAGCTTCTGTCCCCGTGGGAGTGATGCGACAGGTGGTGCGAGGCATCTTACCTTTGAAGCCTTTTTCAACCGTGATATAGCCTGCGGCGGTGAGTTTGTCAAGCTGCACGCTGAGGTTGCCCGAAGTGGCACCCGTCTGTTCCTTGATATAGGTGAAGTCGGCTTCGTCGACACTCATGAGCAAAGAGACGACTGCCAGCCGCAATTCGGAGTGCAGCAATGGGTCTAATGCAGGGAACATCATGGGTTCTGTTTTTTTAGCATCCAACCGGGAATCACGAGGCCGATAAGTGAGAAGAGAAATATTGACAAACAGGGTGTGATTAAATTCAAAACGATTATTGTCTTAACCGAAGCAACACTATAAACAATTATTGCTCGGATGACTCCCGAGTACTCACAAATGGCTACAAGTAGGCCGCCGAGAATACCGAACAATACCAGCCAACGTCTTTTTAGTATATGTCCCGTAACGGCGACTGCCATACCCATCAGCAGAATGATGACAGGTGTGATTGTCACCATTGCTTGGGTTGCAGTTGTAAGGTTGTCGTATAATCTCAACACTAGGATATTCCAAATAAGCGCAAAGAGGTAGAAACCTATGACGATACAGCCGAAACTCCACCAAGTCCTGACAACAAGTGTGCCAACAAGAGAGACGGGCGCCTGTACCTGCTTTTTGTCGTGGATACGCTTAATCCCCCAGATGATGAATGGAAGGATAAGCCATAGAAACTGTCCCATAGGCGAAGCTGACAAGCCGTTGACGAGAGCTACTATGACGGCTGTCCCCATTGTTGCGAGACCCGACAGGTAGAGCAATTGCCCTGTGTCCTTTGCTACGACATTCCTGCTACGCTCTATTTGTTCGGTGATAATTTCAAGACTACGTTCTGCAGTTAGGTTTACATTTTCTTCCATTGTTGTTTACTTTTTTTGTTTCAAATTGACGGTGCAAAAATAAACAAGTTTATGATATAAACCAAATAAAATTTGAAAAAAATTTATAATAATTTGTTATCTAGTCAAATAAAAACAATATACCCAAAGATATTATGCGTTTTTTTGAGGATAAAGTATTTCGAAAAAAAACAAAAATTACACCATATGTGAGGTACTTTTTGCGTACTTGCTTGCGGAACAATAAAAACAATGTTGTTTCGTTATTATTTTGTTATGAAACAATATCTGGCAATCCTAATGTTACTGCTGCTGCAGTTGGTGGCCATGGGGCAGACGCCGAAGAGCGAGCCGCTGTTTGAACGGGCGGTGAAGAAGAGCGTCGTGGGACAGTATGAGGAGGCCATCAAACTCCTTGACAAGGCGCTGGATATAGACCCCCAGTATGCCGAAGCGTGGTTGCTGCTAGGCAACCAGTATATGGCGCTGACGCAATACAGCAGGGCGCGCGAGTGCTATCAGCACTGCCTCGACCTCAACCCCAAGAGCACCCGTTGGCGTCAGGAGGCTCAGGATGGCATCCGCACGGCGGAATGGCGCCAGCACGCCGTGGAGAACCCCGTGCCGTACCACCCCATCAATCTAGGTTCCAATATCAACACCCCCGACGACGAGTATATGCCGGCCCTCACCGCCGACTACCGCACGCTTGTCTTCACTCGCCGCAGTCCCCGCAACGCCTACACCCAGCGTGGCCTGCCCCAAGAGGAAGATTTCTACATCTCTTACTACGACACCATGGAGCTCGTCTTCGGTCCCGCCGAGCGTATGCAAGAGCCGCTCAACAGTCACGGCAACGAAGGCGCCCAGACTATCTCGCACGACGGCCGCATAGTAATCTTCACCGGCTGCGGCCGCAACAATGAACCCACCGGTTGCGACCTTTATATGAGCGTGCGCCACGGCGACCGCTGGGGCAAGCCTCGGAACCTCGGGGCACCGGTGAACTCGGTCTATTGG
This sequence comes from uncultured Bacteroidota bacterium, assembly GCA_902777005.1. Lineage (GTDB taxonomy): Bacteria > Bacteroidota > Bacteroidia > Bacteroidales > P3 > Colimorpha. Next base: position 80,744 of record CACYSB010000002.1, read on the forward strand.
GAGTCGTTCCCCTCACTCAGCATCGACGGCTACACCCTCTATTTCGCCAGCAACCGCAGTGGCGGCTACGGCGGCACCGACATCTGGTACTGCACCCTTGAGGAGGGCCGTTGGAGCAAGCCCCGCAACATGGGTCCCACGGTGAACACCAAGGGCAATGAGACGGCGCCCTACATACACTTCGACGACAAGACCCTCTATTTTGCCTCCGACGGGCACATGGGCATGGGCGGCAGCGACCTCTATATGGTCAAGCGCACCAGCGACAGCACCTGGGGCACGCCCATAAACCTCGGCTACCCCATCAACACCCCCGACGACGAGAACAACCTCATCGTCGCCCCCGACGGCCGCACGGCCCTATTCAGTAGCGACCGCCCCGACGGCTACGGCCAGCAGGACATCTACTCGTTCGTCATGCCCGCTCCCTCGCGCCCCGAACGCATCACCTTCATCGACCCCATACGCCAGGCCGAGAACCTGCTCACCCTTGGCGACACCGTCACGCTTAGAAACATCTTCTTCGAGACTGCCAAAGCCACCCTGCTGGAGACCTCGCTCGCCGAGCTCGACCGCCTGGCCGAAGCCCTGCAGCGCCATCCGCGTCTGCGCCTCGAGGTTGGTGGCCACACCGATGCCGTGGGCAGCGACGAGGACAACCAGCTCCTCAGCGAGCGCCGCGCCAAGGCCGTCTACGACTACCTGATACTCCGCGGTGTGTCTGCCGACCGTCTCACCTACCGGGGCTATGGCGAGAGCCGTCCGGTGGCCGACAACGACACCCCCGAAGGCCGCGCCAAGAACCGCCGCACCACCCTCACACCGCTCAAATGACACATTATGGGTGCCAACATCGGCGCCCTGTTCACCTGCCTGAGCACCTCGAAGCCCTCAAGCACGACGCCTACGGCTACCCTATAGGCAACGTCTACAGCACCCTCTATGCGCAGTACGAGAAGCTCGCCGACTATGTCATCAATGTGTCGGAAGCCATCGACCCCACCTATCGCCACCAATCCTGACGCACCCTCTGCGGTGCACCTCCGTATCCCCTCCGTATTTTTGACGGTTGTTTACCGGTTGTTTTACGGTTCAATACCGTAGAACAACCGGTAAACAACCGTAGAACAGTCGGAGCGGGTACGGAGAGGATGCGCAGGGGATATATTTTGGCGGAGGCACAATAATATATTATATCGCGCGTTATAAAATATTATGAAAAAGATTGTGGTATTGACGGGCGCGGGCATCAGCGCCGAGAGCGGCATCTCGACGTTCCGCGACAGCGATGGGCTGTGGGAGCACTACCGTGTGGAGGATGTGGCCACGCACGAGGCTTACGAGCGCAACCCCGAATTGGTGCTGAACTTCTACAACGAGCGCCGCCGCCAGCTCTTCAAGGCGCAGCCCAACGAGGCCCACCGCCAGCTGGTGAGGCTTGAGGAGAAGTATGACGTGCGCATAGTGACGCAGAACATCGACGACCTGCATGAGCGGGCGGGCAGCAGCAGTGTGCTGCACCTGCACGGCGAGCTCACCAAGGGGCGCAGCGACCGCAACCCGAACCTGATAGTTGACATAGGCGACCGCGACATAAAGCTGGGCGACATGGCCCCCGACGGCACGCAGCTGAGGCCGCACATCGTGTGGTTCGGCGAGGCGGTGCCTAATATTGAGCCTGCCGCCGCGCTGTGCGAGGAGGCCGACATATTCATCGTTGTGGGCACGTCGATGGCGGTGTACCCCGCCGCGGGGCTGATACACTATGTGCAGGCAGGTGTGCCGTGCTATGTGGTGGATCCCAAGGAGGTGCCCGTAAGCCGCAAGGTGACGTTCATCAAAGAGGTCGCCACGAAGGGAGTGACGGAACTTGTAAACAAACTGATGCAATGAAAACGATAGCGTTTGTATTGATTATTGTCTTCGCTGTGCTGGCCTCGGTGGCCGTGACGGGCTGGATAGTGTACCTGCTGGTGAAGCGTTATTTCGACAACGAGCAGAAGGAGCGTCTGCTGAAAATCAAGATGGACGAGCGCGCCGAGACGCTGCACGCCGTCACGCCGATAAGGCTGCAGGCCTACGAGCGCATGGCGCTGTTCCTGGAGCGCATAAGCCCCGAGAGCCTGGTGCTGCGCTGCTGGCAGCCCGGCATGGACCTCAAGCTGTTGCAGGGGGTGATGACCAAGAACATACGCGACGAGTGGGAGCACAACCTCTCGCAGCAGGTGTACCTTTCGACGGAGTTGTGGACCCGCATCCGCGAGGCCAAGGACGAGATGACAAGCCTCGTCAACGGCGCCGCCGTGAGCCTGCCCGACACCGACGACCCCACGCGGCTGGCGGCAAGCATCTTCGCCTCGGCGGCGAAACATTCGCCCTGCGAAGCAGCCCTGGAGGCCATGCACAAGGAAATCAACGAACTCTTCGGATAGCCGATGCGCAGGAATACAATCATTGGTGCAATACTGGTGCTGATGGTGGCCGCTATTGCGGGTTGCGCCAAGCAGGGCTATCCCAACGGGGGCCCCAAGGACGAGCAGCCGCCCAAGGCTGTGGGCGCCAAGCCGCAGAACGAGAGCCGCAACTTCAGCGGCAGCCAGTTCTCCATAGCCTTCGACGAGTACATTGTGGTGAAGGATGCCAACAACAACGTGCTCATCTCGCCGCCCATGCGCGAGAAGCCAGAATTCACCACCAAAGGCAAGCGGCTTGTGGTCAACATCAACGACACGCTGCAGCCCAACACCACCTATCTGTTCCAGTTCAAGGGTGCCATTGTGGACTTTACGGAGGGCAACGTGCTGCCCAGTTTCGAGTATGTTTTTTCCACGGGCGACCGCATGGACACCATGATGCTGGCGGGCCGAGTGCTCGGTGCGCACGACGGCAAGCCATGGAAGGAGACTGTCACAGTGATGGCCTACCGCGAGGGGAATGCTACCAGCGACACTGTGGCTGCGGCTCAGCAGCCTGACTTTGTCACTCGATGCGGTAAGGACGGCGTCTTCGCCTTCCACTACATACCTGCCGGGCGCTACCGTCTGGTGGCAGTCGAGGACAAGAACCGCGACCTCCTCGTGGGGCGCGGTGAGTCGGCGGCCTGGGAGTCCACGCTGGTACAGGCTTCGGATAGCATAGACAGTGCCAATGTGACGCTGTTGCGCATCTCGGTGCCCGACCGCAGTGTGCAGCGTGTGCTCAAGGCTGAGTTCACCGGCCCGGGGCGCGCCAGTATTTCCACATTGCTGCCTATGCAGCAACCCGCCCTTACGGGCGACAGTCTGGTGTGGCGCCTCAACGAGGGACGCGACACCATGATGGTGTGGTTCCACAACTCCAAATGCGATTCAGCCCTGTTGGTGCTCAGCGACACTGCCTTGCAGGACACCCTTAAGCTGCGCTACCGTGCACCCAGGCAGCGTCGCCGCCGTGGCGGTCAGAGGCACCAGCAGCAGGACAATGCTTTGATAAAGACTCTGTGCAGCGGTACCAGCGCCTTCTATGACGACCTCAGGCTGGCTTTCACCGTCCCTATAGCGGCTATGGTCGAAAGTGCCCAAGTCGAGGTGATGCGCGTGAAAGACAGCAGTGTCAGCCATTACCCCATAGTGCTCGACAGCAACGCCCTCGGCGCACGCATCATGGCTACGCTGCAGTCGGGTGAAGAATACCAGATGCGTCTGCGCGACAGCCTCTTCACGGATATCTTCGGCCAATATAGCGACAGCCTGGTGTTCAAGCTGGCGCCTCGCGACTACGGCACTTTGGTGATGCAGATGGAGAACAAAACAGGCTCGCCGCTTGTGCTGGAGGTGCTCGACAGTCGTGATTCCGTGGTGGCACGCCGCAGCGTCATAGCCTCAGGCGAAGTGCGCATAGATCACCTCAAGGCCGAGGAATACCACCTGCGCGCTGTGCTCGACAGCGATGCCAACGGGATGTGGACCACTGGCGACTACCTATTGGGCCGCCAGCCAGAGTATATCGTCTACTACAGCAAGGGCCTCAAATTGCGCGAGAAATGGGAAATGGAGGAGCGATGGACGCTGACAAAGACTGATTTCGGCAGGAAGTAATGAAGGCCGAGGGTAACATTCAGGGTAAGTTGTTGTCGGGGCTCTTCTGGGTCCTGCTGACCAATGTGCTGGTCAAGCCGTTCTGGATACTCGGCGTGGAGGTGGGTGTGCAGAACGCCGTCGGCAACGAGGCCTATGGCTTCTACTACGCCCTCTTCAGTTTCTCCTATATCTTCAATATACTGCTCGACCTCGGGGTCACCAATTTCAACACGCGCAACATAGCGCAGCACCCGCAGCTTATTACCAAGCACCTCAGTGGTATACTGGGCGTGAAGCTCTGTCTGCTGGCGTTGTATGTGGTGGTGACCTTCAGCGTGGGGCTTCTGATGGGCTATGGCAGCCGCGAGTTCGTCCTGCTGGCGTTGCTCACGCTGTGCCAGTTCCTCAATTCGCTTATACTGTATCTGCGCAGCAACTTCGAGGGGTTGCTGCTGTTCAGATGGGACAGCCTGTTTTCGGTGCTGGACCGTCTGCTGATGATTGTCATCTGCGGCTGCATGATATGGAGCCCGTTGCGCGAGCGCTTCAATATCTACTGGTTTGTCTATGCCCAACTGGCGGCCTACGGCATCACTGCTGTGCTGGCCTTCACTGTCATTGCCCGCAAGGCGGGGCTGCAACGCCTGCGGTGGGATTGGCGCTTCTTCCTGGTGATACTGCGCAAGAGCGCCCCCTTTGCCCTGCTGGTGCTGCTCATGGCCAGCTATAATCGCATAGACCCCATACTGCTGCGGCGCCTGGCTTCGGATGCCGACGCGGGTGTATATGCCGGTGCTTTCCGCCTGCTCGACGCGTTGACCATGGTGGCCTACCTTGTCAGCGTGCCGCTGCTGCCGGTGTTCTCGCGCCTGTGTGCCGAGAAGAAGCCTGTGGCGGACAGTGTCCGCATGGTTTTCTGGCCGCTGATGCTATTTTCCATAGGCACAGCGGTGGCCTGCTCGCTGCTGGCCGAGCCGCTGATGCGGTTGCTCTACCACGGCGGTGCGGCGCCTTACGTGCCGGTGTTCCGTGTGGTGATATTCGGGCTGGTACCCATTGGGCTGACATATATCTTCGGCACGCTGCTCACTGCCGGCGGACATCTGCGGCAGCTCAATCTCTTCGCCGCCGCCAGCCTGGTGCTCAACGTGGTGGTCAACCTGCTGCTGATACCGCGCTTCGGCGCCGTAGGCTCGGCTTATGCCAGCCTCACGGCCCAGAGCTTCATGGCTGTGGCCCAGCTACTGTTGGCAGTGAGGCTGTTCCGCCTGCCACCAGCGGCCTTTGGACTGCCGAAGCCTAATGAGATAGTTAATGACATTAGAACAATAATAACAAACAAAGACAAAGAATGAAAGCATACGTATTCCCTGGACAGGGAGCCCAGTTTGTGGGCATGGGTAAGAATCTATACGACGGCAACGAGGAGTGCCGCGCGATGTTTGAGAAAGCCAACGAGATTATAGGGTTCCGAATCACAGACCTGATGTTCGATGGCACGCCGGAGGACCTAAAGCAGACCAAGGTGACGCAGCCCGCCATCTTCCTGCACAGCGTCATACTGGCGAAGTATATGGGCGAGGCATTCAAGCCTGATATGGTGGGTGGCCACTCGCTCGGAGAATTCTCGGCGCTGGTGGCCGCCGGAGCCATGAGCTTCGAGGATGGTCTGCGGCTTGTCATTGCCCGCGCCAACGCCATGCAAAAATGCTGCGAGAAGACCCCATCGACCATGGCCGCTGTGCTCAAGCTCGACGACAAGACCGTGGAGGACATCTGCGCCAGCGTCGAGGGCGAAGTGGTGGTTCCTGCCAACTACAACTGCCCCGGCCAGCTGGTCATAAGCGGCACCAACGAGGGTGTGGCACGTGCCTGCGAGAAGGTCAAAGAGATTAAGGGCAAGGCCCTGCCGCTTGCCGTGGGCGGTGCTTTCCACAGCCCCCTCATGGAGCCTGCACGCGTGGAGTTGGCAGAGGCCATAGAGCGCACCGATTTCCACAAGCCGGTGTGCCCCTGCTACCAGAACGTGGATGCCATGCCGCATAGCGACCCCGCCGAGATAAAGCGCAACCTACTCATGCAGCTCACCTCGCCGGTGCGTTGGACTGCCACCGTGCAGAACATGCTGCGTGACGGTGCCGACGAGTTCATAGAGGTAGGTCCCGGCACAGCTCTGCAGGGTATGGTGAAGAGGGTTGACCCCAATGCCAACGCGCACTCTGCCGAGTGATGGCGGTACGATAATACAAAAAGAAGCCCGCGCAGTTGCGCGGGCTTCTTCTTGTGTATGCTAAGAGTTACTTACTTCTTAACAATCTTCTGGGTGGTGATACCGCTGAGGCTCATGACGCGAACCATGTAGACGCCCTCAGCAACCTCGCTCATGTCGAGCTTGCCAGCGCGGTCGTTGGTCAGCACAACACGGCCGTTCATATCGATAACCTCGACGCTCTTCACGTTCTCGCCCTCAACATTGAGCATGTTGCAGACGGGATTCGGGAAGATGGCCACGTTGGCGGCGTTCTCGGCGCTCTGGATGCCGGTGGTGCTACCGACGAAGATGTCGTCAATGTTCAGATAGAACATGTCGGTGACGTCATGGTGACGGAAGGCGATGTAGATGGTCTGGCCAGCATACTCATCGAGGCTGCGGCAGTGCTGAACCATTTCGTGGGAGGTTGTGCCTTCGTAGATGGCATTGGTGAAGTCCTCAACATTCTTGCCGGTGGTGGAGACATAGACCGAGTAGTGTTCTGCATCAAAGCCATTGGGATCCTGGCCAGCAGCATACCAGCACACCTGGAAGTCGGTAGCGTCCTCGGGAATCATAAGGGCGGGGGTAATCATCCAGTTGTCAGGGAAAAGGGCTTGGCGATATTCGTTGCTATAGGACTCGGAATACATGATGCCGGTGCCGCTATGGCTCATGGAACGACCGTCATTGGAATATTTCCAGTTGAAACCATCACCATCGTTGTCGATGAAGCTGAAGCAGGGGTCATAACCACTTTCAAAGTCTTCAGTCCAGGGGAACTGCTCGACGGCTTCGCAGAGGATAACCCGCACCAATGTGGTGTCAGCGAAAGTGCCGTAGCTGTTGGTGGCGGTGAAGATAAGGGTGTCGATACCAGGCTCGGTGTAGCGGAGGACAGTGTTGATACTGTTGGGGGTGCTGAGGGTACCAATTGCCGAAGTCCAGCTGAACTCTATGTCGGTTGTATCGCCTTCATAGTAGAGGGCATAGATGGGGTAGTTGGTCTCAACATAGGCTGTAGCGCCGCTCTGGAGAGGAACATAGTAGTAGGGCTTTTTGGGGGTCTTGCCAATTCTGACCTCATAAACCATGAGGTAGGAACCGAAATATTGGTCATTTCCGAACGTGAAAGTAATCTGAACGGTCTTGCCAGCCCAGTCGGCAAGGGAGATAACCCTGTGACCGAGGTCGTTGTCGGCAAAGTCGGTTGTACCATCAACAAGGGTGACGGGATCAGCATCGAGGTCGTTAACATCGAAAATCGTAACCTCATAGCCACCCATAAAATCTTCACTAGCATACCGTGACACGCCGAAAAAGTCACAGATAAAGCTATAGTCGGTAGCTTCTGCGGGGATGGTGATTTCGGGGGTGGTCATGCTGGCAGTAGCGCCAATAAGGACGACGGCGTTATAAGACTGTGCTCGATAGAATATAACCGTGGAATCGGAGACGTAAGGCTCAATGGTCCAAGAGCTGGCCCAAGCGGCGGAGTCGCTGAAGTCTTCAAAGAACAGGGTGTCGGACAGTTCGATGGGATCGTCCTGTGCACGCAGCGATGCGGGAAGCATCAGGGCTGCAAATGCCAAAGCAAATAATACTTTTTTTGTCATAATTGTTGTGTTTTTGATGTTAATAATTTCTTTTAATTCGTTGTCTTTTATGTTGTTATCCGATATAACCTATATGTGGTCACAACGCAAATATACTACTTTTTTCATTTGTAGCACATGTTTTCAATTTATTTAACATTTCAGAATGCATACACCACGCTCAGCGAGAGGCGCAGATTGGCCACCGCTTCCTTGTATCCGGCGCAGGTGTATTCGGCCTCACCGACGAAGCTCAGGCCCGTCAGGGTGGTGTAGGTGAGGCGAGGCTGCACACGCCACAGGTACTCTATGTTGTGGCCGAGGCCGAAGGTGTGCAGGGCGTCTGCATGGCCGCCGTAGTCGGTGTTCTTGGCGTAGCCGAGGAAGAGGCCCGGGCGCCAATGGCCGTGGTTGCGCTCCACGTCGACCCACACCGTGTTGAAGTGCCAGTCGCGGAAGGTGCTGTCGGCAAGCATCAGGTAGCCGCCCAGCGAGCAGCCCTCGTAGAGGCTGTTATTGAGCAGAGTCTGCGCCTTGACGGTGACGCCGCCCAGCTTGTAGCTGCCGAAGAGCGAATAGGTGAGTGAGGAGTACAGCGTGCCGTCCGGGTCGGGCACTATGGGCTGTATGGTCTTGAGGTTGACGGCGGCGCCGACGAAGAGGCCGCCGGTGCGGTAGCGCAGCTGTGCCGTCAGCTCGGGCACCAGGCTGTGGCGTGCAAAGAGGGTGCTCTTGGCCTCAGTGCCGTCGAGCAGCCCCTGGCTCTTGTTGTCGAGCTGCCACTGCGCCACGGCTACAGCCTCGAAGCCGCCGAGGCGGTACTCATAGCGTACCTGTGGCTGACGGGCGTAGCAGTGGAACGGCGCACCCATGTTCAACGGGTTGGTCATGGGCATTATCTCGTGCACCACCATGGCGTACCAGTACTGGCCCATGAGCAGGCGGTGGCGTCCGCCCCAGTCCATGTCGATATAGGCGTGGCGCAGACGCAGCGTGTTGATGTTGTCGTTGGTGGCGCCGGTGAAGTCGCCCTCGATGTAGGCCGAGGTCTTGGCCCCCAGCATGTCGGGTCCGGTGACGCGCAGGCCGAGGCGTGCGGTGATGGCCAGTATGTTGGCCTGCCAGCCCTCGTTGACATCGTGCCCCGCCGAGTCCTTTGCTACGGGCTTGGGGAAGAAGAGCATCATGTCCTCACGCCCGCCCACCACCGAGCGGCTGTCGGCGTAGTAGTGAGGGTTGGCGAAGCCGTGGATGTCGAGCTTGAAAGGCGACTGAGCCCATGCGGAGCCCATCAGTCCCATCAAGCCCATCAAACCTAATACAAACCGTTTCATTTCTTGCTTCCTCCGGCCAGTGCGAGGATGAGACCCAGGGCCACGCCCAGCAGGGCGGCGAAGAGCACCTGCAGGTTGGCGGGCAGGATGAAGGTTATGGTGTGCGCCGGGAACCAGAAGAGGGGGATGGTCTTCTTGATGACCACATTCCACTGCACGTCCCAGTTGACCTTCTCGCGGAATATCTCGCGCATCTTCATCGGGCGCAGCAATCCGCGTACGGTGCCGCCGTTGTCGAGTATGTGTATGTCGGTGCACTTGTGGAAAGTCATCATCACCGGTGCGAAGATACTGTTCATCAGTACCGACACGGCGAAGGCGACACCCACCTTGCCCCACGTTAGTTCAGGTGCAGCGAACACCGCCGCCGCGCTCTTCCAGCCGAGGGAGCCAAGGAATGCCGGCACGCCGGTCTTGAAGATCACCATGGCCATGGCTATGCACATGCCCAGAAAACCCCACACCATCATGCGCGGCAGCACGCCGAAGCCCGGCTTGCTGTAGACACCCTCGCGGATGCGCAGCGCCAGCATCTCGCCCAGCGTCGCCAGTATGGCGAACTTGAAGAAGGCCATGATGTAGGGGTGGTGGGCCGTGGCCCAGTTGAAGCCCTCGGCCGCATGGGTCTGCGGGATGGCGAAGAGTGCCGCCACCACAGCGACACAGGCTATAAGTATCCAGTCTCCTTTTTTCATAACTCTTAGCTTTTTACTCTTGACTTAAATCTGCCACGTGGCGCCGTCCTTGCCGTCCTTGACGGTTACGCCGGCCTCCTTAAGGGCGTCGCGTATCTTGTCGCTGGTGGCCCAGTCCTTGTTGGCCTTGGCTGTGGCGCGGATGTCGAGGATGATGTGCATCAAGCCGTCGATGAGGGCTGTGTTGTCGCTCGCCGTCTCGTCGCGCATGCCCATGACCTCGAAGAGGAAGGTGTCAAAGACACCCTTGAGCTCGTCGATGTCGGCCTGGCTGAGCTTCAGCTTGCCGTCGTTGGCCTGGTTGATAATGCGGGCAGCGTCGAAGAGATGGCTCAGCACTATAGGCGTGTTGAAGTCGTCGTTCATGGCGTCGTAGCACAGCGTGCGGTATTTCGCCACGTCGGCGGCGCTCTCCTTGGCGGCCTGCAGGCGGCCGAGGGTCTTGTAGGCTTCCATCAGCTTCGCGAAGCCTTTCTCCGCGGCCTGCAGTGCCTCGTTGCTGAAGTCCACGGTGCTGCGGTAGTGGGCCTGGAGGATGAAGAAGCGGATGGTCATGGGCGAGTAGGCCTGCGTGAGCAGGGGGTGCTTGCCCGTGAAGAACTCGTCGAGGGTGATGAAGTTGCCCAGACTCTTGCCCATCTTCTGGCCGTTGATGGTGATCATGTTGTTGTGCATCCAGTAGCGGCAGGGCGCATGTCCGGTGGAGGCCACGCACTGCGCTATCTCGCTCTCGTGGTGCGGGAAGACGAGGTCCATTCCGCCGCCGTGTATGTCGAAGGGCGAGCCGAGGTACTTGGCGCCCATGGCCGTGCACTCGGCGTGCCAGCCCGGGAAGCCGTCGCTCCAGGGCGAGGGCCAGCGCATGATATGTTCGGGGGCTGCCTTCTTCCACAGCGCGAAGTCGCCGCTGAAGCGCTTCTCCTCCTGCCCGTCGAGCTCGCGGGTGGTGGCCAGCATCTCCTCAATCACGCGGCCGCTGAGCTGGCCGTACTTGTGGGTCTGCTCCTGATATTTGCGCACGTCGAAGTACACCGAGCCGTTGCTCACATAGGCGTAGCCGGCGTCGAGTATCTGCTGCACCAGGGCTATCTGTTCCATGATGTGGCCGCTGGCGTGGGGCTCGATGCTGGGAGGCAGCACGCCCAGGCGCTCCATGGCGGCGTGGTAGCGGTTGGTGTAGTACTGCGCCACCTCCATGGGTTCGAGCTGCTCCAGACGCGCCTTCTTGGCAATCTTGTCCTCGCCCTCGTCGGCGTCGTGCTCTAGGTGTCCCACGTCCGTGATGTTGCGCACATAGCGCACTTTGTAGCCCAGATGCTGCAGGTAGCGGAAGACCACATCGAAGGTGATTGCCGGGCGGGCGTGGCCCAGGTGGCCGTCGCCGTAGACGGTGGGTCCGCACACATACATGCCCACGCGCCCCTCGGTAATGGGGCGGAAGAGCTCCTTCTGGCGGCTCAAAGTATTGTATATCAACAGTTGCTGTTCCATAATGCCATATATTTTAAAGTGCAAAGATACGAAGAAAAAATGATATATAGACGATTTTTATAGCCTCTCCGCCCCAGCGTAGTCCGCCATCTCTACGTATCCGCTCCGTACCCGCTCCGACTGTTCACCGGTTGTTTACCGGTTGTTCTACGGTATAGAACCGTTGAACAATGGTAGAACAACCGTAGACGAGACGGCGAGGAGGCGAAGGAAAGGCGGAGAGGGGTTAGCGGCCGATGGTACCGCGGCGGCCGACGGTGAGGAAGACCGAGGCGCTGCTGATGGCCATGACGAGGATGAATGTGGCGAGGAAGTCGACGCCGCGCATGGCCACGGGGAAGGCGCTGACGACGAAGTTGCCGTCGCCCATGCGGATGATGCCGAAGTGCTGCTGCAGGAAGCACACGATGAAGCCCAGCAGCAGCCCCGCCAGCACGGCGACGCCGCAGATGAGAAGCCCTTCGGTGGCGAAGGCGCGGCGCACCTGCCGCACGGTCATGCCCATGCTGCGCAGGATGAAGATGTCGCGGCGCTTGTTGATGATGAGCAGCGAGAGCGAGGCCACAAGGCTGAGGGTGGAGATGAGCACTATGAGCGAGAGGATGAGGTAGATGCCGAGGCGCTCGGTGCGGAATATCTTGAAGTAGAGGGGCTGCTGGTCGTAGCGGTCTTTGACGGTGAGTGATGAGTGATGAGTGATGAATGATGAACGGAGTGTTTGCTTGACTTTGGCGGGGTCGGCGCCGGGGCGCAGCTTGATGGCGAGGGCTGTTACCTCGTCGGGGGCATAGTCCATAAGCTGTCGCACGAAGTCGATGTGCGTCACCACAAAGCGGCGGTCGATGTCCTGCTGGATGAAGAAGGAGGCCACGGGGTAGGCGTAGCCTATGTTGAAGGCCTGGTCCATGGTGAGGCCCATGGCCGTGGTGCCGCGCCTGGGTATGTGCACCGCCGCGGGGCGGTTGGAGAGGAGGTTCATGCCGAGGCTGTAGAATACCTCGCCGCCCACAATGAGAGCCGGGGCGTCGGCGAGGGTCAGCTGGTAGGCGCCGTTGTGAATCATGGTGTCGAGGCCGCTGATGGCGCGGTAGTTGGCGTCGACGCCGCGGAGGGTGACGATGGCCTGGCGGTCGCCGTAGGTGAGCCAGGCTGTCTCGGCGGCGATTTGTGCCACTTGCTCCACGCCATCGGCTTGGCAGAGGGCGCGGTAGTCGATGTCGGAGGTGCGGAAGGTCTTGCCTTGGGCGGGCTCGACGATGAGTTCCGGGTCGAAGGTGCCGAAGAGGCCGCGCGTGATTTCGCCGATGCCGTTGTAGACGGAGAGCACGACGATGAGGGCTGCGGTGCTCACCAACAGGCCTATGAGCGATACCCAAGAGATGACGTTGACCACCGACTTCTGGCGGTGGGCGAAGAGGTAGCGGACGGCGATGAGCTGTTCGAGCCGCACCGGCTTATGACTTTAGGAGACGGTTGATGTTCTCCACGTAGTCGAGGGTGTCGTCGATGAAGAACTCGAGCTGCGGGATGATGCGTAGCTGCTTGCCCTCGCGGAGGCCGAGGCGACGGCGCAGGTCGGCGCTGTTGTCGCGGATGAGGGCCATGATGCTGTCGGGGCTGCCGCCGCCGATAGGCATGATGGAGACGTAGATGCGCGCAATGGAGAGGTCGGGGGTGATGCGCACCTCGGTGACGCTGATGAGCGAGGGGCCGAGGACGGGCTTCATCTCGCGCAGGAAGATGTCGCTCATGTCCTGCTGTATGAGGCGGCAAATCTTATTTTGACGGGTGCTTTGCATGGTGGGGATGATTGTTTACCAGCGCCAGCCTACGCGGACCGGGAGGAAGAAAGTCTGCTGCATGTAGGCCACGCCGAGGGTGGCGTAGAAGGAGTGCCAGTTGTGGGTCATGTTGCGCAGGCCGTGGGCATAGTACCAGTTGATGCCGCCGTAGGCTTCGGCCATGGGGGTGAAGAGCATGTTGTCGGCCATGAGTATGCTGCCGCCGATGCGAGCGCCCATGAGGGGAGCCCACTTGATGGTGGTGGGCTGGTAGTCGACACCCATGACTGCCTTCCAGATGGGGCGGAAGTCAAAGTCGATGAAGGCCGTGGCGCCAAAGTGCGACTCGGCGTCCTTGATGCGGATGCTGTGGAAGTGGTTGCCGCCGACGCCGAAGCCGAGGAACCAGTCCTGGCTGATGTTGATGCCGGCCATGACGTTGAGGCTGGCGCTGTTCTCGTAGTTGGCCAGGTTGTAGCCTTTGTCGCCGAGCTTGCCGTAGTTGCCCATGAAGGGGGCGTAGCCTATCTCGGCCTTGAGCATGAACTCGTTTTTGGGGCCGAGCTGGGTGTACTGCGCGTTGGCGCCGATGGTCAGCGCGGTGAGCGCTGTGACGATGATGATGCTTATTCTGTTCATAACACTATTATTTTCGATGTCAATGATATGCTGTTGTTTTCAATCTTCACGGTGTAGGTGCCGGGGGCCAGCTTCGGAGTCATCGTGTCGCCGTTGTGGCAGCCGTTGCGATGCCAGGCCTGTCGGCCGGAGGCGTCGATGACGGTCACAGAGTATGGTTCGGAGGTGGGAGCCTCGACGGAGAAACTGTCGCCGCTGTGTATGGGGTTGGGGAAAAGGTTGAGGTGAGCGGAGAGGGTTTGATGGTCGGCGATGGAGAGAGGGTAGGGGTTGACGGTGACGAGGTTGGTGTCTACCACGGCGAGGGTGTATTCGCCAGTGAGAAGGTTGTCGAAGACGAAGTAGCCGTCGTTGGCGGTGCCCACATGGCGTTTGCTGACCACCGTCCATGGCTCGGTGTTATATTTGCGCCACAGCAGGACTATGGAGTCCAGGGAGGCCTGTTTCTTGTAGAAGCCCTCGTCGAGGTGAGGATATTCGCTGTCGGAGTAGCCGTCGCGGATGTAGCGGAAACGGCCGGAGAGGTCTTGGTTGTAGCGTGCCCTGCTGCGCACCACCCAGTAGCGGTTGGAAGGGCGTATGACGCCAGTGGTGGTGTCGATGCCCGAGGGGCGCGCATAGTGGTGTTCCACATAGTAGCGGCCGTGGTACTGTGCCGAGGCACCGCGGACGGCAAAGAAGGCCATGTCGGTGGGTATGGTGCCGCTGGAGCCGGTGACGTCAATACTGTCGACGGTGACGGCATCGCTGATTTCGCAGTCGAGGTCGAGGACGCAGAAATAGGGGTCGAAAGGCATCTGGTAGTTGGCAATGACAGTGTCGGTGCCTTGAAACGAGAACCATACTTTGTGGCGCTGGCCGAGGTGAGAGAAGAAAGTGACGGGGACGCGGTTTTGGCGCATGAGGTTGTCGGTGGCCACGCTGTTCTGTTGGATAGTGATACTAATATTTGTCCAACCCTGGGAACCCTCGCCCAGTCCGAAGGAGACGCTGTAGTCATTGAAGCCAGGGCTAAAGACGTGGAAGTCGAAGAAGCCGGAGAGGTCGACGCCGGAGTAGGCACTGAGTGAGTCGCGGAGGCGGTAGGCGTCGATGGAGGTGAAGGCGCAGCGTTCCATGAGGGTGCGAATGGTGGCATAGAAGAGCGAGTCGCCAAGGTAGCCGCGCAGGGAGTGCCAGACGAGGCCTCCCTTGTCGTAGGAGGTGGCGCCGTAGGTGTAGTTGTGGGGCATGTCGTGCAGTGCGCGGTAGGCGGCATCGTCGTGGTGCGTGGTGCGCAACACCTTGTCGAGGTTCTGCTGGTAGGTGGCGTTGGAGGCGCGGCGGCCGTGGGTGGCTTCGCGAGCCACCTCGCTGGTGAAAGTGGCGCCGCCCTCGTTGATCCACATGTCGCCCTCGGTCTCGCAGGTGACGAGGTTGCCGAACCAGGCGTGGCCGAGCTCATGGGCTATGGTGCTCTGACCGGCAAGAGATACGGAGGCCATGGCTGGGCGGGCGAGGGCTATGTTGTTGACATGCTCCATGGAGCCCATGGCAGTGCCGATGTAGCCGATGCGTCCCCAGCGGTAGGGGCCGAAGCACTGCTCGAACATGGGCACCACGGCGTCGAGGAGTGCGTAGACGTTGGCGGTGACGGCGCTGTCCTGGGTAGTGAAGCCTATGGTGACGGGGTAGCCTCCGGCGGTGGTCTGTATGCGGTGGAAGTCGGCCTGGCTGATGCCGACGAGGTAGGTGCAGACGGGGTGTTCAATCTCCCAGACGGAGAGCTCGCAGCCATCGTCGCCGATGGAACGGCTCTGTAGCATGCCGCTGCACTCGGCGCTCCAGCCCTGCCGGGCTTTGATGCGCAGGGTATAGGTGGCCTTGTCGTTGTAGTTGTCGCGGCAAGGAAACACGGCGCGGCCGATGGAGTGGAGGCGGTTGTGGAAGGCGGCGCCGAGGTTGTAGGTCATGTCGTTGTCGAAGTGAAAACCTCCGAAGCCGTAATCCTCGACGTAGCCGATGCCGTGGTAGTGGATGGTAAGAGTGAAGGTCTGTCCGGCGGCGATGCCGGCGGTGGTTATGTGCATGAGGTCATTGTCGTCGATGCGGCGGCCGTCGATGAACATGGAGTCAGCGGTGCCTTCAAGGTCTAGAGCAATCTCGGAACAGGGGCGCATGAGCTGAAGGGTTAGCACGGCTTTGCCACGGAAAGGGGCGCCGCTGCTGAGGTCGAGGGTCAGGTCATAGTGTTGCACGTCGACCGAGTCGGCAATTTGCGCATGCATGACACCGCAGCACAGGAGCATGGCGATTAGGGTCAATATCCTCTTTATTCCAATCATATAGACATATATTTCAAAAATGCAAAAGTACACTATTTTTTCATAATGAGTGATATTATTTTATTTGGTACTGATAATCAGGTGCAATAAAAAGGCGGAAAATGCGTTAATGGATGCAAAAAGAACTCTATGTCGATGAAAAAGACTGCCCTTCGTATAGCCCTCGTCCTGTTGCTGGCTGGACTAGCCTGTTCGGCCTGCTCGTCGGGCGACCACATGTATCGCCACAAGAAGAGCGACTGCGACTGCCCCACCTTCTGACGCAGAGCCGGACGTGACTACCGAGGAGAGATACCGTGCCATACTACGCAACCACTTGCCTGAGCAGGCGGTAGGGTGGGTGTATGAGTATCTGGAGCGCTACAAGGTGCATTTCCATATCACTCGTGAGCGCCGCAGCAAGCTGGGCGACTATCGCTGGCCTCAGTCGCGGCACCCGTTCCACGAAATGTCTGTCAATGGTGATTTGCCGAAGCTCATGTTCCTGTGGGTCTTTCTGCATGAGGCCGCCCATCTTGAGACGCATTTGAAATACCGCAGCGTCCAACCCCACGGTCACGAATGGCAGTATGAATATGTGCGTCTGATTGCCGACCACAGGGACTGTTTCCCCGACGAGGTGCGCCCGATGCTGGACCGTTATGTTGCCCGCGTGCCGCTGCAGCGCAGTCTGGGACACGAGATAGAGAAAGCCCTACGCCATCATGGCTCTGATATACAAAGTGTAGTAGCCATGTGTCTTGACGATTTGCCGGCTGGCAGCAGGTTCCGCCTAAAGACGAAGCCGGAGGTGTTGTTTGAGAGCATCGAACGACGCCGCACTCGGTGGCTCTGCAGGGATGTCGATAGTAGTCGGAAGTATGCCGTCGCGGGTCGTGCCGAAGTGACAGAATGTCCTTAGTGGAGAGGTGTGAAATTGTGGAAAACCTGTTGAAAAAATCCCAAAAAGGTTTTCGTGTTTCCTGTTGAAAAGTGGGAAAAATAGCAAAAAAATAGTGTTAAAATATTTTTGTAACACACTGTTTCATAGTGCTGCCGTGGAATTTTAAGATTATTTAACATGTATTGGTGCCAAAGATGTTTGGTGGGTAAGGAAAATAGTTGTAATTTTGCAGTTCCTTTTTGGGCGCATAGTGCCCATGAATGAGACTGAAAAACAAGTAATAAAATAATAAAACAAGAAACAGAAAATGCCAACAATTCAGCAATTAGTTCGCAAAGGACGTCAGCAGATGGAGTACAAGTCCAAGTCTCCCGCCCTCGACAGCTGCCCGCAGCGTCGCGGTGTCTGCACCCGTGTGTACACCACCACCCCTAAAAAGCCTAACTCGGCCATGCGTAAAGTGGCCCGTGTTCGCCTGACCAATGGTAAGGAAGTCAATGCCTACATCCCGGGTGAGGGTCACAACCTGCAGGAGCACTCGATCGTGATGATCCGTGGAGGCCGTGTCAAGGACCTTCCCGGTGTGCGTTATCACATCATCCGTGGTGCCCTTGATACCAGCGGAGTCGACGGCCGTCGCCAGCGTCGTTCGAAATACGGTGCCAAGCGTCCGAAACAGGCCGGCAAGTAAACAAGTTGAAAGTTTAAAGTTGAAAGATTAAAGTTTTTAGCACAATGAGAAAAGCTAAGCCCAAGAAAAGAATCATCCTTCCGGATCCCAAATACAATGACGTGATGGTCACCAAGTTCGTCAACAACTTGATGATGGGTGGCAAGAAGACCATCGCCTATAAGATTTTCTACGATGCAATCGACGTCGTCAGCGACCGCACCAAGGAAGACGGTCTCGAAGTTTGGAAGAAGGCTCTCGCCAACGTCACCCCCAGTGTCGAAGTGCGCAGCAAGCGTATCGGTGGTGCCACTTTCCAGATTCCTACCGAGATCCGCGCCGAGCGTAAGCAAAGCATCGGTATGAAGAATCTCATCGGTTTCTCGCGCAAACGCAGTGAGAAGACCATGGCCCTGAAACTGGCCGCCGAAATCCAGGCTGCTTACAAGGAAGAGGGTGCCGCATTCAAGCGCAAGGAGGATATCCACCGTATGGCTGACGCCAACAAGGCCTTCTCGCATTTCCGCGCGTAACAATATATATAATAGACAACAACCATCGACCAAGCAACGACAATGTCAGACCTACATTACACCCGCAACATCGGCATTATGGCCCACATCGACGCCGGCAAGACGACGACGACGGAGCGCATACTCTTCTACACCGGCAAGAATTACAAGCTCGGTGAGACTCATGAGGGATCGGCCACTATGGACTGGATGGTGCAGGAGCAGGAGAGAGGTATCACTATCACCTCCGCTGCCACCACGGTGTACTGGGAATGGCATAACAACCGCTACAAGTACAATATTATAGACACTCCGGGTCACGTTGATTTCACCGTTGAGGTGGAACGTTCTCTGCGTGTGCTCGACGGCGCCATAGCTATCTTCTGTGCTGTGGGCGGCGTGGAACCCCAAAGCGAGACCGTCTGGCGTCAGGCCGACAAGTATGGTGTGCCGCGCATCGCTTTCATCAACAAGATGGACCGTGCCGGTGCGGATTTCTTTTCGGTGGTGAGCCAGATTAAAGAGCGTCTCGGTGCCAACCCCATACCGATAGAGATACCTATCGGACAGGAAGACCTTTATAAAGGTGTGGTGGATCTCATCTCCAACAAAGCCCTCGTGTGGGACGAAAGCTCCAACGGCCAGCGCTTTGAGGAGATACCGATGCCCGAAGATTTGAAGGACATCGCTGCCGAGTACCGTCAGAAACTCATTGAGGGTGTTGCCGAGGAGAACGAGGAACTGATGATGAAGTTCTTCGATGACCCCGACAGTATCACCGCCGACGAGGTTATTGCCGAGATACGCAAGGCTACGCTGAGTCGTAAGATTGTGCCTGTTATGTGTGGTTCCGCCTTCAAGAACAAAGGTGTGCAGACGTTGCTTGACGCTGTGGCAGCATTCTTGCCCAGCCCGCTGGATATGCCTGAGGTCGATGGCATCAACCCCAAGAATGAAAAAGAGGAAAGCCGCAAGGTGGACGTGAAAGCCCCCTTCTCGGCATTGGCATTTAAGATTGCCACCGACCCCTATGTCGGACGCCTGTGCTTCTTTCGCGTGTACAGCGGTTCGCTCGAGAGCGGTTCGTATGTGTACAACGCCAATACCGGCAAGAAGGAGCGTATCTCACGCATTATGCAGATGCATTCCAACAAGCAGAACCCCCTCGATCGTATCGAGGCTGGCGACATCGGAGCCGCTGTGGGATTCAAGGACATCAAGACAGGTCATACACTGTGTGACGAGCAGCATCCCATTGTCCTTGAGTCGATGAAGTTCCCCGAACCCGTCATCAGCATTGCCGTGGAGCCTCACACTCAGGCCGATATGGACAAGATGACTAACGCCCTTATGAAGTTGGTAGAAGAAGACCCCACCTTCCGTGTGAAAACTGACGAGGTGAGTGGACAGACCGTCATCAGCGGTATGGGTGAGCTTCATCTGGATATCATCATGGATCGTCTGCGCCGCGAATTCGGTGTGGATGTCAACCAGGGTCGACCAGAGGTGGCCTACAAAGAGGCTATCACCACTACTGTGCAGCACCACGAGATTTATAAGAAGCAGACCGGCGGCAAGGGTAAATTCGCCGATGTGCTATTCGAGATTGGTCCTGCCGACGAAGGCGTCATGGGTCTGCAGTTCATCAATGAAGTCAAGGGCGGCAACATCCCCAAAGAATATATGCCCGCCATCGAGAAAGGTTTCAAGGAGGCTATGCAGAATGGTGTTTTGGCCGGCTATCCCATGGATAGCATGAAGGTGCGCGTCATTGACGGTTCCTTCCACCCTGTGGACAGCGACCAGTTGAGTTTCGAGCTCTGTGCTAAAATAGGCTTCAGGGCTGCTTGCCGCAAAGCCAACCCCGTCTTGCTGGAACCCATTATGAAACTCGAGGTGCTGACCCCGGATGCATACGTGGGCGATGTCACTGGTGACCTCAACCGTCGCCGTGGGGTTCTGGAGAATATCACCGCCAAGGTCGGTGTACAGGCAATACACGCCAAGGTGCCTTTGGAGCAGATGTTTGGCTACGTCACATCTCTCCGCACCATAACCTCTGGCCGCGCCAACTCTACCATGGAGTTTTCTCACTATGCTGAGCTTACTCGCGACCAGCAGGATGCAATACTTAAGAACAAAAATAATTAAAAAATAAAAACAATGAGTCAAAGAATCAGAATCAAGCTCAAATCTTACGACCACAACCTCGTCGACAAATCGGCCGAGAAGATTGTGAAGACCGTTAAGATGACTGGCGCAGTGGTCAATGGTCCCATACCGCTGCCTACCAACAAAAAGATTTTTACAGTGAACCGCTCGACCTTCGTCAACAAGAAGTCGCGTGAGCAGTTCGAGTTGAACACCTACAAGCGTCTTATGGACATCGAAATCAACGATCGCGCCAAGACCATCGACGCCTTGATGAAGCTCGAGCTCCCCAGCGGTGTGGAAGTCGAAATCAAAGTGTGAATTTAATCAGCCTATGTCATTAGATAAGCTGAATTGTCTAACAAAAAGAAAAAAATCCAACTAAAAAATGTCAGGATTAATCGGAAAGAAAATCGGAATGACCAGTCTTTTTGATGCCGACGGAAAGCAGATTCCGTGCACAGTTATTGAAGCTGGTCCTTGTGTTGTGACACAAGTGAGAACTATCGAGAAGGACGGCTATGAGGCCATCCAGCTTGCCTTCGGTGAGAAGAAGGAGAGCCGCACCAACAAGCCTATGCGCGGTCACTTTGCCAAGGCTGGCACCACTCCTAAACAGTATCTGGCTGAATTTAGCCGTTTCGAGGAGGGTCACAAGAAGAAATATGGTGAAGTACTTACCGTTGAAGTCTTCCAGGAAGGCGAGTTTGTCGACGTTGTCGGTACTTCGAAAGGTAAGGGCTTCCAAGGTGTTGTTACCCGCCATGGTTTCGGTGGTGTTGGTGACAAGACCCACGGTCAGCACGACCGTCTGCGTGCCCCCGGTTCAATTGGCGCTTCGTCCTATCCCTCGCGTATCTTCAAGGGTATGCGCATGGCCGGTCAGAAGGGTAACCATCGCGTGAAGGTCCAGAACCTCCAGGTGGTGAAGATTATCGCAGAGAAGAACCTCATGCTTGTCAAGGGTTCGGTCCCTGGTCCCAAAGGTTCTATTGTCAAACTTGAAAGATGGAGTTAATAAGACATGGAGATAAAAGTTTATAACATTAACGGAAGCGAAACCGGTAGAACCATCACCCTTGACGATTCTATCTTCGCCATCGAGCCCAACGATCACGCCATCTACCTCGATGTCAAACAGTATCTCGCTGACAACCGCCAGGGCACTGCTAAAGCCAAGGAGCGCAGCGAGAACGCCCACAGCACTCGTAAGCTGAAACGCCAGAAAGGCACCGGTGGTGCCCGTTCGGGTGATTTGAAGAGCCCCGTGTTCGTCGGTGGCGGTACAATTTTTGGACCCAAGCCACGCGACTACCGTTTCAAGCTGAACGTCAAAGTGAAACGTCTCGCTCGCCGTAGTGCTCTTGCCTACAAGGCTAAAGACAACGCCATGACTGTTGTGGAGAACTTCACCTTTGAGGGTCCTAAGACTAAGAAGATGCTTGAGGTGCTCAACAATCTGAAAATCGGCGACAAAAAGTCACTTTTTGTGCTTGAGAATCAAAATAATTTCGTATCTTTGTCCGCTAGAAACCTTAAGAACGTTAAGGTGGTAAACGTGTCGCAATTAAATACTTACGACATTGTTAATGCCTCTAATATTGTCGTTTGCGAGGGTTCTTTGAACGAGATTAACCGCGTTTTGGCAACAAAATAAGGGAAGAGAGTATAACGATTTAAGAAAGTTTAACAAATGATGAACATTATAGTAAAACCGCTGATCAGTGAAAAGATGACCCGCCTTACTGAGGCCGCGGCCAATCCTATCCAGACCCGCATACAGCGTAAAAAAGGCATCGCTGCTGCTCCTGCCCAGAACCGCTACGGTTTTGTTGTTGACAAACGCGCCAACAAGATTCAGATTAAGGCTGCCGTGGAGCAGTTCTACAATGTGAAAGTTGTTGATGTGAATACGATGAACTATGCAGGCAAAGTGAAGTCGCGCTATACTAAAGCCGGTTTCCTTACGGGACGCACCAATGCTTTCAAGAAAGCTATCGTCACCCTCGCCGAGGGCGACAGTATCGACTTCTACGCAAGCATTTAAGACAATTAGAAAAACAAGTAATAATAGTTAAGGTCCACTGACAAGAGACCAATAAGAAAACAAAGAAATGGCTTTAAAGAAAATTAAACCCACAACCCCCGGTCAGCGTCACAAGCTGGTTGTCACCAATGATGACATTACCGCAACAAGACCGGAGAAAAGCCTTGTGTACGGCATTCGCAAAAGCGGTGGCCGCAACAATCAGGGAAAGATGACCATGCGCTACATTGGCGGTGGTCATAAGAAGCTCTATCGTTTCGTAGACTTCAAGCGTAACAAAGACGGTATCCCCGCCGTTGTGAAGACCATTGAGTATGACCCCAACCGCAGTTCGCGTATCGCCCTCGTGTGCTATGCCGACGGTGAGAAGAGCTATATTCTCTGCCCCCAGGGTCTGAAGGTTGGACAGACTGTTATGTCTGGTAAAGGTGTCGCCCCCGAAGTCGGCAACACCCTTCTGCTCGCTGAAATACCTTTCGGTACCCTCATCCACAACATTGAGCTCCGTCCTGGTCAGGGCGCCAAGATGGTACGTTCCGCCGGTGCTTACGCACAGCTCATGTCTCGTGATGACAAGTATGCTATCATCAAGATGCCTAGCGGTGAGATGCGTATGATTCTTCAGGCCTGCCGTGCTACTGTCGGTATCGTCAGCAACCCCGAGCACAACCTTGAAGTCGGTGGTAAGGCTGGTCGTAACCGTCACCTCGGTCGTCGTCCTCGCAACCGCGGCGTTGTCATGAACCCCGTTGACCACCCGATGGGCGGTGGTGAAGGCCGTCAGACCGGCGGACATCCCCGTTCGCGTAAGGGTATCCCGGCCAAGGGCTACAAGACGCGCGCTCCCAAGAAGCAGTCGAGCAAGTACATCGTCGAAAGAAGAAAGAAGTAACTCAGTAAAAAGAAGAAACAATGAGTCGTTCATTAAAGAAAGGTCGTTACCATCAAAACATGGTCTAGGGCTTCGATGATATCGCCCGACTTTGTGGGTCAGACTATTGCTGTTCACAACGGCAACAAGTTCATCCCCGTGTACGTCACCGAGAATATGGTGGGTCATAAGCTTGGCGAGTTCGCCCCCACCCGCATCTTCCGCGGCCATGCAGGATCTAAAGATAAAGGTAAAAAGTAAACACTGAAAGAAAATGGGACGTAGAAAACATAATAGTGCAGAAGCACGCAAAGAAGCCAACAAGACCATCTATATGGCCAAGTTGATGAATAACCCGACGTCGCCTCAGAAAACTCGTCTGGTTGCCGACTTGGTTCGTGGCGTCGATGTAGAGAAAGCCCTCGGTATCCTCCAATACAATCCCAGAGAGTCTGCTCCCAAGATGCGCAAACTTCTCCTCTCGGCCATAGCCAACTGGCAGGCTAAGAACGAGGGTGTCCGCATGGAAGATGCCAAGCTGTATGTGAAGCAGATTATGGTTGATGAAGGTCGCACCATGAAACGTATGCGTACTGCCCCTCAAGGACGCGGTTATCGCATCCGCAAGCGTAGCAATCACATCACCATGATTCTCGGAAGCCGTCTTGAAGACGCTCCCGTTGCAATGGCTGAAAAGGAAGAAACAAAATAAGTAACAAAAAAGAAGAAACTAAACAATGGGACAAAAAACTAACCCTATTGGAAACAGATTAGGTATTATCCGCGGATGGGATTCTAACTGGTTTGGTGGAAGACGTTTCGAGCAGAAACTTGTTGAGGATGATAAGATTCGTAGGTATCTCAACGCCCGTCTGGCTAAGGCTGGTATCGCCAAGATTTATATTGAGCGCACCCTGAAACTTCTCACTGTCACCATCAATGCAGCCCGTCCGGGTCTGATTATCGGTCGTGCTGGTTCTGAAGTTGACAAACTCCGCGAAGAGCTCAAGAAGCTCACCGGCAAAGATGTCCAGATAAACATCAGCGAGGTAAAGCGTCCTGAAATGGATGCTGTCCTTGTTGCCCAGAACATCGCCAAGCAGATTGAAGGCCGTATCCAGTACCGTCGTGCCATCAAGAATGCCATCACTTCTACCATGCGCATTGGTGCCGAAGGTATCAAGGTTTCTATCAGCGGCCGTATTGGTGGTGCTGAGATTGCCCGTAGTGAGCACTTCAAAGAGGGTCGCACTCCGCTGCACACCCTCCGTGCTGACATAGACTACGCCAATGCAGAGGCTCATACCACTTATGGTCGTATTGGTATCAAGGTGTGGATTTGCCGTGGTGTCATATATGGCAAACCCGAATTGGTATCGTCCACCGTTGGAGGCCAGCAGAAGGATCATCGTACTGGCATTGGTGCCGGCCGCCGTCCGGAAGGTGGTGCCCCTCGTCGTCGTCAGGGCGGTAACAGAAACAGTAAATAACACGAGCGTTTAACATAAAGTGTGGTAAACACTAAACAATAAGAAGAAATGTTACAACCTAAGAAAACAAGATACAGAAAGCAGCAGAAAGGCAAAATCAAAGGTAATGCCTTCCGTGGACATGAACTCGCCTTTGGTACCTTTGGCATCAAGTCGCTTGAGACCTGCTTTATCACCGGTCGTCAGATTGAGGCTGCTCGTCAAGCTGTAACACGTCACATGAAACGTGAAGGTCAGATTTGGATTCGCATCTTCCCGGACAAACCTATTACCAAGAAGCCTAACGAGGTTCGTATGGGTAAGGGAAAAGGTGCTCCTGAATACTTCGTTGCCCGTGTGATGCCTGGCACAATGCTTTTTGAGTGCGAGGGCGTTCCTATGGATGTCGCCAAGGAGGCTCTGCGTCTCGCTGCACAGAAGCTCCCCATCTCGACCAAGTTTGTCGTCAAAAGAGACTATATTGAAGAATAAAAAGAAGCACCACTACAGTCATGAAGAATGAAATCGTTTTAAAGGAGCTCTCGACTGCTGAATTGAAGGAGAAACTCGACACCGAGCGTGCACTCTACCAGAAGATGCTCATGAGCCACGCTGTCTCGCCCCTCGAGAATCCCAACAAAATTAAAGAAAGTAGAAAAAACATTGCCCGCTGCCTTACCGAGCTCCGCGCGCGTGAAATCGCCGCCCAAAAGTAAGTATGGCAATTAGTAAAATCCAATTCTAAAGATGGAAAGAAATTTAAGAAAAGAAAGAATCGGTGTTGTGGTCAGCAACAAGATGGACAAGTCTATCGTGATTCTTGTCGAGCGTAAGGTAAAACACCCGAAGTACGGCAAGTTCGTGAAGAAGTCCACCAAATTTATGGCCCACGACGAGAAGAACGAGGCTGGCATGGGTGATACCGTCCGTATTATGGAGACGCGTCCTTTGAGCAAGAACAAATGCTGGCGACTGGTTGATATCGTCGAGAAGGCTAAGTAACCACTATTAGAAAAACAATAAGAAATGATACAGCAAGAAACCAGAATGACAGTTGCCGACAACAGTGGTGCTAAGAGCGCCCTGTGCATCCGTGTCCTCGGTGGTACCAAGAAGCGTTATGCTTCCATTGGCGACACCATCGTTGTGGCTATCAAGGATGCTATCCCTTCAGGCAACGTGAAGAAAGGTAGCGTGTCGAAAGCAGTCGTCGTGCGCACCAAGAAAGAAATTCGTCGCAATGATGGTTCCTACATCCGCTTCGACGATAATGCCTGCGTTCTGCTCACCGCTGCCGATGAGCTCCGTGGCACTCGTATTTTTGGCCCGGTGGGTCGTGAACTACGCGAGAAACAGTTTATGAAAATTGTCTCTCTCGCTCCCGAAGTATTGTAAACAATAAAAGAAAAGAAGAAATGAAATTGCACGTTAAGAAAGGGGATATGGTTCAGGTTATCGCCGGCGACGATAAAGGTAAGATCGCTAAGGTGCTGAAGGTTTATCCCGAAAAGAACCGCGCCATCGTCGAGGGTGTCAACGTGAATAAGAAGCATACCAAACCCAATGCGAAGAATACGCAGGGAGGTATTGTTGAGCAGGAAGCTCCCATTCACATTTCCAACCTTATGGTTGTTGTCGGTAAAACCCCCACAAAGGTTGGCCGTCGTGTCGATGAAAAGACTGGCAAAATAGTCCGTTATTCTAAAAAAACAGGGGAGGAGATTAAATAATGGCTTACATTCCAACATTAAAAACCAAGTACAAAGAGGAAATTCTGCCCGCTCTGATGAAAGAGTACGGATACAAGACTGTCATGCAGGCTCCTCGTCTGAAAAAAATAACCCTCAATCAGGGTCTTGGCAAGGCTGCTATAGCCGACAAGAAAGTCATTGATAAAGGCATTGAGGAGATGACTGCCATCACTGGCCAGAAGGCTGTGGCTACCAAGTCGCGCAAAGATATCTCGAATTTTAAGCTGCGTCGCGGTATGCCTATTGGTGTCCGTGTGACCCTCCGTGGCGAACGCATGTATGAGTTCTTGGAGCGTCTCGTTACAGCTTCCATTCCCCGTATTCGCGATTTTCGCGGCATCAATGACAAGGGATTCGACGGCAAAGGTAACTATACTTTCGGTATTGCCGAGCAGATTATCTTCCCCGAGATTGATATCGACAAGATTGACCGTATCCAGGGTATGGACATTACCTTCGTTACATCGGCACAGACCGACAAAGAGGCTATGTCACTGCTCAAGGAGTTTGGTCTTCCGTTTAAGAATCAACAAAAATAAGCATAATGGCTAAAGAATCAATCAAAGCAAGAGAGCGCAAAAGAGCAAAAATGGTTGCCAAGTACGCTGCCAAACGCGCTGCCCTGAAAGAAATCGTCCGTACCGGCGAACCTGAGGATGTTGAGAAGGCTGTCATCGCCCTTCAGAAGCTTCCGAAGAATGCCTGTCCCATCCGTCAGCACAACCGCTGTCAGCTTACCGGTCGCCCGAAAGGCTACATGCGCCAGTTCGGCATTTCGCGTATCAACTTCCGAGAGATGGCTGTTTCCGGCCTTATCCCCGGTGTGAAGAAAGCCAGTTGGTAAAAAAAAGAAGAAATAGTAATTTATTGGTAGCTTTGCAAGTTGGCATAACACCAATACTACAAAACTTAAAATCAAAAATTAAAATGGTAACAGATCCTATTGCAGATTACTTAACCCGTATGCGCAACGCCATTGCCGCCAAGCACCGCGTGGTTGAAATCCCCGGCTCCAAGCTCAAGAGAGAGATGACCAAAATTCTCTTTGAGAAAGGTTACATCTTGAACTATAAGTTCGAGAATGAAGGAGCTCACAACCAGAGCATCAAGATTGCTCTTAAGTATCACCCCGTCACCAAGCAGTCGGCCATTGCCGAATTGAAGCGCGTCTCCACCCCAGGTCTGCGCAAATATGTGTCGGTTGACGAGATGCCCCGTGTGCTTAATGGCCTCGGTATCGCTATTGTCTCCACCTCCAAAGGTCTGATGACCGACAAAGAGGCTCGTACTCTCAACGTAGGTGGTGAGGTTTTATGTTACATCAGCTAATCAAAGAGAGGAGAATAGAAAATGTCAAGAATAGGTAAAATGCCCATTCACCTTCCCAAAGGTGTAGAAGTGAAGATTTCTGACGACAATGTGCTGACCGTGAAAGGCCCTCTCGGAGAGCTAAGCCAGAAAGTGAACCCCATGATTGAGATGAAAGTTGAAGATGGCGTGCTCCATTTCAACCGGCCCAATGATGAGAAAGAGACAAAAGCCCAGCACGGCCTCTATCGTGCCCTTGCCGCTAACATGGTGAAAGGTGTCAGCGAAGGCTTCAAGACCGTTCAGGAGGTTATCGGTGTCGGTTACAAAGTGCAGGCTACCGGCAATATTATGGAGATGGATCTCGGCTACTCTCACAAGATTTTCTTCGAGCTTGCTCCCGAAATCAAGGTTGAGACAGTTACTGAGAAGGGTAAGAACCCCATCATTACCATGACAAGCTGCGACAAGCAAATCCTTGGTCAGGCCGCTGCAAAGATTCGGTCGCTTCGTAAACCTGAACCTTATAAGGGTAAAGGTATCCGTTTCCAGGGTGAAGAGATTCGCAAGAAAGCTGGTAAAGCTGCTGCTAAATAAGTTTTAGTTTAGAAAACTTACAAGCCAAAAAGAAAAATATTATGGCAACAAAGAAAGATATAAGAAGAACAAAGATTAAATTCCGCATTCGTCATAAAGTCAGCGGTACCGCTGAGATGCCTCGCCTGACGGTGTTTAGAAGCAACAAGGAAATTTATGCCCAGGTGATTGACGATGTAAAAGGTGTGACACTGACCGCAGCCTCTTCTAAAGAGAAAGGCTTTGAAAAGAGTGGCACAAAGAGTGAAGTGGCAGCGAAGGTCGGCAAGACTGTCGCCGAGCGTGCCATTGCCGCTGGTATCAATACAGTTGTTTTTGACCGTAATGGTTACCTCTATCATGGCCGCGTGAAGAGCTTGGCTGATGGTGCCAGAGAAGGTGGTTTAAAATTCTAATAAAGTCATGGCAGAATTAAACGTTAATAGAGTTAAATCGAGCGACATTGAGTTCAAAGATCGTCTTGTCGCAATCAATCGTGTCACGAAAGTCACCAAAGGTGGTCGCACGTTCACCTTTGCTGCCATCGTCGTTATTGGAAATGAGAATGGTGTTGTCGGCTATGGTCTTGGAAAAGCCAAGGAGGTTCAGGCCGCAGTCCAGAAGGGTGTCGATGATGCCAAGAAGAACCTTATCCGTGTTCCTGTGCTGAAGGGTACTATCCCCCACGAGCAAATGGGTAAGTACAGCGGCGCCAAGGTCTTCCTGAAACCCGCAGCTCCTGGTACCGGTGTTATCGCCGGTGGTGCTATGCGTGCCGTCTTGGAGAGTGTCGGTGTGAAGGATGTTCTTGCCAAGTGCAAAGGTTCGTCGAATCCCCACAGTGTTGTGAAGGCTACTATCAATGCCCTTCTCCAGATGAAGGATCCTTACATGGTTGCCCAGCTCCGTGGTGTTACACTCGATAAAGTGTTTAACGGTTAAATAATAGGAGAATAGTGTTATGGCAGAAAAGAAACTCAGAATTAAACAGGTCAGAAGCATTATTGGCCGTCCGGCTCGCCAGAAGCGTACCATGGAGGCTCTTGGTCTTCGTCGTATCAACCATACCCGCGAGGTGGTCGCCACCCCTCAAATTCTCGGTATGATTGACAGCGTCAAGCATCTCCTCTCCGTTGAAGAAATTTAAATCACGTAAACTTAAGAAAGGAAAATATAATGAACTTAAGCAATCTTAAACCCGCCAACGGTTCTATCAAACATTCGAAGCGCATCGGTCGTGGTGCAGGTTCTGGCAAAGGCGGTACCGCCACTCGCGGAAACAAGGGTGCTAAGGCTCGTTCCGGTTACCACCAGAAGGTTGGATTCGAGGGCGGCCAGATGCCTCTCTATCGCCGCGTGCCTAAGTTCGGCTTCAAAAATCTCAACCGTGTCGAGTATGTCGGCATTAACCTTGACACCCTCAACACTCTTGCTGAAACCAAGAATATTACTGATTTCAACATTGATGTATTGAAGCAGAACGGTCTTATCTCGGGCAAGGATATGATTAAGATTCTTGGCCGTGGTGAGTTGACAAAGGCTGTCAACGTCACTGCCCACGCTTTCTCGGCTACTGCCAAGAAGGCTATCGAGGACAAGGGTGGCGTCGCTACTGTTATTGAATAAAACAATTTGTTACAATGAAGCGATTTATACAGACACTTAAAAACATCTGGTCAATTGAGGATCTTCGGAAGAGAATACTCTATACCCTTGGGTTAGTACTTATCTATCGTATTGGTTCTTATGTTGTGCTTCCAGGTGTTGACCCCTCGCAGTTGCAGGGATTGCAGAAACAGGGCTCCGAAGGACTGATGGGACTCCTCAATATGTTCTCCGGTGGAGCTTTCTCCAATGCCTCTATTTTTGCTCTGGGTATCATGCCTTACATCACAGCCTCGATTGTTATTCAGCTGCTGGTGATGGTTGTGCCTTATTTCCAGAAGATGCAACGTGAAGGTGAAAGTGGCCGTAGAAAAATGAACCAAATCACTCGTTGGCTTACCGTCATTGTCACAGCCATGCAGGCTCCTGCCTACATCACCAATATGATGTATCAGCTTGGTGCTTCCTCCACTGCTATCTATCCGTTCGACGGTAGTGCTCCTTCTCTGTTCTTCTGGATATCGAGTATAATCATACTTATCAGTGGAACTCTGTTTGTGATGTGGCTTGGTGAGCGTATTACTGACAAGGGTGTTGGCAACGGTATCTCGCTTTTGATTATGATTGGTATCATCGCCCGTCTGCCGTTTGCTCTGTTCGGTGAGTTTGCTTCTCGCTGGTCAGAGGGTGGAGGCTTGGTGATGTTCCTTGTCGAACTTGTCGTTCTGCTTGCAGTTATTCTGCTCGTCATACTTCTTGTCCAGGGTACCCGTCGTATTCCTGTGCAGTATGCCAAGCGTATTGTTGGCAATAAGCAGTATGGTGGTGTCCGCCAGTACATTCCTATCAAGGTCAATGCTGCTGGTGTTATGCCTATCATTTTTGCCCAGGCCATCATGTTCCTGCCCATAACTTTCATGGGTTTCACCGGTAACAGCAGTTCCAAGTTCGCCATGGCTTTCGCCGATTATAACAGTTTCTGGTACAATCTGGTGTTCGCCATCCTCGTGGTTCTGTTCACTTATTTCTACACAGCTATTGCTATCAACCCCAACCAGATGGCAGAAGATATGAAGAAGAATGGTGGTTTTATTCCTGGCGTTAAACCTGGTAAGAAAACTGCCGAGTACCTTGAGGGTATCCTTTCCAAGATTACCCTCCCGGGTTCTATCTTCCTTGCTATCGTTGCCATTTTGCCCGCCGTTGTACGTCTGTTTGGTGTCAACACCCAGTTTGCCCAGTTCTATGGCGGTACCTCTCTGCTGATTCTTGTCGGTGTCATTCTTGACACTCTTCAGCAGATTGAAAGCCACCTGCTCATGCGTCACTATGACGGTTTGACAAAAACTGGACGTATCAAAGGTCGTACCTCAATGTCAATTCAAGCGTAAAGCGTGAATAATAGGATGATTCTACTCAAGACAAAAGAAGAGATAGAGCTCATACGTGATGCCGGCCTCCTCCTCGGGAAAACTCTCGCGGAGGTTGGCCGTCATATCCATCCGGGTGTCACAACAGCCTATCTTGACAGCATTGGTGAGCAGTTCATCCGTGACAATGGGGCAAAGCCCTTGTGCAAGGGTTTCGAAGGTTTCCCGTCTGCTTTCTGCATTTCGGTCAATGATGTGGTTGTCCACGGTATTCCTGGTGATCTTTTCATAAAGGAAGGTGACAATGTTTCTCTTGACTGTGTCATCGAACTCAACGGATATGTTGCTGATTCTGCATACACGTTTGCCGTTGGTGAAGTTAGCCCGGAAATGCGTCGCTTGATGAAGGTTACCCGTGAGGCATTATTCATTGGTTTGGATCAGTGCAAGGTCGCTAATAGAGTTGGTGATATCAGCCATGCTGTCCAGATGCATTGTGAGAAGAACGGCTACGCTGTTGTCCGCGAGTTGTGCGGTCATGGTGTTGGGTTCAAGATGCATGAGTCCCCTAACGTGCCTAATTATGGCGTCAAGGGTACTGGTCCGTTGCTCAAAGAGGGCATGGTTATCGCCGTTGAGCCGATGGTCTGCATGGGATCTAAAAACGTCAAGTTTTCCAAGGAGGACGGCTGGACCTGCCGTACCAAGGACGGCAAGCCCGCTGCGCATTATGAGCATACGGTGGCAATTACCGCCAACGGTCCCGAAATCCTTACGACTTTTGATTTCATAGAAAACAATAAATAACACGATAAGTAACGAATGGCAAAACAAGCATCCATACAACTTGACGGAACTGTCACCGAATCGCTCGGCAACGCCATGTTCCGTGTCGAATTGGAAAATGGACACCAGATTATCGCCCATATCTCGGGAAAGATGCGCATGCACTACATCAAGATTCTCCCGGGCGACAAGGTCCAGATAGAAATGTCACCATATGACCTTACCAAAGGCCGCATTACTTATCGCCACAAGTAGACTGGTATACAGAAGTAAAACAAACGATTAATAATTACACAACAATGAAAGTAAGAGTTTCAGTAAAGAAAAGATCTCCCGAGTGCAAGGTGGTTCGCCGCCACGGTGTGGTCTATGTTATCAACAAGAAAAATCCTAAGTTCAAACAGAGACAAGGATAATTAACAAAAACAACAAAAAGAATTTATGGCACGTATTGCAGGTATTGACTTACCCAAGAACAAAAGAGGAGAGATAGGTTTGACCTATATCTACGGTATTGGACGTAGCACTGCCAAGGAGATTCTGGCCAAGGCCGGTATCGACGAAGGCAAGAAGGTGCAGGACTGGACCGACGACGAACAGAACGCCCTGCGTACCATCATCAACGATGAGTACAAGGTGGAAGGCGCCCTACGATCGGAAGTCCAGATGAACATCAAGCGACTGATGGATATCGGCTGCTACCGCGGCATCCGTCACCGTCTTGGTCTGCCCCTCCGTGGTCAGAGCACCAAGAACAATGCCCGTACTCGCAAGGGTAAGAAGAAAACAATCGCTAACAAGAAGAAAGCTACCAAGTAAGTAATGGTCGTAGCGCCCCAATCGCGGATTAGATATTGACTTAAGGAGCGGTTGGCAGTAAGAAACAAAGAAAATCAAGCAAAAAAAATGGCAAAAACTTCAAAACCGACTAAAAAGAGAGTCGTAAAAGTTGAACCTCAGGGAAGAGCATGCATCTTTGCATCCTTCAACAACGTCATCGTTTCGTTGACGAACAACGCCGGTCAAGTGATTTCTTGGTCGTCAGCAGGAAAAATGGGCTTCCGCGGATCGAAGAAAAACACTCCGTATGCTGCACAGATGGCTGCGGAAGATTGCGGCAAAGTTGCTTATGATTTGGGCCTAAGAAAAGTCAAGGTCTTCGTCAAAGGACCAGGTCAAGGACGTGAATCTGCAATCCGCGCAATCAACACCTGCGGTATCGAGGTTATGGAAATCACCGACATCACCCCGCTGCCTCACAATGGTTGCCGTAACCCTATGCTCCCGGCATGCACGGACAGAACCGTCGTCGCAGCAAGACCTCTGAGTACGGCATCCAGCTCAACGAGAAGCAGAAGGCCAAATACACCTACGGCATTCTTGAGCGCCAGTTCCGCAAACTTTATGCCGAAGCTTCCCGTCGCGGTGGCATCACCGGTGAGGAGCTCATGAAACTCATCGAGGCCCGTCTCGACAATGTGGTCTACCGTCTCGGCATCGCCCGCAGCCGTGCTCAGGCCCGTCAGCTGGTTTCCCATCGTCATATCGCCGTCAACGGCAACGTCGTTAACATCCCCTCGTATTCTCTCCGTGAGGGCGACGTCGTCTCCGTTCGCGAGCGCAGCAAATCTCTCGAGATTATCACCGACGCCCTCGCTTCGCGTGCCAACAACTATCCTTGGCTCGAGTGGGACGGCACCAGCTTCAGCGGCAAGTTCGTCAGCTATCCGCAGCGTAGCGATATCCCCGAGACCATCAACGAACAGCTCATCGTTGACCTGTACTCGAAATAATTAGCCTCGCAGCGAGGTTACACTCCTGACAAGGTGTCAGGACATAAACCAATAAAAGAAAGAAAGGATAACAAATGGCAATTTTATCATTCCAGAAACCTGACAAGGTGGTCATGCTTGAGGCTGACGACTTCCGCGGCACCTTTGAGTTCCGCCCGCTGGAGCCCGGCTACGGCACAACCATCGGCAACGCTCTGCGTCGCGTCCTTCTCTCTTCGCTCGAAGGCTATGCTATCACCTCGGTGCAGATTGACGGTGTCGACCACGAGTTCTCCTCCATACCAGGTGTGGTCGAGGACATGACCGACATCATCCTTCGCCTCAAGCAGATTCGCTTCCGCCGTCAGCTTGAAGACACCGACCACGAGAAGCTCTCTTTCACCGTCAAGGACCAGACCGTCCTCAAGGCTGGTGACCTCAACAGCAACCTCAACGGCTTCCAGGTGCTCAATCCTGAACTGGAAATCTGCCACATGGAACCCAGCACCCAGCTGCACATCACCCTTAGCATCGACAAGGGCCGCGGCTATGTGCCCGCCGACGAGAACAAGCGCGCCACCGACCCCATAGGTGTCATCGCCATCGACTCCATCCATACCCCCATCAAGAAGGTCATGTATGCCGTCGACGACTACCGCGTCGAACAGCGCACCGACTATGAGAAGCTCACCTTCGATATCGAGACCGACGGTTCCATACACCCGAAGGAAGCTCTCAAGGAGGCCGCCACCATCCTCATCCAGCACTTCATGCTCTTCTCCGACGAGCGCATCACGCTCGACGTCGAGACCAAGCCTGTGCAGGAAGAGTTCGACGAGACCACGGCGCACATCCGCCAGCTTCTCAAGACCAAGCTCATCGACCTTGACCTTTCTGTGCGTGCCCTCAACTGTCTCAAGGCAGCCGAGGTCGACACCCTGGGCGACCTCGTGTCGTTCAACAAGGCCGACCTGCTGAAGTTCCGCAACTTCGGCAAGAAATCCCTTACCGAACTGGAGAACCTGGTCGCCTCCAAGAACCTTGAGTTCGGTATGAATGTAGCAAAGTATAAACTTGATAAAGAATAACAAAGAATATGAGACACGGTTGCAAAGTAAATCATCTGTCCAGAACCCACGCCCATCGCGTTGCTATGCTCTCCAACATGGCCACCTCGCTTATCATGCACAAGCGCATCGAGACCACTGTTGCCAAGGCTAAGGCCCTGAGAGTGTATGTCGAGCCCATCATCAACCGCTCGAAGGAAGACTCCACCCACAACCGCCGCATCGTCTTCAGCTACCTCCACAGCAAAGAGGCCGTCAACGAACTCTTCCGCGAGGTCGCACAGAAGGTTGCCAACCGCCCCGGTGGTTACACCCGCATCCTGAAGACCGGCATCCGTCACGGTGACAACTCCGAGATGGCTATCATCGAGCTCGTCGACTACAACGAGAACATGCTCAAAGAGACTTCCAAGAAGGCTGCCAAGAGCACCCGTCGTAGCCGCGCCAAGAAGGCCGAGGCCCCCGTTGCTGAAGCCCCTGTGGCCGAGGCTCCCGCCGCCGAAGAAGCCCCCAAGGCTGAGTAATCGACAGGACAAGTGCCCCAAGAGGCACATAAAGAAAAAGCCCATCCTCCAAGGATGGGCTTTTTTGTTTCCCTCTGGTGTTATCATAGTATCTCTATCTTGACTGTCCGCAAGCCTGCGACGTCGTCATAGAAACGCACCGAGAGCGACTGGCGCACGCTGACCTCAAGTGTGCAGTCGAGGTTGTAGTTGGCGTTCTCGGGCTTAAGGTCGTAGTCTTTCAGTATGCGCATCACATCGTTCATAGTCTCGTATGCGAAGCCGAGGCGGTAGCGGCAGTCTATGGTCTTCTCGATTATTGTGGCGTGGTCTATGGCATCACGGGCTGCTGTCTTGTATGCGTTGGCCAGACCGCTGGCGCCAAGCAATATGCCACCGAAATAGCGAACCACCACTATTAGCGTATCGGTGAGGTCGGCCGAGAGGAGCTGGCCGTGTATGGGGCGGCCGCCAGTGCCGCTGGGCTCGCCGTCGTCGTTGGCGCGGAAGGCGTCCTTGCGTGGCCCGAGGATGTAGGCGTAGCAGTGGTGACGGGCGTCGAAGTAGTCCTTGCGCAGCTGCTCGAGGTGCGCCTTCACCTCGTCGATGGTGCGCACGGGATAGGCGAAAGCCAGGAACTTGCTGCCTTTCTCCTTGTAGAGGCCTTCTGCCGGTGCCGCAATGGTCTTATATGTATCGTCAAACATCAGTCAATAATGATTAGTCTTTCTGGGGCGGTTCCGGGCACCTCTGGGGCCTTCAAACCGCTGCCGAGAGTCTGTGGGCTGCGGAGGACGCGAACTTCGTCGTATAGGCCGCTTTCTATAAATGCGTCAAGAACCTGGCGGCCGCCTTCTACGATGACGCTCTGTAGCTTCTGTTCGTAGAGCGCCTGCAGGGTCTCCTCGACGGTTTTTGTGTGCAGGTGAAGCCAGTGGGGGGGGACATCGGTGAGTCGGTTTCTTCTATCTAAAACCACGGGCTGCGGTGCCGGGCCGAGGTAGTGGCGCGGCGTGAGGGTGGGGGAGTCCTGCAGGTAAGTCTCCGAGCCCACCAGTATGGCGGACTCCTCGGTGCGCCAGCGGTGGTTCAGGCGGTTCTGTCTTTGAGAACTCAACCAATATTTTTTATTGCAATCAGAACCATCAGAACTATCAGAACTTTCTTTTTGTTCTTTTTGTTCTGATTGAGATATAGGCGCCATGAAGCCGTCGGCGCTTTCGGCCCACTTCAATATGACGTATGGGCGCCGCTGCTCCATGAAGGTGAAGAAGCGGCGGTTGAGTTCGCGGCCTTCTTCCTCCAGCACATGGCGCACTACCTCTATGCCGGCTTCCTCCAGTTTACGGAAGCCGTTGCCAGCCACCAGTGGGTTGGGGTCGTCGTTGCAGCACACCACGCGCTTGATGCCTTTCTCTATGATTAGGTCGGCGCAGGGCGGCGTCTTGCCGTAATGTGAACAAGGCTCCAGATTGACGTACAGCGTGGCACCGCAATAGTCACCTTTGCGCAATAACGCATTTCGTTCGGCGTGATTGTGCCCGTATTCCTGGTGGTAGCCTTCACTGATGATGTGCCCGTCTTTGACAATGACACAACCCACCAGCGGATTGGGCCTTACGCGTCCAAGCCCGTTGGCGGCCAGCTGTAGGCACCGCCGCATATACATTATGTCTATCTCCTGCTGCGTCATTTCAGCGTGCAAAGATACGACAAAACAGCCACATGGCAAAATATTATTTTGTCATGTCGTAGAAAGTGCGTATCTTTGCACCCGATTTCACAAGGAAATCAACGAAGCGTTATATCGTCTTGCGAATGGGAATGTCGGAACCTTCCATTAGTAATGCAGGTAGATGTAATGGTTCGCGTTATAGCGTGGACTGTTTATCGCATCTCATTACAAGGTATTTCCGACAACCTCCATTCGAAGAAGTGGTATACGGTACCACGCTTCTTTTTAATAAAACCATTCATCGTGGTGCGGATGATTAAAGGTTGCGCCCGGCACATATAAGGGTAAAAAAAATGAAACGTATATTTATTCTTATGATTTGCTGTTCCACAATCCTCATGGTGGGATGTAGTGCAAGTAAAAAGGTAGAGGTTACAGCTTATTCTACGCTAAATAGGGAGACTGAAAAGATACAGGCAGATATGAGCGTTGAAGGATATGAACTGGTAAATGTGGACAGGAGTGAAGATGGCGAACGTAAAACAGATAGGTATTATTTCAAAAAGACAAACGGAGAAAGCTTTGAGTATGCTGTCGCCTATGACCTTCGTGACTATGAAGAAATACAATATGTAAAAGATGTAAAACTAAACGGGTGCAAGGTATCAAATGGCAGTGACTTCTCACGTTTATGTGGAACGGACGCGCAGGTAAGGCAAATTGAGAATCTCCCCCAAGATACTACAGTGAAGGAGTTTAGTCCGGGAAAACTTGTCTTTAATCTTGTCGGTTTGCCAGCAATTATATTAGGTGGATTATATACGGTGCTTTTGGTCGTTGCGGCAGCTGCACGGTAATAATAAATAGATATAAAAGAAGCGCGCCCCGATCCTAGGCGCGCTTCTTTATTATTACTTGTCGCTTATTTAGAACTCGGCGGTCTTGGGGGTTCTCGGGAAGGGGATGACGTCGCGGATGTTGGCCATGCCGGTGACGAAGAGCATCAGGCGCTCGAAGCCCAGGCCGAAGCCGGCGTGCGGGCAGCTGCCGTAGCGGCGCGTGTCGAGATACCACCACATGTCCTTCATCGGGATGTTGAGCTCCTGAATGCGGCCCATCAGTTTGTCGTAGTTCTCCTCACGCACCGAGCCACCGATGATCTCGCCAATCTGCGGGAAGAGCACGTCGGTGCCCTGCACGGTGAGGCCCGAGAAGCCCTGCTTTTTGCCAGCCTCGACCGGTTCGTCGTTCAGCTTCATGTAGAAGGCCTTGATCTCCTTCGGGTAGTCGATCATGATGACGGGTTTCTTGAAGTGCTGCTCCACCAGGTAGCGCTCGTGCTCGGAGGCCAGGTCCACGCCCCAGCTGACGGGGAACTCAAACTTGTGGCCCTTGGCGACAGCCTCTTCCAATATCTTAATGCCCTCGGTGTAGGGCAGGCGCACGAAGTCGGTGTCGATGACGCTACGCAGGCGCTCTATGAGACCCGGGTCAATCATCTTGTTGAGGAACTCGAGGTCGTCCATGCAGTGGTCGAGGGCCCAGCGGACGCAGTATTTGATGAACTCCTCCTCAAGGGCGGTGAGGTCGTCGAGCTGGTAGAAGGCCATCTCGGGCTCAATCATCCAGAACTCTGCCAGGTGGCGCGGCGTGTTGCTGTTCTCGGCGCGGAAGGTTGGGCCGAAGGTGTAGATCTTGCCCAGCGAGGTGGCGCCGAGCTCGCCCTCCAGCTGACCGCTGACGGTGAGGGCCGTGAACTTGCCGAAGAAGTCCTGCTCCCAGTCGATGGTGCCGTCCTCCTTGCGGGGCGGGTTCTCTGGGTCGAGGGTGGAGACATGGAACATCTCGCCGGCCCCCTCGCAGTCGCTGGCGGTGATGAGAGGCGTGTGGAAGTAGAAGAAGCCGCGCTCGTGGAAGAAGGTGTGGATGGCCATGGCCATGTTGTGGCGCAGACGCATGACGGCGCCGAAGGTGTTGGTGCGCAGGCGCAGGTGGCCTATCTCGCGCAGGAATTCCATGCTGTGGCCTTTCTTCTGCAGTGGGTAGGTGTTGGGGTCGGCCTCGCCGTAGACGACGATGCTCTCGGCCTGCACCTCGACGGCCTGGCCCGAGCCCTGGCTCTCGACGAGCTTGCCCTCCACGCCGATGCAGGCGCCGGTGGTGATGCGCTTCAGCTCCTCTTCGAACTTGGCGGGGTCGGCAACGACCTGGATATTGTGGATGATACTACCGTCGTTGACAGCCAGGAAGGCAACGTTCTTGTTGCCGCGCTTGGTGCGCACCCAGCCTTTTACACATATTGTGGTGCCGATGAGGGCGCTCACGTCTTCTTTCAACAGATGCTTGATCTCGTAGCGTTTCATTGTATGTTTGTTTTATTTCTTGTCTATCAGTTTCTTCAGCTCTATGTCGCTGCTGAAGCGGAAGACCATGTCTTCGTGCTGGCGGCGGCATATCATGAGGGTGTCGGCGCCGGCGGCCACTATGTAGCCGTCGAGGCCTTCGAGGATGACGTTCTTGCCTTCCGACACCAGCACCAGGTTGTTGTGGCTGTCGTAGGTGAGGGCGTTGCCGCTTACCACGGCGTTGCCGTTCTGGTCGTGGCGGTAGACGTCGTAGAGCGAGTCCCACGTCTCCACGTCGCTCCAGGCGAAGCTGGCCGCAAGCACATGCACGTTGTCGGCCTTCTCCATGATGCCATTGTCGACGCTGACGGCCTCGCAATGCGAGTAGACGCGCTCCAGTTCCTCCCACGGCGTGGTGAGGCCGAGGGCGAAGAAGGCGTCGGCCATTAGCGGCAGGTGTTTCTTGTAGGCTTCGCGCAGCACCGGCAGCTGCCACACGAGGATACCGGCATTCCAGAAGAACTCGCCGCTGGCAATGAACTGGCGGGCCATCTCCACCGGCGGCTTCTCAGTGAAGGTTATCACCTTGTGCAGGTTCTCTGCTCTGGGCAGCGAAGGCTCGTCGTTGAACTGTATGTATCCGTAGCTGGTGTCGGGCCGTGTGGGCTGTGCGCCGAGGGTGATAATCCATTCGTTCTCTGCTACCGTCTGCACGGCCTGCTCAATGTCGGCCTTGAACTTCTCGCGGTGGAATATGGCGTGGTCCGAAGGCGAGACGATGAGCGTCGCCTCGGGGTCTATCTGGCTGATGACAGCTGCCGCATAGGCTATGCAGGGGGCTGTGTTGCGGCGCAGCGGCTCGGCGAGCACCTGGTAGGGCAGCAGGTCGGGCAGCTGCTCGCGTACGCGGTCGGCATACTGTTTGCCGGTGACGATGACGATGTTCTGCCGCGGGCATATCTGAGCGTAGCGCTCAAAGGTGAGCTGCAGCATGGAGCGCCCCACGCCGGTGACGTCGATAAACTGCTTGGGGTTGTCCGTGCGGCTCACGGGCCAGAAGCGGCTACCAAGTCCGCCGGCCATGATGACGCACCATATATGCTTTGTTGATACGTTGATATGTTGATACGTTGATACGTTCTCGCTCATTTCCGACTGTTCAAATAGTTAATCAGTTTGTTTATTGACCCTGTAATGTTCTTGCATTGTTCTATTGCCTCTAATGCCGTTTGGTGTTCACAATAATTCAGTTCGTCAGCCAGATAAAGCATACTTCTGACCTCGGCACAACTCCCTTTCGCAATGTTGAGAAAGTGAATATAGTTAGTAGTGGTTCCCGATTCGCTTCCTTCGGCGACATTGTTCATTATTGACACGGCAGCCCGTTGGATTTGGTCTTTAAAGCCATAGTCATGACCATACTGGAAGTCCTTGTATATGGTCATCGTCAGGTTTTTTGCCTTACGCCAGATGTCTAAGTCCTCGAAAAAAGCCATAAAACACTATTAACTTATCAACATATCAACATATCAACATTAAACAGAAACCTCCCCTTTAATGTGCGGATGCGGGTCATAGCCTTCCAGCTTGAAGTCCTCGTAGTGGAAGCCGAAGATGTCCTTCACCTCGGGGTTGATTCTCATCGTCGGCAGTTTGCGCGGCTCGCGGCTGAGCTGCAGATGCACCTGGTCGATATGGTTCTTGTAGATATGTGCGTCGCCGAAGGTGTGCACAAAGTCACCCGGCTCCAGGCCGCATACCTGCGCCATCATCATGGTGAGCAGGGCATAGCTGGCTATGTTGAACGGCACGCCGAGGAAGATGTCGGCCGAGCGCTGGTAGAGCTGGCAGCTGAGTTTGCCGCCACTGACGTAGAACTGGAACAGGCAGTGGCAGGGCGGCAGGGCCATGTCCTGTATCTCGGCGGGGTTCCATGCCGTCACCATCAGGCGGCGGCTGTAGGGGTTCTCCTTTATCTCGCGCACCACGTTGGCTATCTGGTCTATGGTGCCGCCGTGGCCGTCGGGCCACGAGCGCCACTGGCTGCCGTAGACGGGGCCCAGGTCGCCGTTCTCGTCGGCCCATTCGTCCCAGATGCTCACGCCGTTGTCCTTGAGGTACTTTATATTGGTGTCGCCGCGCAGGAACCACAGCAGCTCGTGGATGATGGAGCGCAGGTGCAGCTTCTTGGTGGTCAGGCAGGGAAATCCCTCGCCGAGGTCGAAGCGCATCTGGTAGCCGAACACACCCACCGTGCCGGTGCCGGTGCGGTCCTGGCGCTCGGTGCCGTGGTCGAGCACATATTGTAGAAGGTCAAGATACTGTTTCATACTTTATTTTGTTTATAACGCCGAAGTGCAAAAAATGTTGCGTACATAATATAAAAATTTGATTTTGCACCGTAGCCCCTCCGCACCCGCTCCGTACCCGCTCCGACTGTTCACCGGTTGTTTAACGGTTTTTTGTCGGAGGGAGTACGGAGGGGGTACGGAGCGGGTGCGGAGGGAAAGGGGATGCCGACGGCGGAAAACAAACCATAAAAATTAAAAAAAAAACACTTTTTTGTTTCCATATTAAAAAAAGTGTGTATCTTTGCACTCAAATTGATGTAAAACAAAACCGGTTACTATCGAGGGAAAACTATCAGTTTTAATCCTTAAAAATCAAAGGACATGACAGACGTCAAAATTAGACAACTGACAGACAACGAACTGATTACCCGTTATCAGGAGGGCGACACCGAATGCTTCGATGCGTTGTTGGAGCGCTATCAGGCCAAGGTCTACGGTTACATCTTTTCCGTCGTCAAAGACAAGGAAACCGCCGATGATATCTTCCAGGACACCTTCTACAAGGTGGTGCTCACCATCAAGAGCGGCCTCTACAAGGACGAGAACAAGTTTGTCCATTGGGTGATGCGCATTGCGCACAACCTCATCGTGGACTACTTCCGTCGCAACAACAAGATGCCCATGGTGCCTAACCGTCCTGAAAGCGATGTGCTTGACAACATCAAGTTCCCCGATGACAACGCCGAGCATGCCATAATGCGCAAGCAGACGGGCCAGAACATCCGCAAGCTTGTCAAGATGCTGCCTCCAGAGCAGCGTCGCGTGGTCATTCTTCGCCACTACGGCAAATGCGACTTCAAGGACATCGCTGCCCGTACCGGCGTGAGTATCAACACGGCCCTTGGCCGCATGCGTTACGCCATCATCAACTTGCGCCGTCTGGCACAGGAACACAATATGTACATTGAGTTGTAAGTGATAAGCAAAAATAAACTCAAGGACTTGGCCGCCTACCGACAGCAGCGCCGCTGCGACGAGGAGGCGGTCTTTGTTGTCGAAGGGCCCAAGCTCTGCGGCGAGGCACTGGTTTCTGGGTTTACCGTCAGGGTGGTGTGCGCCACTGCGGAGTGGCTGTCGGCCAATGCCATAGATGCTGTGCCCGAGTGCTACGAAGTGTCGCAGGCCGAGCTGGAGCGTCTCTCCAACATGCGCACCCCCAACCAGGTGTGGATGCTCCTCGAACGCCCCGACAATTCATCATTCATCACTAATCATTCATCATTGGTCCTGGCCCTCGACAGGATACAGGACCCCGGCAACCTCGGCACCATGATGCGCACGGCCGATTGGTACGGCATCAGGCATATCGTCTGTTCACCCGACACGGTTTCTTGCTACAACCCCAAGGTGGTGCAGGCCTCCATGGGTGCCGTGTTCCGCACACGGGTGGAGTATGTCGACCTGCCCCAATGGCTTGCTGCCTGCGGCATGCCGGTCTTTGGCGCCTCCCTGCAAGGCGAGCCTCTTGCACATTCAGACATAGGCGCATCAGTGCATTCCCCCGCCGTGCTCCTCATTGGCAACGAAAGCCGCGGCATCGGACCCGAGGCCATGGAGCATGTCACACATCCTGTGCTCATCCCCAACATCGGCGGCACTGCCGAGAGCCTCAACGCCTCGGTGGCCGCAGGCATACTTATACATCTTCTATGTAGTGCAAGGGAGTGCAGGGGAGTGCAGGGGAGTGCAAGACAATAGTAAATATGGCAGTAAAATGACACAAAGTTTTGAAGAGGTAATCGCTTGGCAAAGGGCTCACGCTTTTGTTCTATCAGTATACAAAATAACAAAAGGATTCCCTGACGATGAAAAGTTTGGACTGACGTCGCAATTCCGTCGTGCAGCGGTGTCTATAGAAGCAAATATTGCAGAAGGATATAGAAAAATTGGAAAGTCTGATAAACTACGCTTTTTCAATATTGCAGAAGGTAGCCTTTCAGAATGCAAGGACTATATAATTTTGTCAAGAGATTTGGAGTATATAACACCTGAACAGTACAAAGAGTTATGGAATAGTATTGAAGAAGCTAGCCGTTATTTAATCAAATACAGCAACGGGGTAGTAAATAACGCAGGAATTAAAGACTGAAAATGCATTTGTCTTGCACTCCTCTGCACTACATTGCACTCCTTAGCACTACTAAAGAAATATGGAACAATTGGAATACCAGGAAGGAAGGACAGAGATAAGCCACATGGGCAAGGTGGCGCTGATTGAGCGCCTTACCGCTGACCTTGAGCAGCGCAACGCCTCCACCGTCATGGGTGTGGGCGACGACTGCGCCGTGATAGAGGGCAGCCCCCTGACGCTCGTCAACACCCAGACCCTCGTCGAGGGCGTCAACTTCGACATGATGTACACGCCCCTCAAGCACCTCGGCTACAAGGCTGTGGCCGTGGCGCTGAGCAACATTGCCGCCATGAACGGCACGCCGCGCCAGGTGCTGGTGAGCGTGGCCGTGAGCAACCGCTACTCCGTCGAGGCTCTCGACGAGCTCTACACCGGTGTGCGCCTCTGCTGCGAGCGCTACGACGTGGACCTCGTGGGTGGCGAGACCGGCACTTCGCGTGCCGGCATGGTGCTCACAGTCACCGCTATCGGCGGCGTGGAGCCCGGCAAGATAACCTACCGCCGTGGCGCCGGCCTGCACGACCTGGTGTGCTGCAGCGGCGACCTCGGCAGCGCCTATGCGGGCCTACTGGTCCTCGAGCGCGAGAAGGTCACATACCAGGCCAACCCCGACTTCCAGCCCGACCTGGAGGGCTATGACTACGTCCTCGAGCGTTTCCTGAAACCCGAGCCCCGCCTCGACATCGTGAAGCTGCTGGCCGAAAAGGGCGTGGTGCCCACCTCGATGACCGACATCAGCAAGGGCCTCGCCGACAGCGTGCTGCACCTCTGCCATGCTTCGCACTGCGGCTGCGAGGTGTACGAAGAGCATCTGCCCATCGACTACCAGACTTCGCGCGTCTGCTCCGAGATGAGCAAGAATA
The DNA here is from genome assembly GCA_902777005.1 of uncultured Bacteroidota bacterium. Taxonomy (GTDB): domain Bacteria; phylum Bacteroidota; class Bacteroidia; order Bacteroidales; family P3; genus Colimorpha. Next base: position 125,618 of record CACYSB010000002.1, read on the forward strand.
TGCTGCCCGTCAGCTGCGCCCTCAACGGCGGTGAGGATTACGAGCTGCTTTTCACCGTCAGCCAGAAGGACTATGACAAGATTAAGGACATGCAGGAGATACATATCATAGGCCACGTCACCGAGGAGGGTATGCCCGCCGTCATGGTGACGCCGCAGAACACCACTATCACACTGCGTGCACAGGCTTTCCAAGGTGTTGACGAATGACGCGCGAGGATACATACAAGCATAAGGGATTGCGCCACCAGATGGTGGAGACGCTGCGTGGCAAAGGCATCTCCGACGAAGCGGTGCTGAAGGCCATGGACACCGTTCCGCGCCACTGGTTCATCGGCAGCGCCCTCGACGCCTATGCCTATGAGGACCGCGCCCTGAAGATAGACTGCGAGCAGACCATCTCGCGCCCTTCCACGGTGGCTGCGCAGAGCCAGTTGCTGGACTTCAGGCCCGGCATGCGGGTGCTGGAGATAGGCACCGGCAGTGGTTACCAGACCGCCGTGCTGTGCGCCATGGGCGCCAAGGTCTTTACCATTGAGAGGCAGAAAGGCCTATTTGAGCAGACGCGCAAGCTGCTGCGCGAAACGGGCTACCGTGCGCAGTGCTTCCTCGGCGATGGCTACCAAGGGCTCGCCGGCAGCTATGACCGCATCATAGTGACCTGCGGTGCTCCCGAGATACCGGAGACCCTGATGCAGCAGCTCAAGGTGGGCGGTATCATGGTGATACCCCTCGGCGAGGGCGAGCAGGAGATGCTGCGTATCACCAAGCAGGGCGAGAGCCGCGAGGAATGGCATGTGGAGCATTGCGGCACCTACAGCTTCGTGCCCATGCTTGACGGCAAGCAGATGCGTTAGCGCAGCAGGAAGTGCTGCTTGCTAAGGCGCGGACTGCTGACGGCTACGCCGCAGGAATAAAGGTCGAGAGTGACCTGCCAGTCGGGGCTGGCGACGATGGCACCCCATTCGGCTGAACGGGTGTCGGCGACAACAAGGAAGTCCCCGTCGGGAGTGCTGAAGGTGGGGTGGCCGAAGTGGGGGAGACCGTAGTATTCCTCCAGGCGCCATACGACATCGGCGGCAGAACGGCCGCGACCGCGACAGTGCGAGAAGAGCACCTCGGTGTAGAGGCGGTAGACGAAGGGCGAGTGCAGATTGTACTGCGTCTTCGCATGGAGGAAATGACTGATGCGGTTCACGGCGCAAAAGTACGAATAAATGGTGAATGATGAATGATGAATGATGAATTGATATGAAACACAACAATATACTAATCTGGATGGCTCTTGCGGCGATGCTCTTTGCGGCGTGCGGCGGCGGCGATTATACCCCCAAGCCGCAGGCTTACCTCCGCATCGACATGCCGGAGCACGACTACTGGCTTGTCGACACCCTGCCGACAACTATCGACGGACAAACCATGCCAAGCGTCGTGCTCCCGTTCCTCTTCGAGGCCAACGACAGCGCTGAACTGACACTGAAGAAACCGCGCCAAGTGGCTACCTTCATGGCAGACGGAAGCGTCAAGCCCGACCGTCTCAAATACGATGAGGTGTGGCTCGACATCAACTACCCGCGCTGGAACGGCGTGGTGTTTCTCACCTACAAACGCCTCAACGGTCCCGCCGACCTGCGCGGCCAGACCGACACCTCGTCGCGACTGCTGGAGAAGCACTACAAGCTCGCTTCCGGCGTCGAGGAGCAGGGCTACGAGGACTACGACAACCGCGTCTTCGGCACCGTCTACTACCTCAAGGGCAGCAGGGTGGCCTCCACCTGCCAGTTCTGGCTCACCGACAGCAGCCGCCACTTCCTGCGCGGCGCCCTCTACCTTGACCGCACGCCCAACAACGATTCCCTGGCCCCGGTGCTCCGCTACATGCAGGAAGACATCGAGCACCTGGTGGAGACATTACGATGGAGAAATTAAAAATATCATATAATCGTACAATATGAAACCAACATTATTAGTTTTGGCTGCCGGCATGGGCAGCCGTTACGGTGGCCTCAAGCAGATGGACGGCGTAGGCCCCAACGGTGAGATCATCCTCGACTACAGCGTCATGGACGCCATCCGCGCCGGTTTCGGTAAAGTGGTCTTCGTCATCCGCCACAGTTTTGCCGACCAGTTCAAGGCCCGCATCAACGCCGAACACTACGGCAACAAGATAGCCGTGGAGTATGTCTACCAGGAGCTCGACAAGCTCCCCGCCGGTTTCAGCGTGCCCGAAGGCCGCGAGAAACCCTGGGGCACCAACCACGCCATCCTCATGGCCAAGGACGCCATCCACGAGCCTTTCGCCATCATCAACGCCGACGACTTCTACGGCCGCGACGCCTTCCAGGTGATGGCCGACCACCTGCGCACCCTCGACGGAGTCGAAGGCAAGTACTGCATGGTGGGCTACCGCCTCGAGAACACCCTCAGCGAGAACGGTACCGTCAGCCGTGGCGTATGCCAGACCGACGACAAAGGCCTCCTCGTGGGCATGACCGAGCGCACCGCCATTGGCCGCACTGCTAACGGCATCGAGTACAAGGACACCGACGGCAGCATGCATCCCCTGCCCGCCGACGCCACCGTCAGCATGAACCTCTTCGGCTTCACGCCCGACTACTTCGCCAAGAGCGAGGCTCTCTTCGTGGACTTCCTCAAGGAGCACGGCCAGGAGCTCAAGAGCGAGTACTACATTCCCTTTGCCGTCAACACCTTCATCGCCGACGGCCGCGCCACGATGACCGTGCTGAAGACCACCGCACAGTGGTTCGGCGTCACCTACAAGGAAGACCGCCCCATGGTCGTCGCCCGCCTGGCCGCCCTCCACGCCCAAGGCGTGTACTAATCTAAATCTCCTGCTCGCTACGCTCACGAAATCCATAGATCCAGAGATTGAATTTATAGATTACGCCGCAGGCGGGGAAATAAGCCTCCCGTTCGCTATGCTCACGAAATCCATAGATCCAGAGATTGGATTTATAGATTACACCGCAGGCGGGGAAAAAGAAAGGAGAAACAAGTAAATTCATGGATTGCGCGAAGCGGATAATAGTTAAATTCTCCCGCCTTCGGCGGAAATCCATAAATCCAGGACAATGATACCTTTGGATTGTTTGAATAATCTCTCTTATGAAATTCGTGGTGCAGCCATGGATGTGTATAACGAATTGGGGCCAGGCCTGCTCGAATCCGTTTACGAGAATGCGCTTATACATGAGTTTAAGCTACGAGACATTGAAGTAGTATCTCAGGTTCCTGTCAACATAATGTATAAGGGGGCCTTGGTGGGTAACGATTTGAGGGTTGATTTGCTTGTAGATGATACGGTGATAATTGAACTTAAATCCATTGAAGAGTTAAAGAAAGTACACTACAAGCAGTTACGTACCTACCTCAAACTGCTCAACAAACCCCAAGGATGGCTTATCAACTTTGGAGAAGGGGATTTCTCAAAAGGGATGATAAAGTTGGATAATTATGATTTCCATCAGTAGGTAAGCCATTGGATCTATAGATTACGCCGCAGGCGGGGAAATAAGCCTCCCGTTCGCTACGCTCACGAAATCCATGGATCCAGAGATTGGATTTATAGATTACGCCGCAGGCGGGGAAAAAGAAAGGAAAAACAAGTAGATTCATGGATTACGCGGAGCGGGAGATAATAGAGTTTGCCAGAGAGCATGCTGGCGAGGACACGGCGCAGCTGCTGCTGGCCGCTGGCCGATATCCGGGGATCGACATGAAGGCGGCGGTGCAGCAGATCGAGGGGCTGCGGACGGCGCGGGAGAAGTGGCCGTCGCTGCCGGAGTGCGCCGATTATATGTACCCGCCGCGTCTCAACCGTGAGCAGGCATCGTCGGAGGCCACTGCCAGCTATAAATCTCGTATCATATCCTCCCGCTCGCCCGGCGGGCTCACGAAATCCATAGATCCAGAGATTGGATTTATAGATTACGCCGTAGGCGGGGAAATAAGCCTCCCGTTCGCTACGCTCACGAAATCCATAGATCCAGAGATTGGATTTATAGATTACGCCGTAGGCGGGGGGAAAACATCCCCTGTTCGCTGCGCTCACGAAATCCATAGATCCAATGGGATGACGCTTAAGGCGGGCCTAAGAGTGGCCGACCTCACCGGTGGCATGGGTATAGACACGCTGGCCTTCGCCAAGGTGGCGGAGCACGTCGACTATGTGGAGCGCGACCCGCAGCTCTGCGCCCTCATGGAGCACAACCTTCGTGCCCTCGGCGTCACCAACGTCACCGTCCACTGCGCCGACAGCCTTGACTGGCTTAGCGCCACCCCCTCGCCGCTGAGCGCCATCTATCTCGACCCCGCGCGCCGCGACTCCGCAGGCCGCAAGGTGGCGGGCTTCGAGGACAGCACCCCCAATATCCTCGGCCATCTGCCGCTGCTCCTCTCGCGCTGCGGCACCCTCATCGTCAAGGCCAGCCCCATGATAGACCTCGACCTCGCCTGCCGCCAGCTCGGCAGCGTCGCCGACGTGCATGTCGTGGAGCTCAAGGGCGAATGCAAGGAGGCGCTCTTCGTCTGCCGCCACGACGCGGCTGAGCCGACCATCCACTGCGTGACCGTCGGCAGCGAGCCCTTCTCCTTTACCCGCGTCGCTGAGGCCGCGGCCCCCGTGAGTCTCGCCGCCGAGGTGGGGCACTGGCTCTATGAGCCCTCGGCGGCCGTGATGAAAGGCGGCCCCTACCGCCTCCTCGCGCAGCGCCACAGCCTCGCCATGCTCGACGTCAGCACCCACCTCTACACCGCCGACCGTCTCGTCGAGGGTTTCCCGGGGCGTGTGTTCCGCGTGCTGCAGGAGGTCAAGGCCACGCGCAAGGCTGTCGCCGAGGTCGTCCCTGAGGGGAAAGCCCATGTCGTCACGCGCAACTACCCCGTCGCCGCCGCCGAGCTGCAGCGGCGCCTGGGCCTCAAGGAAGGCGGCGAGCTCTTCCTCGTCGCCGCCACCCATGCCGGCCGCCCGCGCTGCTGGCTCTGCTCCCTCGCCTGATTTCTTTTTGTCCCCTGCTCGCTGCGCTCGCGAAATCCATAGATCCAGAGGATGAATTGGATTTATAGATTACGCCTGAGGCGTGAGAATAATCCTGCTCGCTGCGCTCGCGAAATCCATAGATCCAGAGAAAGAATGGATTTATAGATTACGCCGGAGGTGGGGGAATAATCCTGCTCGCTGCGCTCGCGAAATCCATAGATCCAAGAGAAAGAATGGATTTATAGATTACGCCGGAGGCGTGAGAATAATCCTGCTCGCGTTGCTCGCGAGATCCATAGATCCAGAGAAAGAATGGATTTATAGATTACGCCGGAGGCGGGGGAATAATCCTGCTCGCTGCGCTCGCGAGATCCATAGATCCAGTGATTGGATTTATAGATTACGCCGGAGGCGGGGGAATAATCCTGCTCGCGTTGCTCGCGAGATCCATAGATCCAGAGGATGAATTGGATTTATAGATTACGCCTGAGACGGGAGAATAATCCTGCTCGCGTTGCTCGCGAGATCCATAGATCCAGAGAAAGAATGGATTTATAGATTACGCCTGAGGCGTGAGAATAATCCTGCTCGCTGCGCTCGCGAAATCCATAGATCCAGAGAAAGAATGGATTTATAGATTACGCCTGAGGCGTGAGAATAATCCTGCTCGCTGCGCTCGCGAAATCCATAGATCCAGAGAAGGACAGGATTTATAGATTACGCCTGAGGCGGGGGAATAATCCTGCTCGCGTTGCTCGCGAGATCCATAGATCCAGAGAAGGACAGGATTTATAGATTACGCCGGAGGCGTGAGAATAATCCTGCTCGCTGTGCTCACGAAATCCATAGATCCAGAGATTGGATTTATAGATTACGCCGGAGGCGTGAGAATAATCCTGCTCGCTACGCTCGCGAGATCCATAGATCCAGAGAAGGACAGGATTTATAGATTACGCCTGAGGCGTGAGAATAATCCTGCTCGCTGCGCTCACGAAATCCATAGATCCAGAGATTGGATTTATAGATTACGCCGGAGGCGGGAGAAAATCATCTCCTAGCCCTTTGGGCAGAGATCCATAGATCCAGCAGGGAAATCCTATTTAACATAACCGAAGAAACACCCTCTGTGTATCAGCGTGATAAGGCATTAGCTCTTATATTGCTCTTTAGTTACTCCTTAATTGCTTTTTTATTACAGTTTTATTAGTAGGAGAAACCTATGTAAAAAGTATGCTAAAATAAAGTTTTATAAACGGATAAATGCCTCTTGGTGAGCGAGTTACGAAGGGTGGGGAGGATGAAAATTGTGGATAAAATGTTAAAAATTTGCACAGATTAAAAATAATTTCTACCTTTGCGGTTGACATTCCATCCATAGTTTTTAGAGGGAAAGGGTGGATTATCTACAGAAACACAGTAAGATAGATTAAAATATAGATATATAAAGATAGCCGAAAAACGAGCGAACGTAGGGAAATAACCTAATAACACAGTCGAACAATGAGTGAAAATATGCTACAAACCATCCGTGATTATTTCGCCACACAACCTGTGCAGCGGGCTTGGCTTTTCGGGTCCTATGCGCGTGGCGAGGAGCGCGAGGATAGCGATGTGGACATTCTTGTCGACTTCGACGACGACGTATCACTGTTGGGACATGTTCGGATAATGTATGGACTTGAGGACCGTATCGGACGCAAGGTCGACCTTGTGACCAACGGAACACTGTTGCCTTTTGCCGAGAAAACTGCTAACCGAGACAAGAAGATTATTTATGAGAGAGCAAATTAGAGATAATGGTCGCTTGGAACACATCCTCGGAGCCATAGACGACGCTCTTGGTTTCGTGAAGGAGGCATCGTTTGATGACATGAAAAACAACAAGATGCTCTATTATGCTGTGGTCCATAGTGTGCAGATAATTGGGGAGGCGGCTTATATGCTCTCAAAAGAATTCAAGTCGAGCCATCCTGAGATTGAATGGCGTTTGATAGAAGGTATGAGGCATGTGATAGTACACGACTACTATAACGTGAGGCCATTGGAAGTTTGGAATATCGTTAAAGACGATTTGCCCAGGTTGCGAAAGCAGATAGAGGCCTTAGTCAAATAGTATAATTGGATTTATGGATTATGCGAAGCCGGGAGGCCGAGCAGGAGAATAGAAAACAGGAAGAAAATAGTTTAACTCACATATTTATTAACCAAAAACAAAACATTATGAAACGATTTCTACGTTTTCTGGCCCTTGTGGCGCTGATGTGCGTCCCATGGGTCACACAGGCCCAAACGACCGTGGAGATTGGAGACGGTACTGCGACAAGCAACCTGGTTCCAATCGGTACGTACTACAACTATTCCATCACGGAGATGTTGTATACCGCCGATGAGATTGGAATGGCGGGTACCATTAGTAGCATCAGCTTCTACTATATGGGTAATGCCGAAAAAAATCTCCCGATTAAGGTTTACATGCAAAACGTCGATGCGGCTGACCTTTCAACAGGTATCAGCCTTGCCGATGCCGAACAAGTGTTCAGCGGAACGCTTTCCGTCACCACAACAGCAGGCTGGGTGACCATCGATCTCGACTCCCCCTTCGCCTACGACGGAACATCGAACCTACTGATAGGCTGCATTAAAGATTATCTCTACTACTTCAGTGGCCAAACATGGCAGGGCACCTCTGTCTCCAACATGGCCCGTTACTCCCAAAACGACGACAACGCCTACGATGTCAGCACGGTGCCTGGCTCTGCATCATCTGTTCGCCCGAACATCCAGATTGCCATCACCCCCAGCGGCCCCATCTGCGAGAAACCCTCTCAAATTGGTGTCTATGACAAAACCCCTAATACCGCGGTTGTCCAGTGGGATAGCGATGTAGAAAACTATATTCTTGAATACAAGTCTGCATCTGAGAGTGAATGGACTGTTATTTCCGGTCTCACCTCCAATATTTATACTTTAGAGTCGCTTCTTCCTCTCACCAGCTACAGCGTCCGTGTGAAAGCCGTCTGCGGCACTGACCTTGAGAGCGGCTACAAGTCTACTACCTTCACCACACCGGCGGGTATCCCCTTGATTGAAGCATTTGCCACAACCAGCGTTCCTACGCAATGGACTAGGTACACTGGCCTGTTGAGCGATGTGCAAGGCGGTGCTGCTTTGTCCACTACCACTTATGGCTGGAACTTTAATACAGGTAATGGCGTGTTCGACAATCACGCCAGAGTCAATATCTACGGCACCGGCTGCAAGTACTGGCTTGTCACTCCGTCGCTCACGATGCAGGACAATGTCCAGCTTACTTTCGACCTGGCCCTGACAAAATATTCAGGCGAATTACAACCAATTGATGCAACTCTTGGCGCAGACGACAAGTTTGTCGTTCTGATCACTACCGACGGCGGCACCACCTGGGAGATTCTCCGTCAGTGGGACAATGAGGGTTCCGAGGATGTTTATAACGACATCGCCTGCACCGCCGCTGGACAGGCTGTGGCTATCGACCTCAGCAGCTATGCCGGTCAGAGCATCGCCATCGCTTTCTACGGCGAATCCACTGTCAGCGAAACGGGCAGTGATAACTACCTGCATATCGACAACGTCCGTATTGACTATATTCCTTCCTGCGCTATTCCTACGGGTCTCAGCCGTTCCGATGTGACGGCCCACAGTGTGACCCTCAGCTGGAACTCTGAGGGCGCCGACAGCTGGCAGTTGAGCGTCAACGATGCCACAGAAATGACAGGAGGGGTGCTGAATTCCAGTGAGAGCACCTTCACCTTAATGGGCTTAACCCCCGAGACGCAGTACAGAGTTAAGGTACGCAGCGTCTGCGGCGGCTACTACAGCGAATGGACCAACAATGTGACCTTCACCACCGCTATCGCTTGTCCGGTGCCCACGGGAGTCACTGTCACCGACATCACTACCACCACAGCCGTGGTGAACTGCACCAGCAATGCCACGCTGTTCAACTTGATGCTCGGTGAGCAGGAGATTGAGAACGTCACCCTCCCCTACACGCTGACCAACCTTGAACCTTCCACCACCTACACTGTGAAGGTGAAGGCCGTCTGCGGCGGCGAAGACGGCGAGAGCGAGTGGAGCAGTAGCACCACCTTCATGACCGCCGACGTTTGCCCCGACGGCATGGTGTGCATAGGTACCGGTACTTCTACCAGCTATTACGTGCCCGTCAACAACTATTACAACTATAGTTTGACCGAGCAGATCTACACCGCTGAGGAGATCGGCATGGCCGGTGCAATCTTGAGCATCGACTTCTACAAAGCCGCCACGACTGCAACGGAGAAAGATCTGGACATCTATATTGTGGCCACCGACAAGGACGAGTTTGAAAGCACTACCGACTGGATTACCGTCACTGCTGCCGACCGCGTCTACAGCGGCACCGTCACCTTCGTCGACAACGACTGGACAACCATCGAGCTTGACAATCCGTTCATCTATGACGGTGAGAGCAACATCGCCATCGTTGTTGACAACAATACCGGTGACTATGAGGACAATACAGGTTTCCGTGTCTTTACCGACACCAAGAACAGAGCTCTGTATTACCAAAGCGACAACACTAATGCCGACCCGCAGAATCCGACTGTTACTGCCTACAGCAGAACAACTCAGAAGAACCGCATCCGCTTAGCCATTGGCGAGCCTCCCGCATGCGCCAAGCCGGCGGGTCTTGCCGTGAACTATGAAGGCGGCACCGAGGCCACCATCAGCTGGTCCAGCGATGCTGAGGAATGGAACATGCGCGTTAACGGTGAAGATGTCAACGCCACCATCACCAACCCCTATACTCTGACCGGCCTCGACCTTGCCACCACCTACAGCGTGGAGGTACAGGCCGTCTGCGGCAATACTGAGAGCGAATGGACCAGCGCTGTCAGCTTCACCACCGACCTGTGCGATGTTGAAGACCAGTGCGAGATTACCTTCGTCCTCACTGACAGCTATGGCGATAGTTGGAATGGCGCAGCCATCCAGGTGACCGATGTCGAGACCGGCAATGTCCTTGGAGAGCTTGCCAACGAGAACCTCAACGGTACCTCAGGTTCTGGTGAGAACGAGGAGAACATCAAGCCCCTTGCAGTTTGCAATGGTCGCCAGATTCAGTTCACATGGAAGAGCGGCAACTATGACAGCGAAGCCTCCTACACTGTGACCGACATCAACGATGAGGAAATTTTCTCCGGCTCCGGTGCTATGACTGAGCCCGTCAGCTATGAGGTTAGCTGCATGGTCACCAACTGCAAGACCCCCAGCGATCTCGCAGTCTCCGAAATTGGTTCCAACAGCGCTCAGCTGAGCTGGACCGAGAACGGCGAAGCCGAGGCTTGGGTTGTGGCTTACAAGACTGGCGACGAAGACTTCGAAGAGGTCGATGCCGATGCCAATCCTTACGTCCTCGAGGGACTCACTCCTGAGACCGAATACATCGTCAAGGTGCGTCCCGTCTGCGACGACGAGGCCATCAAGTGGAGCGATGTTGAGACCTTCACCACCGATGTGGCCTGCCCGGCTCCCACCGAGCTGACTGCTACCGAACTCACCGCTGAAAGTGCCCTCCTTGGTTGGACTGGTACCGGCGACAACTACAATGTGCGCTATCGTCATGCCTCTGGCATCGAGCAGGACTTCGAGAACGGCCTTAACGGCTGGACTTCCATCGACGCCGACGGTGACGGCTATGGCTGGGTACTTGGTTCAGAGGCAGGCGGCATATACCTCGCCGAAGGTGGCAGCCTCTACGGCAGCGACCACAGCGGCGAAGGCGACCTGGCGACCTCCGGTTCCTACAGCAACTACCTTAATTCAGCCTTGACTCCCGACAACTACCTTGTGTCGCCGCTGGTGAACCTTGGCGGCAGCATCAGCTTCTGGGCTGTGGCACAGGATGCCAACTATCCCGAGGAACACTTTGGCGTTGCCGTGTCGACCACAGGCAATACCGATGCCTCCGATTTCACCACCATCCAGGAATGGACGATGAGTGCCACCGGTGCTACTCCCGGTGCCAAAGACCAGGGTACCTGGGTTGAGATTACCGTCGACCTGAGCGCCTATGCCGGCCAGACCGGTTATGTGGCCATCCGCCACTTCAACTGCACCGACATGTTCTTCCTGAACATCGACGACATCACCATCTCGGAACCCTCCAATGAAGAGTGGTCAGTGGCAGAAGCCGCCGACAACGAAATACTGGTTGAAGGCCTTGATCCCGAGAATAAATATGAGTTCCAGGTGCAGAGCGTTTGCGGTGACGTGACGAGCCAGTGGGCCTCCGCCACCTTCACCACCCTGCCCAACTGCTTGATGCCTACCGAGCTTGCTGTCAGCGACGTGACCGCCCACACCGCAGCCATCAGCTTCGTGTCTGAGGATGCCGCATGGCAGTATCGTCTCAATGGTGACGATGGGAACATCGTCGACATCGATGAAAATCCATTCACCATTGATGGTCTCACAAGTGAGACCGCTTACACTGTCGAGGTGCGTACCGTCTGTGGCGACGAAGACTTCAGCACATGGACTGCTGCTGTCAACTTCACCACCCCGGTGTCCTGCCTGCCTATCGAGGATCTCCAGGTCAACGATATTACTACCACTTCTGCTGAACTCACCTGGACCAGCGATGCCGAGAACTTCGAGGTCAGATTGGGCGAGGGCGCAGAGCAGGTGCTGAGTTACAACGGCGATATTTATGCTACTGCTATAGGAGGTGTTGGCCAGTTCCAGTGGGGTGTTATGTTCCCCGCCGGTACCAATAGTGCAGCCCCCCTTACCAAAGTGTCGGCCTACGACTATATGGCAATGACCGGAACGCTGTATATCTACAACGGCGGCGACGATGCCCCGGGTGAGGAGATCGCTTCTATGCCCGTTGAGTTCACCGGTGCCGGTGCATGGGTTGACTTCACCTTTGAGGAGCCTGTCGATATCGACGTCACCGAGAACCTCTGGGTTGTCTTCGATAACGAAAGCGGCGCCTCTCATCCTGCCAGCACATGTGTAGATGAGGAAGATGATGCTAATGCCCGCTGGGTTGCTATCAGTGGAACATGGATGGATCTGGCAGACGCTGGAGTTCCAGGTTATGGCTTCATGATCAAGGCCAATGTTGGAGAGGAAGTCGAGTACGGTGAGCCCGTGGCTTGCACCGAGGCCGCCTATACTCTCAATGATTTGACACCTTCTACTACCTATTCTGCCCAGGTGCGTGCCAACTGCGGCGATGAGGACGGCGTGAGCGTATGGTCTACCGTCATCTTCACCACCGAGGCCACATGCCCTGCTCCCACCGGTTTGGCGGTCAACTATCAGGGTGGTAACAGCGCTGAAGTAACCTTCAGCTCTGATGCCGATATGTGGAACATTGACATTAACGGTGAAGTGATTGAGGGCATTGAGAGTCCTTACGAGATGACCGACCTTGAATATGGCACTACATATACTATTAAGGTGCAGACTGACTGCGGTGAGGAGACCAGCGAGTGGACCAATGCCGTCAGCTTCACCACCGACCTGTGCGATGTTGAAGACCAGTGCGAAATCACCTTCGTCCTCACCGACGCTTGGGGTGACGGCTGGAATGGCGCAGCCATCCAGGTGACCGATGTCGAGACCGGCAATGTCCTTGGAGAGCTTGCCAACGAGAACCTCAACGGTACCTCCGGTTCTGACGAGAACGAGGAGAACATCAAGACCCTCGCAGTTTGCGATGGCCGTCAGATTCAGTTCACTTGGATTAGCGGCAGCTATGACAGTGAAGCCTCCTACGCTGTGACCGATGCCCTTGAACAGGAGATCTTCTCCGGCAGCGGTGCAATGAGCGAGCCGGTAGACTATGTGAACCACTGCACTCCTCCCGAGTGTGTCATGCCCACTGACCTTGCTGTCAGCGACGTGACCGCCCACACCGCCACCATCAACTTCACTTTCGAGGCCGACGGTGCTGAGTATCGCCTCAATGGCGACGATGGGACCATCGCCGGTATCCAGGAGCTGCCCTTAACGATTGAAGGCCTTGACGGCGCGACCGACTACAGCATCCAGGTGCGTGCCATCTGCGGCACCAACAACACCAGCGACTGGACCACCGCAGTGAGCTTCACCACCTTGGAGTCCTGCCCGGCTGTAACCGACGTCGAGGTTGAACTTGTGAGCACCACCAGCGTCAACGTGACCTGGAACGACGAGAACGGTGCCGCGAGTTACTACATCATGATGGGTGATGAGATGCTTGGTGAAGAGACCGAGCCCGCCGTCATCATCAATGAGCAGACTGCCACCATCACCGGCCTGACGGCAGAGACCAACTATGCCGCCGGTGCCTTCCAGGTGTTTGCCAACTGTGGCGAACTGGACGGCGTTTCCGCCGGTGCCGACGTGCCCGCCTTCTTCACCGGCTACTGTGTGCCCAACCCGACCTCGAGAGACGGTAAGGGTATCACCAGCGTGGTGTTCGGCTCTGGCGACGAGGTTGTGAACAATGTCGACGAGACCAACGGTCTGCCCGCCGAAGCGCCCTTCTATGGCAACTACAGCGATATGATTGGCGCCATGCCTGCCGGTTTGGAGTCCACCATCGCCATCACCTATGCTACCGGTACTGGCACTGTCTACAGCTACGGTACCATCATCTGGGTTGACTGGAACAACAACCTGACCTTCGAAGATGATGAGATTGTATACACAGGTACGAGCGCACAGGGCTCTGGCGGTACTCCGCAGGTCCTTGAGGCTTCGTTTGTCGTGCCTGCCACGCAGGAGCTCGGCGACTACCGCATGCGTATTGCCGGTGCTGATAGCTATTTCGACAACTACATCAATGGTAATGCCACTGGCAACCACAGCGCCTGCTTCACTTCCTCCTATTCTGTGTGCCACGACTACACCCTGCGTGTTACCGAGGCTCCCTCATGTCTGCCTGCAGCTGACGTGACTGTTAGTAACATCGGCACTACCACCGCCGACCTCACTTGGGTCAACAACAACGGTGCCGACGCTACCTATACCGTCAAGAACGGTGATGAGGTGCTGACGACCGAGGCTGTCGACGGCTACCAGCTCACTGGTCTGACTCCCGCCCATAACTACGCTGCCGGTACCTTCACCGTCATCGCCAACTGCGACGAGACGGCCGTTGTCAACGTGCCCGCCTTCACTACTGAGTGCGATGTGATTGCCAGCATGCCGTGGACCGAGAACTTCGAGGGCTTTGGTGCCAACACTGTGGCCCAGTGCTGGGACAACAGCGCATCGACCACTTCTTCGCTTAACAGCAATCCTCACTATGTATGGGGTGTGTACAGCAATGGTGGCAACCAGATGATTCGCATGAATAACTATTATGTACAAAATGGTACTGCCCTTATCAACACTCCTGCCATCACTATCCCTGCAGAGGGTACATACGAACTCACCTTCGAATATGCCCACAATGCAAGTTGTGGTGACTTCAACGTCAATGTTTCGACCGACGGCGGTGAGACGTTTGAGACTATCGGTACTTACAGCAAGGGTTCCGGTTCTTCGTATACCGAACCCGGTGAGTTTACCGAGACCACCATCTCTCTCTCCGACTATGCCGGACAGACTGTCATCCTGCAGTTCTTCGCCAATGCAAACTATGGCAACGGCGCCATCTTCGTGGACAATATCAAGATTGATGTTCCTCCCACCTGTGTGAAGCCGACCGATTTTGTTGCCACGCTTGTCCCCGGTGACGGCAGCCAGGCTATCCTCGAATGGACCGAGAATGGCGATGCCACCGCATGGCAGATCTGCCTCAACGGTGACGAGGACAACCTCATTGATGTTACCGAGAACCCCTACACTCTCGAGAACCTCACCGCTGAAGAGGTCTACACCGCCAAGGTGCGCGCCAACTGCGGTGACAACGGCACGAGCGACTGGAGCAACGAGGTGACCTTCACCCCGACTAATGCCCTCTTGATTACCGTTAACGAGGGCACCGCAACTAACGATAAGGTGCCTGTGTACGGTAACTGGTGTGACAACTACTCGAGAAGCCAGTTCATTATTCCCGCTTCGGACCTTGCTGAAATGCAGTGGGGCAACGTCAACAAGATGACCTTCTACTCCAGCGATGCTTCTAAGCAATGGGGTGCCGCCCAGTTCACAGTCTATGTGACTGAGACTACCGAGACTACCATTTCGGCCCTTGCCGACTGGGATGCTATGGAATCGGTATATGAGGGCAGCCTCTCCATCAGCGATAATGTTATGGAGATTACCTTCGCCGACGCATATCAGTACAAGGGTGGCAACCTGATGATAGGTGTAAACCAGACTGTAAGTGGCACCTATTCGAGTTGCAATTGGTATGGTGTTGCTGCCGACGGCGCCTCCATGGGCGGCTACGGTACAAGCATCAGCCAGCAGAACTTCCTGCCAAAGATGACCTTTGCCTACTTGCCTGGCGAAGCTCCCACTTGCTACAAGCCGACGGCTGTCGATGCCACGGAGATTACCGCCGAGAGCGCTATCATCACCTGGACACGTGATGAGCGCAACGCCGAGGGTGAGACCTACAGCATCCTTGACGAGAACCACGAGCCCGTTGCCGAAGCCGAAGAGCTCACTGGCGACAACTTCCAGTTGACCGGCCTCGAGGCTGCCCACGAGTACACCTACTACGTGCTCACCAACTGCGCCAACGACGAAGAGGTTGACATGGTTGCTGTGACCTTCACCACTCTGGCTGACTGCCCGGCACCCACCGAGGTCGCCGTTGTTGAGAACAGCGTCAACGCCTACAATGCCACCATCTCTTGGACCGGCTATCCGGCCAACGAGAACGGCTACCTTGTCAGCTACAGAACGGCTGCCTACTTCGACGGCGTCAGCGAGCAGTTTGCTGGCTCTTCCGCCCCCACGGGCTGGACAATGTACACCGGCCTGCTGAGCAACGTTATGAGCGGTACTGCACTGACAACAAACTCATATGCATGGTCCTTCGGTACTAACAATAATGTCTTCGACAGCCACGCCAGATGTAATATCTATGGTAACTATCAGAGATGGTTGGTCTCTCCTGCCATCGACGTTGCCGAGGGCTTTGTCCTGAACTTCGACTTGGCCCTGACTGTATATACGTCGAGCAGCAGCGCCAGTCCTGATGCCGGCGGTCAGCCTGACGACAAGTTTGTCGTGCTGGTCAGCGATGACGAAATGGCCACATGGACCATCCTGCGCCAGTGGGACAATGAGGGTTCGGAATATGTGTATGACGAAATTCCGAATACCGGCGAAAATGTGAGCATTGACCTCTCCGACTTTGTCGGCCAGACTGTGAATATTGCCTTCTACGGCGAGTCCACCACAACTAACGGTGACAACAACATGCATATCGACAATGTGGCCGTCGGCTTTGATGTGGCTGCTGGCGACTGGGAGACTGTGAACACGGATGCTGAGGAAACCACGGTTGAACTCACCAACCTCGAGCCCGAGACCTTGTATGAGGTCAAGGTGCAGGGTCTGTGCGCCGGCGACGCAGTGAGCGATGAGAGTGAAGTGATAACCTTCACCACCACGCCCAGCTGCGTGCCTGTCACCGATGTCCAGGTCAACAATGTTACCTCCAACAGTGTTGATGTCAGCTGGACTGCCGGTCTTATAACCGACAACGCCTGGCAGATTGCTTACCGCGAGAACGGCACCAGCGATTGGACCGAGGCTGCGGTTTACGACAATCCCTTCCCGCTCACCGACCTGACCGCCAACACTGCCTATGAGTTGCGCGTGCGCACCTTCTGCAGCGCCGACGAGCAGAGCGACTGGAGCAACACTGTCTCCTTCACCACCGAGTGCGACGCCTTCGCTATCCCGTATGCTACGGGCTTCGAGAGCAGCGATCCCACTCTGAGCTGCTGGAGCATGGTTGATGTGGCCAGCAGCACTGGTTTTGCCAGCGATTGCTTCAAGTTTGCTTACAATACCAATCCTCCGCAGTACCTGATCTCGCCTGCGCTGACCGGCACCGAGAATGGCGTCCAGGTTGAGTTCGATTACAAAGCAGGTGGTAGCTATGCAGAGAGCTTCATGGTTGGTTACTCGACCACTACCAGCGAGCCTGATGCCTTCACCTGGGGTGAGGAACTGACCGGTATCACCAGCACCACCTACCAGCGTTACTACGAGATTATCCCTGAGGCAGGTGTCAAGTACATCTGCATCAAGTACACCGCAAATGACATGCTTGCTCTCTACATCGACAACTTCGAGGTTAAGGAGATCGAGGAGTTCAACGTGAACGTTGCTGTCAGCACTGGCAGCGATGGTCCTCTGGGTACTGTCACCAGCGAGCCTACCGACCTCACCGGCCTGCATTACAATGACGAGGTGACCCTCACCGCCGCCACCGACGTTGCGGGCTACGAATTCAAGGGCTGGTATAATAATGATGACGAAGGTGCCTTCATCACCGATGAGAACCCCTACACCTTCAACGTCACCAGCGACCGCTACATCCTGGCTGCCTTCGGCCTGATGCAGTACACCGTCAGCGTGAGCGCCGACGATAACGGTACTGCCTACATCATCGACCCGGAGACCAGTGAGCCTGTGACCAGCGTCACCGCCGACTACAACAGCGAACTGACACTCGTCGCCGAGGCCAACACCTGCTACGAGTTTGTCAACTGGACTCTCAACGGCGATCCCGTGAGCACCGACGCTTCCTTCACCATCAATGTTCTCGACAACAACGCCTATGTGGCCAACTTCACCGAGAAGAGCTACACCGGCGAGGAGACCGTCACCGCTTGCGACAACTACGAGTGGAACGGCACCGTCTACGAGGAGAGCACCATTGTTGATGTCACCTTGCCGAGTGTCGAGGGTTGCGACAGTGTGGCTACACTGTACCTGACCATCAACAACAGCACCACTGGCATTGACGTGCAGACCGCTTGCGACAGCTACGAGTGGATTGACGGTGTGACCTACACCGAGAGCAACAACGAGGCTCAGTTCACACTGGAGGGCGGCAACGCCCACAGTTGCGACAGCTTGGTCACTCTGAACCTGACCGTGAACTACAGCAGCACTGGCATTGACGAGCAGGTTGCCTGCGACAGCTACGAGTGGATGGACGGTGAGACCTACACCGAGAGCACCAACGAGGCTCAGTTCACACTGGAGGGTGCCAACGCCTACGGTTGCGACAGCTTGGTCACTCTGCACCTGACCGTCAACAACAGTACCACTGGCATTGACGAGCAGACCGCTTGCGACAGCTACACCTGGATTGACGGCATCGAGTACACCGCCAGCAACAACGAGGCCACCTTCACTCTGGAGAATGCCAACGTCTACGGTTGCGACAGCGTTGTCACTCTGAACCTGACCATCAACAACAGCACCACTGGCATTGACGTGCAGACCGCTTGCGACAGCTACGAGTGGATTGACGGTGAGACCTACACTGAGAACAACACCACGGCCCAGTACATTATGGAGAACGCCGCCGGTTGTGACAGTGTGATTACCCTGAACTTCACTGTGCGCCGCAGCACCAGCTACACCGACATGCACATTGCCTGCGACGAGTTCGTTTGGAATGATGTGACCTATACCCAGAGCAACAACACGGCCACCTTCACCACCATCAACGCCGCCGGTTGCGACAGCGTTGTCACCCTGAACCTGACTGTGAACTACAGCAGCGAAGGCGTGGTCGAGGAGACGGCCTGCAACAGCTTTGTATGGCATGGCACCAACTACACGGAATCCACTGAGGATACCTACGAGAGCGTGAATGCCGCCGGTTGCGACTCTGTGACGACCCTCTATCTTACCATCAACCACTGCGCCACCACCACGGTCACCGCTTGCGACAGCTACATCTGGAGCATCACCGGCGATACCTACACGGAGAGCGACACGTATATAGAAGGTAATGATACCCTGATTCTGACCATCAACCACAGCAACACCGGCATCGAGACCGTGACGGCCTGCGACCGCTACGACTGGTTCGAGCACACTAACCTCACCGTTAGCAGCAACGACCTGACGCACGAGTTCACCAATGTCGAGGGTTGCGACAGTATCGTGACGCTGAACCTGACCGTCAACTACAGCAACACTGGCATCGATGAGCAGGTTGCTTGCGACAGCTACGAGTGGATTGACGGTGAGACCTACACCGCCAACAATACCGTGGCCCAGTACACACTGGAGAACGCCGCCGGTTGCGACAGCGTTGTCACACTGAACCTGACCATCAACTACAGCAACACTGGTGTTGACGAGCAGATTGCTTGCGACAGCTACGAGTGGATTGACGGTGTGACCTACACCGAGAGCAACAACGAGGCTACCTTCACTCTGGAGAACGCCGCCGGTTGCGACAGCGTGGTTACCTTGAACCTGACCGTCAACTACAGCACCACTGGCATTGACGAGCAGATTGCTTGCGACAGCTACGAGTGGATTGACGGCAATACCTACACTGAGAGCAACAACACGGCCACCTTCACTATGGAGAACGCCGCCGGTTGCGACAGTGTTGTCACTCTGAACCTGACCGTGAACTACAGCACCACTGGCATTGACGAGCAGACCGCTTGCGACAGCTACACCTGGATTGACGGCATCGAGTACACCGCCAGCAACAACGAGGCTACCTTCACTCTGGAGAACGCCGCCGGTTGCGACAGCGTGGTTACCCTGAACCTGACCGTCAACTACAGCAACACTGGCATTGACGAGCAGACCGCTTGCGAGAGCTTCACTTGGATTGACGGTATCGAGTACACCGAGAGCAACAACGAGGCTCAGTTCACTCTGACCAACGCCGCCGGTTGCGACAGCGTGGTTACCCTGAACCTGACTGTTAACTACAGCAACAGTGAGAATGTTGTTGTGACTATCAACGAGAACGAGCTGCCTTACACCTTCATGAACACTGTGTTCGAGGCACCTGTTGTGAACGAGCCTATCGAGGCTGGTGCCAACGTTGACGGCTGCGACAGCACTGTCTACTTCACTCTGATTGTCCACATGAATGGTCAGACCAACGCCTACGACACCATCTGCGACAATGAGCTGCCTTACACCTGGAACAATGTCGAGTTTACCGAGGCTGGTATGCAGTCTGTAACACTCGAAGATATCTACGGTGCCGACAGCATTGTCAACATGTACCTGACTGTCAAGTTCGGCACTCACACCTCCGAGACCGTCGTTGCCTGCAACGAGTACATCTGGCGCGGTGAGACGTATACCGAAAGCACCACTGATGTATATGAATACACCAATGCCGACGGTTGCGCCAGCGACTCCACGCTGAACCTGACCATCAACACCCCGGTCAACGTTGCCTACACTGAGACAGCCTGCGAGGCCTACACTTGGAACGACAACGAGTACATCGTCAGCGGCGACTACACCTTCGCCCACAACGATGAAAACGGTTGCATCCAGGTCGACACCCTGCACCTGACCATCAACAACGCAGTCAACGTTGCCTACACTGAGGCAGCCTGCGAGGCCTACACCTGGAACAACACCGAGTACACCGAGAGCGGCGACTACACCTTCGTCCACACCGATGATAACGGCTGCACCCAGGTCGACACCCTGCACCTGACCATCAACAACGCAGTCAACGTTGCCTACATCGAGGCAGCCTGCGAGGCCTACACCTGGAACAACACCGAGTACACCGAGAGCGGCGACTACACCTTCGCCCACATCGATGATAACGGCTGCAATCAGGTCGACACTCTGCACCTGACCATCAACCACAGCAACACTGGTGTTGATGTGCAGACTGCTTGCGAGAGCTACACCTGGATTGACGGTGAGACCTACACCGAAAGCAACAACACCGCTACCTTCGCTCTGACCAACGCCGCCGGTTGCGACAGCGTTGTCACCCTGAACCTGACGGTGAACTACAGCAACAGTGAGGAGGTCGTCATGACCATCACCGAGAACCAGCTGCCCTACACCTTCATGAACATTGTGTTCGAGGCTGGCGTTGTGAACGAGCCTATCGCGGCCGGTACCAATGTTAACGGTTGCGACAGCACTGTCATCTTCACTCTGATTGTCAACATGAATGGTCAGACCAACGACTTCCGCACCATCTGCGACAATGAGCTGCCTTACACCTGGAACGGCGTCGAGTTTACCGAGGCTGGTATGCAGTCTGTAACACTCGAAGACATCTATGGTGCCGACAGCGTTGTCAACATGTACCTGACTGTCAACTTCGGCACTCATACCACCGAGACCGTCGTTGCCTGCAACGAGTACATCTGGCGCGGTGAGACGTATACCGAAAGCGACACTTATGTATATGAATACACTAATGTCGACGGTTGCGCCAGCGACTCTACTCTGAACCTGACCATCAACACTCCGGTCAACGAGTCCGAGACCGTTGAGGCCTGCGAGGCCTACACTTGGAACGACAACGAGTACACCGTCAGCGGCGACTACACCTTCGCCCACAACGATGAAAACGGTTGCATCCAGGTCGACACCTTGCACCTGACCATCAACAACCCGGTCAACGTTGCCTACACTGAGGAAGCTTGCGATGTCTACACTTGGAACAACACCGAGTACACCGTCAGTGGCGATTACACCTTCGTCCACGAGGACAACAACGGCTGCACCCAGGTCGACACCCTGCACCTGACCATCAACAACTCTACCGAGTCTGTTGTTGAACTGACCATCAACGAGAACGAGCTGCCTTACACCTTCAACGGTGAGGTCTTCGAGGGCGCCGAGACCAGAGATGTGGTCATCAACAACATCGCCGGTTGCGACAGCACCATCCACTTCACCCTGAACGTGAACTGGAACTCTGAGAACACCGACGAGATGACCATCTGCGCTTCGCAGCTGCCTTACACCTGGAACGGTGTGGTCTTCGAGACCGCCGGTACCAAGCGTGCCGTTCTTGAGAGCGTCACCGGTGCCGACAGCGTGGTCATCATGACCCTCAACGTCTACCCGATAACCAACAGCGAGTTCAGCGCTACTGCTTGCGCAAGCTACACCTGGAACGACACTCCGTATGCCGAGAGCGGTGACTACATTCAGAGCTTCACCGACCAGTATGGTTGCGACAGCGTCGTCACCCTGCACCTGACCATCAACAATGTTGCCATCAATGTTGTTGACGAGCAGATTGCCTGCGACAGCTACGAGTGGATTGACGGCAACGTCTACACTGAGAGCAACAACACCGCTACCTTCACTGAGACCAGCGTTGACGGTTGCGACAGTATCATCACTCTGAACCTGACCATCAACTACTCCACCGAGAGCGAACTGAGCGCGACCATCCTGCAGAACCAGCTGCCTTACACCTGGAACGACCAGGTCTTCGATGGCGCTGAGAGCAGAGACGTGGTCACTACCAACCTCGCCGGTTGCGACAGCACCATCCACTACACTCTGAACGTGATCTGGAACTCCGAGAACACCGACGAGATGGGTATCTGCGCTTCGCAGCTGCCTTACACTTGGAACGGTGTGGTCTTCGAGGCCGCCGGTACCAGACCCGTCACTCTCACGAGCGTCATCACCGGTGCCGACAGTGTGGTCATCATGACCCTCAACGTCTACCCGGAGGATAACACCGAGTTCAGCGAGGCCGCTTGCATGAGCTACATCTGGAACAACACCACGTACACTGAGAACGGTGACTACGTCCAGCACTTCGAGAACCAGTACGGTTGCGACAGCACTGTCACTCTGCACCTGACCATCAACACTCCGGTCAACGTTGCTTACACTGAGGAAGCCTGCGAGGTCTACACCTGGAATGGCACCGAGTACACCGAGAGCGGCGACTACACCTTCGCCCACGAGGATGTCAACGGCTGCAACCAGGTCGACACCCTGCACCTGACCATCAACAACCCGGTCCACCTTGCATACACTGAGGTAGCCTGCGAGAGCTACACCTGGTACAATACCGAGTACACCGAGAGCGGCGACTACACCTTCGCCCACACTGATGTCCACGGCTGCAACCAGGTCGACACTCTGCACCTGACCATCAACAACCCGGTCCACGTTGCTTACACCGAGGAAGCCTGCGAGGTCTACACTTGGAACAACACCAATTACACCGTCAGTGGCGACTACATCTTCGCCCACACCGATGATAATGGCTGCAACCAGGTCGACACCCTGCACCTGACCATCTACAACGCTGTTCCCGAGGTTGTGACCGAAGTGGCCTACGACACCTACACCTGGAACAACACTGAGTACACCGAAAGCGGCGACTACACCTACAGTCACATCGACGCCAACGGCTGCGCTCAGGTCGACACCCTCCACCTGACGATCAACCACTACGACAGCATTGTTGTGATCCTCACAGTCAATGACGCCAACATGGGTACCACCGACCCGGTGGCCGGCACCTACAGCTTCTACCCGGGTGACGTGGTCACCGCCACCGCCACCGCCAACACGGGCTACGAGTTCGTCGGCTGGGTTGTGAGCAACTCCATGTTCGGTAGCGACACTGTGTCGCGCGAGGCTTCCGTGACCTACGAGATGCTTCCCATGATGCAGGGCATGACCGTCAACGTCGAGGCCGTCTTCAGAGAGAAGGTCGGTATCGAGACCGCTGACTACAGCAACATCAACATCTTCAGCACCGACAACAAGATCTATGTCAATGGCGCCGAGGGTATGACCATCTACATCTATGATGTCAACGGACGCTGCATGGCCCGCCGTGCCAACGCCGCCGACAGCGAGACCTTCACCGTGGAGACCACGGGCGTGGTCCTCGTCAAGGCCGGCAATGCACCCGCCAAGCGTGTTGTCCTCGTTCGATAACGCATAGTAACCCTACATGCCGAGGAGGCCTCCCAGACCGGGAGGCCTCCTCTTTTTTTGCCCCACCCCCACTGGCCGTAATCAGGTCTTGCGCAGGTTCTACTTGAACCCCCTCCGACTCCTCTCCGACTCCCCTCTGACAAAAAACCGTTAAACAACCACTAGGAATGCCTGTGGCATTCCGCATTGTATTGTTAAAAGCACCAATAATCTGTACTTCCTCCGTATCCACTCCGCCCCCTCTCCGACTCCCCTCCGACAAAAAACCGTTAAACAACCGTAGAACAGTCGGAGCGGGTACGGAGCGACTACGCAGAGGGTAGGGGGTGAAATGATAAAAAAGTAAAATATTTTTTTGCCAGTTCAAAAAATGTTAGTAACTTTGCACTCTCCAAAAATGGGGATATTGTGCCTTGTCTACCCGTTCAAGGTGCATATTCTCAGGTTGATAAGTATGGCGACCAATTATCCGTCAGCGGTCAAAATGCGATGCAATCGGAGGAGAAAAAAGAGAAAAGTTGATATGTTGATACGTTGATATGTTGATACGTTGGTAAAAACTTATCAACTTATAAACCTATCAACTTATAAACAGAAATGAAATTATCATCGTTAGTAAAATAAAAAATGAGTACGTTAAGTTACAAAACCGTATCAGCCAACAAGCAGACCGTCCAGAAGGAATGGGTGCTGGTTGATGCCGA
>CACYSB010000003.1 GCA_902777005.1 uncultured Bacteroidota bacterium
CTCGACGTTGTTGGTGGTGACATACTGCATGAAGTGCTTGGCGATGGGGCCTTTGGCGCGGAACTCGCCCATGTGGCTCACGTCGAACACGCCCACGTTGTTGCGGACGTTGTTGTGCTCCTCGATGAGGGTGGTGTACTGGATGGGCATGTTGTAGCCGGCAAATTCGGCCATCTTTGCACCAAGTTTGATGTGCAAGTCGGTGTACGGTGTGGTTTTCATTATGTTACGTATTTGTTATTATATATAATTCTGTTTTTGATAACGACAGGGGTGAAGCTTTATTGTGTAGCAATGAATAAAAAGTTGTCCAAAGCGTGCCGTTGAACCGTAGCCACACCGTATCCTCTACGACTGTTCTCCGTTTGTTTTACGGTTGTTTAACGGCTTAAACCGTCGAACAACCGGTAAACAACCGTAGAATGTACGGAGAGGGTACGAAGAGGAGCCGGAAAGGAGTCCCTCTCCAAAGCTTTCATTCAAACAAAACAGTTATTTTTCGAGCGGCATCCCAGACAACAGGGCTTCAATCTTCGCCACCATCTGCTCGGGTTCGATGGCCTTGAGGCAACGGTAGTCGCCGTAGCGGCAAGGCTTGTTGCCGTAGGCGGAGCAAGGCTGGCATGGCAGGTCGGCGCAGAGGGCGTTGGCACGGTCCTGACCGAAGCCGTAGAAGCCGAAGTCGGGATGCGTGGCGCCCCAGACGCTGACTACCGGCGTGCCCACGGCGCTGGCGAAGTGCATGTTGGCGCTGTCCATGCTCACCATCACGGCAAGGCCGCGGATAATCTCCAGTTCCTCGGCAAAAGGCAGCCGTCCAGCCACAGAGGTGACACCCTTGTAGTGACGCGCCCACCGCTCGAGCTCCGGCGCCTCGTCCTTGCTGCCGAAGAGCACCACCTCGTGTCCACGCTCGCTGAGCATGCGCACCAGGGCCTCCATACGCTCCAGCGGCCATATCTTGCCCGCATGCTGCGCAAACGGCGCGACGCCAATTTTTGCCCCACACTTCTCACCTTTCTCGTTTAACAGGTCACCTCTCTTCAGGCCTGCGCGGCGAAAGACATCGTCGTAGCGCTCATACTGGCGCTTGCGCGGTGTGCGACGCCAGTGGTGCAGGAACAGCCACCGCGACACCTTGCCTTTGTGCAGGGCATAAATGCGGTAGTGCGGGTTGAGCAGATGGCGCAGGCGGAGCAGCACGATGGCGAAGCCCACACGGTTCACCTTATGCAGGTCTACGACGGTGTCGGCGCCGACGGCATTCAGCGCCCTGTATATCTTAACGAAACTCTGCTTCTTCTTAAGCCCGAGGTATTCGACATTGGCCATTCCGGCAAACAGCGGCACCAGCATCGGCGGCCCGGCCACGGTGAAGCGTATATCCGGGTTAGCATCGGCATACGCCTTGACAATAGGCACCATCAGCGCCACGTCGCCAAGGGCAGACAGCCGTATAACCAGCACGTGCATCACTTCTTGTACAGCATCGGATTCAGCGACGGGTCATTGTACATCTTCATCTGGCGGTAGAGCTTCATCACGCGGCGTCCGGCGGCAAGGTCCTCCAGCAGCTGGTCGATGGCAGTGGTGAGGTCGGCGCGCTGCGTCAGCAGCGTGTCGAGCTTGGCCTTGCACTTGGCGCGGTGCTCGGCGTCTCCCCTACCCGCCTCGATGCCGAAGTGGTATATCTTGAGCGCCAGTATCGACAGTCGGTCGACTGCCCATGCCGGCGTCTCAGTGTTGAGCTTGGCGTCAGCCATTGGCCTGACATCCTTGAACATAACCATATAGTGGTCATCGATACGCTCCACGAGGTCGGTGCGGTGCTGGTTCGAGCGGTCGATGCGGCGCTTGATCTGGAGGCCGTAGACGGGGTCCACATCTTCGGGGCGTACCACATCCTCAAGGTGCCACTGCACGGTATCCACCCACGATTTCTCCCACAGCAATGCCTCGAAGGTGCCTTCGGCATAGGGGTTTGCCAGAGTGGCATCTATCGAGTCAATCTTATGATATTCTGCGACTTGCTTTTCAAACAAGCCATACATTTCCATTGCTTTCATATCTTACATAACGCTCATATTCAATATTTATTGCCCCAGCACTCAAACAAAAGTTTGCAGCGAGCGACAGAACTCAAATTTGGTCTAATACAATGTGAATGTCCTCGGTGAAGGCGGCGAAGCGAGGAAGGTCTTCTATGTAAGGCTCGGGGTTGTCGCGGTTGAAGCGGACGAGGGTGGTGTGGGGAAAGCGCTGTGCCATCTGCTCGAAGGGGAGACGGATGATGCCGGGGGTGTTGTAGCCGATGCCAAACTCCAACAACAACAAGTTCCCTTGCGAGGCTTTTTGGACAAAATCGGTGTAGCGTCGCGCCTGCTGGTGCCAACGGAAGTCCTCGACGAAGGTGTCGTCAACGCGCAGATTCATTGCGGCGGGGCTGCCGTCGGGCATGGTGGGAATCATCTCTGTGGGAATACGGCAATCCTCGATGAGCGGCAGCACCTTCATCACCCAGTCACGGTTATCAACCAGCGTCTTTGGTGTCCCAGATGCCGGCTGGAACCAGCGGTAGTCGCCCTGCGTGGCGAAGATACGCTCCATGGGGAATCCCGCCAACTCGAACTGACCGTCGACGTTGGTCGTCACCACAAACGCCTCGGGGAAAAGCCCTAGCAGCATCTTGTATAGTTCGGTGGCCCCTGTGCGGTAGCGGCTGAACCAGATATGCTTGGCCCAATAGGCCCAGTATTCCTCTCTGGTCTCGATGGGGTGGAACGACGAGGTGTAGAGGTCGGTGAATCCGTAGCGTTCAATCCATGGGGCAAACTCGCGGCGGAACTCCTCACCAGCATAGTCGATACCCGCCGCAGTACTCAATCCACTGCCCGCCCCGATGATGATATTGTCGGCCTCACCAATTGCCTGGCGGAGGAAGTCTAGTCTGTTTACATTGCTCTCAACATCCGTATTGTTCATGGTATTTCTCGCGGTCGCTGATGATGTCGTGCAGGTTGTTGTAGGCCCAATCCATGAGCTGGCGCATGACAGGCATGAAACTGCGGCCACGGTCAGTGAGGGCATATTCCACACGCGGCGGCATCTCGGGATAGATCGTGCGGCTCACCAGCCCGTCGGCCTCCAAGCCGCGAAGAGTCTGGGTCAACATCTTCTGCGAGCAGTCGGGGTTTGCCTTTTCAATGTCTTTGAAACGCATTTGTGTATCGCTGCCTCCCAGCGTGTAGAGGACAGCCAGCGCCCATTTGCTCCCGATGCGTGCCAGCACGTTGCGGATGGGGCACTCCGGGAAGAAGGGGTCTTTGATGAAGTCTTTGTTCATGTCAATGTTTTGAATGTGCAAAGATACAACTTTTTCTCAAAACAGGCGGACAATCAATCCTGTCCGCCTGCCGTTTGCTAATTGTGTCAAGCCGTCACCAAGTCAACGGCTCGCCGAGTATGTTGCCGTCGGTCATGGGGCTGTCGGCCTCGGTGAAAGAATTGGCCTTGTACTGGATGCAGAGCATCGTCAGGTTCTCACTTCCGGTGTTCTTCAGCGCACGCTTGCCTTCGGGCGACACACGGATGACCGAACCCTCACCGACGGGAAACACTTCGCCGTCCACCTGATACTGACCTTCGCCCTTGAGGATGAAATAGAGCTCCTCATGGGTCTTGTGGGTGTGCAGGAAACCGCTGTCCTGACCAGGGACGAGCGTCTGGAACGACAGCTCACTGCCAGTGGCGCCGACAGCCTGTCCGACAAACACCTTACCTTTGATGGTGACATCAGGTCCCATCGGGAACATATGCTCGATAATCTCATTCATCTTTCCAACGTTCACTGCGGCATAGTTCTTGCCGGTCTTGATTGTCTCAATCTGTTTCATGATTTCTGTTGTTTTATTGTTTGACGGTGCAAAAGTACAATGCTTTCCGAAACCCTGCAAGAAGGTACCCGAAGGTTAGTCACGAACCTCGGGGTAAGTAATACGGTGAACAAATGAAAGTAGCAAACCATATTTAACAATCTTTAACCTCACAACCAACCACTGTAATTCCACCAAATCATTACTATTGGTTATTGCCCGTGAGAAAATGCGTGTGTATTTTTGCAGCAGAATTCAAAACAACACATCTGCTAACAAAAAACTGATTGTCATGAAAAAAGCATTCATCCTCCTGCTGATGGCGATAGCCTATCTCGCCACATTCATCCTCGGCGCCGCCAGCGGCGCCATCCACCCTGCCTGCTATGCCTATGCCGGCGCTGTGCTGCCGCTGCTGACCGCACTCATTTACCTCTACACCACCACCCTCCTGCGCGGCTTCGGCGCCGCGACGCTGCTCAACGGCTTCATCCTTGTGCTGTTCTTGATTGCCGGCGAGGCCGACCTGGCATTTGTCATTGGTATCGTCGTCATTACGGCACTCGCCGAGTTCATCCGCTGGAGTTGCGGCTACGGCACCCAGAAGGGTGTCCGCTGGAGTTTCCTGCCTTTAGCCTACTCGTTCTTCGCCTACACGGCCCACTGGTGGACCGACACCGAGGGCTCGCTCGAGGCGGCCCGCGAGGAGATGCCCGCAGGCTACGACCTGCTGATGCAGCCCGTCATCGACAACATCCCAGTGCTTGTCATCGTGTTGGTGCTCACCTTCCCCGTCGCCATCCTCGCCATGCGGCTGGCCGAACGGCTGCTGAAGAAAAGACTCTAACTCCGCACCTGCAACACCCAAGCAATAAAAAAGACAAGGATACGTTCATATCATAGTATATGACGACTATAGTGGAATACTTCAACGCGTTGCTTGCCGTTACGGGTGCCATGAGCCCCTATCTGCTGCTGGGCTTCCTCATTGCCGGAGTGCTGCATGTCTTTGTGCCCAAGACTTTCTACGCCCGCTACCTCTCGCGCGACAACAAGCTGTCCGTGCTCTGGGCGGCCCTGCTGGGTGTGCCGCTACCGCTCTGCTCGTGCGGCGTCATACCCACCGCCGTGGGCCTGAAGAACGAAGGGGCCTCGAAAGGGGCCGTAGCCTCGTTCCTTATCGCCACACCTCAGACGGGCATCGACTCCATCCTCGCCACCTTCTCGCTGATGGGCCTCGGCTTCGCCGTGGTACGTCCCGTGGCAGCGCTGGTCACCGGCATCTGCGGAGGCTTGCTGGTCAACCGCTTCGCGGAACGCAATGACTTTGGCGGGCAGCCGGCAGCGGCCGCTTGCCAATGCCAGAGCCACGGGCAAGGGATGAAGCTCTGGCGCGTGCTCAAATACGCCTACTTCGACATGATCCAGGACATAGGCCTACGGCTGGTCATAGGCCTGCTGGTGGCCGCGCTGATCAACGTGGCGGTGCCCGACGAATTCTTCCTCTCATTCGGCAAGCAGCCCTTGCTACAGATGCTGGTAATCCTTGCCGTGGCGGTGCCTATGTATATTTGCTCCACAGGCAGCATACCCGTGGCGGCGGCGCTGATGATGAAAGGCCTGTCGCCCGGAGCGGCATTGGTGATGCTGATGGCAGGCCCGGCGGTCAACATCGCCTCCATCCTTGTGGTGCGCAAGTCGATGGGGGCACGTTTCACCTGGCTATACCTGCTCACCATCGTGGGATTCTCCATACTCTTCGGCATGCTTGTCAACGCACTGGATGGACTGATACCCTTCACCGCACAGCTGTCGACCTCGGCGCACGGTGCCTGCTGCCACGCCGAGGCTGCCGCACCAAGCCTGTTCCAAACCATCTGCTCGGCACTACTAACGTTATTCATCATAATTGCTCTGACCATGAAACTCTTCAGCAAATTCAAGAAACAAGAAACCGCCGCAGGAATGGTGGTGTACACCGTCGAAGGCATGCATTGCTACCACTGCAAGGCCGCCGTTGAGAAGTCTGTGGGCCAGCTGAAAGGCGTCGACTCATGCGAGGCCACGCCTGCCGCCAACACCCTCGTCGTCACCGGCACCGCCCCAGAGTCGGCCGTCCGCGCAGCCGTCGAGCAGGCAGGCTTCGACTTCAAGGGCGTGAAAGAATAAACCGTCCCGACAAGAGATTCATCCTGGCGGCAAGCCGGGTATATACTGCTATTTCGTTAATTCGTAGAACGCCACGGCGGCGGCAGCGGCGACGTTGAGCGAGTCGACGCCACGGTGCATAGGTATGCGGGCCACATGGTCGCAGCCGCGCAGCACACTGTCGCTGAGGCCGTCACCCTCGGTGCCCATGATGATGGCCATGCGGTCGATGCCCTTGAGCGAGGGGTCGTCGACGGGCACGCTGCGGTCGGTGAGGGCCATGGCCACGGTGGTGAAGCCGCAGTCTTTCAGTTGCATATAGTGGTCGAGGTAAGTCCAAGGGAGCTGGAACAACGTGCCCATGCTCACGCGGCAGGCGCGGCGGTTCAAGGGGTCGCAGCAGGTGCGCGTCAGCAGCACGGCGTCGATGCCCAAGGCCGCGGCGGCACGGAAGATGGCACCAGTGTTCTCGCTGTTGACGACAGAGTCGAGGACGACGACACGGCGAGCGCCATCAAGCACCTCCCCCACCCTGCGCTCGGCGGGACGGCGCATGCAGCACAGCACGCCGCGGCTGAGCTCATAGCCGGTGAGACCTTTGAGCAATTCGCGCGTGCCCGTGTATACCGGCACGTCACTCCGGCATTCCCTCATCAACTCACTGACACATTCAAGAAACTTCTCCTCGCAGAGGAACGACACGGGCTCGACGCCCTCCGCCAGCGCCACGCGGATGACCTTTGCACTCTCGCAGATGAAGAGTCCCTCGGAGGCGTGCAGACGGTTGCGCAACTGCGCCTCGGTGAGGCGGGCGTAAGGCTCAAGCTCCGGCAGCGCCAGACTGTCAATCTTAATAACATTCATGGCTGCAAAGATAGAGAAAAAGGGATTAACGGAGACTAGTGTCGCGCACGACTTTTCCCACACCCAAACCGCGACGGCACGATGCCGATACGTAGCTGGTACGTCGTTTGTCCGTTCATTCTACGACATTTGTCTATCATCCGGTCGAAGGAAGGACGGAGAGGGGTCGGAGCGGGTACGGAGGGGCTCCATACAAAAACCACGTTTTCAGCCTATTGACGAAACGCTTGACAGATGGTGCCTCAGAAGGGCTAAGATACAGATAGACAAGCAAAAGCGGAATGACGACATTTTTTTGAGAAAAATGATGTTTTTTTGCCAGAATTAAAAAAAGTTGTATATTTGCATCGTGTACGATATAATTCAACAATCGATTCAAGCGTACAAATAATGCGATTTACGTCGACCTGACAGGTGGCAAGAATGGGCGCAAAAGCAATCGCGGAGGTGAGAAAAGCCGGAATCGTAGGACAAAAAGAGGCGAGATAAACAAAAACTATATATATAATATGAATACAATAAGATACTACAGCAAATTCGGCCACACGAAAAACATGGTCGAGGCTGTGAAAGACCTCATGGACAGCGAACCGCGCACGGTCGATGTGCCGCTCGAGGGCAAGGTGGACGTGCTTTATATCGGAACCGGCGTGATGATGGGCAAGGTGGACAGGCGGGTCATGGACTTCATCGGGAGCCTGACGCCCGAGATGGTGAGCCGCGTAGTGTGCTTCGGCTCGTGCGCCATCATCAAGTCGCCTGTGCCGCAGATGCGCAAGGCCCTTGAGGCCCGCGGCATCACGGTGGATGTACGCGAGTTTACCTGCCCGGGAGCCATGGGTCCCGTGAAGGCAGGCCACCCC
Organism: uncultured Bacteroidota bacterium; assembly: GCA_902777005.1. Classification (GTDB taxonomy): domain Bacteria; phylum Bacteroidota; class Bacteroidia; order Bacteroidales; family P3; genus Colimorpha. The sequence continues at coordinate 7,748 of CACYSB010000003.1, forward strand.
GACGCCAACGACATCAAGAACTTCAGGGACTTTGTCTCGCATACGCTGCAGCAATGATAGACCTGCAGTCATACATGGCCGAGAGCATACGCCGCATCATGGGCAACGCCTATCGCAGCGTGCTCGGCAATCCGCGCGAGGCGCGTTTCGTCATGCGCATGCAGCGCGCCGTGCACCGTTCGGAGCGCCGGCGCCGCACGTTGCTGGAGGGCGAGGGGCTGCAGGTGCCGCCGTTCCTCATAGCCAGCATAGCCACTGCCTGCAACCTGCAATGCAAGGGCTGCTACGCCCGCAAGAACGGCATCGCCAGCGAGCGTCCGACGAAGCCCACCCTCACGGCTGAGCAGTGGGGCCGCATCTTCGCCGAGGCCGAGGGGCTGGGCGTGAACTTCTGCCTGCTGGCAGGTGGCGAGCCACTGACGCGGCGCGACATACTGGAACAGGCCGCAGCCGTCAAGGACATCATCTTCCCCGTTTTCACCAACGGAACGATGATTGGTGCCACCTATACGGAGTTCTTCCGCAAGCACCTGAACATGGTGCCTGTTATAAGCCTCGAAGGCGACGCTGCCGACACCGACACGCGGCGCGGCGAAGGCATCTACCGCCGTGTGATGGCGGCGATGGACACACTGCAAAACGAGAAGCTCTTCTTCGGCACCAGCATCACGGTGACCACCGAGAATTACCGCCGCGTGACGTCGGAGGAGTACTTGCGCGAGCTGCACGGCAAAGGCTGCCGGCTGGTGTTCTACGTGGAGTATGTACCCTTCGACGAGAACACGCGTCACCTGGCTTTCGGCGACGACGAAGTGGCTGCAATGGAGGAGCGTGTGGAGCTGATGCGGACGCGGTTTGACGACATAGTCTTCCTATCCTTCCCCGGCGACGAGAAAGCCCTCGACGGATGCATGGCCGCCGGACGCGGATTCTTCCACATAGGTCCCGACGGGGCGGCAGAGCCCTGCCCTTTCTCGCCCTACAGCGACACCAACGTGGCCCGCGACGGCTTGCGTTCTGCACTGCAGTCCCCCCTTTTCGCAAGGCTTCGCGAGTCCAACAACGGCAGCTGGCAGCACACGGGCGGCTGCACGCTCTACGAGCACCGCAAGGAAGTGGAGCAGATGCTCAACAACAAAGAATAATAACAAAACAATAAAAAACAATATTATGGCAACAATTTATGATTACAAGGCCGTTGCCAGCAACGGCAAAGAGATTGACTTCAAGATGTTTGAGGGCAAAGTGCTGCTCATCATCAACACCGCCAGCAAGTGCGGCTTCACGCCCCAGTTCGACGGCCTCGAGGCCCTGAACGAGAAGTACCGCGACCGCGGCCTGGTGTGCATCGGCTTCCCCTGCAACCAGTTCGCCAACCAGGACCCCGGCAGCGACAGCGAGATAGAGGGCTTCTGCCGCATGAACTACGGTGTCACCTTCCAGATAATGAAGAAGGTGGACGTCAACGGCAAGGACGAGCACCCCATCTTCACCTACCTCAAGGAGCAGGCTCCTACGGAAGAGTACAAAGGGCTGAAGGCCAAAGCCACGCATACTATGCTGAAAGGCATAAGCAAGAGTGTGGAGAAGAGTAGCGACATACTGTGGAATTTCACGAAGTTCCTCATCTCGCGCGACGGCAGCGTGGTGAAGCGCTACGCCCCCACCACCGAGCCCAAGGACTTTGAGAAGGATATTGAAGCGATGCTGTAATGTACGAGCAGTTAAGACTTGACAACCAGCTGTGCTTCCGCATCTACACTGCATCGCGCATGCTGACGCAGGCCTACCGGCCGCTGCTGGAGCCACTGGGGCTCACTTACCCGCAGTATCTGGTGATGATGGTGCTGTGGGAGAAGGATAACCAACTGGTGGGCGATATCTGCCAGCGCCTCAGGCTCGACACCAACACGCTGACACCCATGCTGCAACGCATGGAAAAAGAGGGCTTGGTGATACGTACACGCGGTATTGCCGACGGCCGACAGACACTGGTGAGCCTCACGCGCAAGGGTCACCGCCTGGAGGAACAGGCCAAGGAGGTGCCGTCATGCCTGACGCGTGGCATGCAGGACACCGGCGTGTGCACGGAGGACCTGCTGCGTCTGGCAACGACACTCGACACCCTGATGGGTATCATGGAGACAACAAAAGAAGGGCAACACTGAGTGTTGCCCTTCTTCTTTTGGTGTCGTTGCAATTACTCGGCAGCGGCCTCGCCCTCGCCTTCGCCAGAGGTGGCGCTGGCACGGGTGCTGAGGACGTTGACGACCTCGGCGCTCTTGGGGTTGAGGATGGCGTAGTTCTCGCAAGCGATGTCCTGGACGCGGATGCGCTGGTTGACATCGAGATTGGTGATGTCGAGGAGAACCTCGCTGGGCATGTTGGCGGGCAGAGCCTTAACGTTGAGGCGTTTCTGCTTGTAAGCCAGTTTACCGCCCTTCATGACGCCCTTGCTGGTGCCGGTGGTGTGCACGGGGATGGACATGACAACGGGCTTGTCGTCGGTCAGCTCGTAGAAGTCAGCGTGATAGACGATCTCGGTCACAGGGTGGAAATCGATGTCCTTAAGCATGGCCATGTGATCGGTGCCGTTAATGGTGATCTTCTGGAAGCAGGGTTCAGGGTTGAAGAGTATGCGCTGGAAGGCAGTCTGGTCGACGCTGAACAGAATCTGCTCGCCCTTACCGTACATGACGCAAGGAACCTTGGCGTCGCGACGCAGAGCCTTAGCATCCTTTTTCCCTACGTTCTCGCGGAGAGAACCGCTCATTGATACTACTCTCATTGTTGTTTGTTTTTTTGGTTAATATTGTTTGTTTGGTAGCAGCACTTTTATGTGCTGCATTTTATTCATTCATTCTATGGATGACACCCTTTCTGTGCAACGTGGTCTCGTAGAGGTTGTCCAGACTCTCGTAGTTCACCACGCGGCGTATAGCCTCGGCTAGCAGCCAGTCGCAGCTGAGCACGTGAATCTTCGAGCTCTCACGCTTCAGCGGGATAGTGTCGGTGGTCACCAATTCCTCGAGCTCGGATGCCTCAACCTTCTCGATGGCGTTGCCACTGAGCACGGGATGGGTAATCATGGCACGCACGCTGAGAGCGCCGCTTTCCTTGATGATGCCGGCTGCCTTGCAGATGGTGGTACCGGTATCAATGATATCGTCAAGCAGGATGACATGCTTGCCCTTGACATCGCCAATGAGGCGCATCTCGCCAATCTCGTTGGGCTTGTTGCGGTGCTTGTAGCAGATAACGAAGCTGTTGTTGAGCGTCTTGGCATACATGCCGGCGCGCTTGCTGCCTCCCATGTCTGGGCTGGCGAACATCACATCCTCGATGTTGAATTTCTCGCGGATATACGGCATGAAGAGACTCGAGCCGTAGAGGTGGTCGACGGGCAGGGTGAAGAAGCCCTGAATCTGGTCGGCATGGAGGTCCATGGTGATGACGCGGTCGACACCGGCGGTGGTAATCATGTCGGCGATGAGGCGCGATGCGATGGGCACATGGGGCTTATCCTTGCGGTCCTGACGGGCGAAACCGTAGTAAGGTATCACGGCGACAATCTTCTGTGCCGATGCGCGCTTGGCGGCATCAATCATCATAAGCAACTCAAAAAGGTTGTCGGTCGGCGGAATGGTCGACTGGATGATGAACACTATACCGCCACGGATAGTCTCCTCGTACGAGGGTTGAAACTCGCCGTCAGCATACTGAAAAACGGTGGAATTGCCGAGCGGAATGCCATAGATTTCCGCCACGCGGCTTGCCAAGTCCTTGGTAGCGCGGCCGGCAAAAATGAATACCTTATCAGAACGTGTGTCGCTCATTATTATATTTATTTATAGTTCTTTACAATGATTTACCAGGCTTTTAACCTCTTGTTTTTCGTGTGCAAAGATACACATTTTTAGGCTTCTGACAAAAAAAATTTTACCATATCAAAAAAAGTGTGTACTTTTGCACCCGCTTTTCGAGAGAAGAATGGCGATGCCCTGGTGGTGGAATGGTAGACACGGTAGACTCAAAATCTGCTGCTCGCAAGGGCGTGAGGGTTCAAGTCCCTCCCGGGGTACAAAACGGCGGTCGCAAGGCCGCCTTTCTTTTTGCCATAAATTACACATTTTAAGCATATTATAAGCATAACTGACGCATTATCAATAGTCACGTTATTACCCATTTTTACCCGTTATTTACACCCTTTTCCTCAAAATGTTTTCCAAATGTTTTCCACGGAAAACAATTACCAAAAACAACATTATGCATTTGGATAACATTGAGTAACAACGAGTAATGAACATTTCAAATACCACCAGATTGTTTCATATTGAATCATTTTCCTCAAAATGTTTTCCATATCGTTTATTTTTCGTAATTTTGCAACCCTGAAAGACATAAAATAGATAATTATGGCAAAGAGTAAAAGTATCCTGATCAGCGGTAATCCTTTTGTGCAGATTCGCGACACAAAAGAGGGTGACAAGTATACTATGCGCCTTGTGTACAATCTTGGCGACATATATGAAATGGATGCCGATGGCAATAGGAAACGTCACCAGCAATGGAAATATGAGAAGCTGAACTTGTGGCTTTGGAACAAGAAACACCTCTCCCCTGCCGAAAGCGAGCATAACCGCGTGGCAAAGGAAGCCGCAAAACTTGTTCGCGAAGAGCGTGAACGACAATTCTTAAGCAAAACCCAGGGATACACTTTTGCCGTTGACCGCAACAAGATAAACCTCTACGACTGGATGGAGGATTACATCAAAGAGTATGTCAAAGCCGATGAAAGGGTAATTAGACTCTCCACAAAACGTTTCCGCGCGTTCATTGATAGTAATAAGAGATACGCCATCTTCTCAAAATGCATACATCCCGACCAGCTCACGCCAGAAATGGTAGAAGCTTTCGTCGACAAATTGGAAGCCGACTGTCGGGGTGAAGGGGCGAAAACACTCTACAAGCGATTTAAGAAGATTATCACCGCAGCCACAAAGCAGGGAATATTCCTCGACAATCCGTGCGATGGTATATCCGCGAAAGTGGAAGATGAAGGAAGATTGAAAAAGGATGTGCTGACAGCCGATGAAATCACACGGCTCATCCAATGCAAATTCGACCGTCAGAGCGACGATGTACGACGAGCATTCCTATTGTCGCTTTTCACAGGATTGCGATACTGTGACGTGAAAGAGCTTCGCTATCGCAACATCAACTACGAGGAATGCACCCTCACATTCCAACAACAGAAGACCAAACGTACCAACACTGTACCTCTGAGGCATGACCTCATCGCCCTGATAGGTCGCGGAGAACCCGACCAGCTTCTTTTCCACGTAGGCAGCCCTACCGCCTGCAACAAGGCATTGCAACATTGGGTCGAACGTGCTGGCATCAACAAGCATATCACATGGCATTGCGCCAGACATTCATTCGGGGCACTCACCTACTATAATCTCAAAGACCTCCGCGCCACCAGCGAGCTCCTCGGGCACGCCGACACCAAAGTCACCCAAATCTACACCAAGGTATTCGACGACCGTAAGAGAGAACTGGTCGATAGTCTTCCTGCCATTGAATAGCCTCCCATTTTCTGTAAAAATGCTCTACAAACAGTCTTTTTGCAGAAAAAAGAGAGGCTGTTCCCTATGTAAAAATTAGTTAAAAAAAGCGTTTTTTTTGACGTTTTTCGCACTTTGTTTTGGATGAAAAATAATCATCCAATCTGCATCTATTTGTTTTCCAAATTAATGTGTACTTTTGCCGCCGACTTAACATCAATAGGCAACAATAATCAACAACCAAAAATAACACATTATGGAAGACATTATGACCTTTTCGGCAGCGTGTGAGTTTCTAGGCATCACCTCAAGACAGATGTACGGTTACACTGGGCGAAAACTCATCCCTTACTACAAACCGACCGGACGGCACATCTATTTCCGCAAATCCGAGCTTGTAGAGTTCGTGACCGCCAACCGCATTGCCACCGCAGCCGAGGTGGAAGCACAAGCACAGCAACTGGCACGTAAACCCGCTGCGGTATAATCGTCCTGTGGCACTCATTCCGCACATCATATCGGTAGACGGTACCCAAAAGGTGTGTACCCAAAGTACCCAAAAAGTGTGTACCTTTCAGTCATACCATCACCTATCGTCAATTATAATGTACACGCGCGAACGTATGCACCCAATAATAATGTCAAAATGATAGACACGCTAAATATGATGATTGGGAGCAAATTGATGAGCGGAATGAGTCCGTTGTCGATTGATAAATATATCTCGATGGATAAAACGGGAATATATGTGCGAAAAGGGACTCCGTATATAGTTGGTCACATAAACAACTACCGAGTGTATGCCGACGACAATGGAATCCGCCTCTCCGGCAGCATCGCCAAGTTGAGCAAGGGAGAAAATGTGTCCACCCCAACACATAAGGACATCGACAATGGCCTCCAGTTACTGTCAGACACATTACATCTCGACGTTGGTATGGCCTCGGTTCTAAGAATCGACATTGCTTGTACCTTTGGAATGAGCAACCCCGTTGCCAACTACTTAAACTTATTGACATCCATACCAGGATATGAACGCGCATCCGTTGGAGACAATTCCCTCTACTTTTATTCTCCAAATCGCAAACTGTACTTTTACGACAAGCGAGCCGAATTGTATAGCCGTGGGGAACGTATTCCTCGCACATGGTTGAACATACCCAATCTGTTGCGTTATGAGATGAGATTCAACTGGACGGTGGGGAAGCAAATTGTTCAAGACACACTCAAAGTCTCCTGCCTCCGAGAGCGCCAGCCGATGGCGCGGCTGGCGAAGTTGTGGGCGCAGGGGTATCAGCATATCGCGAAAAAGCAGGACAATCCATTCTTGAAGGTGATGACTCCTAAAGATGCCATAAATGTAATGCTTATTGACCTGTTGCGGAATGCGCCCGACAATTATCTTGACAATGTGGATGAAATACTAAAGCAATCAGGCAATCTCGACAAAAAGCGACGATACCGGATGCGACAACAAATTGAGGGGAAGATGAGATTATACAATAATCCTTTAATAAACGAACTTGATGCTGAGATAGAATCGGCAAAAGCAAGTAGTTACCAGTCCAAACGCGCACGCGCGCGAGGAAAGAAACACCAAAACACAATATACAACCATGCCAAACAAGCCATACAAAAAACCGACCCTTGAGCAGTTGGAAACTGTTCTTAAAGTCACAGGTGGCATCCTTTCAAGGACTGCCGAGATACTGGGATGCTGCCGCCTCACCCTCCGCCGTTGGATACGAAGTGACCCTGAATTTGCCGATGCTATTTACGATGCTCGGATGCGCTCCTTTGACAGTTGCCTTTCCTCGGCACAACTTTTAGCATTTGGCGTTCCAATCACGGAAAACGGTCAACTGAAGGGATGGAAGATTAGACCCGATGTACCAATGCTGATATTCCTCATGAAGAAGTTAGGCCGCGAAGAAGGTTTCGATCCCGACAATCCCATAAAACCAAAGAACCGTCAGCAAACAGATATGGAGCGATGGATTGAGCAGGAGATGAACAGAAAGTAATGGCTGAAATGTGATACAACACAACAGAACTGACTAAAAAATAGGTAGATAAACATCCCTAGAATTGTGGGTATACAAACCACAATTAAATAAGCGGTAATGACAAAAAAATTTATTTCCATAGCCTTTCGGGGGAAACATTTGAACTATCACGCATGGCCGTCCCTCTTCACATAAAAAAAGTTATTCGCTGGATTGTCATGATTTATAAGGTGTTCATTGTCTCCGGCATATGAAAAACCATTATCTCAATAGGGCTACATCAGGCTATTAATCTCGTCGAGCATATTCTGGTAGCTGGTGACTTCGTGGTAGCGGACTTTATTGGTGGAGATGTTGTTGAAGAGCTTCTTGGCGCACTCAATCTTGGCCTTCTCGGCACCTTTCAGCTGCATGGAGTCCATGCTGCCTTTGGTCTCGGCAATGAAGAAGACATGCTTCACTCCAGCATTGTCGTTGAAGGCGATGGCCCAGTCAGGGGCATAGTTGCCCACAGGTGTCGGTATCTGGAACGACCGCGGCAGCTTGGCATAAACACACACTTCCTCGGCTTTGTCCAGCTCTTCGGCAAAGGTACGCTCGCCTTGGCTGTCGGCAAACACATAGTCGAGAATGTGTTTCTTGGCCTCGTAGGCTTTGTCGATGGTCTGCCGGCTCTTCTCCTGAGTGAAGATGGCAGAGTCATATTGGTTTTCTGTGCGGTTGTAGCTGATATGTTCCACAATCATCGTGGCTTTCTGTTCACGGATGATATGGCTCACCTTGCGGATGAACTCTTCGGGGTTGTTCTTGAACATATACAGTTTCGACAGCTGTATCCCCTTGAGTATTCGTACTACCGTCCGACGGGTCAACGTGGCGGCTTTGGCGATGTCGCCCACCAGGTCGTAGGGTACGTTGCTGGTCGACACTTCACGCAGTTCCCTTGTTCGTGTACTCTGCTCTCCTGTAAAGTCCAATTCATCTTCGCCTTGTGTTCCTGTGGTGACCACATATTTCAGCTGTGTGACATTCAGGTCTCTGTCGATGGCACCAACGGACTTTTGAATCAACTCTTCGCTGTCATAGTGTACCGTATAGACATAGCGATGGTTGATTTCATTCCATAGGGCCTTGAACTCCTTCTTCTCGGCATTGTCGTTCAAGTGGTCGTTCACCACCTCGGCCTTGTCGTTGGCATCTTCCACCATATCCACCAAGGCGGTGGGGTCGAAGATGCTTTGTATCATCTTGTGTACCTGTTCCTCGATGGGTTGTAGTTTCTTGCTCATGGGGGCAAGTGTGCCATTCTCCAAGTCGGTATGGTAACCCTGCCGTATGTTGCCCTTCTCGTCGATATAGTCGTTGTCGAACAGATAGCTGACAATGCTGGCAGCTTCCTGTTCCGAGATGGTGTGCAACCCGCCATCCACCTTGAGGGTAATGTCCTTAAAGTAGTCCACAGTGGCCTGTGTCGGTCGCTCGCGAAGGGTTTCTTTGGTCTCTTTCTGTAGTGCGTCGACAAATGAGCTGTAGTTTTCGTTGGCGATGACGGTCAGTTTGTTGGTATCGTGTACGGCATCACCTAGACGTTCTTTGTCCATACGGTTGCCCTCTTTATCCACGCAGATACGTAGGCCGCGCCCTACCTCTTGCCGTTTGGTTGTGGCACTGTTGGCATGACGCAATGTGCATATCTGGAACACATTGGGATTGTCCCAGCCTTCTCGCAGGGCGGAGTGGGAGAAGATAAAGCGTGTCGGTTCGTCGAAGCTCAACAGGCGCTCTTTGTTTTTCAATATCAGGTCGTAGGCCGAGATGTCGTCCGAGGTGTCTTTGCCCCGTTTCACTTCACTATTGACCGAGTGGCCTTTCTTGTCTATGGAGAAGTAGCCGTTGTGTACTTCGGTGGCTGGGAAACGCCGCAGATAATCCTGATAGTCGTCCTCAAACAGCGTCAAGTTCTCGTTCAGATAGCGGTTATATTCATCTTCGAACATCTGCCACAGTGGTCCCTTCACCTCGTTCCCTTCACTGTCGTAACTTTTGTAGTTGGCAACCTCGTCGACAAAGAACAGCGACAGGGTCTTAATGCCCTGCTTGAACAGGGCTCGCTCTTTCTCGAAGTGCGACTTGACGGTCTCACGGATTTGTATCTGCTGTATGGCTTTCTCGCTCACGTCGCCCATCACCTCACCCTGGTGAAGTGACTGACCATTCTGGAAGTGGATGGTGTTGGTGCGAGGATTGATTTCAGTTATGACGAACTCCTTGTAGGCTGGAAGCCCTGAAGCATCGTAAAGTGAATCGTTCTGTCTAAACTTGCAGGTCTGACGGCGTGGACTTGCTGCGCCTTTCACTTCAATCTCTAGCCGCACCTCGGGGGCTTTGTTCTTCGAGAGGATGATGCTGTCGAAGTAGATATAGCTTTGGTTGCCCAGCAGGTTTTGTACGGTGATACCTTTCACCTGTATCTTCTTCACCAGGCGCTGCCTGTAGGCATCGTATGCATCGAGGGCATAGATGCAGTTGTGCGAGGTCTTGTGGGTGGCCGAGTAGTTGAGCACGAAGAGCGGCTTGAAGTTGCGCAAGGCTTTCTGGGTGGCTTCGCCTTCCATCTTCTGCGGCTCGTCCATTATGATGATGGGGCGGTTGGCGGCAATCACGTCGATAGGGCGACGGCTCTGAAAGTCGTCACGTTTGGAGTAGATGATGCGCGCCTCTTTGTTCTTGGCATCTTCCTTGAACGAGGTATTGAAGGCCTGCACGTTGATGATCATCACGTTGATGCTGGCATCGCTGCTGAACGAGTCTATCTGCGTGAGGTTGTTGCTGTTATAGATAAAATAGCGGGCTTTCTTGCCATACTGCTCCATGAAGTGTTCGTCGAGCATCGTGAAACTCTTATATACACCTTCACGGATAGCGATACTGGGCACCACCACGATGAATTTCGACCAACCATAACGCTTGTTCAATTCAAACATGGTCTTGATATAGACGTATGTCTTACCGGTACCGGTCTCCATCTCGATGTCGAGTGAGCAGGCTCCCAGCCCGACAGGCTGACTCAGCGTCGGCGACAAAGGTATGTCGCCAGTCACCTGTTGCTGGTGGATATTGTCTAATAGTTGCTGTCCCGTCAGCTCCACGTCGCTGTTGCGCCAGCCGACTTCCTCCTCATACACCTCGCCACTGTCAACGTCAAAGGCCTTTACCTGCTTGCCTTTCCGACGGCCTAAGTCACGACGGTACTGTGCGTTGGCCTTCGACGGCTGCCCGGCAAACACATCCACCGTGCTTTCCACCGCATCGGTCTGGTATTGCTGTATCTTGAATTTGAACTTCATCACATACACTATTCTGATATAATCACCCAATGACCACCTCTTTTGGCAGGCCCCTCTCTCTTTATCTGATTATTAAACTTAAGTTTGTTTATATGATTTTGTATGGCGGTAGTTGATATACCTATTCTTGAAGAGAGTTCTTTTTTGGTTATATAGGGGTTTTCTTGTATGAGTGACAGTATCGTTGATATTGTTAATTCAGAATCGTTTGGCCCATTAGACAACCCATTAGGCAACCCATTAGACAACCCATTAGACAACCCATTAGACAACCCATTAGACAACCCATTAGACAACTCTTGGTGATTGAACTCAGTATTAATCTTGTATGTCGTCCCCCTTCCTTTGCCAGTAGGAATTAACAACTCTATACCCGTCAAGTATTTTAGTGTCTTTGCCACTTCCAGGGAGTTCTTTTCCATAAGTGTCTGAAGTCGCTGATTGGTCACCTCTTTCTCCACATAAGCCACCGATAGAGCCGATAGCGCATCACTGTCTAACTTGTTATATCCGTCGCCTAAAAAGTTATGCAAAAAAACCTCAACCTCTTTAGGGTACATGGAAATCATCCATAGTTTCAATTGGACTTCTTTCAGTTCGGTCACCTCATCCAAGTCGGGTTTTCGCCATTTCTCCGTTTTACAGGCATTGAGAATGGTAGGGAAACCTGAACCGAGGTTCTCACCATAACCAATCATCCGTAGCATATTCTGTATCCGAGGGTTCCTCGCCTTCGAACTTCCGCCTTCATAAATTTGAGCAACCGGAAGTTTCAAAGTTCCAGGGTTTCTAAAGCAGAAACATCCATCGTGTTTTTCGATTCTCAATATGCCACCAGATATGAAGAAATCAGCGTGAATGATACTGTTGGTAAAGGACTCGCGGATGGCTTTGTGTGCAGGTGTGTCATCGTCTCTTTGCATCCCTTCCAATCGGAATGGGCGTTTTAGGTCACTGGATAGCTTTACCAATACACGGCGGAAGAAATTATACAGGTTGTTTTCCCATGTTCCATCATAAGTCAACCGATCGCTATAACGCATATCACCTTGCAAATCGGTCATATCTATATAGTCCATCCTGAAGTTTGAGAAACGCTCCCTTACAGATAGGCCTTTGCCAAACATCAGAAGTCCAGCGAGTGTCAGTCCCTCTTTTCCGGTGGCACGGTCTATTGTATAACCTCCGAGTTGTTTTAGAAATTCTTTGTCGTCCAGCTGATTGTACACATGCCCGATATTCCTGTTTTCAAACTCGTTCCTGTAACTCTTCAAGGTAGGCATGTCGATGTCATCCATCGTATAGTAGTCTATAAGATTCCCGTCGTTCCCGTCTTCATTGGCATCACGTATCATGGCCTTGACTTCGCTCTCATCGCAATGATAGTCGCCCTCATGATTGCGCTTGAAAGTCCCCTTATACACATTGCCGTTGATATAGACAGGCTTATTACGATATATGGCTTGGGGTATATGGGCAACAAGCAACACAGTTGTATCATCATACTCTACAACTTGCACATCTTCATCTTTCAACAAATTGGAACTTACCTTCTCGCTATTAATGGTATTCCAGAAGTCCTTCCGTTGGCGTTCCGCATGGTTGATGCCATAAATAGTGAAACGTTCGTCGAAAGTTTCAGCATTCAGATTCTCTTCGATACCTAGTATAATATAGCCCCCATTGGTGTTGGCAAATGCGGAATATGTTTCCCAGATAGACTTAGGGATACTATTTTCGGACCTTTTGCACTCCAACGTAATGCGTTCTCCGTAATTTAATAGTTCGTCTATAAATGTCTTGTCCATAATTATATGTTTTTCTCCTTACGACTTGCCTTACAATAGTCACCTGCACTCCTTGTCATATTATATTCGCCCGACTCCCTGTCTTGCAGCAACTGCTCCAAGACAGGTTGCAAGTCTTCGTATTCGTAGATTCGCTTCATAACCAAATTATTCTTTCTCAACTTGTTTTTCTATACAAACAACAGTCTCGGTCTTGTATTGTTATATTTTGAATTTATCCCATGCTTTATTTAGACAACCTATTAGACGACCCATTAACAAACGCCCGATTATTAAGACTAATTATTCTCATTTTCAAACCTTTAAATGCATCAAAACATTGTTTCAACCAAGGGAGTTGTGACTTCTCCATTTCCAATAAAATGTAGAGTCATGGTAATTAGTGATAAACATCTATTATAAAAATAGTCATAGTATCTATCATCTGTAATGTCAACCTTGTCAGTTTCATGATGCCTTATTCTAAATTTATTGCCTATATCTGTAAGAGCCTTATATTCCGTGTTAAATAGTACCTGAAATTCAGCACTTCCATTAGATATTGCAGTGATTAACATTTCCGAAGAACGCTTTTTGTCTATTCCATCCGCAACATAGATAGTTTTGATTCTCTCTAAAGCATCCCATATTTTTCAGTAGCTATCTTATGGTTTGCAGGGTATGGGCTTTTGTAAAAGGCTATAGATTCTTCGACTAATTCCCTCAGACCTGGTTCTTCAAAGCCAGATACAGTTTCCTGCGCCTCATTAACGATTGTGTCCATCTCAGTAATGCGTTCAATCTGCTTGTTCTCAGTCATCGTATAGGCTAAACCTGCCATTTGGAACACTTCATTTAATCCGTTCCTAAAATCCAGAAACGCACTATTATCATCACTAAAAGACAAGTGATAATGTTGGAAATACTCATGATACTTCCCCTCTCTAACGGTCTTTACATATCTTGCAATATACTCTATAAAATCAAGCAAAGCGTACTGCTGAGCCTCATTCGGTTCCACATATGGTACAATCTGAATTCCATCATATCCATCCGAATAAAATAAATCGGGAATGCGAACGTGCACATATTGAAAAAACTTTTTCAAATCAACGCCACAAACAACCATATTATAGTCTGAACAATATTCAGGGAACACACTCGCAAGATTATTATAGTATCTACTACAGAAATCAACAATAATTTGATATTTGTCACGTGTAATTGTTGATGTAGAAATCACATTACTACGTAGATAATGGCGTTCTGTGTACAATTCTTTCATAACTTAGATGATTCTTCTGATTGTATCTTTACTGTATTCTTCCCAGATTTGTTCGAAGTTATCGGCGACTTGATCGGTGGCGAGGCTGGCGTCGCGGAGGACGAAATAGTAGGGGTGCTGTTTGGCGATGGCTTTGATGGCGGTCTCGTTGACATCTTTGTCGAAGCAGGCCATGAGGTAGCCTTCGGCAACATTCCAGACGGCCTTGCCTGCAATCTCTTGTTTCTCAATCTTGGCCGATAGTTCGATGCCCAGTTCTATCATCGCCTGGAAGAGCAGGTCTTCGTCCGTGCGGTCAGATTTGATATTGTCAGCAAATGCTTCCAGCTGTTTCCCGTCGAACTCCGCAGGGGTGTAGTAGACATCCTGCATATTCGAGCTGTCGAGTTTCAGCACACGGAAACCCACATCCAGTTTCTTCTGCTCTCCGCTGAACAGGTCGCCCTGCTTGGCTTTCTGCTCTTCGAGAATCTTCTTGCCAGCACGACGGATACGCTCCTTGCCGAGCTCACATATATTCAAAGGGCGTTTTTTTATGCTTAAGAAATCAATTGCATTTTGTATTATTTCCTTTTGACTTTTACTCTTTGAACTCTCAAGTGCTTTTGTCAAATCCTCTTGTATTTGAACCAAAATAAATTTGACTTTATTCCTGTTTAAATCTATATTGTATTGCAATGCTGCTTCAGCAGAAGTTGCTGACCCAGAATAGAAATCAAGGATAATAAAGTCATTGTCATCATTATCATTGAATCCCATTAAATATTTCACCAAACTTACCGGCTTCGGGAAATTAAATACTTTCTTATCAAATAGTTTAAGTTGATATTCTCCTGCGTTTTCATTAGTTCCAACCCCCACCTTGCTATTGATAAGATTTGTTGGTACCTCTGGTGCATACTCTGTTTTATCGTAGGAGGGGCTAAATTTCATTGTGGGAATATTGATAATGGTACCATTTTTTATCTCATTATCAAGGTAAGACTGTTGCCATTTAAACTTTGCCCTCAAGGAAAAATCTTGAACAAATAAACCTTTCTTTACTTCAACATCATTAAGCAATTCTACATCGTAAGCATCTGTACCGTACATCCCAGCTGGTATTATCCCATCTGGAATATTTGTATGAACAACATTTGCCTTAAATTTTAATATGCCAACGGGATTAGGTTGATTCAGCAAACCATTTGAACTTGACGAAGATTTTCTTATTCCTCTGAATTTCTTATCGTCTTTGTTCTTTTGGTAACACAATACATATTCTATGATTTGACGACTCTTTATTGATAGGTTTTCAGGTGTTTCCGTTTTGGCCCAGTTATAGATATCAATAAATGATTTGGAACCAAAGACTTCATCACAAACTTTTTTTAGATTTGAGACCTCGTTATCGTCTATAGAAATAAAGATAACGCCACCATCACAGAGTAAGTCCTTTGCTACTTTTAAACGAGGATAGATATTGTTCAACCATTCGGTATGAAACCGTCCTTCAGTTTCTGTAATTTCATACATTCGATTGCCAGCATTGTCGTACTGCCCGCTATTGCAAACATACACTTCTTTATCTATCGAGAAGTCGTCTGGATAAATAAAATCCTTTCCAGTATTGTAAGGCGGGTCGATATAAATCATCTTCACCTTGCCCAGGTAGTTCTCGCGCAGCAGTTTCAGCACTTGCAAGTTGTCGCCCTCGATATAGAGGTTCTGCGTGTTGTCGAAGTCCACACTCTCCTCCCTACAGGGACGCAGGGTGTCGGTGGTGGGTGCATTGGCCAAGCGGATGGCGTTGCGTTTGTCGGGCCAAGTGAACTGATAGCGTTCTTCCGGACCTTCCACGATGTCCTTCGACAGTTCTTGCCGCAGCTGGTCGAAGTCGATAGCCACCTCCGGCCATCCGTTCTCGTCCAGCCGCTCCGTCAAACAGTTCGGGAACAACTCCCCAATACGTTTTATATTTTCATCCACCACATTGGCGGTCTGCATCTTCAGTTTCTCCATAAGACAACCTATAATAAATTTGCAACCAATTCAATCCAGAACTTACTATCTTCAAAGATTGACGGGTCTTTTAACTTGGGATTCTCAAACAAATATGCCTTTGCTGTAGGAGTTAACCTGTAGTCGAGGTATCCTCCAAATTCACATTTAATTCCTTTGCCTAATCCGATATATTCCAAATGCTCCAATTCTGCAAAGTCACTTGAACTGTTGTCCAACTTATAGTTCTTGGATGCTAATAAAACAATAATTTCTTTTTCTCTTTTTGTCAGATGAACTTTGTCCATATTATATTTGTGCTTTTAATTTTACAAGTTCTTGGTGCAATTCATATTTCTTGTGCGTTTGTTTCTCCAACCGGCATTTCTTTTCGAGGACTTCAATCTGTCGGAGCAGCTTCTCTTTCTGTTCACGGTTGATTATCTGCTGTTCGATGGTTTCTTCCGAAGAGGCATCAAGGCTTCCAATGCTTGCCACAATGTTGTTCCATACATCATCGAGATTCAAACCTTGAAGATGAATAGCAGTTTCTTCCGTAGGCATCCAAGCCGACTGTTGCAGCCGGGTGTGGAAGATACAAAGTTGCGTTTTGTCTTCATGCTGCAAGGCAAATACGATATTCTGGGGTATCAACTTATGGAGCAAGAGAATGTTCTTTGGGTCATACTCCTTGCGCTTCAACACGACCTGCAAGACATATATGCCTTTTATTTCGTTTCCATCCGTCAGCGCTGGTACAGTCGCCGGAGAGATGCGAGCCACAAGAACCATCCTGCTAATGTCAGCATCGAACCGTTCACGCTCCGACGCCTTGAGATTGAATTTCTCAAAGACGGCCTTTTTCGATAGCGGCTGACTGATGGCGGTGGCAACGGGTAGTCCAAACATAGGTATCACTTGATTACAAGGAAACAAATAAGTTCGAAGTCGTCCAAGCCCGAAATATGCTCTTTGAACAACTCACCCTGCACACCATCAAGGAAACTGTCAATGTCCGATTTCTCCTTGACGTTGATAATTGAGTTAATGGCTTTGCTGAGCAAGTCAGAATACTTATCCATGCGTAGGCCGTCGCGGGTCTCTTTGTTGAAGGTGCTGCAGAGTTTTATGTCTGGCTGATCCATGGGCTTGCAGAGCAGTCGCATCTTGTCGAGGAGGTCCTTGGGGTGCAGGTGATCAACCATCACCTCGCCATCATCTTGGATGTAGACCATATAGAACGGGTGCAGCTGGTTCTTGTGGTCGATATTGACACCGGCGGTTCTGTTTTTCAGCACGAAGACTGTGCCCGCAGGCGCCTGCTCGTTGCCACGCACCACAGCATGAAGACCAAAGGGGGTATGTTCAATATCGTGGTTGCCCTGCATATATTCCAAGAGATCCAACCGGAACTCATTCAGGCCAAGGTCCATGATGCTGACACCTGTATTCATCTCTTCAAGGTCGACGACATCCTCTTTCAGACGTTCCAACTGCCGACGGCGGTATTCGAGGTCGTCCTTCTCCTCGGGCGAGAGGAGATTGTCGTCGCCGGTGGCAGTCATCACGGTCACTTTCATGCGGGCTTCGACACGACCTTTGAGGTTGATATACTCGTCGAGCGTCATATCGGGCCAATAGTTGACCAGCTGTATTTTTGTATTCTTGGAGCCTATACGGTCGATACGGCCGAAACGCTGGATGATACGCACGGGATTCCAATGGATGTCGTAGTTGATAAGGAAGTCGCAGTCCTGCAGATTCTGACCCTCGCTGATGCAGTCGGTGGCGATTAGCACGTCAATCTCCTCGTGCAGATGAGGATAGACAGCGTCACGCTCCTTGGACACAGGAGAAAACAAGGTAAGCACCTTGTTGAAGTCAAGCCTTTCGCGTAGTTTCATAGTACTTCTGGCCTCCACGTCGCCGGTGACAAGAGCCACATTCAAGCCATACTTGGATTTGATGGCATCAGCCAGGTTTTTATACAGATATTCTGCCGTGTCGGAGAAGGCCGTAAATACAAGTACCTTCTTGTTGCCATTGTTTATGGGAGTGACGAACTTAGACTGGAGATCCGCCACAAGCTGTTGCAACTTACTGTCATGCTCGGGGGTGATAGGCTCAAGTTGGGAGAGAAGGTTGTGGATGATATTGAGGTCAGCCTTAATTTCCTCCTGCCACGAGAGATAATCCATATCCTCCAGCCGAATACGGTTCTTCTTCTTACCGATGGTGAAGTCCTGCTCGTCCTCGTCGGCATCCACACCCTCGTAGTCATCGACAGACACCAGCACGTCGCCCTGTCTGAATCTGGCTATTGTATCAAGGGTTTCCTGCATATAGTCGCGGATGCGGCCCAGGGTGAGTCGGAAGGAGTTGACAGAAGACTCCAATCGTTTCAGCAACTGCATATTCATCAGTCGCTGGATGCCGCGTTCGCGCTCCTCGATACTCAAGCGGTGGCCCGATGAGCCTTCTTCCTCCGTGTATTTCCACAGCTGGCTGGGTTGGATGAAGGCAGAAGGAGCATAGATAGCAAGATGAAGCAACTGCAATTGTTCGAATATCTCGTTGTAGTTGATGGCTGTATCGAGGTCGGTCAGATGAGGTTGACGTGAGATAGGTTTCAGTCGTTCGGGGAAAGTGCCGATGTCAGAAGTGTCGTAATATTGTTGGATGTGCTTGCGGCTGCGGGCGATGGTGACGGCATCGAGCAGACGGAAGAAATCGAAGTCAAGCATACGGAGCAGTCGCTCGGTGGTGCGTTCCTGCGGAGGCAGATTAGCCCACATGTTATAAGCCCCTTGGGCTTGACGGAAGATGTCGTCGATGCCTTTATTGGTAGGCAACAACTGGTCGAAGGCTTTGGATTCCCCTTCGTAGGCCAGCTGCAGTTGGTTCTTGAGGTCGTTGAAGCGGTTGTTTACGGGTGTGGCCGAGAGCATCAGCACCTTTGTCTTCACACCAGAGCGGATGACCTTGTTCATCAATCGTAGGTAGCGGTTGTCACGTGGATTCTCGCCATCCTCGTCGGTCGACACCTTGCCGCCGTTGCGGAAGTTGTGACTCTCGTCGATTACTACCAGGTCGTAGTTGCCCCAGTTGACACGCTCCAAGTCAAGGTCGTTGCTCTGCCCATGGTCACGGCTGAGGTCAGTATGATATAGCACATCGTAGTTCAGACGGTCTTTGGCCAAGGGGTTGTTGGTGTAATTCTGGCGGTAGGTGTTCCAGTTCTCATATAGTTTCTTAGGACATAGCACCAAAATGGTGCGGTTGCGGCTCTCGTAGTATTTGATGACAGAAAGGGCCGTAAACGTCTTACCGAGCCCCACGGAGTCGGCAAGGATGCAACCGTTGTACTTCTCCAGCTTGTTGATGATGGCCAAGGCGGCATCACGCTGGAAGTTGTAGAGTTTGTTCCAGATAATGGAGTTCTTGAATCCAGTAGCCTCATTGGGCAGCTCGTCCTCGCTGATGTCTTCTAGAAACTCGTTGAAGATATTGTATAGAGCTACAAAGTAAAGGAACTCTGGAGCGTTCTCTTTATAGGCGTTTCCGATGCTATCGATGACTTCGTCAGTCACTACCTGCATACGGGATGAATCATTCCAAAGCTGGTTGAAGAGGTCGATATAAGCCTTCGAGAATGGAGCTTCGGACTTTTGAATCATAGTATAGGCATGATTCCCTTTCTCGCAGCCGAGGTCGACGGTTGTGAATCCGTCAAGCGGGGAATAACTATTGTCATCGAGCGTAATAAACCCCATCATCTGTTCGTTGGTACGATTGGATTTAAAACAGACCTTCTGACGAATCCACTCGGCACACTCGCGGGCAATAGCCTTTTGGGTTAGTTCATTACGGAGCTTCACCTCAAACTCAGAGCCATATAAGGTACGTTCCCTGTCCAGACGAGGAATATAGAATTCCCGCTGTTGTTTGGGTGTTTTTTCGGTGGTGAAGGTTGGCGAGGTAAAGATGAAGCGCAGCTCCTTGATATCCTTTAGCGCCTCTTTCAACTCCTGATAGGCATAGATGGAGAAACAGGAGGCTGCTATCGAAAGACGACTATCCGGCTTGATTTGTTGCATCAAGTCGTCACGTAGGGTCTTGTTTATGTTGTTAATCAGCTCCATCGTGCGAAATGCGCCTTGAGGTTTGTGCTCCAAAGCCTCCAACGGAGCGGTTTTACCCAATAAGAAAGGCATGAGACTTATGTGCTCATGTCCGTCTACTTGTGGGTTTCGGCTACCTCTGAAGGAACGGAATAAAAACCATCAGGCTTTTTCCATGGAACAAATTTCACGCCTGAAGGTATGCTGATGAGAATAGCATACACAACAAGCGAAAGCAAAATGCTCCGTCCTCCTTCATGAAATTTGCCGAATTTACAAGTAGGGACAGTTATTAGCAATGCTTTTCTTGCAAAGCTTACAACGCGCGTAAGCAGTTGCAAAAGTACGAAGATTTTCTGGAATAGCCAAATTTATTTATTCGCGTGTGCGTGATAATGCATAGTATTTATACGCGAACAGGTGTTTTTTCAAAAGAAGAAACCACACCAAAAAACTCACAGAAAACCATTAGTAACATTACACATTTTGACATACAACATGTGATGCTGGCAGATGTCGATTGTCGTATCCGTCTACATTATAGAATAAGGGTGTTGCCTTGTTTTTGCCGTAGATGGGCTTGTTGAACATATGGGCGTTTTGTAGGACATACTTGATGCCGTCGACACCGCAGCCCCAAGGCGAGGCGACATCGCCATAAGTAACTTCTTTTATATCCACATAGCCGATGATGGCACCAGTTGGCCATTGCTCATAAGGTGGTAGTATGCCTTTGGCTATATATCCATTCACCACGTCCAGCAACTGGCCATCGAGCACTTCATCCAGTCGTTTGGCATCGCGGGTCTTGCTGGCGGCGATAAGGAACCGCTTGCAAGGTGGCACCAGTTTATCACGGCACTCTATATCTTTTATACCTGCAGCAATCAGCGTTGCCCACGGCTGACGTATGGCGAGACATTTCATCTGGCGGCTGCGGTTTGGTGCTTTATTCTTTTTTGCAATACGATGGGTGATACCAGACGCACGTTTTGTATTACGTTCCGCTGCGGTATGGTTCAGTTCTCTATACAGCAGATTATTCACGTCAGCCTTTGTGAGTCCGAGGGAGAGCAGATGCATAGTCTTCGCCTCAAACCCCATGTCGGCAAGAGCGATGTGCTGCACCTGTTCTCTGAAACTGTCCATAGCATTAGCTGTATCTCTTTGCAAAGATACAACTTTTTAATAAAACTGAGAGTAAAAAAGTGATGTTTTTTGATAAAACCGAGACGAATAAATGCATAAATAATCAGCGAGTGATTATTTATGCTTATATTTGACAAAAAATGTTATAACTCTCAATCCTTCAAACATCCAATTGGCACCACATAAATTCCATCCTCACGACGATAGGCGAACTTGCCGACAGCAGTAAGTATCATTCTGAATGCAGGAGCCTTCATCTTAGTGGTGTCAATCTTGCCTGTCAAGTCATTTAACGCTCGTACGCCATCTTCTATCAATTCCTCACCTCCAAGTTTAATCTCTATCAGGCCATATGAGCCGTTGCGCAAATGTACTACAGTGTCGCACTCCAAACCATTCTTGTCTCGATAATGGTATACTTGTCCATCAATAGAATCCGCAAATACCCTTAAATCGCGTACGCACAATGTTTCAAATAACAGGCCAAACGTATTCAGGTCGTTCATAAGGTCGTTTGGCCCCAGTCCGAGAGCAGCTGTTGCAATGGAAGGGTCTGTAAAATAACGATTGTCTGATGTCCGTATTGCTGTCTTTGAGCGCAAGTTGGGATTCCATGCCGCCATATCCTCGATGACAAATATTTTTTTTAGTGCTGCCACATAAGAATATACAGTCTTGTCGTCCACGCTGTCCACATCATTCGCCCTAATGTCAGCTGCAATAGTGCTTATAGGAATCTGTGATCCTTGATTGCGAGCATACGATTGCATAATACGGCGTGTACGTTCCGAATCTCTTTTCACACCATCCACACGAGAAATATCTCTTTTTATCACAGCATCAAAATAATCAAATGCCCTTCCCAAAGCGACATCTTTTTTTTGCAGGGTTGCTCTTGGCCATCCTCCTCGACAGGTCAAATATGCGATGTCTTCCAGATTCAGTGTATTTTCCGCAAACAGTTGCTCGGGAGCATTGAATAGTTCTCTCATGCTCACACTCCCATTCGATTCTCCCGATTCCCACAAGCTCATCGTTCTCATTGTAAGCCATGAAACACGTCCGGTACCCGTGTGCCTCAATTCTTTATCATCTACAGGAACCGCCGACCCTGTCAGAATAAACTGTCCATCATCATCTCTATGGTCAACTTCATATCTAACAGCATCCCATAGAATAGGAACGGACTGCCATTCATCAATAAGTCTAGGTGTCTCCCCAGTAAGAACTCCTTTGGGGTTCAATATGGCTAGTTGATGCCAGTTTGTTCCTTCCTCAGGATCGTCCATATACACCACACTTTTAGCCTGCTGCTCAGCAGTCGTGGTCTTTCCGCACCATTTTGGTCCCTCTATGAGGACGGCTCCTGTACCTTCTAGCTTCTTTTCCAGAAGTTTATCGGCAATTCTTTGTTTGTACTTCTTCATTTAGCATCATATTTTCACGCTGCAAAAGTACAAAATAAATTTCATATAGATAGAATTTTATAAAAATTTGTTTCCAAAGTTGGCTGAATTTCATTTCCAAAGTTGGCCGAATTTTATTTCCAAAGTTGGCCAAATTTTAATGCCATTTAGACATTTCCTTATTCGAAGATATGGAATTCACCCCAACATGAAGTTGCGTGTCGTTCGTTTGTCGCTTGTTTGTCGTTTGTTTGCCAGATTGCTTGTCGCTTAATCTCCAGTATTCTGCGCAAAACATTCGTTTCCATTTATTTGGAAATGCCATTTGTTTGCCGTTTTGTTTGTCGTTTTTCTGTTGGTTGGCGCATTGCCTATGTTTTAGAAGAGTTTTTCCCCTTTCTTGCCTATGAATTAGAAAAAAGTTGTATCTTTGCAAACGAAACGGTCGAAGATTGGGGTGTGTGGTATGCAAAAAAGGGACGTAATATTGTGCGTTAGTGACTCAAATTGTTTTCCATATGTTTTCCACGAGGCACATAACAATATGATTATCAGTATACATACGATTCCCTCCCGGGGTACAAAAAGAGAGCCTGTTTTTCAACAGGCCCTCTTCTTTTTTTTTACCGTTTTAATACACCGTACCAACACTGGAATCCAGGTTGGTACGGTGAAATAGACAGGACAGCGGAGGCCTGCAACGCAGGCACATCCTCAATACATCCTACCACCCGCTGCCGAAGTAATTGTCGTCTTCCTCCCAGATTTCCTGGGCCTGCGTGTTGTAGTCGGCGTCGTAATCATCGCCAAAGAGTATTAAGTCCTGGAACAGACGCACGCTACTCATGGCATAGCCTTGTTCCATTTTGAAACTGACCACAAACAGCGTCTTCTGCAACCGGCCGGGGATGTCTTTCTACATGAAAAACACAAACGCCGACCCCAACATGGTGCCCACAAAAGGCAATAGTATTCCTATAACATGAGCTCTCATCTGTTTTTTCTTTTGGGATTAGACGGGAACCAACCCTTCTTCACACGATCGCGCTGCTTGAAGAGTTCAAGGATGGACCAAAGGCTGGAGAAAGCCACCACGCCGAGGATGGTCGACGGTATAGTCGCTGCCGCCAGCAGCGACCCAGCAATGCAGCCCAGCGCCACCACGAGGAACACCCACCAGCAGCGCACGCCGAAATAATACTCAGCCTTGATGACGATGGGGTGAAATAGACCTATGCACATGAAGGATGATATCCCGATGATTATACCTATAAAATTCATTGTCTGTCTGTTTGCCTGATTGTTTTAATACTTGAGCATTGCTGTTTCTCGTTGCAAAGATACACATAATCTGCAAAACGGGGAGTAACCAATGTTGGCTATTGCATTATAATAAATACAATGTACCAACGTTATTGCCAGCCGCACAGGCAACCGGTCCTACATAATATATATACACCGGCTCCGCTTCGTATCCGCTCCGATTGTTCTACGGTTGTTCTACTGTTGTTCAACGGTTACAAAGCGGGAAACAAGCGTTAAACAGACGTAGAACAGACGGAGAAGAGACGGAGAGGCTACGGAGAGGTGACAGACCGAAGGCTGTTGAAAGCGGTTGAAAAAATAATTTTTGCGGGTTGTTTTTATTTTGTATATTTGCACTTTCAAAAAACAAATAATAATAAATTAAACATATAAATAACATGTCAGAGAATCAGATAGTTAATAAAGAGGACCTTGTGGTCCGATTTGCTGGCGACTCGGGTGACGGCATGCAGCTCAGCGGCACGCTCTTCAGCGACGCCTCAGCACTGACCGGAAACGACATTGCCACGTTCCCCGATTATCCCGCCGAAATCCGTGCCCCGCACAACACCATTGCCGGCGTGAGCGGCTATCAGGTGCATGTGGGCAACCACATCTACTCGAGCGGTGACAAGTGCGACATCCTCGTCGCCATGAACCCCGCTGCATTCAAGAGCCAGTTGAAATGGGCCAAGAAGGGTGCCACCGTCATCGTCGACATCGACACCTTCACCGAGGAAGCCATGGAGAAGGCCGGCTACAAGGAGAACCCCTTCACCGACGAGTTGGAGCGCGCCTACACCATCATCAAGGCCCCCATCACCAGCTTCACCGAGAAGATCGGCGACGCCCAGGGCGTCGACAAGAAGACCGCCGACAAGAGCCGCAACATGTTCGCCCTCGGCATCATCTTCTACGCCACCCACAAGACCTTAGACCATACTTTTGCATATCTGGAGCGCAAGTTCGCCAAGAAGCCCGCTGTCATCACGCTGAACAAGGCTGTGCTGACCGAGGGTTATGAATATGCCGACAAGCTGGAGGTGATGCACTCGCACATCTTCGAGGTTGCCCACGCCGACAAGATGGAGAAGGGTCGCTACCGCAACATCACCGGTAACGTGGCCACCGCCTGGGGTCTGCTGGCCGCCAGCGAGAAGAGCGGTCGCCGTCTCTTCCTGGGCTCCTACCCCATCACCCCCGCCACCGACGTCATGGTCGAGCTGGCCAAGCACAAGAGCCTCGGCGCCCGCGTGTTCCAGGCCGAGGATGAGATTGCCGGTGTCTGCTCCGCCATCGGCGCCAGCTATGCCGGTGCACTGGCCTGCACCAGCACCTCCGGCCCCGGTCTGTCGCTGAAGAGCGAGGCCCTGGGTCTTGCCGTGATGACCGAGCTGCCGCTCGTCGTCGTCGACGTGCAGCGCGGCGGCCCCTCGACGGGTCTGCCCACCAAGACTGAGCAGAGCGACCTCGACCAGGCCCTATACGGCCGCAACGGCGAGGCTCCCCTGGTGGTTGTCGCCGCCAGCAGCAGCGCCAACTGCTTCTACTGGGCCTTCAACGCCGCCAAGATCGCCCTTGAGCACATGACCCCCGTCATCCTGCTCACCGACGGCTATCTGGGCAACGGCAGCCAGCTGTTCAAGATACCGAGCATGAAGGACATGCCCGAAATCAAGCCGCGCCTGGCCAAGGAGAACGACCCGAACTACCGTCCGTTCCGTCGCGACGAGGAGAAGTTCGCCCGCGAATGGGCCCTGCCCGGAATGGAAGGCCTGAGCCACCGCGTGGGCGGCCTCGAGAAGTGCCCCGACGGTCCCCTGAGCACCGACCCGGAGAACCACGCCCTGATGACCAAGAACCGTCAGGAGAAGGTGAACCGCGTGGCCAACTACATCCCCGACCAGGAGGTGACCGGCAACCCCGACGCCGACCTGCTCGTGGTTGGTTGGGGCGGCACCAGCGGTGCCCTCACCCTTGCCGTAGAAGAGATGAACAACGAAGGCAAGAAGGTGGCCTACACCCACTTCAACTACATCTGCCCGCTGCCTAAGAACACCGGCGACATACTGCGCAAGTACAAGAAGATTGTGGTCTGCGAGCTGAACAACGGCCAGTTCGCCGGCTACCTGCGCACCCAGTTCCCGGAGTGCCCCATGACCCAGTACAACAAGGTGATGGGCCTGCCCTTCGAGGTTGGCGAGCTGAAAGAACACTTCACCAAACTTCTTGAGAAATAAAGTTTTTAATCTCAATCAGATTGTAAAAGAAATCTACGCAATCAACGAATCTTTTACAATCTGATTGAAAAAGAAAAAAGAAAGATATGGAAAAGCATTTTGTTCCCAAAGCGGATAAAGAATATACCAAGGCTGATTTCCAGAGCGACCAGATGGTGAAGTGGTGCCCCGGTTGTGGCGACCACGCCATCCTCGCCGCCCTGCTGGCCACATCGGCTGCTCGAGCCGTATCCCCTACTACGTGGACACATACGGTTTCCACAGCATCCACGGCCGTGCCTGCGCCATCGCCACGGGTGTGAAGCTCGCCAACCCCGCACTGAGCGTGTGGGTGAACATGGGCGACGGTGACTCGATGGCCATCGGCGGCAACCACCTCATCCACGCTGTGCGCCGCAACCAGGACCTGAACATCACCATCTTCAACAACGAGATCTACGGCTTGACCAAGGGCCAGTACAGCCCCACCACCAAGTTCGGCCAAATAACGAAGACCTCGCCCTACGGCACCATCGACTACCCGTTCAACCCCGGCGAACTCGTCATGGGCGCCCAGGGCACCTTCTTCGCCCGCACCCTCGACTGCGTGCCGCAGCTGAGCACCGACTGCATGACCCGCGCCGCAAAGCACGACGGCTGCAGCGTTGTTGAGGTGCTGCAGAACTGCGTCATCTTCAACGACAAGACGCATGCCGCCATCACCGACCGTGCAGTCCGCGACGACCGCACCATCGTGCTTGAGCACGGCAAGCCCATGCTCTTCGGCAAGAACAAGGAGAAAGGTCTGCGCTTCAACGGCCGCCAGCTGGAGGTTGTCACCCTCGGCGAGAATGGCATCACGCTGGACGACATCATGGTGCACGACGAGACCACCGAGGACACCGGCATCCACATGATGCTGGCCCACATGGGCGGCGACCTGCCCGTGGCCCTCGGCGTTATCCGCAACGTCAAGAAAGTCAGCTACACCCAGCTCTACGAAGAGCAGATGGACGAGCAGATGGCCTCCGGCAAATACAAATGCATGGACGACCTGCTCAACAGCGGCGACACCTGGGAAGTATAACCGCAGTTAGCCGTCAGTTAATAGTTAAGAGGCTGGGAAACCGGCCTCTTAACTTTTTCTTTTTTTCATTCTAAAAAACTTCGTATATTTGCATTTTGTATATAGTACCTAATTTATGAAAAGAATAATCCTTACACTATTAGCAGTGAGCCTTTTAGCCACACTGTCGGCACAAACGGCAAAATGTGGCATAGACACTAAAGCGCTTGTGCGCGAAGAAGTGGCCGCAGGTGCAAAGACCATCAGTTTCCTTGTGAAGGTAGTACCGGACTTCGACCGTGCGGTGTTCGAGAAGGCTGGCGTCGTCATTGGTGCGCAGGGTGGCCCTATAGTCACCATGCGCGTGCCGGTGGAGAGCCTGGGTCTGCTGGATAGCAGCAAGGAGGTGGTGCAGTACAGCATCTCGCACCGCGTGGGCGGAATGGACTGCGACAAGGCACGTGCAGACACGCGCGCCGACAGTGTACAGAACGGCCTGGGTACCATCGATGGAATACACATCGATGGTGAGGGTGTGCTAATAGGCATCACCGACTGGGGCTTCGATTATTCGCACCCCAACTACAACGGCCAGACCTCGAGCAACTGGCGTATGGAGCGTGCCTGGGACCACTTCAAGAAGAGCGGTCCTGCACCGGCAGGCTACAACTACGGCACAGAAACCATCGGAGCCTATGAACTTGCCGATGCACACGGCGACACGTCGAACCTCTACGGCTACGGCACGCACGGCACACATGTGGCGGGTATTGCCGCTGGCAGAGGCAAAAGCGGCAAATACCGTGGGATGGCCCCCAAGGCACGTCTGCTCTTCTGCTCCTTCGGATTAGGTGAGGCCGAATGGATAGATGCTGTAGACTGGATGTACCGCGTGGCCAAGGAAGAAGGCAAGCGACTGGTAATCAACAGCAGCTGGGGCATGTACTCGTTCAGCACCCTTGACGGCACTTCGCTGCTTTCTCAGCACATCAACAGTCTTTCCGACTCTGGCATAGTGTTCTGCACCAGTGCGGGCAACAACGGCGACGCCAACTTCCACGTCAGCAAGACATTCATTGACACCGTGGCGGACACGCTACGCACCATCGTCAAGGCCGCCAGCGAAATATACGTCATCCAGGAGACCGGGCAAGCCCTTATCATGTGGGGCGAGGTCGGCCACGATTTCGAAGCCACCGTGCGCATCAAGAACGGTAACAACATCTGGACTGCTCCTTTCTACAGCACTGCCAACGACACCGTGATATATGACACCATGATATGCGGAGAGGATACCGTCAAGTGGCGCGTAATGATGGAGCACAGCAACCCTTGGGATAACAGGCCTCACATGCAGCTTGACCTCGACAAGACTCCTCTTGAGAAGCAACTGCTCATAACCGCCGAGAGCGGCACGGTGCACGCATGGAACGTGGCCAACAAAGAGAACCACGCCGGCAATGAGGGCTGCTACTTTATCAGCGACAGTCGCGAAGGCTTCACGGCTGGTGACAACAACTACGGCATCGGCGAGCCTGCCTGTGCCGAGAAATGCATCAGCGTAGCCGCCCACATGTCCGACTCGTGGAACGTCACCACCCATGAATGCCGTACAGGCGACCACGCCTCTTTCACAAGCTACGGCCCCCTCATCAACGGGGAACAGAAGCCAGAGATATCAGCCCCCGGACAAGCAATAATATCATCCATCAGTGTATGGTCAGACGACAGCCGCAACACAGCCAGCGAAAGCATGATGGACCTCACTGTGAACGGCCACACCTACCGCTGGGCAGCCATGAGCGGCACTTCTATGTCGTGTCCGGTGGTGACAGGCATCACCGCCCTTATCCTCCAAGCCAATCCCGACCTAAGCGTCACCGACATACGCCACATAATCACCAGCACCGCCCGCAACGACGACAAGACCGGTCCGCTGGTAGCCAACGACAGTGCCGATGTTCGTTGGGGATGGGGCAAGATTGACGCTCTGCGCGCCGTCAACGCCGCCATGGATTATGTGAGCATCCAGCAGGCCGAGAAGTACCGTCTGCCGCTGCACGTGTATCCCAACCCCACCACAGGCAAGCTGACGATAAACACTGGCTGCGGCGAGAAACAGACTGCCGAAATCATGAGCATCGACGGCAGAAAAGTGATGGAGATGCCCGTGACGCTTGAAGCTTCAATAGACGTCAGCGGAATGTCCAAAGGGGTGTACATTCTGCGCGTCGGCTCCCGAACCGAGAAAATCATAGTCAAGTAGCAATGCTCAACCTGTTCCGCAAAAACATGGCCGTTCAGGTGCTGCTCATAGTAGTGGCACTGGTTCTGCTATGGTTGCAACCGCTTATCACACCGCCGCCAATGACAGCGAGTCCCGACACCGACGGCGTACTCTACTCTCTGCTGGTCAACTGGCTCTCAGGAGTTTCCCGTCTGGCAGTCATCATAGCCATGATACTTGTGCTTGCGGAAGGGTTGCTACTCAACATACTGCTGTCGGACATAGGCCTCGTGCCACAGACGACACTGCTGCCGACTCTCCTCTACATCACCATGATGAGCGCAACGGCCACCACACTGACCCCCATAGTACCTGTCTCTGCTGCACTCATCGGCTGCACCTACCTGCTGATGCTGCGCGGCACGCTGCTCACCATACCCACCAGCCGTATCTGCAGCGCCACAGCGCTGATAGGCCTCTGCTCGCTCTTCTACCTGCCTGCGCTGGCCATCCTCGTCAGCTACCTGTTCGTTGCCATTAGCTTCCGCCTCTACAACTGGCGCGACATCGTGGCGCTCCTGTTGGGCTTCCTTGCTCCCTACGTGCTGCTCGTCACCGTGCTCTTCATGACCGACGGACTGGCCGAATGGTGGAGCGCAACGGCAGCCTCACTGGGCGGTTTCTCTTTCCATATTGCAGCCACGGAACCGCTTCCGCTCATAGCCAACATACTACTGGCTCTCATCGTCGCCGCCTCCATCTTCATGCTTTGGGGCAAACTCGGCGAACACCCCGTAATGTGGCAGAAGAACGCCTCCACCGTGATGCTGCTCTCCATCGGCGCCATCATCATGCTCTTCTACTCCCACCTGCTGCCCGTCGACCTCTCCTTCTTCGCCATTCCTTTCGCTCTCTGCGGCACACACATGCTGCTCCCCAAGCGCAACGGCAACATAATCGGTCACCGCAAACAGCGCCTCTGGATATACGACGTGTTATTCATCCTAACCTTTGTTGCCGCTCTCGTATGCTGAAACCCTGGCTCATAGAAGGCCGCCGCGAGGCAGGATGCGATGAGGCTGGGCGCGGACCTCTGGCAGGCCCTGTGGTAGCTGCCGCCGTCGTGTTGCCACCCGACTACCGCAACGACATCCTCAACGACTCCAAGCAACTCACCGAGCGCCAACGCAACCTGCTACGCGCCGACATCGAGGCCAATGCCCTCGCTTGGGCCGTGGCCGTGGTTAGCCCCGAAGAAATCGACCGCCTCAACATCCTGCATGCATCGACCCACGCCATGTGCCTCGCCGTCCAGCAACTCCAAGGCCCTAAACCCGACTTCCTGCTCATCGACGGCAACCGCTTCTACAACGAGACCGACATCCCCTACCAGACCTTCGTCAAAGGCGACGCCACCTTCATGAGCATCGCCGCCGCCAGCATCCTCGCCAAAACCCACCGCGACGAGATTATGATCAAACTACACGAAGAGTTTCCGGAATACGGATGGGACCGCAACAAAGGCTACCCCACCGCAGCACACTATGAAGCGATAGAGAAACACGGAGTGACACCGCACCACCGCCGCTCATTCAACCTTTACAGACAACATACATTATTCGAATAGACCATGCTAGACTTCATAAAAGAAATACGTCGCCGCAACATCATCCGCGACCTCAAGGCCGCACCGCGGGAGAAGAAGATTGACAACCTCGAGGAGGTTCGCACCATAGGCCTCATCTGCCGTCTCGGCGATGAGAACTCATGGAACATCCTCCACCACTTCACCAAAGTGATGGAAAACCAAGGCAAAAGCGTCCACATCATGGCTTTGCTGCCGAAAGAACAGGATCTGGGCTTCGTGATAACCCACACAAACACCTACATCTGCCGCAGCAAGAATGACATCAATTTCTGGGGGTTACCGTCGGACGACAGCATTCAGCCTTTCATAGAGCGCCACTACGACCTGCTCATCGACACCATCGGAGACGAGAACTTCTTTGCCCAGTACATAGCGCTGCGCACAGACGCCAGCCTCAAAGTGGTCTATGCCACCCCCTCCGAGGACCCCTCAGAAGTCTTCGACCTCATCATCCGCGGCGACGGCCAGGTGGAGCTCAAGGATTTCTTCAATAACATCGTCAAATACCTCAGCAAGATACAGAAATGAAACAGCCCCTCTTCACGGGCACCGGCGTGGCCCTCATCACGCCCTTCCGTCGCGGCCAGGAGACCGTCGACTTCACCAAGCTCGAGGCTCTCATCGAGCACATTGTCGCCTCCGGCGTCGACTATATAGTGGCCCTCGGCACCACCAGCGAAGCCGCCACACTCACCGACAGCGAGCGTGCCGCCGTCCAGGAGTTCATCGTGGAGACCGTAAACGGTCGCATCCCCATCATGCTCGGCCTCGGCGGCAACAACACCCTCGCCCTCACCGAGACCATCTCCCGCACCAACTTCGAGGGCATCAGCGGCCTCCTCTCAGTAACACCTTTCTACAACAAGCCCAACCAGCGCGGCATCATGGCACACTACCGCATCGTGTCCGAAACCTCACCGGTGCCCGTCGTCATGTACAACGTGCCCGGCCGCACCGGTGTCAACATCACCGCCGACACAGCCCTCGCCATCGCCGCCGAATGCCCTAACATCATCGGCATCAAGGAGGCTTCCGGCAACCTCATGCAGGTAATGGAGCTCCTGCGCAACCGCCCTGCAGGCTTCCGCGTCATCAGCGGCGACGACGCACTCACCTACCCCATGCTCGCACTCGGCGCCGACGGCGTCATCTCTGTCATCGCCAACGCGCTCCCGAAAGAGACTTCCGACATGGTACGCTTCGCACTCAAGGGTGACTACAAGCACGCTCTGCCCCTCCACTACCGTCTCCTGCCCCTCATGCACGCCATCTTCGACGAAGGCAACCCCACCGGCATCAAGGCTCTCCTCGAAACCCAGGGGCGCATCACCAACGCTCTCCGACTCCCACTCGTAAAAGCCTCCAAGCAGCTCTCCAACAAGATTGCAACCCTCTACAATGAATTTGGAGCCTAACATCGAACAGGTGCGGCAAGAATACCTCCGCC
Source organism: uncultured Bacteroidota bacterium (assembly GCA_902777005.1). Lineage (GTDB taxonomy): Bacteria > Bacteroidota > Bacteroidia > Bacteroidales > P3 > Colimorpha. Next base: position 40,308 of record CACYSB010000003.1, read on the forward strand.
GCGTGACCGGCGGCAACGGCGCGCTTCTCCATGATGTGCAGGCTCACATCGCCTCACGCATGGGCAAGATGCTGCGCCCCAGGCTGACACTCCTCGCTGCCGCCACCCTCGGCGATGACCACCTCAACTCACGTCGCACCTTGCTCCTCGCCGTAGCCGTCGAGATGCTCCACAACGCCTCACTCCTCCACGACGACGTCATCGACCGCGCCAACACCCGACGCGGTATCCCATCCGTCAACGCACGCTGGGGCAACCCCGTAGCCGTACTCGTCGGCGACTACCTTCTGGCTCAGATCATGAACCTCCTCGACGAGGTCGACGACCGCGACGCCACGCGCCTCATCAACAGCACCGTCATCCAAATGGTTCAGTCCGAGCTTCTACAACAGGAGACGGCAGTCAGCGGTCAGCAGACAGCAGACAGCAACAACCGCCAGCAGCTAACCGCCAGCAGCTACCTCGCCGTCATCGACGGCAAGACCGCCCGTCTCTTCGCCACCGCCTGCGCCCTCGGCAACCCGCTCTACGAGGACTTCGGCCTCCATTACGGCCGCCTCTTCCAGATGCGCGACGACATAGCCGACGGCGAGGCGCCCGACTTCGTAAACGAGCTAATCGAGCGTGAAACGCAAGAAATCAACAACCTGAAATACATATTATCGATATGAAAAAAATCATACTTACCCTCATGGGCCTCGTCATGGCCGCCGGCCTCATGGCCCAGAACGCCAAGATGCCGCAGAACATCACCCTCAAGAGCATCGACGGCCAAAGCGTACAGTCGTCCGTCATCCAGAACGACGGCAAGCCCGTCATCATCAGCTTCTGGGCCACATGGTGCAAACCCTGCAACCGCGAGCTCAACAACATCAAGGAGGTCTATGAAGAGTGGCAGGAGGAGACCGGCGTCAAGCTGGTGGCCATCAGCATCGACGACGCCCGCAGCGCCGCGCGCGTGAAACCCCACGTCGACGGCAACGACTGGCCCTACGAGGTCTACCTCGACCAGAACTCCGACCTCAAACGCGCCATGGGCGTGGTCAACGTGCCCCACACTTTCATCCTCAACGGCGACGGTGAGATAGTGTGGCAACACGCTGGCTACCAAGACGGTGCCGAGGAAGAAACCATCGAAGAAGTACGTAAGTTGCTGAAATAAGGCTTTTTCAGCGTAGCCCCTCCGTACCCGCTCCGTACCCGCTCCGACTGTTCTACGGTTGTTTAACGGTTTTTTGTCGAACAGCAGTCGGAGCGGGTACGGAGAGGCATCGTAGCGGATGCGTAGAGTGATAGATACAGATTGTAACAATGACAACAATATTGGCCATAGAGTCGAGTTGCGACGACACGTCGGCGGCGGTGCTGCGCGACCGTGTGGTGCTTAGCAACGTAATCGCCAGCCAGAAGGTACACGAGCAGTACGGCGGCGTGGTGCCAGAGCTCGCCAGCCGCGCCCACCAGCAGAACATCATACCGGTTGTCGACGCCGCCATCAAGCAGGCCGGCATCGCCAAGGAGGAGATTGACGCCGTGGGCTTCACGCGCGGCCCGGGACTGCTGGGCTCGCTGCTCGTGGGCGTCAGCTTTGCCAAGAGCTTCGCCACAGCCATCGACCGCCCTCTGATAGAGGTCAACCACCTGCAGGCCCATGTGCTGAGCCACTTCATCGACCGCGGCGAGCCGATGCCGCAGTTCCCCTTTATCTGCCTGCTTGTCAGCGGCGGACACACACAGATACTGCTGCTCAAAGACTATTTCGACATCGAGTGCCTCGGCACCACCATCGACGATGCCGCAGGCGAAGCCATCGACAAAGCCGCCAAGATCATGGACCTCGGCTACCCCGGCGGCCCCGTCATCGACCGCCTGGCCAAGGAGGGCGACGCCGACGCCTACCGCTTCGCCACGCCGCACATCGCAGGCTACGACTACTCCTTCTCGGGCATAAAGACCTCGTTCCTCTACTTCCTGCGCGACCGGCTGAAGGAAGATCCCGATTTCATCGAGAAGCACAAGGCCGACCTCTGCGCCAGCATCCAGAAGACCATCGTGGACTTCCTGATGAAGAAGGTGGAGCGCGCCGCAATAGACCACAAGGTGCGCCAGCTGGCCATAGCCGGAGGCGTGAGCGCCAACAGCCTGCTGCGCAGCGAGCTGCAGCGCATCTGCCAGAAACACCACTGGCAGGCCTTCATACCACCCTTCAGCTTCTGCACCGACAACGCCGCCATGGTGGCCATAGCGGCCCACTTCAAGTATCTCAAAGGAGAGTTCGCCGACATCAGCCTGCCGCCGTACACAAGGTAGAAGACAATGCATCTTTACCATGAAGACAAGAATGACAAGAAAGACATATTGGACGAAAGGTGTATTCATTTTGTCTTTCTTTTCTTTCTTTTCGTTCGACATAAAAGCGCAGGACATACATTTCTCGATGTTCGACCTTGACCCGCTGCTCTTCAACCCCGCCTACAGCGGCTTCTTCGACGCTTCGGCGCGCTTCGGGGCGGTGTATCGCAACCAATGGGCCTCGGTGAGCACACCGTTCCAGACGGTCAGCGCCACCGCCGAGGTGGCCTTCCTGCGCAGCCAGCGCAACCGCAACGGCCTCAACGGCGGCCTGTGGGTGAGCAACGACCGCGCCGGCACCCTCGGCTACGGCTCCACCACAGCGTCGGCCATCGTCAGCTACTTCCAGGGGCTGGGCGACGGCAGCAACATCCTTTCCATAGGCCTCGAAGGTGGCATCGGGCAGGTGGGGTTCAGCACCGACGGCATCGAGATGGCCGACGGCACCGAGAGCTTCAACCGCACCAAGGTATTCTACCCCACCCTCGGCGCCGGAATAGCTTGGTACTGCCAGGTGAGCGACGCTGTCTACACCAAGCTGGGCCTCTCAATGCGCAACATCAACGAGCCGGACATCAGCTACACGGGCATGAGCGCCGACACGCGGCTGAGCCGCCGCTTCAACATCTATGGGCGCGCCGAGTGGCGCTTCGCCGACAGCTGGGGACTGCTGCCTGTGGTGGGCTACCAGCGACAGCGCAACTTCAACGAGCTGGTCTACGGCGGCGACGTGCGCTGGTACCTCAACGAAGAGCCGCACAACTATTTGGCCTTCAGCGCCGGTATCATAGGGCGCCACGCCGATGCGGCGGCCATAAACCTCGCCGTGATGTGGCGTGAGTGGACCTTCGCCTTCTGCTACGACGCCAATGTGTCGCGTCTGGCAAGGGCCAGCCACACCATCGGTGCCTTCGAGGTGGGCATAGTATACCTGATGAGCAAAAACAACAAGCGGCAACGCAAAGCAATACAATGCCCCATCTTTTGACCATACTGCTGCTTTTGTTACTGCCGCTCTCCCTACAGGGGCAATATAAAGTGACGCATCTCGAGAAGCCCATCAACACCACGGGCAGCGAGACAGGGGCTGTGCGCGTGGGCGACACGGTGCTTGCCTACAGCACCATGCCGCCAGAAGTCGGGGGCAACAAGATGTTCGGCTTCAGCAGTGCACAGATGCAGGTGTGGCAGGCCCGCATAGCACGCAGCGGCAAGCTGGCGCGGCCGAAGCCGAACCGCTGGGGGCTCAACACCCGGCGCGAGCACACCGGCAACCTTGCCCTCGACCCCTACACCAATGACCTCTACTTCACGCGCTGCCGCGTGGGTGACCCCGACCTGCGGTGCGAGATATTTTGGGCAAAGAAACAGCGACGCGGCTGGAGCAAACCGCAGCCCTTGCGCGGCAAGGTGAACACAGACAACTACACGGCCACCCACCCCGCCGTGGGACGGCTGGCTGACAGCACGGTGATACTCTACTTCGTCAGCGACCGCGAAGGGGGCATGGGCGGCATGGATATATGGTACACACTGGTGAAGAACGGCGTGGCGGGCGAGTGCGTAAACCTCGGTCCGCAGGTCAACAGCCCTGCCGACGAGATAACCCCCTACTACGACCAAGTGAACGGCGTGCTATACTTCAGCAGCGACCGCACGGGCGGAAAAGGCGGCCACGACATCTACTGCGCCGTGGGCCAGCGCAACACCTGGCAGAAAGCCGAAGCCGTGTGCCAATGCATCAACAGCGAGCAGAACGACATTTACTTCACCATCAGCCAGCGCGACTCCGCCACCGGCATACCCGTCAGCGGATACCTCAGCAGCAACCGCGCCGACAGCTACTTCCTCAACGACTCCATGTGCTGCAACGACATCTACCAGTGGCAACTGGATAGCACCATGCTGCCCTCCAGAGATACCGTCGTCGCCATCGATACCACAACTCCTAACTCAGAACTCACAACTCATAATTCAGAACTCAAAACTCAGAACTCCTTCATGTTCCCCCTGTTCCTCTACTTCCACAACGACGAACCAGACCCCATGAGCCGGCAGGCCACGACGGCGACGAGCTATCAGGAGTGCCAGCGGCGCTATGCACAGCTGCGCGGCGAGTACCTAAGCCATCAGACCTCGGCCATCGACTCGGCCATGATGCAGCTGTTCTTCGACACCTGCGTGGTGGGCAACTACGAGCGCGTGGAGGCCCTGTTCGACTATGTCGAGGAGCAGCTCGACGAAGGCCACCGCGTGGTGCTGACCATCGCCGGCTATGCCTCGCCGGTCTTCCAGAGCGAATACAACCAGCTGCTTTCGGAGCGAAGGATTGCCTCCTTCGTCAACATGCTGCGCGCCTGGCGCGGCGGCATGTTCGCCGACGCCATGGACGACGGTCGCCTCACCATCGTGCAGAAGCCCCATGGTGCCGTTGCGCCCACTACCGAAAGCCTCTCCAAAGACCCCGTCTACGGCCTTCCCGCCGCCATCTCCCGCAGGATAGAAGTGCTCTCCTGCGAGGTGAAGTAGAAAATATTTTGCCCATATAAAAAAACTTTGTATCTTTGCACTCCGAAAGACATAGGCTTATCGAGAGTGGATAAGCCATATAATATTAACAAAGCATTACTATTATTTCGCGTGACCGAAAAACCCGGCAAAGTTTCACGGAGATAAACACGATTAATAATAGTGAGGTTCCGATTAGGAATCTGTAATATCATAGTAGAATGCTCGCTTTATGTGAGCTTCTTAGGATATTACAGGTCTCCTTGCCGGGTTGCCTGGGTCCGCGAATAAGAAGCTCTCTTCTTTTTCGCACGATTGATAGCAATGCACAAAAGTTATCAATCATGCCTGACAATGTAAATCTTCACGCAGCAATGCGTGCAAAAAAAGATGAGTTCTATACTCAACTTGTAGATATAGAAAACGAGCTGAAACACTACCGAGAACACTTTCGGGGTAAGACGGTGCTATGCAACTGCGACGACCCTCGCGTCAGCAATTTCTTCCACTATTTTAGTTATAACTTTGAGCAGTTGGGTTTAAAGAAACTTATCACTACCTGCTACAAGAACCAAGAACGAGACCTATTTAGCCAGCATGATTCTGAACGTGCTATTTTGCTCGAATACACAGGCGACCACAACGGCAACCGTATACCTGATCCTGAAGAAATAGGCATCAATTATCTACAGGGCGATGGTGACTTCCGTTCCGCTGAATGTATAGAACTGCTAAAGCAGGCTGACATCATTGTCACGAACCCGCCATTCTCATTGTTCCGAGAATATGTTGCACAACTTATTGAATACAATAAAAGATTTGTCATTATTGGCAATCAGAATGCCATAACAAATAAAGACTTCTTTCCTTTAATAAGAGACAATAAGGTATGGATGGGTGCAAGTATTCATAGCGGAGATAGAGAGTTTGGTGTACCCGACGATTACCCACTTAATGCTGCAGGATGGAGGCAAGATGAAAAAGGCAATAAGTTTATTAGAGTAAAAGGTGTTCGTTGGTTCACAAATCTTGATTACAAAGAAAGACATGAAGATTTAATACTTTACAAAAACTATTCTCTAGAAGAGTATCCAAAATACGACAACTATGATGCAATAAATGTCAATAAGACATCAGATATTCCAATGGATTATTATGGTGCAATGGGAGTACCTATCACTTTTATGGACAAATATAACCCTGAGCAATTCGAAATCATCGGAATATGTGCCGGGAATAGCAGACTGAACAAGTTTTACGGAGATATTACATATACACCTCATCCCGAAGACAGAGGCGGTTGTGCAGTATTAAATGGACAGCGTGTATATAGCCGCATCCTTATCCGACGTCGACGCCGAACAATTCCCTATACCGTAGGCGATGAGAATCCACTGCCAATAGCTGCAGAAACAGATAATAATTAAAACCATGGAGATAAAACTACACCAAATAAAGGTCCGCGACCTTGTGAAAGACTACTGCGACAATGCAGAAAACGGCGTCCGTGCCTATAGCGGACAACTCGACGTGCGCCCACCATACCAACGCGAGTTTGTATACAAAGACAAGCAACGCGACGCCGTGATTGAGACCCTCACGCAGGGATTTCCTCTCAATGTGATGTACTGGGCAGTGCGCGAAGACGGCACCTATGAGATTATCGATGGCCAACAGCGCACCATCAGCATCTGCCAGTATGTGACGGGCGACTTTGCCTATATGTTTCGCTACTTCCACAACCTCGCCGACGACGAGCAGCAGCAGATACTCGATTACGAGTTGCAGGTGTATCTATGCTCTGGCACCGACAGCGAAAAGCTAAGGTGGTTCAAGACAATTAACATCGCCGGCGAGGAATTGACCGACCAGGAACTGCGCAACGCCGTCTATGCAGGTAGCTGGCTGGCCGACGCCAAGCGTTACTTCAGCAAAGGCAATTGTGCCGCCTACAACATGGCCAGCAAGTATGTGAGCGGTGAGGTGAACCGTCAGGCTTACCTCGAGACTGCTATTCGCTGGATTAGTGAGGGTAACATAGAGACCTATATGGCAAAGCATCAGCACGACGCTGGCGCCGTGGCGCTATGGAACCACTTTAGCAATGTCATCAGTTGGGTAAAGGCCATATTCCCAAAATACCGCAAAGAGATGAAAGGTGTTGACTGGGGTACGCTGTACCGTCTACACCATGACAGAGATCTCGATGCACAGAAACTGGAGACTGAAGTAGGACGTCTCATGCAAGATAGCGACGTGCAGCGCAAACGTGGCATCTACGAGTATGTACTCGATTATGACGAGAGGCACCTCGACCTACGAGCTTTCGATGACAACACTAAAAGAGAAGTCTATGAACGGCAACTTGGTATTTGCCCTGTATGTGGAAAACATTTCGCCATCGAGCATATGGAGGCAGACCATATCACCCCATGGTGTCAAGGTGGCCGTACAACAGCTGATAACTGCCAAATGCTTTGCAAAGAGTGTAATAGACGCAAGTCGGGCAAATAGACGATTGCCCGAAGTGTTAAAGTTTAGTTAAAAAAGGCTCTTCCGCCCGGAAGGGCCTTATATTATATATGCGCCGCTTTTCTTGTGGGGAGGAAAAGCGGCGCGAGGGTTCTTTGAAATGCTGAGAAGATTGGTCAAATAAGTTATTGTGCACCGAAATGGGCTTTGAGCTGGTCGAGCTTGCGCTGCTTGCGGCGGTCCCAGATTTCGGTGATGAGCTTCTTGGTGCTGAGGGGGAAGTCGGACTTCATCATCCAGTCGTAGTAGGAGGGTTCCTGCTCAAAGACTTCGACGACGGTCTTGCCCTTGTGCTTGCCGAAGTTGAAGACCTCGCGGTGCTTGGCGTCGTAGCCTATGTGGCCCACGAGGTCGGCCCACTGGCTGTTGGCGGTGAAGCGGCTCAGGGCTGCGATGTCGTTGACGACGGGCTGGCTCACCTTGCCGGAGCGGTCCTTGTAGTCGACACCCTGGTAGCGGTCGAGCTGCGCCTTGAGGACCTCATAGGTGGCTATGGTGTCGGCTGCAGCGGAATGGGCATTCTCGAGATCTTTCTGGCAGTAGAACTTGTAGGCGGCCACGAGGGTGCGCTGTTCCATCTGGTGGAAGATGTTCTGCACGTCGACGAGTCGGCGGCAGCGGAGGTCGAAGTCGATGCCTGCGCGGAGGAACTCCTCGACGAGCAGCGGCACGTCGAACTTGTTGCTGTTATATCCGGCGAGGTCGGCGTCGCCGATGTACTCCAGCAGGCTGGGGGCCAGCTCGCGGAATGTGGGCTTGTCGGCCACGTCGGCGTCGGTGATGCCGTGCACGGCGGTGGTAACCTCGGGGATGTGGATGGTCTTGCCCTCGGCGTCGGCGGGGCGCACGCGCTCCACGCGGGTGTCGGTGGTGCCGTCTGGCATCACCTTGTGGAGGCATATCTCAACGATATGGTCGTGACCTACCTGCACGCCGGTGGTCTCAAGGTCAAAGAAGATTATGGGTTTGGTGAGGTTGAGCTCCATTGGGTGTTCAGTTTAGTTTGTTTATCGTCTGGCGGATGGCCACAAGGTGTTCCAGCAGTCCTTCGGCAATGTCGAGGCGTAGCATGTTGGCGCCGTCGCTTTTGGCGCGAGCCGGGTCGGGGTGTGTCTCCATAAAGATGCCGTCGGCACCCACAGCGATAGCGGCGCGGGCGATGGTCTCTATCATGTCGGGGCGGCCGCCGGTGACGCCGCAGCCCTGGTTTGGCTGCTGCAGTGAGTGGGTGATGTCGACAACCACAGGTACAGAGTTCTTCTGCATAGTGGGCACGCCACGGAAGTCGACCACAAGGTCCTGATAGCCGAAGGTGGTGCCGCGCTCGGTGAGCATGAAGTTGTTGCTGCCGAATGCACGCATCTTGCCAGCCACCTGCTCCATAGCCTCGGGCGAAAGGAACTGCCCCTTCTTGACGTTGACGCAACGTCCGGTCTCGGCGGCGGCCTTCAGCAGTTCCGTCTGACGGCACAGGAAGGCGGGTATCTGCAGCACATCGGCATAGTCGGCCGCCAAGCGAGCCTCTTCGTTGGTATGTATATCGGTTACAATGGGCACGCCGTATTTCTCCCCCACCTCGCGCAGCACACGTAGCGCCTCAAGGTCGCCGATGCCAGTGAAAGAGTTTACGGATGTGCGGTTGGCCTTGCGGTAGCTGGCCTTGAAGAGGAACGGTATCTGTAGGCGGTCGGTTATTTCCTTAAGCCGCTGGCACACCACGAAGGGGTTCTCGTGGTCCTCTACAACACAAGGACCGGCAATTAGGAAGAAATTGCCGGTCTCTGTGTAGTTTATGTTCTTTATTTTCGGATACATTAGTATGACATTTCGTCGTTGCTGCTGTAGTCGTCGGGCTCGGCATCACCGTCGCCACGCATCTGACGGCGCTCAGCAGAACGCTGCAGGCTGATGATGAGGGCGCCAAGCATGCGTGTGAGCTCCATGAGGAGTTCGCGCGACTGCTCCTTCTGCTCGGGCGTGAACATACCGAGGTTGGCTGCCACTTCGGTATACACGACACACTCACGGATGGCCGTTTTGGCTATCTTCAAGTAGTGGTCGAACTGGCTTTTGCTGCGGCTGGAGCCCTCGGCTATGTTGAGGGCGATGTCGTAGGCCGAGTGGCAGAAAGCGCCCACGAGGGACTTGTGCTTTTCGTCGCCAGCGACATTGGCGGTCACCCAAGTGGCGTAGTCAGTAGCTTTGGCATAGACGCGCAGGTCTTCGAAGCGGAAAAAGCTGACGGTCTTTTCTTCTTGCTGTTCCATTGTAAGTAATGTTTAATGGTTTATGGTTTATGAATTAGACTTATGATATTTCGGCAAAATATTTCATAAACTGGGTACGCATGGCGACGGAAGCCTTGTCGGTGGGCTGCACGGCCAGCTTGCCACGGAAGGCGGCGATGTTTTCGTATCCCTTTTTCTGCATCCATGCCTGCAAGCCTGCGTTGAGTTCCTTGAGGGTATCGATGCCGTTCTTATATAGGCAGCTCACCACCTGCACGCTGCTGGCTCCGGCGAGGAGCATCTTCACCACATCGTCGGCGGTGTAGACACCCGTGGAGGCTGATATGTCGCAGCGCATCTTCTTGCTCATCAGAGCCACCCAGCGGAGCGTTTTGTACATATCCTCATGGGTTGACAGGTAACTGGCGTTCTTCATAGTCTCACTATCGGTGTCTATATCCACCTCGACACTCTTATTGAACATGGTGACACCCTGTATACCCATCCAGCTTATCTGCTGGAGTGTTTTGGCCATGTCGGTGAAGTAAGTGCCCAACTTGATACTGATAGGTATGGTGATAGACTTGCGCAACGTATTGATAATCTGCGTATAGGTACGCTCGATATCATCGGCGGAGAGGTTGGTCTCATAGGGCAGAATAGCCATATTGAGTTCCAGCGCGTCACAGCCGGAATCCTGGAAACGCTTGGCATAGTTGAGCCAGTTCTCATAAGAGAAGCAGTTGATGCTGCCAATCACGGGGATGGTCAGCTTGCGCTTGGCTTCACGGATCATGCCGAAGTGCTTCTCCAGCGAGTCGTCGGCCACATGCATGGCTATGTACTCGTAACTTACACCGTAGTTGTCGGTGGGGGCAAACATGTGGGTGTTGCGCTTTATGTCGTGGATAATTTGCTCCTCGAAGACCGACTTCAGCACCACGGCGCCGGCACCAGCCTGTTCCATCTGCACCATTTTGTCGACATCAGCGGTCAGTCCGCAGCTTCCCACCACGATGGGGCTCTTCAATTCAAGACCCAAATATTTGGTTTTTGTATCCATAATTGTTCGATTTTTTTCCTATCAATAATCTTTGCAAAAGTATGTAAAATATATTTATAAAAAAAATATTTCTTTCCATTTTTTAATATTTATTTCATACACCACTGATAATCAGCGCACACAAAAATCATCACAACCTGTAACCTGTAACCTGTAACCTGTAACCTTTCACTTTTTTCACTTCCATTTCATAAAAAAGTTGTATTTTTGCACTCGTTTTTAAAGAAGAAAATAAAGATTCAGATATGGAAAAACAGATTGAAGAAAAGAACACCGAGATGGGCAGCGTAATCACCCGCTCGGAGGAATTCATCCAGAAGAACCAGAAGACCATCATCATTTGCGTGGTGGCAGTTCTCATTGTCGTGCTCGCCATCTTTGGCCTGCGCAAGTGGTACTTCCAACCCCGCGAGGTACGCGCCGCAGAGGAGATGTTCGCCGCCGAGCAGTGGTTCGCCCAGGGCGACTACGAGAAAGCCCTCAACGGCGACGACACCTTCCGTGGTTTCCTTGGTGTCATCGACAGCTACAGCTGCACCAAGGCTGGCAACCTGGCCAAGTACTATGCCGGTATGGCCAACCTGCGCATGGGCAACTATGACGAGGCCGCCAAATGGCTCGGCAAGTACAGCGGCAAGGATCTCTTTACCGCTCCCCTCGCCGTTATGGCCGAGGGCGATGCTGAGATAGAACTCGGCAACACTGAGAAAGCAGTGAACCTCTACCTCAAAGCCGCCAAGATGAACGACAACTACATCACCTCGCCCTCCGCTTGGTTCAAAGCAGGTCTGGTTTATCTGACCATGGGTAACAACAGCAAAGCCCTCGACTGCTTCAAGAACGTCAAGCAGAACTACCCTGAAGCCACCGAGTGGCAGGATATTGACAAGTATATCGCCCTTGCCGAAGCTGCTGAATAAGCGCGAATATACGACAAAAAAAAGCCTCCGCGATGCGGAGGCTTTTTTTGTTTATCGTCGGTGTCAACCCAGCATCTTCTCTAGGGCGGCAACCATATTCTCGGCACCGGCAAAAATCTCGCTGATGCGTGAAGCTGCCATGTAGGCTGGAGTGGTGAGTACTTTGCGCTCATCGTCTACACAGACGTCGGTAGGGCCACAGGCCTTCACCTTGCAGCCGAACCCCTTGGCCACCTGCGACGCCTGGTTGTCGTCGGGGCCCAAGGTCAGCTCCACCTCATAACGTCCCAGCACCTTGGCCAGCACCATGGGGGCTATGCACATAGCAAGCACCGGCTTCTCGGCGCGGAAAGTGGCGAGGATGGCATCCTGCACACTGTCTATGACCTCCATGCGAGGGCCGTCGAAGGCGAAGGTGCTCAAGTTGCGAGCTGCACCCATACCGCCTGGCAGCGCCAACGCGTCGTAGTCGGCGGGGCTGTACTGCTCCAACGGCAGCAGGTTGCCACGGGCTATGCGCGCACTCTCCACGAAAATGTCGCGCTGCTCCATGTCCAGCACCGTCCCCTCTTCCTCGTCGTCCTGCACGTCGATGTGGGGCACCACCTCGAACATGCCTTCCGGCGCGAAGCACTGGTACTGCCAACCACGGCGGTCGATAGCGAGCAGGAGAGACAAGCTCTCCTGCAACTCGCTACCGTCGCGGTTTCCGCAGCCACTCAATATAACTGCTATTTTCTTCATATTACTTGTTGAAAGCGTCCACGCTCTCTTTAATGAGCTGGAAAGTAGCCTCGATGTCGTTGTCCAGACCCATGCTGAAGCGGATGAGGCCTTCGCTCATACCCATCTCCTTCTGGATGTCCTCAGGAACCTCGCTCGACGTGCTCTTGCCGCTGTTGCTGAAGAGGGTCTTGAAGTAGCCAAGGCTGACGGCCAGGTAGCCGACACCCTTCTGCTGCATCAGCTCCATGATCTTGCTGGCGCGGTCGGCAGTGCCCATGTCGATGCTGATCATGCCGCCGAAGCCATAACCCTCGTTCATCATGCTGCAGAACAACTCGTAGTCAGGATGCTCGGGCAGACCGGGGTAGTTGTATTTGAAGCCAACCTCTTTGAAGCGTTTGGCCAAGTACATGGCGTTCTCGCCGTGCTTCTTCATGCGGATGTGGAGCGTATGGAGATTCTTGTTGATGGAGGCGCTGCGCATGGGATCCAGGACGGGGCCGAGGAGCATGCAGGTACCGTTGTTGACATCAATCAGGCTGTTGATGTACTCGGCGCTGCCGCAGATGGCACCGGCCACGCAGTCGTTAGTACCGTTGATGTACTTGGTCATTGAGTAGACAGTGACGTCGGCACCCAGACGGCAGGGGCTGAAAATCATCGGGGTGAAGGTGTTGTCGACGATGAGTTTGGCACCGGCGGCATGGGCCATCTTGCTCAGCTCGGGAATATTGGCGATGCGGAGCAGAGGATTGTTCATGGTCTCGGTGTAGACAACTTTGGTATTGGGATGCTCGGCGAGAGCCTTCTTAACGGCGTCAAGGTTCTGCATGTTCACAAAGGTAGTGTTCACGTTGAACTTCTTGAGGTAGTTGGCCATGAAGGCGAAGGTGCCACCATAGGTGGTCATGCTGGCCACGATGTGGTCGCCGGCGTTGACTTCGTGCAGCAAGGCGCTGGTGATGGCGGCAAGGCCGGAACCAGTGACCCAAGCCATCTCGGTGCCTTCCATTGCTGCGAGGCGCTGGCAGAGGGCGAGGTTGGAGGGGTTCCAGTGGCGGCTGTAGAGGAAGTAACCCTCGGTCTCACCGTGGAAAGTCTCGGTCATGAGGTGTGCCTCGGGGAAGGTGAATGTGGCGCTGTCGCAGATTGCGGGGTTAACGCCACGGTTGGCATCGCGGCCATCAATACGCTGAATAGCGGTTGCGGGATCAAATTTGCTCATGTTTGTCTGTTATTTAGTTTTTTTACTTATTAAAATTTGGAACTGCAAAAATACAACATATTTTCGACATGACAAAAAAAATGTTTTATCGCCTCCCCGACAATTCTACGACACCCCTCACTATCCTCTACGACTGTTCTACGGTTGTTTACCGCCTGTTCGCCGGTTTATTACGTTAAACAACCGGTGAACAAGCGGAGAACAGGCGGAGAGGAGTCGGAGAGATAGCGGAGTGCCACTGGCGCTCCTGTGGAGAGACTCTGTTTTAAAAATATTCTTTTTTATGCTTTTTGCGAAATTATTTGTATATTTGCATTTTAAAATTGAAACCTTAACTAAATATATGAGACTATGAAACAAACCATTACCATTATTGCGGCGGTGGCGATGCTTCTGTGGTCGTGCGGGGGCAAGCGTAATGCCGATACGGGGTGGAGCGATTCAACACCCGTGAAAATCATGGTTATCGACAACATGGACGCCGCTACGGAGCGCAACTATGTGGGCGACGTCTCCTCGGAGAAAGATATCAGCCTGTCGTTCACTTTCGGCGGCACCATCACCAACGTGTACGTCAGCAACGGACAGTATGTCACCAAGGGGCAGGTGATAGCCACCATCGACAGTGCGTCGGCGGCGAGCCTGCACGCCACCGCTGTGGCGACCTTGCGCCAGGCCGAGGATGCCTACCGCAGGCTGGAGCCCGTCTACAAGGAGGGCGGCCTGAGCGAGGTGCGCTGGATGCAGATGGTGACGGACCTTGAGAAAGCACGCCAGGCGGAGCTGAGCAGCCGCCGCCGTGTGGACGATTGCACCATGCGCGCCCCCTTCAGCGGCACCGTGTCGTGCTCAGCCCACCACGTGGGCGAAGAGCTGCGCCCGGGCGAGGTGTACTGCAAGATACTTGACATGAACAAGCTGCGAGTCTCCTTCTCAGTGCCTGAGCAGGAGATGACCCGCATAGCCATAGGCGGGGCGGCGAAGGCTGTGGTGCCGTCGCTCGACAACCGCGAGCTGAAGCTGCGCATCAGCGACAAGAGCCTTATTGCAAACCCGCTGGGCCACACCTACCGTGTGCATGCCTCGGTCGTGGAGGGCGACGTGAAGGACCTGCTGCCGGACATGGTGACCAAGGTGACCGTGGCCAGCGAGGTGAAAAACGATGACAGCGAAGAGCGCCGCGTGGTGATGCCGTCGAACTGCATACACACGATGCCGCAGGGCCAGATAGTGTGGGTGATAGAGAACGGCGCCGCCAAGCAGCGTACCGTGACGGTGGGCGACTTTGTGAAGAGAGGCGTGCTGATCACCGACGGCCTGACGCAGGGCGACACCGTGATTACCGAAGGCCACCAGAAGATGTACACTGGAGCAAAGGTGAAAGTAATTGAATAAGGCTATGGCACGAAGGACTAATATCATAGAGGCGGCGATGCGGAGTTTTCCGATGCTGGTGTTCACCCTGCTGGTGGTGATCGGCATCGGCATCTACGCACTGCCGAACCTGAACAAGAACGAGTTCCCCAACGTGGCCATCAGCCAAGGCGTGGTAGCCGTGGTGTACCCCGGCGCCACCGCCGAGGAGATAGAGGAGCAGGTGGCCGGCAAGGTGGAGGACTACCTGTTCACCTACACCGACGTTGACAAGACGAAGACATACTCGTACAGCAAGAACGGCATGCTGTATATCTTTGTGACACTGGTGAAGTCGGACAGCGACCCGAAGATTACCTGGTCGCGCATCCGCGAAGGGCTGTCGCTGTTCCGCATGACGAACCTGCCGCAGGGTGTTGTGGCCACGGCCGTCGTCGACGACTTCGGCAACGCGTCGTCGCTGCTGCTGGCCATAGAGAGCAATGAGCGGTCGCCGCGCGAGCTCGAGGAGATGGCCAAAGGCCTCTCGACCCGATTGCGCACCATACACGAGATGGGCAAGATAAGCATCGTGGGCAGCCAGCGCGAAGAGATAGCTGTGCACATGGACCAGATGAAGCTGACGCAGTACGCCATATCGCCGGCGGCAGTGCAGGCCGAACTGGCGGCACACGGCTTCCGCACCATATCGGGCAAGATAAGCAGCCAGGATGGCAACGCCCTGGTGCATGTGTCGATACCCTACGGCAGCATCTACGACCTGGGCGAGCTGGTCATCTTCGCCGACCCGATAACGGGGCAGACGCTGAGGCTGCGCGATGTGGCACGCCTGGAGTCGCGCTACGAGCTGTCGAAGCCGCACATCAAATACTCCGACAAGAACGTAAAGGACAACCCATGCCTGATGCTCTCGATAGAGATGCGCCCCGGCAACAACGTGGTGGCCTTCGGCAAGAAGGTTGACAAGATAATAGCCGAATACTCCAAGACCATCACTCCGGACATCAAGATACACCGCATCACCGACCAGCCGCAGGTGGTAGACCGCTCTGTGCGCTCGTTCATGAAGGACCTGATAGAGGCTATACTGGTGGTCATCATCGTCATGCTGATGCTCTTCCCGATACGCACAGCCCTGGTGAGCTCGACGTCGGTGCCCATATGCATCGCGGCGACGCTGGGCATCATGTACTTCCTTGGCTTCGAGATGAACACCGTGACCCTGGCCGCCCTCATCGCCGTGCTGGGTATGATAGTGGACGACTCGGTGGTGGTGATTGACGGATACACCGACCTGCTGCATGCGGGCCACTCGCGATGGTACTCGGCGGCAGTGTCGACGAGCAAGCTTGCCAACTCGATGCTCTTCGCGACGGCATCGATAGCCATGATGTTCTTCCCGGCGCTGGCCATCTTCAGCGACAACATGATGGGCGACTTCGTGAAGCTGTTCCCGTGGACAATACTGATAGCGCTGGCATGCAGCTTCCTGTACGCCATACTTGTGATACCCTTCCTGTCGTCGCACCTGATAAAGACCAAAGCCAACAAGCAGCCTTCACGCTTCGAGAAGATACAAGAGAACTTTTTCGGCGGTCTGCAGAACGGCTACAAGTGGCTGCTCGACCGATGCTTCCGCCACAAGAAGCTGACACTGGGCATAGGCGTCGCATCGGTGGTGGTCGGCGGATTGCTCTTTGCACTCATCAACATACAGGTGCTCCCCAAGGCCGAGCGCAACAGCTTCGCTGTGGAGATTCACCTGGCGGCAGGCTCGACGATAGCAGAGAGCAGCAGGGTGGCCGACTCGCTGACGCACATGCTGCAGAAAGACCCGCGAGTGGAGAGCATCACGACCTTTGCCGGAATGTCGTCGCCGCGCTTCCACATGATGTATGCACCACAGCTGGCATCGGACAACTACGCGCAGTTCATCGTTATCACCAAGAGCGACAACGCCACGAAGGAGATGATTGCCGAGTACGCACAACGCTACGAGAACATCTTCCCCAACGCGCAGATACGCTTCAAGCAGATGGACTACCAGTTCTCACCCTCGCCGATAGAGTTCTATGTCAAGGGTGACGACTACAGCAAGATAGCACCAATACGCGACACCCTGATAAGGCTGATGAAGGAGAACCCCAACTTCTTCTATGTGCACTCGGACTACGACGAGACAGAAGAGATGCTCGACATAGTGATGAAGACCGATGAGGCGAACCGCCTGGGCATCACCCAGTCGACGCTGTCGGTGTACCTGAGCGGCGCTCTTACGGGCACGCGCCTGTCATCGCTGTGGGACGGCGACTACAACATACCGATATCCGTCTACTCCGAAGGCAAGGAGGAGATGGACTACGGCGAGCTGGGCGACCTGCTGGTGCCCTGTGCGCAACCCGGCGTGTGGGTGCCGCTGCACCAGGTGGCCGACATAGTGCCGAGGTTCCAGCACAACAACATGCCGCACCGCAACGGTGTGCGCTGCGTGACGGTGTCGGCCGACGTGGTGGCCGGTGCCGGTCAGATAAAAGAATTCTGGAAGATAGCCAAACAGCTGAACAAGATAGAGATGCCAGAAGGCGTCACCTGGGAACCCGGTGGCACGGTGGCATTCTCGGCAGAAGTCTTCCCCTCGTTGATGCTGGCGGTGCTGGCAGCCGTGGTGGTGATGTTCATTGTGCTCATCATACACTACGGGAGGATAGGCATCTCGCTGCTGTCGATATCGATGGCTGTACTGTGCATCTTTGGCGCCAACTTCGGCCTATGGATTTTCGGGCTGGACTTCTCCATCACGGCAACGCTGGGCTTGATCTCCCTCGTGGGCATCATCGTGAGGAACGCAATTATCATGTATGACTACGTGGCCGAGCTAAGGAGCAAGTACCTGCTGTCGGTGACGGAGGCTGCCTATCAGGCCGGTCTGCGCCGCATGAGGCCCATCTTCCTCACCTCGGCGACGACAGCCTTGGGTGTGGTGCCGATGATTATGGCCGGCACACTGCTGTGGATGCCCATGGGTGTAGTGATATGCTTCGGCACTATCTTCACGCTTCCGCTGGTAATCACCATACTGCCTGTGGCCTATTGCGTGGCCTTTGAGAACAAGAAACGCCAGAACTTCCGTCCGTTGAATATGGCTAACTAACAAAGGAGGATTTGAAATGAAACTCAAGATAAAAGGGACCGGACTACTGAAAGCACTGCTGTGCGTCAGCCTACTGACAGCCTACGGTACACAAACGTCGGCCCAGACGCTGACCTTGGACAGTTGCCTGGCATTGGCGCGTAAGCACAACGCCGACATACGGACGTCGCAGCTGGAGGTGATGAAAGCGCAAGAGGTCAAGAGGCAAGCATTCACCAAATATTTCCCGCAGCTGCAGTTGGGAGCCTTCGGTTACTATGCCGCAGAGCCGCTGATTCGCTTCGGTCTGGAAGACATCCAGTCGAACGACATGCGCGAACTGCTAGAACTGATATACGAAATAGCAGAGACCTCCACCGATGTCAAAAAGGAGTTGACGCTGATGAAGAAAGGAGCCAGCGTGTCGGGCACCGTGGTACAGCCCATATTTGTCGGCGGACGCATAGTGAACGGCAACCGGCTTGCCAAGCTGGGCGTGGAGGCTGCAGAACTGCAGGCGACGGCGGAGATGCGCGACGTGATGGAAAACATCGAGTCGTCGTACTATCTCGTCACAGGCTTGCAGCAGAAAGTGGCCACACTGGAAGCGGCCCTCAATCTGATAGACTCGCTGGACCATACCGTGGATGTGGCGCTGGCCAACGGCTTGGTGACCAAAGCCGACGCCCTGCAGGTGCAGCTGAAGCGCAACGAGATGCTCGCCAACCAGCAGATGCTGACCAGCGGCATACGCCTGTCGAAGAGACTGCTCTGCCAACAGATAGGTATTGAGTACTCGGACGACATAGTCTTCGAGGAGCCCTCCTCCCCCAGCCTGCCGCCCCTCAACTTCAACAAAACGCTGCAACCCGACAGTCTGCGTCCGGAGATGCAGCTGCTGCGCATCAACGTGGAAGCCGAGAAGCTGAAGAAAAAGATGACCATCGGTGAGCAGCTGCCGCAGATAGCCTTCATAGGCATCGGCTTCTACGGCAACATCATCAAGACCGACCCCTCGGCCAACGGTATAGCGATGCTCTCGCTGCAAGTTCCGCTGACAGCCTGGTGGGAGAACGCCCACAAGATACACCAGCACAACATAGCCATAGAAGAAGCTCAGATAATGCGTGACAACTACACCAACCTGATGTCGCTCGAGGAAGAAAAGGCCTACAGCGACATGGTGGACGCCTATATGCTGATGAAGTCGGACAGCTCGGCGCTGGAAGTGGCGCAGGAGAACTACCGGCTGGCCAACCTCAACTATGAAGCCGGCAACGCCACCCTCTCGGAGGTGCTGCAGGCTCACGCCCTGCTGCTGCAGGCCGAGAACGCCATCACGGACCGTCGCACGACGTATGTAGTGGCGCGCCGACGTCTGCTTGACCTGAGAGAGAACTAACTAAAAGAAGAATAAACAAAACACACTATAATGAAGAAAAGCATTTTTATCGCTGCACTAACAGTGCTCTTCGCAATGGGCACCCAAGCACAGAAACCTGTGTTTGAGAGCGCCACACAAACTTTCGGATACAAGAACGACAACGGAACATGGAAGCTGATGCCACAGTACCAGCGCGCCGGCGAGTTCGAGGGTAATGTCAGACGATGGGCACCGGTGAAAGTGGACGGCAAATGGGGCTGCATAGACATCGACGGCAACATGGTGTGCCGCAACATGTTCCCCAGTAAAGAAGTGGCTCAAGAAGCCGGACACCAATGGGAGAATCTGGTTGAACCTGGCAAGTGGGTGTACCCCGCCCGCAACGCAAGCGACGGTCGCTGGGGTTTTGTGGACTACTACGGCCGCTGGAAATACCAGCCGATTTATCAAGCCGCCAACCCCCACCAGGGGCGCGATCCGAAGAGTTACGCCTCGGTCAAGAAAGACGACCGCTGGGGCTGCATAGACGGACGCGGTGTGCTGGTTGTCAACAATATCTTCCACAGCGCAGAGCAGGCGGAAGAGGCCGGTGCACAGTGGGCCGTTGGCCGTAACTACTACACATGGCGCGTGCCCGTCACCAATCCCAAGAATGGTCTTTGGGGATTTGTTGACTATCTGGGGCGCTGGGCGGTACAACCATTGTACGAAGAAGTCACCCCTATGGGTAGCGACAACAACTACCCATACACACAGGTGAAGCAGGAAGGACGCTGGGGCAACATCGACCGCAACGGCAACATCGTCAGCACCCCCATATTCTTCACGCAGGAAGAGGCCGCTGACGCCCTGCTGCAGTATGAGCACGGACGCAGCCTCGAAGGATGGCGCTATCCCGTAAGCAATCCCGTAAGCGGCAAGTGGGGCTGGGTCGACTGGAGTGGCGAGTGGCGCATACAGCCCAAATACGAGGCCGCCACACGATTTGCCAACGATACAGGACTCTTCGCCACAGCCAAACTGGATGGCAAATGGATGGTGGTCAGCGACACCGGCGACGACCTCTCGCGCAACGTCTTCACGCTTAGTAGCGAGGCCTGGCTTGCTGGCGACCAGTGGGACCGTGGCGAGGAGCTGGGTCATTGGCTCTACCCCATCATGGACCCCGGCACACAAGCTTGGGGATACGTCGATTACAAAGGCGAATGGGTCATTAAGCCAACGCTCGAGGATGCTAAGCTTTTCACCTATGTATGGAACGACCGTGTGGCTCCTGCCAAGATGGACGGCAAATGGGGCTGCATCGACCACACAGGACAGTTCGTGGTAAAGAACCAATACAACACCTCAGCCGAAGCGCAGATTGCCGGACGTCGTTGGGCAGAAGGACGAAAATTCTGATATCATGAGGACTTTGATAAATAATGCGACCATCGTCAACGAGGGTCGCATTTTCAATGGTTCGGTACTCATAGAGGGTGACCAAATAGCCGATATTGTTGAAGGCAACTGCCATATCGAAACAGGAAACACTGTTGATGCGACCGGATTACTGCTGCTGCCCGGCGTAATTGACACTCATGTACATTTCCGCGACGGCGGCATGAGCGAAAACCCAGCCGGTAACTTCTACACAGAGAGCCGAGCAGCACGTGCTGGTGGTGTGACATCGGTGATAGACATGCCCAACACCAATCCACAGACTACCACCCTTGAAGCTTTGGAGGCCAAGGAGGCACTCGCTGCTCGAGACAGTGCCGTCAACTATGGCTTCATGCTCGGCGCCACAAACAAAAACATAGATAGCTTGCTGGCCATAGAGCCTACACGCTATGCCGCAATAAAGCTTTTCCTGGGCTCTTCGACGGGCAACATGCTTGTCAATGACCGGGAGCAGCTCGACCGCCTCTTCCGCGAAGCCCGCAAGCTCATCGTGGCACACTGTGAGGAGGAGCGCGTCATCCAGGCCAATATGGCTAATGCCAAACTACAATATCAGGGCACTCCAGAAGAGACTGCAGCACTACATCCCAAAATACGCAACAGCGAGGCTTGTTTTCTAAGCACTTACCACGCCATAGAGCGTGCTCGGAAATACGGCACACGATTCCATGTGGCACATATCTCAACAGCAACGGAGCTCAGTCTGCTCAGCAACTTCGATTTGGGGAGAAAGAACATCTCCGCAGAAGTGACACCTAACCACCTGTGGTTCGACGACCGTGACTATGCGGAGTTGGGCAACCTCATTAAGTGCAATCCTGCCATCAAGAGCAACGACGACCGGCTGGCACTATGGACAGCCCTTGAAGACGACATAATAGACACTATAGCCACCGACCATGCACCACACCCACTGGAAGCAAAACACAAGCCATACTTCGACGCACCGAGCGGCATACCATCGATACAACACTCTCTGCAGATGATGCTGGAGGCAACCATCAACAACGATGAACTGCTTACAATGATAATACAGAAGATGTGTCATAATCCAGCGGTACTCTTCGGCATAAAGGATCGTGGCTTTATCCGCAAAGGGTATAAAGCAGATTTGGTGCTGGTGCGCACTGGCGTGGAAGAGACCGTCACCAAGGAATCATTGCTGAGCAAGTGCGGATGGAGCCCCTTGGAAGGTCAGACCTTCCACTCTCGCATAGAGTCTGTATACGTGAACGGCGGCACCGATGGCACCGCCGAACAACTGGTCTTTTGTAAATAATGCTATTTGATGCCAACAACAAGCTTAATCTTGTCGATGGAAGTTTCACGCTTCAAACTCGTATCGATATCCTTCGCTGAGGGACTCTTCTGAACCTCAATAAATGTTTCCTGAAGGTTGATGATACGGTCGCACTGACGACTGTAGCGGCGCAAGTCCTCGAGATTCGTAATCTCACTGACATCGCTGTAGGCTTTGTACATGCGGCTATATGCCTTCACGATATTGCGGAAAGGGTTCTCCTTAAAGTCAATCATTGCCTCATTGCGCTTTATCTGGTCAAGTTTCTTCTTAGTAGTGAGGCAGAGGTTCTGCATTTCGATGTGTGCATTGAGCATGTCGATGAAACTGCGGCCACGTTCCACTGTGGCGAAACTAGGTCTAAGATCTGTCTGTTTACGTAGAAGTTTATAACCATTGGCGAGAGTTCGGTCGAGCTTCTTAACCGATGTGATTGTATCGTCGTTACGGGCTATCGTAGTGCGCAGCGTGAGAACGTCCATATAACACTGTTGCACGTGACGCACCTCTTCAAGCTGCGCCCCGTAAACCTTGGCGCCCTCGGGATCACGGAAAGTAGGCGGGGGTATGAGGTTCTCGTTTATCTCACGGTATGCTACCACCACATCGTACAACTGCTTATTAGCAGTGCCTCGATTCATGATGGTGTCGGAACGCTGCGTAATCTCCTCCAACTGGCTGAAGTAATCAACATACAGCTGTTGAGCAGCCACAAAGTCCTCAAGACTCTGTATGAAGAGTAGACTCTCGGCGTTGGTGGTGAAGGACGGCGTCTGGTTCAACCCTTTCAGTACTTCTTTGTACGAGCCAACCACTTGGCGGTATTTCTTTCCATACTGGTTACTTATGGCATCAGTACCGCTAACGATAGTGGCACGCAGGTCGATGGTCTGCATGTAACGCTGTTGCACATTGATGACGGTACGCATGCGGTTTATATATTCCTCATATTCCTTCACGTCGGCAAACGATACTGGCACCGAAGTATGTTTGAAGACTTTGGTGTAACTGCGGTATACGTCACTATTTTCTTTCTCGCAGCGTACCTTTAACACATTCTTGAAGTTCTCTATTTGGAATGGCAGAGAGTTGTTGCCAAGCACATTCTCCAGCATGTCATTCTGAAAAGCATTAAGTTCGTCCAGCTTGGCTATACTCCCATTTGTAGCATTGCCTACCGACAAGTCATACTTGTTGTACACCATCAGATAACTGTAGTAGAGGTCCTTTAACTCTTTAAGTTTCACCTTGTCAGTTACACCAGCGCCATCACATTTCTCTATGATTGCCCTATGGTGCAACTCAATGTTTGAACGCAAATCCGAAGCAATACGGTTACGTTCCTCTTGCAGACGGCGGGCCTCTTCTATGGCACGCTGACGTGCTGCCTCCCTCTCGGTCTCTATGCGCTGTTGCTCTAGACGGCTGTAACGTATACTCATCTTGCCCATCAAGTCAGCCAGCAGACGCAGACGGTACTCGTATATAGGGTAGTCGGCCAGCACCGTGTTGCTATCAAGCCAAATAAGGCTGTCACGAAACTCATAATCGTTCTCTATCGAGCTGATGGCATTCTGGGCTTTAGTGCGGATTGAAACGCAAAGGTTAGTGAGCGCCACATAATCCTCAGGCTGTTCTGCAAGGTAGGCCATCGCAGCCGCTGTGTCGTTGACCCAAGCTGAATCCAGACCGTAGTTCCCCAGTATCTCCCCCACACTGAGTACAGTTGGCGGCTGTATCGGCTTTGGTTTTACCTTCGGCCTCTGGGCGACTGCAGTACCACAAAACACAATGGCTATCAGGAGCAATAGCAGACGTTTCATATTCTATATTATTATCATTTATCTCTTTTTCAATCCCCATAGGAAGAAGCATCAAAGCAGTGCGTACAAATGCTCTCCTTTGGCAGGCCTATGGCCTCACAGACATCAGCCACGGTGTTGAACTTTAGGGTGTCCACACCTACATGCTGACGTATAACCTCCACCATATCGGCATACTGTTTCGTATCTGCGTTCTGGTATAAAGCAAGCTGCTCTTTTGGAAGCCGAGCGGCGGGCGTGCCCTCAAGTTCCTCTATAACGCGACGTGTTATGAGTTCACGGTCGGTCTTGCTTTCACTGAAATTGAGGAAAGTACAGCCATGCACCAGCGGAGGACAACTGATGCGCACATGCACTTTCTTGGCACCATAGTCGTAAAGCATCTTCACGTTGTCGCGGAGTTGCGTGCCACGCACTATCGAGTCGTCACAAAAGACCACCTCCTTGCCCTGAAGCACGGCACGGCTGGGGATGAGCTTCATCTTGGCCACCAGGAAACGGTCGGCCTGGCTAACCGGCATAAAACTGCGGCTCCATGTGGGGGTGTACTTCAAGAGGCCACGCTTGTAAGGTATCTGGCGACCATTGCTGTAGCCCAGCGCCATACCGATACCACTGTCGGGTATGGGACTCACAAAGTCCGGAGTGATGTCATCGCGCTGACCCATAATGCGACCCAAATTATAGCGCACCTCTTCGGCATTGATACCCTCATATTCGGTGCAAGGATAGCCATAGTATATCCAGAGGAACGAGCATATCTGGTTCTTCTTCTCTGCCTGGCGCAATACCTTGATACCGCCGTCCACAGTGACCTTTACAATCTCACCTGGACCCACGAAACGACAGGTCTCATAGCCGAGATTAATATACGAGTGACTCTCGCTGGCCACAGCATAATCATTGCCCCTGCGGCCTATAACTATGGGGGTGCGGCCATAGCGATCACGGGCCGCAATAATGCCGTCAGGCGTCAATATCAGCATCGAACAACTACCTTTCACCCTATTGTACACATTCTCGATACCGTCCACAAAGTCCTTACCCTGAGAAATAAGCAGTGCGACAAGCTCCGTGGGGTTTGTCTTGCCGCGACTCAAGTCTGTGAACTGCTGGTGACGTTCCAGACAGTCCTGCTCCAGCTCATCGATGTTGTTAATCTTACTCACCGAGGTAATAGCGAAACGACCCAAGTGCGAATTCACCATCACCGGCTGCGCCTCGGTGTCACTGATGACACCGATACCCACATTACCTGTCATCTCACCCAAGTCCTTGGAAAACTTAGGGCGGAAATGCGAGTTCTGGATGTTGTGGATGTTCTGGTGTGCCTGACCATTATCAAATGTTGCCAGACCAGCACGTTTAGTGCCAAGGTGCGAATGATAATCTGTTCCGTAGAACAAATCGGAGATACAAGGGCGTTCACTTACTACGCCAAAGAAACCGCTCATAATGCTTTTTGATTTTTTAATTATATTAGAATATATTGATAACGTTTACGTTGCCTATCCCAATAACATAATATTAAAGTGCAAAGATACACTTTTTCCTATTATCATTTATAAAAAGTTACCAACAAGATTTCACCGCACCGACAACAGTCAGTATTTGAGGAATTCTGCGACCTCTCGCTCACTAATATTGCGATAGTGGTAGGTAGCCTGTGGCTCACCGTCAGCTATCAGCATTATCAGCGGCCTGTTGCCATATGTAATGCCCATAAAGCGTTCGTTACCTATGTCGGCAGGCTCCAGATATACTATATCCGTGGTGTCGAGATTATGCCTTTTAGCAATTGAACCAATCTTCTCGCGACTCATGCGGCAGTAGGGACATCCGGGAGTGACAAAAGCCACTAATTTGTGTCCTTCAGAAAGTTGACGTTCATCGAGGGTCTCGTGCAGCAAAGCCTTGTCATAGAGCATATCTTCGTCGCCAAACATCCAGCTGTCTGGCACAGATATGGTGAAAACCGCCACTAGCACAGCCACCACCAGTCCAGCAGTAATCAACACTTTTTTTCTGTTCGTAAGGCATCCACGGTCTTCACCATTATTTACCAGTCGCATATACAACAGCACCAATACTATAAGCACTGCGTTCTTCAGCAGCGACACCGCCGGAGACATATCGGCCAACCGACCCATGCACTGACACGAGTCCGTGCGTCCTATCAAAGCAGCGTAGCAGAGGAAGATGCTAAATAGCAGAAGCATCGCCATTGCAGCGAGATTAACCCACTTGCGCCACCAACCTATAGCGATGAGGACTCCCAGCAAAAACTCAGCAGCTATACATATACGCGTGGCAATATATGTCAGCGTGAGCGGCATAAAACCGAAAGAAAAGACGTAAAGTTCAAAGTCATCTATGGCCACAAGCTTGGCCACAGCAGACAAAATAAACAGTGCGGCAAGCAAAACCCGCAATGCAATCCTACTTGCGGCCATATTCACGACACGAGACCTTGTGAATATCAACACGTGTCAGCGAATGCGTCGGTGGCGTAGAGTTACTGTCGGTGATATGTTTTTCCTCGGCAAGTTCGGTGATGCTTTCGCATTTCATGCCACCGTCGACATAGATGAAACGGAGCGTGTTGTCCTCTTCAACGTCGTTGTATACACACTTGCACTGGCGTTCCTTGTTGCAGGAAACAAGCATCAGCATCGCGGCGGAGACTATAAGCAATATCTTTTTCATGGCATTACTATTCTTCAAAGATGGAGTCAATACGGAACTCATAGTCGGTACAAAGCAGCGGCTCAAGCCATATAGAGTCAAGCTCGTCGTGAGACTCATAGTACCTCAGCGATGTGCATTCGCCTTTGTCTATCTTGACAACACGCACGAGCGATGAACCCGCGCCTCGCACAATGCAGCGGCACGTTTTCTTTTTCGAACATCCCACTGCTGTCAGCAGCAGCACGACACCTGCCAGTATCAATATCTTGCGTTTCATAATCATAATGATTTCAATAATTCTTCGAGGCTCACCTCGTCGTGTATCAGCACGTCGCGTGGCTTCGAGCCGTTGCTTGGTCCCACAATGCCTGCGGCCTCCAACTGGTCTATTATGCGACCAGCACGGTTGTAGCCGAGCTGCAGCTTACGCTGCAAGAGGCTGGTGCTGCCGAACTGCGACGCAACCACCAAGCGGGCGGCATCATTAAAGAACTCGTCCTTGCTCTTGGCATCAAACTCCTTGTTGGGTTCTTCATTCTCATCCAGATATTCCGGCAACTCGAAGCCGTCGGGATAGCCGCGTTGATCTCCTATATATTTGACCAACTTGTCAATCTCCGGTGTGTCTATCAAGGCACACTGCAGACGTATCATATCCTTGCCGGCCAACGAAATAAGCATATCGCCGCGGCCTATCAGTTGCTGTGCACCACCGGTATCGAGGATGGTCTTGCTGTC
Organism: uncultured Bacteroidota bacterium; assembly: GCA_902777005.1. Taxonomy (GTDB): domain Bacteria; phylum Bacteroidota; class Bacteroidia; order Bacteroidales; family P3; genus Colimorpha. The sequence continues at coordinate 67,742 of CACYSB010000003.1, forward strand.
GATGCCGCTGGTAACGCGGAAGGCCACACGCGCTGGGAAGTTGGCCTTGATGGTACCAGTGATGATGTTCGTCGTCGGACGCTGGGTGGCTATGATAAGGTGTATACCAACGGCGCGTGCCAGCTGTGCCAGACGCGCTATCGGCAATTCCACTTCCTTTCCGGCCGTCATGATAAGGTCACCAAACTCATCTATAACCACCACTATGTACGGCAGGTAGCGGTGTCCGTTGGCCGGACTCAGCATCCGCTTGCAGAACTTGTCGTTGTATTCTGTTATCTTGCGCACCTTGGCCTGTTTCAGCAAGTCGTAGCGCGAATCCATCTCTATGCAGAGGCTGTTGAGCGTGCGCACCACCTTCTTGACGTCGGTTATAACGGGCTCCTCGTCGCCAGGCATCTTGGCCAGATAATGGCGCTCCAACGCCGAGTAGAGGCTAAATTCAACCTTCTTGGGGTCAACAAGCACCAGCTTAAGCTCGCTGGGGTGCTTGGTGTAGAGCAGGCTCGCCAGCACGGCGTTCAGACCCACACTCTTACCGGTACCAGTGGCACCGGCCATCAGCAGATGCGGCATCTTGGCCAGGTCGGTGACGAAACATTCGTTGCTGATGGTCTTGCCGAAAGCCACAGGCAGCTCCATCTTCGCCTTAGCGTTCTGGAAGGCTTCGCTTTCGAGCATGGTCTTCATGGCCACTATCTGCGGCTTGGCGTTAGGCACCTCGATGCCGACGTTGCTCTCGCCAGGTATCGGGGCTATGATACGTATGCCGAGGGCGGCCAGCGAGAGGGCAATGTCATCCTCAAGATTCTTAATCTTGCTGATGCGCACACCTGGGGCAGGCTTAATCTTGTATAGGGTCACCGTAGGACCCGGCGTAGCGGTAATCTCGGTAATCTCTATGCCGTAGTCGCGCAAGGTCTGCACGATACGGTCTTTGTTTGCCACGAGTTCTTCCTTGGAAACACGCACATTGGAAACCTCCCAGTCTTCCAGCAGTGCCGTCTCGGGCATCACATAGTCGCTCAGATCCAGATGCGGGTCGTAGGGCTCGTCGATACCGTAGTGGCGGCGATAGTCGTCGTCATCCAGTTCCTCGGGAGTCTCTTCTTCCTGAGGTTCCGGTTCCTGCAGGGCCTCGCCGCCGGTGGGCTCTTCTATCGTGAAACTCACATCGCCGGATGTGGGCTCGCCGGTCTCAGGGACGCTGACATCAGCGTCGAGGGCAATCTCCGCCCCTTGCGCTCTGGCGTTGATGCGGGCGAACTCGTCGTCGATGCTGAAAGCGGGCTCTTCGTCCACCGGAAGCTCATCTTCGGGCTGAAGCTGCACCGGCTGGCGGAAAAGCTTAAGTGCCTCCTCCTCAAAATCGGCATCCACGCCCTCGTCTTCCTCTTGGCGGACGGCATCAACTGCCTCAGCCGACCGTTCACCTTTCACCTTTAACCTTTCACCTTCATCCTCAGTCGCCACAGACTCAATCTCGTGCCCCACAACCTTAAGGCCCTTCACCATCTCTTCTTTCAACTTCTCACCAGTTTCCTTAATTTTCTCACCTTCCACTTTGGGCAGCTCAACCTTGTGCACGAGCACCAGGAACAGTACGGCCACAAACAGCAGGGCCACGAGCGTCCACCAGCTCATAAGCCTATGCAGAGGTTCGGCCATCTGCAGGCCTATGCCGGCGTAGCTCTCGAAGCCTGCGCTCTTGACCCACGCGCCGCCGATATAGCCCAAGGTAAGCGAACACCAAAGCATCCAGAAGACGGTGCTGCCGAAGGTCTTCCACCAAGGCATCACCACTACGTCCCACAGCCGCATGCCGTAGACGAAGAAGAGCAGCGAGAAGCCCAGGCTGCCGATGCCGAAAAGGTTGACGGCGAAGAATTCCGCCACCCCCTTGCCCAGCGAGCCGGCCCATCCGCCGCGCGCGTCAGTGACATAGTAGCCCGTCATGGCCACAACAAGGAAGACGGAGAATAGCACGTAGAACGCCCCACGGATATGGGCGAAACGCTTGCTGCGCAGGAACGCCACGAAAGCTGCCGCACGGCTCTTGCCTGCGGCGCCCTTGCCTTTGGCTGTCGTTTTCTTTTTACCCTTGCCCACTTAACGTATCACTTAACGCTTCACACTTAACTCTCCCACTACTCTTCCTGCAGCAGCTCAAGCTCTTCCTGCAGCTGGGTGCCGAGGGTCTCGAGTTCCTCCTCGCTGAGGGTGTCGTAGCCGTCGGGCAACAGGAAGTCGGCTTCCTTGACCTTGCCCTTCACCACCTCGGTGGCGGTGTAGGTGATGGCTTTGCCTTCACCGGCATCGACAGTGCACTGCAGGGGCATACCCTTGATGCCGTTGAAGAGGATGTTGATGCGCGGGCCTATTTCGTCGCTTATCCACATCTCTGTCGGATGGTCGGTGCCCTCCTCGTCGTAGCGGTGCTGTATGAGCTTCTTGGCTGTCACGCCGGCGATTTCCTTGGTCTCACTGGTGTACTCGAAGTAGAAATGGCCGGGCTCTGTGTCGACAATCTCGAGGCTGTCGAAGGCGCTGGCCTCCACTGTGTTCTTGATAATCAGCTTGCCGTCGCCCTGATAGTCGAACTCCGAGCCCTGGTTGCGGAGGTAGCTCAGCAGCATGCCGTAGTTCTCGCAGCGGGTCATGGTGAGGTTCTGCACGAGCACGCACTCCGAGAAGGGTGACTGGAAAAAGATGGCGCTCTTGGTGTACATGTCGTTGCCAGAGACCTTGATCTCGGCAGTGGCGGCCTCTTCGGGAATCTGCATGGCCACCTGGCCGGTGGATTCCACCTTGTACTTCACAATGCCCTTAAAGCTGTTCTGGGCACTCAACATACTGGCAGTCATAAGCACTGCGGCAGCGATAGCAAAGATTTTCTTCATCTTATATACTCTTTTTTAAATATTATCAATTATGACAATAACACCGCCCTGCCGTTTTTATTGTGTGAACGACACATTTTTTTTACGCCTTTCATTATCCTCTCCCACTCCGCACCGTCATTCCTCCGTCCGTATAACGGTTGTTTACCGGTTGTTTAGCGATTAAAATCGGAGAACAACCGGTAAACAACCGGTGAACTATCGGAGAGGGGACTGAGGGATTGCGAAGTACCACCGGCATTACAGTGAAGCGGGGTGGATTGACTGGTTCTGTATCATTCCGGCAGGTCTTTTTAAGCTTTTTTTTGTACATTTTATAAAAAGTCGTATCTTTGCAAATTGTAACATTGACGCCATGAGCAATATATTAACCTCTACGGTAAAGCGTTTACCGTTGCTATACAAGGTGTTGGCGATGCTGATCACGGCAGCCGCCATCGTGGTCATCTTCCCGCATACGCGCCACGGTGTGCACTACGACTACAAGGTTGGAGCAGTGTGGCGCGGAGCCGACCTGGTGGCTCCGTACGATTTCGCGGTGCTGAAATCGGCCGACGAGATACGCGACCAGGAGGAGATCGAGCGGCAGCGCGCGATACTGTACTACAGGGTGGATTCCACAGCCCGCGAGACGGCTGTGAGGCGTCTGGATAAGACCCACAGGCATCTCGACGGCACCGAGCGCCGCAGGTTGCGCCGCCAGATCGACAGCATCTACCGCATAGGCTACATAGCGCTGCCCGAGGGCTACACCGACATTCAGGGGCATGAGGTGGTGGTGCTACAGGGCAACGTGGGCAGCATGCACAGGGGCAGCGAGTATGTGAGTGCCGCCGACCTCGACGCGGGCCTGCTGCGCGACAGCCTGCTGGTGCCGAGCCTGGTGCCCGACGAAGCGCGCACGGCGCTGGAGCTTGAGAGCCGTCTGTCGCAGATAAGCTACAGCAGCCAGATGGTGATGGCGGGGGACCACATTGTGAGTAAAGGCGAGGAGGTGAGCGAGGAGAAGGCTTTGGTAATACGCAGTCTGGAGGCGGAGAACGACCGCCGCTTCAGCGATTCGTTCAGCCTTGCCGGCCAGATGGCGGGCCAACTGCTGCTGGCGGTGATAGCCTTCGTGGCCCTGTACATGTTCCTGAAGAACACGAGGCATCCGATACTGGAGGATAACCGCAAGGTGACCTTCGTCATGCTGCTGATACTGCTGATGTCGGCCGTGGTGGCACTGGTGACGAGGGTGAACCCCGACTGGGTGCTGCTGGTGCCGCTGTGCATTGTGCCCATTCTGATGCGAGTCTTCTTCGACATGCGGGTAGCGCTCTACATACACCTGACGACGGTGATAATACTGGCCAACCTGGTGCCTAACTCGTTTGAGTTCATCTTCTACCAGCTGATAACGGGCATGATGAGCATAATAGCGGTGAGGGACTTGGAACGCCGCAGCCAGTTTTTCATATTGGCACTGGTGATATTCCTCAGCTACTCGTTCATATACACGGCCGGCGTGCTCAGCCAGGACACTAACCTGCATGCGCTTACGCTGAACCGCTACCTGATGTTCTTCCTGAACGCGATATTGACTTTGCTGGCCTACCCGCTGATATATCTCTTCGAGAAGTTCTTCGGCATCACGACCAACCTGACGCTGCTGGAACTTAGCAGCACGGGGCATCCGGCACTTCGCGAGCTTTCGCGCCGGGCGCCGGGCACTTTCCAACATTCGATGCAGGTGGCCAACATCACGGAGGACCTGATGGGCGACATAGGCGGCAACGCGCTGTTGGCGAAAGTGGGAGCCCTGTATCACGATATAGGCAAGACGCGCAACCCTTTCTACTTCACGGAGAATCAAAGCTCGGATTTCAACCCGCACGAGGAGCTGGACTATGCGGAGAGCGCACAGATAATCACCTCGCACGTCACCGACGGTCTTGAGCTGGCGCGCCACTACCACCTGCCAACGGAGGTGCAGGACTTCATTCGCACACACCACGGCACCACCTACACGGGCTACTTCTACGCCAAAGAACTGGAGCGCCACCCTGATGGGGACTTCGACGCGAGCCTGTTCCGCTACCCCGGACCGCGCCCCTACAGCCGCGAGACAGCGGTGGTGATGATTGTGGACACGGTTGAGGCTGCCTGCCGCAGCCTTAAGGTGCACAGTAAGGAGGCCACCGACAAGATGGTGGACCAGCTGATAGACGGCAAGATACAGGCCGGGCAGCTGGACAACTGCGACCTCACCTACGGCGACATTGCCCGCATCCGCCGGATGCTCAAAGAGAAGATGATGAGCATCTACCATGTGCGCGTCGAATACCCGACGGTGAAATAAAGGTTACTGGTTACAGGTTACAGATTACAAATTTATAGAATAGAAACAAACAGATAATATGAAGAAGAAGATACTGATTCACGCGGGACTTATACTTGCCATGCTGGCAGTAGCCTGCATTTATATGTCACCGGTGCTCCAGGGCAAGGACATTGTGCAGGGCGATACACTGAAATGGAAGGCCATGGCCAAGGAGCAGCACGACTTTCACGACAAGACGGGCGAGTACAGCACATGGACCAGCTCTATGTTCGGCGGCATGCCGTCATACCAAGTGACCACGCCTCCAAACAAGTCGTTTTTTTACAAGACATTCCAGTTTCTTAACCTAAATATTCTGGGACACGACAATAATATCGGCATCATCTTCCTATACCTCCTAGGATTCTATGTCGCATTGATAGCAATTGGGCTCTCCCCATGGCTCAGTTTCCTTGGAGCACTGGCCTTCGGACTTGGCAGTTACAACATCATAATCATAGAAGCGGGGCATATCACAAAGGCCTACGCGATGTCAATGATAGCTCCCATCTTCGGAGGTATGCTCTTGATACTGCGAAGGAGGAAGTATGTCTGGGGCGGCATTCTCTTTGCAATGGCATTGGGCATCCAAGTGGCCAGCAACCACATCCAGATTACCTACTACACGATGATAGGAGCCATAATCCTTGGCATTGTGTATTTCATTTACGCCATCAAGGACAAGACGATGAAACCCCTGCTGACAGGATTATGCATCATGTTGATAGGAGCGCTGTTCGCCATAGGGGTCAACGCTCGCATGTTCGTGAACCAAGAGTATGTGAAATACACTATGCGTGGCGGCAACGAGCTGACGGTGACAGCGGAGGACCTGTACCATGAGCAGAATGCCACTGCCAGCCAGAACACCAGCACAGGACTTGACAAAGGATACGCTTTTGCATGGAGCTACGGCGTGGGAGAGACATACACACTGCTGGTACCGGGCGCTTATGGCGGCGGCAGCGGCGAGAAGGTCAGCACAGAGAGTGCATTCTACAAGACCTTCCACAGCAACCAGGCACCGCTATACTGGGGCAACCAGCCGTTTACCAGCGGACCCGTATACTTTGGAGCCATCATAATATTCTTGTTTGTCATGGGTCTTTGGGTAGTAAAGGGCCCGGAACGCTGGTGGCTACTTATCGCCACCATTCTGGCGATACTGATGTCGTGGGGCAAGAACCTGATGGGCCTAAATGGCTTTCTGTTCGACCACTTGCCGATGTACAACAAGTTCCGCACGCCATCCATGAGTTTGGTGATTGCCAACGTAACCATGGTAATAATGGCTGTACTGGCGCTGAAAGCCATCTTTGACAAAGACAACCCTGTGGAGCAAAAGAGACTGAACCTTGGTTTGTATTTCTCCTCAGCCATCACAGCAGGGTTTATACTTCTGATGATGGTCTTCTCAGGAAGCTTTTCATTCTCTGGTGCAAGCGACATACAAATGGCATCACAATACGGTGCGCAGTGGAATATGATCCAGGATGTGCTCATCAAAGACCGCAAAGCGCTTTTTATGGCCGATTCCTGGCGCTCAATAATACTGATTCTGATTGCCGCCGCGTTCCTGTGGCTGTATATCAACCGAAAAATAAAGAACAGCGGCATCGTAATAGGCATTATGGTAGCCATGGTGCTGTTTGACCTGTGGGGTGTGGACCGTCGCTACCTTAGCGACGAGAACTTTGTGGATAAGAACAAGCTGGAGCTCCGCAGAGACCAGTGGGACTACGACATCGACGAGATGGCTATCCGATACGGCGACCAAGACTATCGCGTGCTCAACCTGGCCGTAAACACCTACAACGACAGCAAACCAAGCGCATTCCACCACCAAGTGGGAGGCTACAGTGCCGCCAAACTGAGCCGCTACCAGAACCTTATAGACTTCTACCTGAGCCGCCATATCAAGCCCGAAGTGCTGGCTATGCTCAACACACGCTATCTGGTGATGCAGAACGGGCAAGTGCAACGACTGCCAGAGGCCTTGGGCAACTGCTGGTTTGTGAGCAACGTGAAAGCCGTTGGAAGTGCAAACGAAGAGATACTGGCGCTCAACGAGATTAACCCGGCAGTCACTGCCGTGGTCAACACACAGGAATTCACACTGCCGGACAACGAGAGCGTGAAAGACAGCAACGACCACATCGAGATGGTGCACCAGATGCCATACAACCCCAACTATCTGAAGTACAAATCGCACACCAGCGACGAGCAGTTGGCGGTGTTCAGCGAGATTTACTATGAACCCGACTGGCGTGCATACATTGACGGGAAACCTGCCAAATACATTCGGGCAAACTATGTGCTCCGCGCCATGTTTATCCCAGCCGGCGACCACATTATCGAATTCAGGAATGAGGCTCCGCGGATGCACAAACTGGACAACATCGCCCTCATCTGCTCCATACTATTTGTATTGGCCGTGGCCGGCACACTTGTGATATATTACCGTAAACCGAAGAAATCATAACAGAACGCCATGCTTTCCGTCATTATCTGCACCTACAATCGGGACAAATATATATACAATGTGCTGAAAAGCCTGGCAGAGAACACCCTGTCGCCAGTACTGTATGAAATTGTCCTGATAGACAATAACTGCACAGACAACACCAATAGCGAATGTAACCGCTTTGTACATGATTACCCGGAGGTGAGGTTCCGCTACTTCGTGGAAACAAACCAAGGACTTTCCCATGCACGCAACAGAGGTATACGTGAGAGTTCGGGAGACGTGCTGGTATACGTGGATGACGATGCATCGGTAAACGCCGAATACCTACAGACATATTACGACTTTTTCAGTCAACACACCGACATTGAGGCCGCCGGCGGCCCCATTATCCCACGATACGAGACCGAGGAGCCTGCATGGATGTCGCATTTCACGAAAGCGTTAATTACAGGATACAAATATCTTGGAGACAAAATCAAAGAGTTTCCAAAGAACGACTACCCTGGAGGGGGAAATGCCGCCTACCGTGATTCTGTATTTGAGAAAGTAGGCTTGTTCAATGTAGAACTGGGACGGAAAGGAGACAGCCTTGTGGGTGCGGAAGAGAAGGACATCTTCGACAAGATGACGACCTTAGGCATGCGGTTCTACTATCTGCCGAATGCAATACTATATCATTTGATTCCTGAAAAGAAGCTAAGCGACGACTATTTCAACAGGCTGACCTACTCTATCGGCAAAAGCGAACGGTTGCGCACACTGAATATTGGAAAGAAGAAATATGCGAAACGCCTGATTTCGGAAGCAATCAAGTGGGCCGCATCTATTGTGTTGTGCATATGCCACACGCTCACCGGTTCACCGAAGAAGGGCGTAAAATTGATTCAGTTCCGCTGTAACGTAACAAAAGGGCTGCTGGGAAAGCAAACGAGAATTACCGTTCGCTATAACGACTCATAGTAGGCGTACCATTCCCGGGCGACCTTGTCTACACTGAATTTTTGGGCTAACACAATGCCGTTTTGAGCCATTTTGTTGCGCAGCGCGTCATTCTGCATCAGCGAGACAAGATGGTTAACATAGGCATCCTTGTCGTTGTTTCTGACAATAAATCCATCGATGCCGTCCTCAACGACATCATGCAAAGACCCGAAACTGTCATACACGATAGGAACGCATCCGCATTGCTTCGCTTCCATCAATGTCATAGGAAACCCTTCAGTTATTGACACCATGATGAATATGGACGCCTTCAGATAAAATGACAAAGGGTCCTGCCAGCCGGCAAAGGTCACATTCGGGATATGTCCCTTTTTCACCATATCCTCATATATTGGCTTGTCTTTGCCGTTCCCGACTATCACGAAACTCCACCCCTGGGCAACATCTGGCGCTTTTTTTTGTACAACACCCCATATCTCGAGGGCCTTGGATATCCGTTTATGGTCTTCCTCCATTCTAGCCACAAGCAACAGAATCTTTTCCTTGGCCTCGAGCACAACATCTTCTTTTATGTCGAAACAAAGTGAGTTGCCTATTGCATGCCATCGGGGTGGAATGGTTTTCAATCCCGCAATATTGGCGAAGTTCGGTTTGTAGTGCTCACTGAGCAAGACTAGGTTGGGCTCGTTGTCTGGGATACGCTTGTATTTTTTCCGGAAGTAAAGTTTGACCAAATGAGGAAAGGTATCGAAGACCATAGCCTTCATGGCATCCTTCAAAACATCGGACTTATTCCATGACTTTGAGAGGAAACGTTTCAAATAAAAGCCGTAACTACAATGAAGCCGCTCGGCCCCAACACAAGAGTTATGATATAGGAAGCAATACTTTGTGGCGGGTGTGTGAGGTTTTATCATCCGCAATGCCGGCATTATTGATTTTATATGCCCCTTCACAATACAATTGTTGATAACAAAATCTATCCTGTTGGACACAATCAATCCCTCCAATTCATCCAGAAGATTGCCCGACAATACAAGCTCTTTCTTAAAAAGAGGATTCGGCATCTGTTTGTTATCCATCAATGAGAAGAAGGCGTGGAAGCATTCATGACCGTCAGCCGTGAACTGCTTGGCAAGATTACAGATAACCCGTTCAATACCACCGAAAGTAGGCAAGGCTTGTCTGTCGGAGATAAACAATATATTCATGTTTGCAGCAAATGGATTATATCGGGACGCTTTCTTTTGTCCTAATCACAGAACTCATACGAGGTTGTATGGATCTGCCTTTTCTCTTCAGGGGGCACCTGCATATAGTTCCCATAATAGTCGGTCAGCACCTTGTCATAATTGTTAGGCACAGAAACCACCATCTTTTCAAACTGAATGTCTTTTGTGGGAAGATAGTCGCTATAATGTTTTTGCATGGCGTACAATGGCTCTGTCAATCCAAATTCATCCATTCTCAGGTTTTTATCACAGAACATACTCAAGAGAAGCATCATTTGCTTTAAAACCCACACGAACGGGTATAGCAAGTATGCAATAGCGACAGAGACATTAAACGGTTCAAAATGATGGACCCGACGATAGCATCTGCCGTACAAAGGATCCAACCACCTGCGGAAGCGTACATTTCCTTTTATTATCGGGAAAATATCTATCCATATACCTTGATGTTTCCGCTTGCTTTGCGAGAAATCCAAAGTACTGTCGATGGTTCTCGACTTGACATCGACCACCTTGGAGAAAGTAAGTGGATAATACTTCTCCGTGTCTGAATTTTGAACCACATATTGCTCGGAAAGTTCTTGGGGTGCAATGGCAAGAAACCGCCTATAGTCTTCTTCCATCATGGAAATATCCAAATCATCATCCCAGGGAATGAAACCACCATGGCGAACAGCTCCCAGAAGTGTACCATAATCGACCCAGTAAGGGATATTGTGCCTTTTGCACACTTTGTCCACCTCAACCAAAATGTCCAGCATTCTTAATTGTGCTTTGCGAAGCATGGTTCCTTCCCCGTTGTATTTTGAAAAGTCTTCTTCCATGATAAATCAGATTATAATACGATTATATATCCTCCGGATAACTACATCGCCTAGCCACACAGGGTTGTTCCTCAACCTTTCTGGATTGACTGACTTGGACAGTATATCAAGATCCACCTCTATATTGTTGCTTTTAAAAGATGGCAAATCAAGGCTGAACATTATAGCGCGGAACATCATCAGCCCCTTATATGCGCTGTCACAGCCCATAATTTGGCCCAAACACTCGAAGATGAACTCCAGATGATTCTTGCCACGCGGATCGATGCATTTGTCAGTGTGTTCCATCATATACACCCACACCTCTGGCAGACAGAGCGCCACAGCATGGCCATGCGGCAAGCCGTACATGGAGGTCAGCTTGTAACTCATTGCGTGAGGTGCCGTCGTCTGCGAAATGTTTATAGCACGCCCGCCGTAGTTGGCTGCCATCATGATATTTTGCGCATCCTCCTCACTATTGTCCTCGATATACCCGTGCCAATGATCCATTATCAACTGCAGGCCTATTTTGGCGTGGAGCATACTCTCGTCGGTGGAGTTGACGCTCCACAGCGATTCTATACACTGGCACATTGCGTCGAGCATGGTGCATTTCTTCTGGTAAAGAGGCAGTGATTTTAGCAATGCAGGTTCAAGAACGGCATAGTTGGGGACAATGCTTTCATGGGTAACACTCTGCTTCTTCCCCTCAAAATATATCACAGCGTAACGGGTACTCTCACTGCCGGTACCTGCCGTGGTCGGTATTGCAATCAATGGCACACCACTATCCTTGTATTCTTGCTGCAGATAGTTTTCCTTATGGTCCATCCTGCAGTATAGCTTTATACATTTGGCAACGTCGATAGTTGAACCACCGCCGACTGCAACTATTGCATCACACTGGTTCTCATTGAAAAGCCTCACACCATCACACACCTGCTCATAAAGTGGATTAGGGGTAAATCCATTGAACAACGCTGCCGGATGGAAACAATCTTTTATTGGCAGGAATGGGAACGACGTATCGCATACAAGCATATAACGCTTGCTGCCCACCTCCGACAATGCCTTCTCTATGTTCTCATATCCCTTAAGTATCTGCTGCATCACAATTACTTTTTAAGGAATTCCATCAAAGCCTCTTTGTTCTGTATCGGAGTAGTGGTCGGTCGCCCAAGGTCTTTACGGTTACCCTTCTTCACTCTGACTTCAATCAGTTTGGTACCACCTGTATGCACATTGCCCAATGTCTCTTTCAACTGTTCCGACGTCACAACACAAACTGCATCGTCATAATGCATGGCATGGGCAATCCTTACAAGGTCAATATCATGACCCACCGTTGGCTGTCCGCCTACACTGTCGTGAGCACCATTGTTGAACACCACATGGACATAGTTTGTCAGATGTTTGCTGCCTACAAGAGCCATATTGCCCATGTGCATGATACTGGCACCGTCTCCGTCGAAACAATATACTTTACGCTCCGGATGCTGCAAGGCAATGCCTAGAGCAATCATAGAAGCATGTCCCATCGATCCCACAGTAAGGAAATCACGCTCATGTCCCTGATCCATTGCAGTACGGTATTCAAACAACTCGCGGCTTATCATACCCGTTGTGCTTACAATGACAGCATCAGCCGGAACACTGGATGCGACCGTCCGTATTGCCTCTTCCCTACTCATGGTGTAGTCGTTCATCACCACATTCTGCAGCGTATAGCTGTCAAAGGTATCCTTCTCAACCACCAGCGCATATGCATCGCCTGTCTCACGAATGCTACGCATGGCCTTCTCTATCTGTCTGGCTGCCTGGTCTTCCTCCTTCGACAACACCTCATAATTGATACCCATCACGTTGAGCAGGCCTGTAGTCACTTTACCCTGCTTCACATGTTGCGGCTCATCGTGCACACCGGGGCGGCCACGCCAACCTATCAGCAACAAGAGAGGTATGTGATACACCTCGCGGTCGGTCAACGACGCCAACGGGTTCACAGCATTGCCTTCTCCGCTGTTCTGCATATACACACATCCAACCTTGCCTGTGGCAAGATGGTATCCGGCTGCGAGCGCCACAGCGCCACCCTCGTTGGCGGCGATAATATTATGCCTGCCGTCGAAATGGTCTGTAATATATGCGCATACATTCTTCAACAACGAGTCGGGAACTCCTGCATAGAATTCCACACCCTCATCTTTGAGTTTTTCTATAAAAAACTGCGGTTTAATCATTTCTTTGTTCCAGGAATGAGAGTAAGTATCTCTTTTATCGGCATACAGTATTCGTTGCTGGCCTCAAGGCTGCGCTGATGCATCAGTATGCTCTTGGCGCAGTTCACCATCGCAGGATAGGCTGCACGAAGCATGTGGTTTGCATAGATAACCACATTGATGCCCCACGAGGCCAGTTCTTCTTCAGTAAACTGGTTATATGTTGTCGGCACAGCCACTATAGGTGTTTCAACGTCTTTCTCGCGGAATCGCTGGCAGAACTCCTTGATGTCCATACCGTCTTTGTTCTTGCTGTGAATCATAATACCGTCGGCGCCGGCGGCCACATATGCAAAAGCACGCTCCAAGGCATCATCCACAGGCTTGCCGGCAATAAGGCTCTCTATACGGGCTATCACCATAAAGTCATCGGTAATCTGGGCATTCTTGCCGGCTTTAATCTTGGCGCAGAACCCTTCTATGCTGTCTTGCATCTGCACGGCATCGGTTCCGAACAGCGAATTCTGTTTCAACCCCACCTTGTCCTCTATTATGACAGCCGAAATACCCAGACGCTCTAAAGTACGGACGGTGAATACAAAGTGTTCAACCTTGCCGCCGGTGTCACCGTCAAAGATAACGGGCTTAGTGGTCACCTCAAGGGCGTCGTTGAGGTCGTGCAAACGCGTTGTAATATCCACCGCCTCAATATCGGGCTTACCCTTGCTGGTGCTGTCAGTGAGGCTACTGGCCCACATGCCGTCAAACTCCTCTTTCTTACCGTTCACATCCACATAGGTATTCTCTATTATCAGGCCCGTCAATCCGCTGTGGCTCTCCAGTATACGTACAATCTTCTTGGCACCTATCAGCCTACGCAGACGTTTCATTCGTATCTCAGGCGTAGTGCCTATCTCCTTCAGACGCTGGTTCATGGCGGTGCTGCTTATACCTTGGGTATACGGTATGTCTATAACCTTGCCGCCCCATTCCGCCATCGCGTCGATAATGCGCTGGCGAGTCTTCTGCTGAACTCCCTCTTTCCAGTCGTCGCCATGCACCACATAGTCAGGCTTCAGCTCACGGAGGTTGGGTACATAATCCAGAGTCGTCTGCGGCACCACACGATCCACCCCCTTGATATTGCTCACTATCTCGGCACGCTGTTCGTAGGTGAGGTACGGCAACCGCTTGTAGCTGGCTATAGCTTCGTCTGTCAACACACCGACTGTCACACTGCCAAGTTTGACAGCCTCATGTATTATATTCAGATGACCCGGATGGATCATGTCGGCACTCATGCCGACATACACAGTCTTCTTATCCATTGTTTATATAGTTTAGCATCACGGACAGGTCGTCCGCATGAGTTATTTTCATATTCTTTTCCATGCCTTCCACCACCGCAATCTTGGTGCCGGGCATGTATTTGCGCACCACCCCACAGTCGTCGGTGACATTGAACTGGGGGTCTTGCAGGGCCCGCTGGTATGCATCGCGTATCAGGGGCAGACGGAAAGCCTGAGGCGTCTGGGCACGCCACATAAGGCGGCGCTCGGGAATACGTGCCACGAAACGCCCGAAGTCATTGCCGTCGAAGTCGGGATGCACCTCCCACATGGTGTCCGTGCTGGGCACAGCCACCCCCACAGCCTCGTGGTGTTCCAGAGCCTTGACCACACGGTCAATAATATCTGCCGTCACAAAAGGCCGCGCCGCGTCGTGCAGCAGCAGGTTGGTGTCGTCGGGCTCGTCGATATACGCCATCACGGCGTTGAGTGTCGACATGTAACGTTCACTGCCCCCGTCAATAACCTTGGTCAGTTTCCGCCAACTGCTTCTCTTGGCAATGGCCTCAAACTCACCCTTCCAGTCGGGGTGCATAACCACAGCCACCTCGTCGATGGCCGGATGGCTGTCGAAGGCATCCATTGGGTATTCTATCACAGCACGTCCGGCAAGGGGCAGAAACTGCTTAGGCATCTCCGCACCCATGCGGTTGCCTGTCCCACCGGCCAGTATCACTGCAATATTTCTCATTTTTAGTCGCTTTATTCGACTGCAAAAATACATCTTTTTTTCGACATATTAAAATAAATAATATAAAACGGCGTTATTCAAACAAATAATAGCAAGTACAACCTAATGAAAAAGACATTATTATTCCTCGCCGCCGCGATGATGCTGACTTCCGTCGGCGCTGTGGCGCAGAACAAGATTGACAAGCAGGGGCGCCGTCAGGGCCACTGGGTACGCACCGACAAGGACGGCTCCAAAATCTACGAAGGCACCTTCGTCGACGGTCTTGAGACTGGCGTCTTCACCTACTACTACCACGACGGCTCCGTACGCATCCGCAACACATACACCGAGCCCGGGCGTGTATGCACCCATGAGGCCTTCGACGAGCAGGGCCACCGCCTTGCCACCGGCACCTACAACCAGCGCAACCGCGACGGCCAGTGGAAGTTCTATAACGAGAGCGGACGCCTCGTCAAAGAAGCCCAATACAAGATGGGTGTCAAGCACGGCCTCCACGTCATCTACACCTCCAAGGGCGACACCGCCGAGGTGACCCACTGGGCCGACAACCACCGCCACGGCCGCTGGTGGAAACGCATTGGCGAGAACGGTTACATAACAGGTATCTATGTGCGCGGTGGCCTCGAAGGACGCCTTGTCGAATATGACGACAACGGCCTCCTCATCCGCGAAGGCTTCTACAAGGACGGCTTCCGCCACGGTGCCTACCGCTTCTTCGAGGAGCGCCACCTCACTATCGACGAGACATGGAACCACGGCACCCTAAGCGACCGCCGCATACGCCTCCTCACACCCGACACAGAGTTCGTCTCCGTCCGCGACATTGCCTGCCTCGCCCCGCAGGGCAAGGCCAAGACCGTCGTATACCTCAAAGATGGCAGCAAGAAGGTTTCGCGCGAGAGTTCCGAAGCCGTCTACGACCGCCTTGGCAGCGAGTTCTTCGCCTATGCCAACCACAAGAGCCGCATCCTAGTGGCCATGAGCTGCGTACAAGGCGTATCCAAGGACCCTGAAGGCCGCGAAGTGCTTATCCTCGAACCGCAACCCGACTTTGCCATCTTCCCCGACGAGGACGGCCTCAAGATGGTGCGCAGCTGCCAATACGAGGACGACTCCCCCCTCGAAAAACTTATCCGATAGCCGGGACCTCCATGAAATGCCCCGGCACGGCACGACAAAAAAAAGACGCAGCCCCCAAGACAGGGGGCTGTATCTACCATTAAACACTATTACAAAACCCAAAATTTAGAAGGTATCTGGGGAACCTTTTCTGCTAACAATCAACTCAATACCCACACTTTCCGTCCCTTTTTCCGACTGCAAAGATAAGCATATTTCACAAACCGGCAAAATTTTATCACTTTTTTAACATTTCACCGCCGCTCCACGCTATGAACATCGCCGCTCATACTCTTGGTTGCAAACTCAACTTCGCCGAAACCTCCGACATCCTGCGCCGCCTAGCCGCCGAGGGCAACACCATCGTCGATTGGGCCGCGTGCTCGCGGGGAGCGGAGAAAGCCGACCTCTACCTCATCAACACCTGCACCGTAACCGCCGTAGCCGAGAAGAAATGCCGCGCCGCCATACGTCAGGCACACCGCCAGAATCCCGATGCGCAGATTGTCGTCATGGGATGCTTCGCCCAGGTAGCTGCCAAAGAAATTGAAGCCATCCCCGGCGTCACCCTCGTCCTCGGCAACGACCGAAAACACCTGCTGCCCTATATGCTTAATTCTGCAAATCTTAGAAATAGGCTCAATGAGATTTCACAAGATTTTGACGGACCAGACAAAAAAAATCTCCAAAATTTCCAAGATCTCGCGAAGCGGGAGGGCTTTGCCCTGCAGTGGTCCTCGGGCGACCGCACACGCAAATTCTTCAAAATCCAGGACGGCTGCGACTATTTCTGCACCTACTGCGCCATCCCCTTCGCCCGTGGCCGCTCGCGCTCAGCCTCCATCGAAGAGACTCTCTGCGCCGCACGCCGCATCGCCGCCTCTGGCTCCAAAGAAGTGATACTCACCGGCGTCAACACCGGCACCTTCGGCCAACACCGGAACGAATCGTTCTTAGACCTTCTCAAAGGCCTCGACCAGATTGAGGGCATCCTCCGCTACCGCATATCATCCATAGAGCCCAACCTGCTCACCGACGACATCATCGACTTCGTGGCCTCAAGCCGCGCCTTCCTCCCCCACTTCCACATCCCCCTGCAGGCCGGCAGCGACCACGTGCTACAACTCATGCACCGCCGCTACGACACCGCCCTCTACGCCGCCAAACTGCAGCGTATCAAGGCCGTCATGCCCGACGCCTGCATAGCTGCCGACGTTATGGCGGGCTTCAACGGCGAGAGCGAGGAGGAATTTGCCAAAGTGCTCAGCTTCATCGACTCGCTCCCCATTTCCTACCTCCACGTATTCACCTACAGCGACCGCCCCGGCACCGCAGCCCTCCGCCTTGGCGAGAAGATACCCATACCCGTCCGCCACGAGCACACCGCCCGTCTCCTCGAACTCAGCGAGCACAAACACCGCGCCTTCATCGACAGCCAGCTCGGCAAGACAAGACCTGTACTTTGGGAACACACCGACCACAACGGCACGATGCAGGGCTGGACCGACAACTACATCCGCCTCTGCCGCCCCTTCGCCCCCACCCTCGCCAACACCGTCACCGACGAAGTAATCCGCCACGGAAACATAGTCAGCGACACCGACTGACCGACAGTCCCTTCCCTCTCCGCATCCCCTCCGTATCCCCTCCGACCTTTCTTCGACAAAAAACCGTTAAACAACCGGTGAACAGTCGGAGCGAGTACGGAGCGGGTACGGAGCGACCCCGTATCGGATGTTGCTCATAGCTCTCACGAAGCCATGCCTGATATGCCCCATCTATTCGGGTATGGCAATAAAACAAGCGGCCCGCGCCGGATGGCGCGGGCCGCTTGTTTCTATCAGACAACTGTAAATCAGTCTTTCTTGCAAGCCTTCTTGCAGCAGCAGTCGCCGCAGACGCACTTGTAGAACAGGCCTGCCACAGCGGCGCCCACGAGCGGGGCCACAATGAAGAGCCACAGCTGGCTGCAGGCACTCCAGGTGGCGCAGTCGCTGAAGATAGCCTGGCTAATGGAGCGGGCAGGGTTGACGCTGGTGTTGGTCAGCGGTATGCTCACCAGGTGGATAAGCGTCAGCGTCAGGCCGATGGCCAAACCGGCGGCCTTGGTATTGCTGCGCTCGTCGGTAGCGCCGAGGATGACCATCAGGAAGACGAAGGTCAGCACAGCCTCGATGGCGAAGGCGCCCCACATGCTCACATTGAGGTAGCCCTCACCGGCGGCAGCCTGGAAGGCCTCGCCGTAACCGTTGGCGGCGAAGACACCCGTGGCACCCAGATGGGCAGCCTTGTAGATGCCGAACAGCACAGCTCCGGCAACGATGGCGCCGACAATCTGGCTCACCCAGTAGAGGAGCATGTCTTTGAACGACATACGACCGTTGACCCACACGCCGAACGAGACGGCGGGGTTGAGGTGGGCGCCGCTCACATGGCCGATGCCGTAGGCCATGGCGATGACAGTGAGACCGAAGGCGATGGCCACACCGAGGAAGCCCACATGTCCGAACAGCGCGGTACCGCAGCCGCCCAGAACGAGAACGAAGGTGCCGAAGCACTCCGCAAGCATTTTGTTACAAATCTTCATAGTTTTAAGTTTTTAGATGGTTAGTATCTGAACTTATTAACGCAAATTAACGAATAATATTGCCCAACACCGCACAAAAAAAAGAGGTTTTGCTGTAATTCAGCAACTTGGTAGCGGCATTAATAAAGAAGGGCCGCTGTGCTCTCGCACAGCGGCCACGTTTATTTGCAGGGTTTTCAAATCAGTAGCTGCGGGCGAAGACGACGCGGCGGTGGCTGGGCTTGCCGCTGTAGATGCACTTGCCTTCCTCTTCGGGAGCGTCGTAGGGGATGCAGCGGATGGTGGCCTTGGTCTCTTCCTTGATGCGCTCCTCGGTCTCGGGGGTGCCGTCCCAGTGGCATAGCAGGAAGCCGTTCTTCTCAATCTCGACCTTGAAGTCGTCCCAGGTGTCGACCTTGCGGGTCATCGAGGCACGGAAGTCGGCAGCCTTCTTGAAGAGGTTCTTTTGAATATCCTCCATTAGGTCGTAGACGTGGTCGGCAATGCCTTCGAGGGGCAGCGTGGCTTTCTCGAGGGTGTCGCGGCGGCGCACCTCGCAGGTGCCGTTCTCCATGTCGCGGGCACCGATGGCCAGCTGTACGGGGACGCCCTTGAACTCGTACTCGGTGAACTTCCAGCCGGGCTTATACTCGGGACGGTTGTCGTACTTCACCACCAAACCCTTAGCTTCAAGAGCCTTGACTATCGGGGCGATATGCTCGTCGAGCTGACGCTGCTGCTCGTCGCTCTTGCAGATGGGGACGATGGCCACGTGGATGGGTGCCAGGCGCGGCGGCAGCACGAGGCCGTTGTCGTCAGAGTGGGTCATGATGAGGGCGCCCATCAGGCGGGTGCTGACGCCCCACGAGGTGGCCCATACATACTCCAACTTATTCTCTTTATTGAGGAACTGCACCTCGAAGGCTTTGGCGAAGTTCTGCCCCAAGAAGTGGGAGGTGCCGGCCTGCAGGGCCTTGCCGTCCTGCATCATAGCCTCGATGCAGAGGGTGTCGAGGGCACCGGCGAAGCGCTCGTTGGGACTCTTGTGTCCTTTGATGACGGGCACAGCCATGTAGTTCTCCACGAAGTCGCCGTAGACGTCGAGCATCTTGCGAGCTTCTTCCTCGGCCTCCTCACGGGTAGCGTGGGCGGTGTGGCCTTCCTGCCAGAGGAACTCTGCGGTGCGGAGGAACATGCGGGTGCGCATCTCCCAGCGCACAACGTTGGCCCACTGGTTGCAGAGGATGGGCAGGTCGCGGTAGGACTTGATCCAGTTCTTATAGGTGCTCCAGATGATGGTCTCGGAAGTGGGGCGCACGATGAGCTCTTCCTCGAGCTTGGCGGCGGGGTCGACGACGACACCGTTGCCGTTGGGGTCGTTCATCAGGCGGTGGTGTGTTACCACAGCACATTCCTTGGCGAAGCCTTCCACATGCTCAGCCTCACGGCTGAGGAAACTCTTGGGGATGAAGAGGGGGAAATAAGCGTTGACATGGCCGGTGGCCTTGAACATAGAGTCAAGCTGGTGCTGCATCTTCTCCCAGATGGCATAGCCATAGGGCTTTATGACCATGCAGCCACGCACTGCGCTCTGCTCGGCCAGATCGGCACGGACGACGAGTTCATTATACCATTCGGAATAGTTCTCACTGCGTTTCGAGAAATCTTTTGCCATTGACAGTATATTTTTTATTTATTATACAATATTTTGTGACGAATGTCGTTTCAATAAACGATTTGCAAAGATACGAACTTTTTTGGAAATGAGAAATAAATTTTGGATAATAGCACTGGCGGCCATACTGTTGCCCACCATGGCGATGAGCCAGGTGAAGCTCACCGTGGACACGCTGGAATGCCATATCATAGGTTTCACCGCCGGTGTGCTTATGCCCGGCTTCGGCTCGGCGAGCAACGGGGCGCAGGGGGGCACCATGGGGGATCTATACAAAGGGCCCTACCTCGACTTCTCCATAGGGTGTGACTACAAATACAAGAGCAACTGGATGGTCACCTTCGACGCCGACATGTGGTTCGGCTACAACAGCGACAACCTGCGCAACCGCGAAGAGCGCATACCCGTTTACACATCTTCCGGCATAGCGCTCTGCTGGGGCGGCTACGACGGCGCCGTGGCGGCCTATAACCGCGGCTTGTCGGCACGTGTGGGCGGCGCCAAGATAATACCCGTCATCAAAGACAACCCCAACTCCGGTATCATGCTCAAGCTCAGCGGTGGATGGATGATGCAGAAGACCGTCTTCTCGCAGGACATGAACGAGAGCCCTGTGCCGCAGCTCAACGGCGACTACGCCAAAATCTACGACCACATGCAACACGGTGCCATGCTCACCGAAGGCATCGGCTTCGTGTTCATGAGCAACCTCTCCACATATGTGAACTTCAAGGTCATGTTCGAGGTGAGCCAATGCCTCAGCTGGTCCACACGTCCATACCAGCTCGATAACGTCATCGGCCTCAACGGCAAGGACAACGGCAGGCATTTCGACCTAATGTACGGCCTGCGGCTGTCGTGGATGTTCCCGCTGATGGGCAAAACGACTTACGATTATTACTACTACTAATAACGTGATAAAGTCATAACGAAGAGATGAGACTCTTTTACTCTATAGGTATCTGGTTCTACTGCTTCGGCGTACATGTGGCGGCATTCTTCGGCCACCGCAACGCACGTCTGATGCTGCGAGGCTGGCACCATTGGGGCGAAGATCTCAGGAAGCTCGACGGGCGCCCTGTGGTGTGGTTTCATGCCGCCAGCCTCGGTGAATTTGAGCAGGCCCGCCCTGTCCTCGAGAGCTACATCGGCAAGCATCCTGAGCAACAGGTGCTGCTGACATTCTTCTCGCCATCGGGTTACGAGGTACGTAAGAACTACCCCATGGCACAGGCCGTGTGCTACCTGCCGCCCGACCTGCCGCTGACGGTGCACCGCTTCACCAAGCGCATAAAAAACCTTCAGGCGGTGTTCTTCGTCAAGTATGACTTCTGGTTCAACTATCTCGCAGCGTTGAAGCGCCGCGGCATACCAACATACATATTCTCAGCCATATTCCGGCCCAACCACTATTTCTTCAAGCCCTGGGGCAGATGGTTCCTGCGCCAGTTGAAGCATTGCTACACGCACCTCTTCGTGCAAAACGAGGAGAGCCTGCGCCTGCTGCGTGAACACGACGTGGAGCACTGCACGCTGGCAGGCGACACACGCTTCGACCGCGTGCACCAGATAGCCATTGCCGCCGAAGGCAACGACACCGTTGAGCGTTTCCTTAATGGACACGACGGCAAAGTTCTTGTCTGTGGCAGCACCTGGCCTCCCGACGAAACGTTGATAGCCCAAGCAATCAAACAATCGAGCAATCAAGCAATCAGACTCATCCTTGCGCCACATGTCATCAGCGAGGAGCACCTGCAACAGATAGAGAGGCTATTCCCCGACAGCATACGCTACTCCAAACTTAGCAACACGGCAACACAGCCAGACTGTCACACATCCACCCTAATAATCGACAACATCGGCATGCTGTCGAAGCTATACCGCTACGCCGACGTGGCATACATAGGCGGTGGCTTTGGCGTTGGCATACATAACATCCTGGAGGCCGTAACCTTCGGCAAGCCCGTCCTCTTCGGCCCCAACTACGGCAAGTTCCAGGAGGCAAAGGACATCATAGCACGTGGCGGCGGCTGGAGTCACAACAATCTGGACGAACTCAACGCCCATATCACTCCCCTGCTCACCGACAATGATGCCTACAGGCTCGCCTCGCAGGCCTGTACCGACTATATGAACGCCAACCTCGGTAGCACCGACAAGATATTGAACACCATTGAAGATTAGAACAACACATATACTGACGTCATTAGTGGCATTGCTGCTGTGCAGCTGCTCCGTCGCGCCTTATCTCGCGCCCGGTGAGCATGTACTGCACGATGTGACGTTGGATGTGCAGATGGCCGACAGCAGCACAGTGACCCCCGAAGTGGCAGATGCATTGAAGCATGTCAAAAAGTACTATCTGCAGCGTCCCAATACCAAAGCACTCGGCATCAAATGGCTTCCGATAAGCAAATGGACCTACTGTTTCCTATCAGACACCTCATCCAACTTCTGGAACAACGCCATGCATCGCATGGGAGAAGCGCCCGTCGTCTACGACGAGGATCGTAGCATCCATACTGCTGACCAGCTACGGCAGCTTATGGTGTCGAAAGGTTGCTTCGGTAGTACCGCAAGCTTCGACACCACCAAGGTTAAAGGCCACAACATCTGCATACGCTACAACATCAAAGCCACACCACGCTTTATCGTCGACGAAATCACCTATCACACTGAGAATGCAGCCGTACGCCACATACTCGACGAGACAGAGGATGAGTCGCCTCTGGTGGCAGGCGAGCCCTACGATCAGGAAAAGATTGCCGCTGAGCGCAGCCGCATTGTATCCACCCTGCGCGAAGCCGGCTACTACCTTGCCTCAAACGACAACGTCCACTTTATAGTCGACACCACCTACTCCGCCTCCAAACTCAGCATCGACGTCATCGTCGACAGCCGCAATCTGCAGGTGTACCACATCAACAACGTATACATCTACCCTAACGGTAATGCCGGCCTGCGCAACACCCCGACAAATTACGACACCCTCATCCACACGTACCAAGGTGCCACGCGGCGCATAGACAACATCTACGTCTTCGACCGTCCGATGTCAATCAAGCCTCAGACCATCAGCCGCTCGCTCATGCTCTTCCCCGGCATGACCTATCGACCGCACTATATCACCGACACCTACAACTCACTCCTCGGCCTGCGCAACTTCAAGTACATCAACATCGACATGCTGCCGTCACCGGCATCCAGCGACTCGCTGCCGCTTGTCGACGCCCATATCAGGCTCGTCCGCACCACACAGCAGAAAATAAGCCTCTCCATCGAACTCACCAATGCCTCGCCCCTGGGCTCCAACGACAGCAGCCGTAACAACAACTTCTTCACTGGCGGCAACCTCGGTGTCGAGACTGCCATCGAGTATCAGCACAAGAACATCTTCGGCGGTGCCGAACTACTGAAAGTCAAAGGCTCAGTGCTCTTCGAACTGCCGAAACTCATATTCAGCAAACGCGGTAAGAGTTTCTACGATAACTTCTCCGCCTTCGAGGCAGGTCTTGACGTCTCGCTCGACATGCCGATATTCCTTCTGCCTTTCACACGCAACATTGTCTTCCAGCGCATCAAACCCCACACCCTCTTCTCGGCCGGCGGCAGCTACCAATACCGCTACTATTTCGAGCGCATCCTGGCCAACACCTCCTTCGGTTACACATGGAGCCACTC
Organism: uncultured Bacteroidota bacterium; assembly: GCA_902777005.1. GTDB lineage: Bacteria > Bacteroidota > Bacteroidia > Bacteroidales > P3 > Colimorpha. Next base: position 91,754 of record CACYSB010000003.1, read on the forward strand.
GCGCCGTGTCAGCAACCAGCTGTTGCCTGTGGAGATGACCTTCGTCCGCATGATTGACCTCGAAATGGACTTCGCCCTTCGTATGCTCAGCCTCAACGACCTGCGACTGATAAACCAGTACAGCAGCCACTTCATACTCGATGCGCGTTACGACTACAGCTACAGTAACCAGCAGTACGGCACACGTGAAGACTTCACTGCCTTCCACGCCTCCATCGAGACCGCCGGCAACTTCCTGTCCGCCGTCGCCAACCTCACCAAGGCCACCACCGACGAGTTCGGCATGAAACAAGTGCTCGGTGTCCCCTACTCCCAGTATGCACGCTTAGGCGCCGAACTCACACACTATCATTACTTCGGTCTCAAGTCAAGCCTCGTAGGACGCATAATCGTTGGCGTCGGCATCCCATACGGCAACTCCTATTCCATGCCCTACGAAAAGAGCTTCTTTGGCGGCGGCCCCACCACCATGCGCGCTTGGCAGCTGCGACGCCTCGGCCCCGGAGGCTATCAGTCGGGCTCCGGCGACATTATGGCCGACATGGAGCGCGTGGGTGACCTTCAACTCGTCATGAATCTCGAAGGGCGCTTCCCCATAGCGGGCATCTTCGAGGGCGCCATCTTCGCCGACATGGGCAACGTGTGGCTCTTCTACCCCTCGGAGCAGTATGACAACGGACATATCAAATGGAACAGCCTGCCCAAGGAGATAGCCGTCGGCGCCGGCCTCGGCCTGCGTGTGTCGATATCCATAGCCACCGTTCGCCTCGACTTCGCCATACCCTTCTACGACCCAGGATTTGCAGAATCGGAACGCTGGCGCCCGCCACACTGGAAGTTTAACCAGATTGTCACCAACTTCGGCATCAACTACCCGTTTTGATATTGTTTAACGTTTACGGCACAAAGTGAAAAATTCCAAGGTACTCACCTATATCCTCATCAGCCTCTCCGTTGTCTTCTGGGGCATCAGCTTTATCCTCACCAAAGAGCTCTTCCTCACCGAGGAGCATATGACCGTCACCATCCTCATCGCCATGCGCCTGGCCATAGCGACGCTCGTCATGCTGCCCACACTGGCCATCACGCGCAACCTAGAGCCCATCAAAAAGGGTGACCTCAAGTGGTTCCTCCTGCTCGCCCTCTGCGAGCCTTTCATCTACCACCTCTGCGAGACCTCAGGCGTACAGCTCGTCAGCGGAAGCCTCGCCTCGGTGGTCATTGCGACAATACCTCTCTTCGTCCCCTTCGGCATGTGGGTAGCTTACCGGAAGCACATCAGCCTTCAGCTCATCGTTGGCGTGGTGCTCTCGCTGGGGGGCGTCTTTATACTTATTGCCGGGGGCGAGTCGCTGCAGGGCAACGCCAAAGGACTCCTTTTCCTCGCAGGAGCAGTCGTCATCGCCGTCGTCTACACGCTGCTGCTCGTCAAGATTGTCGGCCACTACCGACCGCTTACCATCACCACATGGCAGAACCTCATAGGCCTCATCTATTTCCTGCCCCTGATGCTTGCCTTCGACGGCAGCCAGCTGCCACTGCTCAGCTACTCACCCAAGATGCTGTTCATACTCCTCACCCTCGGCATCTGCTGCTCCACCCTCGCCTATGCCTTCTACAACCTCGGCGTCCGCGTCCTCGGCGCCTCCGAAGCCTGCATCTTCAACAACGCCATCCCCGTCTTCTCGCTCATCGCCGCCATCCTCATCGGCCAGGAGACCTTCAGCTGGCTCAAAGTCCTCGGCATCGTCATAGTCATCGCCGGCGTCATCCTCGCCCAGTTCGAGCCAAAACACAGATAAACCTTCTTTCTCAACATATCAAAGAACACACCCACCCCCGTTTTCGGAAGTGGGTGTATATAATATAAGGCCCTCCCGAACGGAAGAGCCTTTTTTAACTAAACTTTAACGTTTGGGTATTATCCCATCGGAGATATCAGTACTTGATTTTGAAATATTCGAGGAATGCCTTATAGTTGTCTTGCGCGGTAAGGCATGTATCGCGAAGATATCCGTTAATCTTGCCCCAGTTTTGTATGCCACGATAATAATATAGACGCAACTCTTCTGTGATGATAAAAGGCACAGTGCATGTTTGCAGGCATTGCCAGAACATCAGCAGACGTCCGATACGGCCATTGCCATCCTGAAAAGGATGGATATGCTCAAATTGTACATGGAAATCCAGAATATCATCAAACTCAACTTTCTTTAATGCATTGTATTGTGACACCAGAGCTTTCATCCTTTTGTGCACTTCCTCGGGTTTTGCCGTCTCTTCGCCACCCACTTCGTTTGCCAATCGCTTGTAGTCCCCTACCGCAAACCAATCCTTTTGGCTGTCGGATGTATTTGCTTTCAGCATCCCATGCAGCTGCTTGATATGTGCCTCTGTGATTTTTTCGGAAGCATTGTCAATTATATAGTCGATGCAACGGAAATGGTTGACCGTTTCCATAATATCGTCGATGCGAGTATTCTCAGTAGTAATACCGAGCGTGTTAGTCTCGAAGATATAGCGGGTCTGTTCCTTTGTCAAACGGCTACCCTCGATGTGGTTTGAGTTATAGGTAAGGTCAATCTGTGTGCGGTGATAGATGCCGCCTTTAAGTTTGCTCTCCTTTTCTTCAACCAATCTTGTGAGCAATGGAGAACATTCCAGCTTCTTTTTTCTAGGCAACGGAGCGTCGGCAGGGATGTTCCAGGTTTTCCCCGTCAGGAATGCACCTTCTATTTTCCCGGAAGCGCAGTAGTTTCGGGCGGTACGTTCACTTATACCATATTTCTCGGCATACTGACTAACAGACAAATAATCCATTCTATCGGCAAGTTTTTCATAAAAACACGTTGCAAAGATACAACTTTTTGCCGATACCGGCAAGTTTATTTTTATTTCTTAAAGCAAAAAAAATCATAAAACTCCTTCTTTCTCAATCAGATTGTAAAAGAAAACCCCTACGGATTATCCGCAGGGGTTCTATCCCGTCAGGGATTATCGTTCAATAGTTCACGGTGTCACCTAATCACCACAACCTTGCGGGCTGGATGGTTGCCTATCTTTATCATGTATGTACCTGTAGCGGAAACATCGAAACTCAACGGCATATCGTTGTCCTGTTTCGTCGCCAGCACACGGCCGTTAACGTCGTAGAGCGTCACCATGTTGCCTTCGGCACCCTCGACTACCACTTGGCCGTTGTGCTGATATATCTTTGCATTGATGGTCTCTATGCCGTCGATGCCAACCACAATGGTATCATGGATAACAATGGTATCGTGGATAGTGATGGTGTCGTAACGTAGCAATGTGTCGTAAACAATCGTGGTATCATGAACAGGAACATAGGTTGTATCATGGACAGGAACATAGGTTGTATCATGCAGCATCAGAGTGTCGAGAATAATTGTGGTGTCATGGACAGGAACATAGGTTGTATCATGCATCCAGACAGTATCAGTAATAAATATTGTATCATGTATCACTTCGGCTCCGAATATTGCTGTCAATGCGGTATCATGCAGTATGGTGAGAGTGTAGGGATTGTCCGTCACTCCATTGCTCCAGCCAACAAAAGTGTAGCCGATATAAGGGTAAGCTGTGAGTATGCAGGAGCTGCCGTAGGCATATTCGCCACCACCTGTAGCAGTTCCGCAGTTATTGTCGTTTATCGTAACGGTGATAGTGTGCGTGTCGATGGCAAAGATGGCGGTAAGGATGCTATCGTTTGTGATGGTCACCGTGCGGGGATTATCTGTTACCCTGTCACTCCAGCAGACAAAGTGGTGATGTTCCGCAGTACATGTGGCAGAAACAATCACAGTGTCGAGGTAATTGTAGGTGCCACTGCGGTCGGTAATGGTACCCAGAGTGGGATCATTGACCGACATTGTCAGCGTATACTGATTGGGTAGGAAGTAGGCCGTCAAGGTGATGTCGTCTGTGAGTGTGATGGTGTCGGGATTGGCTGTGCTGCCGTTGCTCCAGTGGTCGAAGTGGTGATGCTCCGCAGTACAGGTAGCAGAAACAATCACTGTGTCGAGGTAGTTGTAGGTTCCACTGCGGTCGGTAATGGTACCCAGAGTGGGATCATTGACCGACATTGACAGCGTGTACTGATTGGGTAGGAAGTAGGCCGTCAAGGTAATGTCGTCTGTGAGTGTGATGGTGTCGGGATTGGCTGTGCTGCCGTTGCTCCAGTGGTCGAAGTGGTAATGTTCCGCAGTACATGTGGCAGAAACAATCACTGTGTCGAGGTAGTTATAGGTGCCACTGCGGTCGGTAATGTTACCCAGAGTGGGATCATTGACCGACATTGACAGCGTGTACTGATCGGGTAGGAAGTAGGCCGTCACTGTGCTGTCTCCCATAAGGGTGATGGTGTCTGGGTTGGCTGTGCTTCCATTGCTCCAGTGGTCGAAGTGATATCCATAGTTAGAAGTAGCGGTGATTTTTTCCAGATGGTTGCCTATCTTGGTACGTGAGGCCGTGCCCATCGAGGAGTCGCTGCATGTCACTGTCATACCGATGAAATAGGCCGTCAAGGTACTATCACCCGTGAGGGTGATAGTATCGGTGCTGGCTGTGCTTCCGTTGCTCCAATGGTCGAAATGACCGCTGCTTTTTGCCGTGGCTTTAATCTTATCCAAGTGGTCGCCAATCTTTGTGCGCGAGACCGTTCCCCTCGAAGTGTTGTTGCTCAACACCGTCAGACCGATGAAATAGGCCGTCAAGGTACTGTCGCCGGTGAGGGTGATGGTGTCGAGGGTGGCGGTACTGCCGTTGCTCCAGTATTCAAAATGACCGCTGCTTTTTGCTGTGGCGGAGATGACGGCAGTGGAATCGCAGCGAACATTACGTCCACGCAGCTGTATAATGGAGGCTGTCCCTCGTGCATTGTTGTTTGAAAACACGGTGATATTGATATCATATATCGGCTCGCGAAGATTATTGCGATAGGTATACCATGGATTGTATCCATCGAAAGTATAGTAGTTATCGTAAGAACAGCCGTTGAGTATAAGCACAACATCGCTGGGGAAGGACTTGTTACCGATAGTGGGTGGAACCGTTGATATCATATATATTGTGTCGCATGAGTAGAAAGCATATTGATCTATCGAATTGACACTGTTGGGGATTGTGACGGAGGTTAAGCCGGTACAGCCGTAGAAGGCACACTCTCCAATGCTTGTGACGGAGTTCGGGATGGTGACAGTGGTCAAGCCGGTACAGTAGGAGAAAGCCCAGTCTCCTATGCTTGTGACGGAGTTCGGGATGGTGACTGAGGTCAAGCCCGTACAGCTGGAGAAGGCTGAGTTACCAATTACATTTACAGTTGATGGAATGGTTACATCACCACCACTCCCCGAATATGCCAATAGATGTTGTTTTGTTTCATCTGCATATACAAAATCACCTTCCGTCACACCGTTCATTGTTATGGCTCCCCACGGGCTTCCCATGGCAGTACCGTAATATTCAATATGACGCACACCATAGAATGCATTGTTACCAATGCCTGTGACGGAGTTCGGGATTGTGACAGAGGTCAAGCCGGTGCAGTAGTAGAAGGCCTGGTCTCCTATGCTTGTAACGGAGTTCGGAATGGTGACGGAGGTCAGCCCGCTGCAGTTTTTGAAAGCATATTCGCCAATGCTTGTAACAGAATTTGGAATTGAGACGGATGTCAGGCTAGTGCAGTTTGCGAAAGCATTTCGGCTTATCGATGTGACGCCTTCAGGGATGACCAGATTGGTTACAGGGTTTCCATTGATACTCAGTGAGTGAGCATGGGAAAGGGGATTGTCATCAAAAATTATATTGCACCATTGTGCTATGGTGCCGGTATAATTGACAGTGGTTAGGCCATCGCAGCCATCGAAAGCGCCACCACCAATTGAGGTAACACTGTTGGGAATTGTAACTGAGGTAATGCTGGTGCAGAACGAGAAAGCATACCGACTTATCGATGTTACGCCATCGGGGATGACCAGATTGGTTACAGGGTCTCCATTGATACTCAGTGAGTGAGCATAGTAAAGAGGATGGCTACCTATGTAGTCACTGAATCTAATATTGCACCACTGGGCTACGGTGCCGGTATAATTGACATTGGTTAGACCGTAGCATCCAAAGAAAGCAGAAGCACCTACCGAGTCAATGCTACTGGGGATAGTTACGGAGGTCAGGCCTGTGCACCTCTCAAACGTGCCGTAAGTGCCGTTTGTTATCAAAGTCGTAACGGGGTATGTCGTACCATTATAAGTTACGGATGACGGAATTGTCAGAGCACCGGTCACATAGTTGTTACTTCCTAATAGAGGATTAATTACGTATGCTTCGCCGTGCATAATTACGTAATATAGTGTTTGTCCGCTCGGCGCGACGGCGGAGAAGTCGTAGGCGAGGACACTTTGCCCTATCGCCATTATGGCAGCAACCAGAAGGAATATTTTTTTCTTCATGTGGTTTATTGTTTAAAAGGTTAATACTTCCGTTCAATAAACACATAAAAAAGAAGCGCGGACATCTAACTTTCGTTACTTATCCCGCTCTATAAGGCTCTCGCATTGCCTGTCTTTCGAGGATAAGCAACACCGAGGCCCACGCTAACGATATATACAGAAAGGTGTATATACGCAACAATGGACGTTGGATGCTGCTTTACCGTGCGAAAGACTCCGAACTTGCGAGATTCTATAGAGCCGCAGATAAAACGTCTACAACGTCTTATTTATATGTCTGTCATTCTTATCGAATGACGGTGCAAAGATACGAAATGTTTTCCAACCGACAAAATAATTCATGAAAATTCATGGACATTTGCGATAATTCGTGTTAAAAAAAGAAGTCATGTACCACACCCCGTCCATAGGCCTTCAAAAGGTCTTCAATAGGCCCTCGGCGTACCCCCAGATGGGAGCCTCCAGAGCACCGGTGCCGCTCCGGTGCCGCTCCGTACCCGCTCCGACTGTTCTACGGTTGTTCTACGGTTTTTTGTCGGAGAGGGGGCGGACCGGATACGTAGGGGGTAAGGAGAAGTTGTGGGAGAAATTGTAGGGGAAGGATTGCTCGCTGCGCTCGCGATCCTATGGGGTGGGGCTTTACCTAAATCAAAATTGAGCACCGCTGTGCGGTTCTTCTTTTTTTATGCAAATACCACAGCTTGAAAGCAAGCTTTCGCCGTGGTATTTGCATAAAAAAAGCAGGACTGACGTCCTGCTCAATTTTGATTTAGGTAGCGGGGGAAGGATTCGAACCGACGACCTCCGGGTTATGAGCCCGACGAGCTACCACTGCTCTACCCCGCACTCTCTTATTTCAGAGGCCTAAGCCTCTTGAAATCGAGTGCAAAAATACTAACTTTTTCCCAATCTACCAAATAATTCTTTAAAATAATTTACTATCGTTTGATTATTCGCTGCTTATAGACGCCTGCCGCGGACCTCACCTGCAACATATAGACTCCATCCGCAAGGCCGGCCAGCGATATTTTGACACTGCCACCATTGACTTGCGGGCCCTCGCGGCGAAGCACTTCACGGCCAAGCATATCAGTGACAATAACGGCTCCTGTGTACGTGGGGAGTGTGACCGTAACCTCGCCGGTGGTGGGATTTGGCCATACCGTCAGCTCTGCGTCAAGCGCCATGTGGTCGGCGATGCCTACGTGCACAGTGTCTTCCCAGATGGCATAGAGGCTGAGATTGCGGCGTATCCTTAGAGTGTCGCCTGCCATATAAATCTCTTCGTCGCCTTCTGGCGAGCGGCACCAGCCCAAGAAACGATATCCGGCACGCGTGAAGGTGCACTCCGGCAGCACAGCACCGTTCAGGACGCAGAAGCTCATTGTTACGATGTTGCCCGAGCCTCCGTTGGAGTTCAGGTATATGTATCGTGACTGTGCCTTGTTGAGGTGCACACGGTAGACCGTGTCGAGATGCACAAAGTCATACACCCCGTTCTGTGCGGGGATGTCATACTCGTAGAAATAATAGGTGTTGACGTCCGGACATACGGTGTCGTAGACATCCACGGTGTCCATCTGCACATCCATGGGCTCAAGTCCGAAGATGGCCGACTGTTCAAGGTTGAAGGTATATGTGGGATTGCCGCCGGCGCCGCCGTGGCCAATGGAGATGTCATTGAAATAGTAGAAGCCGTCGCCTGACCCGCTCCAACCCAGGTTGAAGTGGTAGCGCCCCTGCAGGTCGGCACCGTCGAGGACGAAGGCGTGTCCGCCGTCATCGTCGCGGCCGGTGTAGTATATGGGGCGGCCCGCTGCAAGGTCCTCATTTATCATAGCACGCCAGACACTGTCGTCAGGGTAGTGGGCACGATGCACGCGCGAGATGTTGGGCTTGTACTTGAAATACTGCACGAAGGCTGTGGCGGCATTTTCAGAGTAGGCTCCCGAGCCACCCTGGCTCATGGTTCCGTACATCATATTCACGGCGACGCCACAGTGATAAGAGAGTGTGGCCACAGCATTTACCTCACGCTCGGGCGTATTGTGCTCTTCAAGCCAGTTGGGCATGTAGTCGTACACGTAAGTGGTGTGGGCAAAGTCTGCACTTTGGGCCGGGTAGGTGTAACGCTGGCCTTCATATGATTGCGCCTGGGGCACGTAGGTGTTGTTGCCGGCGCCGCACGAAGGATAACGCCAATAGCGTATGATCTGCGCCATGGCGGTAGCCACACAGCCCACAACGGTACGCGCATTATAGTTGGTGTCGTAGGGGCAATATTTGTTGTACGGGCTAACCTGGTCCCAGCGTGTGGTCACCATTGCCGGAATGTTGAGCAGCGGCTCGGTATCATCCACCTCTTCATCGTCGGCGAAGAGCAGCTTTTGCCACGAGGCTGCCGCCTCGGCCGAGCCTTCCGCATCACTCTGCGCCACTACGGTAAGCTGGCTCTCGTAGAGACCAAGCAAGTAGCGCAGCGTCGGGTGCAGTTCCTTGGGGAAGTGGCTGTCGAACGAGTAGGCCAGCACGGGCTCCACACGGTCGTCATCGGAGACTATTACAAAGCCCTCCTGCCCTACGGTGAAGACATACACGTGACTGATGCCGTCATAGGCCATAGACACCATGTCGCCCTCGGCCACCGGCTTCACATCCGCAGGATGGTAGGTGTTCCAGAAACTCGCAGCCACACGTCTGGCCGTGCGCATATCCACCTCTCCTGCCTGCACCGTGGCGCAGAGCAACAAGAAGACGACACTCAGGATTATCCGTTTCATTTCCTATAGTTGTTTATTCCTTCGTTGAGCCAGCCTATGAACTTCTGCACATCGCGGTCGTACTTGTAGTTCTCCTTGGTAAGTACCTCGCCGTCGGCATTCACGATGACATAGTATGGCTGGGCGTTCATATTATATTCAGTCTTCTGAAAGTTCAAATTCTTGCGTCCAAGGGTCTTTAATGTTTTGCCTTTTTCATCTTTCACCCACTCGCTCTCGGGCAGCTCTATGGTGTTTTCGTCAGCGTAGAGCGACACCATGACGAACTCCTCGTTGAGCAGCCGCTTCACTTCGGGGTCACTCCATACATAGTGCTCCATCTCGCGGCAGTTGGCGCAGGTCTTGCCGGTGAAGTCGATAAACACGGGCTTGCCGTGCTCGCGGGCGTAGGCCTTGGCCTCGTCGAGGTCGAAGAAAGCCTCGAAGCCCAGTGGCACATGCAGCTTGTCGGCATACCTGCGGTCGGCCGGCAACTTGCCCACCTGCACCGTACCGGCGCCGACGGCGGGAGTATTCTCGGCCACAATCTTCTCGATGTTGAAGCTCTGGCTCTCCATCGGCGGCAGGAAGCCACTGATGCCTTTGAGCGGAGCGCCCCACATGCCGGGGATCATATAGACCACGAAGGCCAGGTCGGCGATGGCCAGGAACAGGCGCAGTGTACCTATCTCTTTCACCTCGTCGTCGCCTTTGAAACGCAGCTTGCCGAGCAGGTAGAAGCCCAGCATACCAAAGATGACTATCCACAGCGCCAGATAGGTGTCGCGCGGCAGCAGACCCCAGTTGCAGTAGAGGTCGGCCTGCTGGAGGAACTTCAGGCCGAAGGCTAACTCAAGGAAGGCGAAGACTATCTTCACCGTGTTGAGCCACGAGCCACTCTTCATGTTGCCCAGCATCTGCGGGAACATGGCCAGCAGAGTGAACGGAGCAGCGAAGCCTATGCCGAAGCCCAGCATGGTGACAAGGCTCACCCAGCGGTCGGTGCTGCTGGTGGTGAGACCCACCAGGGCGGCACCAAGGATGGGACCGGTGCAGCTGAAGCTCACCAACACCGTTGTCAGTGCTATGAAGAAAGGAGCCAGCAGACCGCCCTTGTCGGCCTGCTCGTCGCTGCTGTTAATCCACTTCTCCGGCATCTTAATCTCAAAGAGTCCAAAGAAACTCAGGGCGAAGACAAAGAAGATGATGAAGAATATCAGGTTGGGAATCCAGTGGGTGCCCATGACATAGAGAGCCTCCGGACCGAGGAAGGCGGCCAGTATGGCACCCAGCACAGCGAAGAGGAACACTATGCTGAAGCCAAAGAACCATGCCTGACGGCGTCCTTTGCGTTTGTTTTCGGCACCGCGCACGAAGAAATTGACGGTCATGGGTATCATGGGGAACACACAGGGCGTGAACATCGTCAGTATGCCGCCGCCTATAGCCAGCAGGAAGACCACCAGCAGGTTCTGGTGCTTACCTTCATTCTGCGGAACGGCGGGGGTATTGTTATCCGGGACAACGGCAACAGCGGCGTCTACGGGAGCAACGCTGTCTGTAGCAGCCGCCACGGTGTCAGCCTCTTCGCCTGCCACATCAGCCTTCGCACCCGGCACCTTGAAGCTGAAGTCGTGGTCTTCGGGGGCTATGCAGCTGCCGTCGTTGCAAAGCTGGTAAGCCACGGTACCCTTGACGGTGAAGTCCTTGTCGCTGATGCGCTTCACCTTTTGACGGAAGACCACCTTGCCGCTGAACGACTTGACGATGCAGTTGAAGATATCGTCCATCTCCTCGTGGGGTTTGGGCTCCATGACCTTGCCCACACGCTCGTAGTCCTTGCTCTCCTCGAAGGTGAACTCAATAGCCAACGGGCCGTCGGGCGATGTATACTGCGAATAGAGGTGCCACCCCTTGTCGAGCTGCGCCGTGAAGACCAGTTCCGCCTCAGTGGCGGAAGTCTCCTTGACACTATATTTCCACTTCACTGGGTCCAGCTGCTGGGCAATAAGCACATTGCCCATTAAACCCATCAAACCAATTAAACCCAGAAAAAAGAACTTCTTCATCTCTTTATACTTTAAACCTTAAAACCTTATTTGAGGTTGAATTTAATCTTCTTCTCACCGCGCACAGTCTTCACACCGACCATATACATACCTTTAGGCATCTTCTTGATGGAGATATGCTGGTTGTTCTTGTAACCGTTGATGGTCTTGACGACTTTGCCCTGGCTGTTGGTGAAGGTGACGGTGGCCGATGCGCTCTCCATAGAGATGGTGACGTAGCCTTCCTGCAGGTGCGGGTTGATGCGCACGCGCTCGTCGCTAGGACCCTGAGCTACCGGCGTGCCGGGCGTTTGGGTAGCCGTGTGGTCGACACTGGGCGAAGCCTGCTCCTTCTCTGGCATAACGAAACCGCTGAGGCGCGCCAGGCCCTTGCTGTCGTGGCCGAACCAGTGGTTTCCTTTCTTGTCGCTGGCCACCTTGTAGATGTTGCCGGCAGGCAACGGGCTGTTCTTGGCGGTAAAGACCACCCAGCGGTCCACTCCGTCGAACACCGCCACACCGCCGCTGGTGCCTATCCACAGCAGGCCGTCGGCATCTATACCTATGTCATTCACCTGGTTGGCAGGCAGCGGGCTGTTGCCGGTATTCCACGTGTGCCAGTCCTCGCCGTCGAACGAGCACAGCCCGTTCAGCGTTCCAAACCACTTCACGTTGTCCTTGTCTATGGCCACAGCAGGCACTATATTATCCGGCAAACCGGAGTTCTCCACAGTGTAGCTCACCCACCGGCGGTCGTTGAAGACGCAGACACCGGCGTTGGTGGTAATCCACTTGCGGTTGGCGCGGTCCACGGCGATGTCGAGGATAAAGTCGCTCAGCAAGCCGCAGTCTTCGGGCGTGTATTTCTCCCACGTGTAGCCGTCGTAACGCACCACGCCGCCCAGCGTGACACCTATCCAGAACACGCCGTCCTTGTCCTGCACCATCTCCTTGACGAACTTCATCTTCAGACGGCGCGTCTCGGCACTGTATTCCGTCCAGTGCGTGCCGTCGAACTCAATGACTCCGTAGTCGTCGGTACCAATCCACACCACACCACGGTTGTCAGTCATCATACAGTTGATGGACTGGTCTTTGAGTTTCTCGTTGAACATCGAGTAGTCGGTCCATGTGCCACCGTTGAGGCGACTCAGTCCCTGGTAGGTGCCTACCCACACGCCCTTGCTGTCGGGTGCTATGGCCGCTATGTTGTTGCCGCCGATGTCGCTCGTGCGCGTGTCGAACATTGTCCAAGTGCCATTCTGCGCCCTTGCGCCAACACTCATCAAACCCATAAGCCCCATCAGGCCTATTATGATTGTCTTCTTCATATCCTAAGTTTATATCTTTTCACCGGCAGCCAACAGTTCATGTCTTATGCTTTTCCTTCTTCGCTGCCGGAAACAATATGTTGTTTAATATCAGTCTGTAGCCTGGTGAATTGGGATACAGCGACAAGTCCGTCGGCGGGTCACCTATAAAGTGGCGGTAGTCTTCGGGGTCGTGACCGCCGAGGAAGGTCCATGTGCCCTTGCCGTACTCGCCGTGCAGGTAGCGCACCTCGCCCAATTCCTTGTTGTCGCCCAGCACCACGCACGAGCTCTTCACATACTGGCTGCGGAAGGCCGTGGTCTGACCCATGAAGCCGTGCACCACACGCGTGTGGTTCTGCGTGAGCATCGTGGGCACCCAGTCCCATTTGGCCGAGAAATCGAAAAGCACGAAGAAGTCGGTCTTCTCGTTCACCGCCCGCTGGCGGCTGCGGTCGTCAATGTCAATTGTAGAAATCTCGTATTCCGAAGGGTTGGTGCTTATGCGGAAGTCCTTGAAGGCAAAACATTTGCTATAGTCCAGATGTTCCTGTGCCAAGGGGTCCATGGGGTCGCCGTCGAACATCTCGGCACAGATGTCAACCCCCTCGGCGGCCAGCGCCACATCGTAGCTGTCGGGCGCCGAGCACATGGCGAAGAGAAAACCGCCACCCATGACAAAGTCCCTGATTTTGTGCGCCACGGCAAGCTTCAGCTGACTCACCTTGCTGTAGCCCAGCTTATGGGCCGTGGCCTCCTGGAGGCGCACATCCTCGATGTACCACTGCTGACTGCGGTAGTTGGCCCAGAACTTGCCGTACTGGCCGGTGAAGTCCTCATGGTGCAGGTGCAGCCAGTCATAGGTGGGCAACACCCCGCTCAGCACCTCCTCGTCATAGACCACGTCGTATGGTATCTCGGCATAGGTGAGCACCAGCGTCACCGCGTCGTCCCACGGCAGCTTGTTCTTGGGCGAATAGACGGCTATCTTGGGGGCTTTCTGCAGCCGCACGGCGTCCATGTTGACAGCCGGGTCGGCTATATGGCTCAATATGGCACTGCTCTGCCCGTCGGCAATCACCTCGCAGCTGACGCCCCTCAGGCGGCACTCTTTCTCGATGCCCTCGGCGTACTTCATCATGAAGCTGCCGCCACGGTAGTTCAGCAACCACGTCACCTCGACGTCACGCTGCAGCGCCCAGTAGGCCACGCCGTATGCCTTCAGGTGGTTCTTCTGCACCTCGTCCATGGGCACAATAATATACGACGCGTGCGCCCGCGCGCACAAAAAAAAGAAACACAGCAGCAATCCCACGCCTTTCAGACGTGAAAACCAAATGCCCGTGTTCCAATTTTCAATTTTCAACTTTCAACTATCAATTCTAAATTCGTGTGCGGATAGGGGGGCTCGAACCCCCACCCCTCTCGGGACAAGATCCTAAGTCTTGCGCGGCTACCAATTACGCCATATCCGCATGGTCAGAAAAATCGTGCAAAATTACTAATAATTTCGGACATAGAGCAAATTATTTTCACCCATTCGCCTTACCCCACTGGTTTGCAAGCCCCTGCCGACGCATTTTTTCTCCGACACCCCTCGGCACCTTCTACGTATCCCCTCCGTCTCTTCACCGCTTGTTTTCCGGTTGTTCTACGGTTTTAAAGCGGTGAACAACCGGTAAACAACCGTAGAACAGTCGGAGAGGGGTCGGAGAGGCTCCGGAGCGGATACATTTTTATCAACAACGTTTGGCGGATAATAGATTTCTTCGTACCTTTGCAATCATGAATTATGCCACGACTATCGCCAACCGGTTGGAACTCAACGTCCGGCAGGTTGAGAAAACAATAGAATTGCTTGAGCAGGGTGCAACTGTGCCGTTCATAGCGCGCTACCGCAAGGAGGCCACGGGTTCGCTGAACGAGGTGCAGATTGCCGCCATCCGTGACCTGCTGCTGAAACTCAAAGAATTAGACAAACGCCGCGAGGCCATCCTCGCCAGCATCGAGGAGCAGGGCAAGCTGACACCAGAGCTGCGCAAGCAGATTGAGGCGGCCGAAAGCATGACCGACCTCGAGGACCTCTACCTGCCCTACCGCCCAAAGCGCCGCACACGCGCCACTATAGCCATAGAGAAGGGCTACGAGCCTGTAGCCGACGCAATAATGAAGGGCCAGTGGGGCTCATGGGACGACGAGGCGCTGCAGGGCGCACGCGACATCATCGCCGAACGGGTGAGCGAGGACGCACTGTGCCGCAACCGCGTGCGCAACGTGTTCAGGCGCAAGGCCATGCTGACATCGGGCCTGGCGCGCGGAGTGGACGAGCAGGACGAGAAGGTGGGCAAGTTCGAAAGCTGGCTCGACTGGAAAGAGCCCATCTCCAAAGCACCGTCGCACAGGATACTGGCACTCTTCCGCGGCGAAGAGGCCGGTGTGCTCAAGGTGCATGTGCGCCCCGACAGCGACGAGGAAGCCATAGAGAGTATTTCCCGTCCTACGGACGTAATCAATAAATCCGGTTCGCACAATGGATTGATGGATTACGCCGCAGGCGGGAGAAAAGAGTGCGACGAGCAGATAAGGCTGGCAATAGCGGACAGCTACAAGCGCCTGATAGGGCCGAGCATAGAGACGGAGTATCGCAACCTGCTGAAGGAGAAGGCCGACAAGGAGGCCATACGCGTCTTTGCCGAGAACCTGCGGCAGCTGCTGCTGGCGGCACCGCTGGGGCAGAAACGCACGCTGGCCATAGACCCCGGCTTCCGCACGGGCTGCAAGGTGGTGTGCCTCGACGCCCAGGGGCAGCTGCTTCACAACGAGACGATATACCCATTCACGTCGGTGCGCGAAGAACGCGCCGCCGTGAGCAAGCTGGAGGCCTTGGTCGAGGCCTTCCAAATCGAGGCCATAGCCATCGGCAACGGCACGGCGGGACGCGAGACCGAAGAGGTGGTGCAGCGCTGCCGATTCAAGAACAAGGTGATTGCCGTGAGCGTGAGCGAGGCCGGAGCCAGCGTGTACAGCGCCAGCGATGTGGCCCGCCGCGAGTTCCCGGACTACGACGTCACGGTGCGCGGCGCCGTGAGCATCGGCCGCCGCCTGATGGACCCCCTGAGCGAGCTGGTGAAGATAGACCCCAAGAGCATCGGCGTGGGGCAGTACCAGCACGATGTGGACCAGAAGCAGCTGGCTGCGAGCCTGGGCGACGTGGTGGAGAGTTGCGTCAACAGTGTGGGCGTGGAGCTCAACACCGCCAGCCGCGAGCTGCTGAGCTATGTCAGCGGCATAGGTCCGGCGCTGGCCGACAAGATAGTGACGCACCGCAACCACAACGGAGCCTTCGCTTCGCGCGGGGCGCTGCTCGACGTCAAAGGGCTCGGCGACAAGGCCTTCGAGCAGTGCGCAGGCTTCCTGCGCGTGCGTGAGAGCAAGAACCCCCTCGACCGCAGCGCCGTGCACCCCGAGCGCTACGCTCTGGTGGAGCGCATGGCGAAGAGCGTGGGCACCGACGTGGAGACGCTGATGAAAGACAAGGAGCTGCGCGGCAAGATACAGCTTGAGGACTTCGTCAGCGAAGACTGCGGCATGCCTACATTGAAAGACATCATGAAAGAGCTTGAGAAACCCGGGCTGGACCCCAGGGCGAAGTTCGAGGTGTTCGAGTTTGACAAGAACGTCACACGGATAGAGGACGTACAGGAGGGCATGGTGCTGCCGGGCATAGTGACCAACATCACGGCCTTCGGGGCCTTCGTGGACATCGGCGTGCACCAAGACGGCCTGATACACGTGAGCCAGATGGCCAACCGGCGCGTGAACGACCCCGGCGAGGTGGTGCACCTGCACCAGCACCTGAAGGTGAAGGTGCTGGAGGTGGACCTGCGCCGCCACAGAATCAGCTTAACATTAAAAAACATTGAATAATATGGAAAGAAAACCTTTAAGTTTCGGTATGACGATGCTGGCATCGGCCGTGGGCGTGGTGATTGTGTCTGTGCTCAGCGGCATCGTCATGTTTATCTCGATGATTTGCATGGTTGTGGCGCTCGGCAGCAGCGGCAGCAAAGAGCTCAAGCCGGTGAAGGCCGGCACGTTCCTTACCGTCGACATGAGCCAGATCAGTGGTGACCGCGAGGACAGCAACCTGCTCGTCACCTTCAACAACGACAACAGCGTAGGCCTCATCGACGCCGTGGGCGCCATCCGTGCCGCCGCCAAGGACGACAAGGTGGCTGGCCTGCTGCTGAAAGGCGACGACGGACTGGTCATTTCGTGGGGCTCGCTCACCGAGCTGCGCGACGCCATTGCCGAGTTCAAGGGCTCGAAGAAGCCCGTGGTGGCCTACGCCACAAGCTATTCGCAGGGCGAATACTACGCCGCCTCACTGGCCGACAAGGTGTGCATGCACCCCAGCGGCATGGTGGACTTCCGCGGCATCGGCGGCGAGGTGATGTACTACAAAGACCTGCTGGACAAGCTGGGCGTGGAGATGCAACTGATACGCCCCGAGAGCTGCTCGTACAAGAGCGCCGGCGAGGTCTACACGCTGAACCACATGAGCGACGCCAACCGCGAGCAGATACGCGCCTACATAGGCAGCATCTGGCAGACTGCGACGAAGCAGATTGCCGCCAGCCGCGGCATGGAGGTCGCCGAACTCAACACCATAGCCGACAACCTCAGCGGCTTCATGGCCGAGGACGCCGTGGCTTCACGTCTGGTGGATACCCTCTGCTTCGAGGAGGATGTGCGCCAGATGCTCAAAGAGCAGCATGACGGCAAGCAGCTGATGCCGCTCGACGAATATGCCTCCAATGTGAAGAAAATGCCCAACAAAGCCAAAGACGCCATAGCGGTGATCTACGCCGAGGGCAACGTTGTCGACGGCTCGGCAAAAGGCTTCGACGAGGGTGTCTACGGGGACGACATAGTGAAGGCTCTGAAGAAAGCCACGAAGGACGACGACGTGAAAGCCATAGTGCTGCGCGTCAACTCGCCCGGCGGTGCCGCAACCGCCAGCGAGAGCATGACGCACGCCGTCATCGCCGCCAAGGCCAAGAAGCCCGTCATCGTCAGCATGGGCGACCTCGCCGCCAGCGCAGGCTACGAGATGAGCTGCATGGCCGACGTCATCGTGGCACAACCCACCACCATCACCGGCTCAATCGGAGTCTTCGGCACCATACCCAATGTTGGCAAGCTGATGAACCAGAAGCTCGGCCTGCACACCGACACCGTATGCACAAACAAGAACGCGGCAGGCATGAGCATTTACCGTCCGCTGTCGCCGAAGGTCAAAGAACTGTGGACACGCAACGTGGAGGATTTCTACAAGGTGTTCGTGGGCCGCGTGGCCGAAGGACGCCACATGAGCTATGACGAGGTACACAAGATTGCCCGCGGCCGCGTATGGACCGGCGCCGACGCCATTGGCATAGGCCTCGTGGACACCCTCGGCGGCCTAGACCTCGCCATACGCATTGCCGCCGAAAAGGCCGGCATCGACAGCTACAAGGTCAAGGAGTACCCCGAAGAGAAAGACACATGGACGCAACTGACCGAACTCTTCGGCGAGAGCCAGGACGACGACTTGACGCTGATGGCCAAGATACGTCTTGCACTCAGCTGGAAAGCCGTCAAGAACGACATCAAAGCCTTATCACGCCTCGAACAGGACATCAACTACATCAGCACCGCAGAAGGGCTGCAAGCAAGACTGCCGTACGTGATTGTGAGCGAGTAAAAGTTACAGGTAAATAACGCAAAAGAAAAAGAGGCTGACGCGATTCATGATGCGTCAGCCTCTTTATTTGTAACCAGTAACCTGTAACCAGTAAGCTTTATTACAGCTTGTCGTTGGAGCCGAGGACGTTGACAATCTTGTGAATGTACATCTTCTTCATGCTCTCGCGGGCAGGCTTGAGGTACTGGCGCGGGTCGAAGTGGTCGGGGTGTTCGGCAAGATGTTTGCGGATTGCAGCGGTCATTGCCAGACGGCTGTCGCTGTCGATGTTAATCTTGCAGACGGCACTCTTGGCAGCCTTGCGCAGCTGCTCCTCAGGGATACCGACGGCGGCCTTCAGGGCGCCACCGTTGGCGTTGATGGTGTCGACCTCATCCTGGGGCACCGAGCTGGAGCCATGGAGCACGATGGGGAAGCCGGGGAGCTTCTTCTCGACGGCCTCAAGAACATCGAAGGCCAGCGGAGGAGGCAGCAGACGGCCGGTCTTGGGGTCGACGGTGCACTGCTCGGGTTTGAACTTGTAGGCGCCGTGGCTGGTGCCGATGCTGATGGCCAGCGAGTCGCAGCCGGTGCGGGTGGCGAAGTCGATGACCTCCTCGGGCTTGGTGTAGTGGGAGACCTCGGAGGCCACCTCGTCCTCTACGCCGGCCAGAACGCCGAGCTCGCACTCGACGGTGACGTCGTACTTGTGGGCGTATTCGACAACCTGACGGGAGATCTTGATATTCTCCTCATAAGGCAGTGCGCTACCGTCGTACATCACGCTGGAGAAGCCCATGTCGATGCATGACTTGCAGGTCTCGAAGCTGTCGCCGTGGTCGAGATGAAGGACGATCTGGGGGTTGGAGCAACCGAGTTCCTTGGCGTACTCGACGGCGCCTTCGGCCATGTAGCGCAGTAAGGTGGGGTTGGCGTATTCGCGGGCGCCCTTGCTCACCTGCAGGATGACGGGACTCTTGGTCTCGACAGCGGCCATGATGATGGCCTGCATCTGCTCCATGTTGTTGAAGTTGAAAGCGGGAATAGCGTAGCCGCCGTTCACGGCTTTCTTGAACATCTCGCGAGTGTTCACGAGACCGATTTTCTTATAGTCTACCATATCTTTTATTGTTTTGTTTTTATGTTGATTTGGAGGTGCAAAAATACAAATATTATTTGATGTAGCCAAATTTATTTCTCAAATATACCGAAGACGGCGGCGCCGCTGCCGGTCATGCTGGCGTAGAGTGCGCCGCGCACGTACATGTCTTCTTTAAGTGCGGCTATGGCTGGATGGGCAGGTAAAACAGATACCTCAAAGTCGTTGACAATTAGCTGTCGCCACTCCCCTATCGGCCGCCTGACCGCCTCGCGCAAGTCGGGACGCGGCGCGCCAAAGAGGTCATGCTTCAAGCCTCCATAGGCCTCTTTTGTCGACACATGTTCCCCTTCCGATATCTCAATCACAATACGGTAGGCATTCATATCCACCTCCAGTGGCTCAAGCACATCGCCGATACCGGTGGCGTAGGCAACTTTGTTCCTGATGAAGAAAGCACAGTCGGCTCCAAGTCGGGCAGCACGCTGCTCTAAAGCATTATCATTCAAGCCAAGGGAGAACATCTCGTTGAGCATCTTGAGGGTGAATGCGGCATCGCTGCTGCCGCCACCCAGACCGGCACCAAAAGGTATGTTCTTCTTTAGCCGAATGCTCACCAGCGGTATATTGAACTCGTCGTGCAACAACCGCCAGGCATGGGTACAGAGGTTGTCCTCCGGAGCATTGTCGAGCACAATACCCTCCTGCACAATCTGCAACGTGTCGTTCTCCGCTATCTCCAACTCGTCGAAAAGGTCGTGTACCGGCAGAAAGACGGTCTCCAGGTCGTGGTAGCCGTCAGCCCGCCTGCCCACGACATGCAGACCGAGGTTAATCTTGCAGTTTGGGTACGTTGTCATAAGCGCGTATAATGTCGGTTACAAGACGGTGACGGATGACGTCGGAATTGTCTAGCTCGATAATGTCGATGCCCTTCACATCCTTCAGCAACTGTGTGGCTTGCAGCAGGCCGCTCTGCTGGTGGCGCGGAAGGTCGACTTGGGTGAGGTCGCCGGTAATGACGAACTTGGCGTTGCGGCCCATACGTGTGAGGAACATCTTTAGCTGGGCGCTGGTTGCGTTCTGCGCCTCGTCAAGTATGACGAAAGCATTGTCCAGCGTGCGGCCGCGCATAAAAGCCAACGGGGCTATCTCTATGGTGTTGTCCTCCCAGTAACTCAGCAACTTCTGCTGCGGTATCATGTCGCGCAGGGCATCGTAGAGCGGCTGCAGGTAGGGGTCAAGCTTGTCGCGCAGGTCACCTGGCAGGAAGCCAAGATTCTCACCGGCTTCCACCGCGGGACGCGTCAGTATGATACGCCGTATCTCCTTGTTCTTCAATGCACGCACAGCAAGAGCCACTGCCGTGTATGTCTTGCCGGTACCAGCAGGGCCAATGGCAAAGACCATGTCGTGCTCGTATACCGAGCGCACCAGCCGCTGCTGGTTAGGAGTGCGGGCCTTGATGAGCAGGCCGTTGCGGCCGTGCACCAGCACCTCGTCGCTCACCTCGGCCTCTGGGCTGCCACCTCCATTTTCCATGATGCCCATGATGGCGTTCTCGGTCAGACGGCCGAACTTGTCGTAGTAGGTCATCATGGCCTGCAACTTGCCGTCGAACCAGGCAATGTCCTCTTCGCTGCCTATGGCTTTCAGCATGTCGCCACGCACTATCAGCTTCAACTTCGGGAACAGCAGACGCACAAACTCCAGCAACTTGTCGTTCTGTCCCCAGAAGCGGGCATAGTCAATCTCTTCCAATGAAAATATCTTCTCTATCGATGGCTCGTTCATTCATTTGGTATTTTAGGGAAATCCATTATCTCAAGTTCTGCCGGCTCTGGTTTCAGCACAAAGCGCACCAACGTGCCAACCTTGTGAAACCCCTGCCGTCCGGCGGCACCGGGATTGATGTGCAACAGGTTGTAGTCCTTGTCATACATCACCTTCAATATATGGCTGTGGCCACATACGAAGATATCGGGCTTCGCCAGCTCCAGCGTCCGGCGCAACTCGTAGGGGTAGTGGCCCGGCCAACCGCCTATGTGCGTCATCAACACTCGCTGCCCCTCAACTTCGAAGAAGGCGCGCTCCTCAAGCTCATAGTGAAGGCTGAAGCTGTCGCAGTTGCCCCACACGGCACGCAACGGCTTCCAGGCACGCAACTCCTCCAGCACCCCTGAACCTATGTCACCGGCATGCCACAACTCATCGCAGTCCTTGAAGAACTCATAGACCTGCTTCGGTATAAACCCGTGCGTGTCGCTCAAAACTCCTATCCTGCGCATTCAATCAACTGTCAATCCGTAACCTGTAACCCGTAACCTGTAACCTGTAACCTGTAACCAATAACCTGTAACCCGTAACCTTTACTCATTAGCCTTTATCTCTTTCAGGTTCTCAGCAATCATCTCCTTCAGGTAGTTGATGATGTGTATGTCGTTCATCGACATGCCGCCCAACGCCTCCTTCAGCTCGTCGGTGTCGAGCACAAACTCATCCTCGTCGGTGCGGTAGCTGATCACGAAGTGTATGTCCTCATGGGCCGACAGCAGCATCACCAGAGTGCCGGGCAGGTCGCCCATCGGCGGACGGTCCCAGTTGTTGTGCTCGAACCAGAACTCCAGTCGCGTGCCCACCCCCACCTCACTCGTCAGCTTCATGCCGCCACCGCACTTCTCGGTGTTCATCTTTATCAGCGGCAGGCCCAAGCCCACCTTGCGCGTGGTACGGCTCGTGGTGTAGGGGTCCGTCACCTTGGCCAGGAACTCCGGACTCATTCCTTTGCCGTTATCCTCTATGGTGAAGTGGAAGTCATTGTTCTTCAAACTGTCCACTATCGTTAACTTCACATCCTTCGCATTGGCCGCCGTGGAGTTCTCCATCAGGTCGTATACATGCATCGCCAATTCTTTCATATTCTTTTCTCCTTTTGCGACTGCAAAATTACGCATTATTTTTCATTCCCAGATAATAATTTATCCACAACATCGTTAATATCTATATTTTATTTATCGCATATATCGTGAAACACCGACATACAACCCTCATGCTGCTCGCGCTGGTCCTGCTCTCCGCATGTAGCAAAAGCAGCGACTTTACGCCACCGGCATTCCTGCACCTCGACGGCATCACCCTCACCAAAACACCGTCCATCACCACCGACGACGGTTTCTTCGTGCACCAGATTTCTGCCGCCTACGTCGTCGCCCACTACCCCGACCGCTCACGCGTCGACACCGTCGGCATCTTCCGTCTGCCCTTCACCGTGCCGGTGCTCTACAACGGCAAGGCCGACTACATAGCCGTCTACCCCGCCGTCGAGATGAGCGGCATCTCCGGCGCCCTACCCTACTACACCTACTATTTCCCCGTAACACTCACCGCCGCCGACAGCACCACCCTCAGCACCGGCGATACCCTTTACCTCGGCACACTGACCACCGCCTACCGCCCCTACCCACAGATTGACACCATACAACTATTCGAGCCTTTCGAACGCCCTGCCGAGCACATACGCCTGCAGCCCCCTCTTGAATGGATACCCGACGACCCGACCAACGCCTGCACCGGCAACGGCTACGGTCGTCTCACCCTCTCCGCCTCGGACGTCACACTATCCTTCGACGCCGAAGACATGTTCGTCGTATCCAACCCCGACCGAATACTATACCTCGAGCTCGACATCAAGAGCACACTGCCTCTGTCCGTCTACATGCGAGCTTCATCACGCCAGGGTGCCGCCGAAGACCGTCTCTCGGTGATGACCATCAACCCCATTGACCACTGGCAGCACCTCTACATTAACCTCGGACGCACATGGGCCTATTTAAACCACCCATCCACATTCCATATCTCCTTTACCGCCGTCAACGAAAACGGCACCGGTGGCACCGTGGACCTCGACAACGTCAAACTCCTCACAACCAACATCACCCTCTGACATCATCATGGAGAAAAAACAGAAAGCAAAATATATAATCAGCGACACCCTCTCCGCCATGCTCGCATGGGCGGCCCTGTTCCTCTTCCGCAAGCTGGCGCTCGAACATACAGGCTTCAGCGATGTCGCCGACGTCTTCAACGACGCCAACTTCTGGCTCGGCCTTGTACTCGTGCCACTCGGATGGCTCTGCCTCTATACCATCCAAGGCACCTACCGCAACGTACTGCGGCGAGCACGTCTCACCGAACTCCTCGACACCCTCCTCGCCTCCCTCATCGGCGTGGTGGTCATCTTCTTCGTACTCCTCGTCGACGACAACATCAACACCTACCTCAACTACTACGCCTCATTCCTCTTCCTCTTCTTCGTACACTTCACTTTCACCTACATACCGCGCCTCATAATAACCACCCACACCGTCAATGCCGTCCACACACGACGCCTCGGCTTCCCCACAGTCATGATAGGCTCCGGCCCCCGAGCTCTGCAGACATACACCGACCTCGAAAGCCAGGAGACATACTCCGGCAACCTCTTCGTGGGCTACATCGACGTAAATACTCAAGCAATCAAGCAATCAGACACTCAGGCAATCTCCCAAATCATGCCCTGCCTCGGCACCCTTTCCGACATGCGCGCCATCGTCAATGAGCACCATATAGAAGAGGCCATAGTAGCCCTCGAGCCCGACGAAAAAGAGCGCCTCTCCGACATACTCCTCGCCATCAACTCATGCGGCGACATAATAATAAAGATTACGCCCGACGCACGCGACATTGCCGTCGGCTCCATCCACCAGCGCTCCATCTTCCACTCACCTTTCATCGTCATTAACAACCGCCTGATGCCGGAATGGCAGTACTCCCTCAAGCGTATCGCCGACATCCTCATATCCCTCTTCGCACTGATCTTACTCACGCCGGTCTACCTCGTCACCGCCATCATCGTCAAAGCCACCTCACCAGGCCCCGTCTTCTACGCACAGGAACGCATCGGCCATCTCGGCAAGCCCTTCAAGATGCACAAGTTCCGCTCCATGTATATTGATGCCGAAGATGCAGGTCCGGCCCTCTCCAAGGATGACGACCCGCGCATCACACCCTTCGGGCGCTTCATGCGCAAGGTACGCCTCGACGAGATACCCCAGTTCTACAATGTCCTGCGCGGCACCATGTCTCTCGTCGGCCCCCGTCCTGAGCGCCAGTTCTACATAGACCAAATCGTACAGCGCGCCCCCGAGTACATGCTCCTCCAACGCGTCAAACCCGGCATAACCTCCTGGGGACAGGTCAAATACGGCTATGCCTCCAACGTCGACCAGATGGTCGAACGCCTCCGCTACGACCTCCTATATCTCGATAATATGTCCCTCACCACCGACCTCAAGATACTCCTCTACACCGTCATCATCATCTTCCAAGGACGCGGAAAATAAATAATTAAATCCGTAACCTGTAACCCGTAACCTGTAACCTTTAACCCGTAACCTGTAACCCGTAACCTTTAACATCATCATACAATGAAGAAGTACCTATACTTTTTAGCAGCCGGCTTGATGATTGCCTCCTGCAGCTCCAACAAAGCGCCGAAACTCGACGACCCCATCGACTCGATCTCCTGGGTCCTTGGCCGCAGCACCGCCGAAAACCTCATGTCCGGACCCTTCAAAGAGATTGACAAAGAGCTATTCATCCAGGCCGTCCGTGCCACCCTCGATGGCGACGCACAACCTATCAGCGACAGCGTCTACCATGAGACCCTCGACATACTCATGCGCGTATCCCAGATAGCAGCCGTACAGCAGACCGACCAGCAAGCACAGGAAGTCGACCGCCAACAGCAGGAATACTTCGCCAAACTCGTTGCTGACAACCCCGACGTCAAACAACACCCCTCAGGCTTCTACTACCAAGTCATCAAGAAAGGCACCGGCGACAACGCCAAATACGCCTCTCTCATCGCCTTTGACTACCGCAGCTTCACCATGCTCGACGGAAAGCCCTTCGACCAGACCTACGGCAAACGCGAACCCATCTCGCACGTCGTCGGCAAACCCATGTTCCCCGGCCTCATCGAAGCCTTCCAAATCATGAACAGCGGTAGCATCTACCGCTTCTACTTCCCCTATCAGCTCGCCTTCGGCCCTCAGGGCTCCGGCTCCATCCCCGGCTACACACCCATGATCTACGAGATTGAACTTCACAGCATCGCCAAGTTCTAAACATCAATAAAATAACCTTTCATGGAGCGGCCTCGTACACCTGTACGAGGCCGCTCCGTATTCTCTCCGTCTTCGCTCCGACGGAAAACCGTTAAACAACCGTAGAACAGTCGGAGCGACTACGGAGAGGGTACGGAGGGGATACGGAGAAGTTCAGGCTGCGGGCTGAACCAAAAACAGCAAAAATGAGTTATTTTTCCAAAATTTTTCCAACTTAAATAAATTAGTTGTATATTTGCACAACCAATCCAAGTGAGTCGGATTGTAAAAATAGTTGTAAACTAAATAAATCGGTTGAAATGAAAAACAAGTATTACGACCTGATTGACCAGACTTTCGACTTCCCGCAGGATGAATTCCGCACCGAGGATGGCGAGCTGTATTTCCACGACATCCCTTTGATGGAGGTGATTAAACAGTACGGTACACCGCTAAAAATCACCTATTTACCGAAAATCAGCTCGCAGATACAGAGGGCTAAGCGCATGTTCAATGTCGCAATAGCCAAAACCGACTACAAGGGCACTTACAATTATTGCTACTGCACCAAGAGCAGCCACTTTGCATTTGTGCTGGAGGAGGCACTGAAGAACGACATCAACCTCGAGACTTCATCGGCTTTCGACATAAACCTGATACAGGAACTTCACGCTCAAGGACTAATCGGGAAAGACAAAGTGATCGTCTGCAACGGCTTCAAGAAGGAGCAATACATAGAGAACATTGTGGAAATCTACAAAGACGGATTCAGCAATGTAATACCGATTTTGGACAACAAAAACGAGTTCTACGTGCTCGACGGGATGATGGAGAAAGGAGCGGAACCGATGAATCTGGGCATCCGGATTGCCTCGGAGGAGGAGCCGAAGTTCGACTTCTACACTTCGCGACTTGGCATCCGCTACAACGACATTGTGTCGTTCTACGAGAAGGAGATAAAGCCGAATGCGAAGTTCCGCTTCAAGATGCTGCACTTCTTCATCAACACAGGCATCCGCGACACGGCCTACTACTGGAACGAGCTGGCGAAATGCGTCAATGTGTACTGCGACCTCAAGCGCGTGTGCCCCGAGCTCGACTCGCTGAACATCGGCGGGGGTTTTCCGTGCAAGGTGAGCCTTGCGGCGAACTACGACTACGAGTACATGGCCGAGGAGATATTGGCGCAGATCAAGGCGATATGCGCCAACCGCGAGGTGGAGGAACCCAACATCTTCACCGAGTTCGGCAGCTTCACGGTGGGCGAGAGCGGCGCGACGCTGTACAGCATCCTGGACCAGAAGAAGCAGAACGACCGCGAGCTTTGGTACATGATTGACAGCAGCTTCATCACCACCCTGCCCGACACATGGGGCATCAACCAGCGCTTCATCATGCTGCCCATCAACCACTGGGACTGCGAGTACCAGCGTGTGTTCCTCGGGGGCCTGACGTGCGACTCGGAGGACTACTACAACGCCGACAGCCACGCCAACGCCATCTTCCTGCCCAAACTGCAGGAGGACGAGCCTTTGTACATAGGCTTCTTCCACACGGGAGCCTATCAGGAGAGCATCGGCGGCTACGGCGGCATACAGCACTGCCTGATACCGGCGCCAAAGCACGTGATCATAGACAAGGACGAGAACGGCGACTACACGACTAAACTCTTCGCCAAAGAGCAGAGCTACAAGTCGATGCTGAAGATCTTAGGATATTAAGATTGGGATTAGAAACTAAAAGAAGGGGCTGGCGCATCACAAATGCGCCAGCCCCTTCGTAATCTGTAATCTGTAATCTGTAAACTGTAACCCGTAACCTGTAAACTATATATAACCTGTAACCTTTATTTCACTACAAGCTTCTTTGCGGTCACATTACCGGGGGTCTGGACCTGCACGAAGTAGATGCCGCGGGGCAGACTCTTGAGGTCGATGGTGCAGTTGCCGTCGACGGCGGTGTAGACGCCCACAAGGCTACCGCGGCTGTCGAGCAGGCGGGCACTCTGCATGCCGGTGGCAGCAACGGTGCACTGCGAAGTGGCAGGGTTAGGATAAAGACTGATGGCGGAAGCGCCGGAAGCCTTGTCGATGTCGAGGGTCGGGTCGGCATAGAAGAAAGGCTTGTATCCCTGGGCGGTGACGGAGATGAGGGTGTTGGAAAGCGTCTCACAGTCGTTGATGGTGACCTTGGCCACACCCATGCTGTTAGCGAAATCGGCACCAAGGAGTTCGTTTTCAACAGTGTCGCGAAGTGCCACATAGGCATAAGGGACTGTATTGATGGTCACAGCGCATTTGCCTGATCCGTCGACCTTGCTTCTCACGTAGAATTCGGTGAGATCCCCGGCCTGTCCCAGCCACGGCATCATCGAGGGGTCGCCGAAAAGCTCATATATCTCCCAGTAGTATTTCTTGTAGCTATCGGAGCTGCGGGTGGCGCCCTGGACAGCCATGTTGCCGTAGAAAACCATGGCACCGGCGGTGATGGCATAGTCGGAGAAGCCTTCGTCATGGGTATGGAAAAGACGGTCGTACATGCCGAGCTTGTCGGACATATAGTTAGTGTTCATAGTGCCGTAGATATTGGCACGGACACCGACACTCCAGTAGAAGTCCTCAGTCCAGTAGGTGGAGTTGGTGGCTCCGATATAGGCGACAGCACCGGCATTGTTGGTGCGGCGGAGCAGGGCCTCACCAAGGCATACGGGTTCATTGAACTTGCTGGAGAGGCAGCAGTTGCCAATCATAAACATCGGCTTGTTGTTATTGGTGAGCGAGTTGACCCTTTGGACAGTAAGTTCAGGCAGATACCATGAATTCCAGTAACCGTGGGCGGAATAGTTAACCCAGCCGGCGCCGGCGTTGTAGAGGGACATAAGCTCGGAGGTAGCTGTGCTACTCTGGCAACTTCCGGTTACAGTGACACCGTCGGGGGCAAAGCTGGTGTTGTTCTTGTAGTAGTAGACGGTATTAAAGCCGTTGTTGGCATTGACATAGAAGCGGGCGGCATAGTCCATGCTGGGGTCGCAGTACTCGTAGCCCTGATCGCCAACCCGGCCGTCGGCGACGCCACTGACAAGGATACCCTTGGAAAGGTAGGAGTCGTCCGGAAATTCGTATTTCTCATAAAGCATAATCTTGTTCAAGATACCAGCGACAGCATCCTTTGTGGTTGCAGAGATGCGACCCTGATAGCAGTCGGGGATATTGTCACTGGCAGTCCACGAGACAAAGTAGAGGTCGGTGACATGAGCTTCGCCAGTGTTGATGGTACCATCAAAAGCGGGTATCTGGTTATGGTCGCCGATAATCATAAGGTAGGTCGGTGCGGGCTCTGCATCGCTGGCGTTGGTGTAGAGTTCTTTAAGGTAGTCTGCAATGGCAGTATTAGAGGTAAAATCGCCTAAACCATAAGTAACTTTGTCAACAATAAATCCCTGACGCCTTTTCCACTTGATGAAACTGGTGACTGTGGTACTGCTAAGGTTCGACGGTACGACAACCACCATACGGGTAGGGGTGGCGGTACTCACCGACTTGGGGTTGACGAGGCTGTTGAGCGTGGTGCCGAAACTGAAGGCCGGGGTGTAGTAGCGCTGGAAGTACTCCACGGTAGCGGCAGAATCGGCGTCGACATAGGTGACGGTGACGTCGGCTTTACGGCATACAACATACTGGCCGGTGACGGGATTGACACTCACGGGAGAGAAGACGATGCGTGCGAGACGGCGGTCACGGGCTATGCCTACCTCCTCAATCTGCGCGAGAGGCATGGAGACGAAGGCATCGGTATTGTAGACATTCTCGTCATATTGCACCACCATAGGGCTGCGGTCGCTCTTGCTGCGCGAGGGCTGAAGGGGCATCCAGTTGTAGTTGGCGTTGGACTGCAGGGTGTCATAGACGGCATTGCTGACAGTGACCTTCATGTCTGAGCAGAAAGGCACCACAATAAAGTTGCTGAGGACAGGCAGTGCAGGACTGCCGATGGCACCGTCGTAGATGTAGCCGTCAAGGTTGAGTGTGGTGTACTTGCTGTCGACAAGCGACACTTCGTCAAACACAACATCCGGGGTGCTGAAACTGAGTGACAGTCGCGAGAAACTGTCCTCCTTAACTGTTTGCGCCTGTGAGGCGGCAATGAAAGTGGTCAGCAATAGAGCCGACAGAATTGTTTTTTTCATTGTTTATATTATTTTTATTTGTTTTCTCTATATTAAACATCCGTTCAATCTCGGCATTGGGGGCCGTGATGGTTAGCGGGGCATGTGTCACAGGGTGGTTGAACGATACGCTGCGGGCATGTAGCGAAATGCTGCCGTCGGGGTTGCTGCGCGGCGCACCGTACTTGAGGTCACCTTTGATGGGACTGCCGATATGAGCAAGTTGGCAGCGTATCTGGTGGTGACGACCGGTGTGCAGGTTGACCTCAAGGAGGTGATAGCCACCGTCGCTCACAGCCAGGTGGCGATAGTCGAGGCTGGCGAGCTTGGCGCCGACGGTGCCTTCGGGTACCACACGACTCTTGTTGCGAGCCTCATCCTTGACAAGCCAATCCTCGAGCGTGGCGGCAGGAGCCTCAGGAGCCTCCTTGACGACAGCCCAGTAGCGTTTCTGGAAGTCACGCTCCTTGACCATCTGGGTCATGCGGCTCAAAGCCTTGCTGGTCTTGGCGAGCAGCACCACCCCCGATACGGGGCGGTCCAAGCGGTGGATAACCCCACAGAAGACATTGCCAGGCTTGCTGTCGCGCTCTTTGATATAGGCCTTGACGAGGTCGGCAAGGGGCGTGTCGCCCGTCTTGTCGCCCTGCGTAATCTGGCCCGGCATCTTGTTGAGCGCCAGCAGGTGGTTGTCTTCATAGAGTATCTGGTCCGCTATAGTCATATCTATACTATCTCTGCTATGGGGCTTATGCCGTTCTTAACCTTGTCCTGGAGGCCAACACTAATTGGGAAGTCAAGCGGCAGGAAAAGGTCTATACGTGAGCCGAACTTGATGAAGCCCATCTCTTGGTTCTGCCTCACCGACTCGCCTTCTTTGGCGTAGCACACTATGCGACGGGCCATAACGCCGGCCACCTGGCGTATCATTATCTTCTTGCCGTTGGCGAGCTTCATGCCCACCTCGGTACGTTCATTGAGGTCGCTGCTCTTGGGATAGGAAGCCACGAAGTAATTGCCGCGGCGGAACTTCACATACTCCACCACGCCGTCGCAGGGGTAGCGGTTGACATGCACGTCGGTGCCGCTCATGAAGATACTCACCTGCATGCAATCCTCCTTGAGGTAGCACTTCTCAAAGACCTGCTCGATGGTCACTATGGTACCGTCGGCAGGTGAGATAAGCTCCGTCTCGTTCTCGGTGAATATGCGGCGCGGTATGCGGAAAAATGCCGCCACCATCAAGTCGAATATCACAAGGGCTCCCATGAAGACGAAATGCAGCGCTGTCCAGTGGTGCACAAATAGCAGCAGCACAAGCCATATCAGGAATGTCACGCCGAACGTGAGCAGTATTATCGTCCTTCCTTCGCGGTGTATCTTCATATCTATTTAGTATCTAATATTATGATTTTATTACAAACTGGGGCTGACAATTATTGCTAGGTAGGCATAAGCCACTGGTACTGCGATAATCAGACTGTCGAAACGGTCGAGGAAGCCGCCGTGGCCGGGCATTATCTTGCCACTGTCCTTCATGCCTACGGAGCGCTTAAGCATACTCTCTACAAGGTCGCCCAGCGTGTCGATGACACTGCAGATAAAGCCTAAAGCCAGCCAGTGATACCACGCAATGCCGGCGTTGAACAGAGGGCCGACAAAATAGGCCGTCACCAGCGTCACCACAACGCCTATGGCCGTACCCTCCCAGGTCTTGCCGGGAGAATGGCGCACCCACATCTTGTGCTTGCCAAACAGCGAGCCTCCCATATAGGCGCCATTGTCGTTCATCCAGACCATGATGAGCACCATCACCAGCACGTTGTAGTTCTCATGCAACGATGGCATGAGGCCGAGCGGTATGGCGGCATAGAGCATCGGTACCATGGTGTAGACGGCGTCGCGGAACGGCTGTTCGCTGTGGCCCCACAGCTGAATTATTGCAGCCACTCCAAAGGCCATAGGCAGCAGAGTAACGGCGACACCCAAACACATATACCCCATATTAGTACCATAGGCAAC
The DNA here is from genome assembly GCA_902777005.1 of uncultured Bacteroidota bacterium. GTDB lineage: Bacteria > Bacteroidota > Bacteroidia > Bacteroidales > P3 > Colimorpha. Next base: position 123,495 of record CACYSB010000003.1, read on the forward strand.
ACCGGCCAGCGCCAGCAGCGCCGCCACCGTATAGACATAACCCAGCGGACGGCATGGTGCAGCACCCTGCTGCTTCACTATACGGAAGAACTCAAAGGTGCAGCCACAGGCCACAAAAAGCAGGAAAGCAGTAAGTATCACCGCTCCCAACATCTTGTTGCCTGTCAGCATACCGCTGTAGATGCTTCCAAGGAACAATACCACATATACCACTGCGCTTGCGGCGCGAACCCAAAAGTTCTTCATGCTTCTTCTGTATTGCTTGTTTGCTCTATTGCTTTAACACTCGTTTCCTCCTCTATCTGTTCCCAGGGACGCGGACCGTAGATGCGCTCCAGATCCTCACGGAAGAGCACCTCTTTGTCATAGAGCTGCTTGGCCAACTCGTCAAGTTGCTCCCTATGACTCAACAACAGCTCCTTGGCCTTTGCATAGGCCTCCTCCACCATGCGGCGCACCTCACGGTCTATGGTCTCGGCGGTCTTCTCACTGAAGGGCTTGGCAAATGCATACTCACTCTGCCCTGTGCTGTCATAGAAACTGATATTGCCCACCTCAGGGCTCATACCATAGTAGGTCACCAGCGCCTGCGCCATCTTGGTGGCACGCTCTATGTCGTTCAAGGCGCCAGTGCTTATCTTGCCGTATACTATCTCCTCGGAGGCGCGACCGGCCATGAGGCTGGTCATCTCATCGAACATCTGTTCGTAGGTGGTTATCTGACGCTCCTCCGGCAGGTACCATGCGGCACCGAGGGCTTTGCCACGCGGCACAATGGTGACCTTCACCAGCGGATTGGCCCAGCGCAGAAGCCAGCTCACCGAGGCGTGGCCGCTCTCGTGATAGGCTATGGTATGCTTCTCCTGGTCAGTGAGCACCTTGCTGCGTTTCTCCAGACCACCGACAATGCGGTCTACGGCATCGAGGAAGTCCTGTTTCTCCACCTGCTTTTTATTCTTGCGGGCGGCGACGAGGGCAGCCTCGTTGCACACATTAGCGATATCGGCACCGCTGAAGCCGGGCGTCTGCTTGGCAAGGAAATCCTTATCCACAAAACCCTCGCTCTTCTCGTCGGTATTGAGCTTCAGGTTCTTCATGTGCACCGCGAAGATGGCTTTGCGCTCCTCGAGGTCGGGCAGCTCGACATATATCTGGCGGTCAAAACGGCCTGCACGCAGCAACGCCTTGTCGAGCACGTCGGCACGGTTGGTGGCTGCAAGCACGATGATATTGGTGTTGCTCGAGAAGCCATCCATTTCGGTAAGCAGCTGGTTCAGCGTGCTCTCACGCTCGTCGTTGCTGCCAGCGAACCCGCCCTTGCCACGGGCGCGGCCCACGGCGTCGATCTCGTCGATAAAGACTATGCAGGGGCTCTTCTTCTTGGCTTCCTCAAAGAGGCCGCGCACTCGCGAGGCACCCACGCCGACAAACATCTCCACGAACTCGCTGCCGCTCATCGAGAAGAACGGCACACCTGCCTCGCCGGCCACAGCCTTGGCCAACAGTGTCTTGCCGGTACCCGGAGGGCCAACGAGCAACACACCCTTGGGAATCTTGCCACCCAGGTCGGTGTAATGCTTGGGGTTCTTCAGGAAGTCAACCACCTCCATCACCTCCTCCTTGGCGCCAGCCAGTCCGGCGACGTCCTTGAAGGTGATGTTGTTCTGCTTGGTAGCGTCATACTGTTTGACATTAGAGCGGCCCATGCCGAAGAATCCTCCGATGCCACCGCCATTGCCGTCACCGCCCATCTGGCGGCGCGTAATGGAGCTCATAATCCAGAAGAAGAGTATCAGCATCAGCAAGGGGCCAAAGAAGACCATAATTTCCTTCCAGGCGCTGCTGCGGTTCTCAATCTTGTAGCTTATATACTCGCCAGTCTTCTCCTCCACCCTCGCCAGCTGGCCATCGAAATGCTCGTAGGTACCTATGTTATAGGTGTAGTAGCCTTGTATGCCCTGCTGCCCTGTGAGAGTGCGCGTGCGCAGGTCGCCGTAGGAGACGGTGTCACGCTTGACAGCTTCCGCCTTGATGCGCACCTCAGCCACCTCCTGGTTCACCACAGTGATACTCTCATAGTCATGCCGCTCCAGTATGGGCTGCAGCCGTTCCCATGTGATGGGCTGCTTTGGCGCATTGCTGCCTCCACCGAATAAAAGGAACCCTATGACTGCAAGCAGCACAAGGTATATTATCGTCATCGGCCTCATCTTGAAAGGCTTGTTGCCTCGGTTGTTCGGCTGCGACGGCTGATTATTATTGGCTTGTTGTGCCATAATTCCCAATTTCTAATTACTAATTGCTATTTTCTAATTGCTATCTCTTCCCCGTCGCTCCACAGTTCGTCGAGGCGGAAGAATGCACGCTTGTCTTTCTGGAAGATATGCACCACAACATCGAAGTAGTCCATCAGTATCCACTCTGCATTGTTGTAGCCCTCTATCTTGTGCGGAGCCATGCCCGTGGCCTTCTTCACTGTCTCGTACACGGCATCGCTCAACGCGCTGACGTGCGACGGCACGTTGCCGGTGGCTATCACAAAATACTCTGCCGGAGCGCCGTGCACTTTCCTCAAGTCCAGCACTCGCACATCCTCAGCTTTCTTCTCATCCATTATCTGTGCCGCCAGCTTGGCAAGCACCAGTGATTCTTTTTCCTTATTTGTCATTGTTCTATTATGTTCCATTTCATGGCCCATTCCGCGGCTCGGCAGAGCAATCGTACTTGCTCTGCTCTCGCTCTTAAGAACGGTTCGCATTCAATACTCTCACCCCGTCATTCTCAACAATCTCCACCCTCACATATCGCTCAGGCAACAGTTCCTCCACCTTCTCTGTCCACTCCGTGAAGCAGTAGCAGCCACTGTAGAAGTACTCCTCGTAGCCTATGTCGTAGGCTTCGGCCACCGACTTCAGGCGGTAGAAGTCAAAGTGGTAGACAGGCTCACCCACACGGTCACTGTACTCATTCACTATGGCGAACGTGGGGCTGCAGACATTGTCCTTCACACCCAGCGCCGCACAGAGCTCCTTTATCAGCGTCGTCTTTCCCACCCCCATCTTGCCGAAGAAGGCAAAAAAACGCTCGTCGCTAAAATCATTCAGCAATTTCCGTGCCACCTCTGGCAGCTGCTCCAAACTATGAATTTCCAGCTTCATCTGTAACCTGTAACCCGTAACCTGTAACCCGTAACCTGTAACCCATAACCCGTAACCCGTAACCTTTACCTAAGTCTGTCTGCCGCACGCACCTTCATCTCGTCCTTCTTGATGGCGCGGTGGGCAAGCACGAGGAACACCAGCGACACTATCGGGGCATAGGCGCCAACATACCACGTCACCTGCGGGTCAGCGGCATTCATAGCCTGCTCCACAATCTTGGCATAGGCATCCACAGCCCAGAAGAAGACCAGGAAGACATACACCACGTTGAGCAGGAAGGCCACAGCAACCACGCGCATCTGCGCCACACGGTTCTTGTAGAGGAAGACACTAACCAAGGCCACGACACCCACCAGTATGGCGAGCACCGTCAGCGGCCATGTCTGGAAACCGCTCATCTTCTGGCTGTACGTCACCGTTGCACCGGGCACAAACATCTGCTCCATCATGTCCGGGGCGTCCTTGGCGAAAAGGTTCAACTCCGCCTCCACGGTCTGCTCCATCGAGGCTATCTCCATGCTGTACTCTGCCACCGGCGTCATAAAACACAGTGCCATGCAGCATGCCGCCAGCACCAACCAAAAGCTCTGAATTCTCTGTATCATTGGTCTTTTTTTTAGTCCTTAATCAATCTTCAGTTCACCGGCCTTGCGCCCTTTGTCCACCACCGTGGCGTTCTTGACGTACATGAAGCCGGGGTTGCCGCGCATCATGGTCTCGATGGCCGTGGCATCAGCGAAGAGATAGTCCAGTCCGCTGATGTCGTTGTCGGCCATCCAGGCCTGCACCTCCTCGGGCAATGCCGCGGTGAGCATCACTATCTTGATGCCGTTCTCCTCGGCCAGCGCCACAGCGCGTTTCACCTCCACCACACCCTTGGCCTTCACCTTGTCGATGTGGTGCACAGTAACTATAATCAGTCCATCCTCGGCAGGCAGGAGGTCCATGGCACGGTCTTCGCCCTCCAGGTCGAGCATCGAGAAGCCGGGGGCGGCAATCTCGCGCGGGTCCACCACACGGCTGCTCACCCACTCCCACACGGCGGCCCACTCGCTATCGGCCAGGCGTTCCATAAGCTGCGCCGACTCAAACTCATCGCTCTCGCCGGTCTGTGTGTTGCGGTAGGTGACATAGCTCTTCATGCCCTCGGCGCTCTCCAGGTCCATCATCTTGTTGCCTATCTTCCAAGGGCGGAAGTCAATGACCGGCTCGTGCTTTATGTTGTATATCTCAAACACCAGCATGGCGGCCACCGAGAAGATGAGGATGAGCCCGTCGCGCTCGAAGCGGCGCTTGCGGCGCAGGTTGCGCGTGAGGAATATCCACACCGTCGGCACGTCGAGTGCCACGTTCTTCCAGAATGTCTGCCAGTTGGTGAGCTTCACGGCGTCGCCGAAGCAGCCGCAGTCGGTCACCTTGTTGGTGATGGCGTCCACCAGGGTGGTGACGGTGAAGAACAGCATCATAAGCACCAGCAGCCACGCCGACAGGCGGCGGTAGGCGTTGGTGATGAGCAGCACACCCACGAGGAACTCGGCGCATATCAGCGCCACACTCGCCAGATCGGCCAGTGGCAGAGCCCACTCGAAGGTCAAGCCGCCGATGCTCCAGGCGGTCATATATTCCTGCACCTTGAAGGCGGTGCCCATCGGGTCTACGCCCTTGACGAACGACGAGAAGAGGAACACCAGGCCCACAGCCCAGCGGCAAACGACGTTCAACGTGTAGTTCAGTTTCGAATCTTTTATCTCCATAGTTCTATCAATTCTATTGTGTCCATCTAGTCTATTCTTCGCTCAATCTTATCAAGCAAAACAGCGAATAGTTGATGATGTCCATGTATCCGCCCTCGACGCCCTCGCTCACGAGGGTCTTGCCGTCGTTGTCCTCAATCTGCTTGATACGCATCAGCTTCATGAGTATCAGGTCGACCATCGAGCTCACGCGCATCTGGCGCCAGGCCTCGCCGTAGTCGTGGTTCTTGTCCATCATCAGCTCTATGGTGCGGTTCAGGTGCTTGTCGTAGAGTTCAATGGTGCGCTCCAGCGGCAGCTCCAGAGGCTCATCGCTGCCTTCCAGCTGCTGCTGCACGAGAGCCATGACGGCGTAGTTGACCATGGCCACGAACTCGCCGCGCACATCGTCGCCCACCTTGTTCTCGCCAGTCTCCTGCACACTGCGTATGCGGCTGGCCTTGATGAATATCTGGTCCGTCAGCGACGGCAGCCGCAGCACGCGCCACGAGGTGCCGTAGTCGCGCGTCTTCTTCTCGAAAAGCTCGCGGCACACCGCAGCCTCGCGCTCCATCTCGCTACGGGTATCCGGTTTTTCTATCACATTTTTAGTCATATCTTATCAATAACGACTCCCTAATTTTTTTATTGCATATAAATATAAAATATTTTTTTCCTTCGCCCCACCATCCCCTCGCAGCCCCTCCGACTCCACCCCGACCCCTCTCCGACAAAAAACCGTTAAACAACCGTAGAACAGTCGGAGCGACTACGGAGCGAGTACGGATCGATGGCGGAGCATCACCGTCACCACAGCGGACAGAAAACATTTTTTAACATATCGGGCAATAATAGCGCCGCGACGGCGTTATTAAAAGACAATGAAACAGACAATCAGACCGTTCAGCATCGTGGCACGCGGACGTCTCGTGGAGTTCCGCCGGCCGGCGGTGATGGGCATTCTCAACGTCACCGACGACTCGTTCTACGACGGTGGCCGCTATCGCTCGGAGGAGGCCATAGTGCGGCGCGCACAACAGATTGTGGCCGAGGGTGCCGACATCATAGACATAGGCGCCGCATCGAGCCGCCCCGGAGCCACGCTGCCGCCACGCGAGGTGGAGGCCGAGCGGCTGGCATGGGCTGTGCGGCTGGTGCGTACCGAATTGCCGGAGGCTCTGATTTCCGTAGACACCTGTTACTCAATGCCTGCCCGCGCCGCCATAGAGGCCGGGGCCGACATAGTCAATGACATCTGCGGCGGCGAGGCCGACGAGCAGATGTTCTGCGCTGTGGCCGAGCTGCAAGTGCCTTACATACTGATGCATGGCGGCAAGGAGCACCTCGCCGGCATCAAGCAGATGGACGGGGGCGATCCTGTAGACCAACTGACGAAGTTCTTCTCGGCACGTCTCGACGAGCTATACCGCTTGGGCGTCAAGGATGTATGGCTCGACCCAGGCCTCGGTTTCGCCAAGAGCTTGGAGCAGAACTTCGAGCTCCTCGACCGCCTCGACGAGCTCACCACCCTCTTCCGCGAGCCTGTGCTCGTCGGACTGAGCCGCAAACGAATGATTTACACCACCCTCGGCACCACGCCCGACGAGGCCCTCAACGGCACCGTGGCTCTCGACACCATAGCCCTCGACCGCGGTGCGGCGGCCATTCGGGTGCATGACGTGAAGCCTGCCGTGGAGACTGTCAAACTGTTATACCGCAACACATTATGATAATAGACGCAATTCTTGGCCTGCCCACTCTGCGCGTAGTTGACATCTTCGACATTGTCATCGTCGCCGGACTGGTCTTCTACCTCTACCGCATGGCACGAGGCACCAACGTGATGCTCATCTTCTGGGCTCTGCTCATCATGTTCCTCGGCTGGCGCATAGCCAACGCATTGGGGATGAGGCTGCTCGGTGCCCTGCTGGGCGGTGTGGCGAGCGTGGGTCTCATAGCCCTCGTGGTCATCTTCCAGCCCGAGATACGCAAGTTCCTGCTCTTCCTCGGCACCAAGACACAGCTCAACGAGAGCCTGTGGAAACGGCTGCAGTTCTGGCGCCACAATATGCAGAACAAGAGCGCTGTAGGCTACGAAGCCTACGTCAACGCCTGCATGCACATGTCGCAGAGCAAGACCGGCGCCCTGATAGTCTTCAAGCGGCAGAACTCGGTGGACGAGATAATCGACACAGGCGAGCGCATCGACGCCCTGGCATCCAGCGCGTTGATCGAGGCCTTGTTCTTCAAGAACTCGCCCCTGCACGACGGCGCTGTAATAGCCCACGGCAACCAACTGCTGGCCGCGCGCTGCATACTGCCCGTCACTTCGCGCCTCGACATCGACCCCAACCTCGGCCTGCGCCACCGCAGCGCCATCGGAGTCACCGAGCAGCTCGACGTGCTGGCCGTCATCGTCAGCGAAGAGACCGGCGCCATCAGCTACGCCCTCGGCGGCCAGATACACCACGACATCAGCCCCGTCGAGCTCCGCCAAGCCCTCGAGAAATACGAGTGCTAACCGAACAGAAAACTGTTTTATGGCGCAACAACAAGCGCTATTACTCTGAACGATGGTTTGCGCTCCCGGGCAGGAACATGTCGAACCGCCCATATTTCATGTTTTACATACAATATTTATCGGAAAACAATAATTTTTTTTCGTTTTTCGCAAAATTTTTCTTGCATGTAAGAAAAAAGTTGTATCTTTGCCGTCGAGAAATGAACGCTAAAACATGGCAAAGAAAAGCGCATTAACAAGAATGAGAACACTTTACGCGATATTCATCGGCGTAATGGCAGTGTGCATCGGGCTGTTTTTCTTAAATATCATCAACCCTGCCGACCCACTTCTGCTGGTTCCGCAGGATGGTCAAAACAAAGATTATGGGGTTATCATCACCGACCTGCACAGTTCGCCAGAACTCTACAGCCAGAGTCACGACGTGGACGGCTTGGCAGAAGGGCTTGAGGCCACTGCGACCGTGCGCACCTTTGACGTGAACATCACCAGCGATAACAGCCAGATGCTCGACGCAAGCAAAGCTCGCTGGTGCATGTGGCTGCAGGTGTTTTGCGTGCTGGCGGCAATAGCTATGGCAATACTGGTTGTGATGGCGCTGATATCATTCTATATTAATGTGCGCCGCGGCAAAGTGTTCCCCAAGAAGAACATTGCCTGGCTGGCATGGGCTGGAGTGCTTATGATTGTCATGTCGCTGAGTATGGACGTGAGCACCTACCTCGAGCGTACACTGGCCCTCGACCTGCTGGCCGACAGTTCTTGGAAGCCACAAGTGGCGGTACAGATACACCACACGCGCTTGGTGTTCGGTTTGGCAATAATATTCATGGCCGAAGTATTCAAGATAGGCCGCGAGATGCAGGAGGAGCAGGAACTGACGATATAAGTTGAGAATTGCAGGAATGATAGTAGTGAATCTGGATATGATGATGGCCAAGCGGAAGATATCGCTGGGCGAACTGGCGGAAAAGATCGACATAACGCCGGCCAACCTGTCGATATTCAAGACCGGCAAGGCCAAGGCCGTGCGCTTCAGCACACTTGAGCGCCTGTGCCAGGTGCTCGACTGCCAGCCCGCCGACCTGCTGGAATACCGCCCCGACGACGAGAGCGATACAAAGTAATCACAAAACAATCAAATAAACAAAACAACATTTAAAACCAACAAACCATGAAAAAAACAATGTTATTCGCAATGCTGCTGATGTTCCTCTTCGGCGGCATGTCCTTCGCCCAGCTGCCCGGCAGCGGTGACAAGAAGGAGAAGAAGAGCGACCTGACTGCCCAGGTGCCCCTGGACAAGAAGGTGCGCTACGGCAAACTCGACAACGGTTTCACCTATTACGTCCGCAACAACAAGAAGCCGGAGAAGATGATCCAGTTCCGTCTGGTGACCAACGCCGGCTCCATCATGGAGCGCGACGACCAGCAGGGTCTGGCCCACTTCTGTGAGCACATGGCCTTCAACGGCATCAAAGGTTATCCTCACAACGAGATGATCGACAAGCTGCAGAAGAACGGTGTGGAGTTCGGCCGCGACATCAACGCCTACACGAGCTTCGACCAGACCGTCTACTATGTCAACATGCCCGCCGACAACCCCGAGATGGTGAAGATGGGTATCGAGATCCTCGACGGCTGGGCCGGCAACATCCTCTTCGACGAGAAGGAGATTGAGGAAGAGCGCGGCGTCATCCACGAGGAGTGGCGAGGTGGCGTCGGCCACGGCGACCGTCTCCGCAAGAAGACCTGGCCCATCATGCTCAAGGGTTCGCTCTATGCCGACCGCCTGCCTATCGGCAAGGAAGAGGTCATCATGAACTTCAAGCGCCAGAGCATCGTCGACTTCTTCAACGACTGGTATCGTCCCGACCTGCAGGCCATCGTCATCGTTGGCGACATGGACGAGTTCGAGTATGACGGTCTGAAGGGCGACAAAGCCATGGAGAAGAAAGTGAAAGACGTCTTCAGCAGCCACCAGTTCCTCGGCAAGGAGAAACTGCCCCGCCTGAGCTACAGCATCCCCAACAACGTGGAGCCCCTCGTGGCCATCGCCACCGACAAGGAGGCCACCAGCACCGACTTCGAAATCTTCTGGAAACACCCGAAGACCCCCCAGGGCACCATCGGCGCCTACCGCCAGAGCCTCGTCCGCGGCCTCATCAACCGCATGATCAACGAGCGCTTCAGCGACATCTGCCAGAAACCCACCGCCCCCATGATGTATGCCAGCGGCAGCTACAGCGGCTTCCTCGGCCGTGAAATCGATGTCTTCGCACTCGGTGCCAGCCCCAAGGACAACCGCATCGGTGAGACCGCCGAACTGCTCCTGAAGACCATGAAGCAGATCCGCGACCACGGCTTCCTGCAGGCCGAAATGGACCGCCAGAAAGAGGACATGCTCGCCTGGTACACCAAGATGGCCAAGGAAGAGAACAAGACCCAGACCAACAGCTTCGCCGACGAGTACACCAACCACTACCTTGAGAACGAGCCCGCCCCCGGCATCCGCCAGGAATGGAAATACGCCAAGGAGTTCCTCCCCGAAATCACCCTCGAAGAGTGCAACGCACTGGTCAAGACCTGGATCACCGACGAGAACATCGTGTTCTACCTGACCGCCCCCGAGAAGGAAGGCGTCAGCGTCCCCACCGAAAAAGAGCTCATCGACATCCTCAACAACAGCAAGAGCGTCGCCACCGAGCCTTGGGTCGACAACTTCAACGACGCCCCCATCTTCAACGAGGAAGTGGCCGACGTCACCCCCATTCAGACCGCCAGCAACAGCACCCTCGGCTACACCGAGTACACCTGCCCCAACGGTGTGCGCTTCGTGGTGAAGAAAACCGAGCTCAAGGCTGACGAAATCCTCATCAACTCCTACTCCCTCGGCGGCACCTCGCTCTACGGCGACGCCGACAGCTACCAGGCCGAGAATGCCGACAGCTTCGTGGACGAGGGCGGTATCGCCGACTTCAGCTCCACTCAGCTCAGCAAGAAACTGAAAGGCAAGGTGCTCAGCATCAGCCCCTACATCGGTGGCACCACCCAGGGCTTCAGCGGTAGCTGCTCGCCCAAGGACCTCGAGACCACCCTGCAGCTCATCAACCTCTACTACACCGCTCCCCGCAAGGACCAGGAAGCCTACGAGCGCGAGATTGAGAACAGCATCCAGCAGATCAAGTTCATCCGCGACAACCCCCAGGTTGCCTTCATCGAGACCTACTACAAGACCGCCTACCCCAACGACAAGCGCCGCGTGCTCATCCCCAGCGAGGAGAAGATCCGCAGCCTCAACCTCGACCGCATGTTCGAGATTTACAAGGAGCGCTTCGCCTTCGCCAACAACCAGACCTTCTTCTTCGTGGGTAACGTCAGCGACACCGCCATCGGCCTCATCGCCAAATACCTGAACCACCTGCCCACCATCCAGGCTGTCACCAAGGACTATGCCATCGACCGCAGTGCCAAGTTCGCCAAGGGCATCCAGCACGCCGAAGCCGTCAAGGGCATCGAGAAGCAGGGCATGCTCATCATCACCGGCCAGATGGATGTCGACAACGAGGAGCTTGACCCCAAGACCCGCATGGCCATCCAGCAGTTCGGCGACGCCCTCGGCATCACCACCCTCGAAATTATCCGCGAGAAGAACGGCGACGCCTACAGCCCCAGCGCTGGCGTTGACTACGACATCTCCTACGTTGGTCCCGGCAACGTGACCTGGCAGTTCTACATCGGCTGCGACCCCGAGAAGGCCAAGAAGATCGAGAAAGACTGCATCAACATCCTGAAGCAGTACATGAAGAAGGGTTGCGACGAGAAGACCCTCAGCAAGGTGCAGGAGCAGATGTGCGTCCAGCATGCCAAGAACGTCCAGAACAACGGCTTCTGGCTGGGCCAGATCATGAGCAGCTACCAGTACGGCGAGAGCCGCGACTTCCATGTGAGCGAGTATGACGAGCTCGTCAAGTCCGTCACCCCCGCCGACATCAAAGAGGTTGCCAACAAGTACATCAACCTGAACAACTACGTCGTCGTCAAGCTCCGTCCGGAGGATGGCGCCGTCGGAACCGCCGACTAATCCTTTAGTCAGATTTAACAGACACACTACCAGAGCCTCCGCAGGAGCCAACGCCCCTGCGGAGGCTTCATTTTTGCCCCCTTTCGGTCCCCAAAACAACACGTTTTTGCCATATCTATAATCCACACATAATTCGCACTTTAGCCATCATTTCAACGATACTTCAACGATATTTCGACGATATGTCAACGATATATAATCGTTGAAGTATAGTCATACCAACGTTAAAATATCGAGCAAAAGAGGAGAAAACATCGGTACATAAGCCTGCCGACAACTACCAATGGACGGCAAATCGAAAAAAAGATGTATCTTTGCAAATCATTTCACAAGCAATAACAGTTTCTATCATACTACCTATCATGCGGAACCAAGAGACGACGAAACACGACTACGGGCACGGGCTATTGATAGCAGGGGCCTACGGGCGCATGGGCTGCGCCATACTGGCGGCGAAGGCCGCGCTGAGGAGCGGCTGCGGACTGGTGACAGCGCACCTGCCGCAGCGGTGCGTAGACCCCATGCAGGCGGCTTTCCCCGAGGCTATGGTGAGCATAGACCCCTCGCCTACCCTCTTCACCTCAGCACCAGCCAACCTTGACCACTACACGGCCATGGCAGCAGGCCCAGGGCTTGGAACAGACAAGACGACGGCAGAAGCTCTGTACAAGTTGCTCACCACACGGCCACAGGAGATGCCGCTGGTGCTCGACGCCGACGCACTGAACCTGATGGCGATGCACAAAGAATGGCTGCCCCTGGCGAAAGGGGCCATCATCACACCCCATGCGCGCGAATATGAACGGCTCTTCGGCGACGCCGACCCATCGCAGATGGCGAAAGCATACAGCCTGATTATCGTTAAGAAAAGCCACCGAACACATGTATACAGCCCTGATGGCCAACTGTTTGTCAACCAGACAGGCAACGCCGGTATGGCCACTGCGGGCAGCGGAGATGTGCTGACTGGAATAATGCTTGGCATGCTGTGTGCCAATCACTTGCACGCAAATATATACGAAACGGCATGCAGGGCAGTGGAAATACATGGCAAAACGGGCGACATAGCGATAGAAAAACAGTCGGAATCGAGCCTCACAGCATCCGATATGATAGAAAATCTAAAGCACATATCGACCGACATACCAACGCATTAGGTAACGATAGCCGAACATTTTGAAAAAAATATTTTGCCAGTTCAGAAAAAGGTTGTATCTTTGCACCCGCTTTCGGAGATAGAAAGCATCAAATGACAAGGATATTCCTCCTTAGCTCAGTTGGTTAGAGCACCTGACTGTTAATCAGGGGGTCGAAGGTTCAAGTCCTTCAGGGGGAGCAAGAAGAGCGCTGAATAATTCAGCGCTCTGTTTTTTTTGTACGCATCTTGGACGCGATTAATTGATTGAGACACACCACGCGAGCCGGTTATACCGATCCATTTAGCTGATGTAAACAAAAATAATTCTTGCCATTACGTTTTTATTTTGTATCTTTGCACGCAGTTATTACAAATAAAACAACATGGACGCACTGCGAGTGATTGAAATCAAGAAGAGTGTCTTCGCCGACAACGACAATGACGCCGACGCCCTGCGCAAGGAACTAAAAGAGAAAGGGGTGTTTCTGCTGAACCTCATGTCGGCTCCCGGCAGCGGCAAGACAACGACTCTTATACAGACAATCAACCGGCTGAAAGCCAGCCTTCGTATCGGTGTGATGGAAGCCGACATAGACAGCGATGTCGACGCCCGCAAGATGAGAGAAGCCACGGGTGTGGAATCGATACAGCTGCACACCGGAGGAATGTGCCACCTCGACGCCGAGATGACACGCCAAGGGCTGGATGCCCTCGACCTGAACGCCACCGACCTCGTGATACTGGAGAACGTGGGCAACCTTGTATGCCCCGCCGAATTCGACACAGGCGCTGTGCGCAACGCCATGATACTCTCCGTGCCAGAAGGTGACGACAAGCCTCTCAAATACCCCCTGATGTTCTCCGTCTGCGACGTGGTGCTCATCAACAAGACAGATGTGATGCCATATTTTGACTTCAGTCTGGAGAGGTGCAAGAAGTACATACACGAGCGGAACCCAAAAGCACAGGTCATACCCATCTGCGCCAAGACAGGCGAAGGTGTGGATGTCTTTGTACAGTGGCTGAAAGATCAGGTTAACAACTGGAAACAAAAATAAACAAAGAATAAAGAGATATGCCAGAGATGTCAAATAAGTTTGTCCCCAAACATTTTGGAGACAAGAACCCCAACCCCAAGCTGATAAAGCTGGTGCGCCACATCACAGACCGCATTCCCGGAAAGATAAAGATGACCACCGAGGCTCCGGAATACTGGGGCTTGGCCTGTATCTTCGAGGATGAGATGGACCAACTGCATGAGCTGAACCGCCAGAAACATTACGCGTCGACGGAAGAAGGGTTCGACGCCTTGCTGGACAAGCTGGCTTACTTCGGCATGCTGGAGTACGACTACGGCGACCACTACACAAAGGACGGTCCCGTGCCGGGCACCACCTTCGAGCGCAAAGACCGCGAATATTGGGTGCCGATGTTCGTCCCGGGCAGCGCCGAGTACACAAATATGAACGTGGAGTTGATGGACAAGCATCCAGAGCTGGCAATGTTCTTTGAGCGTATGACATTCCTGCCGTTGGAGAAGATTACACCCATGGTACCTATGGGCGGCAGCGGCATAGGCATGCACGTCATCCCCGTGGAGAAAGCCATATCCATGGAGAATGAGACCGCCGACATAGAACATATATCCTATTGGCTCAAACGCTATGAGGGGCATCTTGCCGTAGGCATCTGCTCATGCCGCTACGGGCGCAAAAAACTCGACGAAGGCTGCGCCGACGACTATCGCGACTGGTGTATCGGCGTAGGCGACATGGCCGACTACCTGATAGAGACCAAACGCGGACATGCCATCACCTATGACGAGGCTATCAATATTCTCAAGATTGCCGAGGACAACGGCTTTGTACACCAGGTAACCAATATCGACGGCGAAGGAAAGATATTCGCCATCTGCAACTGCAATGTCAAGATATGCAATGCCCTGCGCACATCGCAGCTCTTCAACACCCCCAACATGAGCCGAAGCGCCTATGTGGCCAAAGTAGAGCCTAAGAACTGCGTAGCCTGCGGTCGCTGCGTGGAATACTGCCCCGCCGGAGCCGTCCGTCTGGGGCAAAAACTATGCACCAAGCACGGTGAGCAGACGTATCCCAAACAGGAGCTGCCCGACGCAAAGAAATGGGGTCCGCACAAATGGGATGAGGACTACCGCGACAAGAACCGCATCAACTGCTACCCCACAGGCACGGCGCCATGCAAGACCGCCTGTCCGGCGCATATCGCCGTGCAGGGGTACCTGAAGAAAGCCGCCGAAGGGAAATACCGCGAGGCATTGGAACTCATCAAGCGCGAGAACCCATTCCCCGCCGTCTGCGGCCGCGTATGCAACCGCCGCTGTGAAGATGCATGTACCCGCGGCACCATTGACAAGCCTATAGCTATCGACGCCGTGAAGAAATTCATCGCCGAACAGGACCTGCATGCAGAGCACCGCTTTGTGCCAGAAATCAATATTGCGTCGAGCGTCCTCAAACGTTGGGATGAGAAGATTGCCATCATCGGCGGTGGCCCTGCGGGCTTGAGCTGTGCCTATTATCTCGCCACTATGGGCTACCGTCCCACGGTGTTCGAGAAGAACGCCATCCCGGGTGGCATGCTGCAATACGGCATCCCGTCGTACAAACTGGACAAGGCCGTCATCAAGGCCGAGATAGACATCATGCGCGAGATAGGCGTGGAGATACGTACCGGCGTGGAGGTGGGCAAGGAGATCACCCTGCAGCAACTACGCGAGGAGGGATATAAAGGCTTCTATGTGGCCATCGGCTGCCAAGGAGGCCGCCTGCCTGGCATACCAGGAGAGACCCTCACTGGCGTAACCACAGCCATCGACTTCTTGCATGCCGCCAACTGCGGAGACACGAAAGTGAACGGCAAGGTGGTCGTCGTGGGCGGTGGCAACGTGGCTATCGATGCTGCCCGTGTTGCCAAACGAAGCGGTGCCACAGAAGTCACCATGCTCTCTCTGGAGACCGAGGACATCATGCCGGCATCGCTGGAGGAGCGCCGCGAAGCCCGTGAGGACGGTGTAGCAATAAACCCCAGCTGGGGTCCCAAAGAGGTGCTCGGCGAAGGAAATGTCAGTGGCATTGTCTTCAAGAAATGCATCTCTGTATTCGACGAGCAGCACCGCTTCGCGCCAAAGTATGACGAGAACAACACCATCACCATCGACGCCGACATGGTCATTTTCGCCATTGGCCAGACGGTGGTGCTGAACGACTTGCTGAAAGGCACCAAGGTAGAGTTTACACGTGGCGTATATCCTGTAGCCGACAAACTCACCTACCAAACGGCCGAACCTGACATCTTCGTGGGTGGCGACTGCTACAGCGGACCCAAATTCGCCATCGATGCCATAGCCGCCGGTCATGAGGCTGCCGAAAGCCTGCACCGCTACGTGCAACACGGCCACATGACCATCGGGCGCAACCGCCGCGACTTCATTGAGTTGAACAAGGATGACATACAGGTAGAGAGCTACGACAACGCCTCACGTCAGGAGGAAGGCGTGACCGAACAGCCCGACAAGTTCCGCGAGTATATGAAGACCCTCACAGAGGAGCAGGTGCGCACCGAGACCTCGCGCTGCCTTTCCTGCGGTGCTTCGGTGGTTGACGAGAACCGCTGCATAGGCTGCGGCATATGCACCACCAAGTGTGCCTTCGATGCCATCCATCTCTTCCGTGAGCATCCTGAAGCCAGCATCATGCGCACTTCAGAGGATAAATTCAGCGGCATACTACCTTACATGATAAAACGCACTGGTAAAATCATCTTCAGCAAGAAAGACTGATGCACGAGTTGGGCATAGTATTCTACATCATACGCGACGTGAAGCAGGTGGCGGAAGCTAACCATGTGGAACATGTGGCCTCCGTGGTGATGGACATCGGAGAGGTGTCAACCGTTGTGCCGCACCTGCTC
>CACYSB010000004.1 GCA_902777005.1 uncultured Bacteroidota bacterium
TGCACGAAAGATATCAACAACCCGTCCACTCCGCACCCTCTCCGTACCCGCTCCGACTGTTCTACGGTTGTTTAACGGTTTTCCGTCGGAGAGGGGTCGGAAGGGATACGGAGCGGGTATATAGAGGTGAAACAAGGGGTGACGAGGACGTATGGGAGACGGAATTGTTCGGCACAAGGCTGGTATAGAGCAGTAGGCTGCAAAATATTTTTTTCCATTATTAAAATAATTAGTATATTTGCATATTGCCATGTTGTGGCGCATTTGCGCCATGATATTGATTAACAGTATAGAAAGAATAAAAAACAATATATAATATGAAACTAAATAACGTAAAATTACCGTTGTTTGCCGCCGCTTTGGGGGCAATGCTTGCGGTGTCGTGCGGCTCGAGCGAGGAGCTGGCGTATGTGCATGATGCTCCACGCAACGAGGAGTCGCCGATTACCGGTAGGTTCACCAAAGGCATTCAGGCCAACGACCTGCTGAGCATCTATGTGGAGAGCGAGACGCCCGCCGCCACAATTCCGTTCAACCAGGAGACGAACAAGATTGCCATGTCGGACGGCGTGGTGATGAACCCCGGTTCGTCGGCAGTGAACGGCTACCTGGTGAACAACGAGGGCGACATCATCTTCCCCGTGCTGGGCAGGGTGCACGTGCTTGGCATGACTCACGACGAGCTTGCCTCCGAGCTGCAGCGCCGTCTGGTGAGTGAGGGACACATCCTTGACGCACAGGTGACTGTGAAGCTGATGAACTTCAAGGTATGCGTGCTTGGCGATGTGGCACGCCCTGGCATGATTGTTGCCAACGGCGAGCGCATGACGATTTTCGAGGCACTGAGTATGGTGGGTGACCTGACGATCTACGGCCAACGCCAGAACGTGACTGTCATACGCGAGGAGAACGGTGTGCGCACCGTAGGAGAGCTCGACCTGAGTTCGAAGGATGTGTTCGAGTCGCCGTATTATTATCTGCACCAGAACGATGTGGTGTATGTGGAGCCAAACATGAAGAAGAAGAAGAGCGCGGAGCGTGACCCGATGACGATGACCTACATATCGACCGGTCTGAGTGTATTGAGCGTGTTGTCGTCGATGTTCTACTATTGGGTGCTGTCGCAGTACTACCTGAAGAAATAACAAAAACAGAGAAGATTAACCGGAATATAAGCTATGGAGTACAAAAATCAAATGCAGAGCGGCTCGGAAGAGCAGCAGGCTGAAACCTCAATAAACCTGCGCGATCTGGTATTTCTGGTACTGAACAACTGGTATTGGTTTGTGATATCGGTGATAGTGTGCCTCGTCGTAACAGGTTTGGTGTACAAGACGCAGCCGAAGACCTACACATCGTCTGGTACGATTCTGGTGCGCGACAACGGCAACGGAAACATGCGTTACGGATCGCGTAACATGGACCAGATACTTAACAGCATGGGCATGGACAACACCAACCTGTCGCTTGAGAATGAAATGTACATGCTGCGTTCGTCATCGCTGATGTCGCAAGTGGTGCAACGTCTGAACATGCACCACTATTGCCACCGCAACGACCTTTTCCGCAAGGTGACGTACTACAATGACGCGCCCATTGAGCTGACTGTGCACGACCTGCGCGATGACCGCATGCCACAGCTCGACCTAAAGGTGACACTGAAGGCCAACAACAAATACTCTTACGAAATTCTCGGCAACAAATATAAGAACGCCAAGGTGCTGAAGGGCGAAGCCTACTACAGCCAGCCCATCAATGTGGACGACACGGTGTCGTTCAAGATAGAGAAGACGAGATTTTATAGAGACGCCATGGAAGGCTTGCGCTTATACATAGGCGAGAGAGAGATTCTCCCCATGGCGCGCGGCATGATAAACAACCTGACGGTCAGCCGTGTTGACAAGATGGCCTCGATTCTCTCCATTTCCTACAAGGACGCTAACGAGAAGCGGGCGGGCGACATCGTCGACACGCTGATTGCCGTGTACAACGATGACGCTGTGGAAGACAAGAACAAGGTGGCACAAAAGACCAACAGCTTCATCAGCGAGCGTATCGCCCTGATAAGCGGAGAACTCGACGTGGTGGACGCACAGGTGGAACAAATCAAGCGCAGCTCAGGTATGCCCGAACTGCAAGGTGCAGCCAACACTCTGTTGCAGACCGGAACCCGTTACAATGACGTGGTTGTGAGTTTGGAGACTGAACTCACGCTGATACGCTACATCAAAAACGTGCTTTCCGACCCCACCAACAAGGAAGACCTGCTGCCTGCCAACGTGGGTATCCAGGATGCCGGCATACAGGCCATGATTGCATCGTATAACAACTTGGTGAACCAGTACCAGCGCGTAAAAACCACCGGTGGTGCAAACAACCCGCAGGTGCGTAACTTGGTGCAGCAGATGGACGCCCAGTGGGGTGCAATCAACTCGGCCGTGAACAACCTGCTCAACGCCACGCAGGTGCGCCTGCAGGACGCCAAGAACCAAGAGGCCAAGGCCCGCGGACAGATTGCCGCTATGCCTGGTCAGACGAAGGCTGTGACCGAGGTAACCCGTCAGCAGAAGATTAAAGAGGAACTCTACCTCTACCTGCTGAGTAAACGCGAAGAGACCGCCATGAATCTGGCTGTGACCATATCGAACGCCAAGGTCGTGGAACCCTCGAGAACTAAACTCACCGCCCCGAGACTGATGATGTTCGCCTTGGTGGCCATCGTACTCGGCCTAGCACTGCCGGCAGCCATCATGTTCTTCATCAGCTTCTTCGACACCAAGCTGCGTTCCAAAGCAGACATCGAGAGATACACCAAGTTGCCCATTCTGGGTGAGATTCCGGAAAAGCCGGCTGCACGTGCCAATGATGAGATTATCGTCACCGCCAACGGCACCGATGTGGTCACGGAGGCCTTCCGACTACTGCATTCCAACATACCATTCTTCTTGAAGGATGGCGAGAAGGTGATACAGACTGTGTCTACCACGCCTGGTGAAGGTAAGTCGTACACGGCCTTGAACCTAGCGCTGTCACTGGCGTATGTTGGGAAGCGCACCATACTGGTTGACTTCGACCTGCGCAAACGCTCGCTGTCGAAGACTATCGACCGTCACAACCGTATGGGCCTGATACACTATCTGCTAGATCAGGACGACAATTTCGAGAAGTATATCATGCACAGCGAGACGAGTGACCACCTCGACTATATCGTCTGTGAAAAGACGCCGCCTAACGCCACACAGCTGTTGATGGGCGAGAAACTTGACCGCCTAGTGGCATATCTGCGCCAGCATTACGACTACATCATCTTCGACTCGACTCCCGCACAGATTGTGGCCGACGCTGCCATCATTAACCGCGTGGCCGACCTAACGACGTACATCATGCGTGTGGGCCACCTGAACAAGAACTCACTGCCCTATATTCAAGAGATGGCCGATAAGAACCGCTTCAAGAACATGGCAGTCATCATGACCGACGTGCCTCTGCTGCGCAAGCGCTACGGCGGCTATGGATATGGCTATGGTTATGGCTATGGATATGGCTATGGTTACGGCTATGGATATGGCTATGGATATGGTTATGGCTATGGATATGGCGAAGAGAGCGATGCATCGAACGAATAATCCCAACAGAACAGTATAGATGAAAGGAATAGTACTGGCGGGCGGCTCCGGCACCCGCCTTTACCCCATAACAAAGGGCGTCAGCAAACAGCTGCTACCGATATACGACAAGCCGATGGTGTACTACCCCATCTCGGTGCTTATGCTTGCGGGTATCCGTGACATACTGATAATCTCGACACCATATGACCTGCCGGGATTCCGCCGCCTACTGGGTGACGGCAGCGATTTCGGTGTGCACTTCAGCTATGCAGAACAGCCCTCGCCAGATGGCCTGGCACAAGCCTTCATCATTGGAGAGGAGTTCATCGGCAGTGACGACGTATGCCTTGTGCTCGGCGACAACATATTCCATGGAAACGGCTTGGGCAAGATGCTGCGGCAAGCTGTGCACAACGCCGAAGTGGACAGGAAGGCCACCGTGTTTGGCTACTGGGTGGCAGACCCGGAGCGCTACGGCGTGGCGGAGTTCGACTCAGAAGGCCGTGTGCTGAGTATCGAAGAGAAACCCAAAGAGCCCAAGTCCAACTATGCCGTGGTTGGACTATACTTCTACCCCAATAAGGTGGTCCAGGTGGCAAAGAGCATTAAACCATCGGCCCGAGGCGAGCTGGAGATAACGTCAGTAAACCAAGCCTTCCTTACCGATGGTGAACTCAACGTGCAGCTCATGGGGCGTGGCTTTGCATGGCTCGATACTGGTACCCACGATTCTTTGGCTGAGGCGTCGACATTCATAGAGGTCATTGAGAAGCGTCAGGGATTGAAAGTTGCCTGTCTGGAAAGTATTGGCTACGAAATGGGATGGTTGACAGATGACGACATACGACGTGTGGCGCAACCCATGATTAAGAACCAGTACGGGCAGTATCTGCTAAAACTGACTGAGAACAAAAACTGACGAGAACTCAAAGAATGAATATAATAAAAACAGATATAGAGGGATTGGTTATCGTCGAGCCGCGTGTATTCAGCGATGCAAGGGGATATTTCTTCGAGAGCCACAACGCACGTGACTTTCGGGAACAGACCGGTATGGATGTAACATTTGTGCAGGATAACGAGTCATGCTCAAGTTACGGCGTGGTGCGAGGTTTGCACTTCCAAAAGCCGCCATACGCACAAAGCAAGTTGGTGCGCGTTGTAGAGGGCACCGTACTTGACGTGGCTGTAGATATACGGGAAGGCAGTGCAACATACGGAAAGCATGTAACAATTGAGTTATCTGCCGACAACAAGCGGCAGTTGTTTCTCCCCAAAGGGATGGCACATGGTTTCGCCGTGCTTAGCGAGAGGGCTGTATTCCAATACAAATGCGACGAATATTACCACCCAGAAGCGGAGGGCGCCATCGCATGGAATGACCCCACTCTGGCCATCGACTGGAAGATTGAGCCCTGCAAGGTGCTGCTCTCCGACAAAGACCGCAAGCACCCATTGTTTAATGATTTCGTAACACCCTTCGTCAAAGCATGAACATACTGGTCACAGGAGCAAACGGACAGTTGGGCAGGCACATGCGCCTGCTTGCACCGATATCGACACACCGGTGGGTGTTCACCGACATCGAGGAGCTTGATATCACCTCGCGGGAAGCCGTGACCAAATTTGTAGCCCAGAATAGCATAAACATTATAATAAACTGTGCCGCCTATACCAACGTAGACAAGGCCGAAAGCGACGAAGCCTCAGCGCTTCGCATAAACGGCGACGCCGTAGGATATATGGCGGAAACAATGCACAGCGTCGACGGCACGCTGATACACTTCTCCACCGACTATGTGTTCGGCGGCACACAGTACAATACCCCTTGTAGCGAGGACATGGCACCTAACCCAACGGGAGCATATGGCCGCACCAAACTAGCCGGAGAAAACGCCGCAGCAACATGCCATCACTTGATATTCCGCACCTCGTGGCTGTATAGCGAATACGGCAAGAACTTCCTGCTCACCATGCTGCGCCTCACCACCGAGAAGCCCGAGCTAAGGGTAGTGTTCGACCAAGTGGGAACACCGACCTACGCCGGCGACCTAGCCAAAGCGGTGTTCACCCTCATCGAGAACGGCGACTATGCGCACCATGAGGGTATCTTCAACTATGCCAATGAGGGTGTGTGCAGCTGGTACGACTTCACCAAGGAGATTGCGCGCCAGAGCGGCCATACAGCATGCCGTATACTACCATGCCACAGCAACGAGTACCCAAGCCCTGTGAAACGGCCTGCCTACTCGGTGCTCGACAAGACCAAGTTCAAGGAGACATTCAAACAAGAGATACCCTACTGGACAGAAGCGCTTGAACGCTGCATGTCCAACATCAAACAAATCACGAAATAATGGCAGGCGAAGTATTCATACACGAAAGCTCATATGTCGACGACGGCTGCACGATAGGTGCAGGCACCAAGATATGGCATTTCTGCCACGTGCAGAAAGGTGCCGTCATAGGCAAGAACTGCTCCTTCGGACAGAACGTCAACATCGGCAACAACGTGCATATAGGCAACGGCGTACGCATACAGAACAACGTGTCGGTCTACGAAGGCGTGGAGATAGAAGACAACGTCTTCTGCGGCCCGTCGTGTGTGTTCACCAACGTCACCACACCGCGCGCACACTTCCCCGTGCATGGCGTCTATGCCAAGACCTTGATAAAGGAAGGAGCCTCGCTAGGTGCCAACAGCACCGTAGTCTGCGGCCACACCGTGGGGCGCTGCGCCCTGATAGCTGCCGGGGCCGTAGTCACCAAAGACGTGCCCGACTATGCCCTGATGGCCGGTGTGCCTGCCAAGCAGATTGGCTGGGTGTGCGAATGCGGCAAGCGCCTTGGCGACAGCCTCCACTGCGAGTGCGGCCGCGAGTATCAACTAAACGGCGAAAAGCTTTCCAAGAAACAATAATAACTACAAGTTATGAGGAAACTATTTAAAAGATTAAGCTTCCTAATCATAAAAAAATACCGTCATTCGACAGTATCGCAATGGGCAGTGCTTGTTATGGACATAGCGCTGTTTGTATTGTCATTCTTTCTCATGGAAGCATTCCGTGCCGGTGGTTTCCACGGCCTTAGCCTGAGAGGCACGGCTGTGCAGTTCATCATTGCACTGATGGTGACGATAATTGCATTCTTCTTCACCGGCTCCTATCGCGGCATAATACGCCATGCCGGCATGAGCGACATCTACAAGATACTGCTTGCCACAGGCGGTCCAATGCTGCTCTACTGGACGGTGAATATTGTGAACAACCAGTTCCGCCCGCCTATTATATCCAATATTTATCTGCTCTCCTACCGCGAGTCCCTGGTTCTCTACTTGCTGCTGGCAGCATTCATGATCATCTCCCGACTGTACATGCAACGCATATACAATGACTATTTCCGTCGCCGCCGCAACTCCGTCAATGTAGCAATCTACGGTGCCGGAGCGGCAGGAATCATCACCTACAATGCACTGCATCAGGATGTCAACATAGAGTACCATGTGGTAGCTTTCATCGACGACGACATGTCGAAGGTAAACCAGGAACTCAACGGCGTGCCGGTGATGCGCATGCGCAAAGTACTTGAGCCCAAATTCATCAAACAAAAGGACATCAGCCAGCTCATCATTGCCATACCGTCAATCCGCATCAAACACAAGCAAGCCATCACCACACGCGCCCTCGACCTGGGCCTCACCGTCAAGGCCGTGCCGCATGTCACCAAGTGGCTCAACGGCTCCTTCTCGGCAAACCAGATCCAGGACATCAAGATTGAAGACCTGCTGGAGCGCGAGCCCATCAAGATGGACAATATCAACATCGTGCGCGAGGTAGTCGACAAAGTGGTGCTCGTCACCGGCGCCGCCGGCTCCATAGGCTCCGAGATATGCCGCCAGCTGATGCTCTACAAGCCCAAGAAAGTCATCCTCCTCGACCAGGCCGAATCGCCGATGTACGACCTACAGTTTGAGCTTAAGAACACCTATAAGAACGACCTCGAGCGCATGGAATTTGTCATTGCCAATGTCAAAGACCGTCCGCGCATGGAGGAAGTCTTCGAGCTCTACCACCCGCAGCTGGTCTATCACGCCGCCGCATACAAGCACGTGCCCTTCATGGAAGAAAACCCCTACGAGGCTGTCTATGTCAATGTCTTCGGTACACGCAACGTCGCCGACCTTGCAATCAAATACGGCGTGCAGAAATTCGTGATGATAAGCACCGACAAGGCCGTCAACCCCACCAACGTCATGGGCGCCACCAAGCGTATGGCCGAGATATACATCCAGAGCCGCTCCAACGACCAGACGCACTTTGTCACCACGCGATTCGGCAACGTACTTGGCTCCAACGGCTCGGTCATACCGCTCTTCAAGAAGCAGCTCGCCGCCGGCGGCCCCCTCACCGTCACCCACAAAGACATCATCCGCTACTTCATGACCATCCCCGAAGCCTGCAACCTCGTGCTCGAGGCTGGCGCCATGGGCGAGGGCGGCGACATCTTCGTGTTCGACATGGGCAAACCCGTCAAGATATACGACATGGCCCGCAAAATGATACAGCTCAGCGGCCTCCACAACATAGAGATCAAGGAGATAGGCCTGCGCCCCGGCGAAAAGCTCTACGAGGAACTGCTGGCCACCAAGGAGAACAACATCCCCACCTACCACCCGAAGATTATGCGTGCCCAGGTGCGCCGCTATCCCATCGAAGCCATCGACAAAGAGTACAACCAGCTGTGGGACATCCTCGAAACAATGGACGACATGAAGATTGTCGGCAAGATGAAGAGCATTGTACCAGAGTTCCTTTCAAACAACTCGGTCTACTGCAAGCTCGACGCCGTAGCCCCCCCCCAATCAACACTAAATAAATAGATTACAAATACAGTGACACTACACGCCGCAGCATTTGCCGTGTGCCTGTAGTGTCATATATTGTTGTCTGGACAATATACTGCCCCCGCGGGAGCAAAGTCCCGTTATCGGCGTGCCCGTCCCACACCACGCTCCCGTGTCTGCCCAGCAGGGCATTATTGAGCAACAGCCTCACGCTGACACCGCGGGCATCATAGACCTCAATCTTCGCCATCAGCGAGCCGTCTTCCACGGCATAGTTCACCTCCAGCTCATCCTGGTAGCCGTCGCCGTCGGGCGAAATAACATCGGACGAGAATGCAAACGAACTCTCCTCCACGAGGGTCTCCGTGCTCTGCGAGTTCTCATAGCCAGGGGTGCCGTAGCCGCTTGTTGACGAGGCCGAGAACCAGTTGGCAGCCTCGTTGGTGGGACGAGAGAAAGAGCGTCGCTCCAGCGAGACGCCACTCTTGTTGCGCAACAGACGGCTATGCATCGACGGGGCATAGTCGAAACTGTCCACCAGCACGCTGTCGGCCGTACTGAGTATCACGCTTCCGCCGTCGTTCGGATAGGGCGGCAACTGACATTCAACCACCTTTGCCATGTACTTGACATTATAGTTCGCCGCCACCGAGGCCGCATCCTTCGTCAGCACAACATATTCGTGCGGACCAACCGTGTGGACCGGCAGCTTGTAATGCTTGCCCAGCGAGTCGCCGACCCACCGGACAATATGGTAATCCGACAGCTCCACGGCCGCGTCGCCGCTGTTGTACAACTCCACATATTCGGCCTCGCCGCTTCGTGGCTGATACAGCAGCTCGCTGATTGTCAAACCCGTCTGCCCCGCCGCAGCGAGACAGCACAGCATCATGGCCGATGTCGACAACAACCTTTTCATATAATAGATAACGCCGTTTTGCGGAAATAATTACTCCGCGATGCATCTTTGCCGTATCCTCTCCGTAGCCCCTCCGTCTGTTTTACGGTTGTTCTACGGTTGTTTTACGGTTTAAAAGCGGAAAACAACCGGTAAACAGACGTTGAACTGACGGAGAGGATACGAAGGGGAGAAAGAGAGGTATAAAGAAAAATAGTACGCGCGGGCGCGTATATGGGAATTTTTGTGTAATTTTGCATTCCGAAACAGACACTGGAGATGATAATCGACTACCCTTGGTACTACGTGTTACTGTGCCTCTTGACCGGTGCGGCATACGCCGCGGTGCTGTACTACACGGGACGCAGAGCGTTCCCGAAGTGGCTGCAATGGCTGCTTGCCGCGCTCCGGTTCCTCGCCGTGTCGGCAATAGCGTTCCTGCTGCTGGCTCCCGTGGCCCGACAGACGGTGCACGAGCGCCAGAAGCCCCACGTGGTGTTGGCCGCCGACATATCCCAATCGGTCGCAGCAAGCGCCGACTCGGCCTTCAGCCTCACGGCTCTCGCCGATGAGGTGGAAGGCAACTGTATGGTAAGCATGGAGACTTTCGGCGGCAGCTCCACCGACCTTGGCGAGGTGCTGACACGCCACAGCCACGACGACATCGCCGCCCTGGTGCTGGCCACCGACGGCATATACAACCGCGGCAGCAACCCCGCCTCCATAGCCGAGCGACTGCCATTCCCCGTCTACACCATAGCCCTGGGCGACACCACTGTGCGCCGCGACGCCTCGCTTGCCGACCTGCGCTGCAACCGCATCGCCATGCTCGGCAACGAATACCCCGTGGAGGTCACCGTGAACGCTTCGTGGCTCGGCGGACGCAACGCACAGCTTACGATTTCCGACGCCGGCGGCAACGTCATGCACCGGCAGAGCATAAGCTACAGCGGCGACAACTTCTCGACCGTCGTCAGCGCCACCTTGCCTGCGAAGACGCCAGGCCTGCAACGCATAACAGTGAAGATTGAGCCCGTCGAGGGAGAGTTCTCGGTGCAGAACAACACCATAGCCTTCTACATCGACGTGCTGGACACGCGCCGCAAGGTGGCCATCTACGCCAATGCTCCCCACCCCGACCTCGCAGCCTTGAAGCGGGCTATAGAGGCCAACGCCAACTACGAGGCTACGGTGATATACGCTTCTGACGCCAAGCCGGACACCTCCTACAGCCTCGCCATACTGCACAACCTGCCGTCGGCGACCCACCCCGACATAGGGTTCGCCAAAGGATTGCCGCAGCTCTACGTCATAGGTCTGCAGACCGACCTTCCGCGCCTCAACGCCCTGCACAGCGGCCTTGAGATAGACGCACGCGTAAGCCGTGCCAACGAGGTGACCGCAGCCTACCAGCCCTCTTTCTCACTGTTCACACTCGACAACGACGCCACCGCAACCATCGAGGCTATGCCGCCGCTCTCAGCCCCTTTCGGCGAGGCGCGTATGGCCGCCGGAGTGCAGTCGCTCTTCACAGCCAGACTGGGCAGCATAGACACACGCCAACCCCTCATAGCCGCCACGGCACAGGGCGAGATGCGACGCGCCTTCGTATGGGGCGAGGGGCTGTGGCGCTGGCGCCTCGCCGAATGGCAGGCCGACGGCAGCCACACGCACTTCGACCGGCTGGTATCACAGCTGGTGGCCTTCACTGCCATGCAGCAGTCACGCAGCCGCCTGCAAGTGGAGACAGCGCGCAGCTATGCCGACGACGAGAGCCCCGTGCTCCGCGCACAACTCTACAACGAGGCCTACGAGCTCACCAACAGCCCCGAGGTGCAGCTGCACCTGACAGGCGACTCGACCGAGGCCGACTTCACCTTCGCCCGCGATGGCGCCGCCTACAGCCTCAACCTGCCCGTGCTCAAGGCCGGACTGTACCGCTATAAGGCCACTGCCGGCGACGGTCTGACGGCCAGTGGCACATTTGCCGTAGAGGCCCTCAATCTGGAGCAGCGCAGCCTTGTGGCCGACCACAGCCTGCTGCGCACCATCAGCACCACCACTGGCGGCACGATGCACCACCCTGCCGACCTCACAGAGCTGACATCGCAGCTGAAAACCTTGAAGCCTACGATATACACCCACACGCGCTACGCCGAGTTCCTGCGGCTGCCGCTTATCCTGATACTTATAATAGTGCTGCTGGGGGCGGAATGGGTGTTGCGCAAATACCACGGTGAGCTATGAAGCAGAAAGGCATATTGCGTGAAGCGGCAACGCTCGTGAGCGGCAACATACTGGCGCAGTTGATAGCACTTGCGGCCTACTTTGTGCTGACGCGCATCTACAGCCCCGACGACTACGGCCTCTTCAATATCTTCTATTCATACATCGAGGTGCTCATCATCCTCTCCACCTGCAAGTACGAGCTGGCCGTGGTGGTCGCCGACGACGACCGCGAAGCCGCCGCTGTGTCGCGCTTTGCCCTGAGGCTCAACACGCTGGTTTCCCTGGGGCTGCTCACCATAGCCCTCGTGCTATGGCTCACAGGAGCCCTGCCGGGCAACT
Source organism: uncultured Bacteroidota bacterium (assembly GCA_902777005.1). Lineage (GTDB taxonomy): Bacteria > Bacteroidota > Bacteroidia > Bacteroidales > P3 > Colimorpha. The sequence continues at coordinate 11,918 of CACYSB010000004.1, forward strand.
TCAGACAGCTGGGATGGATGGTGCTGCTTATACCGCCGATGGTGTTTTTCTGCGGCACTTCGCGCATCTACAGTTTCCTCTACAACCGATTCCATCGCTACAACCAGATAGCGCTGTCCGACAACGTCAATGCCGGAGCCGGAGCGCTGCTAAAGATACTCCTCGGATGGCTCGGGCTTTCGCAGAGCGGCTTGCCAATAGGCACTGTGCTGGGACAGGCGGCGTCAAACCTCAACTACCGCCTGCGGCTGCGCAGCCTTGCACTGCCGTCCACCACGATGGCGGACAACAAGGCGGCTGCAAGCAAGCACAGGAACTTCCCGCTGTATGTCGCCACTAAAGATTTTGTGAGCACCTTCTCCTCCAACCTGCCTTTCCTTTGGCTCGCCATATATTTCGACCGCGCCGAGGTGGGTCTCTTCGGCCTTGCGCTGACCTTCACGCTGCAGCCCGTCAACCTCATAAGCACAGCCTTCGAGCGTGTGCTCTACACCCGCACCGCCGAGGCCGTGCATGCGCGCCAGCCCATAGCGCCGATGCTGCGGCGCTTCCTATTGCCGCTGGCAGCGTTGGCAACAGTGGCATGTGTGGCAGCATGGTTCGTCGCCGAGCCTGTCTTCGCCTTCTGTTTTGGCGAGCGGTGGCAGGGCAGCGGCCCCTACGTGCAGGCTTTGCTGCCGTGGGTGCTCACAGGATTCATATCGGCATGCATGCTGTTCATCCCCAACGTATTCTCGACACAACGGACGGAGTTTATCTTTTATATTGTGATGCTGGTGCTGCGCGTGGCAGCCATAATAACAGGAATAGGCGCAGCCAACTTCCTGTTGGCAATACGCCTATTCGCTGCAGCCTCAGCGGCGGTATATGTCGCTCTGGCCCTATGGTACCTGTGGCAGGTGCGCCGCTACGACGCTACTGTACGCTGACGAGCAGGTAGAACGTCAAGGGATCACTAATCCTCTGGCCTTGGCCCAATGTAACCTTGTAGAGTACCTGCTGCCCAGAGTATTCTGGCTTAAGATTGGTATGGATGGAATACTCTTGGCACACGCCGGAACCAATGTTATAAGGCAGTTTTTCGTCAGGGATGAGTCCGTCATAACACACATCAAGGCACTCATCGACTTTCAAATTGTCAGGAGCCTGCTCAATCACAAGGGTGCGGTTAAAAGCATAACTTTCGGCGGTCTTGTTATCAATAAAGATTTTAGCTACATGATAGTGTAACCCACTCATGTCGGCATCTGTAGTGGTGTAGCGCACAGTGTCGCCGGCGACAACAGCAGGACCGTCTTCGGCATTCAGACGGAAAACAACAGCGGCAGCAGGTTGCCCTTGATCCGGGGTGGCCGTAGGTTCGGTCTCCTCTTTATCCTTGTTACAGCCTGTCAGGCCAAACGTGGCGGCCACAACCATGGCGGCCATCATGTACTTGAATACTTGTTTCATATCGGTATGTTTAATTGTTTGTCAATCTAATTTCAACACTGCGAGGAAAGCGCTCTGCGGCACCTCGACGTTACCCACCTGGCGCATACGTTTCTTACCCTCCTTCTGCTTCTCAAGCAGCTTACGCTTACGGGTGATGTCGCCGCCGTAGCACTTGGCAGTAACGTCCTTGCGCACCTGACGCACTGTCTCGCGGGCGATAATCTTGCTGCCTATGGCGGCCTGGATGGCCACGTCGAACTGCTGACGCGGGATAAGGTCCTTGAGTTTCTCGCACATCTTGCGACCTATGGGGTAGGCATTGTCTACATAGGTCAGTGTAGAGAGGGCATCGACGGGGTCGCCATTGAGGAGTATCTCCAGCTTGACGAGTTTCGACGGTTGGTAGCCGTTGATATAATAATCAAACGAGGCGTATCCCTTAGAGATGCTTTTCAGCTTATCGTAGAAGTCAAACACAACCTCGCCGAGCGGCAGGTCGAAGGTAATTTCAATACGGTCGGTAGTAAGGTAGTTCTGGTTTTTGAGTATACCACGCTTGTCCATGCACAGCTTTATCACCGGCCCAATGAAGTCGGCCTTGGTGATAATCTGCGCATGTATGTAAGGCTCATAAACCTCAGCGATGTTGTTAGGTTCCGGCATACCAGAAGGGTTATATACATCCAACTCTGTGCCATTGGTGAGCTTAACTTTGTACTGCACATTGGGCACAGTAGTGATGACGTCCATATTGAACTCGCGCGTCAGGCGCTCCTGCACAATCTCCATGTGCAGCAGGCCAAGGAAACCGCAGCGGAAGCCGAAGCCAAGAGCCAACGAACTCTCAGGCTCGAAGGTGAGGCTAGCATCGTTGAGCTGCAGCTTTTCGATGCTGGCGCGCAACTCTTCATAGTCATCGGTATCCACGGGGTAGACACCAGCGAAGACCATCGGCTTCACGGCTTCAAAGCCCTCGATAGGTTTCTCACAAGGAGCTTGCACATGCGTGATGGTGTCGCCCACACGAACCTCCTTGCTAGTCTTGATACCACTGATGATATAGCCTACATTGCCTGCACTCAGCTCTTTTCTTGGTTCCATATTCAATCGCAACACACCCACCTCATCAGCATCATACTCTTTGCCGGTGCTGAAGAACTTCACATGGTCGCCCGTCTTCAAGGTGCCGTTCATGATGCGGAAGTAGCTTATGATGCCGCGGAAGGGATTGAAGACCGAGTCGAACACCAAGGCTTGTAGCGGCGCGTTGGGGTCGCCCTCGGGGGCAGGAATACGGTCGACGATTGCGTCGAGAATCTCCGGCACACCCATGCCCGTCTTGGCAGAACAACGCAAGATATCCTCGTGCTTGCAACCCAAGAGGTCCACAATCTCGTCGGCTACCTCTTCTGGCATTGCGCTATCAAGGTCTATCTTGTTCATCACCGGGATAATCTCCAGGTCATTCTCAAGTGCCAGATAGAGGTTCGATATTGTCTGCGCCTGTATGCCCTGTGTGGCATCCACCACCAGCAACGCACCCTCGCAGGCAGCAATGGCACGAGACACCTCATAGCTGAAGTCCACATGCCCTGGAGTGTCAATTAAGTTGAGCACATAATCCTTGTAGTTCATCTGGATGGCATGGCTTTTAATGGTGATGCCACGCTCCTTCTCCAGCTCCATGTCATCGAGCACTTGGTCTTGCATATCGCGCTGACTGACGGTGTTCGTCACCTCCAGCAGGCGGTCTGCCAACGTACTCTTGCCGTGGTCAATATGTGCTATTATGCAGAAATTGCGTATATTCTTCATCGCTTATAGTGTGTTCAATGCCGCCTGAACGCTAAGCGCCACGGCACGGCTGGTATATGTCGCGCCACTCACGGTATCCACTTTCTTTTTCTTAGCTTTCTTCACGGTGAGGCCGTTCCAGTTGTTATAGAAGCCCACCTCCTGCACATGCTGGGCAAACTTCGGCGTTTCCATATTGGGTAGTGCATACACTCCCGTAATCACTTTCTTTGTGTCAAAGGCTATCACCACCGGCGTCTCGCCATTGAAGCCACGTATAGTATCGCTGGCGGGTTTGCTGTATACCACATAACCTAGCATCTTGCCCTGAGCATCGTGCACCTCGGTCCAGTTGCCTTTCTTCTCAAGCTTCTTCACCGTCGGGAAAGCCTTCACCACGGCCATATCAATGCCGTCGGCGTTCACCTGCGGTTGCAAAGCCTGATGTTGTCTGGCATGCTGTGCATGGTGCGGACAATTACCACAGTTACCATGCCCGTGCTGCGCCATCAATGCACCGCCGGTCAGTATAGTAATTAGTGCCAGAGCTATTATCTTTCTCATGTCTTACAGTTTAGTTTCTTTTTTGATTTTAAGTAACGCGCAACGGCCAAATATATTGTATCATCATGACAAAAAAGCACAACCATCAGTATTCCACTATCAGTACGCCGCTCACGGCCCAGTGGCTGAACATGCCCTCCACGGGCTTGCCTTGCGGGATGACTACGGTGAGGGTGTGCTCCTCGCCGTCGATCCAAGGCGAGAGGTCGAAGTAGACGGGCTGCGTGGCGGTGCCGGGGCACCAGCCGGAACGCGAGAAGTCGGACGAAGAGAGGCCGTTCCAGAAGTTGCCGGAGACGGGGTTGAGGTCGCGGTAGCAGCCGCAGTCCTGCCGCCAGGGGGTGTGGGTGAAGGCTGGTTTTTCGTCGATGAGAATGGTGTTCTGCTTGGGCACGAACTCGTCGCCCTCGCCCCAGCCGCCGTGGCCGGTGGAGATGTAGCGGAGCTTGGCCGATTTCGTCTCTGGATATAATTTGAAGATAACCGTCAGCGAGTCGGTGGCGAACAGTTTGCCGTAGTTCTGCCCTGCCATTTCGAGCACGTTGCAAGTGTTGAAGAGCGGCAGCGCTAGCCCTAATTCCTCCATGTTGTCCTCTGGAATAGCATAGTCGTTGGGATACGACTTGATGTCGACGGTGACGATGTGGCCGCCGCCGTCGTAGTTGCCTATCCATGCACCGATGACCACGTCGCCGTCGAAGTGATAAAGGTCGGTGATTTCCTGGCGGTAATAGGTCTCGTCACGCCAGTCGATGCCGTAGCCTGCCATGCGCTCGTTGAAGTGGCCCACGCCGAAGGGGGTGAAGAAGCGCACCAACTCGAGTGGCGCATCGTAGCCCGTCTGCGAGATCATGCCCTGGTAGCGTTGGCCGTCGCGGCCCACAAAGGTGGGCAGCGAGTCAGGATGCTGGTTGATGCCTTCGAAGAAGCCCGGTGTGACGATGAAGAGCGAACCGGTGCGGTCGTAGGCGTCGCCGTTGCTCTGCTGGTGTATCTCCACGAAGTGCTGGTAATGGTGCGGCAGACGGGGTAGTTTGACCTTCTTGAGGATGAGGGTGCCGCCGGCGTAGTGCAGCACAGTGTCAGCCGGAATGGCACGAATGCCACCGTCGATATGTGCATTCTTCTTGCCCCAGCATATCTGCTCGTTGTCGAAGATGCGCGTGGTGACCACGAGGCGGTCCTTCATGATGCGGTCCAGCTCGCGAGGCGACACACGGCGACCCATCGCCACGATACCGGGCATTGGGGCATTGTTTATCCATGTGCTCTTGGCAAGCTTTATCCGCAGCTGTCCGTTGCGGGTGAAGCTGCGAAGCACGCCTTTTGCCAGGCCATAGTACGGCAGCGGGGTGGCATTCTGCTTCACCGTTTCGTCCATCACGAAGACGAGGGTGTTGCTGTTGATGGAGCAGGTGTATTTCCGCTCCTTGGCCGGGCCTTCCACCTTCCACTCTATGTCGCTGCGCGAGAGCGCGGTGCGATAGTAGTAGCTGCTGTCGGGGTAGCTGACGGAAACGGTGATGCTGTCGTCGGGGTAGTCGATGTAGGTATGCGTCGGGGCATAGCCCTGAACCGGCGTTCCCTCGATGCCGGGTGTCTCTATGCTTGCCACGCCGTCGTTGAGCCACACCTCAATGCACGAAGTGTCGGTCACGTCACCATAGTCGTACTGGTGATACGTGAACCTGTTGGCATTCTTGGGTATCTTCACCTGCGCCACCGTGAGCAACGGCAGCGCGGCAAGCAGCAGTATGGCAATCCTTTTCATGCTGGTTGTTGTTGATAGTTTCACGTTGCAAAGATACAACTTTTTCCATTCATAACGATTATTTTGCGTAATTTTGCACCGCAGAAAGGAGCAGAAATAATGACCGTACGTAAGTGTATCGTATTGTTGCTATGCGTGTTGCTATCCATGAGCGCCGTTGCCCAAACGGACGAAAACACGCAACCTTTCTATTTGTGGGATACCCCATACCAACAACCTGAGCAAACCGAAGCCGACACCGGCATCTCCCTCGACAGCATCTTCCCGCCTCGCGAGATACAGGCGCCCTTGCTTCGCCCGTCACTCTTCAATCACACCACCCTGCCGGTCACCCACGACGACCTTCAGCAACGCGCCTTCACCACAGCGGCGCCGTGGCTCTTTGCTATGCTGATAATCCTCATTGCACTCATGTTCCTCTACTACAACCGCAACAAACTGCGCATCGCCGACTTGCTGAAGGCTGCCGCCGACCACCGCGCCATGGATCGTTTGGTGCGCGGCAACAACCTAAACACCACACGTCTGGTGCCTATGGGCCTCTTCGTCACTGTCACACTTGCCACCAGCGTCTACCTCATGGCACTGACACACAACGGCATCACAGCCTGGCTTGTACTAGCAGCCGCACTGTTCACAGCCTATATTCTCCGCAACCTTGTGGCACGCTTGCTGGGCAACGTCTTCGACGATGGCGACGCCGTCAACTCCTGCGTCACCAGCAACTACATATACCACATGCTGCTCGCCACCGTCATAGCGCCGCTACTCCTTTTGCAGACATACCTGCCTTGGGGCCGCGAAACGCTTTTTTACATCATTGCTTCACTCACGGCAGTGTGCCTAATCTTACGCCTCTTTCGCGCGCTGCAACTTTTTTTAACATTCTCCAAGAGCCGTAGTTTCTATCTTTTTTTCTATCTTTGCACCATCGAAGCAGTACCTATCCTGGCCCTCTTGAAGTGGTTTTTAGTACAGTGATACAGACAGTTGAGACATTATAATTATCGAGCATGAAAATCAAAAAAATACTAATCTCGCAACCGGAACCCGCCGATTTGGAGAAATCACCCTACCGCAATTTAGTTCACAAATACAATGTCAACCTCACTTTCTACAAGTTTTTTGAGGTAGTGGGAATATCAGCCTCTGACTTCCGCAAGACGCGCATCCATATCGGAGACTACTCCGCCGTAATTTTCAACAGCAAGAACTCCATAGAGCATTTCTTCCGCATGGTCAAAGAGCTGCGCGAAACCGTGAGCGACGACATGAAATATTTCTGCTCCACCGAGGCCATAGCCCTCTACCTGCAAAACTTCATACAGTACCGCAAGCGCAAGGTCTTCTACGGCAACCAGTATTTCTCCGACCTCCTAGAAGTCATGTCGAAACACCGCGACGAGAAATACCTCTTCCCTTGCTCTGACGAGAAGCAAACCGAGTACACCAAAGCCCTGGACAAGGCCAAGTTCAAATACACAAAGGCCCCAATGTACACCTCCAAGCCACGCGACCTTACCAAGTTCGACATCGACAGCTTCGACGCCATAGCGCTCTTCTCGCCCATCGGCGTGCGCAGCCTCGTCAAGAACTTCCCCGACATCAAGGACCACAACATACTGATAGCCGCTTTCGGCACCTCCACCCATGCCGCACTCAAGGAGCACGGCATCAAGCTCAACATAGCGGCCCCCACCCAGTCGGCCCCCTCGATGGCCATGGCTATCGAGAACCACATCCTCGGCAAAGCACCCGAGAGCGTGGTCATAAGCAAGGGCGAAATCAGCAAGCACGGCGTGCGCAACACCATCACCACGTCGGCCAAGAAGAGCAAGCCCGTCATTGCCAACAAGGAGGTCTACAAGCAGCGCATGGAGGAGAAGAAGGCCCAGGCCGCCGCACGCCGCGCCGCACGTGCCGCCGAAAAAGCCGCCAAAGAGGCCGAAGCCCTGGCCGCCGAGAAAGCTGCCAAGGAGGCTGCCCTGAAGGCCGCCAAGAAGGAAGCTGCCACCAAAGCAGCCAAGCCCGCCGTCAAACCTGCCGTCAAGGTCGCCAAACCCGCAGCAAAGACAGCCACAAAGGTAGCCAAGCCTGCGGCAAAAGCGGCAAAACCCGCAGCAAAACCCGCAGCAAAGACAGCCAAACCTGTTGCAAAAGCGGCAAAGCCCGCAGCCAAACCTGTTGCAAAAGCGGCAAAGCCCGCAGCCAAACCTGCAGCGAAAAAGGCAGCCAAGCCCACCGTAAAGGCCACTAAAGCCACCACCGCCAAGAAGAAATAATGCCATACACCTTTGGCAAAGAGGAACGGCTCTGCAGCCGTAGCCTGATGGACAGGCTCTACGCCGACGGCCACCGCCTCTTGGCGTTCCCTTTCAGCGTACAGTGGCTCGCCGTCAAGGGTACACAACCCTGCCAGATAATGATCGTCGCCCCTAAGCGCCGCTTCCGTCACGCCGTTGACCGCAACCATGTGCGCCGCCTCACGCGCGAATGCTGGCGTCTCCGCAAGCCGGATTTCTACACTTTCCTTCAGGAGCACAACCTCTGCATCGCGCTTTCGTTGGTCTATGTCAACAACGAGATAATGCCCTACGACCAGATCGGCCACAAGATGGACAAGCTCATAGCCATGCTCGAACAAGACATACTCAAGAACCTTGAAGCATGAAAAACCTGTGGCGCTTCGTCAAACAACTGCTCGCCAAGCTGATGCTGGCGCTGATAGCCTTCTACCGTACCTGCATCTCGCCCCTCACCCCTCCGGCATGTCGCTACACCCCAACATGCTCGCAGTATGCACAGGAAGCCATCCGCAAATACGGCCCATTCCGCGGTGGCTGGCTCGCCCTAAAGCGCATCCTCCGCTGCCACCCCTTCGGCGGCTCGGGCTACGACCCCGTGCCCTGAAAAAATATCATATTTTTTTTGCCAGATAAATAATTATCTGTATATTTGCAACATCGCCGCAAGGCATTCGGAACGACGTAAATCCGTGTGCAGTAGGATATTGCACCGTATTTTGTCCGTCAGTTCTCCGGTTGTATACCGTCTGTTTAACGGTACAAACCGGAGAACAACCGGTAAACAAGCGGTAAACAGACGGAGGGGATACGGAGCGGCGGCGGAGATGACAGACAGAAAACATATACCAATCACATAAAATAAAAAGATTATGGCAAAAGAAAAGATGACCGGGCTGCTGGTGAACGGCAGCGTGAGGACAGCAGGTGTTACTTTCTACACCAAGAACGGCAAGACGATTATGCGTTCCGCTACCAGCATGCAGCCGCGACGCAACAGCCGCAGCCAGTTCATGGCACGCCAGCGCATGAAGCACATCACGGCGCTGTGGAGCGCCCTGAAGGACTCCGACCCGATGTTCAGCGGTGGCAAGAGCGCCTACGGCCGCTTCTGCACGCTGGCGAGCACCATGCCGGTGATTTTCACGCCGCGCCAGGGCGAGTACTCCAACGCCACACTGCTGCTGCCCGGCATGCCGGTGAGCGACGGCACACTGCCTTCGGTGAAGCAGAGCCTCGGCCACGCCGACGGCCAGTCGGCACTGGTCACCGAGCTGAAACCCACCGTTCTGGGCCGCAACGAGGAGCTGCGTCTCTACTGCCTGCGCCAGACCGAGGAGAACGGCACGCCTAAGCTCCGCGTGAGCTACGCCGCCGTACCGCGCCGCGGCGAGGGCAGCGTTGGCGGCAACACCTACAATGTGCTCACCCAGGAGGACGGCACGCTGGCACTGGCAGGCACCTGCTTTGCCGACGACAACACGGGCTGGGCTCTGGTACGCATCGACGGCGACCGCAGCTCGAGCCAGAGTGTGGTCACCCGCTGCCGCCGCTACGAGGCCTTCACCACCGACGAGGCCATGAAGCGCAGCGCAGACAGCTACGGCGGACTGACGGAATAGGCCTTGCGCGATGCCTTTCGTGCAAGAAATACTGAAGCATCGCAGCCTGTCGATAGTAGGACTTGAGAAGAACACCGGGAAGACGGTATGCCTCAACTATATCCTGCGACGGCTGAACGAGCTGGGGGTGCCCGTGGGCGTCACTTCCATAGGCGTGGACGGCGAGCAAGTGGACAGCGTGTTCGCCACCGCCAAGCCGGAGGTGACGCTCTACGAGGGTACCCGTTTCATCACCTCGGAGCAGCACTACATGAAGCGGCAGACCGTCTCGGTGCTGGAGCATGTGGACAGCCGCCGCACGGCGCTGGGACCGCTGGTGACAGCGCGCGTGCTGGTGCGTGGCAAGGTGCTGCTCAGCGGCGCCGCCACCACAGGTGTGCTGCGAGGCCAGATAGGGCAACTCTGCAACGCGGGCTGCCGGCTGGCGATTGTCGACGGCGCCTTGTCGCGCCTGAGCCTTGCCTCGCCTACTGTGACTGAATGCATGGTGCTGGCCACCGGCGCCGCCGTGTCGGCCAACCTCAAGCAGCTCGTAGCCAAGACACGCTTCCTGCACAGCCTGATATGCCTCGACGAGGTATCCCCTGCCATGCGCGCAGCACTGAGCCCTGTGGAGCAGGGCCTCTGGGGCGTGGACGACGAAGGGGTGCCGCACGACCTCGGCATAGCGTCGGTATTCCTCATAGGCAACGCAGGCAGCGACCTGCTTCGCTATGGGCGCACGCTCTTTGCCTCGGGGGCTGTGAGCGACCGCCTGCTCAAGGCGCTGACACCGCTGGGCAAGGACATCACCCTCGTGGCGCGCGATTTCACCAAGCTCTTCATCACGCCGGAAGCCTACAACGACTTCACCCGCAAGGGGAACCGGCTGATGATGCTGCAACGTTCCAAACTGATAGCGGTAACCCTCAACCCCACTTCGCCGCAAGGCTTCCTCCTCGACAGCCGCGCCACATGCGACGCCCTCAGCGAAGCACTGCAGACGCCTGTCTACGACGTAATGAAGATTGAACAATGAGAATAAAAGAACTGATTAAGGGCGACGCAGGCTTCCAGTATGTTGTCGACAACATGGAGCTGATGTCGGCGGCAGGGCGTCGCAAGATGCTGGACACCGAGTTCAGCACCGACGCCGAATGGCTCAACGCCGAATGGAACCGCATGGACAAAGCCATTGCCGCCGTGCGCAAACACAAATACAAAAAGCCTTATGTCGACCTGCGCCACTGCCTCATGTGCCTGCACGACCTGCGCGGCACACTGGCGTCGCTGGCCAACCACACACCGCTCAACGAGGTGGAGCTCTTCGAGGTGAAGAACCTCGCGCAGCTATGCCGTACTGCCGCGGGAGCCATAGAGGGTTTCGGACTGACAGAGATGCTGCCGCTGCCGAACATAGACGAAGTGTTCAGCATTCTTGACCCGGACCATACCGGAATAGCCAACTTTTACATCTACGACAGCTACGACCCGCGTCTGGCGCCGCTGCGCAAGGAACTCAGCGCACTGCAGATTGCAGGCAATGACCCAGAGCGCATTGCCGCACTGCTAACCGAGCAGAACGAGATACAAGGCGAGGTGTGCGTGCGCTTGAGCGACAAGCTGGTACCATGGGCTCCCACTATCAGCGAGGCATTGGAGCAGATGGCCTACACCGACTTCCTCTTAGCGAAAGCCGAGCTGGCCATAGCATGGAACCTGACGCGTCCCGTGTTGGGCGAAAATATAGAATACAAGGCACTTATAAACCCACGCCTTAAGAAACGCAACGAGTCCACAGGGCTGCGCTACCAGCCGGTGGACATCACAATAGGGCACGGCGTGACACTCGTAACCGGGGCCAACATGGCCGGCAAAACGGTGCTGCTGAAGAGCATAGGCACCGCACAGGCCATGGTGCAGTGCGGCTTCCATGCACCGGCCGAGAAGGTGGAGACCATGCTCTTCGACGGTGTGGCGACCTCGATAGGTGACGACCAGGACGAGATGAACGGCCTGTCGAGCTATGCCGCAGAAATAATAAAGATAAGCGACATAGTGAAGCGTAGCCGGACAGAGCACCTGCTGGTACTGATAGACGAACCCGCACGCACCACCAACCCTACAGAAGGCAAGGCAATAGTGCAGGCCGTGATAAGACTGATGCAGAATGCATCGTCGGCCACGCTGATAACCACACACTACGGCCAACTGGGCGGCGACTGCCGCAGGCTGCGCGTGCGCGGCTTCGTGGAAGATATGTCCGACATACCCCTCAACCCGAGGAATATCAACCTCTTCATCGACTACTCGCTGACAGAGGACAAGAGCGGCACTGTACCGCACGAGGCATTGCGTATAGCATCCCTTCTGGGCTGCGACAAGGAGTTGATAGACAGGGCCGCCGATTTCTTAAACAGATAAGCCGGAACAAAAAAAAGAGGATGTCAACCGACATCCTCTTTCGTTTGGCGGAAAGGAGGGGATTCGAACCCCTGAAGCGCTTTTAACGCTTACTCGCTTTCCAGGCGGGCCTCTTCAACCACTCGAGCACCTTTCCGTTTGTTGAAATCGGGTGCAAAAGTACTACTTTTTTCCGATGTGACAAAAAAAATGTATATTTGCTGTTTGAAACAACGGACAAATATCCTTAAAACATTCTAATAATGAAAAAGTTAATGATTTGCGCAATGGCACTGACAATGCTTGCCGCCGTGGGCTGCAAAGGTAAGAAAGCAGCCGAAGGGAACACGGAAATTGAACAAAAAGTGGCCGAGTATGCCGAGTTCGAACTGACCTCCGACCTCATCGCCAACCTCTCGGAAAACGAGAAGGAACTTGTGAAGATCTTCATCGAGATTGGCGACGTGATGGACGAGATTTACTGGGACGAGTATTTCGGCCACGAGAACCGCGCCAGCCTTGACACGCTGGCCGACCCCGCCATCCGCGCTTTCGCCAACATCCAGTATGGCGCCTGGGACCGTCTGGACAGCGAGAAGCCTTTCGTGCCGGGTTACGGCGAGCGCCCGCTGGGTGCCAACTTCTACCCCGTGGACATGACTCCAGAGGAGTATGAGAATCTGGCCGACCCGCTGAAGGAAAGCCAATACAGCGTCATCCGTCGTGACGAGAATGGCCAGCTGTATGTGCTGCCCTACCACAAAGCCTATGAGAAAGAGCTGGCCAAGGTGGACAGCCTGCTTGAGAAAGCCATCGGCCTGGCCGAGAATGCCGGCTTGAAGAAGTACCTCGAAGCCCGCCGCGAAGCTTTCCGCACCGATGACTACTTCCAGAGCGACATGGTGTGGATGGACATGAAGGACAGCAAACTGGACTTCGTGGTCGGACCAATCGAGAACTACGACGACGCCCTCCACGGTCTGAAGTGCAGCCACGAGGCTTTCGTGCTCATCAAAGACGAGGAATGGAGCAATGACCTGAGCAAGTTCGCCGCCCTGCTGCCCGAGATGCAGAAGTTGCTGCCCTGCGACGAGAAATATAAGAAAGAGGTGCCCGGTACCGACTGCGATATCAACGTCTACGACGTGGTCTACTATGCCGGTGACTGCAACGCGGGCTCGAAGACCATCGCCATCAACCTGCCCAACGACGAGCGCGTGCAGCTTGCCAAAGGCAGCCGCCGCCTGCAGCTGAAGAACGCCATGAAGGCAAAGTTCGACAACATCATGGTGCCCATAGCCAACCTGATGGTTTGCCCCGAGCAGGTGGACAGCGTAACCTTCAACGCTTTCTTCGGCAACACCTGCTACCATGAAGTGGCGCATGGTCTTGGCATCAAGAACACCGTCACCGGCCGCGGTCCCTGCCGTCAAGCCCTCGGTGCACAGTACAGCGCCTGGGAGGAAGCCAAAGCCGACGTATGCGGTCTTTTCCTCACCGAGCAGCTTATAGAGCGCGGCGAGATTACCAACACCACAGTGAACCAGAACTACATCACCTTCATCGCCGGCATCCTGCGTAGCGTCCGCTTCGGCGCCACCGAGGCCCACGGCGTGGCCAACATCATGTGCTACAACTACTTCAAGGAGCACGGTGCTTTTTCACGTGACGCTCAGGGCAAATATGTTATCGACGTGGAGAAAGCCCGTGAAGCAGCCCGCGGCTGGGCAGCCTTGATTATCGCAATGGAAGGCGAGGGTGACATGGCCGCCGCCAAAGCCTACAGCGAGAAGAACGGCAAAATCGGTGAGGAGTTGCAGAACGACCTCAATGCCATCCGCGACGCCAACATACCGCGCGATATCGTCTACAAACAAGGTGCCAGTATACTGGGATTGTAAATTATTTTTTATATTATAAAAAAAGTTGTATCTTTGCACTAACCCAAAGTGCAAAGATACTTCTTTTATGCACTATCGGCCAAGGGGTTGCGGCAACATTCCTGCGATAGGAACGACCGTTGAGCTGGACTCTCCCCCACCGGCGAACCTCCGAAGACCTACGCACATGCGCGCGAAGGAGGGGGAGTATTAGCATACATGGAACAACATTGGTACGCCATAAAGGTCTACTATAACCGTATAGAGCAACTGATAGCGATATGCAAGGATGCGGGGCTGGAGTTCTTTGCTCCGACGGACATCATAAAGTCGCTATTGTTTGTGCGGTGTGAGGAAGCCGAGGTTGTTCATCTGGCCACCGACAGCCATACCAAGGCCTGGGTGTACCGCAACACCGAGGGGACGCGTCCGGCGGCGATTCCCGACCGCGAGATGGAGGTGTTCCGCTTCGTGGTGACGGCAGGACGCGAAGGGCTGGAATTGTTGGGCGACGACAGGCCGGAGTATCATGAGGGTGACCGCGTGGTGGTGACCGGCGGAGCTTTCAAGGGCGCCGAGGGACACATCAAGCGCATCAAACGCGACAGACGACTCATCGTGACAATCAAAGGCGTTGTGGCCGTAGCCACAGCATACATACATCCTTCATTGCTTCGCAAAGTGGAAGAATGAAAAAAGGTTTATTCAGACTACAGTACGAGCTTGACGACTCGACGCCGTATACCGAAAGGGGTAGCGACGCCGGTGCCAAGCTGCATGTGGAGAACATCGAGGACAACGAGGTGCGCCAAGTGCTGGAGCACCTGGCGACAATGAGCTACAAGGAGAAGTTGTCCTGGCTCATGGACCAGCCGCAGAGCGGAAGTATGGCGATACTGCCCATGGGCACACATACGCCCGACAGCATCCGACGCCAGCTGGAGCAGCGTATGCCCAACCTGCTCTTCATATCACGTCCACTCCACACCATTGAGTTGCTCGACAACTACCTGTACGCTGTCAACGAGGCGCTGCCCGAAGGGGCCTATTTGTGGTGCCACACGATGACGGCGGTGCTGCAACGCAAGCTGCTACACAAGAAATACAAGCGAGGTCTTGGCGACCTGCTGGTACTCACAAACTACCTGTGGCACCGCGTCTGTCCAAAGCTGAAGTTGACGCACAAGCTCTACTTCGCTATGACCGATGGCAAGAAGCGCTCCATGAACCGCGTGGAGGTGATAGGCCGCCTCTACCGTGCAGGCTTCGAGGTGGTAGACGAGAAATTCCACGACGGCGAGTTCTTTGTGGTAGCACGCAAGACCAAAGAACCCGTGAACGACAGCGAGCCCACCGGGTCGCCGATTATACACCTGCGGCGCATTGGCAAAGACGGCAAGGAGATAGTGGTACACAAGTTCCGCACCATGTACACCTACTCGGAGTATGTGCAGCCCTATATCTACCACTACCAGAGCCTGGAGCGTGGCGGCAAGTTCAAGGACGACTACCGCGTCAACTTCTGGGGGCGTTTCCTGCGCAGGGTGTGGCTCGACGAGTTTCCAATGGTTTGGAACCTGCTGCGCGGTGATATCAAGCTGGTGGGGGTGAGACCTTTGAGCCGTCAATATTTCAGCCTCTACATCCCCGAGATGCAAGAACTGCGCATAAAGACCAAGCCCGGCTTACTACCGCCGTTCTACTACGAGGCGCAGACTCCAGAGACAATCGAAGAGGTGCAGGAGAGTGAGCGGCGCTACCTCGAAGCCTATCTCAAAGCCCCCTTCAAGACCGACTGGAAATACTTCTGGGGCATCGTGGGGAACATACTTTTCAGAAGAAAACGCTCAAAATGAAAGAAGAAAACGAACAAGACTGGACAACCGTCATCAAGCCGAAAAACAAGCTGCTTGAGGTCAACCTCAAGGAGATATGGGACTATCGCGACCTGTTGACTCTTTTCGTAAAGCGAGACATCATCACCAGCTATAAGCAGACCATCCTCGGTCCCCTGTGGTGGATTATCCAACCGATGATGACCGTATTGATGTACATGGTGGTCTTTGGCGGCATTGCTGGCATCCCGACCGAAGGTGTGCCACAGCCGCTGTTCTACCTCGGTGGCGTATGTATGTGGCAGTATTTTTCCGACTGTCTAAACAAGACTTCAAATACCTTCTTGAACAATGCAGGCATCTTCGGCAAGGTCTACTTTCCGCGCTTGATAATGCCCATTGAGAATGTCATCAGCAACCTGATGCGTTTCGGTATACAGTTAGGTCTATTCGCTGCGGTGTATGTTATTTATGCCATCATAGGTACTGACGCGTGCCCCAACTGGTACCTGCTGTTTTTCCCGATGCTTGTGGTGATGCTGGCAGGGTTGGCGCTCGGCTTCGGCATCATCATCTCGTCCATGACGACAAAATACCGCGACCTGCAGATTCTATTCTCTTTCATCGTATCATTGTGGATGTATGCAACGCCTATCGTCTATCCGCTCAGTCAGGTGAAAGGCAAGATGGTGGCAGGCTTTGACTTGTATTATATCATGCACTTCAACCCCGTGACACCTATCATCGAGACCTTCAAGTATGGGGCGTTAGGTGCGGGTGAATTCATCGGATGGGGATGGCTGGCCTATAGTTTTGTCTTCATGGCAGTATTGATTGCCCTAGGGGTGATTATCTTCAACAAGGTACAGAGAACCTTTATGGACACCGTGTAAGTGATGGAGAGCGATACCGACATATTGTTTGCATTGCTGCGTGGAGCCCTTGACGGGAGAAAGATAGTATTGTCTTCCCCTGTAGAGACCTCGCGCTGGTGGCACCTGTTCAGGCTGGCGCAGCAGAACCATGTAACCGCCATGATAACCGAATCATTACCCGAAGAGATGCCGCGCGAGGTGCTTATGCCTTGGATAGCAGAACAGCAGAAAGCCGAAGAGTGGTACAGATACCAACACGGCATACAAGAGGAGATTGTCGACAAGATGGCCAATCATGGTATAAAGACTATAGCCCTCAAAGGCACGCATATAGCACAGTACTATCCAGTACCCGAGACCCGTGAATTCGGCGACCTAGATCTCTACTTCTATGATAAGCACGACGAGGCCGACCGTGTGGTTCGCAAGGAACTGAAGGTGGAGGTCAGAAATGACGTCCACCACCACAGCAAGTATGACTACCGCGGAGTTACTGTGGAGAGCCACTATGACTTCCTCAACGTCCATTATCCCCCCAGCAATCGCCACTACGAAGCTCTGTTGAAAGAGTTAACTCCCTCACCCACCTTCGAAGTCCTTTTCTTGCTTCGCCACATGGCAGGTCATTTCGCCGCCAGCCGTATCACTCTGCGCGACATCGTCGACTGGGCTCTTTCCTGCCGCGCTTTGACCGACAAGGCAGACTGGCAAATGATAGAGAAGACAATCTCCGATTATGGGATGACTGACTTCGCCACTGCCATTTGTCAGATTGCCGAAAACCGTTTAGGTGTTCGCACACCTCTCGGTTTCTCCAACATAAATAATTGCCGCCGCATAGAACGAGATATTATCTACGGCGACAAAGCCACCACAGACAAAGGTGTCGACGGTGTCGCCCGGCTCATCTGGAAGCTGCGCCGCTGGCGCGCCCTCGCATGGAAGCGCAAGATGGTATACAACGACAGTTCTGTCAGCCTTGCGCTGAGCAGTCTGATGGCACATACAATGAAACCTCAAAGCATACTGCATAAACAATGAAGAAAGCACTTATCACAGGCATCACGGGACAGGACGGCAGCTATCTGGCCGAATTCCTTATCGAGAAAGGCTACGAAGTGCACGGCGTGCTGCGCCGCAGCAGTTCGTTCAACACAGGCCGCATCGAGCATCTGTACCTCGACGAGTGGGTGCGCGACATGCACCGCAGACGTCTCGTGGAGCTCCACTGGGGCGATATGACCGATAGCAGCAGCCTTATACGCATCATCAACGAGATTAAGCCCGACGAGATATACAACCTAGCGGCACAGAGCCATGTGAAGGTAAGTTTCGACGTGCCGGAGTTCACGGCCGACACCGACGCCAACGGAGTGCTGCGCCTGTTGGAGGCGGTGCGCATCACAGGACTCACAAACAGCTGCCGCATCTACCAAGCCTCCACTTCCGAGCTTTACGGCAAAGTACAGGAGATACCGCAGAGCGAGACGACGCCCTTCTACCCGCGTTCGCCCTACGGCGTAGCCAAACTCTACGGCTACTGGATGATGAAGAACTACCGCGAGAGCTACGGCATGTTCTGCTGCAATGGCATCCTCTTCAACCATGAGAGCGAACGGCGCGGTGAGACCTTCGTCACTCGCAAAATTACGCTTGCCGCCGCCCGCATCGCACAGGGATTCCAGGACAAGCTCTACCTTGGCAACCTCAACGCCCTGCGTGACTGGGGCTACGCCAAGGACTATGTCGAGTGCATGTGGCTCATCCTGCAGCAGGAGCAGCCCGACGACTATGTTATCGCCACGGGCCAGTACCACACGGTGCGCGAGTTCTGCACACTGGCTTTCAAAGAGGCCGGCATCGAACTGCGCTGGGAAGGCGAAGGTGTCAACGAGAAAGGCATCGACGTCAAAACCGGCAAGGTACTCGTGGAAGTAGACCCCAAATACTTTAGGCCAGCCGAGGTCGACCAGCTCCTCGGCGACCCCTCGAAAGCCAAACGGCTCCTCGGCTGGGATCCTCAGAAGACCAGCTTCGAAGACCTCGTCAAGACTATGGTCCAGTTTGACATGAAGAAAGTCCGCAAGATGCACCTGCGCGACCAACTCGATGACTAGTTTTTCATCTCAATCAGATTATAAAAGATTGTAAAAGAAAATGAATCTTGAATCAAAGATATATGTGGCGGGGCACCGGGGTATGGTGGGAAGCGCTATTGTGCGGGAGCTGCAGCGCAAAGGATATAATAACCTCGTGATGCGGATACATAAAGAGCTTGACCTCACACGTCAACTTGACGTGGAACGCTTCTTCGCGGAAGAAAAACCCGAGTACGTCTTCCTCGCTGCCGCCAAGGTGGGTGGCATCGCTGCCAACAGCGCTGCTCTCGCCGACTTCATGTACCAGAACATGACGCTGGAGATGAACGTCATCCATGCCGCCTGGCAGAACGGTGTCAAGAAACTCGAGTTCCTTGGCAGCAGTTGTATCTACCCCCGTCTGGCGCCGCAGCCCATGCCCGAAAGCTGTCTGCTGACCTCGGCATTGGAGCCCACCAACGAAGCATACGCATTGGCCAAAATCAGCGGTCTGAAATACTGCGAGTACCTAAACCGGCAGTATGGCACCGACTATATCAGCGTGATGCCTACCAACCTCTACGGTCCCAACGACAACTACCACCCCGAGCACAGCCATGTGCTGCCGGCCATGATACGCCGCTTCCATGAAGCCAAAATGGCCGGTGCCGAGAGTGTCACCTGCTGGGGCGACGGCAGTGCGCTGAGGGAGTTCCTATATGTTGACGACTTGGCAGAGCTCTGTGTGTTCCTAATGAACAACTATAGTGGCAATGAGACAGTGAATGCCGGTACAGGCAAAGAACTTACCATACGTGAGCTGGCCGAGACGGTAGCCAAAGTAGTGGGCTATGAAGGCAAGATATTGTGGGATGCCAACCGCCCCAACGGCACACCGCGCAAACTCCTCGATGTCAGCAAAGCCACCGCATTGGGCTGGAGCTATAGAACCGAATTAGAAGATGGTATTCGCTTCGCCTACGAGGACTTTCTGAAACTCAATCAGAACTAAAAGAACTTTCAGATACCTCTATCACTAACCGAATAATCCGATTTTTCTCCGGCAGATTTGAAAAGACTGTAAAAGGATCATGACACACCTTGATAATATAAGCCGTAAAGCCCAGATGGATGACATGCGTTCCTTCGACGAGCAGATGCCATCCGTAGGCATCTTCTGGTACGACCCTGAAGAACACACTCTCTTTGGGGTGCGCAAGAAAGAGCTCACCCCGCGCGAGGTAGAGGATGCGGCCGAGAAGGGGAAGCCATTCATTAACTATCCCCACCTGCACAGGCAAGTCTGGGCTAAGGAGTACTTCCGTGCCCAAGCCAAGCATTATGAAACGAAGTTCAAAGGCGACTACACCCAGATACCCCGTGGCCGTGTGGCGTGGACCATTGATAAGTTCATCGTCCTTGTAGGCCATTGGGCCGAACCCATCCAAGATGAGTTGACAGAACTGATTGAAGAAGCCTTTGCCCTACCCTACTTCGAGTTCGTCTACGACGAGCACTGGGATCTCGGCCACGGCTGGTCAGGCGATATGCCTACCAGCAGGTGAGAATTATCTCCGGCAGATTTTAAAAGAACTCTTCGTCTTGTGGCCTCCCGCTGCGCGAGATTCTATAAATCTTAGAGATTTTCTTCTTCTTTCCCGCCTGCGGCGTAATCTATAAAAATCCAACATATCTTCTTCCCAAACAATAGCATATGCCAACAGCAATAGAATTCAATAACATCAGTAAGATCTACCGCCTTGGGCTGGTGTCCACGGGGACTTTGGCGCACGACCTCAAGCGGTGGTGGACCATGAATATCCAGGGTAAGGAAGACCCATACCTGACCATCGGTGAGACCAACGACCGCAGCACCAAGGGTGAGAGCGAGTATGTATGGGCACTAAAGGACATCGACTTCAAGGTAGAGCAAGGCGACGTTGTGGGCATCATAGGTAAGAACGGGGCCGGCAAGAGTACCCTGCTGAAGATACTCTCCAAAGTCACCGCACCAACCACCGGCACGATCCGCGCCCGCGGTCGCATCGGTTCATTGCTGGAGGTTGGCACCGGTTTCCATCCCGAGATGACTGGCAGGGAGAACATCTACATGAATGGTGCCATCTTGGGTATGACCAAGGCTGAGATTACAAAGAAACTCGACGAGATAGTCGACTTCAGCGGCTGTGAGCGCTATATCGACACCCCTGTGAAGCGTTACAGCAGCGGCATGATGGTGAGGCTCGGCTTTGCCGTCGCCGCCCATCTCGACCCCGAGATTTTGGTCGTCGACGAAGTCCTCGCTGTTGGCGATGCCGAGTTCCAGAAGAAAGCCATCGGCAAGATGCAGGACGTCTCCCGCGGCGAAGGAAGAACGGTATTGTTTGTGAGTCATAATATGGAAAGCATTAAATCTTTATGTCAGACAGGAGTATTATTGACGAATGGGAAAATAGAATACCATGGTGATGTCATGGAAACTATTGACAAGTATTTGTATACTCAAAGAGGGAGCTTGAATTCTTCAAGAAAATTTGAATGTATAGAGTCGGAAAACTTTAATTTTACATATATCGAGATTCTCAAAAATGGGCAACCTAATCATAAGACATTTGACGTTTTTGATGAAATAACATTTAGGATTCGCTACACCTTAAAACACGATGATTCAAAAAAATGCGTATATTTCTTGCTCAAGAAAGAAACCACAACACTTGCATTTATTATTGACACCACACGACGCCCCGACCTACTTGAGCATCGACCATCTGGGGAATACGAAATGACATTCTCTTTACCAACTCCATTGCTGAAGCCAGGAACATATTCTGTCACTTTGAAATATACAATTCCCAGAATAATTGACCTTCAGGTAAAAGAAAACTGTCTGTGTTTTGAAGTCTCTCTATTAAGTCAAAAAGAATATGATGCTGGTTTTGCAAGAAACCGGGAAGGTATTATTGCAGTAGATCCTGCGATTCAAATCCAAAAACAATAGTATGGGGGAACTCCATCTTTTCATTATTTGGGCAAATGGACGCCCAAAAGAAGAGGAGATTTTAGAAGATATTGCACAACATTTTTCAATAATCCAAACAATTGATGTTGTGTGGGATAAGGAATACATCGCCTCGAACTTTACTCGTTTTTACGGTGCATTTCTTCCTGCACATTCTTTTAAGGAAGAAGAATGTGGCACAGATCCGTTTTTATTAGTTATTGTACGAGACAACCACCCTGTCTATAATCTTCGAAGGACAAATCGTGGAAATGAATTGGTGAATACAAACACGTTTGATGCTAAAGAAAAATATCGTATCTGGACAGGCGGTGGTCACAAGATACATGCTACGAACAGTCCGACTGAATTTAACCATGATATAACGCTTTTGCTAGGCATCAATTCCACGGATTATCAATCCAACATACAGACTCACCTGAAAACAACGGAGATAAAACGCGATATTTCAGGAGCACATGGATGGTGCAGTGAAGAAGAACTCTTTTATGTACTTAACAATACTGTAGACTACGCTATTTTAAGAGGATGTGATGTTTTAAAAGAAGATTTTCAATATACAGAAAATCAAGATATTGATATATTAGTAAGAGATTATACGACATGTAGCTACATTATAAACGGGACACCGTGTTGCTCAGAGGATCGGCCACATCAAAAAGTCATCATAAAGGGCAAAACGGTCTATATAGATTTATGGGATATTCATAGAGATTATTATGATATTCTTTGGAGCAATAATATGCTACAGAACAAGGTTTTACAACAGTATTACTACACTCTTAATGAAATCGATTCCTTCTATTGTTTGTTATACCATTGTATTATTAATAAGAACCAGATTGCACCTAAATACCAAACTCAAATAAATGGATTTCTACAGAAGCACAATATAGAGAGCCACGACCTTGCCAATGTTTTGGTTGCCTTTCTTAAATCTCATAACTATGAAATAGTCAAACCTCGCGACGGCAGTGTCGGTATGCACATTGACAATCCTGTTATTAATAATTATTATAATCTTTTGGGGGACAATATTAACAAGTCTTGCTGTGAGCAGAAGGATATGGCATCGGGTAAGATGTTATATTGGAAATCTTGTGTTTATTGTCGGGATGAAACTATTATAAAAACAGGAACGACTTGGCTTATTGAGAATGAAAAGAGATATTTAGATATACTTTCATCTCAGGGCAATACACCCATTGTCCAATGCTTAAAAAGAAGCAATGGGATTGCCACTCTAACAATGTCCAAAATTCATGGCTCTTCCCTGAATGATTATTTTACTCGCAAAAAGAATATTAGAAAATCAAAAATTATATCTATTGTCGACCAACTTGTAAAGATACTTGTTGCTTTACGAAATCAAGGAATAATTCATAGAGATTTTTGTAGCCCGAATATTATAGTAAATGAGGAGCATGGATGTAAGGTTTTTGTTATTGATTTTGGATGGGCCATTTCTATCGACGACACTCATATACTTCGACCTTGCAATCTGGCGAAAGACGCTTGCCCTCCTGAAATGTATTCAGACTTCTACACATTAGGCGAATCCCTTAAAAAACTTCTTCCCGGACGTTTATCCTATCTGAATAACATAATTGTACGACTACAAAATATCTTTTGGGATGACTATAAAAACGACGAGTCTTTTTCCATAAAAAAAAGAACACTTGATGATGCTTTAAAATGTTCTTTCTCATGCAAGGATTACATTAAGTTATTCCTTTTTCGGCATAAAAAGATTGCCAGATATTGCAATAAGACCCATCGCGTATTACTCCATTTTTCAGGGAAATGAAAGAAAAAGAATGTGTTCTGCTTTTAACTGCGTGTGTAAATCCCTATAATATGGTTTATACCAAATTAGTGGATCCTAATATACGAAGGAAACAATATATTGACTCTGTTGCTTATTACTACAAAAACACCAAATATAAAATTGTTATTTGCAACAATACTGGTGACGATTTCCGGGGAATCTTTAACTATAGTGACGAACGTTTTGAATATATCTTTTTTGAAGGTAATAATTATGATTCCTCATTGGGTAAAGGGTATGGAGAATTTGAGATTATAAAATATGCATTATCAAACAGTCATCTGATAAGTAACCATGATTATATCATTAAAGTTACGGGAAGACTAATCATCCCAAATGTTATCAAAAATATTTCATACACGCAACGGGCATTAAATCTTCCTTTAAATAGTGTATTAACTCGATTTGAAAGATACACTCCAATTGCACACTCTGAATGTATTGCTGGTCCTAAACTCTTTTTCCGATTTCTTATATCTCAAGACAATCTTATAAATGATTCCAAACACTATTATTTCGAACATCTACTCTATGACACCCTTCAAAAAGGAAGATTCTGTTACTCCTCCTTTTTGAGACCACAAAAGATAATCGGTATTTCAGGAACTCACAATATTGCATATAAGAATAACTATGCATTTTTTATGGATCAATATATGGATATTTATTATTTCCTTTTGCAGAATAAAAAATGTAATAATATAGGATGCTCTCCTGAAAAAATAAATTATTATACATACAAAACGCACACAATTATTAGAATAATAAAATATATCCGAAGACATATTCTAAACATTCCTCTATCTAACGAAGAAGAGGGGTGGTAAATGTTGAATCTTTTCTCCAGTTTTTTAACATGATAAAAATCATTAGATTTAAAGGTGGCCTTGGAAATCAAATGTTCCAGTATGCTTTTTATCTTGCGTTAAAGAAACGATTCCCTCTATCTTTATTTTTGTTCGAAATGGAAGAGGCTTTACATTGCCATGGAGGATATTGTCTTGATAAAATATGTAAAGTTCGTACTGCAAAAATTGAACAGAGATACCAATACACAAAACTACATTTGCCATGGTTACTTGAAAAGTCACATCATGTCTGTCAAAAAAATAGTTTACAATATGAGCCAGCCTATTTCAATAGAAAATATCCAATTTTAATATTTGACGGATATTGGCAAAGTGAGAAGTATTTTTACTCAATTAAAAACCAAGTTCGAGAAACTTTTTCTTTCGAAAAGACACTGCTAAATGAGAAATCAAAAGAATTGGCAAACATAATTTCTTCTGGTAACTATATTTCTGTACATATCCGCCGTGGCGACTACCTCTCTCTCTCGGATTATTTTGGCTTATGTACCTTGGATTACTATTTAAAAGCCATAGAAACCTTGAGGAAAAACATCGACAAACCACGCTTTGTGTTTTTTTCAGATGATATTGATTGGACACGAAATAATATACCTATCAACAATAGCATATATGTCGACTGGAACAAAGGTAAAGATTGTTGGCAAGATATGTACCTTATGTCCCACTGCAAGCACAATATCATCGCCAATTCTTCTTTCAGTTGGTGGGGAGCATGGCTAAACAACAACCCTCGAAAGATTGTCATTGCACCAAAGCGATGGTTCATTTTTTCCCCAAACTACGACATTATTCCAGCTGGGTGGACAACCATATAGATAGATTGTTAATTATATGCAACAGAAGCCTCTTTTTTCCGTCCTAATAGCCAACCATAACGATGGCAAATATTTACAAGAAGCCATTGAAAGCATTTTTGCCCAGACCTATGATAATTGGGAAATCATCATCGTTGACGACAAGTCAACCGACAACTCTGCCGAAGTGTATGAAAAGTATTCTACTGACGATCGAGTTCATATTTATCAAAATGATGAAAACATGGGATGCGGCTATACCAAGCGACGGTGTGTGGAACTGGCACAAGGGGAAGTCTGTGGGTTTGTCGATGCAGATGATAGCATCACTTCAAATGCCATAGAAAAAATGGTTGAGGCTCATATTAAGAATCCTCTCTGTAGTTTGATTTATTCTCAATTCTACTACACGGATAATAATCATAATGTCATATCCATATCTCAACACCAATGCACCATTCCAGAAGGAAATTCATTTCTGACATGTAATATTTTAGGAGCGGTCTCCCATTTTGCAACCTTCAAGAAGAAATATTACAATCAAACCATTGGAATCGACCCATCCTTCAAAATAGCAGAAGACATTGATCTTTATTTTAAACTCGAAGAAGTAGGCGTATTATTATTTATTCCAACCCCTCTATATTATTATCGGACAGACACGGGAAACAACACTTCTCTTGGCGAGAAGAATCATATAAAATCTATATCATGGGATTTTCTTGCGAGAATAAATGCCTACAAACGGAGAAATCTCCCAATTGAAGATATATTAATACCACAATTGACACATATCTACGAAGAAGCATACTCCATTGGTCAAGACAATGTGAGAGCAACTACCTCCTATAAAATAGGCAGAGCAATCATTACTCCATTTAAGTCTATTACTAAAGTATTATCGAGATGAATCAGAAAAACAAAGTTTCCATAATTGTTCCATGCTATAATCAAGCGGAGTATCTTTCCGAGACATTGGATTCTGTATTAGCACAGACCTATTACAATTGGGAATGTGTTATCGTCAATGACGGTTCGCCTGATAATACAGAAGAAATAGCAAAAATGTACCTTGAGAAAGACGGCCGTTTCAAGTATTTATGTCAAGAGAATAAAGGATTAGCAACTGCTCGAAACGTGGGTATTGCAAATTCTGAAGGAGAATTCATTCTACCGTTAGACGCTGATGACCTAATCGAACCAACGTATTTAGAAAAAGCCCTACAGCATTTTACTTCTTACCCCGAAACAAAAATATTATATTGCAAGGCTGATAAATTCGGGGAAGAAAAAGGGGCTTGGTATTTAGAACCATACGATTACAAAAAATTCATATGGAGAAACTGTATTTTTTGTTCGGCACTGTATCGGCGGAAGGATTATGACAAAACCATTGGATATAATCCGAATATGGTTCATGGTTATGAAGATTGGGATTTCTGGCTCCAACTTTTGAACCCAGAAGACATTGTATTTTGCATCGATGAAGTTCTTTTTCATTACCGTGTTAAGAAAACGTCCATGCGTATAACAAATAGTACTCATATTACCGAATCACATATCCAGATATTCAAAAATCACTCTCAGCTATATGAGCAATATGCACAAAACATTATTTCCATTCAAAATGATTTGATGCACTATAAAGAGTCATATTCTACTATTACTTCGTCCCTTTTGTATAAAATTGGAAGAAAGCTTCACTTACTATAACTAATTCATGATTTCCATCATTATCTGCAATAGAAATTCAACGATAGACTCCGTTCTATCCAATAATATTCACGCCACGGTGGGTGTTAATCACGAGATTATCTCAATCGATAACTCCCGTGGCCAATACAATATCTTTCAAGCATACAACGAAGGGGTACGCCAGGCAAAGGGTGACATTCTTTGTTTTATGCATGATGATATACTATTCAAGGGCAATCGTTGGGGAGCAATCGTTGAACGCATTTTTGCAGAGGATGAGAAACTAGGCGCTCTTGGCGTTGATGGCGGACATTTCATGCCCGACTGCCCATGTTCTTGGACCTCATGCTACAGCACCTCGTTCCATACTTGGCGTGACGATAAAGACGGAGTATGCCGAGAGTATAGCAATACAGAATTTGCCAATGGACAGCGATTGGTAGAGGTGGCCAGTATTGACGGGCTGTGGATGTGTATCCGTCGCGATTTATTTGATACTATCCGCTTCGATGACAAGACCTTCACGGGATTCCATTGCTACGACTCCGATATCTGCATGCAGATTCTGGCAGCAGGTTACCATATCAAAGTCACCTACGATGTCGATATTGTCCATAACAGCAACGGAACATACAATCCCACTTTCTTTGAAAATCTTGAACTATGGCATAAGAAATGGCATCACATGCTACCTGTCGTAAAAGGTATAGAACTAACCGAGAAGGAGCAAATGATTCATCAACGTTATGCCTTAGATTTACTTGAGCGCCAGAAGGAATCAGCCTCCCTATACAGCAGACTACATAGCCCAGAGTATCGTCTAGGACACTTCCTGCTTAAGCCTTACCGATTTATTAAACGAAACATAAAGAAATAGCGTCCACAATGGATATTCCGAAAATACTGGCATATTATCTCCCACAGTTTCATCCTATACCAGAAAATGACAAATGGTGGGGCAAGGGTTTCACCGAATGGACCAACGTAGGCAAGGCACAGCCGCTTTTTCATGGGCATTATCAGCCGAAAGTTCCCGCAGATTTGGGATATTATGACCTACGTGTTCCCGAGACACGAATCGAGCAAGCCAAACTGGCAGCTCAATATGGCATCCACGGATTCTGCTACTGGCATTACTGGTTTGGCGACGGCAAACAGCTTCTGGAACGTCCTTTCAATGAGGTTGTGACTACTGGAGAGCCCGATTTTCCATTCTGTCTTGCATGGGCTAACGAGTCCTGGAAGGGATTCGATCATGGATTAAAGAACCGCAAAGTCCTCATTGAGCAAAAATACGTAGGAGAAAAAGATTATATCGAACATTTCTATACCATCTTGCCTGCATTCCACGATAAACGATATATCAAACAGAACGGGAAGCCTCTCTTCTCAATTTATTTCCCGCAAAACATCCCTGACTGCAAAGCTTTCGTCGACCTC
This sequence comes from uncultured Bacteroidota bacterium, assembly GCA_902777005.1. GTDB lineage: Bacteria > Bacteroidota > Bacteroidia > Bacteroidales > P3 > Colimorpha. Next base: position 40,104 of record CACYSB010000004.1, read on the forward strand.
TGGCAGAGTCTCGCTCAAAAAAACGGTCTACCAGGCATCTTCTTTATTGGGCTGTCCCTTCATACCGACGAACATACCCTTGCCTCGATGAAGAAAATTGGCATGGATGCAATAACAACCATCCGATTAGAAGACTTCTATGGCAATATTAAACACAGGGTATCTTGGGGGCAAAAAATAAAGAACAAACTAACCGGAAACGCCCTGCCCAGCAAAGCCTTTGAATATAAAGACACCATGAAATATTTCTACAATTCCATGGATGCCTGCCCCAATATTTATCCTACAATCATCTCGGGATGGGATCACAGTCCCCGAACCGGATACGAAGGGCTCATTATGTACAATTACACTCCCGATTTGTTTAAAGAACACGTCACCCAAATACTAAGTCTGGTAAAAGAGCGCGACGAAGATGATTCCTTTGTCTTCCTGAAGTCTTGGAACGAATGGGCTGAAGGAAATTATATGGAGCCGGATTTGAAATATGGCCATCAATTCTTGCAAGCACTGAAAGAAGCGATAGACAGTTATAAAAAATGACTCCCATTGTTTCCATAGTCCTCCCTTGCTACAATGGCGCCGACTTCTTGGCGCAATCCATTGACAGTGTCATCGCCCAGACATATACCGACTGGGAACTAATCATTGTCAACGACTGCTCGAAAGACAATTCTTTGGAGATTATGCAGCGTTATGCCAATGAAGACAGCCGGATACGCATTATCAACAACGAGCACAACCTCAAGCTTCCTGGCGCTTTGAACCGTGGTTTCAAAGAGGCAAAAGGGAAATACCTCACATGGACATCCCACGACAACCGCATGGGTCCCACCATGCTGGAGGAGTTTGTCAAATATCTGGATGCTAACCCCGATAAAGGGCTTGTCACCGCTTGTTATGCGGCCTTCAGTCTCAAAACAGGTGAACAACTCTACGAGGTACACCATCCAGACCCACAGCTGCACCTGCCTCTGTACAACTGCGTATGCTACGCATTTATGTACCGGCGAGAAGTGCTTGATACTGTTGGCGATTATGACACGACACTGTTCCTCGTCGAGGACTACGACTATTGGGTGCGCATCTGGCAGAAATATCCTGTCGGCAAGATATACAAGGTACTCTACTACACCGGCGTCGGCGACGACACCCTCACACTCTCGCGCAAGAAAGAGATTGCAGAAAAGTTGCTGGAGATGCGCCTGCGTTATTTTACCGACTTCGACCGTGCCCTCAATGGCCATCCCGACCTGCAACAACGCCTTTACAATAGTATTGCTGACAACATGCACGGTTGGCCACGTATTCGTTTCTCGTTCAAAAGGGGAATAAAATATAGCAGTTTCTACTGGCTCTACTATCGGCCCAAGAAAAACGCCAAGAAACTTATAAATCATCTCAATCAAAACTAAAAGAACTATCAGAACTTTTCTCTAACCGAAAAATCCGAATCTTTCCGAAAACTTTACGTCTTGTAGACTTGTTGTCTCAATGCTTCTTTCTTGACTTTTAACTTATTGACATGCCGAGAGTAACGGTGCTGATGCCGACATATAATGTAGCCCAGTGGGTTGAAGAGGCCATCGATAGCGTGCTGCGACAGACCTATCGCGACTTCGAGCTGTTGGTGGTTGACGACGGCTCCACCGACAATACTCTCGATCATGTACGGTCTATACAAGATGACCGCATCCGCATTGCCGCATTCCCGGACAACGTTGGTTTGGCAGAAAACCTCAACCGGGGGCTCGACCTCATCAATACGGAGTTGGTGGCCCGTATGGACGGCGACGACATTGCAGAACCAAACTGGTTGGAGACAGGTGTCCATGTATTAGATACCATGCCGGAGGTGGATATATGTAGCTTTGGTTTTCAGTTCTTCGGCACGAAGACCTCGTTAGTGCGATTCCCTGAACACAACGAGGACTCCAAGGCAGAGATGCTCTTTGGCTGCACGGTCATCGTGCCAGTGTTCCGCAAATCCGTCTTCACCGACAACCACCTACGCTACCTCACCGAAACCTTTCCCGCCGAAGACTACATGATGTGGTCGAACGTGTACCCATTGACACAAATCTACAACGTCCAGCGTACCCTCTTCCACTATCGCACCCACCCCACCCAGATATCCACCTCGCGTCGCGAAGCTCAGATAAAGAAATCCAACGAAGTGCGGTTAAAGATGCTCCAATGGCTCAATCCCAACTTTACAGATGAAGAAAAACAGTACTTCCTTAATGTCTTCGTCCCATGCAAAATTGAAGTAAAAGAAGACATCTCCAAACTCAAATGCTTCGCGCAACTACTCATCAGCCGCAATACCTACGGCAACTACTCCAATGATGCGTTGCGACAGAAGTTCAACTACCATATAAGTTACGGAGTCTTGGAATATGCGGAACGCATATACTTTCCTCACGGATACTCCCCGATTGCATTCCTCAGACTCCTTGTAAGTGGGCTCTACCCCACCCTTCCTGCCAAAAACCGGCTCAAGATCCTTATCAAATGTCTGCTTTTTAAAGCAAAATAGATTATCTCAACCAGAACCATCAGAACTATCAGAATTTTTTTCTTTTTGTTCTTTTAGTTATGATTGAGAAAAAATAGTTATGATTGGTTATCTCCAACGCAAACTACACAACCTCACGCACCCCTTGTTGGGGCGCATACTGATGTTGCATCGTGTAGTGGAGCAGCGCAGCGAGGGCGAGAACCGTGAGCTTGAGATAACTCCGAACTTTTTGAAACAGACCATCGATGACTACCGCAATCAAAATTATCGGTTCGTCTCTATAGATGAGGCCTGCGACATCATAACCAAAGGCAAGACCAAACAACATTTTTTATGTCTCACCTTCGACGATGGCTATCAGGACAACTACGATATCGCCTACCCTATTCTGAAAGAACTCGGAGTCCCTTTCACCATCTATGTTACGACGGGCTTCATCGACAACCGCGTCCCAATGTGGTGGTATCCCCATGAGCAACTGGGAATCAGAACCGAATCCCTTAAAGCATTGGATGTCGATCCTCTCTGCACCATAGGCGCTCATACCGTCAGCCATCCTCGGCTTGACATTCTCACCGTTGAAGAGCAATGCAAAGAGATTGCCGTATCAAAAGAAAACCTTGAACAGTGGCTCGGTCATTCCGTCGCCCATTTCTCTTATCCTCACGGAGCATACAACAAAGATACACTCCAAATCGTACACAAATGTGATTTCCACAGCGCACTCCATGCCTGGGGCGGCACCGTGCGCCGAGGCGACAATATCTACCTGCTTCCCAGGATTGAACTCCGACAACCCTAAATTCCATGTATAACAATCATTCCGTTTCCTTCGTCTCTTTCGCCAACAGCCGCTATGCCTCACAGGAGCGCATCAAACGTGAGGCTGAAGAGATGCATTTCTTCGACCATATCTATGTAGGCGACGAGAAAATGCTTGAGCCATGGTATTATAAAAAGTACAAAGACCGTTGGCCAGAACGCAGCTTTGGATACTGGCAATGGAAACCTTATCTCATACGACGCGTCATGGACTGCATGGAGGAAGGCGACTTCCTTGTCTATGCCGACGCAGGTTGCACCCTCAATCCACGAGGCATTCCGCGATTAAAAGAATACCTGCACATGGTGGAGGAAAGCCCCTGCGGCGTGTTGGGATTCGACCAACATTTCCGAGAAGCGGAATGGACCAAAGCCGACCTCTTCGACTACTTCGGTGTCCTCGGCGACCCCAAATACATGGACCACGGACAGGTGGCCTCGGGCTGTATCATCATCCACAAGAAACCCACATCGCAGCGCTTAGTCGACGAATGGCACTACATCATGCACTTCCATCACGACCTGGCCACCGATTCGCCTTCCAAACTGCCAAACGTGCCTAACTTCCAGGAGAACCGTCACGACCAGAGCGTCTTCTCACTCCTGATGGTCAAATACGGCGGTGTGGAACTCCCCGTAGAGGAGTTCTTCACCGAAGGCGACTGGGAAGAACTGAAAGACTACCCCATTTGGGCCACTCGCAAACGCATGAAGAAGCGCACCTGGCAAAAAGAGATAAACTACCGCATCAAAAAAATACTCCATATCGCACGATGAGCGCCAACTATGCATATGTAACCATGGCTACCAGCAAGAATTATTTGCCTGGCTTGATGGCCATGTACTTAAGTCTCAGGCAGACTGGCACGCATATACCTCTCTATGCTTTGCTGCCGCACAACCTCGTGGTTGCAGAACACAAGGCCATCACAAACCTTAAAAAAATTGGAATCAACACCATTGAATACAGTAATTCTGTCGAGATTCCGCAGCGACTCATTGACAACAATGCTCACCAAGGTGATTGCCGATTCAGCCACACTTTCGACAAACTATTGGTTTTCGGTCTGACGCAATTTGACAAAATTGTCTTCCTTGATGCTGACATCCAAATCCTCCATTCACTTGATCACCTTTTCAACATGCCTCACATGTCGGCCATGATTGCCGGTCGCAGTTATCCCGGAAATGAAGATTGGATAGACCTTACCTCAGGCATCATGACCATAATTCCCCAAAATGGCCTTGTAGAAAAGATTGCAACCAAGATACCTGACGTGATAGAACAAAAAGGTGCCTGTGGCGACCAAGACATTCTGCAAGCCTATTATTCCAACTGGCCTCAGCACCCTGAACTGGATATGGGCGAGAAATACGGCATAATAGCCTACTATGCTGACTACTATGAGAAGTATCTTGGCTACCATTACACTGACAATACCAACGACCCGAAATCGGTTGCCATCATCCATTATGCAGGTGAGAAAAAACCTTGGATGCAGCATTGGTCACCCCTCTCGGTACTCAAACAAGAATTGCAACTGGCGGCACTCCGACTACTACACAAGCGCAACACCGACACCGTGTTGCTGGAATACAAACATCTGGTGCGCAAAGCCAGGAAACTGCTCTACGCTAAATGAGTCTACGTACCCTATACCGCCGCTATCGCAACCCGCTGCGTTCTTCTGACGGGCATATCCTCTACTATAACTGGTGGAACAAACAGCCTGCCGACGAAATCTGGTTTACCTCCTTCCTCCAAAAACGTGGATTCCTTGACCGCTACCAGAAAGCTCGCTTCGTATTCTTCTCATCACTCGGCAGTGTTAATCTGTTGCGACTCGATAGTCTACTACATCCTTTTTTTTGTTGGCGCAAGTGCCACCAAACGGAACAAAGCCAACAGCGCTTACGGATATACTTCAACGGCGAGAACAACCACCATCCCAACTTCGCACCCTACCTGCACAACCTCCTCGACCACCGCAGCATCGACCTCAGCCTCGGCTTCGACTATACCGACAACCCACGTTACCTACGGTTCCCTTTATGGATACTAGAGATGTTTCCTCCAGAGTCTACCGAACAGGACATCAAGCGCATCTGCGACCAGCTGAGCCATCAGCAATGGGACACCTCCATGCGTAGCCGCTTCTGCGCCTTGGTCTCCGGCAATCGCGGGCCCAACGACCCGGGGGCACAGCGGCGTACACGACTAGTGGAGAGTCTCAACGCCATTGTCTCCGTCGACTGCGCCGGGAAACTCCTCCATAACACCGATGAGCTGAAAACGAAATACAACGACAACAAAGCCGAGTTCCTCAAACAGTACAAGTTCTACATCTGTCCCGAGAACGCCTCTGTCGAAGGTTACGTCACAGAGAAAGTCTTCCATGCCATCGGTTCCGGCTGCATCCCCATCTACTGGGGTGCCGACGGCAACCCCGAACCCGACGTGCTCAACCGCGATGCCATCCTCTTTTGGAACCCTGACGGTTACAACAGCACCTTGCTGCGACAGATAGCGGAGCTGCAGAACAACGACAGCCTCTACCGCGAGTTCTTCGAACAGCCACGCCTAAAAGCAGACGCATGGCAGGTGGTGGCTGGATATTTCGAGAGACTGGAGAAGCGGATTGCAGAACTACTCAATCAGAACTAAAAGAACTATTAGAAATTATATCTCCTTCAGATTTTAAAAGATTTTAAAAGAACTCTTTGGCTCTTTTAAATCTCAATTAGAACTGAAAGAACCAATGACATTCTCTATTATCATACCAGCCTACAATGCAGAAAGTTACCTGTCACGGTGCTTAGACAGCATCTTCTCGCAGGAATTCAATGATTATGAGGTGATTGTCATAAATGATGGTAGTTCCGATGGCACGACGGACATCCTGAATGAATACTCTGCCAAACATCCAAACCTGCAGGTGATTAACCAAAGCAACCAAGGTATGGCCACGGCTCGTAACCGAGGACTGGAAGTGGCACAAGGCGAGTATGTGCTGTTTGTCGACAGTGATGACAGACTCTGTTACAACGCTTTGGCAGCTCTCGCGCCGCAAGTCAGTGGCGAAGATATCATAAGCTTCGGCACACAGATATACAACGAAAGCACCGGAATCCTCACCGACAATCCCATACGGCCTACAGCATCCACGACCGGCTGGGAGTACTTCTGTCGAGAAAGGCTCATCTCACGGCCTGTACATTTTGTCTGCATCTGGCAGCGGGCCTACCGCAGGGGCTTCCTCGAGGAGAACGATCTGCGCTTCGTCGACGGGCTGCGGCGCGCCGAGGACGACCTCTTCTCTACAATGGCTTTCCTATACGCTAAAAGTGTGAAAACCATCGCTGATTGCCTCTACATCTATCATGTAAGAGCCGCCAGCATCACCCGAAGCAGCGACCCAAAGCTCGATGTCGACAGCTGGCGCGCCCAGCAGATACTTGCCGATACCTTCATCCCCATGCAAGGCATCGACAAAAGGGTCATCTATCAGGTGTTAGCATCTAACTATATCAACCACCTATCCAAGAAAGGCAATACCATCACCTCCACCGAACGGGGACAGTTCCGACAGGTCTGCGTCACTCCGCGTCACCGTCGTCTCTACCGCATAGCCCATATCAGTCCTTCTCTATTACGTTTCTATAACCGCTTATGCTCTTCACTTCGATAGAGTTTTTCGTCTTCCTGCCAATAGTGTTTGCACTATACTGGCTTCTCCGCCGCCAAGTCCGTTGGCAGAACCTGCTGGTGGTGGTGGCCTCGTATGTGTTCTATGGCTGGTGGGATTGGAGGTTCCTGTTGCTCATTGCATTCACCTCGGCATGCTCCTATTTCAGCGGAATAGTGATTGGCAATGGTCGTTGGCGCAAGTCCGCCCTCTGGGGCAACATCGCCATCAACCTAGCCATCCTTGGCCTGTTCAAATACTATGACTTCTTCGCTGCCGAGCTTGCCACCCTGCTGGGATGCAGTGGAGACAGCGTGATGCTGCATCTCATCCTGCCGGTAGGCATCTCATTCTACACCTTCCAGGCACTCTCCTACTCAATAGATATCTACCGTGGCAAGATGGAGCCCACACGCGATGTGGTAGCTTTCTTCGCCTACGTCAGTTTCTTCCCCCAGCTGGTGGCTGGCCCTATCGAGCGAGCCACCAACCTGCTGCCTCAGTTCCAGCAACAACGGCATTTCGACTACTCTATGGCCGTCGACGGCGTGCGCCAGATGCTGTGGGGCTTCTTCAAGAAGGTGGTGGTGGCAGACAACTGTGCCGTTTATGTGGATGACATCTGGAACAATATCGCAGGGGAAAGCAGTGTCAACCTGGCTATGGCGGCTGCCCTCTTCTCCATCCAAATTTACTGCGACTTCTCCGGCTACAGCGACATCGCCATCGGCACCGCCAAGCTTTTTAGCATCCGGCTGATGCGTAACTTCAACGTTCCATATTTCAGTCGCGACATCGCCGAATTTTGGCGTCGTTGGCATATCAGCCTCACCACCTGGTTCCGCGACTACGTCTACATTCCTCTCGGCGGCAGCCGTGTAGGCAAATGGAAGATTGTGCGCAATACCTTCGTCATCTTCCTCGTCAGCGGCCTCTGGCACGGAGCCAACTGGACATTTATCCTCTGGGGGGCCTTCCATGCGCTACTATTCCTGCCGCTGATACTGTTAGGAAAGAACCGTAAATACACCGATAATGTTGCTGATAGCCATTGGTTACCCAGTATTAAAGAGTTTTGCCAGATGCTGCTCACCATCATACTGGCGGCTCTGGGATGGATACTCTTCCGCAGCCAGAGCCTCGGCGAAGCTGTGGACTTCTATGGTGGGCTGCTTTCTGGTGGAATTGGCGGAGCAAACTTCCCAATGCGGACCTTGGTGTTTGTCCTCATCTTGATGGTGGTGGAGTGGTTGCAACGCAGGCGCGAACACGGGCTGGCGATGGCTGGTGTGCGCAGCGGAGTGGTGCGATACGCATGTTACCTTGCTGTTTTGGCGCTGATATTTGTCTTCGGTGTGTTCAACGAGACGTTTATCTACTTCCAGTTTTAAGTTCAATCAGAACTAACATGCAATCTCAATCAGAACTAAAAGAACTATTAGAACTTATGTCTCCTTCAGATTAGAAAAGATTAGAAAAGAAATTAACGGGCAATTAATGACAATTAACGTTAAATCTCTTCCATGAAGCGGTTTCTAATAAAATTTGGCATCACGGTATTTGTCTTAATGGCAGTAGCTTGGGGGCTGGATTTGCTAATTACAAACAACTTGCGACACCGTGAGATTCGCATGTTCAGCACTTACAACGCTATCCTCAACGACAACCTACATTGCGATGCATTGGTAATGGGCTCCTCTCGCGGACAGGTGCAGTACGACGTGCGTATCCTTGACAGCATCGTAGGGCTCAACTGCTACAATATTAGCGTCGACGGCCGCTGTATAGATGCCGAAGTGACAATGTACAACTTCTACCGTCGCCATTGCCCAAAACCACAACTAATCATACAGAATATCGACTGGGGCAACCTGCTTATGAGCAACGGCTACGAGCGAGAGCAATATCTGCCGTACCTCTGTAGTGACAACGCCCTATACAGGGAAATTTCCGAAAGAGAAGGCTTTACTTGGGTAGACCACTGGCTACCACTTGTGCGTTACGCCGGGTACCACAAGATTATACGTAAAGGGCTCGATTTCCGCACCGAAAGGCCTTACGACCCCAATTATAAAGGATATATTGCACATGATGCCATCTGGGATGGCTCGGCATTCGTACAGATAGACACGCTGGGGTTTACCTGTAATCCGGAAGCAGTAGAAATTTTCGATCGATATCTGTCTCAATGTCAAAAGGAAGGCATACGCGTGGTGATGGTCTACGCACCCTTCTACATCGGTGCCACGCGCAAAATGGGGCCTGCTGTCGACTCAATGTTTGCACTCTACCAGTCATTTGCTGACCGTTATGGCTGTGACATACTCAACTACACCTATGACAGCATAAGTTACGACACCCTCAATTTTTACAATGCCAGTCACATGAACCGTCGCGGTGCGGAACAATTCTCCACTAAGCTGGCGAAAGATCTATCAAAACTCCTTTATCTCAAACCATCAAATTGCAATCTCGATCAGAACTAAAATAACTGAAAAGAATGGCTGCCGCAGTCAGAATTCTCTAACCGAATAATCCGAATCATTCCGATTTTTATTCTCCGATAGATTGTAAAAGAACTCTTCGTCTCTGTTACTTTTTTGTCTTACTTAAATCTCAATCAGAACGAAAAGAACTGAAAAGAATGGCTGCCGCAGTCTGAATTCTCTAACCGAACAATCCGAATCATTCCGATTATTTTCTCCGACAGATTGTAAAAGATTGTAAAAGAAATACTCTGATGAAAAAGGTACTCATCGTCTTCGGTACACGGCCAGAGGCCATCAAGATGGCACCGGTGGTCAAGGAGCTGCAACGGCGAAGCAACGAATTCCAAACCACTGTCTGTGTCACTGGTCAGCACCGCGAGATGCTCGACCAGGTGCTCGACATATTCGAGATCAAGCCTGACTACGACCTCAACATAATGCAGCCCGGACAGGACCTTTACGATGTATCGTCACGCATACTTCTGGGCATGAGGGACGTGCTTGCCACAGAGAAGCCCGACCTAGTGCTGGTGCATGGCGACACCTCCACATCAACCTTTGCTGCGCTAGCAGCATTCTACCAGCATATTCCTGTGGGGCATGTCGAAGCAGGCCTGCGGACATACAATATATACAGTCCGTGGCCCGAGGAGATGAACCGTCAGATGAACGGCCGTCTCTGTACATGGCATTTCGCCCCTACTGGGCGTGCAAGCCAGAACCTGCAGAAGGAGAACATCGCCGCAGAGCAGATAGATGTCACAGGCAACACCGTAATTGATGCCTTACACTGGGTATCAGCCTCGGGCAAAGCCAAAGCCCCCGCCTTCGGGCGCTACGAGCAACGCCGTATGGTGCTTATCACCGGACACCGCCGTGAGAACTTCGGCGACGGGATGCTGCATATCTGCCAGGCCATCAATACACTGGCTGCGAGGTTCCCTGATGTGGACTTCGTCTACCCCATCCACCTCAACCCCAACATCCGCAAGCCGGTACATGATACCGTCGACGGTAACCTGAAGAACATCTATTTATTGGAACCGCTAAACTACCTTGAGTTCGTCGGCATGATGCAGCAATGCACCCTAGTGCTCACCGACAGCGGCGGCATCCAGGAGGAGGCTCCAGCCTTCGGCAAGCCGGTGCTGGTGATGCGCGACACCACGGAGCGGCCAGAGGCTATCGAGGCCGGCACAGCACGTCTCGTCGGTACCGACAAAGACACCATAGTAGAAGCCGTAGCCCATCTGCTCACCGACTCCGACGCCTACAATAACATGGCGCATGCCGCCAACCCCTTCGGCGACGGCCATGCCGCCCAAAGAATTGCCGATTATCTACTCAACGAGCACCCCTCTATATGATCCATCCTCCTCACACCCTCATCACACTATCTTCACACCCTCATCACATCCACATCACACTTTTGTGAAGAGGATATGAATAAGACCTGATGAAGGAGTGTTATAAATGTCCACGTAAAGGCTGCTTGTTGCGAAACAATTATAACAGAGAGTGCGCCCAAAGAAAGGGATAATAAACAAAAGCAAAGAATTATGGCAAGTATAAAGAAAGGACAAAAAGGCTACAGCGGTAAGCTGGGGCGTACGGTGCAATACAGTTGGAAAAACCGTGAATGCGCTCGAGAATGGGTGATACCGAAAGATCCAAAAACACCAGCGCAACTGGATAGTCGTCATATTTTCGGCAAGACGTCGAGTCTCGGCGGGGCCTTGCTTCAAGCCATACGAATCGGTTTTCGTGGTATTGCAGCCGAGCAGAAAACCACGGAGAAGAACGTGTTTGTCAAACTGAACCGGCAGCATATCAACATAGTAGACGGTGAAGCCACTGTAGATTACGCACAGCTTCAGGTCTCCGATGGCCCTCTAGAGGCGGTTGATTTCGGCGAACCAGAATGTGCCGACGGCCGCACGATACGCGTCGCCTTCAGCAACAACGCGAATGCCAGCAGATTCAACTATGTGATGCTTGTGGCCTACCTTCCTGAGCAACGTAGCTGTATGCTATCGGAACCTGTCTTCCGCAGCACCGGCATGGCCGAGATAACACTGCCTGAAATCTGGATAGGCTGTACATCCCACATATACGGCTTCTGCTGGGACGGCCAAGACGCCGCCTCACCCTCGAGCTATATCGGTACCGTAAACAACACTTCGGATTAAAAAAATGCCTCATTTCTCAGTAATCATACCGCTCTATAACAAAGCGCCATACGTCCGCAAGGCTGTGGAGAGCGTCGTGAGACAAACTTTCGGCGACTGGGAGCTGGTGGTGGTAGACGATGGTTCGACAGACGAAAGCAGCGCGATTGTAGCAGGATTCACCGACAGTCGCATACGGCTTGTCCGTCAGGAGAACGCTGGGGTCGCCGTCGCCCGCAACCAAGGGGTGGCCGAATCAACAGCACAAAACATCACGTTTCTTGATGCTGACGACTGGTGGGAGCCCACTTTCCTTGAGGAAATGGCTCGTGTTATAGAAAGGCATCCCGATGCCGGCATATATGGCACGGGATACTATATAGTGAAGAACGGGAAAAAACGCGTAGCACCAATCGGAGTATCCGAGAGTTTTACAGAGGGGGTAATTAATTATTGTCAAGTATATGCTAAGACACTTTGCATGCCATTGACCTCTATTACAGTGTGCATACCGCGTAAGGTATTTGATGAGGCGGGCGGATTCCCTTCGGGCATCACTCTTGGCGAGGATTTCTTGTTGTGGCTACGCATTGCATTGACTAATAAAGTGGTGCTGTTGAACCAGCCCTTAGCCAACTACAATCAGGACGTCGACATCGTTTATCGTGGCACGCACCACCTGCATATTCCCGAACAGCACATGCTGTGGCAACTCGGGGACTATGAGCCTATGGAAAACGGCAATGCCGATTATAAACTGATGGTAGACAACCTGCGCACTTACAACCTGATGGACTATATGTTGGATCGCCGTTACCGCGCCGCTGCCCGCACCGAGCTGGCCAAGGTGGACTGGAACCGCCAACCGACATGTTTACGTAGGTTATATCATCTCCCTGTTTGGATACTCAACATTAGGCGATGCATTTTAAAGGAGGGATCCAGTATAAAACAACGCCTAATACGTTGTTTTTCTCATCGGGAAAATCGATAAACCATTATGTTAGAAACACAAATAATGCTTTCGACTGTTGTATGTACCCATAATCGGGCTACATTGCTTAAAGAAGCACTTGATTCAATTTTCAAGCAGCGAGTTGATTTTCCGATGGAGGTTATTGTCAGCGATGATTGCAGTACAGACAATACTGTCGCAATGCTCGATGAGATAAAAGGGGAACATCCACAACTGCGTATCAATGTCACTCCTGAGAATTATGGTCCTGGCGGCAATTGGGCTTCCGCAATGAAACTAGTGCAGGGGAAATATGTGGCGTTCCTTGATGATGATGACTTTTGGACTGATGAATATCGAATGCAAAACATGGTAATCTACCTTGAGGAGCACCCTTCAGTAGATGTGGCATATACCAATGGATATTATATAAATAAAAATGGGAAGAAAAGGAATCCCATAACATGGCCCCGCGAAGGCTTCCCAGATTTGCACATGATGTGGCGTGGTGAACAGCCATGTATATCTTTGGATATGATGGTTGTACGGACGAAAGTATTAAATGAAAGTGTATGCTACGATGACTATATCAAGTTGCGTTTCCCGACGCAGGATTGGAACACAAACATGCTCCTGCTATTTCATAAAGCGCAATTTGCTTTTTTGGAAAATCCAAGTGTGGCTGTAAGACAGAGCTTTGGAAGTATGTCGAGGACTGTCGATTATAATAGAATAGAACAAAAAGCCCAACAAGAAACGGCCATGAATTGCTATATTGATCAGCAGATTACTGGTGATCCGACAATCTCGTATGGCATTGATGAAAGACGTCTTTATCGCTCACTGACCAACGCAGCATATCTATCAGGGGATTGGAAACGTGCAAAGGAATATTCAAGATTGTCTGGGGATAATACATTACGCGACCGTTGTTGCAATGCATGGATTACATTCACCCTGTACAGATTGTTCAAAAAGACAAAGCTGTCTCTCATGCGATGATAATATTATCGCTCCAAAAGACGATATTAATACACCGATTTTATTATAAGATAAGATTAGTAAATGATACCCCGAACAATACACTACTGCTGGTTTGGTCGCGGCGAGATGCCGCAACTGGCGATAGATTGCATAGCCTCGTGGCACAAATATATGCCTGATTGGAATTATAAGCTGTGGAACGAGGATAACTTCGATGTCGACAGCACACCTTACACCAAAGAGGCATACGAGGCCAGACGATATGCATTCGTGACGGATTATGTGAGGCTCTATGCCCTGAAAACCGAAGGTGGCGTGTATATGGACACTGATGTGGAAATACTGAAGCCTCTGGACAACCTACTCCACCTTCAGGCATTCACCGGCTATGAGGGTAGCAAACACAAGCCGCCAGTCACAGGTTTGATGGCCAGCGAGGCCAACGGCGAATGGGTGACGGAACAACTCGCAGCATACGACAATGCACGATTCCTAATGCCCGACGGCAGCTACGACACGACGACCAACACTTGGCGTATCAGTCGCATTATGCAAGCAAACGGCTTTGTATGCGATGGCAAACAAAAGCAATACAAAGATCTTACCGTGTTCCCGACAGAGTATTTCTGTCCACATCAGACAACAGGAGAATATCTGCTCATCGAGAACACCTACTGCAACCACCATTTTATGGGGTCATGGAACGACAAGAAGGAGAAGGGGTGGAAAGGCTGGGTGCTTGGACTTGTGGGGCAAAAGACTATGACGAGACTTATCAAACTCAAAAGATGCCTCGAGAATCTCTTCTAACCGAACTATCCGAATCAAACCGAATAACTCAATCAGAACGAAAAGAGGTGTGCCCGCGAATACATATTGAATAAATCAAATGCAATGAGCAACTATCAAAACTTTTATCTCCTTCATATTTTAAAAGATTATAAAAGAGAATGGTTCCATACTTTCCGAAACAAATAGCCACTAAAGGCATCTACATATATCTCGGATTGCTGACAGCGGTATCGCTGGTGTTCTTCAAGCATGCCATGTCCATAGACTTCCTGATTATGGGCGTGATGTGGGTGGTGGGATTCTTCCTGCTGAGTAACCTCTGCAGCAAGAAATGGCAGGAGACTCCACAAAAGAAGTTCCTCATCAACATCTTCCTCATTGCTTTAGGCCTACGTTGGGCATGGGCAATCTTCGCATATATTTACTATTTCCTTAAAACAGGGATACCTTTCGAGTTCTCGGCCGGTGACTCTTTATGGTACTATGATGAAACACTAGGAAATGTCCATGCGAATATTAAAGATGTTTGGGACTATCTTTTTATTCACACCGATACCATTTCTGACTCGGGATATGTATTCTACCTATCGTTGCTGTCGAAAATCACTGGGGAGAGCATATTGCTTCCCCGCTTGATAAACAGCATCTTCAGTGCAGCCACGGTGTTACTGATTTACTATTTGGCCAAGCGAAATATCGGAGAAGAAGGGGGACGCATGGCAGCAATATTTGCATGCTTTATGCCCAACTTTATCTTCTATTGCGGTACACACCTAAAGGAACCTCTAATGGTATTTCTAATGGTCGCCTTTTTAGAGAGGGCCGATTACCTATTACGTAGCAAAAAATATAATGTATTCACAATTGCTATACCTGTGCTATTAGCATTGAGCCTTTTTGCTTTTCGTACTGTGCTGGGAGGTGCGGCAGTATTCGCTTTCGTAACAGCACTGGTCTTCACAAACACATCAGTAATTGGTAAAGCCAAACGATATATGCTTATCGGTTGGGGATTACTGGCGGTGTTTACAATTACTGGCGGTACAATCATGAACGAATCGGAGGGTTTGTGGGAGACAAGGAACGAAAATCAAGCCGCCAAACGCTCGGTACAAACTGCCCGAGGAAACCAATGGGCTAAATATGCTACCGGTACCGTGATGGCGCCTATGATGTTCGTATTGCCCTTCCCTACGATGGTGGATGTAGATGAGCAATACAACCAACAGATGGTCAGCGGCGGTAACTATGTCCGCAACTTCCTCGGAGGATTTGTGCTCATTGCCCTGTTCAGTGCCATCTTCATCACCAAGAATTGGAGGAGCCTTTCCTTGATAGGGTCCTTCGTCATTGCATACCTCGGTATCGTATCCACCAGTGGATTTGCCAACTCGGAGAGGTTCCTGCTACCAGGATTGCCGGTGTTGCTCATCATGGCAGCGTATGGGGTGACACTGCTGAATGCCAAGAACTACAAGTTCATCAAGATATGGTACTGGGTGGTGCCGGTGATGGGGTTTGCTTGGGCGTTCTTCAAACTAGGGTCCCGCGGCCTGTTCTAGCTAACCGAACTACCCGAAACAAGCCGAACTACTTCTTCTCTAACCGAATCACCTGAAACAAGCCGAACTACTTCTTCTCTAACCGAATCACCTGAAGCAAGCCGAACTACTTCTTCTCTAACCGAATCACCTGAAACAAGCCGAACTACTTCTTCTCTAACCGAATCACCTGAAGCAAGCCGAACAACTCCTTCTCTAACCGAATCACCTGAAGCCAGCCGAACTACTTCTTCTCTAACCGAATCACCTAAAACAAGCCGAACAACTTCTTCTCTAACAGAATCATACGAAAAATCCTAAATCATGAATATTAAGAATGATACGTTGGCCTACATGGTTATTGGATGTGCAATGGAAGTATATAAGGCTCTTGGTCCAGGACTATTGGAGTCTGTTTATCAAAAAGCTTTATTAAAAGAGTTGGCGTATAATGAAATACAAGCAGAGTCAGAAGTTCCAATAGATGTTAGTTATCGAGGAGAGAACCTTGGTATTGGTTTTCGTATGGATATTTTGGTAGAGGATATTATAGCGCTTGAATTGAAGTCGGTAGCAAAACTTGAAGATATCCATTACAAACAATTACTTAACTACCTTTTACTCACAGATAAACCTTTGGGATACCTTATCAATTTTAACGTTCCTAATTTCACTTTGGGACAAGGGTATGACAAGATTCGCAACCTACGCTACAATAAACCCATCCCCGACTGGGTCATATAATTTGGGTTCATTCGGCTTTTTAGATTAGAATTTAAGTATAAATACTTTTATCCGGTTAGAATCCTAAATCAAGGATTTCGGTTATTTTCGTTTTTTTTCGGTTAGATGAATATTCTGATAGTATGCAATTATAAGCCGGGGGTGTGCTGCAGAAGCATCTGCGGTCTGAGGGGCATCTCGCCGATATTTTCTCCACAAAGGCTTCGATAATATGGCGTCTATTGATGCCAGGGCGACTTTTTTCTGCTGCAAAGTATTATGACGTGCTGCATATCCACTGCTGCTCGGGCTGGGGATTCCTACCGGCGGTCGTCGGTGTCACCGTGGGGCGGCAATTGAAGAAACGCGTAGTGCTGACCTACCACGGTGGTGGCGGGGAGAGATTCTTCGACAAATATCCTAAACTGGTGCGCCACTACCTCACACGCACTGATGCCAATATTGTCCTGTCGGGGTTCCTTGCGAAGGTCTTTGATAAGCACGGCCTGCCTTATACCATCATCCCTAATATCATTGAGCTTGATGAGACACAGTATCGTATACGGGAGTCTTTGAGACCAAACTTTATCTGTACCCGTGCACATGAACCACTCTACAACATCCCTTGTATCCTGCGGGCTTTCCAGAAAACTCTAACCGAATTACCGGAATCAACCTTAACATTAGTCGGTGACGGTTCTCAACACAGCGCTTTGATGGAGATGGTGAAAGATATGGGGTTGAAGAATGTTACGTTTACTGGGCGAGTGGATAATAAAGAGATCTACCGTTGCCTGGATAGAGCCGACATATTCCTCTCGGCTCCGACAGTAGACAATATGCCAGTATCTGTTCTTGAGGCCATGAATGCCGGATTGCTGGTAATCTCAAGCCGTGTCGGGGGTGTGCCTTATATAATTGACAACATCGAAACAGGATTGTTGTTCGAGAGTGACAATCACGAAGAGCTGTCACAGAAGATGCTATGGGCCGTGGAGAATCAGACTACTGCCAAAGATATCATTATAAATGCCCACGATGAAGTGAAAAGATATCGATGGGATAGCGTCAAAGAACAACTATATATTGCCTATGGCTTTTCTGCATGAACATATCATACTGCCGTTGAGTGACCTTGTGAAAGGTGAGCAGGTACACAGATACCTGCGCCTGTTGCGAGAAGCGGAGCAATGGACTCCCGAACAGATGCAAGCCTTCCTGGAGAAGCGGTTGAGAAAATTGCTCGTCTATGCTGCCAAGGAGGTGCCGTTCTACCGCGATTGGTTCCACAACCATAGTATAGACCCCGCAACGGCACGCATAGAACAGATGCCTATCGTTGACAAAGCTATTATGCGGCAGGAAGGCCTTGAACGCTTTGCTGCAGAGTGTTTCCCCCCAAAAGAGCGTATTACTACTCGCTCTGGTGGCAGCACAGGAGAACCTTTCACATTCTATGAGACCAAGCTGTCCTATTCCGTCAATATGGCGGCCAAACTAAGGACATGGTATCAAGCTGGCTATCGGATGGGGGACCGTTACATGAAAATCACAAACGGGAAACGTCCCAGCAAGATAAAGGAGCTGCAAGACATTGCAAACAACTGCCTCTACGTACCGTTCTACTCTATCACTGATGATACATTGAAGGCGATACTGGATACGATTGAACAGAAGAAGCCCCTGTACATCCGCTCCTACCCCAGCCCACTCTATCTGCTGGCGCGATACCGCAACGGGCATCATGACTATCATTTCAATCCTCGCCATATCTTTACAACTGGTTCCACCCTCCCTGAAGACTACCGCAACGAGATAGAGAGTGCTTTTGGATGTGACGTCATTGACTCCTATAGCTGTGAAGGTACTCCCAATACATACGAGACGCATGTCCATAACGGTTATAATGTCACTGGTTATTATGGTATAATAGAAGTCTTGGATGAAGACAACCGACCTGTCACTGACGGCATCGGCCGTGTGATAAGTACAGACCTGTGGAATCTGGCGCATCCGTTCATTCGATATGACACCCAAGACCTTGTCGAGGTAAAAAAGGGTAGGATTATCCGCATTATGGGGCGTCAATGTGAGACCCTGCTCGAAGCCAACGGGAAGCTGCTGACAGTTCATAATTTCACCCACTATTTTGCCGACAACTTCCCTTCGGTAGACGGCTGGCAGATTGTTAAACAGAAAGAGGGCAACATCAGGTTCCGCTTGGTTGCGAATAGCCTATACACCCCTGATGACGGGCAGCGAATTGTACAACACTGGTCTACTATTATTGGCAAAACAGTAGCCATAGAACTTGTCGACAATCTACCATTGATGGACAACAACAAACACCTAAGTATCATTGACGAGAAATGACCCTGCTGACACAATACTCACAGATAGACACATCGGACTGGGAGAAACTGCTTAAAGAGTCTCCTGTCGCTTCCTGGTTCCAGTCTGACGAGGCCTATTGTTTCTTCGACAATCTCAGCTTCATGGAAGCCTTTGTCGTGGCAGTGGTTGAGGGAGAAAGATTGATGGGTCTCACCATGGGATATCTACAAGGAGACGGTGGGATGTTGAAGAAACGGCTGTCCAGACGTACCATCATCATCGGTGGCCCATTACTATCCAAGGACATCACGAAGGCCCAACTTATAGCCATGCTGACTGCCGTAAGACAATTGCCTGCAGTAAAAAAATGCATCTATATTGAGACCCGTAACCTCAACGACTATTCGTGCTGGAGAGGCACTTTTGAGGAGTGCGGTTTTGAATATGTGCCGCATTACAACTTCCATCAAGTCACCACCTCGATGGAGGCAATCAACAGCAAACTGAGTCGTACCCGCAAGCGCCATATACATGTAGGTTTAAGAGACGGCGCCACTCTTGGCGAAGCCACTACAGGAGCAGAGGTGGACGAGTTCTACGGTATCCTCTCCGACTTATACCGGCACAAAGTGAAGAAGCCACTGCCTCCACGGGAGTTCTTCCAGAAGATGTTGGCGCTACCATCAGCAAAGATACTCACCGTCAACTACCAAGGTCATGTGATTGGCGGTATGGCATATATAGAGTTGTCTGAGCGTGTAGGATATGAATGGTACGTCTGCGGGATGGACGAGAAATACAAGACGCTATACCCTTCGGAGCTGGCCACCTATGCGGGGTTACAGTGTGCCTCAAACAGTGGCTGTCCTCGCTTCGATTTTATGGGGGCTGGTAAGCCTGGTGTATCTTATGGTGTTCGTAATTTCAAAGCCCTATTTGGAGGTGAGCTCGTCGAGCACGGACGTTTCCTGCATTTGAACAAGCCACTACTATATAACCTTGGGAAAGCGGCCATCAATATACTTGAAAAACCACATCGTTAATGAACTGTCAATTCGAAATCATAAAGCCTACACCACAAGACTGGCATCGTATAGAGTCCTCACCGGATTGCACCTGTTTCCATACTCATGGTTGGTACAACTACCTCGAGGAACTCGGCCGACATGTGCTGATTGTGAAAATCGTTGCCGATGAAGTCGAAGGTTACTTTTGGGGAGCCCGTCGGTGGTTAGGTATCAGAATTATTGAGGCCCCTCCGGTCTCTACCGGCACCTACACACAGGGGCTCTGCATGATGGCGGAAATCACCGTGGAACAAAGAGTTGAAATATATCAATCACTCTATCAGTGGTTACGTAAAAAATACCATGTGGGATATATGCAGGTCAGCGATTGGCGGTTCCGCACCACACACGACGACTACATCGACCCTGCACAATGGAGCCTTCCAGCACTGGATAATGCCAAGGTGCAATACTCAGTACGTACCACTTTTTATGTCGACACCAGAAAAACTCAGGAGGAACTATGGAACAACCTAAACTATAAGTCGTGCAAATACTCAATCAACAAAGCACGGAAAGAAGGGTTGAGCGTTGTGTCTGTTGAACGAGCAGAAGAGATACCCGCTTTTGTGGAGATGCATAGGCGCCATATAGAGGATGTCTTCAATCGTAAGGGTATGAAGCCTATGCCCTATCAGAAGAAAGAACACTTACTGTCTCTATGCCAGTCGTTATTCCCGAACAATATACTTATGCTCAAAGTTATCGGGAAAGATGACAATGGCTTGGAGCAATGTCTGTCCACGGCCATCTTTTGTCCAGGGAAGGATGCCAGCACCTATTTCACCGGTGCCAGCCTACGCCAGTACATGAAATACTGTCCAAATGAATTGATGGTTTGGGAAGGCATGAGGATGCTTCATGAACGAGGAGCAGGTGATTTAATTTTTACCGGTGTCGCACACTATAAAAAGAAATTTGGCTCATCATACGCATACTTACCAGTTTTAGCCTTTACTCCTTATTCATTCCTATTTACCTTCCGCAACAGATTTAAACGGCTATATGGTAAACTGAGGAATACATTTAAACACAATCAATGAATATACTGATTGATATCGGGCATCCGGGGCATGTGCATCTGCTGCATGGGGTGGCGGAGGAGATGAAAGAGCGGGGGCACAAGGTGTTCTACTCGGTGAGGGAGATTCCTGTGGCCAAGCGGCTGATGGAATATTACGGCATGACGCCATGGGTAGACCTTGGTGGAAAGAAAGACTCACTGTGGGGGAAAGCAGAGACCGTTATCTCCCAAGATATGCAGCTGCTGCGCTTTGTGCGGCACAATCATATTGACTTGGGACTCAGTAGCGGAATAGTGCTAAGCCACGTATCGAAACTAACCTCGATGAAGGCTTTTATGTTCGATGACGACGACGATGCCGCAGAGCCGCTGATTGTCAAATACGGACATCCACTGACTGATGTCGTTTTTACGCCTGACTGTATCCACCGCAAGGCCAGACATGCTCTCTACTATGCCGGTACCCACGAACTTGCCTATCTGCACCCTAAACGGTTTACTCCCAATCCGCTGGTATTACAGCATGCTGGGTTACAGGAGGGTGTGCGTTTCTTCATCATGCGTTTCGTGGCGCTGAAGGGGCACCATGACGTGGGACAACAGGGACTTACGCTGGAGCAGAAAGAGGCGTTGGTGAACCTGCTGAAGCCTCATGGTCGTGTCATCATCACCTCAGAAAGAGCCATAGAACCCGAGTTCGAAGAGTATCGCCTTCCGGTGCCGCCAGAGGAGATACACTCACTGATGGCCTATAGCTCCATGTTCCTCGGCGACAGTCAAACGATGACATCCGAGGCGGCAGTGCTGGGTGTGCCGGCAATGAAATGCAACACCTTCGCAGGACGGTTGTCGGTACCCAATATGCTGGAGCAGAAGTATGGGCTTTGCTATGCCTATCAGCCGTCACAGTTCGAGGAGATGTACCGTCACATAGAACAACTGCTGGCGCGCAAGCCTGAAGAACTGAAGAACGAATGGCAGGGGAAACGGCAGCGTATGTTAAAAGATATGATTGACCCCACTGAATTCTTCGTAGACTATATAGAAAACATAAAGAAACGTTAATTATCGTATAATTATCCGTTAATGTCTTTTGTTTATCAATTATACGGTCAATTATTGGCAATTAACGTCATAACAATATGAAAGACTATCTTGAACTGAAACGTCAATCGCTGCCGCACTACCGCCGTGAAGGGCTTTGGGGCACCCTGCGCACTTCGGCGAAGGTGCATGGCTACCGCTCTGTACTGTGGTTCGGTATTATCCGTTGGAAAGACCATGTCTTCAACCAGTGGGCCATGCGCTGTCCGTGGAACGGCTTTAGGATAAGGCTGCAACGGTGGCGTGGCGTGCATGTAGGGCACAACGTCCATATCGGTCCCGGATGTACGCTTGACTACCCCTACCCCTATTTTGTGGTTATTGAGGACGGCGCCTCGCTGGCTGGCAACAACTATGTACTGGCACACAGCACTCCCATGGAATACCACGCCAAATGCGTGGAATCGTTTGTGGCCCCGACTATTATAGGCAAGAATGCCTGGGTGGGGGTGAACGCCACCATTCTCCCTGGAGTCACCATCGGCGAAGGGGCCATAGTGGCTGCCGGAGCAGTGGTCACCAAAGATGTGCCGCCACGCACCCTCGTCGGAGGTGTACCCGCCAAGATCATCAAAAAACTTGACATCTGATGGACTTTACTGTTGAGAAATACAAGGAGCTACTGGAGGCTTTGAAGAAGCATAAATGCTTTAGCCTCAGGCATGATGTGGATTTGAAGCCAGATTACTCACTTCGCATCGCACTAGCAGAAGCAGAGATGGGACTGACGGCCACCTATTACTTCCGGATAGTGCCAGAAAGTTATGATGAGGATATAATCAAACAGATTGTTTCCTTAGGGCATACGGCCGGATATCACTACGAATGCCTGACAACATGCAACGGCAATATTGAGTCTGCATATACAGACTTTCGCCTCAATCTTGAGAAACTACGTAATGTGGTGCCCATCAACACAGCCTGTGCTCACGGAAGTCCACGCTCACCATGGAACAGTCAGGACATTTGGAAACATTACGACATACACACATTAGGCATTGATTATGAGCCAATGTTGGATACCGACTTCAGTAAGGCACTCTATATCACCGACACTGGCCGCCGATGGGACGGGTACAAGGTGAGTGTGCGCGACAAGGTGCCTGAGTATCAGGCGCAGTGGATAAAGGAAGGGCTGGTATTCCACACCACCAACGATATCATACAGGCGCTACGCAATCCCGGACATCCCATCCATAAGTACGACCTGCTCATCAACACCCACCCGCAGCGGTGGATGCTCTTCGGCCTCGGGTGGCTGAAAGAGGCTGCTCTGCAGAACGTTAAGAATATCGTCAAAAGAGTTATTATTCTCAACCAGAGATAATCTCAATCAGAACACTTTTTTTTCTCTCAATCAGAACTAAAAGAGTTATCAGAAATTATATCTCCTTCAGATTGTAAAAGATTGTAAAAGAACTCGTTGTCTTATAAACTCCCACTGCGCGAGATCCTAGAAATCTTGGAGATTATCTTCTTTTTTTTCTCCTGCCTACGGCATAATCTATAAATCCAACAAATCTTCTAAATTAAAAGAACTATCAGAATAAGAAAAGCCCCGGCAGTTTGTCGGGGCTTTCTTATTTCCTTATTTTAGTTTTTCCGTAGGTACTTGTACTTCTCCATCCATTTTGTCACAATGGCCTCTGTCTGGGGAGTGCGCTGTATGATGAGTGCCATACGGTTGTTCTCCTGCGGCGTGTATTCCATGATACCGCCCACAGGCATCAGTAAGAGCTGGTTGGAGCTGACGTCAAAGTCGTTGACAAGCACATTGTAGGCAGCCTCGCAGCGGCGCTCCGACAGCCACTGGTTGTGACGTATCGAACCGGTTATCGAGTCGGCGGCGCCGATGACGTAGTACTCAAGAGTGTCGTCAAGCTGGTTAAGCTCTTTGGCGAACTTCTGCAGTTTCTTGATACCGTTATAGTCGATGTCGTACTTGTCGAGCTGATAGTACACTATCGTCGCCGGCAGGCCAAGCAGTTCGTTAGCATTCAGCAGGTCTTCGATGATATTGGCCGGCGGCAAGCCCATGTAGTCCTCTATGGAGTCGAGGCGCTGCTGCAGGCGGTCACGCTCCTTGCTCATATCCGCCAGTTTAGCGGCATCTATGGCGTTCCTGTCGGAGAGGTTCTGCACCGAGTCTATCTCGTTGTTCAGGCGTTCAATCCTACCCTGGAGAGTAGATACGGTGTTGCGCGAGCCGAAGGCCAGGAACTCGTGGTTCACCTTCTCGCGCGACGTACGTTTGCTGTAGGGGTCGAACTTGTTAACACTCTTAAGCAGATTCAGTTTAGCGCCGACATAGAACGACGGGATGAAGTCCACCCTGCGTATGCCGTCGTCGAGGTTGTAGTTGAAGTCATCCAAGCTGCCACGTGCGAAAGCCAGCTCCAGTGCGGCGAAGATTGACAGATGTTTGGTAGCGTAGTATTCAGCCATGAGACCGCCCGTGAAGCCCAGCTCGAAGTTCCTTCTCATCTGACCCAACTCCACGGTAATCTCATCGGGGTTGTTGTTCACCTTGTTCACATAGTTCTGGTTGACAATCTCGCCGAACATCATCATGACGCCGAGACCGACGGGAGTATAGATATGCAGGTGGCGGTGTTTGCCCGCCTCGTAGCCGTTGAGGAAGTTCGTCCAGTCGAACGTCACGATACCCATCGCCGAGAAGTTATAGGCACTTATCGGGAAATAGGGGCCATACTGCATGCCGTCGTACACGAGCGGGTTCGTGATGTCCGTCCATGGGTTGTTGCCGCCGTGACGCGACTGGCTGTGTGCGGTAGCCATGCCCAAACGCAGCGACACCGCCACGTCGGGAATAATCCATTTTCCCACCTCGGCGCGCAAGCCGAAGTCGGCCTTGTTCCATGCGGCAGCCTTGTCGGGAGTGTTGCCCACGAAGGTCTGCACGCCACCGCTAAACAGTATATACCAGTTGTCGAAGGGTGAGGCAATGATATACTGAAGAGTGTCCCTATCGGCGCCGAGGGCAAATCCTCGTACAAACCGCTGTCCGGACACGCTTACTGTTGCAAGCAATAACAAAGTTATTATGAGCAGTCGTCTCTTCATTCCGCTAATTCTCTTCTTCTATATTCTTATCTTCTTTATTTCTCTTTCGTTTCGATGGCTTCTCTTCATCCACATCGCCATAGCCATAGCCATAGCCGTAACCGTAGCCATAACCATAGCCGTAACCATATCCGTAGCCGTAGCCATAGCCGTAACCGTAGCCATACTTACGCTCGTAGGGCATCAGCTTACGGTAGCGCACATCGTTGAGCAGCAGTGCCATATTCGGGAACTCGTGTCCCTGGTACAGCTCCTCGATGTTCTCGAGCATGCGTTTGTCGAACTGACCCGAGCGGATGACAAACAGCGTGTTGTCCACCAGATGCTTGATGACATCGGTATCCACCACCAGACCCGTCGGAGCCGAGTCGAGGATGATATACTCGTAGCGATTGCGCAATTCGGCTATCATAGCATCTAGGCGGCCGTTGCCCAGCAGCTCCGTGGGGTTGGGCGGTATGGGACCCGTGAAGATAGCGTCCACTCCGCGGCTCACGAGGTCGTGCTTGATTATCTCGTCCATACTGGCCACCTTGCCCACCAAGTAGTTGGAGAGTCCCGTATGGTGACGCGAGTAGAACAGACGCGTCAGCGAGCCGCGTCTCAGGTCGAGATCTATCACCACCGTGCGCTTGCCGGCGAAGCCGAGGCTGGCGGCAAGGTTGGACGATATGAATGTCTTACCCATGCCCGGCATGAGTGACGTGATGAGATACACACGCGAATTCCCATGTTCCGTGTTGGTGCCGAGGAAGTCCACCTTGGCGCGCAGCAGGCGGAACGACTCGCACATAGAGTCGTGGCCGCTCTCAGACACCACGATGTTGCGGTCGTCATCCTTCTCCCGCGACGGTATCTCGCACAGGAAGGGTGCCGCTGTGGCATATATTATATCATTATGGTATTTAACCTTAGTATCGAACAGACGGCGGAGGAAGAAGATGCCCACAGGTATCAGCAGGCCTATCACCAGGCCTATCAGCGTCGTGCGGGTCTCGTTGGGAGCCACGGGCGTGCGGTTGATACGTGCCGGGTCGAGCACCTTGCCGTTAGGCTCGATGGAGGGCTGGCTTATCATGAGCTCCTCACGGCGGCTCAGCAGGTGCAGGTAAAGGTCTTCCTTAATCTTGGAGACGCGTTCCAGACTCTCGATGTACAGCTGCTGTTGAGGCACGCGGCTCATCTTCGAGCTCGCCATATCGGCAGCTATCTGAGCCTCAGCTATGCGCTCTTGCAGGACGCTGATATACACGTCGAGCAGCGTATTCATGTCGCTCTTCAGCATATTCAGCTCAGCCATCTTCTGCCGCACCACGGGGTTGTTCTGGCTCTGGTACTTCTTGAGCTCGAGCACCAGCTCGTTGTGCTTGGCTATAAGCTCCGTGATATGCGCGTCGTCCACACCCACGTTGTTGGGTATCAGGTGTGTCTCGTCGCTTTCGTTAATCTGTATTAGGTAGCGTGCTGTGGTGAGCTGCTTGTTCAGACGCTCTTTCTCCTCCGAGCTCTGGATGCTCGTAGCCAGATACGACTGGCCGTAGGAGGAGAGGTCGAGCAGACGGTTCTCGCGCTTGAAGTCCGCCAATGCGTTCTCCTGCACGCCGAGGTCGTTCTGCAGCAGTTTCAGACGCTCGTTGATGAAGTCATAAGTATAGGCGATGATGCGCTTCTTGTCCTGCACGGCATCATCGTTGTAGACACGTATCGCCTCGTTGATGACGTCGGCAGCACGTATCGGCGACGGATCTTGCAGCACCACGTTGATGATGGTGTTCATGTCGTCGTCGCGCATCACCATTGTAGCGGCGCGGTAGTAGTCGGCCACAGCGTTCATGCTGCGGTGCTCCACATGTAGTGTCTGACCCATGAATGAGTTGGACATAAACCAAGTGGGATGCACCACTATGCGGCCAAACGGCATAGCCACGGTGTCCTCGAGTTTAATCTTGCGCGATTCGTAGCCAGCCTGTGTGATGGTCAACGACTTGGTGTTGTTGATAAGCACGTCGAACGCCACATAGTCGTCCTCGCCGTTGTCTATGAAGTCCACCTTTATCGGCGACTCGCCGTATAGATCCTTCACGCGGTTGACAATCTTTGTCTTCGACGTGTAGAAGATGTTGAGGTCGAGCGTCCTGGCCACCTCGAGCATAGCAGACTTTGACGAGAAAATCATCATCTCGTTGTTGATGCTGCTGTTGTAGAGCGACTTGGTGGAGAACATGCTCTTAATCGATGCCTCGCGGAGAGTGTTCTCGGCGTTGCCCGTCGAGGAGCCCTTGATGAGGACGCGTGCCGAGCTCTGGTAGACGTGGTTCTGGTGACGTACCCAGTAGCCGGCCACGAAAGCACCTATGGCAGCGCAGAGGATCAACCAGTGCAGGTTGCGCAACACGATGAAGACCACGTCTTTCACGTGGAGCTTCGGTCCCTTCTTTTCGTCGAGGAACGCCATGTTGTTGTTATCCTTGCCGTCTGCCATTGTTGCCGTTATTAGTTCTTAGACATTGCTCTGTAGAGAGCTATGGAGGTTATGAGTGATGCCATGGAAATCAGTGTCGACGCCATACCCATCCAGAATGTGAACTCCTGACGCACCGTGCCGTTGTTCATGCCGTCGGTGATGATGAAGTCATTCTGGTGCATCATAAAGAAGGGGTCGTTGAAGACGTCCGACGAACGGGGGTCGAGATAGCGCATCACCATCTTGCCGTTCACCTCGCGCATCACGGCGATGCGGTCGCGCGGTGTGAAGTTGTCGAGGCCACCGCTCATAGCCAACGCCTCGAGGAAGGTGCAACGCTCGTTGGGCACGTTGATAACCTTGCCGCTGCCGTTGCCAATAAAGAAAATCTTGAAACTGTTGAAGCGCACCACCACGAAGGGGTCTTCGAGGTATCCTCCGCGGGTGAGGCGTGCGGTGATGGTGTCCTGCAGTTGCAGACGCGTCAGGCCGGCCACATGCATCTTGCCCAGCACGGGGAAGTCGATGTTGCCGTCCACGTCCACCAGATAGCCGCCTTTGGTGTCGCGCACCACGTTGAAGGGAGCCACAAGTTCCTGGTTAGGCTGTGCGCTCGAAACAACGATGCTCAAGTCGTCATAGGGAGTTATGCGCGCCTCGAAACGGTTCTCAAGTTCTATCTGGCTTCCGTGTGTCATATCCTGCAGATAGTTGACACGACGAGGGGTGACGCATGATGCCATAAGCATCAGCGTCATCCCAAGTATTATTGTCGTAATTTTACCTCGCGCGCGCATGTAGTCAAACTTAAATATGAGTACTATTTAGTTATTAGTCAAGACGTTTGAACTGGCAGGTGAAGTGGCGCATCAGCTCGGCCTCCCAGGTAATCTCCAGACCGCGCTTGATAGTGTCGCGGCGGTCGTAGACGTTCTTCAGGGCGGCGGCGATGACATCCATGTGGTTGTTGGTGTACACGCGGCGCGGTATGCAGAGGCGCACGAAGTCGTTGCCACCGAAGCGGTTCTCGCGGGTCACGGGGTCGCGGTCGGCCAGCACATAGCCAATCTCGCAGGCGCGGATACCGGCCTCGAGGTACAGCTCGCAGGTGAGGGTCTGGGCCGGGAACTCCTCCTTCGGGATGTTGGTGAGCACCTTGTCGGCGTCGACGAAGATGGCGTGGCCACCGGCGGGACGCTGGTAGGGGATGCCGTACTCGTCGCGCCGTAGGTGAGGAAGCCCTCGAAGGGGATGCAGAACATCTTGGCACCCTCGTACCAGTCCTGCTTGTTGGTGGCGATGAAGCCGCCCATGTTCACCAGACCGTCCTTCTTGGCGCTCATGGTCATGCAGTCGGCGTAGCTGAACATCTCCAGAGCAATCTCGCGCAGGGTCTTGTTCTCATAGCCTTTCTCGCGGGTCTTGATGAAGTAGGCGTTCTCGATGAAGCGGGCGCTGTCGACGTTCACGGGCACACCGTACTTGTGGCAGAGCTCGCAGGTCTCGCGGATGTTCTGCATGCTGACGGGCTGGCCGCCGACGGTGTTGTTAGTCACCGTGAGCACCATGAAGGGCACATTGCCCTTGTTCTCTTTCAGTATCTTCTCAAGCTTCTCGAGATCGACATTGCCCTTGAAGGGAACTTCAAGCTGGGTGTCGTAGGCCTCTTTCACGGTCACGTCGATGGCGAAAGCCTTGCGGCTCTCGATGTGGCCCTTGGTGGTATCGAAGTGGGCGTTGCCGGGGATGATGTTGCCGGGCTTCACGAGGTAGCTGAACAGCACGTTCTCGGCTGCGCGGCCCTGGTGGGTGGGGATAACATACTGGAAGCCAGTAAGCTCAGTAATAGTATCCTTCATGTGGTAGAACGAACGGGCGCCGCCGTAGCTCTCGTCGCCCATCATCATGGCGGCCCACTGGCGGTCGCTCATAGCGCCGGTGCCGGAGTCGGTCAGGAGGTCGATATAGACGTAGTCGCTTTTCAGCATAAATACATTCTGGTGGGCCTCGTTCAGCCACTTCTCGCGCTGCTCGCGAGTGCTCTTCTTGATGGGCTCAACCATCTTGATTTTCCATGCTTCTGCAAAGGGTAGTTCCATAGTTTTTTTATTTTATATGTTATTTTTATTCATTGATTTCCTGTTACTTATATGCGCAAGACGACTCCGAGAAACACTCTCGTCGCTGTCGATACAAAATGCAAAGATACAAAAAAAAATCTAATCATGGAGCAAAATTTTAAAAATATTATTTTTACCCCATAAAACGCCCCTCAGAATCCCGTCCGAAGCCTCTCCGACTGTTCTACGTCTGTTCTACGGTTGTTCGCCAATTGTTTAACGGTTTATATCGTAAAACAGTCGGTAAACAATGGTATAACAGACGGAGGGGATACGGAGAGGGGTCGCAGGGGGTATTGAAGGCCTTTTGAAGACCTATTGAAGACCTATGGAGGGTGTCCGGGAAAACACAAAAATTAGCGCAAACACAATATTTCGCACACGCGAGCGTTATGGTTTATTGTATGCTGTTGAAATCGGTGCATAACATCCTATATACAGGCCTGTTGCGTATGGCAGTCCTGCTGTTGCTGACGGCTGCCGTGCCGGCGGCGGCGCAGACGCCATGCGACAGCGTGGCGCTGCCGTGGCACGAAGACTTCGACAGCTACGGCAGTGGCGTGGATGTTACGCCAGCCTGCTGGGTGGTGTCGCGCAACTACGACATGGGCTATCCGCCGCATCTGGTTACCACGCCGGTCCACAGCGGAACGGCGGCGTTGGCGCTCTACCCCGGCACCATAGCCGAGAGCCACTACAGCATAGCCATAGCCCCGCCGTTGGTGGGCTTGGTCACGCTCGAAGGGTTATATCTGCGCTTCAGCCTCTACTCCACTAACACTGCGTCGCGTCTGCTGGTAGGTTTCTGTGCCGACACGGGGCGTTACACGAGAGCCTTCGTGGCCGTCGACACGCTGCATGTCAACCAAGGCTCGCGCTGGCAGGAGATGGTGGTGGACCTATCAGGGTACAGTGGCGCCGGACGCCGTCTGGCGTTCCGCATGGAACGGGGTCTGCAGCCCGACAACACTGAGATGTATGTCGACGATGTGCGCATAGAGCGTTGCGGTACTTCGGTGCCGACGGTGTCGCATGTGGGCAGCAGCCAGCTGACGCTGCATTTCGACAGCTATGGCGTCGGTGTGGTGGAGGTGGTCTACGGCGACGACACCGTGCGTCCTGCCACATCGCCCCTGACGCTCACAGGCCTTACGCCCGACAGCCTCTACACCTTCAGTGTGGGCTGCGTCGAAGGCGAGAAGCAGAGCATCGCGGTACGCACCCTTGAGGATGCCCATATACCCATAGCCTATCACGAGAACTTCAACAGCGTCGACAGCGTGATGCCACGCCACTGGCGGCGGCCCACGCCCAACAAGCCACAGGTCAGCAGCGGGGTGCTACGCATGCTACCCGCCGTGGGCGACAGCTGCATGGCGGTGATGCCCATGCCCGACGGGGCGGCCATTGCCGACCTCAGCATATCCCTGCGCCTCACCGCCACGGGTACGGCGCGCCTTGTGGTGGGCGCCGTGGAGTTCCCCGACGAGCCCTCCACGTTCGTGGCCATAGACACCTTGACACCCACTGGAACGCAGCCCCTGCTGCTGTCGTTGAGCAACTATACAGGCAGCGGCTCCTTCCCTGCCCTGCTGGCCATAGGCAGCGGCACCGTGACGGTGGACGACCTGCGCCTGGCGCGCTGCATGCTCGACGGGCAGCGCCTGTATAACATCACCGAGAGCGAGGCCACAGTAGCGTGGGACACCCTGCTGCTGGCCGACGGGGCCTCCGTGCTGGTGGAGTACGGCACCACCGGCTTTGCCCTCGGCAGCGGCACGCGCCTCACAGCCACACAGTGCCCGCTGACACTTGTCGCCCTGCCTGCCGACACTCCCATCGACGTATATATCTGGCCCTCGTGCGGCGACGCCCCTGCCGACTGTGACCGTCTGAGCTTCCGCACCTTCGCCCATGCCGTGGTGCCACCCTACTGTGAGGGCTTCGAAGAGAGCCTTTCCCTGCCCTTGGGATGGAGCGTTTCCGGGAATGCCGGTGTAGGCAGCAACTCCTACCGTGGCAGCCGTGCCCTGACGCTTGCAGCGGGCAGCACAGCCACCATGCCGATCCTCGACGATGCCACACCCGACAGCTGCTATCTGGAGTTCTACGCCATAGGCAGCGGAAGCCTCGTCATAGGACGCCGTTCCACGCCCTATGAGTCCTTGGTGCCCACCGACACCATCACAGGCAGCGGCTCATGGCGGCGATATGTGGTGCCCGTCGCCGACGCTGCCGGACTCTGCCTTGCCTTCAGTGCCTCGGGAGCATGGAGCATCGACATGCTGAGCCTCCGCACCACAGCCATTGACGACGCGACGGTGAGCCATATCAGCCAGACCGAGGCCCGAGTGGCATGGAGCTATTACCATGGCGACAGTGCGAACGTGGAATACTCTGCGTTGGCCACCGGCGCCAGCGACTTCACACCCGGAAGCGGCACCACGCTGCATAGCGACAGCACCATCAACCTTACAGGGCTGCTGCCCGGCACCAACTATGCAGTCCACCTCGTCCCTCGCGGCGATGGCGACGAGGCGTCGTGCAGCTACATATCACTGCCGTTCAGCACGCTGGCCGAGCCTATGGAAGTACCCTACTGTCAGAACTTCGACGGTCTGGCGGCCGGAGCATACCCCGAAGGCTGGCGGCGATTGTCACAAGTGGGCATGTACCCCATTGTGAGCAGCCAGCGCAACCTCTCTGGAGGACGCTCGCTTCTCTTTGTGGCGCAGGCCGGCAAAGCCACAGTGGCCATCCTGCCCGATGCCGACGGCTGCCCACCGACGCGTTCCGTGGCTTTCTGGGCCAACACTACCACAGGGCACAGCGATGCACGACTGCTGACAGGCTACGTTACCGATATCACCGACATGGGCACCTTCGTGGCAGTAGACACCATGACCTTCAGCAGAGCCGACAAATGGCTGCACCACATAGTGCACTTAGACAGCGTACCGGGCCACATGGCCCTGATGCTTGTCACGGACGGAGCCACGGCAAACACCTACCTTGAGAGCCTCTGTGTGGAGCCTTGCATAGCCTATAACATAAGAGTCTATGGCCTCGACAGCACCTCGGCCAAGGTGAGCTGGGAGTCTGCCGACAGCCTCGACCTGCTCTGCACCATCACGCCCAGCAGCCAGAGCCGCACCGACACCCTGCGCACCTCGCCCGCCACCGTCACCGGTCTCAACGGGAACACCACCTACACCCTCACCTTCGGGGCACTGTGCCGCTGCGGCACCTCGGGAGCTGCCTATTACAGCGGCTACGGCTCCACGGGCAACACCGGCAACCATGGGCGCACCTCGATAAGCATCAACACCAAGCCGCCGCTCTACCACACACCCTACTGCCAGTCTTTCGACAGCTACCTCACTGGCCAGACGCCGAACAGCTGGCGTACCCGTGGCGGAGGGGCGGTCACCGACCGCAACCACTACCGTGGCGGCCACAGTTTGCAGCTCTCCGGCGGCACTCCCGTCACGCTGCCGCCCATCGACGACGTCGGCGGTACGGTGGTGAGCCTATACCTCTACGGCATGCACGAGAGCCTGCTGAGCGACACAGCCATAGTGGTGGGAGTGATGACAGAGCCAGACTCACTCAACACCTTCACGACGCTGGACACTGTGAGACTGACAGCCTTGGGCCGCTGGCAGCACCTTGTGGCCGATCTGGCCGACTATGAAGGCGAGGGACACTATATCACGCTACTCACGCCGACAGGTTCCGGCACCATCTTCCTCGACGAGATATCGGTGACCACCTGCGCCATCGGCGAGGCATCGGCAAGCAGCAATACCGTGTCGTGGCGCTCGTGGCACGGTGCTGAAAGCGTTATCATAGAATACGGCCCTGCGGGCTTCACCCCGGGAGACGGCACAGGCATTCGCGACACCGTCCACACCGACGGCATCGACGGCATGCACAGCCACAGCATTCCGGACCTCATAGAAGGCTCCAGCTACGACATCTACCTATGGCCTCTGTGCGGCTCCAGCACCACCTGCCAACGGCTTATGACAACTGTGGCACCGGCGGCGACGACGCCCTACTGCGAAAATATGGAGAACGCCTTGCCTGCCGGCCTGCCATTTGGCTGGTCTGTGGGGCGCAGCAGCAACGC
Source organism: uncultured Bacteroidota bacterium (assembly GCA_902777005.1). GTDB lineage: Bacteria > Bacteroidota > Bacteroidia > Bacteroidales > P3 > Colimorpha. Next base: position 74,114 of record CACYSB010000004.1, read on the forward strand.
CACGCCCAATATGGCCATCATCAACGGCAACCAGACGCTGCACCTCTACGCCACTACCAGTACCCCATCGATAGCGGCGCTACCGCAGCTGGCAGTGCCTGACATTGATGCGCACCAGCTCACTTTGCGTCTGCGCACCAACAACCACAACCGTGCCCGTCTCGTGGTGGGCCAGATGACGGTACCCACGGATCCCAACACCTTCACGCCGCGCGACACCCTAACTGTCGACACCTCGGGAGCCTGGCGGACCTTGCACCTGCCGCTGACGCGCTTTGCCGGTGTCGACAACATAGCCCTCATGGCGCAAGCCACCACGCAGAGCGTCGACATCTGGGTCGATGACTTGGCGGTGACGCGTGGTCTCACGCCCACGGCGGCCGTTGTGTCGGCCCGCAGCGTGCTCCTCACCAACAGCGATGCCGACTACTATATAGACTATGCCCCTGTCGACAGTGCCGCCTGGCACGGCACCGTGGTGCATGTCACCACCCCTACATACCTCATCAGCGGTCTCGTGCCCGAGCAGAGCTACCGCATCTACAGCAGTCACGACGGTACGCCCGACTGTCTATCGCCCATTGTCGTCACCATGCCCAATGAAGAGAGCCTCCCCTACTGCCACCGGCGCGACACTGTGAGCAGTTTGATGCTGTCCGAAGTATCCATAGACAGTGTGCGCCATCTGCACCTCTATTTCCGCCTGCGCGGCGGCACGGCTTTGACCGTGGGGGTGCTGAGCCAGCGCGGTGTGTGGGAGAGTTTCGTGCCCATAGAGACCGTCGAGGCCCCTGCCGGCAGCTGGGGTGAGCGGCATGTGAGCATGGAGAGCTATGAGGGTGACGGCCGCTTCGTGGCTTTGCGCACCGTGGGAGGCACCAACGTCATCATCGACGGCCTCATGGTGTCGCCATGCGAGCTGCCCACAGTGGCTCTGACCCCCGACAACCGCGCCGCCATAGAGGGGGCGGGTGTTGTGGAATACGGTCCTGCCGGCTTCACGCAAGGCAGTGGCACCAAGGTGGTGGCGCCTGCCATGGTGACCCTCGCCAACAGCACCACGTATGACTTCTACGCCCTTTGCGACAGCGACTTCATCAGCTGCGTAGCACCGCAGCGGCTGACCACAGCCATAGACCGCTGCGAGCTGCCCGACAGCCTCTTGGTGGCGCAGCCCGGCAACGGCCGCGTAGAACTATGGTGGGACACCGCCTACAGCGGCTTCTGGATAGAGTACATGCTTGCCGGCGGTTCTCCCGGCAGCGGCACCACGTTGCAGGTAGCGGCACCGCCGCTGGCACTGACACTGGACCCCGACACCCTCTATGACATCTACCTGCGCTGCGACTCGGCCGAGCTCACTGACCGTGCACCGCAACAAATAGCCACCTTGTCAGCATTGGTGCAAATACCCTACTGCGAAGGCTTCGAGGAGGCCCTGAGCGGGTGGCGTGTCCTTACGAGCCGGAGCGAGAACTACGCCCGCATCACCCCCAGCAATGCCCACAGCGGCGCCGCAAGTCTCAAGGTGAGCAACTACCTCGGCACCACCTACCTTGTGCTGCCACAGCCCGATGTCGACAGCCTGCGACGGCTTGCGGTGAACTTCCACGCTTACTTCACCGGAAGCAACGGACACAGCATAACCATTGGTGCCATGAGCGACGCCAGCGACCCGCAGACATTCGACTCGCTGGCATCGTTCACGTCGATGCAACGGAACTACAAACGCTGCTTCCACGACCTCGACAACTACTACGGCGGCGGGCGCTTCATAGCGCTGCGCTTCAAGGACGACGACATAGCATATATCGACGACCTGCAGGTCACAACCTGTGCTGCTTACAACTTCCGTATGACAGCCATGGAAGGCGACAACGTGACCATAGAATGGCAGCAGAAAGGCACTCCCACGGTTAGCATAGCCTACCGGCCTGTCGACGGCGGCGCCGCCACGACCGTGCACCCGACGGCATCACCATGCCATATCGAAGACCTCTCGCCACTGACCAACTACATCTTCTATGCCACCCATATCTGCGCCGACTACTGCGACAGCACGGGAGCACCCACAGACACCTTCTACACCTTCACCCCGCAAGGCGGCACTGGCTGCATAGACTACACCGACCTGCACGCATCGTATGTCACCTGCAGTTATGGTAGCTACGACAACCCAACAGAGCATATCGGAGCTGTCGACAACGGATACTTCAACGCCACGAGCCGCCACACCGTGCACTTCGACACCACTGAACGCGACACCCGCACCGGAGGTCTGCTACGCACCATACCGCCGGGCGAACAGGCCTCGGTACGTCTCGGCAACTGGAACAGCGGCGGCAACGCCGCTCCCGAAGCCGAAAGCATCACCTACGGCATGAACGTAGACGCCGACGACGCCGACCTGCTGGTGCTGCGCTATGCCGCCGTACTCCAAGACCCTGAGCACTCGCCGTCGCTGCAGCCTCGCTTCCGTCTGGAGATACTCAACCAGTACGGCCAGCCCATAGACTCCTGCTCGGTGGCCGACTTCATAGCCAACGCAGCCCTCGGCTGGAACCAGGCCCCCAACGAGGTGCTGTGGAAAGACTGGACCACCGTGGGCATAGACCTCTCACCCTACAACGGCCAGACCATCTTCGTGCGCCTCACCACACGCGACTGCGGCGAGGGCAGCCACTTCGGCTACGCCTACTTCACCCTGCGCTGCGGCTCACGACGCATGCAGACCGAGGGGTGCAGCACGGTGCCCAACAACCGCTTCACGGTGCCCACAGGCTTCTCCTACCGCTGGTACACATCGGCCGACACCACAGCCACCATCTCCGACTCAGCCAGCATCTGGGTGCGCAGCGACAACAGCATCACCTACTTCTGCCAGCTCTCGTTCATCGACAACCCACAGTGCCACTTCACCATGAGCGCCTTCGCCGGCGCACGCTACCCATTGGCGCTCTTCGACACAACACTCACGGTTGAAAACTGCCAGTTCGACCTGCAGCTGACCAACCGCAGCACCATCAGCGGCGACGGCGTGACGCCGCTGGGTACCGGCGAGCCCGTGGAGACCTTCCGCTGGCTGCTGCCCGACAGCACGGAGAGCACCGCGTCGGCCCCCCTGCTGCACCTGACAGACACCGGCACCGTCAGTATCACCCTGATAGCAGGCATCGCCGGCGACCAGTGCATAGACACCCTGCAGCGCACCATCGTCGTGCAACGCCCCTATCCCGCCGCCCTCCTCGAAGGGCGCAGCGAACGCTGCCGCAACGACGGCACCGACACATTGAAGGCGCTTCATGCCACCAGCTACGGCTGGCTGGGCGGCACCTTCGGCAGCCCCGCCACGATAGACAGCAACAGCGTGGTGCTCGACGGCTATGTGGCTGCCGACACCACCCTCACCTGCTTCACTACCGACAGCAACGGCTGCCGCGATACCCTGCAGCACACCATCACTGTACATCCCACCTACATGCGCCTTTATGCCGACAGCGTCTGCTCGTCGGACGGCAGCTACAGCTGGCTCGACACCATAGTAACCTTCGACAGCTGCGCCAGCAGCCTACTGGCGCGCCTCGACAGGCACGACCAGTACGGCTGTGACAGCGTGATGACACTGCAGCTACACCTGTGGCCCTCCTACTATCCCACACCGAGGGACACCATCTGTGACGACAGCGAGCTGGCCTACTATGACACCGTGCTCAACACCACGGGCAGCTACCTGCATGTCGACAGCACCGTGCATGGCTGCGACAGCATAGTCACCCTCACGCTGGCCGTGATGCCCACCTACAGCATCGACGTGAACCCCGAGGCCTGCGATTCGCTGCGCTGGATTGACGGCCGCCTGTACGCCGCCGATACCGCGGATGTAAGGGACACCCTAAGCACTTCCTTCGGCTGCGACAGCGTGGTAGTTATGCAGCTCAAGGTACACAGCTCCTATTACAGCGTCTACTACGACACCTTCTGTGCCTCCACGCCCTACCTGTTCCGCGGGCATTACTACAGCGAGAGCGGTCACTACAGCGACACTTTGCCAAGCATCTACGGCTGCGACAGCGTGCTGGCGGTTCAGTTGAAGCGCCTGGAGATCCCAGGTCTCTCCACGGAGCTGCTGTACAACTGTGCCGACGAGAACTACACGCTGGTGGCGCACTCCACGGCACCCTATCTGCTGTGGAGCAGCAGCGGCAGAGACAGCATCCCCGACCCCAATGCCGAGAGCATCGTCGTAGACCCCGAATTCACCACGTTGTACACCCTCTTCACCGACTATGGGGAGAACCCGCAGTGTCCGGCCACCACAACGGTGAAGGTGCGCCCCTTTGTGAAGCCTCAGGCGCAGATGCGCGTGACGCCGCAGCTGCTGTCGCAGGAGCATCTAACCTTCGAGGCCCGCAACACCGACGATGACAGCCGGTTAGAGTTCCTTTGGTATATCGACAGTGTGCCGCTGGCCACCGACGACAGGGTCATCTACGGCAGTGCCTCCCCGGAGGCCGACACCTGCAGCGTGTGGCTGGTGGTCTATGACGGTCACTGTTATGACACCGCCATAGCTTTGCTGCCGATACAGCGCAGCGACGTGGCGTTGCCCAACATCTTCACCCCGGATGCTGAGAGCAACAACCGCTTCACCGTCTATGTCCACAACATAGAGAAGTACGAGATGCGCATCTACAACCGACGTGGCATTATGGTGTACCACAGCACCAACATCAACGACGCGTGGGACGGCAGAGACCAGAACGGCAACCCCTGTCCGCCGGGCAGTTATGTCTACCATCTGCGTTATTCCACCATCTACAGGCCCCTGTCGTACCAGAAAGTCATCGGTTCAGTGCTACTATTACGATAGCGCGCGGACAGGCGCGAAATATTTTTTTTGCGCACGTAATTTTTTTTTATTATCTTTGCAGAAATAACCCACATACCGTAAGCCACGCAAAAGCGTGCTTATCAGCATGTATAGTCGTATATATAACAATGATGACGAGCAATAATAAAACATACTACACCAAAAAAGGGAAAGTCTCCACTGCCCTGTGGCTACTGCTGGCGGTGCTGCTGCCAGTGACTGTGTGGGCACAAAACAATGTGACTAACGAGAGTGAATTGATGGCTTTGAATGGCCAAAGCGGTACCTACACCATCACACAAGACATCACTATCACCAATAGTTTCAATACCATCGCATCTTTCAGCGGCACGCTGGAGGCGGCTATCAATCCTGCCACCAAGATGCCATACCGCATCAAGAACCTTTCTGCCCCCCTCTTCGAGACCCTCACCGGCACCGTAAAGAACTTGGTGCTCGACGGCGTGGCCATCAGCGGCAATACCGGCAATACCGGAGCCATAGCCTGCACCGCCAACGGTGCGGCACGTGTCTATAATGTTGGCATCCTCTCCGGTTCAGTGGGCGGCACTGGCTATACCGGCGGACTCGTGGGCTACCTCGACGGCACCGCCCGCGTGGTCAACTGCTACAGTTACGCCAACATCACCGGTGGCACCAACGTCGGCGGCATTGTCGGCCACAACAATTTGGCCACTGCGAGCAACAACCTCAAGACCATGGTCTATTGTTGCATGTTTTATGGTGACATCACTGGGGGCACAAACAAGGCTCCTATCTATAACGGCACAAACATCACCAACGTAAGCAACAACGGCGTGAGCAACTATAACTACTTCCGTGCCGAAGCCTCATACGTAAGGAGTATCAACACCTACAACTGCGCCCTGATGGCTGAAACGCGCTTCCTTAACCGCTTCGAGTTCTTCCGGCATATTCTCAACAGTCACCGCGAGGTGGCTGCATGGTGGGTCAACAGCACCAGTCCTGACACATCGGAGATTATGAAATGGGTGCTGCTGCCCGACAGTATTGGCACAAGTCATGGTTACCCAATCCTGAAGAAGTGGGGGCGCTACCCTTCGGTAGTAAACATCGATGCCGAACATGCACAAGAGAACAAACCCCGTAACCAGGGCGGTAAACTGGGCACACTGACGGTAAATATCCAAATGGGGGATGGTGAAGTGTACAACCATCCCGGCACGGGGGAAACCGAAGCTCAAATCACCACTTCACAACTCACCCTCAACATCACCGACAAGGACACAGCACACTTCAACTTCAACTACTACAAGGTGCAGCTACCCTACTACAATGACGTGGGCACCAAAAACTACACGGGCAACCGCGTGGTGACGGGCTGGAAGATTGTCGGCATCACCGGTGGGACGCCCGGTTCATTCATTACAGGTGTTGACGCGCCGGCCTACAATTTCGCCGACCGCAAATGCACCAACAAGGACCTATACAGCGTCAGCGGACGTGTCTTCAACCAGGGTGCCTACTGGGATGTACCCGAGGGGGTAACGGCCATCACCATCGAACCCTATTGGGCCAAATGCGCCTATTTGGCAGATGCCAATGCCGATGTGGTGTACAATGCAGACATGGGTACAGCCAGAAGTGTGCCCAATGTCGGCGGCGGACAGATATACTCCAACGGCGGCAGTTATCCCATCGCTGGAGATAACCAGTTTGTCTACACCTCTAGGGGCAACGCTATCTCAAGTACGAATAGTACAGGACTATTTGTTGACGTTGAAGGGGATCCAAACGATCAAACAGTTTATGATTATGCCGTGGTGCTTGTAGGTAATTATCATCATGTTGGCGAGATGGAAGCAAGTAACAGCAAGCCTTATACGTTTACCTCTGTTGACCTTGATGGAGACAATGAACCCGACTATTCCTATATCCTGCGTTTTAATAAACGTAATAAACTACATCCCGTAAGAGTTGACTTTATCAACATCCCTGGTCTCGGTATGGCGCAGAAAACCCATGGCGGAAAAGGCACCTACAATTTCGGCATTATGCAACCCATCGGATGGTTCGAATCCACCAATACTTCACTCTTCCGAGAAACACAGTTTGAATACGATATCCCTGATAGGAAGGCTGCTCCTTTGATTTTGCAAGGTGGCGTCATGGAACAGTGGGTTAACACTCAGAACAGCGCTCCAAGCAACAAGACCACCTATTTCCATGTAGGTGGCAACGTATGGTTCAAGGAGTTTCACCGTGGAACTCACCAAGACAAAACGTTTCAAACCAAGCATCCTCCTATTTCAGTTACCGGTGGCGACTACGACCAATTCTACCTCACCGGCCTCTATACAGGTAATGTCACCAGCTACAACGACAATGCCGAATGCTACATCAATGGAGGACGCTTCGACACCATTGCCGGTGCCGGTATGGAAGGTATCGGCGACCCATCAACCCATGCCAATGGCAACATCACTTGGATTATCGACAATGCCGACATCAAGGAGTTCTATGCGGGAGGCATCAATGCAGCCAAGCCCGTCGAAGGCAACCTTCACACCACCATCAGCAACAGCCGTGTGTGGCGTTTCGTCGGTGGCCCCAAATTCGGCGATATGAACAGTGGGCGTACTGTCAGCACCACAGCCACCAACTGTGACTTCGTCCTTTTCTTTGGTGCTGGCTATGGCGGCAACTCTTACAACCGTTATCCTCCATATAACTACAACGATGTCAAATACAACATCAACTGGAATGATTGGGTAAACGGTGTTATTCACGTTGCCGGTTATGATGCAGGCTATGTTGGTTTCCAGCATGAATACAACAGCACCTATAATGGCGTTTCCGCGCAAATTGACTATCAGTTCATCCCCATGTCAGGTAATGCCGATAACTGCTGTCGACTCTGGATTGAATACGTTAAATTCTCGCTAGCCAGAACTCACAACGTCACTTCCACTCTCACAGGATGTACCATCGACAGTAACTTCTACGGTGGCGGCAGCCTCGGTAAGGTTGAAGGCAATGATACTTCTATTCTCGACTCCTGCATCGTGAAGGGCAATGTCTTTGGCGCTGGATACTCGGCCACTGTACCCCAGGTACCAGTGATGAACCGTGGCGGATTTATTGTACCTCCAGATTATGACCAAAACACTGGTAGTTATCTTCCTGCCACCTTCCCCGACACAGTACATTACACATGGGCTCCTGCGGCCGGAGATGTTATTAACTCAAATGAAACAGCTCGTGACACCAACGCACATATTCTCTATACACTCGAGGACCTTAATGCCCTCGGCACAGTGCAGGGCAATGTCACACTCACCCTCAAGGGTAACACCACGGTTGGAACACTTGTAGGCGATGTCATCAAACCGGGTACCGGCAATGTCTTCGGTGGCGGCGACATGAGCGGCGTGCTGCAAATTGACGCAAGTACTCCAGCACAAGTCAAGGTCAACCTCGAAGAGGGCGTCACTGTCTACGGCAACGTCTACGGCGGCGGCAACGAAGGACCTGTGGGGGGCAGTTCAGAGGTGAAGATAAAGGATCTGCCATAATGTAAGCCACGAGACAGTAAAAACTATAGCATATAACCAACATAGACAATGATGGCACGAAATAATAAACATAAGGACAGACGCATTTACCATTACGTAGTGATGATGGCGCTGATGCTGGGTACGGCTCTGCCGGCAAGGGCTCAGGGCAGCTACGACATGGAGAGCGGCTTCTACTATCTGGAAAACAAGCAGAATAACGAAGGCTACTTCCTAGTGCCAGCGGGCGGTAGCGGCACTATGAAGTACTTCAACAACGACGCCAACACTCCCTACCTCACTACCTATAAAAAGAGCAAGGAGTCCACCGATGAGGCTATCAACAACTTCATCTGGTATGTCGAGAAAGTATCGACAGGCATCTACCGTCTGCGCCACATGCTTACGGGTCGTTATGTGGTCATCCATGGTGTTGTGGACAGCAAAAACCCCTCTCGCCTGCGCTTCCATCTGGAGACCCAGCAGGTTCCCGACGAAAATACCCAATTCCTATTCTTAGCGCATAGCACTACTATAGGCATCCGCCATGCCTCTGTCTACGCCCAGCAAGATGCTACCACCCAATATTGGTGGATGGACGTCTCCGACGGAAATAAGGACAACTACTCGCAAAACGACTACAAAGGCTTGATGGGCCTGTGGGAGTTGATTGGCGCGGACGGAGGACGCCAGAAATGGGCCCAGCCTGCAGCTATCGAATCCAGCAAGAAAGTCTGCCTCCCTCCGGTCATCAGCTATGACGGCTCACAGGTAACCATCAGCAGCTATGAGGGAGCCGCCGACGTGGACTTTTACTACACCACCGACGGCAGTGTCCCCACCACCTCGTCGACCCACTACACAGCCCCCTTTACCTTGGCCACAGGCACCGTGAAGGCCATCGCCGTACGCGACGGCAGCTTCCAAAACCCCACTGTCACCATCTACAACACGCAGCAGTGCGCGACCCCCACCATCACCTTCAACCGCAACACCGGCAAGTACGGCCTCAGCTGTGCAACCTCCGGCGTTACTTACTACTACACCACCGATGGCACCCTTCCCACCTCCACATCCAGCACCAGCACTGATAGCATCACCCTACCGCTGGATCTTGACGGAGAGCAACTGCGTGTAGTGGCCGCCCGTACCGCTGGCGATTTCAGCGATGCCTCCGCTCCCGCAACCGTGGCGATACCTATATGCGCAGCCCCCACCATCACCATGACCATTGAAGGCGACAAGGCAAATATTGCGATGTCGTGCGACACCGCCAATGCCACGATAAGATACAACAATGGTGGCAATGTACCCACCTCCACCTCTGGTACAGTATACTCTACACCCATACAAAAAACCATCAACAGTGCTTCCTCAACCCATACGGCGCGAGCTTTCAGACAAGGCTACCGCCGTTCGTTATCAACAAAATACGACTACCCCAAGCTTGCCACCCCGAAAATCACTGGCGTCAATGCCGACGGCTCGCTGACCTTGACACCTGCTGGTGCCACCTTCCGCTATACCACCTCGACGACTGCCACACTTCCCGGTGACCCCGGATCCGGACAGCCCGAACTGGTGGCTGGCACCACCGTAGTGCTGCCGGCAGGTACCAACGTAACCGTGGTGAAAGTGCGTGGGTACAAGCTGGGCAACGGATACTCCGATGTGCTGACCTACTATATCCACGCACTACAGGAGCCCACCATCACCGAGAGCGAAGGCAACATCACCATCAGCGGTGAGACCGGTGCTACTTTCTACTACACCACCGATGGCAGCGACCCCACTTCCTCATCGAATATATACTCCGCCCCCTTTGCCAAGGGCAGCGTCACGGTGATACGCGCCTATGCTTCCAAAGCGGGCTACCACGATTCCCCCATTGCCACCCTTCAAGATGCTGTGGAGGTAAATTCCACCGACGAAATCACCAGTATGATGGGCAACTACAAGCTGGCCGCCGGCTTCACCATCAACGGCTCTATTGGCACCGCCGCAGCACCCTTCAGAGGCACCATCGACGGACAGAACAATCGCATCGCCTCATCTAGCCACCCCTTGGTGGCCTATGCCCAGGATGCCAAGATAAAAAACATCCTCCTCACCACAGCCACCGTCAGTGACGACACCGTAGGGGCCATCTGTAACATTGCCACTGGCTACACCCGCATCTACAACTGCGGCCTGCAGGGCGGTACCGTTACAGGCTCCATTATCGCCGGCAGCTTGGTGGGATTCCTCGATGGCAACGCCCGTGTCATCAACTGCTACAGCTACGCCAACGTCAGCGGCGGCACCTATGCCGCCGGCATTGTGGGCTACAACAACTTCTCCACCACCAGTGACGACCTCGCCAAGATAAAGACCATGGTAATGAACTGCATGTTCTACGGCGACATCACCGGCGGCACCAACAAATCACCCATCTATGGCGGCAATATTATCACCAATCGTGGCGACCAAAACGGCGTGGGCAACTACAACTACTTCCGCCTCGAGGCCCCGTTTGTACAGCCCACGGGTATCGCCTATAACTGTGCCCTCGGTGCCGAGGACCGTTTCTTGCAGCGCTTTGAGTTCTACCGTCACCTCCTAAATAGCCACCGCGAGTTGGCTGGCTGGTGGGCCACCGGTACCTACGACAAAACGCCCATGTACAAGTGGGTGCTATCCCCCGACAGCATCGGCACCTCGCACCCCTACCCCATACTGATGCCGTTCGACAAATATCCTTCGGTGGTGAACATCGACGCCGAGCATGCTACCACCGGCAAGGACCGCAACCAAGGCGGCAAACTGGGCACTCTCTCGTTGACTATCCAGATGGGCAGCGGCGGTGCAGTATATGGGCCACCGACAGGAGCCGAAATCACCAATTCCGACACCACCCTTATCATCACCGATAAGGACCCTGACCACTTCAATTTCAATTACTACAAGGTGCAGCTGCCCTACTATAACGATGTGGGCACCAAGAACTACAACGGCAACCGCGTGGTGACCGGCTGGAAGATTGTCGGCATTACCGGCGGTACGCCTGGAAACTATAGCACTGGTGAAGATGTGACCTATACAGACGGCGTGTTGACAGCAACCCCATACAACTTCGCCGACCGAAACTGCACCAACAAAGACCTCTACAGCGAGAGCGGCCGTGTATTCAACCAGGGTGCCTACTGGGATGTGCCATACGGTGTCACCGCCATCACCATTGAACCTTATTGGGCAAAATGTACATATCTGGCCGACGCCTATGCCGACAAGGTGTATAACCAAGCAATGACTACCGGATATGATGTCCCCAACGTAGGCGGCGGACAGATATACACCAACGGCGACAGCTATTCCATCGCCGGAGAGAGCCAAAAGGTTTTCACCACCAAGGGCAACGCCACTTCATCTTCGAACTCGGGACTTTTCCAAGGAACGACTAATCCGGGTAATCACACCGTTTATGATTATGCTGTGGTGCTTGTGGGTAATTATCATAATTATAATGACATGGAAGCATCAATGGACAAGCCCTATACGGTTACCTCTGTTGACCTTGACGGCGACAATGAACCCGACTATTCCTATATCCTGCGTTTTGACAGTCGTAAAAAAGTACACCCCGTGAGGGTTGACTTTATCAATATCCCCGGCCTCGGCATGGCGCAGAAATCGTACGGTGGTACGGGCACATACAACTTCGGCATCATGCAGCCTAAAGGCTGGTTCGAGAGCACCAATACCTCGCTCTTCCGTGAAACGCAGTTCGAGTATGACAATTCTGAGCGTATTGCAGCACCTTATATCCTGCAGGGTGGCGTGATGGAGCAGTGGGTGAATGGACAGAGCGCTGGTCATGCCAATAAGACCACCTATTTCCATGTGGGTGGCAACGTGTGGTTCAAGGAGTTCCACCGCGGAACGCACCAAGACCAGAACTACGACGCAAACCATTCTCCAGTGTCGGTTACGGGCGGTGATTTCGACCAGTTCCACCTCACGGGTCTCTACCGCGCCGATGTCACCATCTGTGACGACAACGCCGAGTGCTACATCACCGGCGGTCGTTTCGGCGTGGTAGCAGGCACCGGCATGGACGGCATAGGCCACCCCACCAATCATACCAATGGCAACATCACCTGGATTATCGACAATGCCGACATCAAGGAGTTCTACGCTGGCAGTTTCAACGCCGACAAACCTGCGCAAGGCAACCTCCACACCATCGTCAACGGCGGACATATCGATTTCTTCTGCGGCGGCCCCAAATTCGGCGACATGAACGCTGGACGCACCGTCACCACCACGGCCACGGGCTGCACCTTCGGCACCTTCTTCGGCGCCGGCTACGGCGGCAACTCCTACAGCCGTCAGGCTCCATACAACGCCAATAACAAGATGAATATCGATTGGAATAAATGGATTAAAAACGAGATAAATTTTAAAAATGAGGCCGATTTCAACGGTTATCAGCGTGACTATAAATCGAAATTCGGCGGTGTGTCTACACAGTTTAATTATCAGTTTATCCCAATGTCTGGCAATGCCGACAACTGCGCCCGTCTGTGGATTGAGTATGTGAAGTTTTCGTTGGCCAAGACTCATACCGTCACCTCCACGCTGAAGCACTGCACCATCGACAGCAACTTCTACGGTGGTGGTAGCCTCGGCAAAGTTGAAGGTAACGTCACCTCTGTCCTCGATTCCTGCACCGTGAAGGGCAATGTCTTCGGAGCCGGTTTCTCTGCCTCGCTGCCGACTGTCGAGGCCGACAGCATAGGCTTCCGTGTGGAACCGTACTATTATGAGAGCCTCGGTACCTACCGTACTGGCATTAAGGGTCACACCGTCACATACACATGGCGTGATACCACCGTGACCGTCAACAGCACGGCAACTGCTGTCGACAATGAAAAGCATTTCCTCTACACTAACGAAGACCTCAATACCCTCGGCACCGTGCAGGGCAATGTCACCCTCACCCTCAAGGGCAATACCACGGTGGGAACCATGGAAGGCACTCCTGGTTCGCAAACGCTAAAATCCGGTACTGGCAATGTCTTCGGTGGCGGCGACGAGAGCGGTGTGCTGGAAATCAACGAAAGTACTCCCGCACAAGTCAAGGTTAACCTCGAAGAGGGCGTCACTGTCTACGGCAACGTCTACGGCGGGGGCAACGAAGGTCCTGTGGGTGGCAGCTCGGAGGTGAAGATAAAGGACCAGCCATAAATATACCGACAGTTGAACCCTACCCAGCACAGCATGACCCGTCGCGCGGCGGCTCACGACTACAGCCGCCCCGGCACCTACCACATCACCCTGCATGTGGCAGAAGGGAGGGGCTGCCCGCTGGGCACTGTGGTGGGCGACCCGATGGCCGCCGACGGCAGCCCCGAGGCACCGCGTGTCGACCTCTCGCCCGTAGGACAGATGGTGAAGAACGAGCTGCTCACCGCCATCTGCGCCTGCTACCCAATGGTAGAGGTTCAAGAGCATGTCGTCATGCCCGACCACCTGCATGCGCTGATAAGGGTTACGGCGCCCCTCAAAAACAAGGCCGGCAAAAGCACGCACCTGGGTATGGTTGTCAAGGGCTTCAAATACGGCTGCAACCGCCGCTACTGGCAACTGCTGGGTCTGCCGACGGGCCACCGGCCGACCGAGTCGACCGGCACAGTGTCGGCGACCCGTGTGTCCGCCGACTCGGTCGGCGGGGGCTACCCCTCCCTTTTCCAGGAGGGCTACTGCGATGTGATGCCCGTCGATGCCGCACAGATGGAGACCCAGCGCGCCTATATCCTGGGCAACACGCGCAGCCGCTTGCTGCGCCTGTCGCACCGCGACTGGCTTACGACCCAGCGCGGCGCCATCCCGACGGCCCTCACGCCGTCTGCCCTTACGGGCTACCTGCGGCGTCATTGCGCCCCCTCGCAGGCCACGCCCGAGGCGCTCGCCGCCATCGCGGAGCGCCTGCTCATGCGGCCGGCGGGGCAGGAGATTGTCTGCGACAGCTATGGCGATCGCTCCCTATTGGAGAAGAGGCTGCTGCCCGTAGTATGCCACCGGAAAGACAAGACCCGCTTCGCGGAGCAGAAGCGGCGTTGTCTGGAAGAGGCACAACGTGAAGCCGTGCTCGTCTCGCCACGCATCGCCAAGGGCGAGCAGGAGATCATCGACGAGGCGGTATGTGATGGGTTCCCCGTGGTGATCATCCACGACAACGGCTTCCCCGAGCGCTACCACCCCTCCGCCGAGCGGCTCGACCGGTGTGCCGCAGGCCGTCTGCTCCTCGTAAGCCACTGGCGGTACCGTTACCGACCCAAGGGCGAGGACATCACCGTGGCGGAATGCAAGACCATGAACTGTGTCGCCCAGGCCCTCAGCCGTCAGAAAGACGACTGGTGGAAAGATAACAAATGAAAAACAATGAGAACAATGAAGCATATAAGAAAACTGATGATGCTGGCGGTGCTGTTGCCGGTGACTGTGTGGGGACAGACGACGATTACCTCGCTGAGCGATATCGGCTCAAGTGGCGACTATATCATTACCGACGATATCGACGCAAGCGGCTTTGATGCAAGTATAGTCTCTTTCAGCGGTACGCTGACGGCGCAGGCTAAGAGCGACGGTACCTTCCCTGTCATCAGCGGGCTCGACAAACCGCTGTTCACCACCGCCACCGGTGCCACCATCAGCAACATCATGCTGAAGGACGTCGAGATCAGCCAGGCGGGCTACGTGGGTGCTATCGCCTGCACCGCCAACGGTGCCACCCGCATATATAACTGCGGCATACTGCCTAACAACCCCCAGTACAGCGACACCTCCACAGTGGCCAGCACCAACAGCTACTGCGGCGGCCTGGTGGGTTTCCTCGACGGCACCGCACGCGTCGTCAATTGCTTCAGCTTCGCAAATATCACTGGAGGAACTGTTAAAGCCGGTATTGTAGGTTACAATAATTACGCCTCCAAATACAACAACCTCAAGACCATGGTGATGAACTGCATGTTCTATGGCAACATAGACTACAGCAGCGGCAGTGTATACCCTATCTATGGCGGACAAAATATTAGTAATGACTACAAAGCCAGCACCGGCAACCGCCTCAACAACTATAACTACTTTGTATATGAAGCTCCTTTCAGTATAAACAACCATACTGAGACACCGACCATCACTGCCTATAACTGTGCATTGGCCGCCGAGAGGCGCTATCTGGTGCGCTTTGAGTTCTACCGTCACCTGTTGAACTCCAACCGCGAACTGGCGGCGTGGTACGCCACAGGTGATGCCGCCAATGGCAAGGGTGTGGGTGCAGCCAACAAGATGCTCAAGTGGGTGCTCGACAAGACCATAGCACCCTATCCTATCCTAAAGCAGCAGGGCAAATACCCCTCGGTGGTGAACTACGACCCCACCAACACCATCAACCCGACTACGGGGACCAGCGTGACGCGTGCCAGCGTTACCACCCCCAACCAGGGTGGCATAGTGACCACATTGGGCACCAACGGACAGCTTACCATAAACATCCAGATGGGCAGTGGCGGCGCGATATTCGACAAACCCGCGGGCGCCTCGATTACCACTTCCAGTCTTACACGTCCTATCATCGACAAGGATACCGCCCAGTACAACTTCAATTACGGCAAGGTGCAGCTGCCCTACTATAACGAGGTGGGGACAAAGAACTACACTGAAAACCGTATTGTGACAGGTTGGAAGATCGTGAGCATGACGGGAGGTACAGGAGGTGGTTATACCGAGACCAACTACGACGCTCCCAACTACAACTATGCCGACCGTGACCACTATGGTAAAGATATCTATACCAGTGGAGCTGGAAACAGTGGCCGTATCTTCGCCCAGGGAGGCTATTTCAATGTACCAACCGGTGTGACGGCCATCACCATCGAACCCTATTGGGCCAAATGTGCCTATCTCTCAAACAAATACTACGACCGCTACGGCTACAACACCACCGATGACTTGAGCCAGATAGGTGGTTCGCACTACGAAGCCGCTACGCCTACCATTACTATTGACGGCAGCACCCAAACCGTATTTACCACATTGGCCACCGCAAGAAGTTCCATGGGAAGCACTTATGAGACTGGTTCTACTGTCTATGACCATGTCATAGTGTTAGTGGGCAACTATCACCATCACACAGATGATAGGGCTGGTGAAGGCGATGAGCTCAATAGTGTGACAGAAAAGCCACTTACCATTACCTCCGTGGATTTAAACGAAGACAACGAACCTGACTATTGCCTCATTTTCAGAAGTGGCAAACAGAAACCAGTTGCTTCTACTCGTTACGACTTTATCACCCTCCCCGGTATGGCTATGGCTATGAAGATGGCCAGCCATACGAATCTGGCCATACCTGGCAACTGCAAACCACGAGGATGGTTTGAGGTTACCACCACCGGACTCATCAAGTTCGGACAGTTCGAGCATAGCTGGGAACAAAAGACACTATCCCCCCTTATCTTGATGGGCGGTGTGATAGACCAGTTTGTCTCTAATAACTCAAACACTGGAATTAATTACACGAACAAGACCAAATATATTCTTTTGGGAGATAACGTATGGTTCCAGCTGTTGAGCGACGGAACCCACTCGGACAAGACGAGCCCTACGCCTCACCGTCCCATCTCCATCACAGGTGGCGAATTTGAAGTCCTGTACCTGTCAGGATATTTTCGACCTGATGCTACTGCATGTACCGAAGGTAGCGGCGACTGCAACGCCAAGTGCTACATAGACGGTGGCAAGTTCGGAGAGGTAGCAGGAGCAGGACAGGAAAAGATTGACGGCAATGTCACGTGGGTTATCAATCATGCCGATATCAGGGATTTCTATGGGGGTGGTATCAACTCTGCCAAAGCCATTACGGGCAACATCTCTACCACCATCAAAAACAGCCGTGTCGATGTGTTTTGCGGCGGTCCTAAATTCGGCAATATGGCATCTGGGAAAACGGTGGTCACCACAGCCACTGGATGCACATTTAGAAAATATTTCGGTGCAGGATATGGAGGAACGGCCATCTATAGGAATCGTATCCAAAATCAATGGGAATCACTCAATTATATCAGCGATTCAAAAGGAGACTGGGCCACCTGGATAAGCAACAGCTACGAAAGTTCATCTCAAGATAGTTATCGAGGTAAATATATTTCGGGGCAAGGCGTCGCCGTGAACTATGAATACGAGTTCTTTGGCGGCTCCAAAGGAAATGTAGCCCGTTTGTATATCGACTATGCCTCCTTCTCGTTGGCACAAACCAACAATGTCACCTCAACACTCACAGGCTGCACCGTGCTTGAGAACTTCTATGGCGGTGGCTCGCTGGGTGCTGTGGCAGGCGATGCCACATCAGAATTGACCGATTGCACCGTTAAGGGCAATGTGTTCGGTGCAGGCTATTCAGTAGAGATACCTACGGTGGCAGTACGAAATGCTGGAGGTTGGTCCATTGTTCCATATTACAACAACTCAACAGCTATCTATGAGGAACCCGTTTGGCAGGACGTTGTTGTCTACACCTGGGACCAGCAGAGTGTTTCTGCTGGAGGCCAGGCCTTAGTTAACGAAGGGTTCAAAATCAAGACCAACGAGTCTCTCACAGGTCTCGGCGCCGTCAATGGCAACGTTATCCTCACAATTAAGGGCAACAGTACTATAGGAACCCTCGACAATGGGAATCTTGTCGCTGGCACCGGAAATGTCTATGGCGGCGGTGACGAGAGTTCCGTCAACAAGACCGGTGGCGAGAAGGGCAACACAATGGTCACCCTTCAGGATGGCGTCACGGTGCATGGGAGTGTGTTTGGCGGGGGGAATAACGGAACTGTGGGGGGGAGCTCGTCGGTGACTATACAGGATTGAATCTCCCGCTGCGCGAGATCTTGGAAATCTGGGAGATATGCTTCTATTTTCCCCGCCTGCGGCGTGATCTATGGAGCCAATCCGTAGTCGGGCCGAAGGTGGTCCGACGTCGGGTCGATGTCGGTCCGACGAAAAACCGTTAAACAACCGTAGAACAGTCGGAGCGGGTACGGAGCGGGGGCGGAGTGCCGTCGGCACTACAGTGGAGGGGTATGAGATGGGTAAGAGATGGATAAGGGCAGGGTAAGGGCATAAAATTTTTTTTTCGGGGTTTAAATTTTTTCGTATATTTGCAGAAATAACCCACATGCTGTTGGCCACGCAAGTACGTGGTTGTCAGTGTGTATAACTGCATAGACTATGATGATGCACTCTAATAAAACATATCACGCACAACGCGCAATGGATAAAAAAAGCGTTAACAGGTTACGGTTTACAGGTTACAGGTTACAGTTTACTGTTTACTGTTTACTGCTGATGGCATGCTGTCTTCCGTTCACGGCGAAGGCCCAGCATGTCACCGTCGGTGGCAATGTCTTCGGCGGCGGCAACAAGGCTTCGGTGGCCCGCGGCACCACGGTGCTGATAAACAACGACAGTGCCTTTATCAAGGGCGACGTCTATGGCGGCGGCGCACTGGCTAAGGTGGACACGGCCATCTCATCTCTCAACCCCAGCCCCGTTCCGGCTACCTCTATCGACTCCACGCTGGTGACTATCATCCGAGGCAATGTGTGGGGCAATGTCTACGGTGGCGGCCTCGGCCAGAAGAATGGCTTGAATGGTGCCACGAGCGACATTGAGGCCAATGTCTACGGCGGCGTGCATGTCAGCATCGGCGACACCACCATCGGTGCCTCCTCTGTAACGATTTCCGGTAACGCATTCTTCGGCAACCACGCCAGTCTCAACGACACGACAGGCAATATCTTCGGCTGCAACAATATCAACGGCTCGCCGATGAAAGACGTGAAGGTCGACATCTGGCAGACGGGCCACACCGAAGACGATGTCGTGGGTACTTTCGCAGACACAGCGGCCTTCGTGACGTATTTAGGGTCCGCAGCAGCACATTCCCATGCCAAGTTCGCCATTCAAGGTGTCTATGGCGGCGGCAACAAGGCCAGCTACACGCCCATTGAGAAATCCACGGGCGTCGGCTACGACATCTCGGTCTATATCCACAACTGCGACAACACCGTCAAGATGGTCTACGGCGGCGGCCGTTCGGCCGATGTGGGCACCACCAGTCCTTCACGCACCTCAGACACCTATATCACCGTCGACGGCGGTCGCATCGACACCATATTTTCTGGTGGCGACGGTCACCTCAAGGACGGTGGCGGAAACTACCTCTCGGCTAACATCTACGGTAACACCAACACCGAGGTGCATGGCGGCTTCTACACCGCCATCTTCGGTGCATCGAACACCAGTGGTACCATCACGGGCGACAAGAGCGTCAGCATTGAAAACGACGGTCCCTGTAGTTCCACGCAGGACGAGCTCATAGGCTCGCTCTTCGGCGGCGGCAACCTGGCCGATATCAGCGGCGCTGTGGATCTCACCATCGGTTGTGGCGCAGGCTATTTCCACGAACTCTATGGCGGCTCCAACAAGGCCGACATCACCGGCAACGTCACCCTCACCGTCAAGGGCGGCACGTTCGACGAGGTCTACGGCGGCTCGAAGGGTGTGAGAGCACCTGTTGACTCCATCGCCGCCGACATCAGCGGCAACGTCACCCTCAACCTCTACGGCGGCAAGATTGGCGACGCCTTCGGCGGTAGCAACGCCTGTGGCAACATCGGCGGCAGCATCACCGTCAACGTGCTCGACTACGAGGTCTCCGACTGCGAGCTCGACGTCACCAACATCTACGGCGCCGGCAACCTGACCTCATACCGTCCCACCACTCCCTCCATCACCTCGCCCACGGTCAACGTGATGCACATCAAGCAGACAGCCGGTGTGCGCGGCAACGTCTTCGGCGGCGGCAAGGGTGTGGCCGGCGAAGATCTGGCTACCGTTAAGGCCAACCCCAAAGTAATCATCGGCTACGACAATACCACCATGTCGAGTCTCATCCCCGTCGACTATCCTGCAGGCGCTGCTTCCACCTTCAACACCGCCCCGCGTGCCTATGTCAGCGGCAACGTCTACGGCGGCGGCAACGCTGCCAAGGTGACGGGCACAACCACGGTGCTTATGCACAACGGCACCGTGGCGCATGATGTATATGGCGGCGGCAACCTGGCCAACGTGTCGGGTGCCACGGATGTGGACATCAACGGCGGTACCGTGACGCAGGATGTCTACGGTGGCGGCGCACTGGCCAACACCGGCGGCGCCAACGTCGCCCTCAGCGGCGGCACCGTGCGCAACCTCTACGGCGGCGGACTGGGACAGGCCGACGACCCCGGTGTGGATGGCGACCAAAGCATCGCCGCCTCGGTTACCGGCGCGGTGCAGGTCACCGTCAACAGCGGCACGGTCACCGACGTCTTCGGATGCAACAATATCCATGGTGCCCCGACGAGCACCGTGCGTGTCGACATCAACAACAATGTGGGCGGCAACGTCTATGGCGGCGGTAACCAAGCTGCTGCCACAGTCAGTCCGACAGTATATCTCAACAGCGGCACTGTGGCACATAATGCCTTCGGCGGCGGCTATGGAGAAACGGCCCGCATCACCGGCGACCCGGAGGTCAACCTCGTGGGCGGCACCGTCACCGGCAAACTCTTCGGCGGCGGCTCGGCGGCTCCTGTCACGGGCGATCCCACCGTCGACGCCAGCTATGGTACCGTCGACAGTGTCTTCGGCGGTGGCCTGGGTGCCACAGCCATTGTCACCGGCGATCCCACCGTGGTGGTCGACAAAGACCCAAGCAATGCGCTGACAGTCGTCGATGTCTTCGGCGGCGGTGATGCTGCCGGCGTCACCGGCAACACCACTGTAGAACTCACGGCAGGCAGCATCAGCCGTGCCTTCGGCGGCGGCAACGTGGCCGACATCACTGGTACCACCAGTGTTACACTTCAGGGTGCTACGGCGGCCAACATCTATGGCGGCGGCAACCAAGCCAGCGTCAGCAGCACCACCACTGTCACCGTCAGCAGCGGCAATGCCACCACCGGTGTCTACGGCGGCTGCAACACCACGGGCAATGTAGGCGGCGACATAACCGTCAATGTCACCGGCGGCACCGTGGGCACCAGCACCAGCGTGCGCGCCAATGGCGTCTTCGGCGGCGGCTATGGTTCCTCCACCACCACCGACGGCAACGTCACCGTCAATATCGCCAGCAACGCCGCTGTTTCGGGTCCCACTATCTATGGCGATATCTATGGCGGCTCAGCTCTCGGCCAGGTCAGCGCCAGCGGCCTGCTCACCCAGGTCAACTTCTACAAGGGCACCGTCAACGGCGACGTCTATGGCGGTGGTCTTGGTGACAATAGTCATCCCGCTGAGGTCTCCGGAGACGTCGAGGTGAACATCCGCGGCGGCGTTTTCAATGCTGCCAACGGTACCGCCGGCGGCGGCATGGTCTTCGGTGCCAACAACGCCAACGGCACGCCCATGGGCGACGTGGCGGTGAACATCTACGGCACCGACCACGGCAGTGGCATCACTAACAATGAATACCCCCTGCCCTACGGTACTATCACCACGGCGTCGGCTTTGGCCACCAACGCAGCCACGCAGACCTACGCCATAGCGGCGGTTTACGGCGGCGGCAACTTGGCCTCCTACACCCCCGATGCCAGCAAGAGCGCCACGGTGCATGTCTATAACTGCAACAACACCATCAAGGATGTCTACGGCGGCGGCAATGCTGCCAATGTGGGTACCAGCAGCGTCAGCACCAACACCAGCGTCGTCATCGACGGCGGCCGCATCCACCGCGTCTTCGGCGGCGGCAACGGCGAGGTGACGCCTGCCAACACCTATGGCACCGCCACCACCACCGTCAACGCCGGTCTTATAGACCAGATCTTCGGCTGCGGCAATATGCAGGGTTCCATCACTGCCACCGACCTACAGCTCCTCAAGACAGGCTCCTGCACCGACGAGGTGTGGGGCGAGGTCTTCGGCGGAGCCAATATGGCCGTCATCAGCAGCGACCTCAGCACTACCATCGGCTGCGGCGTGGGCAACATCGGTGACTTCTACGGCGGCTCCAACAAGGCCAGCATCACCGGCGATGTCACCCTCACCATCATGGGCGGCACCTTTGCCAACGTCTTCGGCGGTTCGAAGGGTGTCCGCGGCAACGGTAGCACCATCGTGGACACCGCTGCCAACATCACCGGCAAGGTTACCCTTAACCTGCACGGCGGCACCATCGGCAACGCCTTTGGCGGCAGCAACCAGATGGGCAACATCACCGACAGTATCATCGTCAACGTGCTCGACTTCAAAACCGCCTGCCCGCTCAACGTCACCAACATATACGGCGGTGGTAACGAGACTCCTTATACACCCACCGATGCCTCCATCACTTCACCTGTTGTCAACGTGATGCATATAGCCCAGAGCGGTGGCATCCTCGGCAGCGTCTACGGCGGCGGCAAGGGCGCCACAGCTATCGTCACAGCCAACCCCAAAGTCACTATAGGCTATGACGCCAGCACCATGTCCGGATACACCGACGGCCATACTGTGAATGCCGACACCCTTGTGGCCTATGTCACAGGCAACGTCTTCGGCGGCGGCGATGCTGCTGAGGTCAGCGGCAACACTACGGTGATTATGCAGAAAAACAACAGCCATACTGCAGCCCTCTTCGGCGGCGGCAATGTGGCAGTTGTTACAGGCAACACCAGCGTGACCATGGACAACGGCACCACCGCCAATGTCTATGGCGGCGGTAACCAGGCCGGTGTCACCGGCACTACCTCTGTCACCCTCGCCGACGGTACTGTATCCACGGGTCTCTACGGCGGCTGCAACACCAGCGGCACTGTGGGCGGCAACATCACCGTGGCCCTCAACGGCGGCACAGTGGGTGCAGCGGCTTCGGGTACTCCCGGAGATCCCGGCTATATAGCCGAACAGCGTGCCGATGTCTTTGGTGGCGGCTATGGCCATATCACATACACTGGCGGCAACGTCAGTGTCACACTGGATGGTGCCACCATCTACGGAGACCTCTACGGCGGCTCGGCTCTCGGCTCGGTCAACGCCAACACCAGCAACACCACTACCGTCACCCTCAGCAGCAACGGCCTACACGGCACGGTCTTCGGCGGCGGTCAAGGTTCTGGTTCCGGTGCTTCCACACAGGCCACCACCCTCGGCAACGTGGTCGTCAACTACAACTATGCCAATACTGCCCTCACCGGCATCTATGGCGGTGCCAATGTCAACGGCGACGTGGCCGGCGATATTGAGGTCAATGTCACAGCCAACGTCGGTGCTTCGGGCGTAGGTAACAGCGTCGACATTTTCGGCGGCGGCCTTGGTTCTGTCACCACCACTGGCGGCGATGTCACTGTCACCGTGGGCGACAATGCGGGTACTTATACGCCCGTCGTCTATGGCGACGTCTACGGCGGTTCAGGCTACGGTGACGTCAACAACGAGAGCACCGACATGACCACCGTCAATATACTCTCCGGCACCGTCAATGGCAACATCTACGGCGGCGGTCTGGGCGACACAACAACCTTAGGAGTGGGTCATTACAACTACGCCGCCAAGGAGTACGGCACTGTGACTGTCAATATCGGCTCCGGCACACCAGATGCCTCTGTCACCGGCGGTGCCACCGACCTCGCTGGCAGCGCCACCATCAACGGCGATGTCTACGGTTGCAACAACACCAATGGTTCGCCGCAGAATAATGTTACTGTGAACATATATGCTACTACACACACCCCTAGCGTGAACACGGTGGATGACAACGGCTACTCCATCGCCAATGTCTTCGGCGGCGGTAAGAATGCCGACTTCAGCGCCAGCGGCAAGACCGCAACAGTCAATGTCTACACCTGCTACAACACCATACAGGATCTCTTCGGCGGTGGCGATGCCGCTGCTGTCACCGGCTCGGTGGTGAACATCTATGGCGGTCACTTCGAGCGCGTCTTCGGCGGCGGTAACGGTGAAATCACCGCAGCCAATATCGGCAACCGCGGCATCACCCTCAGTATGCACGGCGGCAACATCGGCACCCTCGTCAGCGCCAGTAACGAGCGCGGTACCGTAGGCGGTGCCATCAATGTCACTGTCGACAATAGCAGCAACTGCAACGAGGAGGTCGAGGACTTCTTTGGCGGTGCCAACCAAGTGAACATCACTGCCGATGTCACCACCACCATCGAGTGCGGCGCCGGTACCTTCAGAAATGTCTACGGCGGCTCAAATAAGGCCAACATCACCGGCGATGTCACCCTCATTGTGCAAGGTGGCAACATAGGCCGTGTGTTCGGTGGCTCGAAGGGCGACCTTGCCTCGCTGGGTGGTGGCCACTCTAATATTTCCGCCGACATTTCAGGAAGTGTCACACTGACCCTTAACGGCGGCACCATTGGCTGCGCCTTTGGCGGCAGCAACATCAACGGCTCTATCGGTGGAGACATTACCGTCAACGTCGAGAATCTGGGTGGCACCTGCCCCCTGGCCATCGACAGCGTCTTCGGCGCCGGTAACCTGACACCTTATACAGGCACTCCCACAGTTAATATCAAACACGGCACTGTGGGTAACATTGTGGACGGTGTCGTCTTCGGCGGCGGCAAAGGTTCCACGGCCATTGTCACCGGCAATCCCACAGTGAATATCGGCGACAATATTGCTGCACACCGTGCCATTGTCACTGGCTCTGTCTTTGGCGGCGGCGACGCTGCTGCCGTCACCGGCAACACCACCGTGGTTATGAACAACGACAACAGCCAAGTCGCCAACCTCTATGGCGGCGGCAACAACATTGTGACCGACGGCGTCAGCGACAACACAACCGTCACCGTGAACGGCGGTACGGTCACCGACGGTATCTACGGCGGCTGCAACACCGACGGTACGGTGGGAGGCAACGCCACTGTCACCCTCTTGGGCGGCACCGTTGGCAGCAAAGCCGACAACGCACGCGTCTTCGGCGGCGGCTTCGGTCAGTCCACCGAGGTGGAGGGCAATGTGCACGTGACCCTCGGCAACACTGCCTGCACAGCCACACCTATCGTTTATGGTGAGATCTACGGCGGCTCGGCTCTTGGCAATGTCAACACCAAGGCTGGCGGCCACATCGACAGTCATGGTATGAACACTGTCGAGACCACCACCATCAACCTCTTCAGCGGTACTGTAGAAGGCAATGTCTTCGGTGGCGGCCTGGGCCAGAAGGACGGCTACCAGGGTGCCTCCGGCGACATCGCTGCCCTCGTCCGCGGCAAGATACAGATCAATGTCGGCTACGAATCAGCAGGCGACTACTACGGCAATGCCGTACTAAACAAAGCCACCATCTACGGCTGCAACAACATCAACGGCACCCCGCAGAACGACGTCTATATCGACGTCTACAAGACCTACCGCAGGGCCACCGATACGGTCGGCGCCGATGATGAAATTGCCACTTTTGCCATAGACCACATATACGGCGGCGGCAACCGCGCCGACTATGCGCCAACATACATCTACAGAGGAGATTCGGCTACCATCGCTGCTTATTTAACTTCACAAAGTATAGTAGTCAACGACTCGACTCTTCGCCCCTATGTCAAGAAGCCCCATGTCTATGTTCACGGCTGCGAAAACACCGTCTTTGAGATGTATGGCGGCGGCAACGCTGCGGCAGTGACGGGCGACAGCGTAGTCTTTGACGGCGGCCGCTACGACGTAGTCTTCGGCGGCGGCAACGGTCTTATCATACCAGCCAATGTCGGCGTGGGCGGTGTCTTCCTCGAAGGCAAGGGCGGCTTTGTCGGTTACATCTACGAACACTGTAACAAGCGCGGTGCCGTCGTTGGCAGTGTGACCTTCATCAGCGGTAGCGGACATCCGAGTGACTGTAACAGAGGTGTGCTGAAGGTGTACAAACACTTCTGCGGCGGTAACGAGGTGGACATTATGGGCAACTTTACCCATACGTTCACATGTGGTGAAGGTGAGTTTGGCAATTTGGATTTCGCCGAACTATATGGTGGCTGCCGACTGGGCACCACCTATGGCAACATCACCCTGATTATCGAGGGTGGCCGATTCGGCACCATCTACGGCGGTCCCCGAGGCGACGTCGGCTTCCCTGCCTCCGTCAAGAAATTCCCGACGCAGGCCGAGATAGATGCCGACCAAGCCATTGTCAACCCGGATGACCGTAAGTTCTCACAAAAGATGCTTGATTGGTTGACTACTGAGCGTACCAAAGAGGGCGGCCACGACTGGCGTGGCGAGGGCGGCAATGTCACCATCATCCTTAGGGGCGGCACCGTAGGTACCGTCTTTGGTGGCTGCGACCGCAACGGTAACGTCGAAGGCCGCATCACCATCATCGTCGACTCCACAGGTGACGCCTGTCCGTTGGACGTCAACACCATCTATGGCGGCGGCAACCTGGCTGTCTACAATCCTGACAGCGCTGCCACCGTGGCCAACTACGCCTTCCCCTTAATCGACCTCCAGAACGGCCATGTCAACCGCAACGTCTATGGTGGCGGCAGGGGTAGCAGCGACGCACTCACCGATGGCTTGGTCACCTCCAACCCCTACGTCCACATGCATCCCGACGTTGCCAACAACAAGAAGTTCCGCGTCGGAGGCGACATCTTTGGCGGCGGCGAGCTGGGCCAGGTGCATGGCAACACCAAGGTAGACATTGAGGAAGGTACCGTCAAAGGCTCCGTCTACGGTGCCGGTCTCGGTAACGTTGCCGACGCAAGCTTCGGTCTTGTGACCAAGAACACCTGGGTCGACATGCAAGGCGGCCAGGTGGAACGCAGTATCTATGGTGGCGGCGAGCTGGGCTCGGTGGGCACATGGACGGCCACCTATGGCGCCGGAGAGAGCCCCCTCCATGTTGAGGGCGAGCCCAAGACCTGCCAGACGGGTACCGGCGTAGCCAAGGTAACCATCTCGGGCAACAGCTTGGTGGGTGTTATCAACCAAGCCCTCATGCCCCCGCCCGACCCCGAAGAGGATGACTACGGATACATCTTCTGCGGCAGCCGCGGCGAGGCCGACTCCATACACTACTCCACTGCCAACAAGCTCGCCGTGGTCGACAGCACCTACCTTGAGATTGGCGGCAACGCCCTCGTCACCGCCTCGGCCTATGGCGGCTGTGAGAACGGCCAGGTGCTGCGCAACACCATGGTCAAGATTACCGGCAACAGCCAGATAGGCGTGGGCTACCACAAAGATGCCGGCAACCATGTGTTCGACGCCAAGTACACCGCCGCGCAGTGGACAGGTGCTAACCCCGCCAACTTCCACGAGGTCTCCCACTGGCCCTACCGTGCTCCTTTCGAGGTTTATGATGCCTATGCCGATGAGGTGGGTTACGACTCCCACGGCGGCAGCACCAGTGCCACCAACGGCCACAGCTTCTACGGCAACGTCTTCGGCGGCGGTTCCGGTTACTATGCCATCGAGCCCGACGGCGTCGACGTGCAGCCAGGCACCTGGCGCCGCTCGGCAGGCCGTGTGAACGGCAACACCCACGTCGTTGTCGACGGCGGCCATATCCTCAACAACCTCTACGGCGGCAACGAGTTGACCGACGTCCTCGGCAGCATCACCGTCGACATGAGCGGCGGCACCCTCGGTGTGCCGCGCACCGTCGACTCCATCCTGGCCCGCCCCGTCAGCTGCTACCTCTTCGGTGGCGGCAAGGGTGACGGGCGCACGTTCTTCAACAAGATGACCAATGTGCAGAGCGTCACTGTCAACGTCACCGGCGGCCGCATCTTCGGCTCCGTCTTCGGTGGCGGCGAGGATGGCCACGTGCTGGGCGACGTCACGGTCAACATCAACCTGCCCGCTGGCGACACCCTCGGCACCACAGGTACCTCCTACGTTGACGGCAACGTCTTCGGCGGCGGCCGCGGTTTCGACGGCACTGCACTTACGGCAGGCAACGTGGGCGGCAACATCACCGTCAACATCTCCTCGGGCAAGATCCTCGGCTCCGTCTATGGCGGCGGCCGTTTGGCCTCGGTGGGCTACGACTTCTGCTTCCCCAACGAAGCCTGCTACGGCCAGATGTCCTCCGACCCCGACCGCGGTAACATCACCGTCAACATCACCGGCGGCACCATCGGCAACGATGACCCCGCCGACTATAATCTGGCCCACTCGCGTGGCGGCAACGTCTACGGCGGCTCCATGGGACGTCTCACCAAACTCGACGGCACCATGGTTCTGCCCGATTGGCACAGGCTGGGTTCCGCCAAGTCGACCACTGTCAACATCGATGGTCTCACCAATCCCATCCATATCAAGGGCAATGTCTACGGCGGCTCCGAGCTGGGCACCGTGACCGAGGACATCGAGGTCAACATCTCCGGCAATGTCATTGTCGGTCGCAACAGCGCTGGCTCCACCAGCCACGGCAACGTCTACGGCGGCGGCTTCGGCCAGCCTGAACTGACTGCTGCACAGAGGGCCGAGGTGGGCAACGACGCCACGAGCGACAGTATCCCCACCTTCGCGGGTCTCACCGGCGGCACCATCCAGGTCAATATCCACAGCGGCGCCATCAACAACAATGTCTATGGTGCCGGCGAGCTGGCCTCTGTGGGCACCATCGCCACCGTCACCAAGCATACCGACCCCAACACCAGCTACTACCTCAGCTGGCCCTATGAATATACCTATAGTGGTACCTCGGGCGACGCCCGCGTGAACATCACCGGCGGCACCATAGGCTTCATCAATGGCAGCGACACCACTGGTGGCAACATCTACGGCTCGGCTCGCGGCACCGTGGGCGACCGCTACGTGACGGGACGTCTGGCTACGGCCCGCGTCACCCACGTCGACATCAACCTGACCAACCCCGCCGACAAGATTATCGGCGACGTCTACGGCTCGGGCGAGAACGGCCACGTCTACGACTCTGCCGTCGTCACCCTCCGCAACGGTCTCGTGCTCGGCTCCGTCTATGGCGGCGGCAAGGGTACCGACAAGTATACCACCCAGCTGAAGAACACCTCCACCGACGCCCCCTACGATGCCGACGTCTACGACATCGTCGCCGGCAAGGTCTTCGGCAACACCTATGTGAATATCCTCGGCGGCCGTGTGGAGAAGAATGTCTACGGCGGCGGCAACCTGGCCTCCGTGGGTATTGGTAACTACAAGGACTATGGCGAGGGCAGCAATGTCTCGCAGGCCGACAGCCTCCTGGCCGAGAACTCGGGTCACTGCTATGTGACCATCCTCGGCGGCATCGTGGGCCCCGACTCCCTCGTCAACGGCACCATCGACAGTAGTGTCTACGCCGTTACTACCGGCAATGTCTACGGCGCCGGCAAGGGTATCGTCTTCCCCGCCGCCCCGAAGGAGGGCTATGACTACGGCCGCGACTACTTTATGGCCTGTGTTAACAAGACTACTGTCATCTTCGGCGACTCCACACAGCGCAGCTGCGCTGCCTCCATCCTCTATCCCCAAGCCACCGGCGAGATTTTCGGCGGCGGCGAGAACGGCCGCGTCCGCTTCGACACCTACGTCCAGACCAACCGCGGCCAGATCGGCGTGCGTCCTCGGGCCACAACTACCCCATCTAACATAGGACACTGGAACGACCGCGGCAACATCTTCGGTGCCGGCCGCGGCGAGGACAAGAACTCCGATGGCACCTACTGTCTGTCGGCAGGCCACGTCGGCCGCAACACCACCATCGACATCCTCGGCGGCCGCATCTACCGCAACGTGCAGGCCGGCGGCTCCATGGCCGCGGTGGGTCCCTTTAAGGGCCAGACCGGCGACAGCTCTCTCTGCGTCATCAATGTCCGTCTTCCCCAGGTTGACGATACCATCGGCGCCGGTCCTAATAATAACAAGGACTTCGGCGGTTATGTCAGCGGCGGCAGCCGTGGTATCCCCAGCCCCGACGGTCACGACAGCTCGAGGTTCGCCACCTGCCACAACAGCCAAATCAACATCTATCAGGGTCGCCTCAAAAACACCATCTACGGTGGCGGCGAGAACGGCCAGATGCTCGGCAACACCGAGGTGAATATCTACGGCGGCTATATCCGCTCGGCCATCTACGCCGGCGGCAAGGGCTCGTGGAAGGCACCTGCCAGCGAACAGTACATTCCCGGCGACTACACTGACGACACCCTCTCCGGCTATGTCTACGGCAACACCATGATCAACGCCCTCGGCGGCCAGCTGCCCTTCCTCTATGGCGGCTGCCGTCGCGCCAGCGTGGGCGGCAACGCCACTGTCAACATCGGCAAAGACAACGGCGACGGTACCTACAGCGGCGATGCATCCTTCATTGTCGGTAAGGATAAGGTCTACGGCGGCAACCAGTATGCCGGTTCGCCCCGTGGCAACATCTATGTCAACGTCTACAAGACAGCACACACCATCACAGATGATGCCACCTATACTGAAGATGATGGCGTGAATGGCGCTCCCAAATATGCTATCAACTATGTCTATGGCGGCAGCTACAACTCGCCCTATCTGCCTCACGATTCCGGCCACTATGCCCAGGTGCATATCTACGGCTGCGAAAACACCATCGACACCGTCTATGGCGGTTGCGCCGCAGCCGATGCGGGTGCCAAGCCCGGCATCGGTGCCAACACCAGGCTCATCATCGACGGTGGCCGCTTCAGCGCCGTCTTCGGCGGCGGCGACGGCACCTTCGACCGCTATCTCGGCCAAGCCGTCCCGGCCAACATCTATGGTGCTGCCATCACCGAAATCCACGGCGGCACCATCGGCAGCCTCTTCGGCGGCAGTAACTACCGCGGTGCTGCCGACACCATCCGCCTCTCCGTCGACAACGAAGGCCCCTGCGGCGACACCGTCGAGGGCGACGAGTTCTTCGGCGGCTCCAACCTGGCAGACCTCGACAACGTCGAGCTTTCCACCACCCTGGGTTGCGGTGTGAAGTTCAGAGCTGCCTATGGCGGCTCCAACCAGGCCGACATCACCGGCAACGTCGCCCTCACCATCAAGGGTGGCGAGTTCGGCGAGGTCTACGGCGGCTCCAAGGGCGCCATCATCGCCCCCAGCGCAAGCGCTGGCATGAAGGACACCGTCAAAGCCGACATCGACGGCAACACCCACCTCACCATCCTCGGCGGCAAGATCCACAACGCCTTCGGTGGTTCCAACATCAACGGTAACATCACGGGTACCATCACCGTCGACATCGACAGTACATACAATACCTGCGACTATCAGGTCGTCAACGTCTATGGCGGTTCCAACCTGACCCAGTACACCCCCAACGCCACCTCCACGCCCACGCCGCTGGTCAACATCCTCTGCGGCACCGTCGACAGCAATGTCTTCGGCGGCGGCAAGGGTACCAACACCGACTTCTCGGCCGGTCTCGTCACTTCCAACCCCAAGGTAACCATGTCGCAAACCGCGAAGGGCAACACCTGGGTGAAGGGTGACATCTATGGTGGCGGCGAAATGGCCTCGGTGGGAGTCTTCACCCGCAACGCCAACGACTCCATCACCGCCTCGGTGGCCGACAGCGGCAACACCTGGGTGGCCATCACCGGCGGCACCGTGGGTCCCAGCAGTGTGTCCCCCACCGCCAATGACATCAAGGGTCACGTCTTCGGCGGCTGCCTCGGTAAAGCCGGCCATGTCGGCAACCCGGGCGACCCCGGTTACGTCAACTATGCCAACTTCGCCTACGTCAACACCGCACGCGTCGACATCAGTGGCACCACCCACGTGCGCGGCTCGGTCTTCGGCGGCGGCGAGAACGGTCACGTTTTCGACAGCACCCTGGTCAATATCGAGGGTGGCACAGTGGGTAACGGCATCTACCGTGACGAATATGCATGGCTCAACCCCATCACCGGCAATGTCTATGGCGGCGGTCGTGGTCTCGACCTCAGCACCGACCACACGCTCAACATCACTGCCGGATGGGTGCGTGGCGCCACCCACGTCCTCGTCAGCGGCGGCCACATCCACCACAACGTCTATGGTGGCGGTTCGATGGCCTCGGTAGGTCCGCGTATCTCCACATTAGGCTACAACAACACCTACGGTCTCGGCGACCACAACGGCCGCACCTGGGTTGAAGTCACCGGTGGCCTCATAGGCATCTGCATCGACTCCACCGACCGCGACCAGAACTACTACGGCAGCGTCTACGGCGCAGGCCGCGGTCGTTCAGGTGTCGACATAGACTATGGCAACGACTGGACCGGCTTCACCTTCGTCCACAATGCCAAGGTCATCATCAACTACTCCAACACGGCATTGCCCAACGTCTCTGCCGAAACTGCCTATGGCACCCAGCATATCGTGGGTAACGTCTTCGGCGGCGGCTTCAACGGCCATGTCAACAACAACACCTCCGTCACCATCACCCGCGGCCGCATAGGCAGCCACGGCGCCATGGGCTACGGCTCGCTCGAAGGCAACGTCTTCGGTGGCGGCTGCGGCGAGGAGCCCTTCAAAGCCTACCTCGTCCGCGACGGCTACTACATCACCAACGCCCAGCTGGCCAACGGCACCGGCAACACCGGCATCCCCTACAGCAAGTCCGACCGCTCCGCTGTCGAAGCCTACTATAACACCCCGCGTAGTCACAACGATTCCTTGGCCGTGACCGACTCCCTCTCCCCCACCGCAGGTCTCGTCTATGGCGACGCCACAGTGCTCATCAACGGTGCGACCAAGAACGATGTCCATGTGAAGCACAACGTCTACGGCGGCGGCTCCATGGCCTCGGTCGGCGACTTCTGGATTTATCCTGCCACGGTGGGTACCGGCGTTGACGAGACAGAAACCCTCGGCGAGGTCTATCCCCTCACGGCCAACAAGAGCGGCAGTCCCTACAACGCCCCGACCAACCATGCCGGCAGCAACACCGCCACAGGTATCTGCACCGTCACCATCACCGGCGGCACCTTCGGCACTACCGGCGGCAACAACGGCATGATCTTCGGCGGCTGCCGCGGTCTCGAGGGCAACCTCACAGACATCACCAACGCCATGGCCTACTTCAACGACGCCCGTGTCACCCTTGGCACCACGTCGACCCTCGTCGACTACGACGACCCGCAGATACTCGTCAACGGCTCCATCTATGGCGGCGGCGAGAACGGCCACGGCACCGGCTCCACCTACGTCACCATCCACGACGGCAAGATAGGCAACCATGCCACCGAATACAACCGCATCAAGACCCTCGACGACAAGGTCGAGGACGGTACAGCCACACAGGCAGAGATCAACGAGATGAACGAATTGCTCGCCTTCGTCGCCAACTGCGGCAACGTCTACGGCGGTGGCTGCGGTAGCGACAAGTACCACGACAGCGACACCATCGTCACCCGCGTCATCGGCGGCGTCCTCGACACCCTCAAGAGCGTCGTCAACCCCGCCAACGACTCCATCGAGGCTGTCTACCGCTACAACCCCTACTGCGGCGTGGTCTACGGCAATTCTACCGTCGTCATCGACGGCGGCTACGTCGAGCACAACATCTACGGCGGCGGCTCCATGGCTAACGTCGGCCGTCGTGTGGGCCCGATGGTTCCCCACATCGACGCTGCCAGTTCCTTCGCGCTCTCGTGGCCTGTCGAGGTCACCGTGCGCCGCGGCACCGGCTACACCAACGTCGCCGTCAGCGGCAAAGCCCGCATAGGCTATAGCGGCTCTGACAACGGCGACATCTTCGGTGGTGCTCGCGGCGATGCCGGCGACCGCTACGAGATGGCCCGCTACGCCAACGTCTACTCCACCAACGTCACCGTCGACCTTCCCATGCCGGGCGGCTACGACTACACCCGCACCGAGAAGCAGATTAAGAACAACGTCATCAAGCAGTACGGCACCCTGGTGCCCCTGGTTGCAGGTTCCGTCTATGGAGGCTCCGAGAACGGCCAGGTCATCAACAGAACCAACCTCACCCTCACCAACGGCATCGTGGGCCACTCCCTCTATGGCGGCGGCAAGGGTAAAGGCACCTACACCACCCACACCCTCAAATACAAAGAGGACAACGCCGACGGTGTGCACATGGCTGGCGACGACTCCACAGCCGTCATCTACGGCCTCACCTCCGGTAAGGTCTTCGGCAACACCGCCGTCACCATGACCGCCGGCCATGTGGTGCGCAACATCTACGGCGGCGGCAACCTGGGCTCCATAGGCAAGGGCAACTACGCCGGCGGCGTAGGCGACTACAGCAACGCCGGCTACGGCGAACGCTGGCCCGACGGCAACGCGGGCATGCGCGACTCCCTCGTCAACTCAGGCCACGCCGTCGTCGCCGTCAATGGCGGCTACGTAGGCACCTTAGGCAGCACCAAGGACGGCCTGCCCACCGGCAACGTCTTCGGCGGCGCACGAGGCCAGGCGGCTCCCAACGACAACACCAGCCCCCGCTACCTCTACACTCCCGCCTACTTCCTCGGCTACGTCAACCACACCACCGTCACCATCGGCAGCAGCGTGGGCAGCAACGCCACGCCGCAGATCTACGGCTCCGTCTACGGCGGCGGCCAGGACGGTCACGTGCGCGGCAACACCGTGGTCACCGTCAACGACGGCGTCATCGGCTGCCAGTACAACTCCACCAACATAGCCCTGCAGGGCGACATCAGCGACAAGGAGAATATCCAGTGGAAGCTCCGCGGCAACGTCTTCGGCGCCGGCTCGGGTCTCGGCCAATACACCGACCACGCCGGCAACCTGCAGTATAACAACGCCTCGGGTTCCGTCACCGACTCCACCGTCGTCTTCATCCTTGGCGGCCAGGTGGCCCGCAACGTCTACGGCGGCGGCTCCTTCGCCACCGTGGGCCCGCCCAAGATACCGCCCATCACCGACGATCCCACCTATGCCCAGTCGCATTCGCGTGTCATCGTCAGCGGTGGCACAGTGGGCTACACCCCGACCGACCTCGACGACACCACCACCTTCTACGGCGGCGATGTCTTCGGCGCCGGCCGCGGTCTCGCCAGCGACGACTACAAGGGCTACTGCAACGTGCCCCACACCGATGTCTACATCGCCAGCACCGTCAAGGGCAACGTCTACGGCGCCGGCGAGGATGGTCACGTCATAGGCAACACTAACGTCAAGATTACCACCGGTGCTGTTGTCGGCGTCGGCGGCACCATCTACCTTGAAGGCTCCGTCTACGGCGGCGGCAAGGGTAGCGGCGAGGCCATCGACCACGACGACAACAATAGCACTCCCGACGAGTTCCGCATCAACAAGACCTGCGGCCGTGTGGGCGGCAACACCACCGTCACCATGGACAACGGCATGATTCACGGCTCCATCTTCGGCGGCGGCCGACTGGCACTCACCGGCGTCGGCGACACTGGCAGCTACGCCAACTTCGTCACCTCCGACCTCTACGACTCCATCAACCACGGCCTCGCCACCATCATCGTCACCGGCGGCACCATCGGTACCACCGACCCGGAAGACCTACTGGCCTGCGACTGGAGCACCGGCGACATCATGGGCTCCGGCAAGGGCGACATCGAGCACTACGAGGATGTCTGGGCAGGCCGTGTGGCCAACGCCGTTGTCTCCGTCAGCGGCAGCCCCGTCATCCGCGGCTCCGTCTTCGGTGGCGGCGAGATGGCAAGCGTGGGCTACTGGCCCGAGGATAATGGCCACTCCTTCGTGGCTCAGACCGGTACCTCCACCGTCACCCTCAGCGGCGGCACCATAGGGCTCGACTACGAGTACACGATGGATCCCGCCCATCCTATCGGCAAATGGACTATGTACAACGACGACAAGGACACCCTCATCCACACCTGCACCGGCAACGTCTTCGGCGCCTGTCAGGGCGATGTTGACCCGTCGGCGCCCCACTGGATCTCCATGGCCCGCTCACGTCGGGCTGTGGTCAGCATCAGCGGTACGACCCATGTCAAGGGCAACGTCTACGGCGGCTCCGAGCAGGGCACTGTGACCGAGAACACACACGTCACCATCAACGGCGGCACCTTCGGCTACACCGGCGCCCTCGGCACAGGTCTTACCAAGGCCTACACCGGTGACATCTACGCTGCTGGCTACGGCTCCGACGACCCCGCCGAGTGGGACGACAGTACGCCTAACGACTCCACCGATGCCAGCATAGCTATGGGTCTCGGATGGAGCACGGGCCTCCTGTCTGGCCGCACCTTCGGCAACAGCCAGGTCGACATCCTCGGCGGCACCATCCACGGCTCCGTCTACGGCGGCGGCTCCTTCGCCTCGGTGGGCGACGACAAGTCCATGAGCACCATGTACACCACCTCGGACTACCCCATCAACGGCGTCACCACCGTCAACATCGGCCTGCCCGGCATCCCTGACGACGATGCCACACAGGCCACTGGCTCGGCCACCATCTACGGCGAGATCTTCGGCGGCAACAACTTCAAGGGCACCCCCTATGGCAACACCAACGTGCACATCTACAAGACCGCGCACACTGTGGCCAACACCTGCCCCGCTGCCGACACCTGGGCTAGCCTCGACGGCGACGCCAGCGAGCTCACACGCGAGGATGTGCTGGCACTCGACTCCACCTCCGCCAACTTCGCCCTGCAGGCCGTCTACGGCGGCGGCAACCACGCTGCCCACGAACCCATCGATGCCGACGGCACCACCCTCGTCTACATCCACTACTGCGACGAGAACACCGTCAAGACCATCTACGGCGGCGGCAATGCGGCCAGCACCAACAATAACCACATCATCGTCGACGGCGGCCGCATCAAGGAGGTCTTCGGCGGCGGCAACGGCGCCGGCGCCAACAACCCGGGAGCCGACGTCAACGGCACCGCATGGACCGAAATCAAGGGCGGTCTCATCACCGATGTCTTCGGCGGCTCCAACTCCAAAGGTAACATAGGCAACACGCAACTCGATATTGCGCCCGACAACGTGAACTGCGACATCATGGTAGCCAACACCTACGGCGGCGGTAACGAAGCCGAGGGCGGCGGCGGTGTCATCAACCTCTTGTGCGGCACCAATATCGGTACCTTCTACGGTGGCTCGCGCAACGCCAACCTTGTGGGCGACGTCGTCCTCAACGTCTACGGCGGCACCTACGAGAACATCTTCGGTGGCTCGCAGGGTATTCCTGGCAAGCCCGCCGACATCACCGGCAACGTCACCGTCAACTTCTACGGCGGCAATGTGCAGCGCCTCTTCGGCGGCTCTGATGTCAACGGCAACATCTCGGGTACCATCATCGTCAACGTAGACATCGATCCCGACTACAACTGTGCCGACGGCCTGCGTCTCGACACCGTCTACGGCGCTGGCCACGACGCAGCCTACACTCCCTTCGATCCCTTCCGCGGCTCGCCCACGGTCAACATCATGAACAACCGCCACCACGTCAGTGGCTCCACCGGCACCATGGCTGACTCCGCCTGGGTCAATATCATCGACGTCTTCGGCGGCGGCCTCGGTGCCACAGCTATCACCACCTCCTATCCGCGCGTGATCATCGGCGGCTTCCCCGACTCGGTGCGTAACACCGGCACCGAGCTGGCTCCCGTGTGGGAGACCGTGTATACCCGCGGCGTACACATCTTCGGCAACGCCTACGGCGGCGGCTCCTTGGCCCCCACCCATGGCAACACCATCGTCTATGTGCGCGACGCCGTTATCGGCGAGGCCGAGCAGCAGTTCACCTCGGGTAACCTCTTCGGCGGCGGCTACGGTACCTCCTCCAAGGTCACGGGCGACACCTACGTGGGTGTCTTCGGCCTCTCCGACATCAAGGGCAGCGTCTACGGCGGCGGCAATGCCGGTATCGTCACCGGCAACACCGAGGTGGTCCTGGGCTACCAGCCGCAAATACTGCCGCCGGAATTCGTGGCCTACCTCGACACCGTCGACAAAGGTCAGCCAACACAACGAATCAGAGTCATGGGTGGCTTCCACAGCACCACACCGGGTGTCTACTTCCGCTACACCAAGGACGGCACCATACCCACAACTTCCGACGGCAACCTCATCACCGACGACATCCTCAGCCCCACCCACGACAAAGCCAATGACTTCGAGTTCGGTTGGAACGACTCCATCTATATGATTGCCTACCTCTGGGACGAGGCCAACAGCAAGGTCGACAGTAGCATGATACCCTCTATCGTGGGCTTCGACAGGTCCACACAGCCTATCATCAGCTTCAAGGACGGCGGCACCGACCCCGATTCCGCCATATTCAACGGCACCATAGGCGCACGTGTCTACTACACCCTCGACGGCAGCACACCCACAACGTCGAGCACCTTGTGGGGCGTCGCGGGAGAGACTCCCGGCAGACCCGTCGCCATTGGTGAGAATGATGTCGTCAAGGCCTTTGCCTGGCAGCGCGGATGCTTCAACTCCGGAGTCTCTTTCCTCACTGCCGATCACCCCACGGTGGACAACGGCGACAACACCGCCACCTTCACCATCACCGCCAAACCTGGCGAGCGCATCATCTACACCGTCGGCACCACCGACACACCCACGCCCATCTCGCTCATGAACCAGGGGCAGCGACCCGGCACAGGTCCCGGTGAGACCGGCATGGTGGAGAGCGTCGACGGCGAATACAGCTACACCACCAGCGCCTCCGCGGGCAGCACAGTGACCCACAAGAAGCGCGTGTACACCGACAGTAAGGGCGTCGAGAAGACCTACCGCTGGAGCGAAGTCACCGCTGCCAGCAGCGGCAACACCACTGTCACCATCACCGTACCCACCGATTCCGACTACACCGTCAAGGCCATCGTCGAGCATGCCGGCTATGTTCCCAGCAACATCGGCGCCGCCGTGTATAGACACTAATAAACACCGACCCGTCCCAGCTCCGTATCCTCTCCGACCTCTCTACGACAAAAAACCGTTAAACAACCGTAGAACAGTCGGAGCGGATACGAAGGGGAGGCGGAGCGGAGAGGATGCAAAAAAAACGTTAAAATTATGCAGTATCGGAAATATTTTGTAACTTTGCCTATTGGACAAGACTATGCAGCGCAGCATACAGTATTATATGCCAGATAAATGCATAGTGTTGGCCGCTAAAGTTAATTGTAGAGAACATGTCAATGAACGCAAAAAATAGATATATATCGCCCGCATACGCGCGAAAGCTCGCGCTGCTGGTGTTGCTGCTGTGGGGGGCGGCGGCACAGGCGCAGGGCTACTTCACCCTAACCAACGGCCGCCTCTGGTGGTCCAACGGTCTGGTAGACCAAAACGACGACGCCTGGAAAGACCCTGTGGCCTTCGACGAAGCGAATGACGGGGCCGAGGTGCACCCCCACGGCGACGACCATGTCACCAACATCACAGCCCAGGGCGACACATATCTGGCACTTGACATCACCAATATAAACGGCAATGGCGGCACCTCCGCCAACCCCAAGATTGTATCCCTCCCCCACAACAGCTTCAACCTCTACTGCGTCTGGTACCGCACCGGCAACACCGGCTACTACTACCAGGAGTGGTACAACGAAAGCGACGAGAAGACCTACCGCTACTATATCATAGCCAACTCCGACCGCGACGAACTCGAGATTGTGCGCGCAGAGGTGGGACAGCCCCTGGAGAAGAGCACCTACTGGTACAACTGGGACTATGGTGCCGCCACCTGGGAGACGCCCACTATCAACGGTGAGCAGCAGAACCGCTACTACTGGATGATGCTGCAGGACCGTAGCCGCACCGACGCCTCGTCGATAACGCCGGTATGGAAACTCTCGCACCGCACATACCAACGCCCCGAGGTCATCTACTACGAGAACTACGCAGCCTATGTTGCCAACCCCAGCCAAAACAGCGACAAGAAGCACTACTATGACGAGGTTGACGGTGGAGATGTTAACTACCCCGCCGGTAACGGTGCCCTCTATATGCCCGTCACCGTGAAAGGGCATGAGGACAGCATCATAGCCATAGCCCGCGACGGCGGCATCCCCTACGGCCTGCAGAGCCTCACCGCAGCGCAATCCACGCTGGTGTTCGGCACTGACGACGGCACCATCGTCACGGCCAACATGAAGTACAAGAACGGCGACAAGGTGCCCATGACGACGAGGCCCGCCTACACCGAGTACATAGAGGAGACCTACCGCCGCGGTATACACATCAACTACCGCTACCGCACCGAGGAGGGCGTCTTCAACTCGGCCGGTATCGGCACCTTCCGCCAGCACAACTACTGGGGCGGCACGGACCACGGCAGCGCCGTACCTGACGAAGATGACGTCGATGCCACCGTCGACACCATCGTCTTCAGCGTCGAGAGCCGCAGCCGCCGCTACATTGACATAGACACCGCCTACGCAAGAATCCATGCCAACGATGGGACGGCACAAATCAATTTCTTCGCCCCCTGTAGCGGTACCCATCCTGCCGAGGTCTACGTCACCGTGCGCTACAGCAACGGTGCCGTGCAACGCGACACCGTAGAAATCACGCTGCAGTACACCAAGGAGCCACGTATCATCGACAAGCCCACCGTGGGACCTGTGGTGCGCGGAGCTGTCTTCGGCGGCGGCCGCATGGCCAATGTTGGCGGCGGCACCGAGATATACATACACAGTGTCGACACCATCAAGAACCTCTATGGCGGCAACGACATAGCGGGCTGGGTACAGGGCACCATGGGTGCCAACATCACCATAGGCACCGAGTTCACCAGCGAGGAGCACCCCGTGCACATAGGCAATGTCTATGGCGGCGGCAATGGATACTACACCTACCAAGGCATCAACGCCAGCTACAATGAATCCACGGGCGAGCACATCAACCCCTACTTCTGGAAGAATAGCACCGTCCTGGGCTATCAGGCCTACTACTTCAATGGCAAGGTGTACCCCTGGAACACGCTGCCCGCCGGCTATATGGCCAGTGCCAGCGAGGCCGACCGCATCAACAGAGACCAGAGCGAGTGGGCGGGGCTGACGCCGGTGACCACTCACGAATTTGAATACACTCCTTACTACATAGGCCGTCCCGACCTGGTGGACCAGGCTGAGACCGGTGACGACGGCGACGGCACCATCCCTTACATCAAGACGGCCCACATCACCGTGGGTGTCCCAGAGGGCAGCACTCCATTTGTCTGTGAACATGACAACGACTCGACGCACTGGTACAACGACCATATCCTGATCGACACCATCTTCGGCGGCGCGCGCAACGCCTTCATCGGCGTCACCGCCAACGAAGGCGAGAGTCCCGAGAACGGCGTCACCATCGACATCAACGGCGGCACCATGTTCGCTGTCTTCGGCGGCAACAATGTGGGCGGCTCGGTGGCCAACCTATCTACGGTCTTCGTCAACGTCAACAACACCAAGCTCCTGCCCTCGGACGGCGAGGTGGAGGAAACCTTCATCACCGGCTACGGACGCGACTTCGGCATACGCTACCTCTTCGGCGGCGGCAACCTGGTCGACGGCTCGCACGCCAACATCACGATACATGGCGGCATGATAGACACCGCCTATCTGGGCGGCAACAACGCCACGGTGCTGAACCCCATCGGCACTGTAGAGTGCAACAAAACGGGCACCGTCAACGGCTTCGGCTACGACGGCCACTTCATCTGCACCAACACCACCTACCCCGACCCCTACTCATTCACCGACCCTGTGAAGGCCCTCGATGACGACCCGACCTTCTTCGACGGCTACGGTCCGGACAACTTCTACCCCGAAGAGGGACTGTACAACATACGCTGTCTGTTCGGCGGCAACAACGCGGCCGACATGGCCAACCTTACCACCATCCAGCTGCACTCCGGCGGCATCAGCTCCGTCTATGGCGGCGGCAACATCGGTGACATGGTCAACGACCAGACCTACGATATCCCTACGGGCACCCCGGGCGACACGCTCCGCAACCAGCCCTTCCCGCAGATGTTATACAACACACTCTTCAACACAGCCTTTGACATAGACGCCAGCGGCAACAATATCCCCGGCGGCTGGGCCGACGTCTACGGCCGCCTGACGATGCCCAGCAAGGTGGGCACCCTCGTCACCGCACTGCCCAACTCGAATATTGTGTGCGACTATGTTTTCGGCGGCGCTCGTATGGGTAACATCAAGAATGCCGCAGGCGTCTACCTGGCGGGCGGCATCTACGGCTACGTCACCGGCGGCAACGACGTGTCTGGCGACGTAGGCTCGGAGACCGGCAGCGGTGTCTACCTGCTGCTCGACAGCAACGCCCTCGTGGTGGGCGATGCTGTGGGCGGCTCGGACGGTTACTACCACTGCGACGACGGCACGGGCCACTACGGCGACGGCGAACTCTACGACACCTACGCCAACGACGAGGATGCTATAGCTTACGACCCCTACAACGAGTATGTAGGCGAACTGCTGCCCACGCACAACAACGTCAACTTCTACATGCGTGACGGCCTGGTGCTGGGTCAGATAGTTGCCGGCGGTGTGCATGCCGATGTGGGCTTCGACCAGCTCGACAGCAAGATTCATAAGAAGCTCCACGATGGCACCCGCAACGACACCATCATAGACCTCCGCACCGTGGGCGGCGAGCGCCGCGGCACCGTACACTTCATGGCCAGTGGCGGCCATGTGCTTGGCAACGGCTTCGGCGGCGGCTTCCAGTCGAAGATCCACGGCCTCTCCTACCTTACCATACGCGACAAGGCGCGCATCGACGGTTCCTTCTTCTGCGGCAACGACTGCACAGGCTCCATTCGTTCCTTCGGCGCCTATATGAACCCCAACGACTACCAGCGCCACTATGACGAAAACATAGATGCTGGTATGAGCCCAGCGGAGGCCGATGCTGATGCACTTGTCAAAGCCTACCAGGACATGGAGGCTTCCGACGGCACAGCCCTCAATACATTTGACGGTTCCTCATGGGGCGCCGCCACTTCGGCCTACCTGCGCATCAAGGACACCCCCTACGTGCACTGCGTCTATGGTTCGGGCAACGGTGCCTACGACTACGACGGCAGCCGTCCGCAGTACGATGCAATCTCCTACTGCCCCGATCCTTCGGGCAGCGTCACCC
The DNA here is from genome assembly GCA_902777005.1 of uncultured Bacteroidota bacterium. GTDB lineage: Bacteria > Bacteroidota > Bacteroidia > Bacteroidales > P3 > Colimorpha. The sequence continues at coordinate 117,608 of CACYSB010000004.1, forward strand.
CATTGCAATCGTCCACCTTTATCGACATCAACACCTCGGGAGTCAACCCGATAGTCGGTGACGGTATCGACACCGTCTTCGGCGGCGGCAACGGCGTGGGTGTGGAGCAAAAGGTCATTGTGCTCCTCAACAACACGGCGAGCGACGTGCATGCCGTGCACACTATCTTCGGTGGCAACAACGTCGACGACATGCTCGACGTGGTGCCCGAGATACGCCTCCTTATGGGCAAGGTGAACACCGTATTTGCCGGTGCCAACAACGGCGTCATGGGAGCCAAGAAAAGCAGCGAATTCCAAGACGTCCTCGGCCACGAAGTGGCAGATGTCTCCACCCATGTGAGGCTCAACAGCGAGGATGTCACCATCATAGACACCCTCTTCGGCGGCAGCCGCATGAGTAACATTGAGGGCAACACCTTCGTCGAGGTGATAAAGACCAATGCCGGCGGCGTGAACAATATCTTCGGCGGCAACGACATCAGCGGCACCATCAGCGGCACCACACGTATCGACGTCAGCGGCGGCACGGTGCACAACATCTTCGGCGGCTCGAACGGCCGTTATGACTTCGTGGAGATTGGCCACAACGAGTATGCCGTCTATCCCTTCAACACCGTGGATGTCACCGATACCACGGGAATGCGCATCACCATTGCAGCCTACACTGAGATTGACAGTACCAACATCAACATCTGGGGCGGCACTGTGGGTACCACTGCCGGCGGTGTCTATGGCGGCGGCTCGATGGCCGACTGCCGTGCCACCAGTGTGGTGGTCAACGACACCGTGGAGGACAACGTCCTCAACGGCGAAGCCACCATCTACGGCACTGTCTTCGGCGGCGGCATGGGTGACTATGAAGACCTCAACAACCGCAACCTGCGCGGCGAGCGCTACGGCAACGTCGACGAGGCCACCCATGTGCATCTCCACCACGCCGAGCTGCTCAGCAGCGCCAAAGCCTACGGCGGCGGCCGCGGCGGCGACGTGATGAACACCTATATCACCACCTATGAAGGATGGGACACCCAGCTCGACAGTCTCTTCGGCGGCTGCTGGGGCTCGGATGTGCGCGGCACAACGCATGTCACCATCAACGGCAAGAAACCGGCAAGCGGCTATAATGTGGCACAGCTCTTCGGCGGCAACGACTTCGCGGGCGACGTCTACAAGACCGACGTCACCGTCAATTCGGGCTACTTCAACTTTATCTACGGCGCCGGCAACGGCGATTATCCCGACAGCCGCTACAACACCGGCACTTACGCCGACAACCCGAGCGCCGAGCCTCCGGTATACAGACATATCCACCGCCCGAACGCCGAGTATGTCAAGCTCACCTTCAACGCCGGTGTGGTGGAAGGCAACCTCTACGGCGGCGGCAAGCTGGGCTCCACCTGGGCCTACCAGAAAGACGCCAACCAAGAGTACGTGATTGGCGAGCACGGCCACAAGGTTCCCGACACGTCTCTCACAACCGCCCAAGCCCATGCCGACCCCAAGGACTACTCCTATATCATCACCAACATACACGGCGGCACCTTCAAGAGCAACATCTATGGCGGCGCTGCAGGTTCCAAGGAGCTCACGCACCCGCTGGTCTATGGCCTGAAGGTGGTGAACATGGATGCCGGCAAGGTCAACGTGTCGCTCTACGGCGGCTCGCAGAGTGTCGACGACGGCTACCCGGCGGAGTGCAAGAACAGCACCACCACCACCAAGCGTCCCTCGTCCATAGTCAACCTCACCGGCGGCACCATTGATAACAATATCTATGGTGGCGGCTATCTGGGCTTGACCCACGGCTCGGCCTACCTTAACATAGGTACTGACGCTATAGACAGTTGTATAGCCTACACGCAGCGCTATGGCAGCGGTGCCAAGAGTACCGCCGACAGCGTATACTGGCAGTTCAAGCCGGGCGAGGAGGGCAGCCTATCAGACGCCCTCGGCAAGACGGACGTGCTGCTCAACCGTAGCGTCTACGTGGGTTCCAACTGGGGTAACGCCGGTGGTTCTGCCGACTTCACCCAACCAGGATTCCATGGTGGCGAGAGCAAGATAATCATCGATGGTAAGGGCTACAACACCGACAACAATGAGCTGAACAGTGACCCGGAGATGAACATCGCCAAGAGTGTCTTCTGCGCCGGTACCTCGGTGAGCGGCGGCGATATAGTCAATAGTAAGAACATTGACATCTGGAACTACGGCGCGATAGTCAACTGCCAGCCCACCAGAAAGCTGGAGTCGGTGCAGCGCAGCGATAGCCTTATGTTCCACAATACGGCCATTGAACTTACGGGTGCTATCGATGCCACCTCCGCCTACCAGAGTATACCCTATTCACTGAAGAATATCAAGACAGCAAGTTTCCGTGGCTACAATGTGCTGGAATTCGATGCCGTTATCGAAAATGTGACAGAGATGCACTTCTTCGAGGAGCCTCTGCTAGTCGACGGTAGTCTGGAATATGTACCCATACAGACGTTGCGCCAACAGACCGGCACTGATGCCTGTGGTGCCGATGCCACCACCTGCTCCAACCTGGAGGTGGTAGACCCCGTGACAGACGGCATGCAGCACACGGTGTTCATCCTCAACAACGGTATTGATTTCGAGGTAGCCAAGACCGACGCTCCTGCTGCTCCAGGAATAATCTCTGGCTTTGGCTATGTCTTCACCCCGAATGGCTACAACTCGACCATTCTTGCCACCGCCACCGCCAAAAATGGCAGCAGTGCAATTACTCCAGGATCTTTTGACTGGGACAGCGGCCTTGGCGGCTTTGCATCGCCCTGCGACACGACCAACAAGTATACCGCAGACCGCGGCGTTGTGAATTGGCAAGACTACTCCGGCGACGCACAACGCCTGGTATCGGAGCATCCCTACACCAACTATGCAGGCGGTTCCTATGACTACTACCGTGTGTGGGAGATTGGCAATGGTACGCGTCTGCGCGAGACCACCATCCTTGCTCATGCCATACCGGATTCACTGGCACAGGATGTCTCATTCCGCACGCAGGGCAACAGCAAGATGGCCGTGGCCGAGGCCAGCATCAAGCTGCCAGCAACCTCGACAGGACACTACTACAAGCTGGTATCGGGTGTCACCCTATCCAGCGAGAACGAGACGCTGAACCTTATCGACTCGGCCTTCATGCCGTCGCAGACTTTTGGATATCTTGATACACTCTACGACGGCGGCGGCAGAATCGACACATCTGCCACGGATAGACAGGGTAAGATTATGGGTGTCTCGCTCGACAACCTGGGTGTGGCGACAGGCCTGCAGGACATCATCGACCATCCCACCAATACCTTCGGCCTGGTCATGGTTCCGGGAGAGCTCTTCCAGGGTGTCCCCGATGGGTATTTCAATGTCCGAGACACAAACAACTTCGTCATGCCGGAGGGTGCTCCGCAAGACTCGTCGCTGTTCATCTTCACCGGCAACTCGCACGTCACATCCTTCGAGCACTACATAACTCCCAAGGTGGCATCAGGCACGGCCTTAACCCCCACCATGAATTTCTACCTCACCTACAACACCGACTTTGCCACTGCCCTGCTCGGTACCGCCCAATTCACGCTGATGGAGTTTGACGAGAACGGTGACACGGTGGCTCCCATCGAAGTCAAGGTCTATATCTCCACCATCATCGAGGAGTTCAAGCCCATCACCACCAATGTGCTGGCCATGTACAACGCCGGCCGCACCAACACCTTCAACCGCAAGGTGGTGCTGCCCGCCACCCTCGAGGAGAACCGCCAGCTCTATCTGGAAAGTGTAAAATGGCTACCCACCACCATCAACGGTGAGGATGCCGAAGACTCGACACGCTTCTACTTAGTGAAGAACGAGGCCGCCGTCACCGGCGCTGCCGCCTTTGTCAACAACCTCTTCGCACTGAATGTAATCCCGGCGGAAGACCTCACGAGCGAGATGGCCAGTAACCTTGGTTGGTCGACCATCAACCAGCCGAACATCAACGTATACGACCTCAAGACCAACCCGTCACATACAACAGCCGTACGCTACAGCGATAGTACCGGAGCAAAGGCTCCCAAGGCTATCGACCTCACCGGAGACGGTGCAAGTAATGGTCTCTTGATAGGTACTCTTGACGGCCGCGGTACTGCGGTGCTCAATATGCAGCTCACCTTTGACGGCGAGCGTACATACCCCGACACAAAGGGTAAAGGCTATGTGGGCAAGGTGATATTCAATATGGCTAGCCGCCTAAACGATGGTGAGCCCAAGCGATTCCCCATCACCGTCTATGTGAAGACCCGCGACAAGGCAGACACCATCTACCTCGCCTCGGCCGCTTCGGTGACCCGCGGTGGCTACACTGTGAACCCTTACACGGCTAACAGCGAATACACAGACGTGATGACAAACCCAGGCAGCACACAGATCCAAAAGGATGCTGCCCTTGCCAAGGTAGGCAAGTCGCCGGACTGGTATGTGCATACCTTCCAGGAGGCTTTGAGCACCAAGATATATGAAGAGGGCGATGTGCTGTGTATCCTCGACACCGTGAAGGTCGACCAAGGACTAGGCCTCGCCATACACGGAGGCGACGGTTCTGCCATCGAGGTGATACGCTACGAAGGCCACCACCACGAGCTGCCCGGTGAGGGCGGTGTCTACCGCAACGGCCCGATGATACAGATTGCTAAGAACGGCAGCAGCTTTACGGCAACGAACATCGCCTTCCACGGCAGCGCCGGCGCCCTCATCAAAAACGACCCCGATGTAGACGTCAAGGTGCCAGATACCAACTGCGTCTTCGGTCCCATATTCCAAGTGATGGACAACGGCTCACTGGTACTGCACGAGAGCACGTCGGTGCGCCACAACTGGAATGCCTATGGTTCAGATGCCTCGCAGCTCGATGCCAACGGCCTGCCCAAGAACGCGCGCGACATGGGTGCAATAAGCCTTACAGATAACGGCTCGCTGACCTTGCGCGGCAATGTGGACATCAGCCAGAACCTCAGCCACACCTATGTAGGCGACCGTACCGGCAATCCGTCGTACGACGCCAATCATCCCTTCAACGGAGCTGTCTATGTCGACGGCGGAAAGGTGATACTGCCTGAATCGAAAGAAAGCACAGCCATCACCCTTACCGAGAACTGGCTGGTCGATCCGCAAATCCACGAGCTCTCCAACAATGTATGCTGGTGGGATACCGTGACCATTGGAGGAAATCCTGTCCGTTGGGCATTCGACACCGCCAAGGTGGCCGACTGGCAGAAGGCCAATGTCTTCCTAACGCGTAAAGCCGCCACCACCGGCAATACCGTGATGAATGATTCGCAGAGCGACATGATAGTCCTCATGGGACCTGTGGCCGAAGACTCCCGCATAGGCGTGCGCAAGTGGTTCCCCGGACCCACGGAGCGCGACACCATACGCATAGCCACCACTGGCGGCAGTAACCTCACGGTGCTCTCGAAAGCTGTAGAGGACAGTGTTTTCGTCTCCGACGATGGCGAACTGGTGTTCTACAACGCCATGGTCAATAACAACTTCGTATACCTCTTCCGCTGCGCCACCTTCAGGCACCAGATGAAGACTGTTGACCTGCCGCTGGCCAAAGCCGACGGCTCGGGCAACTACAAGGGTGACGACGTGCTCGACTACCTCGTCATGCCGGGCAACCATTGCCCCGTGGGCGGCGACTCGATACTCTACCGCGTGCAGGGTGGCTTCTCGCCCTACACCTTCACCTGGAGCGGTGCCGTGAGCCGCGAGTACACCAAGCCCTACTCGAACATCCAGATAGAGAACGCCCTCGCCACACACGACTCCTCACTCTACTGGGCCTCGATAACCGATACCTTCGTAACCACCTACGTGGAGACGGCACGCCGTGCACAGACCCTTGAGGCCGAAGTGCATGTTAAGGCCGTCGACGCCACTGGCTACTGCGAGCTATCGAAAGACATCATCGTCCGCGCCCACCTGGTGGATTCCCTGAAAGAGCACGAGCTTTGGGAGCCTGTCACCTCGCCCAACAACGGCTGGGCTGACACTATATCAGCAGACTCGGTGAACCGCAAGACAGCCGTCGGCGACCGCTACTTCGAGGGTATCTCCATCACCCCGTATGTGTATACCAATCCCTCGGCAGGCTATATCGCTGCTGTCTATTATGATCAGGCTGGTAAGCACCTCTACCGCTACATCGACGAGGAGAACCGCCATGAACTTGACACCGTGCTCTTCTGCGGCGGTGAGGACATACGCCTCAAGACCGACCCCAACAGCGCCTCGCACGAGTTCATCATGTGGAGCTTCAACCCCTACACCGACAACCCCGCCAGCTATGTGGTGCCGCCCCACAGCGAGAACGTCATAGCCTACTACGCCCCCAAGTACCACTGGAACGATACCATCACCAACATGGCCAGAGCGGGCGCCATCTACGACGACCACTACTATTATACTGCGCGCCCGAGCGTAGCCTCTTATAATCTGGCCACCGGCGACGGCTCGACAACCACTACTGCAGCAGGCTATGTCACCACCTATCACGGCGATGTGCACATCTACAACGAGAACGGCTTGGCATGGTTCATCAGTGTGGTGAACGGCCTCAACGGTTCGCAGTCACGCCAGTTCTACTTCAACAAGGTGTTCCTGCACCAGAAGGATGGCGGCTACGACATGCAGAACTTCCTGTGGACGCCCACTGGCACGCAGCATCAGCCCTTCCGCGGCTGGTTCATCGGCGTGGGCAGCGATGCCGCCGACACGGCGGTGCTGACAGGCGGCAGCAAGGTCATCATCAAGAACCTCATCATCAACGAGCCCGAGATGGCGTACACCGGCCTCTTCGGCCACATAGACACGGCACGCATCAGCGGCATACAGCTCCAGGCCTCATTCATACGCGGCGGCCAGTATGTGGGTGCTCTGGCAGCAAGCTCAAGATATGCCCGCATCGACAACGTCGTTGTCTCCGATGCCACCGAGCCTGACCTGCCCACCACAACACCCAGCAACACCACCATCCTCGTTACCCACTACGCCAGTGGCGGTATGATAGGTCTCTCTGACCACGACCAGCTTACCCACTTCACTTCCGAAGCCAAGTATGTGGGCGACGCCGTCTACAGCGGCGGTGTGGTTGGTATCGGTACCTCGACGGAGATTACCAACTCGCAAACGCGTAACGACAACCGCATGAGCGGCCTCTACATCGGCGGTATCGCCGGTTCGCTCGACGGCACAGCGCCCACCAAGGGCGGCCTCTTCAAGCGCAAGAGCGCCGGAGCACCCTCGAAGGTGATGAACAACTACGTGCGCCTTGAGAACAACGAAGGCTCGCGCGTGGGTGGTATCGTGGGCTATGCCAAGAACACGATGATAGAGAACAACTACTTCTACGGTGACATCACCGGTGCCGGCGAAGGCAGCGGTGTGGCCGCCTCGCTCGACCACAGCGACGCCGACGGCAACTTCTACCAGAGCGGTGCCGCCAGCCAGAGCGTAGGCTCGCAGAGCCACGGCAGCACCGTGGAGAACACCTCGACCTTCGAGGGCAAGGGCAACGCCGTCATGCTGGCGGACCGTGTGCACGGCCGCAACAACCTGACGCGAGTGCTCAACGCCTGGGTGCGCGAGCACAACGCCAACGGCGGCAACTACAAGACCTGGCGCAGCGACCTCGACGGCAACAACGAAGGCTTCCCGCTCTTCGGCGAGCCCGACATGATACCGGTGCGCGACACCATGACCGTCTACGGCTGCGACAGCCTGGAATGGGAAGGCACAGCCTACAACAACGGCGACACCCTGTCGCTGCACTTCGTCGACCAGGTGGAGATGATAGACAGCACCATGCACATACGCTTCGTGCTGCACTACGGCAGCCTCACCAATTATGCCGACAGCGCCACCATCGGCGAGGCCTACGAAGGCTACGGCTTCAGCCTCACGGCCACCGAGACCGAACTGCTGCGTGAGTCGCTCGACAGCCACGGCACCACCACCCTTGTGCTCGCCGACACCATGCAGAGTGTCCACGGATGCGACAGCATAGTGAACCTCACCCTCACCTTCCACGCCAAGTCGATACCCGACGAGGAGCCTCAGGAGGCACCCGTCAACGACGTCAAGGCCTACCCCAACCCCACGCTCAACTTCGTCACCATCGAAGCCAACGACATGCAGCATGTGGAGCTCTACGACAACGACGGCCGCCTGCTCGAGGACTACGATGCCGAAGGCAAGAAGAAGATCACCATCAACGTGGGCAGCTACTCCACCGGCATCTACTACCTGCGCATCCATTCGGCGGCAGGCGTAACGATACAGAAACTCATCAAGCAGTAAACGATGAAGAGACAATATATACAACCAGCGCTGGAGGTCTACACCTACCTGCCCGAAGAGGGCTACAGGGTATCTGTGGCTCTCCACAAGGACTATGTGCTAATAGAGGGTAACGACAACGACGGCCTGCGTGCCTCGGACGAGATTACCGAATTCACCGACGCCTCCGGCGAGTACGAGCGCGGCGAATGGGAATGAAAACAATGACAGCCATGAAGAAACTCACAATAGTCATAGTGGCGTTATTCCTTGCCCTGCTGTCCACAGCCTGCCGCAAGGAGAAGCCCCTTAGCAACAAACAGTTCACCTTCAACGCCACCATCGAGCAGCCCAAGGGTGATGACGACTCCAAGGTATACCTTGAAAACGAGCACCTCATCATCTGGGAGTACGACGACGAGATAAGCATAGGCAGCAACATGACCACCACCGGTAGCGACCACTACCGTGCGTGGCTCCTTGCCGCCAACGGCGAGAACTGGGTAGACTACAACGGCGTGTTCCTCACCGAGCTGCCCGACGGCTCCAAGTATTTCCTCGGACTGCATCCCTCGAGCGAAAGCAACTACATCCAATCCACTGGCGGTACCGACTTCACCGTCAGAATCAACCTGCCGAGCGTGCAGACCTACCGCAGCGGCGACAAGGGTGACTTCACCTTCGACAAACAGATGCTCCCCATGGTGGCTTGGTACGGCGGCGAATGGGACGCAGAGTACTACACCCCCTTCAACCTCGACTTCCACTCCGTCGCTGCCATAGTGCGCCTGCAGTTCGTCAACAAGACCGGCGCTGCCACAACACTCAACAACATTGTAATCACGTCGGCAGACGATAGCAAAAAGCAGCTCTGCGGCCTCTTCAACGTGAACGGCTACAAGACCTTCGACCCCTCGCTCACAGCGGCCGCCAACACCGCAGCAAACCAGACGGTGACCATCAACTGCGGCAGTCTGGAATTCCCCCAGAACAGCATCAAGACCTTCTACCTCATACTGCCTGCCATCGCCGGCCGCGAGACCACGACAAGCTACAAGCTCACTGCCACGGTGAACACTGCCGCCGGCAGCAGCTCGCGCACCTTCACCGCCAATACGCGCCGCAATGGCCTCACCTACATGCAGGCCCTGGAGATTAGCGACTGGAGCAGCACTCCGGCAGCAAGCATTTCCGGCAACGGCACCGCCGACCGTCCCTTCAAGGTCTACACCATTGAAGACCTGACGTATCTGCGCGAATGCTACAACGCTGCCGAGCCGCCCGCCGAACGCTACATCAACGGCCAGCCTATAACTGCCGACACCTACATCAAGATCATGCGCACCGACATAGTGCTCGACAAGGACAACTGGAATAACGGCATACGTCACTTCGTGGGCCACATGACCGCCATGGACTACAGGACCAACCCCGGCATCGTAGACTCCTGCAACAACGCACCCCTCTTCCAGTCTATTGACGCCGGCGGCGTGGTGGAGGGCATCACGCTCAAATGCGGCGCCTACTTCAGTTCGTCGAGTGCCTCCGGTGTCTCGCCCTTCTGCTACAGCAATGCCGGCACCATACGCAACTGCGTGACAACGACAATACCCGGCAAGCCCAAGACCCTCACGTCGGCCTCCGCAGCCCTTGCGGGCATCTGCGTCAACAACACAGGCATCATAGACGGCTGCCGTTTCGAAGGAAGCGCCAAGGTGGAAGAAGGCCATAATTTCGCCGGCATCTGCATGAACAACCAGAGCGGCGGCGTAATCAAAGGCTGCCAGATATCGGCCACTACGCCCGCCATGACGCTCACCTTCACCGAAGCCAGCTCCAAGGTGGCAGGCATCTGCTTCAGCAACGAGGCCGGCTGCCAAGTGAAAGACTGCTATTTCGCCACCACCATCACCGGCAGCGCCAACAACTGGGGCGGCATAGTGTACAACAACAGCGGCACCGTGGAGCACTGCTACCTGAGCCGCACCGGCCATATCTACACCAGCGCCCACGTGGGCGGTATAGTGAAGAACAACATAGGCGCCGGCTCAACAGTCAACTACTGCTGGCTCGAAGGGCAGCTGCGCGGCAATACGGTGGGCGGTATTGTCGACAGCCTCGGCAGAGGCAGGGTCATCAACTGCTTCAGCGACGGCAGCGACGCCATCATCACCACCACCACATCCTCCAGTGCAGGAGGCGGCATAGTGTGCCTGATGAGCGGCGGCAGCATAGAGAACTGCTATGTCAACGGCCTCGATCTCATGTACCAAGCCGACGGCGCCGCTCTTGGCGGCATTGTCGGCCGAGCCACCGGCGGCACCATCAGGAACTGCTACGCCATAGACAACCGCAACATCTTCTACGGCAGCACGTCGGGAGCCACCTACACAGGCTGCTACCTCATAGATGGCAGCCAGACCAATGTCACCAAATATGAGGAAGACAGGACTTACAATGCCCTCTATGATGCCCTGCACGCAGGCGTCGGCAGCATCACCGGCGGCAAGGACTGGCAACATCCAACCTCTGGCGAGCCGCCCATACTGGAAGGCTACACCGTTTCCTCTTCCAAGCGCAGACATTGAATGGTAATCCATAATGGAATATGGCCCCTGCGGAATGTACCGCAGGGGTTTTCTTTTGAATCGCAAAGGCCTAGTAGAGAAAAAGTCAACAACGAAGTAAACCAACAACCCTCTTCCAATTCCAGTCTTCCAATTAAAAAAAAGGTACCCCTAATTTCCAAAACCCCTCTTTATAATACTTATAACTAATTAATAATAAGATATATATAAGTAATAAAAGGGAAGGGAAAAGAAATAGATACCCCTCAAAAATCAACTGGAAGACTGGAATTGGAAGACATAAAGAGAAACTAATTCACCTCTAAAAAGCAAAGAAACAATGAAATACGACATCACCAAACCCAAAGCACCCGCAATGCCAACCCTCGGAAATGGGACAGAATGCATCAAAATTCTCCTCTCAAAGGCCTCAAAATAGATGCATGAACCCCTCGTTCGGACGCTTTTTCACACTCTTGGAGCAGATATGAGCGGTTCTGAATTTCAGTCTCAGGACCTCATTGGGGAGGAAAATTGCGACCAAATGGCCCACCTTGTGGCCGAAAGTGGGGGTAAGATGTGCTACCGAGGAGGTATGAAATGGGTATGAGATGGGTATGAGAAGGACGAGAGAAGGGTATGAGAACATTTTTTTGGCAGATTCGGAATTTTTGTGTAATTTTGCATTTTCAAAAATTTAGCAACAATGGAAATACTTTCTAACAGAATCCTCAATATGGCCGAGAGCGAGACTCTCGCCATGACAGCCAAAGCCCGTGAGCTCAAGGCCCAGGGCAAAGATGTCATCAGCCTCAGCATTGGTGAGCCCGACTTCAACACCCCCGAGGTGGTGAAGGAAGCCGCCAAAAAGGCCATTGACGACAACTTCACCCACTATCCCCCCGTGCCGGGCTATCCCGACCTGAAGGAGGCCATCTGCACCAAGCTGATGCGCGACAACGGCTTGGAGTACAAGCCCGAGCAGATTGTCGTCAGCACCGGAGCCAAGCAGAGCCTGTTCCAGGTGGTGCAGTGTCTCATCAACCCAGGTGACGAGGTGATCATCCCCACCCCCTTCTGGGTGAGCTACAAGGAGTTCGTCCGCCTGGCCGAGGGCAAGTGCGTCTTTGTGAAGACCAAGTTGGAGAATGACTTCAAGGTGACGCCCGAGCAGCTCGAGGCCGCCATCACCCCGAAGACCAAGCTCATCATGTTCTCCTCGCCGAGCAACCCCACCGGCATGCTCTACACCAAGGAAGAGCTGAAGGGCATCGCCGAGGTGGTCGCCAAGCACGAGAACCTCTTCGTGATGGCCGATGAGATTTATGAGCACATCAACTTCGTTGGCAAGCACGAGAGCATAGCCCAGTTCCCCGAGGTAAAGGAGCGCGTCATCACCGTCAACGGCGTTGCCAAAGGCTTCGCCATGACCGGCTGGCGTATCGGCTTCATCGCCGCCCCGACGGTCATCGCCAAGGCCGCCAACAAGCTTCAGGGCCAGGTGACCAGCGCCACCTGCTCGATAGCCCAGAAGGCCACCGTCTGCGCCATGCTCATGGACCCCAAGACCAGCAAGGACATCATAGACATGCGCAACATATTCCAGCAGCGCCGCGACATGGTGTACAAGCTGCTGTGCGAGATACCGGGCCTGAAGGTGCGCCTGCCGCAGGGAGCCTTCTATTTCTTCCCCGACGTGAGCAGCTACTATGGCAAGAGCTACAACGGCACCAAGATAGAGAACTCGACCGACATGGCCTTCTATCTCCTCAACGAGGCCGGTGTGGCCACAGTGATGGGCTCGGCCTTCGGCGACGACAGCTGCATACGCCTGAGCTACGCCACCAGTGAAGACCTGCTGCGCGAGGCTCTGCGCCGCATGAAAGAGGCACTGGCCAAGCTGAAATAAGCGTGCCTTTGCCCAATAAAACAAACATCAACAACATTAACGACTGAAAAAATATGGCAAAAGAAGTGAACGACGCTGCTGCGCAGAAGCTGGAAAAACTGAAGATACTACAGAGCACGATGGACAAGATCGAGAAGAACTACGGCAAGGGTTCTATAATGAAACTCGGCGACCGAGCGGTGGAGGAGATGGACGTCATCTCGACGGGCAGCATCAGCCTTGACGCGGCGCTGGGTGTCGGCGGCTTCCCCAAGGGCAGGGTGATAGAAATCTACGGCCCCGAGTCGAGCGGTAAGACCACCCTGGCCACCCATGCCATAGCCGAGTGCCAGAAGCAGGGCGGCATAGCGGCCTTCATCGACGCCGAGCATGCCTTCGACAGCACCTATGCCAAGAAGCTGGGCGTGAACATCGACGAGCTCCTTGTCTCGCAGCCCGACAACGGCGAGCAGGCACTGGAGATTGCAGACAACCTCATCCGTTCCGGCGCCATCGATATCATCGTCATCGACTCTGTCGCCGCGCTGACCCCCAAGGCCGAAATCGACGGCGAGATGGGCGACTCGAAGGTGGGCCTCCAGGCACGCCTGATGAGCCAGGCCATGCGCAAGCTCACCTCCACCATCAGCAAGACCAACTGCTGCTGCATCTTCATCAACCAGCTGCGCGAGAAGATAGGCGTCCTGTTCGGCAACCCCGAGACCACCACCGGCGGCAACGCCTTGAAGTTCTACGCCTCGGTGCGTATCGACATACGCCGCACACAGGCCATCAAGGATGGCGACCAGAACATTGGCAACCGAGTGAAGGTGAGGATAGTGAAGAACAAAGTGGCCCCACCCTTCCGCACCTGCGAGTTCGACATGATATTCGGCGAGGGCATCTCACGTCTGGGCGAGATTATTGACCTGGGCGTGGACCTCGACATCATACACAAGAGCGGTTCGTGGTTCAGCTACGGCGAGAGCAAGCTGGCCCAAGGCCGCGAAGCCCTCAAACAGCTGCTGCGCGACAACCCCGAGCTCTGCGACGAGCTGGAGGGCAAGATACGCGCCGCCTTGAAAGAGAAAGCCAACGACGAAGAATAATGAAACAACTGATACTGATAGCACTGCTGACACTCTGGGGCACCGTATGGGCCCAAGACGTAGTGCGCGACAGCGTAGCCGTGACCGCCGACACTGTTGACGTCGACGACAACGATACCATTGACGATGAAGAGAACGTCATAGGTGCCAAGCCACAGCCGAAGAGCGAGAAGAAAGAAGCCAATGTGCTTGGGGCTCCGGTGTACTATGACTTGAACGGCAGTGTGAGGGGCAGCGGCGAGACCTCAGCGGTCTATCATCGTCCGGAGCACCACTACTTCAACAACCTCGGCAGACGCTACTGTTCCTTCTTCGTGGAAGGAACACTGATTACCGGCCGGCACGACGTCGGTATCGGCGGCAACTTCACCTACCTGCCCAAGCGGTGGGGTTTTTACGTCACAGCCAACGGCGGCAAGCGCCATACCTACTTGAGCGCCGGCGCTGTACTGCGCCTGTCGGGCTATGACTCGGGCCTCGACTGGCAGCTCTACTGTGGCGTGGGCGGCGGCGGACAGCATCTGGGCGGCGAAGTGGGAGTGCGTATGGCTCTGCCGAAGCACAACAGCAACTTCTGCTGGTCGTCGGCCTCGGTGGGCTACGCCAACTACGGCGGCTACGGCTACTTCACCTGCGGAGTGAGCCTCGATCTGGTGGGTGTCGTGGCGCTGACAACCTTAATATTCTGGTAGTACATGACAGAATATGTTATAGACGAAGCGCGCGAAGAACGCGAGATACAGGCCAAGTATAGAGAACTTGTAGCGGCCTGCCGTGAGCTGAAGCCCCTCACCGACGAGGAGGAGGTCCAGATACTGCGCGCCTACCAGATAGCCAAAAAGGCACATGCCGGCACCCGCCGCAAGAGCGGCGAGCCCTATATCTTCCACCCACTGGCGGTGGCCTTGATAGCCGTCAAGGAGGTGGGGCTCGGCCCCATAGCCGTGGTGTGCGCTCTGCTGCACGACGTGGTGGAGGACACCGATATAACCCTCGACGAACTGCGTATGGTATTCGGCGACAGGGTGGCTGTCATCGTTGACGGCCTGACCAAGATAAACGACGTCATGGTGATGCAGCAGACCGACAGCAAACAGGCGGAGAACTACCGCAAGATACTGCTGTCGATGTGCAACGATGCCTACGTCATCTTCCTCAAGCTCTGCGACCGACTTCACAACATGCGCACGCTGGGGTCGATGAAGGACACCAAGAAGCTGGCCATAGCGAGCGAGACGTCGTACCTGTACATACCACTGGCGCACCGCCTGGGTCTGTACAACATAAAGACCGAGCTCGAGGAGCTGGTGATGCGCTACACCAACCCCGACAAGTATACCGAGATAGAGGCCAAGATTGCCGCTACGGCAGGCACCAGCGAGAAGCTGGAGAAGTGCCTCATGGCACCCGTGAGGGAGATGCTCGACGAACAGGGCTACCGATACGAACTGAAGACGAGGGTCAAGAGCGTATACAGCTGTTGGAAGAAGATTGAGAACAAGCACGTTGATTTCGACGAGATATTCGACCTCTACGCCATGCGCATAATCCTCAAAGGGGTGCCACGCGAGAAGGAGAAAGAGGAGTGCTTCAAGGTCTACGCCCTCATCTCGGGCAAGTTCCCGACAAATCCCACGCGCTTCCGCGATTGGATAACGCACCCCAAGAACAACGGCTACGAGAGCCTGCAAACCACCGTGATGACTCCCATAGGGCGCTGGGTGGAGGTGCAGATTCGCACCGAACGCATGGACACCATTGCCGAGAAAGGCATGGCGGCACACTTCCTCTACAAGGAGGCCCACCCGGAGGAGCATATAGAAAACAACCCTGTGGAGGAATGGTTGCAGCAGATACGCACCTCGCTGGAGAACAGCGACAAGAGCGCACTGGACCTGGTGGAGGAATTCAAGGAGACACTCTACACCAAAGAGATATACCTCTTCACGCCAACCGGCAAGACCGTTGTGCTGCCCAGCCGCAGCACGGTGCTCGACTTTGCCTATGCCATACATTCCGCACTGGGTATGCACTGCATAGGCGCCAAGGTCAACGCCAAGCCTGCGGCCATAGGCCATCGCCTGCACACCGGCGACCAGGTGCAGGTGCTCACCTCGAAGAAGACCCTGCCAGTGCCGGAGTGGCTCGACCAATGCCAGACGCCGCGTGCCAAAGAGGCCATCAAAGACTTCTTGCGGCAGCAGAAGAAAGAATATGTGGAAGAAGGACAGCGCAAGCTGGCGGGATACTATGCCAAGCTGCATGTCAGGAACAACCAGGCGAACTTCGGGCAGTTGAAACGCTATCTGAACCAGAAGAGCGACGTGGACTTGTACTACGACATAGCAATAGGAAACGTCACTGAGCACCAGGTTGCCGAATGTTTCGGCAAGGCCAGGCCGACACCCAAGCTGTTTTTCCTTGATAGGTACAAAGACCTCTTCGACAACGAAGCATCACAGATGCCGTGGCAGTCGTCCGAATTAAAGTCACACCCATTCCTGCTCGACAAGGAATACGAGAACTATCCCACGGAGACAGCGCCATGTTGCAAGCCTGTGCCTGGCGACCAGGTGGTCGGCATAGTGCAGGACGGCAAGATAATGGTGCACCGCACCAACTGCCGCGAGGCTATGGACGAGATGGCCAACCACGAGAACCACATAGTGCGCGCCAAATGGCGCCCCGGCGAACAGTTGTCACTGCTCACCGGTATCGCCCTCACGGCCATAGACAAAAAGGGGTTGCTGCAGGAGATTACACGTAGCATCTCTGAAGAGTTGGACCTAAACATGCGAGCCATAACACTGGAGGCGTCGGAGGGCGTGGCACAGGGCATCATCATGCTGTATGTGAATGACGTGGACAGTCTGAACGGTCTGATAGAAAAACTGAAGAAGATAGATGGAGTCGAAGACGTGCACCGCATTTGAACGGCTGAGTGATATACTGGACACCCTCAGAAAGGAGTGCCCGTGGGACAAAGTGCAGACCATGAAGAGCCTGCGTTACTTGACGATAGAGGAGGTGCACGAGCTGAGCGAAGCCATCGTATCAGGCAATACCAACGATCTGAAGAAAGAGCTTGGCGACGTGGCGATGCACATACTGTTCTATTGCAAGATTGCCGAGGAACAGGGGCTCTTTACCACAGAAGAGATATACAACACCATAAGCGACAAGCTTATAGAACGGCACCCATTTATTTACCGCAAAGACGAATACCACGGCGAGAGCTGGGAACAGCTGAAGATGCGCGAGGGGCGTAAGGACGTGCTTGAAGGGGTGCCGCAGTCGCTTCCGGCACTCATCAAAGCCGTGAGGATGCAGGAGAAGGTGGCCGGCATGAGAGAGGACAAAAAAAAGCCGGTTGCCAATATACCTTTAGGTAATTGCCAACCGGCAGATGACTGTACCGAATCGGAGTTCGGTGATTTACTGTTTGCGTTGGTGGACTGGGCGCGGTGTCACGGCATAAACGCCGACGATGCGCTGTGCGCTGCCAACCAGCGTTTCAAAGAGACTATTTCAAGCCAAGTTTTTTCTTCACCTGAGGCATGATATCGTCGCCGCCCTCATCGTAGAGGACCGCAGCGGTGCCCGTATCGAAGATATAGGTGTAGCCACCCTCTTTGGCGACATCGGCGATGGCTTTCTTGGCACGGTCGATAATGGGCTTCAGCAACTCAGCCTCGCGCTCCTGGAGCTGTTTCTGGGCGTTCTGCTGGAACTCCTCGATGCGAGCAGCCATATCCTGTATCTCGCGTTGTTTGGTCTGACGGATAAGTTCGGTCCAGCCAGCCTGGTTGGCCACATAATCGTTGTAGCGCTTCTCGGCCTCGGCCTGCATGGACTTGAGGGTCTCCTCAAGTTCAGCCACCTCGCCCTGCAGCACAGTCTGTGCCGAGTCACGGCCAGGCATAATCTGCATCAGATCGTTGGAGTTGATGTGTCCGAATTTAGTGTTCTTCTGAGCCATGGTGCTGCCACCGAAAGCAAGCAGGCATACCATGATTGCGATTAAGCTTTTTTTCATCTTGTATACTGTTTATATATTATTTTCTCTTTTCCAATGGCCCAAGTGGTGACGGTACATTGCGAGAGGACTTTCTGTTGCCAAAACTGTCGCGCATCTCGGGGTTGGAGGGTTTCTTTTTGGCATCTTTGGCCTCCTTTGACGACTCGGAACCCTTCTTGTCAGGGACTCCGGGTCTCTCTGACTGCGATGCTGCTGTGGCAGCATTGGGCTTCACGCCGAGTTGCTCCAGTACCTCGTCGCTGATGTCGTATTTCTTGTTGGCATACAACACTGTTGGGCTACCGGCCTTGTCGAACACAAAGGCATAGTTTTTCTCATTGGCGATACGCTCTATTGCACTGAAGACACGGTCCTGTACAGGCTTAAGGAGTTCGGCGCGATGCCTCTCGAGGTCGCCACCGGCACCGAAATGCTGCTGCTGGAGGTCTCTTATTTCCTGCTCTTTAGCACGAATCTCCTCTTGACGGCGTTTCTTGAGGTTCTCGGGCAACAGGTAGCTCTCCTGCTCGTAGTCTGCTCGCATCGACTCCAATTCAGCGGCCTTGTCGGATAGTTCCTTCTGCCAGTCAGCGACATAGCGGTCAAGACGCTTCTGTGCACTGGCATAATCAGGCAAGGACTTAAGCACATAGTCGGTGTTGACCACGGCATATTTCTGCGCCACAGCCGTGGGGGTGAGGCATAACAGGATGAGGATTATGAATAGGCTATGCTTCATTGCTAATCGAGACTCTGACCAATGGAGAAGTGGAACTGACTGCCGCCGGAAGCGCCGTCAAAACCATAGCCCCAGTCGATGCCTATGAGGCCAAACATGGGCATGAAGAGGCGCACACCGATACCAGCAGCATTATACATCTTGAAGGGTTGGAACTCACTAATGTCGCTCCAGCAGTTGCCGCCCTCGACAAAGCCTGCCAACCAAATAGTGGCGGTGTTGCTCTCAATGATAGGCTGGCGAAGTTCGAGGGTGAATCGGTCGAACACAGCGCCGCCGCCATTGACGCTGGCACCAATGGAGTTGTTCTGGTAACCACGCAGAGGAATAACCTCGCGCCCATCGAGCATCCACGACGAGAGACCATCGCCACCAACGAAGTAGCGTCCGAAGGGCGAGAGTCCAATCTTGTCGTTATAGTAGCTCATGAAGCCGAAGCGGAAGCGAGCGTTGAGCACCATATCGCCGACGAGATTGAGCATCCACGAACCGCGCATGTTGACCTTGTAGTATTCTATCCACCTGTACTTTTCCTGCTTGCTGGCAAATTCAGTCTTGCCGGCTATCAGAGAATAGGGAGGCGTGATGAATGCGCTCACAGACACCTCGGAGCCGCTGCGAGCATAGATGGGTGAATCGAGAGAGTTGCGACTGATGGTAAAGCCATAGCTCAGGTCGTTGGAAACACCGTCGGTGAATATATCCGAGCTGAGGCTATAGTTAACCAGCGTATAATGTTTGTAACTGATACCGTGACTCACGATAAAGTAATCGTCAGGCCATTTCAGACGCTTGGAAAAACTCACGCCAGCACCTGTAATCTGGAGACTATAGTAGTTGGCGTTGTCTCGTCCATAGTAGAAGCCGTTGCTGTACATGTTATGGTAGATAGAACCTGTGAGCGACTGTGCCTGATGACCGCCCAGCCAAGGCTCCGTAAACGAGGCACTGAGGGAATAGTAATGCGTACCATTGGTGACAGCGTTGATACCCAACTTCTGTCCGTCGCCGGCGGGAAGTGGTGCCCATGCATCCTTGTTGAAGATATTGCGGATGCTAAAATTGTTGAGCTGAACGCCAATCTGACCTATAACCATTCCACCACCGTATCCGCCCTGCAGGTTAAGCTGGCTAGTGGAGCCTTCCTCGACCTTGTATACGATATCTACGGTACCATCTTCGGCGTTGGGCTTAGGTTCTGGTATGATGCTCTCCTCCTTGAAGTAGCCGAGTGTCACAAGCTCACGACGGCTGCGTATGATGGCATCGCGGCTGAAGAGATCGCCGGGTCGTGTATGCAGTTCGCGCATAATTACCTTGTCGTTAGTGATGGTGTTACCCTCAACAGAAACGTTACGGATTCGTGCCTGCTTACCCTCAACGATACGTATCTCAATATCGATTGAGTCACCATCCACAGCAATCTCCACAGGAGTGGCGCGGAAGAAAAGGTAACCATTGTCCATGTATAGCGACGTGATATCAGTACCCGACGGATTGTAACTGATGTTCATGTCCAACTCCTTCTTGTTGTAGGGGTCACCCTTGTTGATACGCATGGCCCTGTGCAATAGTTCGTCGCTGTATACGGTATTACCGGTGAAGGTGATGTTGCGGAAGAAGAAGCGCTGGCCCTCATATACCTTGACCTTCACCTTGACAAGCTCCTGCTTGGACTTCTTGCCCTCTTCCTCAACCTGCTGCACATCCCACACAGTGTCGCTGATGACTCGGGCATCGCGGAAACCCTGCTCGTTATAGTAGGCTATCACTTTGTCCAAATCCTCGCGGAAATCGCTCTCTATGTAGCGGCTCTTCTTCCAGAAAGCCTTGGTCCAAAAACGCAGCTTCCAGAAATAATGCACGTCATGTGTTTTCTCCATCTTGCTCTGCAGGGTGATAGTCTTCACCTGCTCGTTGCCATCAAAAATCAGGCTGTCAATCTTTACAATTTTGCCACGATTGACATTAAAAGTCACAGTAACACGGCCATTAGAATCCAGTTCCGTAGTTGGATTAACCTCCACACGGGTGTATCCCTTGTCAATGTAATATCCCTTGATTTTGTTCACCGAGGTGCGGAGCATATTCTCCGTGACAACTTCACCGTTGGATATTTTTATCTCCTCTCGGAGTTTGTCCGCCTCGCCCTTCTTCACACCTGTGAATGAGAACTTCTCCATACGGGGACGCTCCTTGAGTATAATCTTAAGAAAGATGATATTGCCCTGTATGCGGCTTACACGTATCTGCACATCTTCAAACATGCCCTGCTTCCAAAGGTTCTCCACTGCGGCGGAAATCTTGTCGCCAGGCACCTTGACACGATCACCAACCTGAAGACCGGCCACCAGTTGTACAACACGGGTGTCAAAATTGTCAGCACCTTCATAGCTTATGCCTCCAATCTCGTATGTCTTTGGCGTCAGATAGTCGAGATCATATCCATCGCCACCACCCACAACTGTCTGTGCTCTCAGCACAATGCCATTGAGCAACAGCAGTATTGCAAGCAGTAGCAGTCGTTTCGTTTGTTTCATCATTTATAGTTTGGCATGTCGTCAGACTACCCGACAACCATATAATAACTCAAATGGTGATGATTTATTATATTACGCGCAAATATTTTTTATTTTCCTTCAACCTGGGCTTCTGTTTTTCCGAAACGACGCTGACGCCCTTGGAAATCCACCACTGCGGTGTAGAAGTCCTCATGACGGAAATCAGGCCAAAGCAAATCGATGAAATAAAGCTCCGTATATGCCATCTGCCAAAGCAGGAAGTTACTTATGCGAAGCTCTCCACCGGTACGTATCAACAGGTCTGGGTCTGGATAGTCGCGCGTAGACAAATAGCGGCGCAACGTTTCTTCATCAACACTTTCTGGATTCAGCCCATCACGGCAGATTTGCCTCACAGCCTCAGCCATCTCCCAGCGTGCACTATAACTCAATGCCAGGATTAACGTGGTGCCGCTGTTGGCTGATGTCTTTTCTATACAACCCAGCAACACCGTGCGCGACCGTTCCGGTATGCGTTGAATATCACCTATTACCTTCAGACGCACATTGTTATCCATGAGGGTTTTGGTCTCATCGTTGACAGCCTTGATAAGTAGCTCCATAAGACCATCAACTTCAGCCTGTGGGCGGTTCCAATTCTCAGTGCTGAAAGTATACAATGTCAAATAGCGCACACCGAGATCCACAGCCGCCTCCACGGCATGTCGAACTGCAGTGATGGCATTATTATGCCCAAATATACGTTCATGCTTCTGTTTCATGGCCCAACGGCCATTGCCGTCCATGATAATTGCCACATGCTGAGGCACGCGGCTCATGTCAATCTGTTCCCTTATTGTCATATAGCCTTATAATTTACAACGTTTAGAGCGCGTCCATCCCAACAAAGTCTCAAGGTTGACACCCACAGAGACCCGCATAAACGCATACCAATCCTTCAAAGCATCGTCGCCCCTTTTGATACCGACAGCATTCACAAATCCCGGCTCCACCTCGCCGCTGCGGTCAGCCATACGGGCTGCAACCTCTCCTTCAAACACCTCATTTTCAAGCAACGTACTGCCAACGTATGTTTTGCTTACATCATCCAAATAATCAGTCCAAGTCTTGCGCAAACCATATTCAGCAGTCAGCGAGAAAGTCTTGTTAAGCCTAAGTTTCACACCAACACCGAACGGCATGCATATTTGCACTAAAGTATATGGCCGCCGATTCGGATAGAGCGATGTACCCTGCCCCTCTGTGTGAAGAGGTTGTAACGCCACCCACTGGACATTGCCTTCACTGTCAGTATACTGTGCCGTTGGGTTATAATGGAACACCCCAACACCAGCAAAGATATACGGCGTCCATGCACTTTCCGTGGCGCCAGGCCCATATGGGCGGAAATTAAACTCAGCCAAAGCCGCAAGTTCAATTATATCGCTCCGGAAACTCAGGTTACGCCTGGCGATATAGTCTTTTGCACAAGAAATACGACCATATGCAGCCTCAAACCTCACTGCCCATCTGTTATCCAAACGTGTCCGTAACCCTACTCCACCAGCAGCATGTAGTTTGGAGAAAACCGACTGGTTGTTAAGATCGCCAATATAATTCATTGCCCCACCGGCGAGCACCAACTCACTATTACGCAAAAAGTCTATGCTCTGTGCAGCAACACCCGCCGAAAAAATGGTGGTCAAAAGTAATATATATAGCCTTTTATTCACCTTCCGGCCATTTTATTGAGCGGCAGATACCATCCACCTGCATCAGGTAGTCACGCTTGCCGAAGCGCGGACAATATACATAGCCTGTGAGTTCCACAATCTGTTTGCCGTCAGGAGAAAGCAGGCAGTAATTCACGAAGGGGCCTCCCATGAAGTCACCAAACAGACGCCACAGACCTCTGGTCTCTATGCAGTATTTTACCCCATCAAATTCCACTACACGGCTATCCAGAGCCACACGACGCTCAGTGCCCATATAACTGCCTTCAGCAGGTCCCGGTACCTCACGTCTCATCATAGTGTCTAAGCGGTTCCATATTTTCGTGGTGTCGAATTGACGTTCGTCAATATAGGGCATAACTTGCACAAATACACCCAATCCGAAGTCTTTGGTTTCTTTGCGCAGCCACACGAAATCTCCGTCATCCTTAGCCCACGAGAACTCCTTGGGCAACGTAATGCTGAAGCCGTATTTATCCTTCACCCTCTGCATCAACTCCACATTGCGGTCCTTATAGAAAGCATTGTCCATGCGGCGGTATTCATCACGGTATATCTCCTCAATGATACGTCCTGCATGCTTACGTATCATAGTGCACAACGACGCCTCGCTGCTGGCAGCGACATCTATCACCGTCTGCGGTTCCGCCCATTGGTCGTGATGTATGTAAAACTTATCGGGATTTCCACTCTTGACATCACAAATGACAATATTACGGTGCATCTTGAACATCTGGGTATTATGCAGTGATGATACCGGCACATTGATTACATCGAAACGGGGTTCATCCTGAGGAAGCCCATCCTGCGGAGCTCGGAAGATGGAATCTATAAGCGCCAGTGTAGCACCTGTGTACAATCCCTTATCGGCAGCAATAAGCACCTCACAAGTCTTTCCGGACGAACTACGTTTAGCAAGAGCCTTGTTCTCCGGGCTATTACAACTTGCCAGCAATACAACCGCCAGCAGTATGATTGCATGTAACTGTTTCATATCTTGCTATTTTTATTGTTTTCTTCTATCCATCGGTGGAACTGCTCCACAGCCTCGGCCAACGGAGTCTCATGGAACCCTAAACCTCTTGTTCCATGACCGTTGTTATAATATTCCATCACCATAAGCTGCCTCACATTATTTGTCGAGACCTCGGTGCTTACACCCATGCACCGTAGCATATCCCCCACCCTACCTACAACTGCCAGTACCCAGTCGGGTAGCGTCACAATCTTTTGGCGGTAGCCCATCACACGTGCCTGCAGTTCATACAACTCCTTGACAGACATACACCCTGTACTATTGGTGACAATATACCTTGTTCCATTCTCTCCCTTTGTCAACGCATTCACGGCAGCTTCCGCCACATCCTGCACGGCAACAAATGCTTTTCCTCCGCTCGGTGCAAACGCAATGCTCTTGTTGTATGACAGTTGCAGCATCCTACCAGACGAAGGTTTCACGTCCCAAGCCCCAAGCATATAGCCTGGATTTATCACCACAGCATGCCAGTCTGGATGGAACCTTGCCGCCTCTATTACAGCCTGTTCGCCCATACTCTTGCTCACAGCATAGAGACTGCTGCTGAACGGTTCCTGCATTGGCACAGTCTCATCGGCCGGACATTCAGCACTTCCATAGCCTATGGTATTTGCCGTCGATGTATGCACTAAACACCTGATTCCATGTGCTTCCATCACCTTCACAACCATCTGCGGAAGGTCTCGGTTCACCGACAGATAGTCCTCAAGCCTACGGAACGACATATCAGTAACACCTGCACAGTTTATCACAGCCTCACAGCCATCGGCAGCAGCGCACAGCGTATCATAATCCAATGGCGAACCCATAATCTCATGCCAACCTGTGCCCTGAAGCCTAATGCCACCTGGACGACGCAATATCGCTACCACATCATGCCCTTCTGCCATCAAACGGCTTAGCACATTGTGCCCCAACAGTCCAGTGGCCCCAAGCAGCAACACTTTCATATATCCAATAACGACTACAATGCACTTTTATTGCCTTGCAGCCTATAATTTCCATCGCAGCTGGACGAACCAAGTTTGGCGCATAGGTCCCTCGGTTTCAGCGGCACCACTGCCAATGCTCTCACGGTCAAAATACCGTGTGACGCCGTACTTTGCTGCAAAAGAGAGACCTCCTCCGATGTCCCATCGTACAACCACATGTGCTCTCAGGCCCTTGCCATAAAGCATCGGGATGCTCCATGCATATTGCAAGCAACTCTCACTAAGATAGATACGGGCATAATAGCCATCAACATTAAAGAGAGCAAGTCCGGCAGTCAATTGCAAAGGACCTTGCGTGTAACGTGCCATCTGTGCCACCAACCAACCACCCTGACTCCCTACATTATCGCTGCCAAAACAATTATACATGGCACGCGTCGTCATAAGCCAAGAGCCTAAACTGGCCCTCAACTCTCCCTGCAACTGACGTCTTACTGTCTGCTCACCAAGATACAACGTGCTATCAATGTTGGGAATATTGCGTTCCTTCACCCTGCCGGCATAACGCACCGATACCAGCACCCGATCTCCTATCTGACGGCTGAGCTGCAGTCGCAGCCATGCTCCCGACGAAGGACTGTAGCTGCCATAACGCAGTGACTCGAAACTGTGCAGGTCAACGCTTGCCATCATGTTGAGTCTCCATGGCAGCTGCATGACGGCGTCAAATGTCACACCCTGTTCACCCTGTGTGGTTCCCATGGCATAGCCCTGCGCATGCAGGTTGTGATAGAGAGGATGGTAGTTGCGGTAACTGACACCGAAACGGTTGATTGACGATGGCGTCAGCGTGGCACCGGCCAATACTGCCGGATGACCCTCACCATCTACCGAAGCCTCGCCATAAAGCGTCAACCTGCGCCATTGCCAAGTAGCATCCACACCGCCGTTGAACAATCGTTGCCCACGGAAACGTGTCTGGTTGTACACATAGTCGCCCATCTCAAGACTGTCGTCGAGGCGTGTGGCAGCCAACGTAACACCCGCCACAAGGTTGCCACTCCTCCACTCAGCATGTCCTCCGGCCAATGTCTCACCATGCACCTTCGATGCGAAGGCCGAAAGATGAAGGCCACGCCACAGTCGTACAGTAGCTGCGACCCCATCCAAGTAATCTGTCTCATAGAATGTACTGGCCTGCCGCACACCTGTACCGAACCGTTCTGGCGTGCTTCCCATGATACTGAAAGGCTTGAAACCAGTCCATAGCGAGAGTCCTTGCCCGAACTGCAGCCCGTAACGTCCAACAATGAGTTTATCCAGACGTCCGATATCGCTAAGCATCAGATGGTAGCCGTAGAAGTTACTCTTACCCCAAGCCTCGCCTGGATCCTTGTCGGCCACAAAGCGCACACTTACCTTGTTGCGGTAGTTGTAATTATAGCAGAGCATCGAGTGTAAGTTGTCGCCATTGTAACGCCCGTCGCGGTAGCCTGTCGCCTGCTCTACGGTGCCACCTATCCCCGCCACAACACTGTGCCTTCCCTGCCACCACCGCAGCGGCGCCCGACCCTCATAAGGCTCTGCCTTTGTTATTGACGACAGCAAAGCCACTGTCACACTATCAAAACCCGGTATCAACGCCAGTTCCTTGGTGGAGAGTAGCTGGCCATATAGCATTATGTAATTGCAAAGAGAGCGGTAGCGGAACGGTGTCATTAGCGGCAGTTCTCTCACAGCTGCTGTATCGTTGATGTTCACAGGCTCGTCGTTCAACTGCGTAAGCATGTCGACGACAGCGGCAGCCTGATTCTCGTCCACATCCTCCTGCAACCACTGCTCTATGGCGTCGTCAACCTGTGCCGTCACACACAGCGGCATCAGCACCAGTAACGTTATGAGCCATCTCTTCATAGCCATAGCGTCAACGATGTCTGCGGAGTTATGCCGAGCATACGGTGCGTCTCGGCACCTATGTCTATACTAAGCATACGGTATCTCACCCCTACGCCAAACGTCGCCGTCAATGGGTTGGTTGCCATGCCAGCGCGGAAGAATAGCACACCGTTGTAATGGTATTCCATACCGAGACGCAAACGTATGCGATCCTCAGCCTCGGCCTCCACCACAGTAAGCACCTGTGTAACCAGCCTGTATGCCATCTGCAGATGCGCGCGCCACGGACGGCTGCTGTCCCAGGGGCGCGTACCTCCCAGCAAAGCAAAACTGACACGCCCGCCAACGGTAGCCTGAACTGCCGCCGTGGCAGCGAGCCACTGCATCGGTTCGTAGTAGGCGTCGGAGGTGCCTATATGCAGGTACTGCGCCGCCACGGCGACTTTAAGCCAAGGAGCCGCACGCAGCACATAGCCCGCTGTGGCCCTCTGCTCGCGATAGCTGCTGCCACCGCTGCGACAGTACGCGGCGCCCAGTATCCCCATCCCGCCCGTTGGCCACACCACCGCCACTCCCTTTTCGGCCATCTCGGCCAGCATGTAGGGGCGGCGGTAGTCCACCGTCAGGCGTCGCGAAGTGTCGTCCACCATAAAGCAACCGCCCATGGCGCGTGTTCTGGCGTCATGGGCAGTGCTTTGGTATTGTCCATAGGAGGGTGCACACGATGCAGCCAAGGCTGCCGCAAGCACCACTCTCTTTACTTTAGTCCAGATGCTCAAGAGCTTCAATGACCTTGACATTCTCAGAGGTCATGCGAGGAATGGAGATCTCACCGTTGAGGGTGACAGTGGGCAGGAGAGCTGACAGAATGGAAGTGGCACGGTCACTATAGTTAACAAGCAACGGGAGACCAGCCTTGGTGACACGGAATGCCTTGACATTCTGAACCTGGCCATTCAGGCGACTGGCAACAGCGGGGAACGCGTCGATGTGGATTTTACCACTGTAGCAGACATAGTACTCATTCTCATTAACAGCAATGATCATGATGTTGGGACGCTGACCGACACCGGTAATACTGATGTTGTTGTGGGTGAGGTAGTAGTTCCAGTTGTTCTCATTCAGTTCATCAATGAAACTGAAGTCACCCCGAATATCAATAGAGGGGATGCCGAGATCATAGTCGCCATTATGCTCCTCGGGCGTTGTGTCGCACAGGTTGAAACCAATCAGCGGGAACTGAACCTGATTGTTTTCGTCGATAAGCACATCGCTGTACGAGCCAAAGGACAGGACACCGAGGTCGACCGAGTCGACACCACCGATACCATCAGTGCTCAGTTTCACGCAGCACACGCCGGATTTGAACTTCAGCGTATCGGCGTTCATCATGGCAGCGTTATGCTCACCCATGAGACCATCGTTCTTTTGCGACGGAACCAGATAGACATGTCCGAGCACACCAGAGTCGGCCAACTGCTGTGCAGCATTCTGGATAGCAGCGGCATCATCTTCGGTGCAGGCGGAAAAACCGAACATACAAGCCACTGCAGTGGCGATAAGAAGAATTCTTTTTTTCATAATTATGTTTTTAATTGGTTGATATTATTTCCCTTATGTGACAATATACACATCCTACCTTTCTGCAAAGGTACACATTTTTTTTAACCTAACAAAAATAAAATCAAAAAAAGTCTTAAATACCCTGCTTATTCCGAGGCTTCACCCATCATGTTGCCTGCCTGCGCCAGTGCCTTGTAGGTCTTCTCGGCTGCAAGCTGCTCAGCCGCCTTTATGGTGTATTCTATGGCCGACTGTTGCGGCTGTCCGTCGATATCAACCCGGCATTCGTACTCGCGACGTCCCGAATGGCCGCGCACCACGCTGCGCACTATCTCGAAGGTCACCTTCTTGTGGTTCTTCTGCCCCCAGTCGATGAGCTTGCTCTTGAAATTCCAATCCGTCTTCGCCACCTCGTCGATGTCTATATAGGTGCACAGGAGCTTGTCGATTATGACCTTGCGCGTGAAACGGTAGCCTCGCTCCAGGTATATGGCACCTATCAGGGCTTCGAAGGCGTCGCCGCCAAGCGATTTGAAGGCGCCCTCCACCCCGCGCTGATGCTCAATGAGTTCCATCATGCCTATCTTGCGCGCAAGCTGCCCGAGGCTCTTGCGACTCACTATCTTGGACCGCATCTCGGTGAGGAAACCCTCGCCCTTGAGGGGGTACTTCTTGTACAGGTATTCCGCCACCACCGAACCCAGTATGGCATCGCCGAGGTACTCCAGACGCTCGTTGTTGGTGCGGTGACCTTCCGTCATGGCCGACACCGAACGGTGTATGAACGCCGTATGGTACAACTCCGTGCGACGGGGCGTAAAGCCCAGCACGTTCTTAAAGAAACGATAGAATTCCGGTCTTTCCTTCTTCTTGGCGAACAGCGACACGGCTCAATACTTTCTGAAGGCGAGACAGACGTTGTGACCACCGAAGCCGAAGGCATTGCTCAGTGCGAACTGCACGTCACGCGGCTTGGCATGGTTGAAGGTGAAGTCAAGAGCAGGTATCTGAGGGTCGTCGTGGAAGTGGTTTATGGTCGGAGGCACCATGCCGTTCTTGATGGCAAGGATGGTGGCTATGGCCTCCACCGCACCGGCAGCGCCCAGCAGGTGGCCTGTCATCGACTTGGTCGAGTTGAGGGCCATCTTGTAGGCATGCTCGCCGAACAGACCCATAATGGCCTTGGGCTCGGAGATATCGCCTATCGGTGTCGATGTGCCGTGGGTGTTGATGTGGTCCACATCCGTGACCTTCATGCCCGACTCCTCGACAGCCTGACGCATGGCGTCGATGACACCGAGACCCTCGGGGTGCGAGGCGGTGATATGATAGGCGTCAGCCGAAAGACCGGCACCGGTCAGTTCAGCGTATATCTTGGCACCGCGCGCAAGCGCATGGTCCAGACTCTCAAGTACCAGCGTGCCTGCGCCCTCGCCCAGCACAAAACCGTCGCGGTCGAGGTCGAATGGACGCGAGGCCGTCCAGGGGTCGTCGTTGCGCGTGGACAGAGCCCTCATGTTGCCGAAACCACCGATACCTACCTCGGTCACAGCGCACTCGCTGCCGCCGGCAATCATCATTTCGGCCTTGCCGAGGCGTATCAGGTTGAACGCATCGCTGATGGCTGCCGCCGAAGAGGCACAGGCCGCCACGGTGCAATAGTTGGGGCCGCGCAGACCATAGCGGATAGCTATCTGGCCGGCGCAGATGTCGGTGATGACTTTGGGCACCCAGTAAGGGCTGAAACGCGGCGTGCGGCCGTTGAGGGCATACTCTATAATCTCGTCCTGCAGGGAGGTGACACCGCCCATGCCAGAGCCCCACACCACGCCGAAGCGCGACTTGTCAATATTTTCGTCGGCAAGACCGGCATCGCGTATGGCCTCGTCGACACTCACCAGCCCATAAACGGTGTAACCGTCGAGCAGGCGCATCTCTTTCTTGTCAAAATAGTTCAGCGGGTCGAAACCCTTGAGTTCCGCTGCAATGCGGCATTTGAACTTGGTGGCGTCAAAACGTGTAATCATTCCTGCACCGCTGGCGCCCGCGATGAGGTTATCCCACAATTCACTAACATTGTTACCCACTGGTGTCAGCGCACCGAGCCCGGTAACAACCACGCGCTTCAACTCCATAAGCTTTGGGGTTGGTTGTTAGATTGGTTGACCATACTGAAAGGTTGAAACGGTGGAACTCGGCATGCGCCGCGCCCCATCGTCTCAACATTCCAATAATGATAAGAAGAGTTACTTCTTTGCGTTCTCAATGAAAGCGATGGCGTCGCCAACGGTGACGATCTTCTCAGCTTCCTCATCGGGAATGGAAAGGTCAAACTCTTTCTCAAGCTCCATAATCAGCTCGACAGTGTCCAGAGAGTCGGCACCAAGGTCGTTGGTGAAGCTGGCTTCGGGAACAACTTGACTTTCTTCAACACCCAGTTTATCGGTGATGATACTCGTAACTTTGGTTGCAATTTCTGACATTTTCTTCTAATTTTAATGTTAAATCGGCTGCAAAGAAACAAAAAAATTCCGACATGGGAACAATATTTAACATTCAAATTCGCACACCCTACTGCTAAGACGTTGATACAAAAGAGCCTGTATTTTAAAAAAATTTAACTTTTCCGCCGCAGCATCACCATTTTTTTCAATCAGCTCGCCTGTCTTTTGTCTCCTTTTTGGCTTTTTTGCCTCATTTCTATCCTATACAACATGTAGAAATCACATTTTCTCACTAATACTCAAGGTAATATAATTCACAATCCAGTCGCTGCCACTTCCACTCCTCTATGCATCCCCTCCATAGCCTCTCCGACTGTTCTACGGTTGTTCTACGGTTGTTTTCCGCTTTAAACCGTTAAACAATCGGTAAACAACCGTAAGAATGACGGAGGGAATACGAGCCGGACACGGCTATAGGCCAACTTTTTTACGCCATTTCGAAAAATATGCGTATCTTTGCAGCCCGAAACAAAACAGTCTCTATACAATGAGCAAACCCATAAGATTGGCCATCCTCGGCTCGGGCAACGGCACCAATGCACAGCAAATCAGTGAATACTTCGCCGGAAGAGACGACGTGCAGGTTGCTTGCATTATATATAATGTAAAGGACGCCTACATTGCGCAGCGCGCGCACAACCTTGGCATCGAGGCCCGCTACTTCGGGCGCAAAGGCTTCTACCAGACCGGCGCCGTACTTGACTACCTGCGCGAGAAGCAGGCCGACTGGGTCATCCTGGCCGGATTCCTCTGGCTGGTACCGCAGCCGATACTCGATGCTTATCCGCAGCGAGTCATAAACATCCACCCTGCCCTGCTGCCCAAGTACGGCGGCAAGGGCATGTACGGACACCATGTACATGAGGCTGTTGTAGCCGCCGGCGAACCCGAGAGCGGCATAACTATACATATCGTGGACGAGAACTACGACCGTGGAACCATCTTGGAACAAGCGCGTTGCAAAGTAACTCCCGACGACACACCGGACACACTGGCAGCCAAGATACACCTGCTGGAGAAGGAGTATTACCCGCGTGTGATAGACCGCACTATACATGCCTGCTGACACATGCGCATCGCAGTGAACACACGCCTGCTGCTGAAAGGCAAGATGGACGGGATAGGCTGGTTTACAGCCGAGTCCATGCAACGTATTGTCCAATCGCATCCCGAGCACACCTTTTACTTCCTCTTCGACCGCAAGCCCGACCCGGAGTTCATCTTCGGACCCAACGTCGTACCCGTGGTTCTTTGCCCGCAGGCACGACACCCGGTGCTATGGTACATGTTCTTCGAATGGGCCGTACCGTTCGCACTAAAGAAATATAAGATAGACCTTTATGTGTCGCCTGACGGCATGATGCCATTGCATCCCAAAGTGCCGACGCTGACGGTGATACACGACCTTAACTTCGAACACGCCACAGGCAATCTCATAGCATCGCACCAAAAGTACATGACACACTGGTTCAGACTGTTCGCACAGAATGCATCACGTGTGGCCACAGTCTCGGAATACTCAAAAAAAGACATCACGGAGACCTACGATGTGAAACCGGACAAGATTGATGTTGTCTACGACGGTTCGCATCCAGGCTACCGCCCCCACAGCGACGAGGAAAAAGCGGCAACAAGAGAACGATTCACACAGGGGTGCCACTATATCATCTTTGTAAGCACAATACTCAAGCGCAAAAACTTAGCCAACCTGCTAACGGCATTCGAACGTGTAAAAACCATGGAACCAGGCGATTTGAAGCTCGTCGTGGTGGGCAGCCGTGTGTGGTGGCAGGACGAATTGGCCGAGGCCTACGATAACATGGTGCACAAAGATGACGTAATAATGCCCGGGCATGTGGAGCCCGCCGACCTTGCAGCCCTGATGTCAGCCGCTGAAGCATTGGTCTATCCATCATACTTTGAGGGCTTTGGCATCCCCATACTTGAGGCCATGTACGCTGAAACTGCTGTCATCTGCTCCAACACCACCTCAATGCCGGAGGTCGGGGGCGATGCTGCGCTGTACATAGACCCCTCCTCTCCAGAAGATATAGCACATGCTATCAAACACATACAGCAACCTGACACCCGTAAGGAGCTGATCGACAAGGGACGTAAACAGCGCCTGCGATACAGCTGGGACATGACCGCTAACCTGCTATGGACAAGCATGATGCGTACAATTGGGAAATAATGATTCGCCGCTGGACAACCATAGCCGCCTTGCTGCTACTTTACAGCGGTAGCCTCAAGGCTCAGACACCTGATAACATGGTGTATAACCCCTCATTTGAGGATTATCGCAGTTGTCCGCAGAAGATTGAAGCCTTGGGGGTGATGACCGACGTGGAAGCCTGGTGGCAACCCACAAAAGGAAGCAGCGACTACTTCAATGCCTGCGGCTCACGCGATTGTGCTGTGCCCCGCAACAAAATGGGATACCAGACAGCGCATAACGGTCAGGCCTACTGTGGAATATATTGCTCACAAGCCAATTATAGGGAGTATCTACAGACAGAATTAAAACAACCGTTGGAGGCCGGGCACCGCTACCACGTAAGCTTCTGGGTCAGCCTGGCCGACAAGTCGCCGCACGCCATTGCCACCTTGGGGGCGCTTTTCACAAGAGAGATGATTGACGACACGACATCGTGGGACATACTGATGGAACGCGAGACATTGGAGAATGAAGGGAATGAATTGGTGTCTATAGCCACCTACCTTATGCCACAGATACTAAACCCAACAGACAGTATACTGGCAGACAGCAAGATATGGCGTGAGGTATCTGGTGAGTTCACGGCAGAGGGAGGAGAACGATTCCTCACAATAGGCAACTTCGCCGACTTCAATCACAGCATCGTGACCACAATAGAAAGTCCCAACACTATACTTCAAGGTGCATACTACTACATCGATGACGTCAGCGTAATACCACTTGACCAGACAATCAACAGCGAACCTTTGACCAAAGAACCTGCGCCAAAAGACGACGAGATAAAGATATTGCATGGCATATACTTTGCCGTCGGCAAGAGCGACATTCTCCCTCAGTCATACAATGAACTGCAGCACCTGCTGGAGACCCTTAATGCACACCCGGAGATGCGCATCGAACTGCGTGGACACACAGATAACCAGGGTACTGCCGACTTCAACATGAAGTTGTCGGAAGCCAGAGCCGCCGCAGTAGCTGAATATCTGACGAAGAAAGGCATAGAGCAGCACAGGATTACGACAAAGGGTTTCGGCAAGACAATGCCGATAGAGAACAACGACACGCCGAAGGGACGCAAGCACAACCGCCGTGTGGAATACCGTGTGCTGGCAGATTGACATCTATACATATATAATAAAAAGGGCTCCCGATTAGGGAGCCCTTTTACGTATGTCATTTCAAAAATAACTATTCAATCACACGGTAGAAGCTAACACGACGGTTGAGAGCGTACTGGATGTCACCGAAGGCAACGCTCTTGCCCTTATAATCGACGGAGATGCGATCCTCAGCAATACCATACTTCTTGACGAGGAGGCGCTTCACCTCGTTGGCACGCTTCTCGGAGAGCTTCATGTTGTACTGGTCGCTGCCACTGTAGTCAGCGAAACCAACCACCATGATTTTGACATCGTCGTTGTCTTTAAGAACGCGGGCGACGGCTTTGACCTTGTCCATCTCGGTATCGGAGACCTTCCAGTCGTCGATGTCATACAGCACAGAGAAAGGCATGGCGTAGAAGGTGAGCTGGTCGGCCTTGATCTGGTCGATGACGGCCTGCAGGCTGTCAGCAGCGGCGCTGTTACCTTTACCCTGATTGGCTCTGGCCTCAGCGAGTTCATCCTCAAGCTCAGCAATGCGGTTCTCGAGTTTCTTCTCGTTGTTGCGGGTGGCAACAACCTGATTCTCGAGGTTGTTGACCTGGGTGTTGAGGGCACCGAAGTTCTCCTGAGTCAGCATAGCTTTCTGGGCGGCAACGGCCTGGTCAGCAGCAGTCACACCGAAGCAGTAGTAGTAACCGAGGCGGAAGATACGGTTGGTGTGGTGAAGGTCGCTCTTGAAGAAGGTCTTGGGCGAGGGAGCATCACCGTTGACATCGTAACCGTACTCAAAGAAGATGTGGTGAGGATCACCGAAGCGATAGCTTACACCAACACCACCGTCGAGGGTGATACCAACTTTACCGTAGTTGGTAATGGACTCATCCGGGTTGAAGCTGAAGCCAAGACCACCACCGGCGAAGATGTAGAGGTTGAAGCGACGGTCAGGGTCGTAACCCTTAATGGCATTGTTGAGGGAGAAAAGCAGGTCGAGTGTCAGCGTGGCATGGCGATCCATGGCATACGACTGACTCTCACCTTTAACTTCACCCCAATGCGGCTTACCGATGCTGGGGAAACCAAAACGTATACGCCAGTCAAAGGCGTGGTTCAGTTTCTGCTGGGCGAAGATGTCCATGCCGGCGTTAGTGGAGACGAGCCACTTGTCGCCAAAGCTGAAACCGCCCATGCGGGCCTGGTTGTTGAGATCAATCGAAGCACCGATTGACCAGTTGCTCCAGAAACCATAGCGCGGATACTCCGGCTTACCGTTGTTCTGGGCAAA
The DNA here is from genome assembly GCA_902777005.1 of uncultured Bacteroidota bacterium. GTDB lineage: Bacteria > Bacteroidota > Bacteroidia > Bacteroidales > P3 > Colimorpha. Next base: position 153,036 of record CACYSB010000004.1, read on the forward strand.
TGTGCTCATGGAAGTCACTATGAGTGACATAACCATTGCAATCTTGATAACTTTTTTCATCATATTTTCAGTATTATTATTTATTATCCTTACGATATTTCTATGCTTTAACGAATTGCAAAATTACACATATTTTTTCATTCGTGAAAAATATTTTTTTATTCTTTGCGTTAATGTGAAGAAAATATTGCACTTACGATATAAATTTTTTTCAAGACAACGCCTTTTTAGCCGCAAAATATCAACATAATATCAACAAAACAAAAGAAAAAATGGACACCTTGAAAGTAAATGTCGGACATGTTCTCGACTACATGAAGATGGATGAAATTGACACCTTGCTACCCGAGGTTTTGGCGGCGAGAGAACACCTGATAAAAGGGGATGCTGCCGGTAACGACTTCCTTGGCTGGGTAAATCTTCCCATAGAGATTGATGACGATATGCTTAATCGCCTGAAAGATGACGTACAGCGCCTGCAAAAGAAGAGCCAGGTAATGGTGGTCGTTGGTATCGGCGGTTCGTACCTTGGAGCCCGCATGGTCATCGAGGCGCTGCAATCAGAGTTCGCTGCCATGAATCTCGGCGACAAACCCTTTATAGTCTATGCAGGCCACACTCTGGGCGAGGACTACTACGCCCAACTCCTGAGCCTACTTGACAAGGTGGACTATACCACATGCGTCATTTCCAAGAGTGGCACCACGACGGAGCCTGCAGTTGCATTCCGTATCGTAAAAGCCCACATGGAGAAGAAATACGGCCACGATGAGGCGCAGAAGCGCATTGTGGCCATCACCGATGCAAAACGTGGCGCACTGCATGAAATAGCGACACAGGAGGGGTATCCGATGTACGTAATCCCCGACAATGTCGGTGGGCGTTATTCCGTGCTCACCCCCGTGGGGTTGCTGCCAATCGCAATGGCCGGGTTTGATATTGACCGGCTTCTATTAGGCGCCCGCGACATGCATAGTATTTGCATTAATAACAATACCCTTGATGGAAACCCAGCACTTATGTATGCCGCCGTGCGCAACGCTTTGTATCGCAAAGGGAAAAAGGTAGAGATGCTTGTTGGCTGCCAACTTAATATGCGTTATGTTGCCGAATGGTGGAAGCAACTTTATGGCGAAAGTGAGGGCAAGGAGGGCAAAGGCTTGCTGCCGCATAGCATTACTATCACCACCGACCTGCACTCCATGGGCCAATATGTACAGGAAGGTGAACGCCTGATAATGGAAACAATGCTGCGTGTGCACAAGCCCAACGCAACAGTACCTGTGCCCACCGACGAGCGCAATCTTGATGGCATCAACTATCTTGCGCACAAGACACTCACCGAGATTAACAACTGTGCCGCAGAAGGCACTATAGCAGCCCATATTTCCGGAGGCGTTCCTGTGGTGGAAATCACGGTTCCGAAGATTGATGAGTACACCATAGGTCAACTCATATACTTCTTCGAATTTGCATGTGGAGTCAGTGGATATACCTTAGGAATCAACCCCTTCGACCAACCTGGCGTAGAGGCCTACAAGAAGAACATGTTCCATCTTCTTGGCAAACCCGGCTTCTAATTAATATTTTATACAATATAATCTCTGTCGCGACTCTTTATGGAGTCGCGACAGAGATTATTTATCTCAAAACTCTTTAGAACGGCAAATCGCCGACAGGCTCGGTATCTTGATTCAGAATATCAATGAGAGGATTATTTCTGCCATTCTCTCCCTCGCCGCGCTGACGGTTGGAAAGAAGCAGGAGGTTGTCGGCCACCACCTCGGTCACATGGCGCTTGTTGCCGTCCTTGTCCTCCCAAGAGCGGCTCTGTAGACGGCCTTCTACATATATCTGGGCACCTTTGGTGAGGATGCGCTCGGCCACGTCAGCCAAGCCGCGCCAGCACACCACATTGTGCCATTCGGTAATTTCAACCCGTTCGCTATCGCGGTTGCGGCGGTATTCAGTTGTTGCCAAAGGGAAAGAAGCTTTCTTCACGGGTGCCGCACCTTCCGAAGGGAATGCCACCACATCGGGATTCTTGCCAACATTGCCTACAAGGATAACTTTGTTTACTCCAGTCATAATTGATTAAATGTTGATGTCTGTTCAAAAATTGGAATGCGAAAGTACAAAAAAACGCCAAAATGGCCAAATAAAGATATCCACAAGTGATGTTTTGACGGACATAAGTGCCTGAAAAAAGTATGTTAAACACTAGATTGACAATAATCGTACAATATTGATAAACAATATGGTATAAATATATAAATGTTAAATAAACTTAAAACGATGTTTTTGAACAGCGAAAGTTTTTGCCATATCGGAAAAAGGTAGTACTTTTGCAGCCGTTTTCGTCCGAAAAAGGGCAGAATAATAAAGGTAAATAACAACAAAAAAATAGAGAGAAATGTCAAAGAAATGTGAAATCACCGGCAAGAAAGTAATCGTGGGCAACAATGTGTCGCACTCCCGTATCCACACCAAACGCACCTTCGCCCCCAACCTGCAGACCAAGAAGTTCTACATTCCCGAGGAGGATATGTGGATTACACTGAAAGTGTCCGCCAAGGGCATGCGCATCATCAACAAGAAGGGCATCATCGCCGCCCTCAACGACGCTGCCGCCCAGGGCCACCTGATGTTCTAAAGCGAAGACAAACAGTCTTAAATAAATCAATTATTAACCTTTAGGACCGCGAGCGCAAGCGAGCGGACCTAAAAAAACAAGAAAGAGGTATTAGCAATGATCGTAGTTCCTATCAAAGAAGGTGAGAACCTTGAGAGAGCTCTGAAGAAGCTGAAACGCAAATTCGACAAGACCGGTGTGGTGAAAGAGATGCGCCGTCGTCAGCAGTTCACCAAGCCCAGCGTCATCAACCGCGAGAAGCATCTGAAGGCCATCTACGTGCAGCACCTGCGCCAGCAGGAGCTCGACAAGTAAGAGCCCGAGCCGAGAGCTCCACATGGAGCGACGCCATTGGAAAGAAAATCCCCCGCATCGGTTGATGCGGGGGATTTCTGTTTTATGTCGCAGAAGCGGGTTACTGCTTCTCGGAGGTAATCTTCTCAAGCCACTTGAGCATGCCGAACATAACAAACATGGCAATGGCGCAGACCAAGAGGAACACCAGCCAGCACATCCACAGGTTGGACATACCATTGTACAGTACCGGTCCGAGGAGGATGAGCAGGTTGCCGATGGCGGTGGCACTAAGCCACAAGCCCTGGCAAATGCCCTGGATATGCTTGGGGGCAATCTTCGACACGAAGCTCAGACCCAGCGGGCTGATGAAGAGCTCAGCAACAGTAAGGAAGAAGTAGGTGACAATCAGAGCCCACGGGCCAACCTTCATGGCCGATGCCGTCTCAACCGGCATGCCGCGGAACTCGTCGACACTGGGATATCCTGTGAACATGCACAACAGCATCAAGAACAGGTAGGCGCAGGCTGCGATGCCCATACCGAAGGCAATCTTCTTTGGAGTGGACACCTCTTTGCCTTTACGCACAAAGGAGGCAAACATCCACATGATGAGCGGTGTGAGGATGACCACGAGGAACGGGTTGATGCACTGCCAGATCTCGGGGGGGATGGACGATGTGCTGACGAAGTCGCGTGCAAAGAGCGAAAGCGACTCGGCGTTCTGGTGGAAAGCAAACCAGAAGAAGACGCAGACGCCGAGCACTGCATAGAGACCGGCCATGCGCTGCTTGACATCCTTGGCCATGGCGGCCTTCTCTTCGACAGTGTAGACAACCTCCTTGGTGTCATTCGCAGCGGCGGCATCTTTCTTCACCGGGTTGGGCAGGCCCTTCTTGGTGCAGAGGAAGATGACAAGCGAGATGAGCATGGCGATCACCGAAGCGATGAAGGCAAAGTGGACACCGGTGTTGAAAACGTTGATGTAGCTATCGCAGAAAGCACCGAGGTCGTTGGCCGCCTCGGGATACTGGGCAGTGAGTGCGGTGAGGTTATCCATGTCATTTCCCTGCATGTTGTTGGTCAGGTAGTTGTGACATAGCATGGGCAGCTGGGCATTGTAGACCAAACCCTTGGTGCCAAGCCACCAGTTGCGGATGATGGGGGCGATGAAGGGAGCTATCACGCCGCCAATGTTAATGAAGACGTAGAAAATCTGGAAGCCGCTGTCGCGCTTCTCTTTTGCCTTGGCCAATGCCTCGGGGCCTTTCTTGGCCTCTTCGGCCTCGAAGTCGTCGTAGAGCTGACCGACCACAGCCTGCAGGTTGCCTTTGAACAGACCGTTACCGCAGGCAATAATCACCAGCGCGCAGAGCGTGAGCACCATGACCCACGAGAAACCATGGCCACTGAACACAGGTACCGACAATATGGCGTATCCCACAGCCATCACAATGATACCGGCAATGATGGTACCTTTGTAGTTTTTGGTGCGGTCGGCAATGATACCGCCGGGCAGAGAGAGAACATAGATTAGGAAATAGAACCCAGCGAACATGATGCCGGCCGTCTGGTCGGGCACACCGAACTTGGAGCAGATGAAGAGCGTCAGTACGGCATTCATGATGTAGTAGCCGAAACGTTCGCCCATGTTGCTCAATGCGGCAGGGATAAGTCCCTTGGGATGCTCTTTAAGTGCCTTGCGCACATAGAAGACGATGAATGGAGTGACAACAATCAGACCCGCAACGAGCATAAACAGCGGGGTGTTGGCATTCCACAAGTTTGTAATAAACTCCATAGTTGTAAAGTTTTGGTTTATAATTTATTTAACTGAATTTAATACATAGAGTCCATTATATTTAATGTGCAAAGGTACAAAAAAAAGTCAATTGAGCAAAACCATGTGCGGTTTTTTTTGTATTTTTGCACACATGAACAGCAATGACATCATAACATATTCCGTTGAAACGCTGCTTGCCGGCGGCATCATCCTCTACCCTACCGACACCATCTGGGGCATCGGCTGCGACGCCCGCAACCACGAGGCTGTGGAACGGATCTACGCCATCAAGGAACGCGACCACAGCAAAAGCATGCTTGTACTGGTGGCTGACGGGATATTGGCCACAGAAGCCGACTCACGCCCTACAACTTACATCATGCCTCGCGAGAAGTGGGAACCAATGCTCTACGGCAATGTCGCCGACAACCTTCCTGCCGCCGACGGTTCGCTGGGCATACGCCAGCCACGACATGCCTTCTGCCAGGAGGTGATACGCCGCCTCGGGGCACCGCTGGTAAGCACTTCGGCCAACCTTTCGGGGCATCCGTCGCCACAGAAATACAGTGAAATAGAGAATGCCATAAAACAAAGGGTGGACTACTGTGTGCCACCCCTTGATGAATTCATGTCGGCCGAAACGCGCGGCAGCCGCATTGTGAAGGTAAATCCAGACGGCACCATCACCGTCATCAGGCCTTAGCGGTGGCCACAGCGGCCACAACACCAGGCTGTCCGCAGTCCACATCAACCACCGTGCAGTCGGTGGCCAAAGAAGCCTCCAACATGCTGCCGTAGCCTTGTATACCGGTGCGGCGCATCTTGAGCACCGCCTCCTTTCGCGTCCAGAAACGCAGAAACTCCATCTCGGGATCCGCCGCACACCTGATGGCCTCCTGCTCCTCGGCAGTACACACCTTCTCGACAAGTCCTTGGCTTACACGGCGGCGGCACTCTACGTCTATACCTACCGCCACACCGTCGCTAACCGCAACGGCCACCGCCTCGCGGCAATGGCTGATACTGATACATAATTGTTGATGTTCCGGCAGAAACGGGGCGCCGTTGTCGGCATGGGACAATTCAGGCCGTCCGCCGACAAGGCGGCAGAGCATCTCGTATGCCTGCGAACGCTCTCGTTCACGCTGCGAGCCCTCGCCACGCAAAGGCTCTATCAGGTATGTCATGCCTTGCCGATGATGTCGTAAGGCACCGTGTCGCCCTGCATCGGCATGCGAGGTTCCTCAATTGTGCCGAACTGCTGCTCATACTTCTTTATGTTGTCGTTCAGAGCGGCCAGGGTGCGCTTGGCATGGACGGGGTTCATGATGACACGCTGACGGACAGTGGCGCCGTCGATGCCAGGCAGCATCTGGGCGAAATCCAAAATTATCTCCGTCGGGTTGTGGCTGATAACCACAAGGTTGCTGTAGGTCCCTTCCGAAACCTCGGGGGTGATGTTCAGCTTCAGGTTCTGCTTCTGTTCTTTCTGGTTTGCCATAATTATCTATGTGTTTTTTTCCTGTTAACGCATGGCGGGTGCTTTTTATTGCATGGCACACCACTTTTCCATTTAGCTTGGCACTTCATGGTCGAATTTAAGTTGTGGTCTGTTTCACGACGTAGCCGCTCCGACTCCCCTCCGAGGTCGCTCCGACTGTTTAACGGTTTTTTGTCGGAGGAACGTCGAAGAGGTGTCGAAGAGTAGCCGGAGGGGCTTGGGGAAAAAACTGACATGACAAAGGCCGCAATCAATTTCAGGACATAACATGCTTTTGATTATCGAACGTAAAAAATGGGGCTCGCAGCGTCTGATGCAAGCCCCATTCGGCTATTGTTTAGGTTAAATCGTTTACTTCGCCTTCTCGGCGCTCATGTCGGCAGCGCTGCCGACCACGAGGTCCTGATACTCACGCAGACCGGTACCGGCCGGAATGAGGTGACCGACGATAACATTCTCCTTCATGCCCATCAGGGTGTCGCGCTTGGCGTTGATGGCGGCCTCGGTGAGGACCTTGGTGGTCTCCTGGAAGGAGGCGGCGGAGATGAACGACTTGGTCTGCAAAGAGGCTCGTGTGATGCCCTGGAGCACCTGCTTGCAGGTGGCCGGACGGGCGTCGCGCACGGTGACGAGTTTCTTGTCCTGACGACGCAGGGCGGAGTTCTCGTCGCGTAGCTCACGGGCGGTGACAATCTGGCCTTCGAAGAGGGTGGTGCTATCGCCCGGATCCTCAACATACTTCATGCCGAAGATACGGTCGTTGACATCGTTGAAATCGAGGCGGTTAACAAGGTCGCCCTCAAGGAAGCGAGTATCGCCCGGATCCTCAATCTCGACCTTGCGCATCATCTGACGCACAATGACCTCAAAGTGCTTGTCGTTGATTTTCACACCCTGCAGGCGGTAGACCTCCTGTACTTCGTTGACGATGTACTCCTGAACCTTCATCGGACCCTTGATGGCGAGAATGTCGCTCGGGGTGATAGCACCGTCGGAAAGCGGCGTACCAGCCTTGACATAGTCGCTGTCTTGAGCAAGAATCTGCTTGGACGTGGGGATGAGGTAGGAGCGCTGCTCACCGGTCTTGGAGGTGATGGTAACCTCACGATTGCCGCGCTTGAGTTTCTTAGCGATGGACACGATACCGTCGACCTCGGCAACGATGGCGGGATCGGACGGGTTGCGGGCCTCGAAGAGCTCGGTGACGCGGGGCAGACCGCCCGTGATATCGCCAGCCTTACCGAAGGAACGCGGTATCTTGACCATAATGTCACCGGCTTTGAGTTCCTGACCCTTGTCGACGCCGATATGGGCACCTACTGGAAGGTCATAGACCTTGAGAATGTTGCCCTCGCTGTCGACAATGTTGAGGGTCGGGTTCTTGGTGCGCTGACGGCTCTCGATGACCACCTTGTCCTGAAGGCCGGTCTGGGCATCACTCTCAACGCGGTAAGTGACGTTCTCTATGACATTCTCGAAGGCAACCTTACCGGCCACATCGGATATGATGACGGCATTGTAAGGATCCCATTCAGCAATGAGGTCGCCCTTCTGGAGCTGGTCGCCTGAGGCTTTGTACAGCTTGGCGCCATAAGGCAGAAGCGACGAGAAGAGAGTGACATCAGTGCGGTTGTCGACAATGCGCATCTCAGCCGAACGACCCATGACGATATGGTAGTTGTTGCCTTCATTGTCGGTATAGGGTATGGAGCGGAGCTCATCGATAATGAGACGACCCTCGTATTTGGCCTGCAGGCTGGAGGTGGTACCAATGTTGCCACCGGCCACACCGCCAACGTGGAAGGTACGAAGGGTCAGCTGAGTACCAGGCTCACCAATAGCTTGTGCGGCAATGACACCGACAGCTTCGCCTTTCTGGACCATCTTGCCAGTAGCAAGGTTTCGACCATAACACTTGGCACAGACACCATGCTTGGACTCACAAGTAAGCACGGAACGAATCTCGACTTCCTCGATGGGAGACTCCTCTATCTTCTTACATATCTCTTCGGTAAGTTCCTCGCCAGCATGGGCAATAAGTTCGCCGGTCTGGGGATGATAGATGTCGTGGACAGAAGTACGGCCAAGTATCTTCTCGCCGAGGCTCTGAACAATATCTTCGCCTTTTTTGAGGGCGGTGGTGGGAAGACCACGCAGGGTGCCGCAGTCTTCTTCAGTGATGATGACGTCGTGAGCAACGTCAACCAAACGACGGGTAAGGTAACCGGCGTCAGCTGTCTTAAGAGCGGTATCGGCAAGACCCTTACGAGCACCGTGTGTCGAAATAAAGTACTCGAGCACCGAAAGGCCTTCCTTGAAGTTGGAAACAATAGGATTCTCGATAATCTCGTTGCCGGCGCTACCTGCCTTCTGGGGCTTGGCCATAAGACCACGCATTCCGGAGAGTTGACGAATCTGCTCCTTACTACCACGAGCACCGGAGTCATACATCATGTAGATGGGATTGAAGCCCTGATTGTCAGCCTTGAGCTGTTTCATCAGTGTCTCGGTGAGCTGGTTGTTGGTGTTGGTCCAAATATCAATAACGTGGTTGTAGCGTTCATTGTTGGTGATAAGACCCATTGCGTACTGAGCCATAACCTCCTCAACCTCCTCGTTGGCCTTATCAATGAGTTGTTCCTTCTCTGCAGGGATGATAACATCGCCAAGGTTGAAGGAAAGACCTCCGCGGAAAGCTTGACGATAACCCATATTCTTAATGTCATCAAGGAAGGCAGCAGTAACCGCATTACCACACTCGGTGAAGATATCACCGATAATGTCACGCAGAGACTTCTTGCCCATAATCTGGTTGATGTAGCCGTACTGGTCGGGCACAACCTGGTTGAAGATAACACGGCCAACGGTAGTGCGAAGACGGTTGGTCTTGATATAGTGACCCTTCTTGTCCACAACAACATTACCATTCTTGTCACGCTTCACTTCATACTCGGTGCGGCTGTGCATAGCCTCCTCAGCGGGAGTTGCGCAGTCTATATCTGTAAGGACCTTGCCCTTCTTATCTTTAATGACCTCCATGAAGGTCTTGTCGCTCTTGACATAGCTGTACTCATCCTGACCCTCAGGCACAGGCATCTGTACACTGATGCAGGCGTTGAGGTCGACTCGCTTCTCATTGTAAGCGATAATAACCTCTTCAGCAGAGTAGAAGCGCTGGCCTTCACCCTTAACAATCTCTGTTTCGGTAGTGCGGCGCGGTTTGGTCATGTAATACAGACCAAGCACCATATCCTGCGACGGAACGGTGATAGGAGCACCGTTTGCAGGGTTGAGGATGTTGTGCGTGGAGAGCATCAGCAGCTGAGCCTCAAGAATAGCGGCGTTGCCCATTGGCACATGGACAGCCATCTGGTCACCATCGAAGTCAGCGTTGAAGCCGGTACACACCAAGGGGTGCAGACGAATGGCTTTACCTTCCACAAGCTTGGGCTGGAAGGCTTGGATACCGAGACGGTGCAGCGTAGGAGCACGGTTGAGCAGAATGGGGTGACCCTTAAGAATATTCTCGAGGATTTCCCACACGACAGGTTCCTTGCGGTCAACAATCTTCTTGGCGCTCTTGACAGTCTTCACCAGACCGCGTTCAAGAAGTTTGCGGATAACGTACGGTTTGAAGAGTTCTGCTGCCATATCCTTTGGCAGACCGCACTCATGCATGCGTAACTCTGGGCCGACAACGATGACAGAACGGCCGGAATAGTCAACACGCTTACCGAGCAGGTTCTGACGGAAACGACCCTGTTTGCCCTTAAGGGCATCAGAAAGTGATTTGAGGGCACGGTTACTCTCACTCTTAACACTGGAAACCTTACGGCTGTTGTCAAACAACGAGTCAACAGCTTCCTGAAGCATACGCTTCTCATTGCGCATGATAACCTCAGGTGCCTTAATCTCAACAAGTCGTTTCAAACGATTATTGCGAATAATGACGCGACGGTAGAGCTCATTAATGTCCGATGTGGCAAAACGACCGCCATCCAGCGGAACCAAAGGACGCAGGTCAGGCGGAATGACGGGAATGATATTCATAATCATCCACTCTGGACGGTTGTCCATACCACGTTCCTGCATAGCGCGCTGAGACTCACGGAACGACTCAATGACATTCAAGCGCTTGAGGGCATCCTGCTTACGAGCCACAGCAGTCTCATGCGACGCTTTGGCACGCAATTCATAGCTCAACTTGTCAAGGTCGAGTTCGGAAAGCAGCGTATATAATGCCTCGGCACCCATGCCGGCAATGAACTTGTTGGGGTCGCTGTCAGGCAACTGGGCATTATCCTCGGGCAATGTGTCTTGAATGAGGTAGTACTCCTCTTCACTGAGCAAATCAAGCTTCTGGACAGGCATCTCGTTGAGCATAGCCTTACCGGGCTGCAGAACGATGTATTTCTCATAATAGATGACTTGGTCAAGCTTCTTCGAAGGGATGTTCAGCAGGGTGCCAATCTTGTTAGGCAGGGAGCGGAAAAACCAAATATGAGCAACGGGAACTACAAGCTCAATATGACCCATACGTTCACGGCGCACTTTCTTCTCAGTAACCTCGACACCACAACGGTCGCAAACAATACCCTTGTAGCGGATACGTTTGTATTTGCCGCAATGGCACTCCCAGTCGCGTGTGGGGCCGAAGATGCGCTCGCAGAACAAACCGTCACGCTCGGGCTTGTACGTACGGTAATTTATAGTTTCAGGCTTGGTCACCTCACCGTAAGAACGACGCTTGATAGATTCGGGCGACGCCAAACTGATGGTGATAGCATTAAAATCGGTCTTTACCTGAGATTCTTGTTTAAAAGCCATGTTCTCTATACTTATCTATTTGGAACCTATTTAATCAAATGTCACCTCAAGACCAAGGCCACGTAATTCGTGGACGAGGACGTTGAACGACTCGGGAATGCCTGGCACCGGCATATTATCGCCCTTGACAATGGCCTCATAAGCCTTGGCGCGACCCATGACATCGTCACTCTTGACGGTGAGCACCTCCTGCAACACGTGCGATGCACCATATGCTTCAAGAGCCCAGACCTCCATTTCACCGAAACGCTGGCCACCGAAATTGGCTTTACCGCCAAGGGGCTGCTGAGTGATGAGGGAGTAAGGGCCAATCGAACGAGCGTGCATCTTATCGTCAATCATGTGGTGCAGCTTGAGATAATAGATGTAACCCACGGTAGCCGGCTGGTCGAAGCGCTCGCCAGTCTCGCCGTCATAGAGGTAAGTGCGGCCATTCTCTGGCAGACCGGCCTCACGCATATAACCGTTAATTTGCTCCAGCGTAGCACCATCGAAGATGGGTGTCTTGAAGCGCTTGCCGAGCTTCTTGCCTGCCCATCCGAGAACGGTTTCGTAAATCTGACCAAGGTTCATTCGCGAAGGCACACCAAGAGGATTCAACACAATGTCAACGGGTGTACCGTCAGCCAGGAACGGCATATCCTCGGCACGGACAATCTTCGACACAATACCCTTGTTACCGTGACGACCGGCCATCTTGTCACCTATGCGCAATTTGCGCTTCATGGCAATATAAACCTTGGCCATCTGGACAATACCACTGGGCAGATCGTCACCAACGGTGAGGGCAAACTTATTGCGAGTGAATCGTCCGTTAATCTCGCGGAACTTGATATTGTAGTTGTTGAGCAACTCTTTGATAAGTGCGTTGGTCTCCTTGTCGGTGGTCCACTTGTTGGGGCTAACCTCAGTGTAATCAATAGACTTGAGAGTCTTTGCAGTGAATTTCACCTTCTTGGGTATAAGCTCCTCGCGGTGGTTGGTATACACTCCGTTAGACACCTTGCCGTTGAGAATGACGAGCAGCTTGGCAATGAGTTTTTCTTTCAGTTCCTCGCACTCGAAGCGGAACTCCTCCTCAGGTTTGGCGAGCAACTCTTTCTCCTTGGCACGGGCCTTCCGGTCACGCACAACGCGAGCAAAGAGCTTCTTGTCGATAACAACACCGTGCATCGAAGGCGGAACCTTCAGCGAAGCGTCCTTTACATCGCCGGCTTTCTCGCCGAAAATGGCACGCAGAAGTTTCTCCTCCGGGGTCGGGTCGGACTCACCCTTCGGGGTAATCTTACCAATAAGGATATCGCCTTCTTTGACCTCAGCACCGATACGGATTATACCGTTCTCATCAAGGTCCTTGGTGGCATCGTTACCGACATTGGGTATATCGCGGGTAAGCTCTTCATTACCACGCTTAGTCTCACGTACCTCAAGGGTGAACTCTTCAACATGGACAGAGGTATATATATCTTCACGTACGACACGCTCGGAGATAACCACAGCATCCTCGAAGTTGTAACCCTTCCAAGGCATGAAAGCAACCATCATATTACGGCCGAGAGCTAACTCACCACCCTGGGTGGCATAGCCCTCGCACAGCACCTGACCTTTCTTCACCTTATCGCCTTTCTTGACGATAGGACGCAGATTGATGGCCGTAGAATGGTTGGTACGCTGATATTTAGTAAGTATATATTCTTTGATATCGTCGTCGAAGGAGACCAAACGGTCCTTCTCTGTACGATTGTGGCGGATGACAATCTTTGTAGAGTCTACATACTCCACAACACCGTCGGCCTCTGCATTAAGCAGCACACGGCTGTCGTGGGCCACAGCCTCCTCAATGCCGGTACCCACGATGGGAATCTCCGGATTAAGCAGAGGCACAGCCTGACGCATCATGTTCGAGCCCATCAGGGCACGGTTGGCATCGTCATGCTCCAGGAATGGAATTAACGATGCAGCTATGGATGCAATTTGGTTCGATGCAATGTCGATGAGGTCAATCTCCTCAGGCGAGACAATGGGGAAGTCTGCCTGACGACGGGCCTTGACACGCGGCACGGTAATGTTGCCGTTCTCGTCCTGCGGAGTGGTGGCCTGGGCAACAGTCTTGTTCTCCTCGGCCTCTGCCGACAGGTACACAGGAGGTTCGTCCAACTGCACCTGACCCTTTACGACACGCTGATAAGGGGTTTCAATGAAACCAAGCTCGTTAATCTTGGCATAGACACACAGCGACGAGATAAGACCAATATTCGGACCTTCAGGTGTCTCAATGGTACAGAGACGACCGTAGTGCGTATAGTGAACGTCACGCACCTCGAAGCCTGCACGCTCACGCGACAGACCGCCGGGACCAAGAGCAGAGATACGGCGCTTGTGCGTCAACTCTGCCAGAGGGTTGGTCTGATCCATGAACTGGCTCAACTGGTTGGTACCGAAGAACGAGTTAATGACCGACGACAAAGTCTTTGCGTTGATTAACTCCGTGGGAGTGAACAACTCATTGTCACGCACATTCATACGCTCACGTATGGTACGCGACATGCGGGCCAGACCAACGCCGAACTGGTTGGAGAGCTGCTCCCCGACAGTGCGGATACGACGGTTCGACAGGTGGTCGATATCGTCCACCTCGGCCTTCTGGTTGATAAGTTCAACCAAGTACTTAATGATAGAGGTGATGTCCTCCTTGGTGAGCACGCGCACATTGTCTGGCACATCAAGGTTAAGTTTGGTATTGATTCTGTAGCGTCCCACATCACCCAAGTCGTAGCGCTTCTCCGAGAAGAAGAGCTTTTCAATAATGCTACGAGCGGTCTCTTCATCTGGCGGCTCGGCATTGCGTAACTGCCTGTAGATATACTCACAGGCTTCCTTGGCATTGTTTGCGGTGTCTTTCTTGAGAGTGTTATAAATCACCGAGTAGTCGATGCCATCCTTGTCCTCGGTTTTGATGAGGATAGACTTGACATCCAAAGACAATATCTTTTCAATATGTTCCTCGGTGAGCTCAACGTCACGCTCAATGACAACCTCGGTACGCTCCATGGAGACCACCTCGCCGGTGTCCTCGTCCACGAAGTCCTCAGTCCAAGCCTCCACCACACGGGCAGCAAGCTGCTTGCCAATGAACTTTTTGAGGTTGTTGCGGGTCACCTTAACCTCTTCGGCTAACTCAAATATATCAAGAATATCCTTGTCCGACTCAAAGCCTATGGCACGGAGCAGGGTGGTGATGGGGAGTTTCTTCTTGCGGTCGATATAAGCATACATCACGTTGTTTATATCGGTGGTGAACTCCATCCAAGAGCCCTTGAAGGGGATAATACGAGCCGAATAGAGCTGCGTACCGTTCGAGTGGAACTGTGTACCGAAGAATACGCCCGGCGAACGGTGCAACTGCGAGACCACGACGCGCTCAGCGCCGTTGATCACGAAGGTGCCCTTCGGGGTCATGTACGGTATCATTCCGAGATACACGTGCTGCTCTATGGTCTGGAAATCCTCGTTCTCGGGATCCTTGCAACTGAGCTTCATCTTGGCTTTCAGCGGCACACTATACGTTAGACCGCGCTCGATGCACTCCTCAATTGTATAGCGGGGAGGGTCGATGTAATAATCCAAGAATTCGAGTTCAAAATTATTTCGCGCATCCGTGATGGGGAAATTCTCCTTGAAAACCTTGAACAAGCCCTCATCGAGGCGGTTGTCCGGGTTGGTCTCTATTTGGAAAAAGTCTTTGAACGACTTGACCTGAATGTCGAGAAAATCCGGGTAATCAAATTTGCGTACCGACGCGAAATTTACTACTGTGGGTTCTTTTTTTGCCAAGGGACTGAATAATTTATCTTTTTCTATTACTTATCGCAGCTGATAAAAGAGTGCCCCAATGAAGGGTATTCGGAGGGTCAGCGGTTGTGGAATCTTATTTCCACAGCAACAAGGAATAGGCACTCCGGACTCTGCCGGAGGCCCTATTCCTCGTAGTTATGAGAAGGTTGGGTGACCTTACTTGATCTCGACTTCGGCACCAGCCTCTTCGAGGGCTTTCTTCAGGCTCTCAGCCTCATCCTTCGAAACACCTTCCTTAACGGGCTTGGGGGCGTTGTCGACCAGCTCCTTGGACTCCTTCAGACCGAGGGAGGCCATATCCTTAACGGCCTTCACAACACCAAGTTTCTTGGTCTGATCGGGAACACCCTTCAGGATAACGTCAAAGGAGGTCTTCTCCTCAGCAGCGGCGGCGGCACCACCAGCGGCGGGGGCGGCGACTGCAACAGCAGCGGCGGCGGGTTCAATGCCGTACTCCTCTTTCAGGACGTCAGCGAGTTCTTTAACTTCCTTAACGGTAAGGTTAACCAGTTCTTCAGCGATAGCTTTAATGTCTGCCATGACTATTTAATTTTAAATGTTTTACTAATTGTTAATTGTTTTTGTTTGTTGGCCTTCTCTAAAGGCTGGCCGGGCCTCTTTGCGCTCAGCTTTAGGCTTGGCGCTCCTCCAAAGTTTTCAGCACACCGGTAATGGTATTGCCAGCCGACTGAACCTGCGACAGAACGTTCTTGATGGGCGACTGCAGCAGGGCAACCACATCGGCGATAAGCTCGTTCTTGGACTTGATGTTGACCAAGGCGTCGAGGTTTTCGTGACCGATATAGAAGCACTCTTCGACATAAGCACCTTTGAGAATCGGCTTGGTGGCGGTCTTCTCAGCGGCGCGGAAGCTCTTGATGAGCTTGGCGGGTGCATTGTTGGTGTTCGAAAGCATTATGGCGGTTTCACCCTTGATCACAGGGAACAGCTCGGAATAATCGAAACCCGACTTCTCGAGGGCCTTGATGAGAAGAGTGTTCTTTACAACCTCCAGCTTCACCTCGTTGCGGAAGGCGGCACGACGCAGCTTGCTGGTCTGCACCGAGTTCAAGCCTCCGATGTCCGCGATATAGAGATTGGGGTAGGCCTTAATCTCTTCGCACAGGGCGTCGATGTGCTGGTCTTTCAGTTCTTTTCTCATAATGTTTCTTACGTTTTAAAGATTACAGGGTAGCGGCTTTGGTGTCCACCTTCACGCCGGGGCTCATGGTGCTGCTGATGGCGATGCTCTTCACATAAGTACCCTTGGCGGCACTCGGTTTGAGCTTCATAATCATCTGGAGCACTTCCTTGGCGTTCTCAACGATCTTCTGGTCGTCGAAGGAGCATTTGGCCACGGCGGTATGGATGATACCGAACTTATCGACCTTGAAGTCGATCTTACCGGCTTTGGCTTCCTGGACAGCCTTGCCAACTTCCATCGTAACGGTGCCAGTCTTGGGGTTGGGCATCAGGCCACGGGGACCGAGGATGCGACCAAGGGCACCAATCTTGGGCATGCAGCTCGGCATGGTGATGATAACATCCACGTCGGTCCAGCCACCCTTGATTTTGGTGATGTACTCGTCCAGGCCGTAGTAGTCGGCGCCGGCGGCCTTTGCCTCTTCCTCCTTGTCGGGAGTGCAGAGCACGAGGACGCGGACGGTCTTGCCCGTGCCGTGAGGCAGGGTCACGCTGCCGCGCACCATCTGGTTGGCCTTGCGGGGGTCAACGCCAAGGCGTACATCGATGTCAACAGAAGCGTCGAACTTGGTGAATGTGATATTCTTCACGATGCTGACAGCCTCTTCAAGGGAATAGACTTTGCTGCCGTCGAATTTGGCAACAGCCTCTTTCTGTTTCTTGGTAAGTTTTGCCATTTCATTCTGTTTTTGTGGTCAACGCACTTTCACTCACGCTACTTATGCTACCACTGTTACTAACTTTTTTACTTCTTCAAGGGATTCTCACCCGTAACGGTGATACCCATGCTGCGGGCAGTGCCTGCCACCATGCTCATGGCGCTCTCAATCGTGAAGCAATTGAGATCTGGCATCTTGGCTTCGGCAATCTGACGCACCTGCTCCCAGGTGACGGAGGCGACCTTCACGCGGTTGGGCTCGCCAGAGCCTTTCTGCGCCTTGGACATCTCTTTCAGCTGGACAGCGACAGGAGGAGTCTTAAGAACAAAGTCAAAGGACTTGTCGGTGTACACAGTGATGATGACGGGCACAATCTTGCCGGCCTGATCCTGGGTACGGGCATTGAACTGCTTGCAGAACTCCATGATGTTCACACCCTTGGCACCAAGGGCGGGTCCCACGGGGGGGGCGGGGTTGGCAGCAGCGCCTTTGATTTGCAGCTTAATCAATCCTGCAACTTCTTTTGCCATTGATTTACTGTTTTAATAGGTTAGTTGTTTGGGTTACTGGTCTTTCTCAACCTGCGAGAAGTTCAATTCGAGGGGCGTCTTGCGACCGAAGATCTTGACCGTAACTTTCAATTTCTTCTTGTCCTCGTTGATTTCTTCGACCACTCCGACAAAACTGTTGAAGGGACCGTCGATAACCTTCACGTTCTCGCCAACAATGAAACGGTCCATCATCTCGCTACCGTCCACGCTCTCGTCCATCTTGCCGAGGATGCGGTTGATTTCACTCTGGCGCATCGGTATCGGCTTGCCTTCGCGTTCGCGGAGGAAGTCAAGAACATTGGGCAGATTCTGGATGACGGGGATGATTTCGTCGCGCAAGTCAGCCTCGATGAGGACATAGCCAGGGAAGAAGTTACGCTCTTTGATAACCTTCTTGCCGTTGCGTATGGCCACCACCTGCTCGGTAGGAATCAGAACCGTGGGCACATCGTTGCTCCAGCCACGCTTGGCCATTTCACTCTCAATGTACTCTTTGGCTTTCTTCTCCTTGCCGCTGATCGCTCTGACGACATACCATTTTTTCTCCTGCTGTTCCATTGCTTTCGGTTAATAAAGGACAGTGATAATATACATTATTCTACCTTCAGGCTCCACGCTCGCACACTCCACGCTTTGGCAGACTCAAAATATTGAGTTTTGGGAAGCAAGACTGCCTAAGCTTTCGGTGTGGCGCATGCCGCGTTTCTTATCCGAAGATTGAATAGAAGTATCCGAGTAAGCCTTTCCATCCCCACGGCTGAACACCAAAAATGACGTCCATGATGAGGACTATAATGGCGATGACAAGGGCTGCCACAGCAACCACGATGGCGCTGCTCTGCAGTTCCTTGAATGTGGGCCACGACACTTTGTGCACCAGTTCGTCGTAGCTCGACTTCACATATTCACCAAACTTTGACATTGTCTGTTTTTTACTAAACTAGTTTGTACTTTCTTTTTCTTTGCTGGCAGGGGCAGAGAGAATCGAACTCCCAACCACGGTTTTGGAGACCGCCATTATACCATTTAACTATGCCCCTGTAAAGCCGCACCACTCTCGGTGCGGCTTATCATTAACGACTACTGATTATTCAAGAATCTTGGTCACCTGACCGGAGCCAACGGTGCGGCCACCCTCGCGGATAGCGAAGCGCAGGTTCTCGTTCAGAGCGATGTCGGCGATCAGCTCAACGGTGATGGTGAGGTTGTCGCCAGGCATGACCATCTCGCGGCCCTCGGGCAGGCTGATGGTACCGGTCACGTCAGTGGTACGGAAGTAGAACTGCGGACGATAGTTGTTGTGGAACGGGGTGTGACGGCCGCCTTCCTCTTTCTTCAGGATATAGACAGCAGCCTCGAATTTGTGGTGAGGTTTCACCGAGCCGGGCTTGGCGATAACCATACCGCGACGGATCTCGTTCTTGTCGATACCGCGGAGCAGCAGACCCACGTTGTCGCCAGCTTCACCCTCGTCGAGGATCTTGCGGAACATCTCAACGCCGGTGACGGTGCTCTTCAGCTTCTCGGCACCCATACCGATGATGTCGACGGGGTCGCCGGTGTGGATAACACCAGTCTCGATACGACCGGTGGCAACAGTACCACGGCCGGTGATGCTG
>CACYSB010000005.1 GCA_902777005.1 uncultured Bacteroidota bacterium
TGCAATGAAACTCGCAAAACCCGTACCAAAGAATAACAATGTAGCGAGGAATTGAAAAATGAGTATTTTGACTGAAATACAGAAAACAGCAGCCAATGCTGACGAAAAGATAAAACATCTTTATGAATTAATAAAAACCTATAAACGTTTATGAAGAAAGTTGTCGTTATATCTACAAGTCTCCGTCCGGGCTCGAACAGCCACGCTTTGGCGGAGCAATTTGCCAAGGGCGCTGAAGCTGCTGGGCATCAGGTAGAGTTCATCTCGCTGCGCGGCAAGGACATCAAGTTCTGCGTCGGCTGCCTGTCGTGCCAACAGACGGGTGCCTGCATCTTCAAGGACGACGTGCCGGCCATTATGGAGCGCGTGCTGAATGCCGATGTTGTCTGCTGGGCCACTCCCATCTATTATTACGAGATGAGCGGCCAGATGAAGACCCTCATCGACCGCATGAACGCCATGTACACGAAAGACTACCGCTTCCGCGACATCTACCTGCTGACCACTGCCTTCGAGAACGAGGCTCATGTTCCACAGCGTGCTGAGAGTGGCTTGCAAGGCTGGATCGACTGCTTCGGCAAGTCGAAGCTCAAAGGGCACCTCTTCTGCGGCGGCGTGGGAGCCCCCAACGATATTGCTGGCAACGCCAAGCTTCAAGAAGCATACGATATGGGCAAAAACATTTAAGCCATGATACTCTATTTTTCGGGCACTGGAAACAGCTTGGCTATCAGTCGCCAGCTAGCGGAGAAACTTGGCGAGCAGGTGATGTCGCTCAACCGGGCGGTGACCCAGGACCTGTCGCATGAGCGGCGCGTCGGCCTCGTCTTTCCCTGCTACTGGTTCAACGCGCCGCGCGCGGTAACGGAGCTGGTGCCGCGTCTCCGGCTCTCCGAAGAGGCTTACGTCTTCATCGTCATCCCCTGTGGGGCGCAGGCGGGCAACGCCATCTGGACGGTGCGGCGTATGCTGGCTGTCAAGGGTATAGATGTGGCCTACAGCCACAAGATACGTGTGCCCGACAACAGCGCCGTTGGCTTCGGCCGCAACCCAAACGACCAGGCGTGGAAGTTCGACCGCTATGCCGGACGTATGGAACGCATCGCCGCCGACATCGCCGCCGGGGTGCGCCGCTGCCACTATGCCTGGTGGGGGTTGGCAGGAGCCTTGTGCGCCATCCCCGCCGTGCAGCGCCGCACGCTGCCCATGCTCACACCAGCCGTAAACGCCGACAGATGCATTGCCTGCGGCATCTGTGCCAAGGTGTGCCCGCAAGGTAACATCGCCATCCGCGATGGCAAGGCATGTTGCGGCGACGACTGCACACAGTGCCTCGCTTGCGTCCACTTCTGCCCCCATCAGGCCGTTGAGATTAACAGCAAACCCACTCCGAAGGCCCATCAGTATCACCATCCTAGAGTGACGGTCGACGACATACTTGGGAATAACAACAAATAATAATGGCAAATTGCGCTAATTGTGCAAGTTGCTGCGCAGACCTATTCAAATCTATACAATTATGTATGCCTACAAGGTGGGGACGTCAGTTTGTAGGAAACGTTTGCTCTATCAAGGAAACGAACTCTTGGTGAGGAGCGGTGTCGGCCAACTCTTCGAGAGCGGTGGCGAGGCTTCTGTAGTACCACTCGATGTCGTTCTTACCCTCGGGGGCATGGAAGCGACTCCATAGGGCGTCGCCCAGCTCGCGGTAGTCGGTGGCTATAGCCCTGAGGTTGGAAAGTTTGTCGCCTATGGCTACAATCTTGCAGTCGCGGTCAGCTTGCCGCAGTCTCTCGACTTGGATTTCCCTGCGGGAGCGCCATGTGGCACCTCTCTGTGTCGTCTCTATGTGTACCAAGTGGGCAACCCTTGGGCCGAATTGTTCCTCAATCTGCTCAATGGTTGCGTCGGTGTCTTCCACGGTGTCGTGCAGAATGGCGGCGGCGAGTATCTCGGGGTCGTTGGTGACAGTGGATACTATGGCAGCGGCTTCCATGGGGTGGATGATGTACGGGAAGCCTTTGTCGCGGCGCTCGGTGCCGCAGTGGGCCTGTATGGCGAACTGTGCAGCCTTGTCGAACAGTGAGGTGTCGAGAGTTTTGTTCATGTTTGTGAGAGTGGGTTATATCAGGTTGGTTCGCATGGCCTGCTGGTATATGCGGTCGGCGCGCTGGGCGTTGTAGGCGCTCTCGCCGTAGATGGCGTTGAACATGCTGGTGAGGCCTGCCACTCCATAGCCCAGCTTAAGAATCTTGACGATGCACAGGTTCTGCAGTGCCACCGAGTAGGCCACGATGTCGAGCCCTGTTCCGGCAAGTTGTATCAGGGCCAGCTGGTAAGCGCCTTCACTGCACTCCGAGCGCATGCGCTCCACATCGCCTATGGTCTTCATATCCAGTCGTAGCAGCACTTTGTAGTAGGGCATGGGGCTATCCTCGTAGAGCTCGGCTTGGTTGATGGTGGCAATTTTGACGGCGAGACGTTGGAAAGGTTTTAGTTGGCAGTAGCTACGGAAGGTGTCGCCGTTTAGGGGCACTTCGTCGAAGTTTCCATTGGCCACGAGCGACTGTACATTGCGCCGGTAGTCGTTTATCTCCTTGCGTATGCGACTGAACTGCTCGTCGGCGAGTTCCAGTATGCCAGCCAGACGGTTGAGGCTTCGCTGGTGCTCGGCGGGAATTTCCACCTTGCTCTTGTAGCCGGTGTCGTGCTGCATGTTGGCCCAGACATGCTGCAGTGCTGTGCGCATCTGTAGTTCGAAACTAATCTCGTTTATCAACGGTTGCTGAGGGTCTTCGTAGAGACTCTTGGGGATGCGGCATATATAGTGGAGCGACATGTAACCGAAGCGGTCTATCTCAAGCATCTTGCGTTTGTCTACGGAGTTGTCCCAGTCGATATCGAACATGCGTTCCACCAAGGCGGCTATCTTGTCCACCTCGTCGCTGAAGAAGGTGATGATGCGCGCGCCTACGATGTCTGTGATGTCGTCGATGGTACGGTACTTGTAGCCTTTCAACTCCAGTTTGCCGGCCAGACTTTTCTCGGTCTTCACGCGCCCTTCGATGGCAGTGACGGCCATGTTGTTCTCCTTAAGCGTCCGCTGCAATATGCCGAGCACCACCTCTTTGAGCTTCTTGAAGACAGGGAGCCGGTCGCGGTACTCGTCGAGAATCATCTCGCAGTGTATGTCGAGCTTCATCTTCATGGCTTGCTATCGGATGGCTATGATGTTGGAGAAACCTGTGATGTCGAAGACTTCCTTAACCTGCGGGTTCATGTTGAGCATCACCATCTTGCCACCACGGGCAAGGACACTCTTCTGGAGCGTGAGGAAGATACGCAGTCCCTGCGACGAGGTGTAGGTCATGCCGGTGCAGTCAATGTCGATGTCAGGCTTGGGCGAAGTCATAAGGGGCTGGATGTCGGCCTGGAATTGGTCGGCGTTGGTGGTGTCGAGGCGCCCATTCAGGGTTACAAATGTCTTCTCTCCTTCGTTTTTTATCGTAATATTCATTGCAGTGTATTTATTCGCATATTTTTTTTGTCATGGTAAGGATATTGTTGCCGTCCTCGTAGCGGTAGCTCAGGCTGTCCATCATCTGCTTGCAAAGGAAAATGCCGAGCCCCCCCACTTCGCGCTCTTCGGCTGAGAGGGTGATGTCAGGGTCTTCGCGGTCGAGGGGGTTGAAGGGAACGCCGGCGTCGCGCAACTCTATGGAGAGCACAAGCGAGTCCTTGTCGAGCGAGGTGCCTGCCTCGAGCCACCCTATACCGCCCTCGTAGGCGTAGCGCACCACGTTCTCCACGGCTTCCTCGATGGAGAGTCGCAGCTTGAAGCGCAGGGCCTCGTCATTGGGCATGTCGGGCGAAGCCATGAGAAACTCTATAATCTCGCTGCTCTTGTTTTTTATGGGGTTGAATCTCTTTCTCATTGTTTGTTTGGCTTACACTGTTACGCTCATAATGGTGATGTCGTCGTTCTGAACGTTGCCTTCGGTGAACTGCAGTATTTCTTTGTACAGGTTGTCCACGACCTCCTTGTTGGAGGTGGCGCTATTGCGAACCAATGCACTCCCGGCCCATGCCAGCAGCCGATCGTTGCCAAAGAGGCTATTGTCGGCACGCTCGGCCTCGTTGACGCCGTCAGTGTAGAGAATGAGGCGTGTGCCGGTGGCAAGGTCGATGCTTTCGGCTTTGTAGACGAAGTCCTCAAAAAGACCTATGGCCAGGTTGGGCTTGGCCTTTAGGAAGTAGGGGTCGCCGTCGGGCGGTACCACGATGATGGGGTTATGGCCAGCGTTGCAGTACTCCATACGTTTTGTGTCAAGGTTGATACGCCCCATGAAGAGTGTGACGAACATGTCATTGGAGTTGGTGTCGGTGACGCTGACGTTGATACGTTCCAGCAGTTTGTCCATCGACTGGTCAATGCCGGACACAAAGCGCAGGCCGGCGCGCGTGATGGCCATCATAAGCGATGCAGGAACGCCTTTGCCCGAAACGTCGCCGATTGTGAGGTACAGGTAATTGCCTTTTTGTACGAAGTCGTAGAGGTCACCGCCTACCTCTTTGGCAGGTACCAGCATTGCTGCTACATTCTCTGGGAAGTCGGTGCGAAGCATACCCATCTGTATGTTACGGGCCACACCGAGTTCCGACTCCATTCGCTCGTTAGCCGCCGTGGTGGTCTTCAGCTCGTCTATGTATTCGGTGATTGAATTCTGCATGTATACGAACGAGTCGTGCAGGTGCATCATCTCGTCGCCGCTCTTGATTTCGGGCAACTCGGTATTTAGGTCGCCCTTGGCCATTCGCAGGGCTGCATCGGACAACTGCGTGATTGGGGTTGTCATGCGGTGGATGGTAAAACGGCAGATGACGTAGAGTATAACTATGACGATAAGCCCTATGATCAGAAGGTTGGTGTGCATCAAGGAGGAGTGTTTTAGCACTTCTTTGTATTGGCACACCACCGATGCCATCCATCCGTTGTGTAGAGGACCGTAGACCACATAACCTACATTGGATCCAGAGCCAATGCGGCGCATGCTGTCGGCTCCACGCTTAATATCCTCCTGCAGTTCTTGCAGACTCTTGTCCTTGGCCACAGCCATCTGTATCTGGGCTATGAGCACGCTGTCGTGCAGACCTATGACGGAGTTGCCGCACACTATTGTCGTCAGAGAGTTGGGGTAGGGGCGTAGAGCCTCACACTTGTGCTCAATCCAGTCTATGGGCAGTTCTGAAGTGACTACGGCATAGAGCACGCTATCACCATTCACTTCGCGATATATGGGATGGCAATAGGCTGTGACGCGCTGGTGGCGTTGCCCTTCGGCCATGTATGGCTCCGCCCAGAAGGGTCTGCGGTACTGCTCGACGAAGGCCAGGCAGCGTTCTACCCACGAACCGGTCTTCCAACCGCCCGTCAATGGATAGCTGTGAACCACGCCGCATGAGTCCTTATAGCTCATAGAGGCTTTGGCACCCTCTGACGAGGGGAATATGACCGAGCCGCCGCAAATGAGCGAGTCAATCTCCACCGTACGGCTTATAATCATGCCGGCGTTGTTGGCGTCGGGCATTGAGGCAATAAGGGCTGCCACAGTTCGGGTGGCAATCTCCACTTCGCCCAGCGGTAGCTCTATCTCGCTGATGGTGCCGTGGAGCATGTGCTGTGTCGAGCGGGCGGCCTCGTCTGCGATAATCTTGTTCGACGTTAGCCCCACGACGAACATTTGCGCCACGAAGATAATGGCCACAACCACCGTCACCCGTCTGCTCAACCGGCGCGAAAAAGACCTATTCCTCTTCATTAACCGTTACCTTTTGTACTTTAAAATTACCCTTACTTTTTGGCTGGTTTTTTCTTGCGTGCCTTTGCCATGGCAAGAAACGCTACAAGAAATACCGTCAAGTAGACACATGCGTGGATTACCTCAATGAAGAGTACCATCGAGGCTGCTGTGCCCAGCAGGAACACCAGTCCAATGAGCAGTGCCCAGAGGAATTTGCCACAGTAGATGGTGTCTCGTACAATCTTAAATATTACGAAAGCAACAGTGGCTAAAGCCGTAGCAAACAGTGCCCAGCCTGCAGCCGGACGACTTATGGCATAGGCGATACCGGCCACCGACACGCCAAGCAGCACGATGCCAAGGCCCCATTTCCACTCCTTCCAGCGCTTCTCTTCAAGAGACATGCCTGCCTCGACCGAGAGTTGTGCCACAATCTGCATTGTGGCTATGAATAATCCAAACGACACAAGGGTTGTCAATACAATGCCGACAATAGCCCACGCTACGCTGCCCGTCGCTGACGAGTGGCAGTACCATCCTATGCAGGCGGCGCCGTCGGCTGTCGGCAGTTCGGCTTGGAAAACATAGTAAAACACCGCCAACAACGACACACCAAAGAGGGTGTATAGTACCGGATAGAAACGGCCACCGTCACGGTAGCGGATTTGGTGGTTGAAAACAGTCATCACTGCAACCACTACAGAAATGATTATCAACATCGCCAGCGGCGACAGTCCGAGCGGGTTGCCGATGTGGAAGCCCAGTAGGTCGGGCAAATTGGTCAATGTGCTCATATTTGTTTATGTTTTAATTTGTTGCCTTTAGTCTCCAGTTCTGTATTGCCGTTGACTTGTAGAGATCTGCTCTTCGACGCCAACGAATATTTTAGAATGCAAAGATACAAAAATTATTCTGAATGACTGAAAATATTTTCGTTTCGGGCTTTTTTTGACCTCGGCAACTAGCCATTCCGAAATGGGTATGAACTTTTGAGAGAAGCTGGTTTACTATGAAATGAGAAGGTGGTTGGTGAAGGTTGCGATGCTGTAGACGTAGGTGCCGTCGGATGCAGTGAAGGTCAGGAATTTAACGGTGTCCAGCAGTTCGTTGGTCGCTGGATTGAGCAACGACGGTAGTTCTTTTGTCAATCCTTGGCCTGTGAGTTTGAGGAAGGCTTCTTTTTTCGTCCAGAGGGCGGTAAAGGCAATGGTTGGTTGCTTGGCATGTAGGATGTCGTCGAGCTCGTTGTCGTTGCAGCAATAGCGGCAGAGGTCGACATCCAGTTGCTTGGGTACGGCCTCGACGTCGCACCCCACGGGGGCGTCGCCGACAACACAGAGGGCGGCGTGGGGGCAGTGGCTGAGGTTGAAGTGGATGTCGGGGTGATCTTTGAGCGTCGGTTTGCCGTGAGGGCCAAAAACGAACTCTTGAGGGGTGCGGATGCCGTACTCATTCTCCAAGGCCTCCATCAGGAGCAGATAGACGGCCAGGGAAAGCCGACGGTCGTGCTCCTGACGGTAGCGGAGAGCAAGCCGTCGGCGCTGGGGGCTGACGGCTTGCAAAGCCTCTTCCATGTCGAGCTCTTCGATATGGTCGTTGAGGTAGATCATTCGAAGAAGCCGAAGGCGGCAATCTGTCGCATCATCTGTATGATATACTCGCTGGATGTGTCGCTCCAATGGAAGCCCAAGCGGTGCAGCACGCTGCAAGTGTAGCGGTTGTCACGCTCGATCATGACGGCCTTCTGTCCGTGAGCCATATCCTGGTAGGCCAGCATGGCCGAGAGCAGCTTGGCTTTCTCGGGGTCGTGGGCGGCATTATCTATGGCCTGCTGGAAGTCGCCGGCTTCCACGAAACGTATCTCACGGCCCAAATGCTCCATGAGGTGTAGCACGTCGCCCAGCAATTCGGTGTGGTTGTTGAATGGCTGGAAGACGGTGCACTCTTTGGGTGTGGAGGCAAGGAGCACCACAGCCTTCGCTGTCTCGTCGATGGGCGACATCTCGGTGAGCTCGTCGTAGCTGTCGTAGGGGCAGCAACCCAAGGTGTGGAACACTTTCAGACGTCCCATGTAGCTGTTGCTGTTGAAGTTGGCCTGGAATTCGCCGTCAGAACTGCGGGGCGCCAGATTGCCCACGCGCATCACTTTGGCGCTCAGCCCGTGGTGGGCCACAGCGTCGAGGACAAGGCGCTCGGCGAGGAACTTGGAGTGTATGTAGCGGTTGTCCAGGAACTGGCCGAACCACAGCTTGCGCTCGTCGAGCGTGGGCACCGCAGCCCCGTTGCCTTGGTCAATCCATATTTCGCCCACGCTGGTTGTGGAGATATGGATGAGGCGGGCACCTGTCTTCAGGCAGAACTCCATGCAGCGCCGTGCGCCGCCGATATTCACATCCTCGATGTCCGTGCTCTTTGAGAAGTGCTTGACGTTGGCAGCGCAGTTGAAGACGGTGTCTATTTGGGCAGGGAAACCAGCGACCAGAGAGGTTAAGTCTTCTGTGACATCGCCGTTGATAATGAAGAGCCGTGTGCCGAAAAGCTCCTTGAACGACTTCTCGAAATAGTAGAACAGCAGGTTCTTGAGGCGGTGTTCGGCAGACGGTTGGTCATTGCCGCGTACGAGACAGGTGATGGTGGCGGCGTCGGAGTCGATGAGTTCACGCAACACATGGATGCCCAGATAGCCAGTGGCACCCGTAAGGAGTACGTTGCCCAGCCGCTGCTGCTCGCCTTTGAGGAACATCTCGACGTTGTTGCGTTGCAGGATGGCGTTGATGCCGTTGTAGTCGAAGTCTTTGACCTCGACGTCGGCTTCCTCTTCGGGGGCGCCGCCGGACACAAACTGCGCCAGCAGGCGCGGCGTGGGATGTGTGAACACATCGCCGTAGGCTACATGCAGGCTGGCCTTGTCGGCTTCGATGATTACCTTGGTGACCATCAGCGACGTGCCACCCAGCTCGAAGAAGTTGTCGGTGGCACCCACCTTGTCCATGGATAGGACGCCGGCGAAGATGTCGCAGAAGAGTCTCTCCACTTCGTTGGCCGGAGCCACGTACTCGCGTTCCTCCACCTGTATCTGCGGTGCCGGCAATGCGCGCCGGTTGACCTTCTGGTTCTGGTTGAGCGGTATCTCCGCCAGCTGCATCGTGGCTGCTGGCACCATGTATGACGGCTTGCGTTCGCGTATAAAGGCGTTGAGGGCCTGTATGTCGAGTTTGTTGTCGCTCACTACGTAGGCGGCTATGAACTTGCCGCCGTTGGGGTAGTCGAAGGCCTGCACGGTGGCGTCCTTGATGCCGGCATATTCACGTATGACAGCCTCCACTTCCTTTAACTCTATGCGGAAGCCGCGTATCTTCACCTGTCCGTCGCGGCGGCCCACGAACTGCACGTTGCCGTCTTCAAGGTAGCGGACGATGTCGCCCGTGCGGTAGCAGCGTTTGCCCTCCCACGTGATATATGTGTCGGCGGTCTTCTCGGGCAGGTTGAGGTATCCGCGACTCACCTGCGGTCCGCTCACCAGCAGCTCGCCGGCGGCACCCAGAGGCAGACGGTTGAGGTCTTTGTCGATGATGAACAGCTGCAGGTTGTCGAGCGGCTTGCCGATGGGGGCGTTCTGCTCGAACTCCGCCAGCTGGTAGGTGGTGGTGAAGATGGTGCACTCGGTGGGGCCGTAGCCGTTGTGCATCTTATAGGATGTAGGAGGCGTGAGGGGCAGTATTTTCTCGCCGCCCACCGAGAGGTGGCGCAGCGAATGGTTGTCGCAGTTCATAGCGAACTGGCATCCTACCTGCGTAGTCATGAAGGAGTGGGTGACGCCCTCCTCGTTGAAGTAGTGGTTCAGGTCGGGCAGGTTAAGGCGTATGTCGTCGCCTACAATCACGACGGCGGCGCCTGTGGTGAGGGCCGGATACATGTCCATCATGCAGGCGTCGAAACCGTAGCTGGCATAGGCGGCCACCTTGTCGCCCGGGCGTAGGTCGTAGTAGTGCCGGTACCAATGGCAGAAGGCCACGAGGTTGCGGTGCTCGAGCTGGCAGCCCTTGGGCTTGCCGGTGGATCCAGAAGTATACAGCATTATGAAGAGGTCTTCGGGTTTTATCGTCACCGCGGAAGGCTTGCCTTGGAGCTTCCCGAGCGCTTTTGTCAGCACCACGGGGCCGCTGTATTCGTTTACCTTCTCCAGCATCTCCTCGTCGGCTATCAAAAGTTTGGCGTCGGCATCCTGCATCATGAAGTTCAGGCGCTCGGCGGGATAGCTGGGGTCGAGGGGCTGATAGGCGCAGCCGGCTTTCAGCACGCCCAGGGAGGCAAGCACCATCCACTCGCTGCGTCCTATGAGGATGGAGACGACATTGTCTTTGCCGCCCTCGACTTTTGAGCCCACAAGGGCTGCGATGGCATCGGTCCGTTCATCGACCTCGCGGTAGGTGAGCCGCACGTCGTGATAGACGACGGCCAGGTTGTCGGGAGTCTCCTTGGCCTGTCGGCGGAAGAGGGTGACGATGGTCTCGCTGTCGTCGTACTCCACAGAGGTCTGGTTGAAGCTGTCAAGAAGGCCGGTGCCGGCATTGTCCAGTAGCGAGATGCTGCGAAGCGGCTTGTCGGCGGCAGCGGCGAAAGCGCTGACGGCGTTGCTCACGCTCTGCGCCAGGCTCTGCATCATAGCCTCGCTGTACTGGCCGTTGTCGTATTCTATGGACACGCTGGGCACACCCTCTACTTCGGTGATGTAGAAGGCTATTTTGAATTTCGGGACATTCAGCTCCAGAGTGGAGTCTACGGTTACCTGCTTTCCACCGACGCTGTAATCGCTCAGCACACCTATTTGATAGGCGTACATGATGTCGGCTTTGAGGCCGTAGTCGGCGGCGATGCGAGCGAAGGGGTAGTTCTCGTTGGCGAGGGTCTGCTCGAAGATGTCTGAACTCTCATGGATGAACTCCTGCACACTCGGGTTCCCTATCTTGGAGTATAGCGCAAGGGTGTTCACGAACATGCCCATGGTGTTGGCTACCTTCAGGTTGCTGCGGCCGTTGGAGATGGTGGTGATGCACACCTCGTCGCTGCCGGCGAAGCGCGATAGGCTATAGAAGACGGCGCTCAGCATTATGGCAGAGGGGTTCACTCCCTGCTGTTGGCCCAAACGTGTGACATCGTCCCACACGATGGGCGCACATACGCGGCCGTTCTCGCCTTGCGGACGAGGATTGGTGAGGTCGGGGGCCAGCTCGGTTACCTCCTCCACCTCGCCTAGACGCTCCTTGAAGAATGCCTCCGATTTTGCAAAGGCCTCGCTGTTCTCGGCGGCTTTCTGCTCGGCGACGAACTGCGCGTAGGTGCATATCTCCGGCTCTATGTCTTTGCCGTTCATCAGGTCGCATATCTCATGTATGAAGAGGTCATAGGAATAGCCGTCGCACACCAGGTGGTGGATGTCGCAGTAGAGATACAGGCTCTTCTCGGTGCTGACGATGGCGAAGCGGAAGAGGCGGTCCTTGGCCAGGTTGAAAGGACGCACGAAGCTGTGGCGGAACGCTAAATCCTCTTCCTCGCTCATGGTCATTACCTCAATTTCCACAGGCATCTCCCGGTCGCCCATCACCTGCACAACGCCATTGTCCTCGGTGACGAAATTCACGAAGAGGGCCGGATGGTTCTCTGCGACCTTTTCTAAGGCAGTGCGTAGGGCTGCGGCGTCGGTCTCGACGGGGAAAGCAAGGCAAACGGGTGTGTTGTAGAGTGTGGAGGTGGGGTTCTTCATGCAGTCGAAGTAGACGCCCGTCTGCGAGTAGGAGAGGGGCGCTTTCGTAAGTTGTGCGTCGGGTGTGGGCTCGCCGGTTTCGGCGGGGGCTGGTGTTTCGACAGCTGCGGTGGGCTGTGTCGACGCATGGCCGTCCAGCATCGCCTTCAGGATTTCGTTCTCGATGGTTTGTATGCTGCCACCTTGGCTTAATATCTTGGAGTCAATCTGAACCCCGTAGTGTTTGAATATCTGTGTGGCCAGCTTTATGGCAAGGATGGAGGTGAGGCCCGCCATGCGGAGGTCGGTGGTCAGGCCTATGGTGTCGCTGCCCACCACGCCGACTACCATCTCCTTGAGTTGCTCTTCCAGTATGTTGAGCGGCACGTTGGTGTCTGTTGCCTCTTCTGCACCGTTGCCGATGACCGGCTCCGGCAGCGCCCTGCGGTTCACCTTCTGGTTTTGGTTCAGCGGTATGGCGTCAATCTGCATCGTGGCGGCAGGCACCATATAGGGAGGTTTCTGGTCAAGGATGAAGTTATTCAATGCGGCGATGTCTATCTTCTCGTCCGACACGACATAGGCGGCTATGTATTTGCCTCCCGCAGGGTAGTCGAAGGCCTGCACTGTGGCGTCCTTGATGCCGGGGAACTGGCGGATGACAGCTTCCACCTCTTTGAGCTCGATGCGGAAGCCGCGAATCTTCACCTGGCCGTCTTTGCGGCCCACAAACTCGATGTCGCCGTTCTGGCGGTAACGCACGATGTCGCCCGTACGGTAGATGCGCTTCCCGTTCCATTCAACGAATGCAGCGGCGGTCTTCTCGGGCAGGTTGAGGTAGCCTAAGCCTACCTGTGGGCCGGCGATAATCAGTTCTCCGGCACATCCCCAGGGCATTTGTTTCCCGAAACGGTTGATGATATATAGTTCTGCGGTGTCGTTAGGCTTGCCGATGGGTATGTTGGGCTCTTTTTTGTTTACAAAATGGCTGCATACATAGCCGATGGTCTCCGAGGGGCCGTAAGCGTTCATGAATTTATAGGCAGTCGGATCTATACTCATCAGCTTTTCGCCGCCGGTTTCCAACAGCTGGAACCCCGGAATATCGGGATAGGATATGGCCATCTGAGTGGCCATCTGAGTGGTCATGAAACAATGGGTGATGCCCTCCTTGACGAAATAAGCGTAGAGGTTCTCCAGGTCGAATCGCACATCGTCGCTGAGCACATGGAAGGTCGCCCCAGCCCATACACATGTCCAAAAGTCGACCTGGAAGGCGTCGAAGCCATAGCCGGCGTAGGAAGCATAGTTGGATGAAGCGGTCAAGCCGATTCTCTTTGCATTGAATGCAGTCAAGTTGCGTATGTTTTCCTCGCTGAGCATCACCCCCTTGGGCGTGCCGGTGGTGCCGCTGGTGTAGAGCAGCACGAAGGCCTCCGTGCCGTTATAGCCAGCAGCATCCTGCTGCATGAACGAGAGACGCTCCTCAGGATAGCTACTGTCAAGTGGCAGCTGAGTGAGGCCGGCTTTGGCTATGGCAAGTGGTGCGAGCACCATCTTTTCGTCGCGGGGGACGGAGAATCCCACGACGTGCTCTCCGCAGCGAACGGTGTAAGAGGAGTCTATGCTATCAGTGAGCTTGTCGACCTCGGCGAAGGTGAGCCTTTTGTCGCCGGCCACGCAGAAGATGTCGTTGGGCCGTTCCGCCACATGCTGCTTGAAGCGCTCGACCAAAGTCTGTGTATATACGGGCTTTACCTTGGGATTCAGCTCATTCAGCCACTGTATCTGTTCCGGGAGGGCGTATTCTACCTCTCTCACCGTATCGGCGCTTACCATGCTCCGCAGTATGGCTTCGTAGCTGTCTGCCAGTTCTGCCATGAAGGCATCGGAATAATCGCTGCTGCTGTATCCCAGCTTAAGGGAATAACCGTCTTGTATTTCTATGAGTTCGGCAGCAAGTTTCCATCCTGGAGTAAGGTTGCGTAGGTCCTCGGTCTTGAGAAGGTGCCCGTCAAGATGGAGGCTCAGGCGGTCGGAGAAGAGGGATCCTTGATAGACAAAGATGACTTGGTTGTTGAGTCCGAGGTCGCGTACTGCATCTTGATAGGCATAGTATTGCAGTTGCTGGACGGTATCCATCTGTTCCTTCAGCGAGGAGAAGAGTTCACCAAGTGTCTCGTCGCCCCGCGTTTGGACAAACACAGGCAGGGTGTGCACCATCATTGTGACGGAGGACTGGTGGCGTGAATCCGAGCGGCCGTGATAGACGGTGCAGTAGGAGGCTTTGTCTTCGGCGCTGTAGGCAGCCAGCAGCAGACCCCATGTCGCCTGCATCAGGGTGCTCTCCTTGACATTCCATTTCTGTCTGATGGCCTGGATCTCTTCCTTGGTGACCGACAGGGGATATTGCTTGTAGCTGATCTCGTCGGCAGCCCCCTTCTGTGTGCTTTCCGGCAACGGAAGCGAGTCGGTGTCGGCGGCATCGCAGAAGGTTTTGGCATACCACTCGCGCGCTTCGGCCATCTTGGCCTCGTCGGCGCGCAGCGCTTCTTCTTCCTGCGCTATGATGCTGCCGTCTATTGTCTCGCCTATAGGCTGCTGACCGTTATAGCAGCGCTCGACTTCTTGGTTGAAGACTATCAATGAGAATCCGTCGGTGATTACATGGTGTGTGTCGAAATAGAACCAAGCCTTGCCGTTGGAGGTCTTGTAGATCTCTGTGCGCCATAGCCGCTCGCCGTGAGGGTCCATTGTGCGTGCAAAGCCGCGACGGGCTTCCTCCAGGCTGTCTACAGAATAGACGGGAACGGTCTCTTCCAAAGCGGGGAACATGCCGCTCTCCATCCGGGGCATCCCGTCGTCGTCGAGCACTACATGCGAGGCTAAATAAGGATGGGCGCAGAGGGTGTCATAGACGGCCTTGCGGAATCGCTCCAGGTCGATGACTGGCGGCAGCGCCACCAACAGCGCATTCTGGTAGTTGACTTTTTCGTCCTTGTTGTTGGCGCAGGCGTAGTAGATGCCCAACTGACTTTGACTCAACGGAGATCTCATATCGTTTGTTGTGTTGTGTTGTTAAAATCTGGTGGAGAACAGGGTGGGGGTGATGATCAGCGAGAACCAGCCCCAGCGCAGGTATTTGCTGTCGTTGGACTGTTTCAGGCGGTCCATAGTCTCGGAACCGACCATCTGTGTGTAGCCGAGAGCGAGTGCTATGTTGTCCGTGAAGCTGTACGAGGCTTGTAATTCTATGCTGTGTCCCAGCGTGCGCTCCAACCCTTTGAGCTCAGTGGCAACGGCGAGGTAGTGATAGGTCGCGCTACAGCTAAGGCCTTTTATCGGACTGCTGCCGACACCGAAGAAGGCGTTTTGCAAGCCCGGCGTGAAGCCGTTGATGTAAGCGCTCTGGTAGAAATAGTCCATCATGCCGTAGAATTTGCTGTGCGACCCATAGAGGGGCGTGAAGCCTTTATAGACGGTGTGCTGCGGCAATCCTATGGTGCCAGGCAGCGGGACGGCGACATAGTCGTCTCCGCTCAGATGGTCGTAGCCTGCCACGAGTTCAAGGTATTTGAAGGGTCTCACAGTGGCTTTGGCGCTGGCCATCCACGCGTCCATAGGAGCTGACTGCATGGAGGCATTGACGTTCTTGCCTCGCTGACGGTAGTATGACCCTTCAAGGGTAAGGAACTTCGGGTCAAACTTTATGTATCCGCCAAACAACTGCTGATACTCGTCGTGGGGCGGGTTCTTATTGTCGCCCTGCACACCGGCCTGCATGCCCATGTTCATGAACAGCAGCGACGCACCCAACGGGAACGATGGCACATCATAGTGATACCACGCTGTCTGCATTGTCTTGTAGGGCTGGGCACCGTCGGTGTAGTAGGTGTTCGCGTACACGTTGGCGGCGTTCTGGTTGTAGGCTAAAATGACATGTAGCTTGTGGCCGTAACCTTCGAAACCAACACGTAGCACATCGTGCGACAGCGCTGCCATCGCGAAGTCGTTGGGTCCTATGATGCGCTCGTCGTCGTATGTCAGCGCCACGCGCCCTATCTGGGCGAATAGCCCGAAGGGGGCTGTCATCTTCACCCATCCTTCATAGAGGCTGAGCGACATGTTGCCGCTGGTTCCCCAGATGGCATTGTTCTGTATGACGCCTCTTGCCTCTAGACCACCGCGCTCGTAGCCCACCGTCATACGGAGGCGCCCCATAATGAAGTTCGAGTAGTCGTCGACCTCAATGCCTTTGGCTCTCGGTAGCCCTCCGCTGCACATCTCGCCGTGCGACAGGTAGTTCAGCCCTATGTTGAGCTTGTTCTTCAGCGTGTCGGGCTCGTCGGCCATAGCCACTGTCATCGTCGACAGTAGTAACAACGCCCCTATGGTTATCAGCTTGCTTTTCATGACTCTATTCGAAGTCAAAGATGTTGATGAAGCCCGTCAGCTTGAAGACGTTCTTTATGTCGTCACTCACATTGCGCATCGTCACCTTGCTGCCGGTGGCTTTGGCGGCTTTCAGTATGCCTATCAGTATACGCAGGCCGCTGGAGGCTATATACTCCAGATCTTTGCATTCTATGTCTACATCCTTGCCGTTGCTTTGCATGAGCGGCTTCAGCATCTCTTCTGCCGTTGTGGCGGCTGCGGTGTCCAGCTCTCCAGCTAATGTGGCGACATATTTGCCGTCGATTTCTTTAAGTTCTGCATTCATGGTATTTGTATGTTTTTTTCTGTTTTTATCTGTTGACTGTCTTCACCAGCGTTAAGATGTTCTTGCCGTCGGTGTATTCGTAGTTGATGCTGTCCATCAGTTCCCTCACCAGCAGGATGCCCAGTCCTCCTATCTGGCGCTCTTCGGCCGCGAGGGTCGTGTCGGCCTTCTCCTTGGCTGTTGGGTCGAAGGGCACCCCTGAGTCCACGATGGTGGCCTTGAGGCTCTTTCCGTCGAACATCACACCGACCTCTATGCTGCCTTCCGTGCCGACAGGGTAGGCGTAGTTGATTACGTTCACCACGGCCTCCTCTATGGCAAGCCTTATCTCTTGAGCCGTTGACTTGCCTATGCCCATCCGCTCCGTCGCCGACTTGATGAAGTCGCTGAACCTCGTAACCTCATGCACGTTGTTCTTCAGCACGATTGTCTCGGTCATGATGCTATCGAATTGCGTCGGCGTGTAGCGTATGGCCAGCATGGTCAGGTCGTCGCTCTGCTCGGCGTCGCCCACGAAGGTGTGCATGCTCTGCTCGGCTTTTGTTAGGACGGCCTTTGGTGTCAGGTCGCTGCATGCGGCTAACACTGCCTCCACGCGCTTCATGCCGAACAGCTTGTGGGCGTTGTTCATCGCCTCGGTCAAGCCGTCGGTGTAGAGGAACATCGTGCTGCCGCCCGCCAGGTGGGTCTCCTGTACGTTGTACCTTATTTCTTCGAACAAGCCTACTGGCAGGTTAGTGTCACAGTCGATGGCCGCGGGCTTGGCGTCGGCGAGCAGCAGGAAGGGCGCGTCGTGGCCGGCATTGCAGTAGCGCAGATGCCCCGTGGGTAGGTCGAGCACCCCGATGAAGAGGGTGACGAACATGTTGGCTTCGTTGCCTTGACAGGTGGTCTGGTTGATGGAGTGCATGATGCGCGAGGGGTCGCTCTCGTGGGCCGAAGCCGAGCGGAACAGAGCCTGCGTCACAGCCATCAGCATGGCCGCCGGAGCCCCCTTGCCGCTGACGTCGCCTATGCAGAAGAAGAGCTTCTCGTCCCTGACGAAATAGTCGTAGAGGTCGCCACCCACCTCGCGCGCTGGCGTCAGGAAGCCCTCTATCTCTACGTCACCGCGCTGCATGTGGCTCGCAGGCAGCATGCTCTGTTGTATTTGGCTCGCGGCATGCAGCTCGCCACCGATGCGCTCTTTCTCCGCGTTAGTTTTGCGCAGCCGCTCCAGGTTGCGCGTGGTGCGCCACACGATGAAGCCCATCAGCATTAGACCCGCCAGCGACAGCAGTAGCAGCACCAAACGCGTCTTGCGCAACGGGGCGAATATCTCGCTGTCGCTGCACACACAGATAAGTGTCCAGCCTGTGATGCCGCCCACGGGATAGTAGAACACATGCTGTTTCCGGTGTTTCCCTTCTGTGAGCGTCAGGTAGCCCGTCAGCGAATCGTCGCTCCTCACCAGCGCCAACGCCTGATGGTATACAGGGTCGTCGTCGCCCGAGATGAGCTTGTATTCACGCGACACAAGGAAGCGTCTTATCGACTTGTAGCTGTTGGGCGTGTCCATGATGTCGTTTATCCACTCCAAGGATATGTCGGCTGCCACGACGGCTACGATATTGCCTTTGTCGTCGTGGGCTGGCGACGAATAGGTCATCACCACCGACTGCGCCCCGTCTGGGTCATAGTAGGGCTCGCTCCAGTGGTCGCTGTCGTGCTCCACCGTGTAGGTGTAGGCCTCAAGCTTTGTGTAGTCGTGTTTTTGGGCTCCCAGCTGCATCGACTCCACCGACCCGTCGGGCCTCCGCCCTGCGTAGGGCTCGAACCAGTAGCCCTTCTTGGGATAATAGTTGGGGACAAAAGCCACCCCGCACCCATGCAGGAACGGGTTGTGCTCCACAAGCCTGCGCGTCGACTCGAACATCCATGCGGGTTGCTCGATGTCGCCGGTGACCACCCACGTGTAGTTGTTTATTACCACTTCGGCTTTCGACAGCTGCTTGCGTATGTTCATGGCTATGCCCTTCATCTCCTGCCGCACCAGCCGCCCCATCATCTCATGAATGATGTTCTGGGCGTTGTAGTACAGCACCCCCGTCGTCAGCTCCAGCAGCAATGCGGCAGCAAGGATTACTGTCAAGCTGCTGTGGGTCTTGAAGAAGTCTCTTACCTTCTTCCACCAGTTTTTCAGGGCATTCCCTTTGTTCGGCATATTTGTCGTGTCGAGTGTATGTTTCGGGGTGCAAAATTAGGCATTTATTTTTATTTACGCAAATCTGTCATACGTATAAAATGATGCGGCATTGTTATTTCGCTAATCCTTAGAGTTATATATATTGCTCCACCACTGTCTTTTTGCTCTTTCCCGTATGTCTCTCCCTCATGTCGTTCCAGTAAGTGTCCTGTCCAGAAATGGATAATTAAAAAAACAGCAGTACACGTGATTGGCCATCCGGCCAAATATTATTCCCAAATGCCGCGGAATGTCTTGTTGCCCGCCGTAGTTACGCAGGTCGCAGAGCTATAGGTCTATCACCTATCTGGCAGGCTCCTGTCGGGCACCAATAAAACAGCTGTCAATAGCTGTCTTGGAAATAAAAATCAAACTCCATGCACCTATGACTCAGGTGCATGGAGTAGATAGAAGAACCTCGTTCTACCAGTTGCCGAAGAAGACTTCTTCGCTACAGGTTTCCCATTCGGTTGTTCGTGTTATATAATTGTTTTCCTCCGGGAATACGTTTGATACTTTCGGCTGGCGGGCTACCAGGTCCAGCTGCTACCGCTGAAGGTGTTGTCGCTGTTGTCGCCGTCCATGTTTCCCATGCCTTGACTGTTATATCCGTCTTTCTCTCCGGGTACCAACTTCAACGATGAGGCGTAACCTTTTTCGGTCTTGAATTCCACCACAGTGAGGGCCGGGGCGATGTATTGTTCCTTGGTTTTCATGATTCTTTGTTTTTAATGATTAATTGATATCGATGGCCGGGATGTTGTAAATGTTGTTGTTTGCCGCCGTAACGGGGGAGTTGAAGGGATGGGTCACGTCGAAGAGTTTGTCGCCGTTGGCATCGATGCCGATGACTGTGAGGCGCTTAACGTTGGTCACGGTGACGGGGACGCAGAAGGTCTTGGTTTCATCAGCAGTGAAGCCCACACCGGTGTTGCCGCCAGCGTTCTGCATGTCGAAGATCATCTCGCTGGAAAAGCGCACGTCGTAGTCGCCT
The DNA here is from genome assembly GCA_902777005.1 of uncultured Bacteroidota bacterium. GTDB lineage: Bacteria > Bacteroidota > Bacteroidia > Bacteroidales > P3 > Colimorpha. Next base: position 19,483 of record CACYSB010000005.1, read on the forward strand.
TCGATGCCGCCCACAACTCCGCTGGGCAGGGTGGGGCCCTGCACGGCCCATTTCGTGAGGTAGCTGATTTTATTGACGGTGACGGCTGCGGCTGCGGCATCGCCATAGACAATCACTTTGAGTGTCTTGAGGTTGGCGGAGGTGGCGGAGGTGGCATGCAACTGGAGACGGAAGGCAGCGGTGATGTGGTCGAAGTAGAGGTCGGTGCTGCCGAGGGCCTTGGCGGCCATGGGGAGGACGATGTCGTGTCCGCCGTCGTGGAAGTTGACGGCGAGGCTGTGGAGGGTGATGGTGGCGCCGGAGGCGCTGCTGTTGGTGACATCAACGTGGTTGCCGGCACTGTTGGTGGTGCCGGGGTAGACGGCATAAAGATCCGCTGCAGGGTTATCGACGGAGAGGTAATAGGCGTCGCCGCTTCCCTGTATTGCATAGGGGGTGCCGTTGAGGTCTATGTACTCGTTGGGCACCCAGGTGGCGGAGCTGTTGACACTACCGGGAGTGGGGTTGATGTGGATTTTGGCGCCGCTTCCGCCTATGTTGTTTGCAAAGATGTTGATGCGGTTGGCGGAGACAGGGCTGTCAGTGTTGTCGTTGTCCTTGCTGCAGCCCACGAAGAGCACCGTCAGGAGCATTACTGCTAAAGTATTGTTTATTTTCATATTGTTTTGTTTTTTTACTTGACTATTATTTTTTGGCTCTTCTCGCCGAGACGGAGTACGTATACACCCATGCCCGGAAATTGGGAATTGAGGATTGTGATTTGGGAATCTATTACCTTGCTGAAGAGTAGGCGGCCCATGATGTCGTAGGCTTGGAGGAGGCCAGTGCCTGTGACGACAATGTTGTTGCCGTACTGATGGGCGAAATGGGTTGAACGGGTCGAATATACATCTTGGGTGTTGCCGTTGAGGCATAGACCTTTGGGCAGCGGGGGCATGTAGCCCTTGGTGCCGGGGTTGGTGGTGCGGGTGGCGGCGTAGAAGGTGAGTTCCTCGTTGCTTTCGACGTGGACGAGAGCGGCTTCACCGACCAGAAGGCTGTCGCCGTCGGGGTGCTCCACCCAGGAACCGTCGGCGTTCAGCGAATAGAATGCTCGGTCGAGTAGCACTTTGTGCGGGAAGGGGTTGCCGATGAGGTTGAAGCCCTTGAGGTCACCGGCAGCGTTGGTTGCGGTGAGGTTGATGGTGACGTCGTTGACGGTGGTATTACCCTCGAAGGTAAGGGTATTGTTGGCGCTGCAGCGATAGATGTATCCCTGGCCGCGGTTGAGGGTGAAGTTGTTGTGCGCTTTCTGGTTAATCCATGTTCCGGTGGCCTCATCGTAGGCCAGCAGGTCGTAGGTGCCGGAGGTGAGGTTGGTGCCGTCGGCGGGGGTGAGGTGGGTTTCGCCGTTGTCGTATACCGCAGGGGCAAGGGCCTTCCAATGGTCGGCTTCGATGCTCTTCTGGACGGTGACGGGGAGGGTGTAGGGTGCTATCAGCTGGCCACCCTCTTGGATGGTGATGCTTTTGTAGTGAGCTTCATATTCGTCAGGTATGGTGGCAGCGGCGGTGATATAGACATTGTCGCCGTTGGTGGGTATGCCTCCGGGTGTCCAGTTGGCAGGATTGTCCCAGGATCCGTCGGTGGTGAAGATGCGGCCATCCAAGTGGCTTACACAGAATTCATCGAGGTTGATGCCGCCGGCGTTGGTGACAGGCGTGTAGCGCAAGGCGATACGGCTGCCACTGGGTGCGCCGGGGAAGATGTAGGGACCGTAGTTGGCAGTGGAAGGGGTGGCATTTCGACCTGTGGTAATCGTGAAGCCGGCACCTGTCGTGGAGGTGAATGTCCCATTGTGGTAATACCCAATTTGGAGTGTCCCGCTTGTGGTATAATAACAGCCTTTGAACGAGAACTGCAAGGTGGCAATGTCGTCGCTGAACTCCGGCAGAACGAGAATGCAAGGATCTGAACCCAATCTGTTGTAGAACTGCACTGAAACTTTGTTGTCAGAACTTGTTCCACCTAAAGCATTCATGTGATAATTGGTATATAAGGCGGGGTTGCAAATTGTCGGGGCACCGTTGTCCATCAATTCGGCCCAGCAGCCGTCGTCCATCCTGAAAGCCTTGTCGTCATTTACGGCGGTGGGTTTGAGGCTGGTTTTCGGGGTGAACGAGGACTCAAAGTCTTCGAAGTTTTCTGTCCATGTGCCGTCCTGTGCGATGGTGATTGGTTCGCATGGCGAATCGACATATATGTTGCCCAAGGCGACGTTGCCACTGACCTTTTCCGTGTAAACCCATTTGATATAGCGGACATTCGCGTCAAAGTAGTTGAATTGTTCTTCTGATTTAACTTCGCCAAGAGAGGTATATGTTTCCAAATCGCTATAGTCGACTCCGTTGCTTGAGGTTTGCACCTTGAATGTGCCGCCGCTAAAACTATTGCCCTTGATGTCAAAGGAAAGACGGCCTATTCTTTGGTTCGTTTTCACTATCACCCAATCGTCTGTGCCATTGAATTTGAGACGTGGTGATGAACCGTAATCCCCGTCAAGTCCATCTTGTGTGATACCTGTGGTGTTGTCAATATCGCCCTTTCCTCCATCGAAAGAAAAGGGGAGGTCGGCATAATCAATCTGGTAAGGGTTTTGCGTGAGGGAAACGATTCGGACTTCAGCGTCTCTATAGGAATTCGTATAAGAAAGAGTAAAGGTGGCAGAGCGGTCGTCATTAGTTTCGTTGCGTGTGGTGGAGAATTTGATTGTGTCGCTCTCCACACGTACATTCGTAATCCAGTCGATGCCATTCTGGAGTGTGGCGTTGAAAACGCCGCCGTCTACAGGGTTGAGAATTTTGTAGGCGATATAACTTGACGTGACGTTATATGCTATGGTTTTGTCTGCCGCAGAAATGGAGGGTGTGGGCCTGGTTTCCTGGGTGACGGCCACAGTCTTAGTTACGGTTTGGTTGTCACCGTAGGTATAGGTGATGGTGACTGTGTCGGTGCGGTTGGTCGCGCCCTCGTTTGCATCGCATGTAAGGGCTATGGGGTTTGTAAGGGGATTAAATACGGTGAGCCATCCTCCCGGATTGCTACTGGTGACCTCAACAGAGGTGACAGTGCCTGCCGGAGAAGGTGCGTTGTTTATGGAGTATGCAATGGAGCCCGACGTTTCATTGTAAGCGATATTCACATCGCTGGCCGAAATATAGGGGTCCGCACCTGGAATGTAAGAGTATTTAACCTCTGATATTTCGACAAGACCGTTGGCGGAACCCGCTGCACAATCAAAAACAATCTTATAGTACAGATTGGTTGCTGGATTGGTGACATTTACTGTTTGATAACCCGTTTCCTCTGTAAACGATTCCACTTCATTCCAAGTCAAAAGATCGGAACTAGTGTACAGTTTGATGGAATTGATGGATGTTGCAGTTATGGCATCGATCTTCAAATCCACTTTTGTGATGGCGACAGGATATGCGGAAGCTGTGGTTATTGAACCTACAGAGGCGATGCTTTTTCTGCCCAATCTAATAAAGTTCCATTGATTACGGTTGTTGTTGGCATTTTCGATGTCCCAAGTGAAGTCTCCATTTGTTGCATGCCACAGCTCTTCATAACTTGTAACCGGCCAAGAATTGTGAGAAGAGCCAAACAAACAGGTCGAATAGACCGCTTCGTTCTCCTGTGCTGCTGAACGTCCTGGCAGGATGATGAGGGCAAGCAGCAGAATGGGTAGTGTTCTACCAAATAAATTGCGTCTTGTATACATTGCTTTGTTGAAATTTATTATTTTTTTGATACCGTTCTCATCTGGTGAGCTATTCTTGCCATTTCTGTCATTTCTGTTAGGCAAAATACAATTCACCTTTGAGGCACCTCTTGCAACGCAGAGATAATTCTAAGCATAGGTGTCCGCTTGGAGTGGCAGTTCTAACTTTTTAATACAATTTTGTATTTCTCTAAATTTGTTTGGGTTATGGCGGCGATACAAACGTAAATGATGTTGCAAACATACGCATAATTTTGCTATCGGCCAAATCTTTTTTCTATATGTCAGGAATTTATTGTATCTTTGCACTTTCTTTTTTGCCGGTCTGTAGATGCCCGACGATGGAGATAGTAATTTGAATATTAACACTTTTATGGGTCTCGGGGACGGTCCCCGAGGCTGCGGTAAAGTAATAGAAAACAATAAAAACATGAACGAACACATCATCACTAAGCGTTTCGACCTCGGCGACGGCCGCATGATCGAAATCGAGACCGGCAAGCTGGCCAAACAGGCCGACGGCGCTGCCGTTGTCCGCATGAACGACACGATGCTTCTGGCCACCGTCTGCTCGAAGAAAGAGGTGGGCGAAAACGTCGACTTCATGCCCCTCACCGTTGACTATCAGGAAAAATACGCCGCCATGGGCCGCTTCCCCGGCGGTTTCTTCAAGCGCGAGGCCCGTCCCTCGGAGCATGAGATCCTCATCGCCCGCCTGGTCGACCGTGCCCTGCGTCCCCTCTTCCCCGACAATTTCCACGCCGAGGTGCAGGTCAGCATCACCCTCATCAGCGGCGACAAAGACACCATGCCCGACCAGCTGGCAGCTCTGGCTGCCGCTTCGGCCCTCGCCGTCAGCGACATCCCCTTCAACGGCCCCGTCAGCGAGGTGCGCGTGAGCTACCTCGACGGCAAGTATGTCATTAACACCCCCATGGAGGACATCGAGCGCGCCGACCTCGACCTTATCGTGGCCGCCACCGCCGACAACATCATGATGGTGGAAGGCGAGATGAAGGAAGTGGGCGAAGAGGTGATGCTCAACGCCCTCAAGGCCGCCCACGAGGCCATCAAGATCCAATGCCGTGTGCTCGACGAGCTGACCGTGGAGGCCGGCAAGACCGAGAAGCGCGAATACTGCCACGAGGTGAACGACGAGGAACTGCGCCAGCGTGTGCGCGACGCCGTCTACCAGAAGTGCTACGACTTCAGCAAGCAGGGCATCGCCAACAAGCACCAGCGCGAGGACGGCTTCGCCGCCATCAAGCAGGAGTTCATCGATGCCAACTATACCGAGGAGACCCTCACCGACGAGATCAAGTTCATGATCGACCGCTACTATCATGACACCGAGCGCGAGGCCATGCGCGACATGGTGCTCAACGAGCGCACCCGTCTCGACGGCCGTCAGCTCGACGAGATCCGCCCCATCTGGTGCGAGACCGACTACCTGCCTTCGGCCCACGGTAGCGCCATCTTCACCCGCGGCGAGACCCAGTCCCTCTCCACCTGCACCCTCGGCACCAAGCTCGACGAGCAGAAGATCGACGGCGCCGTCATCGAGGGCATGCGTCGCTTCCTGCTGCACTACAACTTCCCCGGCTTCGCCACAGGCGAGGTCAAGCGCAGTGGCAGCACCAGCCGCCGCGAGGTGGGTCACGGCCATCTGGCCTGGCGCGCCCTCAAGGAGGTCCTGCCCACCGAGGAGGAGTGCCCCTACACCATCCGCGTGGTATCCGATATCCTCGAATCCAACGGCTCCAGCTCTATGGCCACCGTCTGCGCCGGTTGCATGGCGCTGATGGATGCCGGCGTCAAGCTGCGCAAGCCTGTGGCCGGTATCGCCATGGGTCTCATCTCGAAGGGAGACAAGTGGGCTGTGCTGAGCGACATCCTTGGCGATGAGGACCACCTCGGCGACATGGACTTCAAGGTCTGCGGCACCCGCGACGGTATCACCGCCTGCCAGATGGATATCAAGGTCGACGGCCTCAGCTACGACGTGCTGGCCAAGGCTCTCGAGCAGGCCCGTCAGGGTCGTCTCTACATCCTCGACAAGATCCTCGAGACCATCCCCGAGCCCCGTCAGGACTACAAGGACTTCGTGCCCCGCATCGAACAGATCAAGATCCCGAAAGACTTCATCGGTGCCGTCATCGGCAAGGGTGGTGAGGTCATCCAGAAGATTCAGGCCGAGACCAACACCATCATCAATATCGAAGAGGAAGGCGAGTTCGGCATCGTCGACGTCGCCTCGTCAAACAAAGACGACATCGCTGCCGCCCTCAAGTGGATCAAGGACATCTGCACCGTCCCCGAGGTGGGTGATATCTTCAATGCCAAGGTCGTCTCGATTGTCGAGTTCGGCGCCTTTATGGAGTTCCTGCCCGGCAAGGAAGGCCTGATGCACATCAGCGAGTACGAGTGGGGCCATCCCGCCACCCTCGAAGGCCTCATCAAGGAAGGCGACGAGTTCCAAGTGAAGGTCATCGCCTTCGACGAGAAGAACGGCAAAATCAAGCTCAGCCGCAAGGCCCTCCTGCCCAAGCCCGAAGGCTACGTGGAGGAGAAGCCCGCCCGTGGCCCGCGCCGCGAAGGTGGCGACCGTGGTCCCCGCAAGGACGGCGACCGTGGCCATGGCCGTCGTGAAGGCGGTAACGGTGGTGAGCGTCGCAGCGGTGGCAACGGCGAAGGCCGCCGTCACTAAACCGAAGTGAGAACCAGCAAATAGACAAGGGCATCCCGCGGGATGCCCTTTTTGTTATCATTTAATAAAGGATATATATTCTTGATAGAATGCTATATAGCTCTCTATTGGTTTTGCTCCCCTATTGCTCCCCTGTTGTCCCCCTTTTGGGTGCCTATATGGTAATTCTATACTAAATATAATAATCCTCCGTTATAAATATACTATGGCAAAGGTCAAACCATCCCTTATAGAGCAGACAGGCACCATCGGTGATCGCGTCTATTACACACGCTTCGGCAAGCTGTTCAGCCGTAGCAAGGCTACAGCGTTCAACGACAACAAGTCGGAGGCGCAGCAGCGGCAGCGTGCGCTCTTCAAGGCCATGCAGCACACCTCCTCCATCCTCGGCTCTGTCATTCAGCGCGGCCTCGCCAAGGAAGCCCACGCCCACGGGCATGTCGAGAACAACGAGTTCGCCAGCATCAACAAGCAATGCTTCACCTACGCCGACGGCACGGTTCATATCGACTATCCCCGCCTGATTCTCTCCACCGGCCCGATAGCCCGCGTGGATTTTACCAATTGCCATGCCGATGGCCTGCATGTGGAACTTCAGTTCGAACCCTACATCGGAGCCAATCATGCCAACCTCGACGATGTAGTCTTCATCTATGCTGTCGAGTTCCAGGTGGAGGTCTGCCAGCTCGTGGCCTGTGTTGAGCGGCGTGCCGCCAGCGTCGCCTTCGACCTGCCCGACCTCAGCGAGGAAACCGACAACCCCATCACTTTTCACCTCTATGCCATCGTCGAGGCTGCCAATACCGCCTGCGTCTCAACCCTCTCCCCCGACGAGAAGAAAGCCGACAAAAACCATCGGAATATCAACCGCCGCGTGTCGCCGTCGATATTCATCGGCACCATTACCGTTGGCTCAGCTAATTGATTTTGCCGTTTCAGAAAAAATGTGTATCTTTGCAGCGTGAAATAACATAAAAGAATGCGTTAATGTGCAAATGCGTTAATGTGTTAGTAACGATAAAAACAACTAAAACAGAATAGAAACAGAGAAATAGAATAGTAACAAATACATAGATTAGAAGCGTTTTTGCTTTTCAAGTGGACCGAAATCTCGACAATTTCATAATCCCATACGAGAAGGCAAGAAACGCTCACGGTTTTATCCGTGGGCTTTCTCGTTTTGGGGATAGGTAGTCGAGAACCTCGGTCCAGACAGAAGTCCGCGGATTTTTATTAGTAGTTCATTGAAAGGCGAAGCGCGTCAAACGCCAAGCCTTATGAGCACCAAGTTTTTCAATAATATCGAGTCGACGCTGATGGACAAGTTCCACGGCATCGCCTCTGCAATGGCCAACTTCGACATTTTCCATGCCGTAGTTGGCTATTTTCGTTCTTCGGGATATTTTAAACTGCGACAGGAATTGGATGCCACACAAGAAATCAAGATTCTTGTAGGCATCAACATCGACAATCTCTTCCGTCAGTCACAAACCGCCGGCAAGCTCTTCTTCGGCGACAAGGAGGTAAGTCTGGAACAATACTGCGAGGATTTCCTTCGCGATGTCTATCAATCGGAATACTCTTCCGAGGTGGACGAGGGCATCCGTCAGTTCTGTGAAGATGTTTCGAGTGGACGTCTGCAATTGCGCATCCACCCCACCAAAGACCTCCACGCCAAGTTCTACCTCTGCCTGCCCAAGAACCACAGTGAACATAGCGACGGCTGGGTTATTATGGGTAGCAGCAACCTCAGCGCCCAAGGCCTCGGCACTACCGAGCCGCCTCGCTACGAGCTCAATGTGGCCATGAAAGATTACGACGATGTGCACTATTGCGAAGAGGAGTTTCAACGACTCTGGAACGATGCCATTCCGGTGACCTTGGACGATGTGAACCATATCGTCGGGAAGACCCATCTTGCTCCACAAGAGCATCAACCCACACCCTACGAACTATACATGCGGATGCTCATCGACCACTTCGGCAATCAGGTTGAGGATGATTTCATTCCACAACTGCCCGACAACTACGACAACCTCACCTATCAGCGCGACGCTGTGGTGCAGGGATATGACATTATGATGCAGCACGGTGGATGCTTCATTGCTGACGTGGTGGGCTTGGGTAAAACCGTGGTGGCTGCTATGATTGCGCAGCGTTTCATCGCCGCCAATGGTGACAACACCCGCATCCTCGTCATCTTCCCACCAGCGGTAAAAAGCAACTGGGAAGACACTTTTGCGGATTTTGGCATCAAGAACAAATACAGCCGCTTTATCACCAACGGCAGCCTTGATAAGGTCATTGAGGGCGACGGCTACGATGAGAAGGAATACTACGACCTTATCATTGTCGATGAGGCGCACAACTTCCGCCACGACAGCAACGACAACTACGACCTGCTGCAGCGCATCTGCAAGTCGGCACGACTCAACAAGGGCAATGTAAAAGGAGGCAAGCGTGTTCTCCTGCTCTCGGCTACCCCGCTCAACAACACGCCGGAGGATATCAAGAACCAGCTGCTGCTGTTCCAGGATACCGCCCGCTGCACCCTCGACGGTGTGGGTAATATCGCCGACACTTTCGCCCCGTGGATTAAGGAATTCAAAAGCCTCATGTCGCAGCGACGCGTCCTGAGTGCCGACTACCTCACCAGCCATATCGATGATATCAACCAACAGATGCGCCACACGGTGTTGGAGAAAGTGATGGTGCGCCGCACCCGCAGCAACATCCAGCACGAACCCCGTTATGCCGGCGAGATTCATTTTCCGCAGCTGCTTGACCCCACCGACCGCACCTATCAGATGTCGCCAGAAGTGCTGGTGCTTTTTGTCGACACCTACAAGAAGTTGGTGGACACACCAACCGCCAACCTGAAAGAAGACAACCCCGAGATGTTCGACGGCAGCGGCTTGCGCTATGCCCGATACAGAGCCATAGAGTATTGCCCGTCTTACAAGATTCCGTCCGGCAAAACCGCAAAACATATGGCCGACTCGCTGGCTGGCATCTACCAAACCCACATGGTCAAACGTCTGGAGAGCAGCTTCGACGCCTTCCGGCGCTCGCTCCACACGCTCCTCGAAGCCACCAACGGCATGATCAAGATGTTCAACGAGGACAAGGTAATCATTGCCCCCGAGCTGAATGTAAAGAAACTGCAGGCCGACGGGATGGAACTGGATGCAATAATCGAGCTGGCCATCGGCAAGGGCTTTGAACAGAATGAGATTGTATTCCGTGCTGCCGACTTCAAGCCTGATTTCTTGCCGATGCTGGAATACGACGCCGAAGTGTTGGACAAACTCTGCAAACGGTGGGACAAGGTGAAAACCGACCCCAAGTTGGATCTATTCGTCAATATGCTCCAGGACGAACTCTTCGACAAAAGTAAGAACCTCGAAGGCAAGCTGGTGGTGTTCAGCGAGAGTGTCGATACCGTCAACTATCTGGAGAAACAGCTGAAAGAACGTCTGCACCGCAGCGATATCCTTGCCGTCTGTGCCAAGAACCGCAACCGCCTGCGTGAGACCATTCAGGCGAACTTCGATGCCAAATACAAGAAGGAATGGCGTAATGACTATAACATTATCATCACCTCCGACGTGCTGGCCGAAGGTGTCAACCTGCACCGTGCCAATGTCATCGTCAACTACGACAGTCCTTGGAATGCCACCCGTCTGATGCAGCGCATCGGTCGTGTGAACCGTATCGGCTCCACGGCGGATGCCATCTATAACTATATGTTCTACCCATCAGACCCGGGCGATGCCATCATCAGCTTGAAGAAGAACTCGCTCATCAAACTGCAGAGTTTCCATTCCGCCCTCGGTGAGGATACCAGGATTTATTCTCATGAGGAGATGGTGCACGAATTCAAACTCTTCAACGCCGACGTGCGCGATGAGACCGACCGCAGCCTTGAACTGCTGCGTAAGGTGCGGCACCTGCACGACACCAATCCCGCCCTCTACCGCAAAATCAAACAGCTGCCGCCCAAGAGCCGATGCTGTAGAAATGAAAATTCAAAATTGAAAATTGAAAATTCAACAGTAACGTATCTTTCATCAGACTTCAAGAAGGCTTTCTATCTTGTCGGCGAATCAATCCGAGAATTATCCTTCCTTGAGGCGGCAGATATCTTCTATGCAGAGCCTGACGAAATGGCGGTGCCTTTCAGTGACAGCGAGCCTCTCCACTATGAGCAGGTGCAGACAGCCTTGAAGCAATACACCCTCGACCAGCAGCGCGAGCATCAGGATGACAAGCCCAAAATCGGTAGCAAAGACAACGACGCCAAGAAAGCCGCCGCCTTCCTGCGTGAGATACGTCCGATGCTCGACGATGAAGGCCGCCACACCGTTGACCGACTGAAGCAGCTGGTGGAACGCGGCACCTACAATCAACTGGCCGACGCCCTTATCCGTATGTCGAAGAAGCAGAAGAAAAAGCCAGCTCCCATCATCAAGATCCTAGAACAGCTCGAAGATTTGGACGGCCGTTATGGACAGCCACAACCCGAGACGACCACCAAGCAAGTGGCGCTCACTACCGCAGACATCATCCTTTCTGAAACATTCAAATAAGCAATATTATGAACCCCGAAACCCTTCGCAAGATATTCAAATCGCCGTTCGACTATAAGACCTATAGCTACGAGATTGTCCACCGTCTATTCGGCAGCAACGATGTGGCCACAACGCCAGAATTGCTCGACACTAATGCTACTGGTGACAAAAGCCATTATATCGGCCAGATGGAAGATGCCGATGGTCGTCTGTTGGGTTTCTTCTACACCCGTGTAGCCGATGGCGGCGATGTGCGCCGCAAACGGGTGGGGTTGCGTAAGCTGATACAGCCTTATCTGAAATATGATGTCGATGGGGCGATAGCAGTCTTCGACGACGGGAATCATTGGCGACTCTCCTATATCTGCGACCTCAAGGAGGGCAATACCGCAGCCAAGCGCTTCTCGTATATCCTGGGTGATGAGCAGGGACAATACAAAACTCCGTTAGAGCGATTGGGAAAGGTGGCGGAGAAGAATGGCCGTTTCAAGTTGTCCGACCTCAGGGAGGCCTTCTCCGTTGATGCCCTCAGCAAGGAGTTCTTCGATGAATACCATCGCCACTACGACATTATCATCAATGAGTTGAAGCGGCAGGGCTTTGAGGGTGCTACCATTCACGACTACGTGAAGAAGATGATGGGACGCATAGTGTTCTTGCACTTCCTGCAGAAGAAAGGCTGGCTGAATGGCAATCTTGCTTTCCTGCGCGACCTATTCTTCTTCAGTCCGCATCAAGGCGACTTCCTCGAGCAGGTGCTTGAACCCCTGTTCTTTGGAATCTTCAATACAGAGAAAGCCAACCGAGAACAACTGTTCAAGGCAAAGGGTTGGGATATGGGCTTGTTGGATGATTGGAAGGAATTGCCCTATCTGAACGGTGGACTCTTTGAACGTGATGCTGTCGATGAGCAGAATATCACTATGCCAGCTTCACTCTTTGAGGATTTGTTTACCTTTATGGCCTCCTATAACTTTACTGTGGACGAGAACGACCCCGACGATGCCGAAGTGGGTGTCGACCCTGAGATGCTGGGCAAGATTTTCGAGAGCCTGTTGGAGGACAACAAAGCCAAAGGCGCGTTCTATACCCCCAAGGAGATAGTGCGCTACATGTGCAAAGAGTCGCTCATTGCCTACCTCGCCACACAGATAGACAAGTCTCCATCAGAACGAAAAGAACAAAAAGAAAAAACTGATAGTTCTGATTGCGATAAATACATTCGAGCTTTCGTCGAGACTCACGAAATGCAACCCGAACTGGAACCCTACCGCGACACCCTCGACGCTGCCCTGCGCGAAGTGAAAATCTGCGACCCAGCCATTGGTAGCGGGGCCTTCCCCATGGGCCTTTTGAATGAACTCTGGCGTTGCCGCGAAGCAATAGAAGAGACCTCTTCCCGTGTAGAGTTGAAGAAAGAAATTATCGAAAACAACATCTACGGTGTCGATATAGAGAAAGGTGCCATCGACATCGCTCGCCTCCGTTTCTGGCTGAGTATCGTGGTGGACGCAGAAAAACCGGAGCCCTTGCCCAACTTCGACTACAAGTTTATGCAGGGCAACAGCCTTATCGAGAGTTTCGAGGGTTTCGACCTCAGTCGTATCTCGAGCCGTTTACGTGGCGGACAATCCAAATCGATGCAGTTGGTGCTAGGTATTGACAGCCATACCAGCCGACAGAACCTGCAACGCCTGTTGCGTGAGTATTTCTCCGTCACCGACCACAAGAAGAAAGCCAGTATGCGTCAAGCTATCAACGAGGAGGTAAAGACCCTCATCCGTGAGAGCATCGGTGGCACACCCGCTTCCCTCGCCAAGTTAGAGAAGATGGATTGTTCTGCCAACCAAGACTTCTTCCTCTGGCACACCTGGTTCAAAGACATCTTCGACAACGGCGGCTTTGATATAGTTATCGGTAATCCGCCGTATATAAACATTGCAAACTTGACGGATGATTACGCAAGAATGTTTTACCAGCGAAACTATAAAACAGTTAAGAATAAGTGCGATTTGTACAGTATATTTACGGAAAGAGCACATGGGTTACTAAAGATGAGAGGAATATGCTCCTTTATTTTTTCAAATAGTTGGTTGGGAACTGATAGTTTCTCCTTATTTAGGAAATTTCTTGTTAGTGAAACAAAGGTTATAAAGTTGGTTGATTTGCCAGACAAAGTGTTCGTGAATGCAACAGTAAAAACGTGTATTATCTTGTTCTCTAAAGCCAAAACAAATAACCATACAATCATTTTGGAGAATTATGATGGAATTGTTTTTTGCAAGATGGATCATTCACTTACATACAAAAGTATAATGCGATATGACAATTATCCTTTTTCATTTGAACATGGAATTGATTTGTCAAAAGTAGAAGTTGTTGCGCTTGGCGATATTGCAGAATTCTCTTTAGGCATCAAAACCAGTAACGATAAAAAATTTATTAGCAATAGTCCTTTCCCTGAAGATAGTTATAGATTGATAAGAGGAAGAAATATTCAGAGGTACAACACTCCATTGAGTCAAGAATGGATTTGGTATAGACCTGATTTGTTTATGGAAAAGGTGGGTGCCGGTCCTAGAAAATTAGAAAACTTCCTTGTTAAGAAAAAAATCCTCATTCAAGATATAGCACAAGAAATCTGTGCTACCATTGATAGTAATATGTACTTGTGCAATGACACAATAAATCTAATATTCGGTATAGATGATAAGTTTAAGTTTGAATACGTTCTTGGACTTTTGAACTCTAAGCCAGTGAGATTTTGGCATAAGAAAATCTTTCCAGAAGGCTTGCACATCAAGATTTATCAGCTAAAAGAAATACCAATTCCGGTGGTGTCATTTGAAAGGCAAGATACGGTAGTGGAACTTGTGAATCAAATTCTTTTGAAGAAGAAATCCAACCCAAACGCTGACACCTCATCTTTAGAATATGAAATAGACAAATTAGTCTACCAACTATACAACCTCACCCCCGAAGAAATCGCTGTAATTGAGCAATAAATAGATTAACATGTCGTTAAATATATATGACAAAATTAAAGTACATACCTGAAGACAAAATCAGAGAGTCGTTAAATAGGAACTGCCTTACAACAAGAAACTCAGGCTCTTTTTTGCGTGACTTGGTGGATTTGTGCGACAAAGCAAACAATGAAATGGTCTATGAATTAATACCAATTCGGCTGGTTGCATATTTAGAAGATGTATTGCGAAGAAAATATGAATTACTGTTGCGTCAAGATAACAAAATAAAAGAATTGTTAGAACATAAAAAAGTCGATATTGAATACAATAAGCAACTTCTGTATGAAAGACTACCGTTAAGTATTCAACTTGCATATTCATTTGGCTGCAATAATCTTAATGGAATATGTAACAACATACAGCTTTTAACAGACATTGATATTAATGAACTCGGTCGAGAAAAATTAGGTAAAGATTCATGGGGGCAATTTAGAAATAATATTGATAGACTATTTAACACTAGACATCTACTATGTCATGAATCCGGAGTTAGCGTGTCTATTACACATAAAGACGCTCGTTTATGGATACAAAACATTGGCATATTGTTAAATGTTATAGATGATGCAATCATCAATTCCGTCTACAAAGACTTTTTCTTTTTCAAAAACAATTTGTCAGAAAAAGAAATAAGTGAGAAGTTGGACGATAATATTAGAGCAGCGCAGATAGCATTTGACATTTCAGAAAAAGCTCTTGATGATATTTATCGTCATGCCTCCAATAATAAACATTACTCTAAAGATAATCCAAACTTAGAATACATACAAAAATGGAAGGAATATCGGGATTTAAGGGTCGCAAGTGATAATGTTTTTCCTATAAACTCCAAGCAAAACCTTTTGTTCGCATATCGGGAAAAAAACCAATACAATGAGGGATTATTAAGTGAAGTACGATTACAATATAGAGATTATTTGAATTATCTCAACGGATCAATCCACAAAGAAAATCTTTAATGGGCAATATAGTTTATTAAAACTATCAAATCCGAAAACAATGAGGGCACAAAACGTGCCCTCATTTATTCCCTGTTGAAAAATAATCTGCTGCAAATCACATAAAACTCGTATCTTTGCAAAAAGAAATGATATGAAGTTTATTACATCAACCGATTTGAAACAATGGGCTGATTCAAAAGAATGTCAGCAGTTGTTGCCAGAGCTTGTCAAGAGATTGATTGATACGTCGGTGTCAAATGTGAGCAGGATATCTTTCCCTTCCGGCGATGCCACCTTCCTTCCTGGTTGGGACGGAATTGTTTCTTGCGAAGAAAGTGTCGATACTGTACCTGCTGGTATCTCATTATGGGAGTGTGGTGCTACAGATGATGTATTGGGGAAAATAAACCGTGATTTCGATAAACGCAATGAAAATCCGTTGGGATATGACAAAAAAGAATCCACGTTTGTGTTCGTAACTCCTCGAATATGGGAAGGTGCAGAAGAATGGATACAAACACATGGTGAAGGATGGAAAAAGGTTGTTGTCTATACAGCTATTGAACTTGAAAGATGGATTGACAACAGCCCATCTGTTGGTATGTGGCTTGCGGAAATACGCCACAAATTACCTTCAAGTGGATATAAACACCCTAAATTATACTGGGATAGATGGGCACAAGGGAAGTCGTTTAAACTGCCATATGAAATCATACTTCACGGTAGAACCGATATACAAAGCAAAGTAATTGAAACTTGTACAAATGGAGGAACGATAGCTCTTCAGACATTGGCTCAAGATGAAGGTATTGCTTTTTCTATTGCCACTCTGATTACAAATCAAAATGATGTCTTATTAGACAAGCTTATTGTTGCCACTGAGAAAAATGCATTTGAGGATCTTGTAGAGCACTACAACAATCTCATTATCATAACAACTATTACCGAAGGAGTCCACTATTCAAATAAACGCGGGCACACAATCATTATTGTATCAACTCCAGCTGACAGCGTTAAAGGCGCAATTCAACTGCCCAGAATAGAAAGGGAAGGCTTTATTGCTTCTGTAGTAGGAATGGGAATTGCTGAGGCAAAGGCAAGAGCTTATGCAACTGATACTGCACGTGATATAAATGTGTTTAGAAGGCGACTTGGAATAGCGATAGAAAAACCGAAATGGGCAAATTCAATTATGGAGTTGTTTCCTGCAGTTATGGCGGGAAAATGGAATGACTCTTGCCTTGGAGACAAGGAAATTATAAAGAAACTTGCGGGAATAGAATATGAGCAATTTGAATTGTCTTTATCCAAACATGTCGAAGAAGAGGATTCTCCACTATTACATATTGCCCATTTGTGGCGGCTGCAATCTCCCTATGAAGCAATTGAATACATGTTGAGAACGAAACATATACCAAGTTCATTTTTTGACACCTACAGAAACATTTGTCTTGAATTAATCAAGGACTATGATGTCGAAGCTGTTGAGAAACTTGGGAAGAGCGAATTTCGTTTTTACAAATTCAATCAAAAATATTCAAATGCAATAAAAGAGGGGGTATTTCAGAACCTGTGCCTTCTTTCAGTATTAGATGATTCCGAAGATAAAGAAGTTGCACAATGGGTTGATGCCACGATAGCACTAATGTTAAAAGACTGGAGCTTCGCTAGATTTCTATCTAACAAACATTTTTTCACGTCCTTGGCAGAAGCATCACCCAATATTTTTTTAAACTATGTAGAACACATACCTCAGGAACAACTTGACGATATCTTTTTGCCGAGAAAAAAGGAGTTCTCTCTATCAGAGTGGGATATATCATACACCGAACTTCTATGGGCATTAGAGCTTCTAGCATGGGATGCAGAATACTTAAATCGTGTAACACGACTACTCTTGAGATTTACAGAGTATGCAAATGAAAGTAACTACGAAAACAGACCTATTAATTCGTTATATAACATCTACCGATTCTTCTTACCGCAGACATATGTCTCATTTGACGACAGAATGACCCTATTAGAGGCATTTCTCCCAAAGTACAAAAAAAGTGTCTTTATTATATGCAAAAGAATTTGTGAATCCTTAAATAGGGGTAGTATGCTGGCGCCAACAGTTCATTTCAAGTGGAGATTGTTTGGTATGTTAGAAGCTCCTAAAAACTGTTTTTATCCAACACTTTCAGAGTTGAATAGAATAACAGACCTTATGTTGAGGTGTTGCGATTATACAGGGGATTCCGTTGCAGAATTAATAACCATCTCTTCCAATGCAAACCTGGGTCCTGTGCGAACTCAAATTCTCAATGCCGTAAAACAACACATAGCCGATATTGATGACAAACAGACAATAGTTGATGCTTTGAGAAAAGAAATCACTAATCACAAGCAATGCGAAGGGGCTA
Organism: uncultured Bacteroidota bacterium; assembly: GCA_902777005.1. GTDB lineage: Bacteria > Bacteroidota > Bacteroidia > Bacteroidales > P3 > Colimorpha. The sequence continues at coordinate 36,899 of CACYSB010000005.1, forward strand.
GATGGGCATTAACAGAAGCTGAACTAAAACCTTATCAAGAACTTTTCAATGAAATAGAACCCCAAGACGTTCTTATGAAGAATGCTTGGCTATTCGAAGATTACTTTGCACAATTACCTCGCAAAAGACATTCTGATTCCAGAGAAGAACTCGAAGTACAAGAAAGGGTACGACTTGAGGCTTTACGTGAAATAATTCAGATCAAGGGAGAAAAAAGTTTATGGGATTTTGTACAAATAGTAAAATTCCCTGAAAGTTTGACAAGAAGCATTGTCTCCTTATTCGACGACAAATTAACCAATGACATTCTTCTGAAATATAAATTGGGAGAACTCAACGAAAGCTTTACCAAGGCGTATTTGACCGCTTTGTATAATAAAGATATTCAAAGATATATAAATTGGGCAAAAGACCTTGTGCCGGAAGAAGATAATGCTGCTATTGTATTGTATGCGCCAGGGTATATGTCAGCATTGGCGGATATTGCAGAAAACTCTGAAGACATCAAACGGTGTTATTGGGAAAATGTTCAAGTTGGTATTTGGACAAAAAATGATATTTATAGAGTTGTCCGAGAGTTGAAAAACGTCAACCGATATGCGGAAGCTATTGAGATAATAAGTTCTAATAGAGAAAACATTCAAATGCCAGACATAGAGGTTGTAGAAGTTCTATATAATTATATTACCCATGGCTCTGTTCGGAATAGACATATTGATATGTACTATATATCTTCGATAATAGAGAAGCTCGACAAATCTGAAGATCCAAATGTAACAAAACCACTAGTGTTTATAGAATTCGTACTGTTTGGGCAACTTGAACATAGTGTAGATGTCAATAGGTTAAGATTATCTAAAGAGTTGTCTAGAAGTCCAGAATTATTGATGCAATTAGTGGAGTTAGTGTATTTGCCGGATGATAAAGATGTCGAAAAAAAAGAGGAAGTCACAAATGAGAACCGGAGATTGCTTTCTGAATGCGCACTTCATATTTTGCATTTCGGGCATAATGTTGTTTCTTTCAAGAACGACAAGGATGTATTTGATGGCGACCATATGAAACACTATATAGAACAATTATACAAACTGGCAAAAGAAAGAAAAAGAACCAATGTGATTGATTATATTGTTGGTGAAATATTGGGAGATATTCCTCGAGATGAGAATTATCCTCCAACAGCCTTATGCGAATTATTGGAGGATTTAAACAGCGATAAAGTTGACGATTCGATAAGAACAAAGATTTATAATAGTAGAGGGGTTTCTGTTAGGGCTTGTTTTGAAGGTGGGGCCCAAGAACGGTCGATAGTATCGGGATTTGAGGCATATAAAGAAAAGACCAAACTATTGTATCCAAGAATAACAAAAATATTTGACTGTTTGATAAAAGATTATAAAAGAGATGCTGGGGAAATGGATGTGGATGCTCAAATAAAAGACCTGGAATACTAATATGTAGAATGCAATAGAATCATAAGACGTGCAAAGAAGTGTCGAAGAAGGCACAAATAAGGGAATGCCTTTAAGAATGCGTTAATGTGTTAATTCGTTAGTGCGTTAGTGATAATACACGAGGTTCCGCCGTGGTGTGTCGTCGGCTCGGTTGACAACCATCGCCGAGGGCTACAGGAGAACAGGACTTGTTAGTAGGTTAGTCCGAACAACCAAAGTGGCAACTTTTTGCCGTAAGGGTATTTTGTTTAATATGTTAAACAAAAAATTAAAATAATTGTTTAACGCATTAAACATAAATAGTGATAAAGCAATATTCACAGGAGCATAAAGAAGAATGCATTCTGAAGTTTGTGCGGCTTCAGCGGATGAAGTGCATGGGGTCCCAGGGCTCTCGTTCGGGGTATTGTATGGGAGAGGAGGAGTGGATGCGCTTCAGGAGGAAGGCCATGTTGCGGCCGAGGGCTCGCATGGTCTGCATGCCTTCGGTGTCGAGTGCGGCCTCGCCTTCGGCTCGGCCGTAGACGATATTCCAATACTGCGACGTGACCATCGGCATGTGCTGCAGCTGGAACATCATAGTGAGCGACTGCAGGGCGGCCGTGGCGCCACCACGGCGGCAGACGGCGATACCAGCGGCGGGCTTGTTCATCGCGAGGTCGGAACGCGAGTAGAACAGCCGCTGCATGACGGCGAGCAGGGCACCGTTGGGCTGGCCGTAGTAGGTGGGAGTGCCCACGATGAGGGCGTCGCTCGCGGCGAGTTTCTCCGCGAAGAGGTTGCAGGGGTCGTCGTCGAAGACGCAGCGTCCTGTCTCGCGGCAGCGTCCGCAGGCGATGCAGCCGTGCACGGGTTTCGGGCCGATGCCGACAATCTCATAATCGATACCGTTTTCCTTCAAGGTCTTGCCGACCTCTTCCAATGCGATGCGTGTGTTGCCGTTGGCACGTGCGCTTCCGTTTATCAGCAATGCTTTCATATCATGTTTATTATTTCCGGATGTACCGCTTGTCCGTCTCCGGCTGGTCGGCGGGGGTATAACGGTCGACGGTCATGTGGAGGTCGTATTTCTCGCGGAGGGCGGCGATGGTGGCCATCATGGGGGTGGCGTGGTGGCGGTCGATGGCTTCCTGGCTGGCCCAGCTGTCGATGAGCAGGAGGGTCTCGGGGTCGTCGAGCGACTGGTAATACTCATACCGCAGGTTGCCCTCCTCGGCGCGGATGGCGGCGACGGTGCCGCTGGCTGTCATCTCCTCGGCGAACTTCAGGGCGTTGCCGTCAACGCCGGTATACTTGATGTTTACTGTTATCGGCATCTCTTTCTCATTGTTGTCTCCACAGCAAGCGGCCAGCAGGACCGCCGCCAGGAGGGTGGTCAGAATATGTTTCATAGTTCATCCGGGTGTTGTATCGACAGGGGCACATCCTTCTGCGAGAGGTAGAACATATAGAGGACGGCGGGTTTGGAGCCGCGGTTCTCGCCGTGGTGGACGGTGCCGACCATCTCGACCACAGCCTCGCCCTCGTGGACCACCTTTTCGGTGCCGTCCTGGGCGACGATGGTCAGCTCGCCTTGCGTCAGCACACCGAAGTTCATCACCTCGTGGTGGTGCCACCCCAGCTTGCAGCCAGCGGGAAACACATACTTCAACGCCACCAGCTCGGGGCGCCCCTGAAGATAGTCGGGCAGCTCCACGCCGTCCCAGCTCTGCGAGGTGCGGAAAAGCTCGGTAGTCTCCACTTGCATTGCTGTCTCTTCCATATTATGTATTACAATTCTTTTACAAAACTCCAGCTGCCCATCTTGTGACCGCGACAATCCAGTTCCTGAAAATCTGCCACCTCAAAGCCAAGATGCCGGTAGAACGCCAGGTTGCTCTCGCTGTTGGTGAAGAAGCAGAGGCGTGTGCCGCCGTTGGTGCGTACATACGGGATGACGCAATCCATCAGCATCTCGCGTCCGAAGCCTTTCCCCTGACAGTCGGGGCGGACGGTGAGCGAGCTGAGATACCATGTGGTGCCGCCTAGCAGCGTGTGGCAGTAGTGGCCCGTAGCTGTGTCCATCGCGAGCCACTCCTTGATGATGTCCTGCTTGGGCAGGCGCAGCACCTTGCCCCAGCCGTGGAGCATATACTGCAGGTCGCCGGGTTTCTTCCATTCGGGAGGGAAGAGGTCGGCCACTGCGGTCAACATATCCTCATGGCGTGCAGCCAAGAACCGTGCGCGGCGACGGGTGGTACGGTACTCGCTGTGAATCATGGCACGCATGAAGGCCATCCGCTCCTGCTCGTCGGGGAAGAAATGGGTGAAATACTCATAGTCGGCGAAGGCTTGCACCGAGAGCTCGGCGCACTCGCCGGTCTCGTTCCGCTGCATGGGCGCTATGGTCAGGTGTTCGGTATGCATATTCTTTGTGTCAGAGGATTGTCACTTTGCGTCGTCTGTGGCGAGCGTTTTCTTCTTGTAGCGGGCGTCGGCGGAGACGAAGAGGCCGACGATTGGGAGGAAGAGGTATATGCAGCCTTCGATGCACTCGATGGCGAGCATGGTGACAGCCTCGAAGACCACGAGGAAACAGACGGCCGAGAGCAGACAGCGCCAGAAGAGGTGTGTACGCATGGTGTCGACCACCAGTTTCACCAGCACCATAAGGAACACCACCACATGGTAGGCAATCATAATCCAGATGCCGGTGATAGGGACGAAGTTGTCAGCGATGCCGGCGACCGAAGCGCCGAGGAGCATGGTGATGATGATCCAGTTCCATTCGCGCCACTGCTTCTCCGTGAGACCCATGCGGTCGCTCTGGTGGGCTATGACGTGGAGCAGCACGTTGAACATGCTGTAGGCCACGAAGCTTAGCAGCGCTACGCCTACCAGCGACCATCCGAGGCCCACCACCTGGCGCTGGCAGAACCAGCCGACGCTTATCTCCTTGCGACCGAGGTCGACATCCTCGAATAGCGGCAGGTCGCCCGAGAAGCAGTAGTAGTAGGTTGCGGCTACTGAAAGCCACCACATGGCGTAGAGCCAGGGGTAGAGTTTGCGGCGCTCCTTCTTGTAGATGACTGTGTTGACGATTCGCATAGCCACTGCCAGCATCAGGAGCAGGATGGGGATGGCTATCGGGTGGAGGCCCAGCGGGTTGCCGTGGTGGAGACCCAGCAGCTCGGGGATGTTGCTCATCGGGGCATTGGTGTTGATGTAGTCAGAAAGTGTGGATAATAACATAGGTTCTCTGTTTGTCGGTTATTGTAGGTGCTTTTTGTTTTTTTGCCATTAATGCGGCTGCAAAGATACGACATTTTTCTTTTACAGCCAAATTTATTTCCTTATTTCTACGACACCTACAATCACCTAATAGCCCAGCCGTTGGTCAACGTCAATGCCAAAGAGGATGGCTTCTGCATCAACACCTTCATCGTCGACCAGTGGAACGCCATGGAGGCCGTCGGTGCCATCTTCCTCCCCGCGGCAGGCTACCACAATAGTACGACGATTGCTTCATATGATGCCGAGGGTGAATATTGGTCTTCTACCGATGATGGTGATGGTAAGGCCATACGCCTTGAATTCACATCCAGCTAGGTGACTACCGACAACGGAATCAACAGTTCCTACGGCTGCTCCGTCCGCCTCGTCAAAGCGGCGACAAACTGATACAATCTGGTTATCTATAAAAACCAGGGTGTCCATACGGGCACCCTGGTTTTGTTCAATCTGTTTTCCTAACCGATGGGGACTTGCGCAAGTCTTTATGGCTCCGTAGGACCAATAACCGATTCGCCAGTAATTGTAATCTTGGCGTTTTTACCCTTTTCAAGATAGAATACCTGCTGTATCCACCCGATAGTAGAACCGCCAGAAGAGCTATACATCGGTTTGTGTTTATAATAGACTTTCACTTTGGCAGCATGAGGGTCGGCAGTAAAAGTGTACTCTTTGCCCTTTTCGATGGGTTCTATTTTGTTGTTTTTAATCTTACTACCTTCCTGGTCGCATTCAAAAAGCATTACATAACTATATTCAGGCGTTATTCCTTCCATCGTTATTAGCGAAATGTTGGATTGGAAAGTGTAGGTCATTTCATTGGATGTTTCCTCTTTGGGTACATCCTCTTTATCTTTGGTACAGCCAAAGATTAGAACAGAACAAACTAATGAGGCTAATAGCCCTCTTGAGATTTTTCTTACCATAACTGTATATATTTATTGTTAGTTAAAAATCATCATTTTTATTGACAGATGCAAACAAAGAGTTCATCAAGGCGGCAAGGCTTTGTTGTAGATGAGCCAATTGCTTTTGATGGTTCTCTATAGTAACTTTCATGTCACTCTGTTTTCCCCTTATTCTTTTCTCTACTTCTGCTATTGCCTCCTTTCTCATCTTTTTTTCTTTGCGTGAGAGGTTGTTCTCATCTACAGCATTTAGTCCATCCAAATCTTGTTGTAATTTATCAAGATCCAATCTTATTTTTAATGTGTCAGTTGCTAAATCCAGGTATTCATCACATGAAAGATTCTTGTCGGTAAGATTCGATTTTCTACCAAGGATGTAAGCGTTTCTTATCATATGAACATTCATATCTTCTATACGTGCACGGAATCTATCGTCTTTGCTGTCTATTGTAAATGTGAATGATAAACTATGATTGGTCTCAATAGTTAATCCGTCTTTCCCTCCAGTCTCATTAACGATTGTCATTGTGCCTTTTATGATGATTCTGTGGTTTGCTTCGTCTTCAAATTGCAAAACAGACTTGTAATCGCCAAAGTTTTTTGCAACCCACTGTTTGGCGTTAAGCTGTTTTATGTTTGCGGGTATTGCGCTTTGAAATACCTGTTCAAAGGAATTGTTTTTTACCACAACGTCTTCAGGTTTGACCTGAGCCATAGATGTCAAGCCAAGCAAAAGCGAGGCAAACAATAATGCTAATTTGGGGGCATTTGACTTTAAAGTACTGTTATGTTTCATGTTTTAAATGATTTAAGGTTTTAATAAAATAATCATTTCCAACCGTAGATTTCAACAGTTTTAGGCAGATGATATTGGGTATTCGCTTTAATCATAAAGAGCTATTATCGTGAATAGTTAGACAAAAAAAGCCGTGAACTTGTTTTGTTCGTAAGGAGGTTCTGGTAAAACCCAATCTGCAACAAGAAAGCTCACGGTGCCGTGAGCGTTTCTCCTTTCTCATGCAGATTGTTTAAAAGAATTTACCAGATTCCCTTACGCAAAAGAAAAGCGAATACGCTTTAATATGTCTATATTAGTCTACAGTTTTCTTTGTTTATGCCATAGTATGTTGTTTTGGTTTGACGGTGCAAAGTTACGCATTATTTTCTATGTGGCCAAAAATATTTAATCATTTTGCTGTGTTGTGACACCGTACTCCCTCCGTACCCGGTCCGTACCCGCTCCGACTGTTCACCGGTTGTTTAACGGTTTTTGGTCGGAGGGGGGACGGAGAGGGTACGGAGGGGAAAGGGGGTGTCGGGTAGGAGGTGAGGAGGTAGGAGGGGGCTGCGGTGGGTGGGGGAAGGGGGTGTCGGTGGGTAGAGGAGGAGAAAAAGTTTGGTATTTGAAAAAAAAGTTGTAACTTTGCACCTCGAAAGTGATACCGTCGCGATGGCAGAAGAATTCCGCAAGAGTCAGTCCTACAAAGCGCAGCTGGACAAGGCGCGGTGCTGGTGCGCCGCAGAGGAGCGCTGCGAGAGCGGTGTGAGGGAGAAGCTTGTGGCATGGGGTGCCGGTGCGGACGATGCTGACGAGATTGTGGCAGCATTGCGCGAGGAGGGTTACCTCGACGATGTGCGCTATGCGCGTGCCTATTGCGAGAGCAAGGTGCTGCATCAGCACTGGGGTCGCCAGAAGGTGCTCTACCAGCTGCGCCTGAAGCGCCTGCCGCGAGAGGCGATAGAGGAGGGGATGGCTGCTGTGGACGAGGAGCAGTATATGGAGATGCTCGAGGAGACGGCGGAGCGCAAGCTGAGAGAGTTGGGTTGGAAGTGTGAAGCGGGAAGTGGGGAGTTGGGAGTGACGGAGAAGCGCAAGATGATGGCTTTTCTGGCGTCGAGGGGATTCACTATGAGCGAGATAAACGAAGTAATAACTAAAATAAAAAAACAATGAAACGCATCATTACCATTTGTGCAGCCTTGATTATGGTTGCCACTGTTGCCACGGCACAGGACGATGCTGCCCCCGCACGCGGCACATGGGGCACCAGCAGCACTCCCGCTTTGAAGGTCAGCGAGCAGATCTTCAACAACTGGTCGAAGAGCGGTAACTCGACCTTCGACATCACGTCGTCGTTCTTCGGCAACTACAAGTACACGCATCCGAAGTATGTGTGGGACAATGTCGTCGACCTGGCCTACGGTTATGCTTGGCAGGACCTCGACCCCGAAGGTGTCCTCTTTGAGACGCGCCGCAAGAGCAACGATAAGATTGACCTGACCAGCGCCCTGTCGTGGAACGCCTACAAGGGCTGGGGCGCCAGCTTCACGGCCAACTTGAAGACCCAGTTCGGCCGAGGCTACGAGTACGACGGTGTGGGCAAGGCTGCCGAGGAGACCAAGCAGCTTGTCTCCGACTTCTTCGCGCCGGCCTACCTGACCACGGCTCTCTCGTTCGAGTACAAGAAACCCGACTGGTCGGTGGCTCTCTCTTTCCTGACCGGCAAGACGACCTTCGTCTGCAACGACTGGTTCATCATAAACGGCTACAACTACGGTGTCATCCAGAACGACCCCGACGACCCCAAGAAGCCCTTTGACCCTGCGAATGAGGAGACCTACAAGAACATCAAGAACGCCTATTTCGCCTTAGGTAGCTATATCAAGGCCCAGTACCTGAAGAAAGACCTTGTCCCTAACCTCGACCTCTACGCCCGCATAGAGCTCTTCTATGACTACCAGAAACCGAAGAACATGGGATGGAAATCCATCGAACAGAACGATCATTGGTGGGACGGTACCACCGGTGCCAAGACCAAATATACTGGTGTGGAGACTACGGACCAGTTCGGTTTTGACCGCTTGAAAGGCATGAACTGGCTGAAGCGCCGTGCTTTCGAGACCGATATAGACATGGAGTTGAAGCTCGACTACCGCTTCTCGAGCCATATTGCAGCCAACTTTGCCCTGAACCTGAAGTACGACACTGACTTTGCCGGCATGGGTCGCGGCGGTCACTGGCAGCTCTACCAGCTCGCCGGTGTACAGCTGTTCTTCAACTGGAAGACCCCAAAGCAATAAGGTTACTTGAACCGAAGCAAGACAGACTCGCTGACACGAAGCCCAACCAGCTGTGCCAGCGAGCCTTCTTTTATGGCCAGTTCGAGCATGCCTGTGGCGGAGACGGTGAGATGCAGGCGGTGGCGCGGGTCGCTGGAAGTGTGCTGGCTGTAGTAGCCGGTGGTGAGCTCGGTGACCTCCAGGTCGCGTACCGAGAGCACAAACTGGCGTCCTTGGCGAATCTCCTCAAACTCCTTGTAGCTCATGCCGAGATAGGCATTGCCGTAGCGGTCGATATAGTGCACGTAGATGCGGTAGTTGTCGCCCTGCATCACATAGTTCTGCATGGTGCGCGGCGCCAGCTTTGTCGGTTTGCCGATGTCGTCCATCGCGGCGCCGCGTGCAATCATCACAGCCACGCGAGTGAACACGGAGTAGGCGGCGAAGTTTAGCACACTATTACTGTTTACCTCTATCATACGCACGTCTTCGATGTCGTTACCGAAAGCCATTGATGGCAGGCCGTTGTCGCAGCATAGGAAATACTGTCCGCGTGCTTTCACGCACAGCAGAGGCTGGCGTGTTGCCACATCGATTATGTGTACCGTCCCCGGTGGGAACCCGAGACAGGCCTGACGCACCACAAAGGTGGCCGTCATTACGTTGTAGGGTTCCATGCAATGTGTTATGTCCACCACCTGCAACCCTTCGATATGGCTGTACAACAACCCCTTGACCATGCCGGCAAAGAAACCGGCATCGCCCCAGTCGGTGGTCAGTGTCACAATAGGAGTACCCATAATCGGCTGCAAAGATACAAAAGAATTTCCATTCTTCCGGAAAAAAGTTTTTTGCCCTCTGTACAATAATATATTGCATAGTGCGTTAGTAACATTAAACCTAAAAAATGAAAGTTATGAAATCCATAATAGTCGGCACCGACTTCTCTGAAGGCTCATATGTGGCACTTGAACTTGCTGTTGACGTTGCCAATCGCCTCCAGTGTGGCATACTCCTCGTGTGGGTAAAGCGCGAGAAAAAGCTCTTCACCAGCGACCAGCTGGACATGATGACCAACCTCGCCAAAGACAAGCTCAACGAGCTGTGCAGCAAGTACGGTCCATTGATGAAGCACGGCACTATCCACAGTCAGATACTCACCGGCAAGGTCTCCACCGCCATAGCCGACGCTGCCCAGCGTGAGCTTGCACCAATGATAGTCATCGGTACCAATGGTGCTTCGGGATTTGAGAAATACTTTATCGGCAGCCAGGCTGCCCGTATCGTGCAGGATTCGCCCTGCCCGGTACTCACCATGCGTCAGGGCTACGACTTCCACAAGCGTCTTGAACGCATTGTCTGCCCCATACGCGTCAATGCCAATTCACGGCAGAAGATACCGCCCGCAGCCACCATGGCCAAGATCTTCGACTCTGAAGTGCACGTGCTTGGTCTCCTCGACCTCAAGGAGGAGGAGTCGGCGCTGCGCACATATGTCGGACAGAGCATCGACTACTTGGAGAAAGAGGGCGTGCCCTATCACTTCGAGATACGTCCCTATTCAACCTATAGCGACACCGTGCTGTCCTATGCCGACGAGATAAAGGCCGACCTGGTTATTATAAACACCGAGCAGGACAAAGTAATCTCGCAGTTCTTCCTTGGTACCAACGCACAGCAGGTGGTGCACAAGTCGCAGATTCCTGTCCTCTGCATCCATCCGGCCGACTACATCAACGTGGCAGCCAAGGTGTAAAGGTTACAGGTTGATGGATTACGATGTTATAGTTACCGGAGGCGGAGCGGCGGGGCTTATGGCAGCCGTCGTTGCCGCCGAGCGTGGACGCCGCGTCCTGCTGCTTGAGAAAATGGACCAGGCTGGCCGCAAGCTACGCATCACCGGCAAAGGCCGTTGTAACCTCACCAACACCAACAGTCTCCGCGACACCCTGCCTCACATAGGCAGCAGCACCGCCGGTGCCACCAACAAGCCTGGCCAGACGGGCGGCGTGTGGCTCCGCAACGCTTACGGTCGTTTCTTCAACCAAGAACTCATGGACTTCTTTGAGGAGCGCGGAGTGCCCCTTGTTGTAGAACGCGGCAACCGCGTCTATCCCGCTTCGGGCAAATCCCTTGACATCTTTCTTGCACTCATAGGTGCGCTGGAGAACAACCCCAATGTCACCATCCGCAAAAACACCACCGTCAAGGCTGTAGAGACGTATCATGATACGTCTCATGACGATGGCAAAGAGGACGTACAAGCCACTGCCGTCATCACCGATCGTGGCGAGCGTATCTCCTGTCGCCACATTATCCTTGCCACCGGTGGCCTCTCTTACCCCACCACAGGCTCCACTGGTGCCGGTTTCCGCATAGCCGCCGACCTCGGTCACACTGTCGTAGAGCCCGTGCCGTCGCTCGTGGCGCTGCGGTGTGCCGAGAAGATACCAGAGGAACTTGTGGGGTTCCAGCTAAAGAACGTCCAGCTGACAGTAGGCGACAAAGCCTTCTTTGGCGAGATGACTTTTGTCAACGACGGCCTTGCCGGCCCTATAGTGCTCAGTGCTTCCCGCGTTGTTACCCGCCAATTGAACATCGGGCACACAACGCTGAACGCCAGGCTTGACCTCAAGCCCGCCCTAGCCCCTGAGCAACTGGACAAGCGTCTGCTTGCCGACATCAATGCCAATGGCACGCGCATCTTCAACGATGCCCTGCGCATGTGGCTTCCTGCCGAACTCATACCGCTGGCATTGCCGCAGCTGCATATAGAATATTACAAACGCCTGCACCAAATCACCGGTGAGGAACGTCGCCGTCTGCGCGACTGGCTCAAGGGTGTGCCCTTCACCTTTACCGGCACCCATGACTTCAACGAAGCCGTCGTCACCCAAGGCGGTGTCAGCCTTGCCGAGGTCAATCCTAAGACTATGGAGAGCCGCATTGTCAAAGGCCTCTATATCGTCGGTGAACTCCTCGACCTTGACGCCGACACGGGTGGATATAACTTGCAGATCGCCTTCAGTACCGCCCATGCCGCCGGGGAGGCAGTGTGAAAATATCATAGATATGAAAAGATGTATTATACTTGCCATAGTGACATTACTCTCATTTGCTGTTGAGGGTCAGGAAAGGGAGTTTAATATTTCCGTTACATCTGCCAGAGGTGAGAATGTCACGACATTTCTCAGCAGTCAAATGGTTGGTGAAGGAGTGCATTTATATAATGTACGACACAATGGCGTCACCGATGCAATATCGTATGATAATTTAGGCACGTTCCAGAGGAATAGCTTTCCGGGACTTTCAATGGATAAGGGGATGGTGCTTACCACCGGTAATGTAAATGTTGCGGTTGGCCCCAATAATAGCACAAATAAGGAAATAAATGCCGGTGGATATATAGACACGGTATTGTATCTTTTCTCCGGCGAAAATGTTCGCACATGTTCGGCGCTGGACTTTGATTTTGTCAGTTTAGGTACCCAGATATCGGTCAGATACTTGTTTGGCTCCGAGGAATATCCAGAATATGTTTGCACGCAGTTTAATGATATTTTTGCGTTCCTTGTAACAGGAACAGATCCGGCTACAGGCCGAGTATGCACGCGCAACATTGCAATAATCCCTTCCTCTCAGGATGAAAACAATCCCAATGGGATACCAGTATCCATCAATTCGGTTAACCAAGGGTCAGGCGGTAATCCAAACATGAGCGGATGCTACTATGATTATTCAGAATACTATATTGAAAATGTTTATGAATCCGGAATCCAATACGATGGATACACTCATATGCTATCAGCCCAAGCAGACATTCTGCCCAGCGAAATCTATCATATGCACATCTCGGTATGCAATGTTGGTGATGGTGCTTATGGTTCGGGTGTCTTCCTTGACGGAAAGAGTTTTAGGGCTCTAGAGATAAACCCTAAATACTGTCAAGCATGGTCTACGGATAGGGTGGATACTATTGCGCCCAACAATCATCCACGTATAGAGTTCAATCCGCTTTATGTTAATCTGATCGAAGCGCAGGTGGACTTTACTTTCGTGGGTGCCAACAACATGATTCATTTCAATTGTGAACGTGATGATGGTACTGTTGTGACAAATGTCGACCCTCATCTCTATCTGACAGAGAATAGCAGTACTGTATTAACCTTCAGCCCAATATTGAATAGGCTGCCCGCAACGCCTATGCCGTTACAAATAATACTTCTCACACATGGCAAGCGGCTCAATGCTGGTGGAGACACAACAAATGTTATGCTCTACGACACACTTAGTTTTGTTCTTACCTCCGAGAACATCTCTTCGGGAAATATGGGTGGGCATCCTGTCGATGCACAAAAGGTGAAGATATACCCTAATCCCGCCACCAATATGTTATACATCGAAGGTACGGATCTGAGAAGACTGGACCTTTACGATGACAGAGGCATTGTGGTATTATCAAAAACGCTGCAAGGTAATAATGCCAAGGTTGATATATCTGCTATATCATATGGTAGCTATATGGTGAAAATTACAACTACCGTAGGTGAAAACACGGAGTTGTTGATTAAAGAATGAAATAGGTCTGCTATTGTTCTGCGGCGATGACGGCCTCTTCCCACTCTGTCATCTTTCGCTCAAGCTGGTCTTTCAGGGCTTGGTATTCTTTGTAGAACTCTGGTGTCTGGGCTGCACCGGTGGCGAGTGTCTCGTCTTTAGCAGCAATCTCGGCCTCAATGGCCTCAATTTCCTGTTCTTTCTGTTTTACGACATTCTGCAGTTTGCGACGCTCACGCTCACGCTCTTTGCTCTGTTCGTACGCCTGCTTGGAGGCTGATGTGGTTTTGGGGGATTCCTGGACAGTCTGGGGGGTAGGAGCTTCCGTGGTGTTCTGCACAAACTCCATTATGTCGCCCTTGAACTCATGCACGGCGCCGTCGCGGAATTCGTAGAGTTCGTCGGTGAGGCCACTGAGGAAGTCACGGTCATGGCTCACCACTATCAGGGTGCCAGTGTACTGCAGCAAGGCGTTCTTCAGTATGTCCTTGCTGTTCATGTCCAAGTGGTTGGTGGGCTCGTCGAGGATGAGCAGATTGCTTGGCGTTAGCAGCAGCTTGGCCAGTGCCAGGCGTGCCTTCTCGCCGCCGCTGAGTACCTTGACTTTCTTGTCTATGTCATCGTCGCCGAAGAGGAAGCTGCCCAGTATGTTGCGTATCTTGGGCCTGATGTCGCCCTGCGCTATGTCGTCGATGGTCTCGAACACTGTCTTGTCGAGGTTGAGCATGGCGGCTTGGTTTTGTGCATAGTAGCCGAGCTGTACGCCAGCGCCGAGCTTGAAGCTGCCGGTGTAGTCGTTAATGTCGCCCACAATGATTTTGGCCATCGTCGACTTGCCTTCTCCGTTGCGTCCCACAAAGGCCACCTTCTTGCCAGCGGTGAGCAGCAGGTCGACACCGTCGAACACCTGGTTGTCGCCATAGGCTTTGCCCAATCCCTTGGTCTCCACCACAATCTTGCCGCTATGCGGGGCAGGGGGGAATTGGAAATGTATACTCTCCGTCGATACCTCGTCGACGGATATTTTCTCCATGCGCTCCAGCATCTTCACGCGGCTCTGTACCTGTTTGGCCTTGGTGGCCTTGTAACGGAAACGCTCGATGAAGGCCTCGATTTGGGCTACCTGCCGTTGTTGGTTAGTCAGCTGGGCCATCTGGCTGGCTCGACGTTCCTGCATCTGCACCACATACTCCGAGTATGGACACTTGTAGTCGTATATGCGGCCGGCGGTAATCTCGATGGTACGCTTGGTGATGTTGTCGAGGAAGGTGCGGTCGTGGCTCACGAGCACCACTGCGCCGCTGTAGTTGGCCAGATAGTTCTCCAGCCACTGTATGGAGACTATGTCCAGGTGGTTTGTAGGCTCGTCGAGGAGTAGGAAGTCTGGATGCCTGAGGAGCAGCTTGGCCAGCTCCACGCGCATCTGCCAACCGCCGCTGAACACCGCCACCGGTCGCCTGAAATCGCTGTGCTTGAATCCTAATCCCAGCAGCACCTTCTCGGCCTGTTCCTGACGGCGTGCGCCACCGAGGAGGGTGAGGTGTTCGGTCACCTCGTTGTGGCGTTCCAGCAGGCGTGTGTACTCCGCGCTCTCGTAGTCGGTGCGCTCGGCAATCTCCGCCGTGAGGCGTTCCTGCTCGTGCTCCAGGTCGTCTATAGCGCTGAATGCCGTCATGGCCTCCTCAAGCACTGTGCCTATGGCGTCGGGCACCATCTCCTGCGGCAGGTAGCCCACTGTCTGGCCCGAAGCCACCACGATGGTGCCGCTTTCCGGCTCCTGCCATCCACATAGTATCTTTAATAAAGTGGACTTGCCGGCACCGTTCATGCCGACAAGTCCTATTCTGTCGCGGTCGCCTATGTTAAAGGTTACGCCGCTGAAGAGGTCGGTGCCTGTAAATTGCACCGACAGGTTGTTTACGCTAATCAACGCAGCGAGAAGTTGACGGGGAGGTTGTACTGCACACGCACAGCCTTGCCGCGCTGCTTGCCGGGCGTCCACTTGGGCATGGCCTTCACGATACGCACAGCTTCCTGGCCGCAACCACCTCCGATGTCACGCAGTACGCGCACGTTGGTAACCGAGCCGTCCTTTTCGACGACAAAGGTTACGTACACGCGGCCCGTAATGTTGTTCTCACGTGCCAGCTGGGGGTACTTGATGTTCTGGGCCAGATATTTGTACATGGCATCGACGCCGCCGGGGAACTCGGGGTCGTTCTCGACGACCTGGAAAATCTCCTGCTCGTCTTCTTCCTCTTCCTCCTCAATCTTGACGGGGGTAATCTCGATGTTCGTGGCCTCTTCCTGACGGGCGAATGAACTCATGTCCACCTCGTTCTGTGACTCTGCGTCATCCTCGATAACGTTCAGTTCGGTGACCACTTCGGGCTGCTCGGGGGGTGGGGGTGGCGGCAGTTCTTCCTGCTGTGTCTGGATGATGACATCCTCCACCTCGTCCATGGCGGTACGCTGCACCACCTCGATCTGCTCTTCGTCGTAGCTCTTCCATTCAAAAGCAACAAGGGCGATGGCCATAATGACCACAAGACCTATCTCAAGATAGAGTCCGCGACGATTTTCAAGGTCAGCCTTTGGGTTTTTCTTGGCTTCCATATTATTATTTTTTAGTTATTTATTCGCATTTCGGCCCTTTTATGGGGCTTCTTTTCTGGCCGCTAAATTACGAAAAAAATCTGAATTACCAACAAAAAAATGTTAATTTTTTCACAATTGGACGAGAAATCCCTTACCTAACAGTCGACCACATTTATCTCAGGCGACACATACAGCAGATAACCTTTGACTCCCGGGTATCCCATGTCGCCCAGTGCTTTGCAGTAGGTTTGCACCTGGCTGCGGTGCTCGTTCAGCGGGGTGCCGGTCTTGAAGTCCACCACCCAGGTCTCAGTGGGGGTTAGCACCACGCGGTCGGGGCGCCCACGGTGTCCGTCGGCTACAAGGTCGCACTCGTTTTTGGCTGTATATTCGGGGCTGAAGAAGCGTGACGTCAGCGGGTCGCCGACCACCTTGCGTGCCAGTGCTCCAAGCTCTGCAGTCTCATCGTCGCTCAGTTGGCGGTTTTCGGAGAAGCGCCGTATAGCCTCTTCCACGTCGCCGGCATGCTGCACGGTGGCCAGCAGGTCGTGGGCGTAGATGCCGAAGCGTCGGCGGTCCTCAAGCAGCGGAGTGAGGGCTTGTTCCGACGGCGATGCGATGCTGACATGATTGCTCCAGTCGGCGAAGGAGAGCCGTGCCAGGCCTTCCACCTGCTTACCTTTGATTTCTGTGTTGCCCGTGTGGCGGCAATCCGTGTCGCCGCGCTGGCAACCCTGCGGTGCGAAGGAGGCCAGCAGGGTGGGGTAGCGTCGGTCGTGCTCAGGCGGATTCTTGATGTCGGCGGGGTCGGGGCAGAAGATATACAGTTGTTCCTTGGCGCGCGTGAAGGCCACGTACATGATGTTGAGCTCGTCGACCTCGGCCATGCGCTGTTCCTCACGGCGCTGTTCCTCGAAGAGGGTGCGCTCGTCGGCGCCAAGTGTCACTATTGTCGTGGGCAGCTGACGGCCGTCGCCGCCAAGTCTCGCGTCGGGCTCCACCCACAGCTCGGCGGCGTGCTCGCTGCGGAAGAAGAGTGGGCAGATGACAACAGGCTTGCCCAAGCCCTTGGACTTGTGTATGGTGAGCAGCTGTACGGCATCGATGTCGTCCGATGCCGCCGCCGAGAGGTTATTCTGGCTGTCGAACCACTCGAGGAAGTCGGCGGGCTCTTGGCGGTGGCGTGCCGCAAAGGCCGCCATACGGTTGAGGAGCGACGCCACATAGAGGCTGTCGATGCCGTCGAGGTGCAGCTCGCGCACCACCTCCTCGCAGCAGTCGTAGAGACTCATGGCCGACAGGTAGTCGAGGTCGAGGCTGCCCTCCACGCCCAGCGCCTCGAGGCGCATGCGAAGGTCGGTCTGTGCCACAAGGTCGTCGCGGTTAACCACCAGGCGCAGCGCCGCCACTATGGCCATCACGGCGTGGCTCTTGCTGAGGTAGAACGACTCCGTGGAGGTCTGCCGCACCTCGGGCCTGTGTTCGGCGAGCCAGCCGCTCACCGCCGCCAGCTCCACGTTGGTGCGGGTAAGCACCGCTATGTCGCCGTAGGCGTAGCCGCGCTCGTCGTGCAGCTTGGCTATGGTGTCGCCGATGCGCTGGTGTATGGCCTCGCGGGCGTTCTTGAAGCCGCCGGCCTCGATGTCCGCCTTGTTCACGAAGGCCAGCTCCACATAGCCTTCCATCCCTTTGACCACCTGCTGCCGCAGCTCCTCGCTGCCTTCGGGCAGGAGGCTGCCGTCGGCGCCGTGGCCTATGTATATGGCCTGTGCCAGCGGGTTGTCGGTGTAGACATGGCGTGCCAGCCAGGCGAAGAGCTCGTTGTTGAAGTCCACCACCGCCTTGGCGCTGCGGTGGTTGCTGGCGATGTTGCGCACCTCGTAGTTGCCGCGCATGGAGAGCGTCTGCCCGTGGTGGCGCATGCCCTCCACCCGTGGCAGGCGCACGAACTGCGCCACGTCGCCCTGGCGGAAGCGGTAGATGCTTTGCTTGCCGTCGCCCACCACCAGCGAAGCCTCGCCTTGGCTGATGCCGTTCTCCACCAGCGGCACCATGTTGTGCCACTGCATGATGGACGTGTCCTGGAACTCGTCTATCAGGAAATGGCGGTAGCGGTTGCCGAGGCGCTCGAATATGAAGGGTGCCGGATTGTCTTCGTCTTCCACCATGCGGTTTATCATGCGGTTGAAGTCGCTCAGGTGCACCATGTCGTTGTCGCGTGCGTAGAGCCGCATCTGGCGGTCGAGCTCGCCGAGGAGGGCCACGGCATAGAGCTTGCGGCGCAAGGCACGGCAGCTGTTGCGGCGCGCCAGCAGCTCGAGCACGCGGTCATAGTGGCGGTGCAGCATCGGGGCCGCGGCGACGGTGTCCTCGGCCAGGTATTCGTCGCATTTGCTGCTGCAGAACTTGTCCTCGGCGAAGGTGGTCACCGTGTATTTGCCCGGCTCGTCGTAGACTCCGGCGGCGAGCTTGGTGAAGTAGCCGTGGAATCCGCGCTTGCCCTGGTAGCATTGTCCCTCTTCGAGGCCCACGGCCTCCAGTTCGTCGAGCACCGCCTTGCCGCACTGGCGCAGTTCCTCCTCGGTGGCGCGCAGCGTGGCGGTGTAGCCGTCGTGGATTTCGCGGAAGTCGCTGAGGGATAGTCCGTCGAGCTGCTTCAGGTGGTCGCCTATGTCTTCGTTGAACAGCTGCGCTGCCAGTTTGGCCACAAGGCGTTCTATGTTGTAGTCGTTGTCCTCCTCCATCTCGCTGTCGGCAAAGGCTTTGAGCACCTCGGTGAGCTCATCCTGCCCCTCGGTGCCTGCCAGCGACATAAGCTGTGCCACGGCCTGCTTGACGAGTTCCTGGCTGTCGAGCGTCACGTCGAAGTTCATGGGCTGGCCGAAGTCGTGGGCGAAGGTTCGCACGATACGGTGCGTGAAGCTGTCTATGGTGCTGACGGAGAGGTCGCTGTAGCGGTGCAGAATGGTGCTGTAGAGCTTGCCTGCCATGCGCTGCAGGCTTTCGGGTGTGAGCTTGCTCTCCGACTCGCGCAGCAGGTCGCTGCCCATGCCCTTGCCTTCGGGGTCGGCGGGTATGGCGGCCATGGCCTCCAGCTCACTGAGGATGCGGTCCTTCATCTCCGCCGCCGCCTTGTTGGTGAAAGTGATGGCGAGGATGGAACGCACGCCCTCCCCCAGGCGGCCCTCGCCCAGCGAGAAAGCCATCCTAAGGTACTCTTTGACAAGAGTGTAGGTCTTGCCGGCACCGGCCGACGCTTTGTATATTAGGAACGGGTTCTGTGCCATTTCTGCCTGCTGTTTCGCGGTGCAAAGATACGCAAAAAAATGAAAATTGATAGTTGAAAAATGAAATCGGCCTCGGCGTCTCATCGCCGTTGGTTCGTATCCGCCCCGACAGTACACCGCTTGTTCTACGGTTGTTTAACGGTATTAAATCGAAGAACAACCGTAGAACAACCGTAGAACAGTCGGAGAAGAGACGGAGAGGAGGTGTAGAAGTAGGCTGTAGGGGGCATTTTTCTTTCAATTATGGTATATATTTTTTACGGTATATATATTTTTTCGTATATTTGCACTTTAATAGAAACGATACGAAAACGATACAATACTATGGAAGACAATAAGTTGTTCAGCGAATTCCCGCCCGTCTCGACTGAGAAATGGGAGGAGGTAATCAATAAGGACCTCAAAGGTGCCGACTACGAGAAGAAGCTCGTGTGGAAGACCATCGAGGGTTTCAAGGTGCGCCCCTACTACCGTGCCGAGAACCTCGAAGGACTTGAGTATCTGGACGCCAACCCCGGCGAGAAGCCTTACACCCGTGGCAAACATGTGGCCGACAACGTGTGGGAGGTGCGCCAGGACATTCACGTCAAGGACCTCGCCGAAGCCAACCGCATAGCGCTGGACGCCGTGCAGCGCGGCGCCACCTCGCTGGGTCTCTGCGCCAAGCAGGTCGGCAGCGTGGCAGACTTGGAGAAGCTCCTCAAGGGTATCTATATCAACGCTGTGAACATCAACTTCATGTGCTCCGACGACTACCTGCAGCTGCTGAAACTCTACGCCGAGTATGCCAAGAAGAACGGCTACAAGGCCGAGGAACTCTGCGGCTCGGTGGATTTCGACATGTTCCGCTATGCCCTGAACCACGGTAAGTTCCACCGTGGCGAGGAGGGCGACCTCCAGATGGCCAAGGAACTGGTGGAGTATGCACACGACGAGCTGCCGAAGTTCCGCGTGCTCACCGTCAACGGACAGATGCTGCACAACAGCGGCAGCAACATAGTGCAGGAGCTGGGCTTCAGCCTCGCCGCCGCCAACGAGCTGGTTAGCCGCCTGACGGACATGGGCTGCAAGGCCCACCGCGTGGCCAGCCGCATACAGCTCAACGTGGGCGTGGGCAGCACCTACTTCATGGAGATTGCCAAGATACGTGCCGCCCGTCTGCTGTGGAGCAAGATTGTGGAGCAGTACAAGCCCGAGTGCGACTGCGCCTACAAGCTCTTCATCAACGCCACCACCAGCCGTTGGAACCAGTCGGTCTACGACCCCTACGTGAACATGCTGCGCTCCACCACGGAGGCCATGTCGAGCGCTGTGGCCGGTGCCGACAGCATCTCGGTGCTGCCGTTCGACAACGCCTACAAGGAGGCCGACGACTTCGGCTACCGCATAGCCCGCAACCAGCAGCTGCTGCTCAAGGAAGAGTCCTACCTGGACAAGATAG
This sequence comes from uncultured Bacteroidota bacterium, assembly GCA_902777005.1. Lineage (GTDB taxonomy): Bacteria > Bacteroidota > Bacteroidia > Bacteroidales > P3 > Colimorpha. The sequence goes on from CACYSB010000005.1 coordinate 57,474, forward strand.
TGGACCCCGCCGCAGGCAGCTACTATATTGAAAACCTCACCGACGAGATAGCCAAGGGTGCCTGGGAGCACTTCCTGAAGGTCGAACAGGCCGGCGGCATGTGCAAGGCCCTGCGCGCCGGACTGGTGCAGGACGAGGTGGAGGCCACCGCGCACCAGCGCGACCTCGACATTGCCACCCGCAAGACCACCATACTCGGTACCAACCAGTACCCCAACCTGCTTGAGAAGATGGGCGACAAGGTGGCCGCAGGCGAGAAGCACTGTTGCTGCTGCTGCGAGAAAGGCGACGAGGTGCGTGTGCTGAAGCCCTACCGTGGCGCCGAGGCCTTCGAGGAGCTGCGTATGCAGACCGAACGTTCGGCACGCCGTCCCAAGGTCTTCCTGCTCACCTATGGCAACCTCACCATGCGCAAGGCACGTGCCGGTTTTGCCACCAACTTCTTCGGTGTGGCCGGCTATGAGATTATAGACAACCCCGGCTTCGCCACTCCCGACGAGGGCGCCAAGGCAGCCCTGGAGAGCGGTGCCGACGTGGTGGTGCTCTGCTCGAGCGACGACGAGTACGCCGAGCTCACCGAGCCCGTCTGCAAGGCCCTCAAGGGCAAGGTGAAGAGCCTTGTTCTCGCCGGCTTCCCCAAGGAGATGGTGGAGACATACAAGGGCTATGGCATAGACGAGTTCATACATGTGAAGACCAACGTGCTTGAAAGCCTCACCAGCTTCCAGAAGCTGCTGTTGTAATACTACCTTGCAGAAGTTAGACAAATATATCTTAGCCAAGTACATCAAGACCTTCTTGCTGGCCTTGGCTTTGATTATTGTTATCATCATCACTTTCGACGTCAGCGAGAAGCTGGACAGCCTTATCAGCCACCACGCCACCTTCTGGCAGGTGGTCTTCGACTACTACGGCAACTTTATACCGGGCTTTGTGAACCTATATAGCCCGCTGTTTATCTTCATCTCGGTGCTTTTCTTCACGTCGAAGATGGCGGGTAACACCGAAGTGATAGCTATCCTGGGGTCGGGAATAAGCTACCGCCGCATGCTGAGGCCCTATCTCTACGGCTCGACCATAGTGGCATTGGTGGTGCTGATACTCGGCAATTTTGTGCTGCCCATCTCCAACCGCAATCTGATGGAGTTCGAGGATCACTATATCAAGTCGCGCACCACCAGCTACTACAACAACATACACTTCCAGTCGGAGCATGGGGTGCAGGTGTATGCAGGCACCTATGACGCCATAAAGTGCGACGTGCTGCTGTTCCAGCGCGATAGGTTCGATGACGACGGGCATCTGACGAGTCGCGAGACAGCGAACTTCATCAGCTACGACACCGTGGAGCATGACTGGGTATGCGACGACTACGTGGTACGTACTATTGAGCCCGGCGGCAATGAGTACTATACTTACGAAACCGCCGCGCATAAAGACTTGGGGTTGGAACCTGTGGACTTCGACCTGCTGTCGAAGGATATCACCACCATGAACACACCGGCGCTGATAAAACACATCAAGAGAGAGCGTTTCCGTGGCACTGGTATAGTGAAGGAGGCTCAGATAGAGCTTTGGCAGAGGTTGCTGAACCCCATAGCTATTATTGTGATGACTTTCATTGGCGTGGCTATAGCGGCGCGCAAGAGCCGCGGCGGCATTGGGCTGCACCTGGCCATGGGCATAGCCATAGCCTTCGCATTCATAGTGTTCATGAAGATAACCACGGTGTTCGCCACCAACGGCGACCTGTCGCCCTTCATGGCTGTGCTGCTGCCGCAGCTGATATTCGGCATAGCGGCTGGAATACTGATATACAAAGCACCGAAATAATGACTATACAAGAGACAGAACAGCAGATTATAGACGAGTTTGCCAACTTCGAAGAGTGGCTTGACAAGTACGCCTACCTGATAGAGCTCGGCAAGGAGTGTCCCGCCATAGAGGAGAAGGACAAGACAGAGCAGAACCTCATCAAGGGCTGCCAGAGCCGCGTGTGGCTCAGCTGCGAGTTTGTGGACGGTGTGCTGCGCTTCCGCGCCGACAGTGACGCCGTCATCACGCGTGGCATCATCACGCTCCTGATACGTGCCCTCGACGGTCACACACCGCAGGAGATACTGGATGCCGACCTGGCGTTCATAGACGCCATTGGTCTCAAGGAGCACCTTTCGCCAACACGCTCCAACGGCCTCACCAGTATGGTGAAGCAGATGAAGATGTACGCATTGGCATTCTCTATGAAGAAGTAATATGGAACCCAATCAAGAGACAATCAAGAGCGCAGTCATCAACTGCCTGAAGAATATCTATGACCCCGAGATACCGGTGAATATCTACGACCTGGGGCTGATATACAAAGTAGATATTGACGAGGAGTTAAACGTGAAGATATTGATGACCATGACGGCGCCCGACTGCCCCGAGGCGGAGTATATGTATCAGGAGGTGAAGCAGATGGTGGGCTACATAAGCGGCGTGAAAAGTGTCGACGTGGAGTTGACCTTCGACCCGCCATGGACAATGGATATGATACCAGACGACATTAAGGTAGAGTTGGGCTTTATGTAGTATGACGTTGTTATCGCTCATAGGAAAGAAGAAGGACGTGAAGTCGGGGTCGCTGGACCGGATGGTGTGGCGGCGTCTGTGCCACAACCCTTTGTCGGTGGCGAGCATGGTGGTGATAGGCTTCTTTGCCGTGGTGGCTATTTTAGGCTACCTCATCACACCAGACCCGACGCCGTTCAGCAACCAGCAGTATCTGGAACTGGCGACACTGAAGCCTGGAAGCAAGGCCACATTCCTATGTGTGGGCGACACAGTGCCGTTGAGGCGCAACATGATTAAGGGTACACCGCTGCCATATACAGCCATACCGATAGACTCTTACGAGCGCCGTGGCGACAGCATCTACGTACAGCCGGTGGCGGGAGCGCCGATGGCGGTAGCTGCCAGGGGCACCACGGTGAAGGAGCGCACCTTTGTGCTTGGCACCGACCCCTATGGGCGTGACGTGCTGAGTATGATAATGATAGGCTCACGCGTGAGCCTGTCGGTGGGATTCATAGCTATACTTATTGCATTGTTGGTGGGTATTACCCTCGGTGCGTTGGCGGCTTACCACGGCGGATGGGTGGACAACCTGATTATGTGGGTTATAAACGTCGTGTGGTCCATACCTACGGTGTTGCTGGTGATAGCCATTACTTTTGCCCTGGGCAAGGGCTTCTGGCAGATATTCGTTGCTGTGGGCTTGACGATGTGGGTCGACATTGCGCGTGTGGTGCGCGGCGAGGTGCTGAGCATCAAGGAAAAAGAATATGTGGAGGCAACGCGTGCGTTAGGCTACAGCACCTTCCGCACCATCTTCAGGCATATACTGCCCAATATAGTGGGTGCTGTTGTGGTGGTGGCGGCGAGCAACTTCGCCAGTGCCATACTGTTGGAGGCAGGCTTGAGCTTTCTCGGCATCGGCGTACAGCCTCCCATGCCGTCGTGGGGCATGATGGTGAAGGATTATTACGGCTACCTGCTGCTCGACAGTGCATACCTGCCGCTGCTGCCGGGAGCGGCGATAATGATTATCGTGCTTGCCTTCATGCTGCTGGCCAACGGCCTGCGTGACGCGCTGGATGTCAAGTCCGGCAAGTGAGGCGAAAGTATAAAAAATATTAAAAAGAGCTTTTTTTTGTTGCATGTCAGGAAAAAGGTGTACATTTGCAAAATAAAAGATAATAATTATTAACCTATAAAACATTAAAAGACAATGAAAAACATGTTCAAAATGATGGGCGTCGCCCTGCTTGCCGGTGCCATGCTGTTCACCGCTTGCAAAAAAGACAAAGAGGACACCGCCAACACCAACAATGGCACCACCACTACTCACGCCATCTCCATTAGCTACAATGGCAACACTTGGAACGCTGATACTATTTATGCTGAAATTAACGGTGGCCTTGTAAATGCTAGCATTTATGTCGGTACTGATGATGAGCCTCTCTTCACCTTCAAGTGCCCCGCCGAGGTTGGTGTCTACGGTTTTGCTGGTACTGATTGGTATGCTCGCTATTATGCAATGGCAAGCGACGATGATCCCACCGCTGTTTCTACTCAGACTGGTTCGATAAACATCAGGTCGATTTCTGATAACCACGATAAGATTTCCGTCACTGTTTCCGCAGAAATGGGTGAGGCAGGTTCTGGCAACATGCTCTCTGTTGTGGCTACTGATGCCATCTTGGTAATGGGAACTAAATAATAACCAAAAATAATTAAATAAAATGAAGATTAAAGTTTTTGCTCTTGCCGTTGCCGCTATGGCTCTGACCGTTGCTTGCAACAACAAGCCTGCCGAGGTGGAGGACACTCTGGTTGAGGACACCATGGTCATCGAAGAGATGGTTGACGAAGAGGTTGCTGACAGCACCACCGTCGCCGTTGTCGAGGAGGCTACTCCCGCTGCAAAGCCCGCCGCCAAACCTGTTGTCAAAAAGGAAGAGGCTAAGGTTGTTAACAACGCTGATGGCACCAAGACTGTTGAGGACAAGAAAGTTGGCAGAGGTTCCAATGAGCCCACCACTTCTGTGACCAACAACGAGGATGGCACCAAGACTGTCAAAGACAAAAAGGTTGGCCGTCGCTAATCTTTACTGTTAAAGAAAAAGAGACTACACGAAAATGTAGTCTCTTTTTTTTGTGTATGTCGAGTCATGAGAAAAAAATAGTGTTGATGCACAATAAATGTGACTAAGCGTCGTTAAGAGTTTAAAGATATTGTGCATTATGAAAAAGTACGCCAAGATATTCGGGTTGTTGTTCGCCGTGATTTGCATTGCCAGCATGGTGTTTTCGGCCTGTCGCAAGGAGATGCCGCCGGTGCCGGAACTGCCGCCGCCACCTCCGGATACCACATATGATGGGTATAATGAGGACTCAACGGGTATAGAAATAGTCGACAGCATACTTGTGAAGTTCGGTGACGAACAGTGGTCAACATTGACGTACAGCACACATGTTGAAACGGATTCGCTTGGCACTCATCTTGACTGGATTTTTATTGATGCCTTTTATCCCGGCAAGGCTTACCCAATGTTCAGCCTAAAGATATTGAAGGAAGAGGGTAACCATACAGGACGTATGAATCCTACGAGAGTCACCACGATGCCTTCTCCCACAACGACACCTGTGCAGTACACAATGCCAGTGCCTTCGCTCGCTGGCGATGTGAAATGTGGCAGTTTGTACTACTTTTCAAGCGACAGTGCGGCACATGCTTTGCAGATGACGGATGGATTGCAACTTGGAGACTGGTGGCCGTGGGAGTTGACGACATCAGTGCTGAAAATAGACTATGTTGATGGGCAGATGCTGCTTACGGGTCGTTGTACGGCCAGGATGTTTGATTATCTGACATGGCTTACCCAGCAGCAGGCAGGTACGCCAATCAATGTTGAAGATGCCGATGTGAAGGAAATTGCAATTTCTTTCGGCGCCCTGAAAATCGATAGGAACTAATTATTCTTGTGCCTCGAGTTCTGCCGCCACGGCCTCGTGGATGGCTTTGTACTCTTCGGGGTGTCTTGCATAGTAGGCAAGACTCGCCTCGACTTGTTCGCGTGTTATGCCTTGTGCAGCGAGTATGTCGTCGTAGGCATAAATCATATTCGGTGTAAGGGAGTCAAAGTTATAGCGAGTCTCTATGGCGCAGTAACCCTCGAGGAGATATGCTTCACGTAGGAATGATGTCATCTGTTGCTGGTCGAGAATGCCATTGGGAAGTTTATCGCTGTGACATGCCACCAGCATTATGGCAGCAAAACATAAGGATAATAAGGTCTTTTTCATGTAGGGTTATAAAAAAAGGCAGGTCCTATACGGAGCCTGCCTTTTGTTGTAGTCGTTTACTTACTTTTTGAGCTGGTTGGCGATGGCTTTGGCGCCTTCCTTGACGGCTTTGTCACCGGCCTCTTTGGCGGCGGCGGAAACCTTCTCCTTAATGCAGTTGTTGTACTCAGCCTCCATAGCAGCCTTGAACTCCTCGTTGCCTTCGTAGGCAGCGTAGCTCTCGCTCAGGATGCTCTTGATGCAGCTCTCGACGCTGGCGGCATCGGTCTTGTAGCAGTTGCATTTGGCACGGCCGGCCTCAGCGGCGGCGTCCAGCATGGCCTGGTGGTCAGCATCGCTCATCTGGTCGGCGGTGGCGACCTCCTCAACGGCGTTCATAACGGTGGTGTCCTCAGCGAGGGTGTCAGTAGCGGCTTCCTGGTTGTTCTTGCAGGAGATTGCCATGGCGGCGACGAAGAGAGCGCAGCCAACAAAAGATAAAACTTTCTTCATTTTACTGTTTTTTAATGTTATACGTTATTTTCTTTGTTAATTATCAAGTGCAAAAGTACAACATTTCCAACATATGGCAATGAATTATATTCTTAAATAATGCAAAAAAGCCCTCGCGGTGAGGGCTTTGCGGTGGGAGTAACAGGGTTCGAACCAGTGACCTCCTGCTTGTAAGGCAGGCGCTCTGAACCAGCTGAGCTATACTCCCAAAACGGGTGCAAAAGTACATATAATATTTGATATGGCAAAAAAAATTATGCAAAAGATTGCATGTCAACCAGTTTTTTGTATAGACCATTGTTGACCAGTAACTGGTTGTGTGTGCCGCTCTCAACTATATGGCCTTTCTCGAGTACAACGATGAGGTTGGCGTGGCGTATTGTAGAAAGTCTGTGTGCGATGACTATACAGGTGCGACCTTGCATCAGGGCGTCAAGGCCCCGCTGCACGGCCTGCTCGCTCTCGGAATCGAGGGCGGAAGTGGCCTCGTCGAGAATGAGGATTGGTGCATTGCGCAGCACGGCGCGAGCTATGGAGAGACGTTGGCGCTGGCCACCAGAGAGAGTGATACCGCGATCACCTATGGCAGTTTCATAGCCTTGTGGCAGAGTTTCAATGAACTCAGCTGCATTGGCTACGCTGGCAGCGGCTTTGATGGCTTCGGTGTCATACAATGCTGACCCGAAGGCTATGTTGTTGGCTACGGTGTCGTTAAAGAGTATACAGTTCTGGCTCACTATAGCGAACTGGCGGCGCAGGCTGTCGATATTGAGGTCTTGTATGCTATGGCCGTCTACGATAATGTCACCGGATGTGATGTCTTGGAAGCGCGGCAGTAGGTCTACCAAGGTGCTTTTTCCTGCTCCAGATGGTCCAACGATGGCTACAGTTTGTCCTTTTTCTATGCGGAGGTTAATGTCTTGCAGAATGGGTATGCCATCGGCAAAATGGAAGCCTGTGCTGCGCAGCTCTATGGCAGTGCTGAATGGTGGCATCACCACAGCTTCCGGCTTTTCTGTAATCATCTCGTCGGCGTCAAGCACTTCGAGGAAGCGCACCGCCGAGGCGGAGCCTTTCTGCAGGCTGTTGTAAGCTTTAACAATAGATTGTATGGGCGGTATGAGGCGTGCGAAGATTATGACGAAGAAGATGAATACCGATGGGACGATATGTCCGCCAATAACCCACGATCCTCCGACTATTAAAATGATTACCAACGCCAGTGTGCCGAGAATTTCAGATAGAGGCGAAGATATTTCGCGACGGCGTGCCACCTTTACCATGGTACGTGCATACTCTTCGTTGGTTGCCTTAAAGCGCTTCGTCATGCCGTCTTCGTGGCCGAAAGCCTTGATGGCGCGAAGCCCAGCCAGCGACTCTTCCAGTATGGCGAACACCTGTCCAAGGCGAGTCTGACCTATCTGTGAGTTTCGCTTTAGGCTTTTGCCAATCTTGGAAATGAGCCAGACACCTCCAGGCAACACTATTAGAAATAGCACAAAGAGCCTCCATGAAATAAAGATTAGTGTTGCACTGAACACAATGACGTTGATTGGACTGATGACCAGCATCTGCAGTGTACTTACGATGCTCCACTCTATGTCAGCCAAGTCGTTAGACATGCGGCTGATTAGGTCGCCACGGCGTTTGCGGTTGAAATATCCCACAGGCAGTATGGTGATATGGTGGTAGAGGTCGTTACGCAGATACTCGATAAGGCCGTTGCGTACAGCGTCGAGGAAGAACAGTGCCAAATAGCGGAAGAGGTTGCTCAGGAAAGAGAACGCCAGATAGCCTCCGGCGATAACCGTCAGGCATTTCCATAGGCCCCAGGTGTCGCGGTACTGGTGCAGATGCCAGAAGGCCCAGCCTGTCAGTCCCTCTTGGTCGAGGCTGAAAGCAGGCTCTTCCACCGGTACGTCACCCAGACCGAAGAGAAGCTCCACGAAAGGCACAATCATTACATATGAGCCTAGGTTGAACACTATGTGCAACAGGTTGAAGAATATGTTTAACCCTATATGCCAAGGAAAATGCTTCAGGTAACTTAATATGCGTATGATGGGCTTCATTGCAGTGCTATTTGTGGTTTATCAAAGGCTGTACCGCTGTCTATGGTCACGCGTCCGGCACGCAGTCCTTTGCTGTTAAGGCGGTCATGCACGGCTTTGGCATCGGTGTATTTGGGACATCTCACGGTTATGTTCACGCGGGGGCGCTCCACAAGCCACTTTGCCAGTGCGTCGGTCACCATTTCCCCTTCCGTGGTCAGACGGCTACCGGCGAGGAAGGTGACGGCAAGTGGCGCCACGCTGTCGTACAGCGTAATGCTGGCTGGTATCTGGCGGGCTTTTCCACACACGATGGAAGGCAGTGTGCCGTCTTTGCTGAGGATGATGACATTGGTGTATTGTTCGGCAAGCATCATCACGGTATCCTGGCTGCTGTCGCCGTGTTTGACGCAGATACGGTGCAGTCGCATGGCTTCCGGTCGGGCAGCAGGGTAGAGGTCGAACATCAGTATGTCGGTACTGCGCGACCCCTCGATGCGTCCTGCGAAGTAAGCCCGTTTCCCGTCAGGAGTGATGCCGAAGCTCACCTCGTCGTCTTCGGTATTTATGGGCAACCCCAAGTTGGTTGGACGGTTGCCGTAGTTGTCGTTCAGGTTGCAGAAGAAGATGTCGTATCCGCCGAAACTCTGCCAGCCGTTGCTGAGGAAATATAGTGTGTGCCCATCGGCAGCCAGAAAAGGCATCTTCTCGTTACCCTCGGTATTTACGGTGTTCCCTAGATTCTCCGCGCGGCTCCAGTCGCCGTTAGGCAGTCGGTGACAGCGCCATATGTCTATGCCGCCATGTCCTCCCTTGCGGTTCGATGCAAAGAGTAGCGTGCGACCATCTGGGCTGACAGAAGGTTGTGACTCCCACGAGCGTTCGCCGTTTACCTGTGGCCCCAGGGCTTCGGGCTGCTGCCAACGGCCGTCGATACGGCGCACACGGTAGATATCGCTGTTGGCATAACCGTGCTCCTTTCGGATTATGGAATAATACAGCTCATTGCCGTCGGCGGTGATGCTAACGCTACCCTCGGGGTCGCCGCTGTTGAATGGCGCCGGCATCTCCACACCGCGGCTGAACGTACTGTCCTGCCACACACTATAGCACAGTCGCCATTGCTTGTGCTCCAATTCGCGGTGGTAGAAGGTACGCCCCTCGTCCACGGGCATCTCTCGCAGATAGTAGAACGTGCGGCCGTCGGGGCTGAGATAGGGGAGCGCTTCGTTGTGCTTTGAACTTACGCCCACCACTCGCTGGGGGTCAAATGGTGCCATGTTCAGCATAGCTTCCGCAAGGAACTGTGACCAATACAGGTAGTTCGACGCCTCTTCGTACACAGCACTCACTGCTTTGTCGTCGTTGCCGTTGGCCAGCGCAAAGTATTCGTTGAGTTCGGCCACAGCGGCGTCGTACCGCTTGTCGGTGTAGTGTATCATGCCCATATAGAAGTGGGCGAGGGCATTGGGATAGGTAGGACACAGTTCTATGCACTTGGTGAAGTATCGCCGTATGCCAGTCGCGTTGAATCCGTCGTGCACTGCCGTCATTCCGAGCCAGAACTGTGGGTCGGCGGCCTTTGGGTTGCGCGAGGCTATCTTGCGCAACTCCATAGCCGCTGTCTTGAAGTTGCGGCTGTTGTAGTGAGCCAGTGCCTCCTCGTAGCGGCTGCGGTCACCGCTCTTTACCTTGACGCCGCATTGGGCCATCAGCGGTAGTTGTGCATGGTTAAAGGTTAGAATGAGCGCGAAAGCAACGACGCGCCAGCCAACATTAACCTTTAACCGTTCACCTTTCACCTTTGTGTATTAGAGTTTGCTCGGGTCTATCTTGAAGTTTGCCATCTCGCCGTTGCAGGGGGTGGTGCAGCGTATTGCGCATTCGTCGCATGAGGGGCTGAGCTCTCCGTGGAGGCGCTTCTTCACCATGTCCCCCACAGCGTCGCGCAGAGAGGGAATGGCTATGCCGCGTATCACCTCGTCGCAGAAGGCATAGCTGAGCATCGTCACTGCCGTGCGTTCGCTGATGCCGCGTGTCTGCAGGTAGAACTTGGCCTGCTCGTCGAGCTGCCCTATGGTCGAGCCGTGCGAGCACTTGACATCGTCGTTGTATATCTCCAGGAAGGGGCGTGTGTCAATGTGGGCCTTGTCGGTGAGCAGTATGTTGCGGTTGGTCATGTAGGCCTCGGTCTTCATGGCGCCGTCCTGCACCAGCACATGCCCATTGAAGCGTGCTCGTGCCGCATCGTCCATGATGCCTTTGTACAGCTCGCTGCTCGTGCAGTGCGGTTTAGCGTGTTCCACGAAGATATAGTTATCGCACTCCTGTTCGCGGTCTATCAGGTAGAGCCCGTCGGCCTTGCATCTGCAGCCCTCTCCCTGCATACGCACTATGACGTTGTTGCGCACGTGCCCTCCGCCGAGGGTCACGGTGCACATCTCCAGTTGGGCGTCGCGCTGCATGGTGATACTCAGTTGCGTCAGCTGGCGTGCCGGGGTGCTCATCCCCTGCAGGCGGTAGAGCTTGAGGCTCGAGCCCTCTTCCATGGCGATGTCGGCGTTGCCTATGTCGTCCAGCGTCAGGTAGCCTTCGCCTTCGCGGAGCATGAACATCGGCGCATCCTGGGGGTGGCAGAGCACCACCTGCATGGCCTCGCCGCGACGCACCGTAATATGCTCCGCCGGAGTTTCGCAGCGCCAGCCGTCGGTCCATACATCGGGCAGTATGTCTTTCCTAATCATTCTCCAAGCTCCTTTTTAATCCAGTCGTAGCCTTTCTCCTCCAGCTCCAGGGCCAGCTCCTTGGGGCCGGTCTTCACTATGCGGCCCTCGTAGAGCACGTGAACGAAGTCCGGCACGATGAAGTCGAGCAGGCGCTGGTAGTGGGTGATGACGATGGTGGCGTTGTCCTTCGAGCGCAGCTGGTTGACGCCGCCGGCCACTATGCGCAGGGCGTCGATGTCGAGGCCGCTGTCCGTCTCGTCGAGTATGCTCAGCGTGGGGTTGAGCATAGCCATCTGGAATATCTCGTTCTTCTTCTTCTCGCCGCCGCTGAAGCCTTCGTTCACCGAGCGGTTGGCCAGGTTGGTGGTCATCTCCACCACCTTCTTCTTCTCCTCCATCAGCTTCAGGAACTCGCTGCCGCTCAGCGGGTCGAGGCCGTGGTACTTGCGCTGCTCGTTGACGGCGGTGCGCATGAAGTTGGTGATGCTCACCCCCGGAATCTCCACCGGGTACTGGAAACCGAGGAACAGCCCCTCACACGCGCGCTGGTCCACCGGCATCTCCAGGATGTTCTTGTCCTTGAATATTACCTCACCGGCGGTGACGGTGTACTTGGGGTTGCCGGCCACCACACCCGCCAGGGTGCTCTTGCCGTTGCCGTTGGGTCCCATTATGGCGTGCACCTCGCCGCGGTTCACCTCGAGGTTGATTCCCTTCAATATCTCGCGTTCACCTATCGAGGCGTGCAAATTGCGTATTGACAATAGTGACATATTATGCTGCAATTGTTTGATTTTTATACAATAAAATACCATGTGGCCACACTGGCCGCTGTGGCAAAGATACAAAATTATTTTCGCACGCGCGAAAAAATCATCTCCTCCCTGGCTCCATCCTCCCGCCTCCCTCCGTCTATCTCTATATTTCTTAACTATAGTTTGACCTTCGTTTAACCATCATATATGGTCGAAGTATGGTTGAACGATGGTTGAACTATGGTTGAAATGGCGGAGGAAGGGTGTGGCGAAGGTGGGCTTTTTATGGTCATTTTGCGATTTATTTGGCCATGTCGTAGATTATTTGTATTTTTGCATTATGAATGACACTCTCGACAGCAACGTTATATCCGCGAAAGAGAAAGAGATAGAGCGCGCTCTGCGCCCCTCGGGGTTCGACAGCTTCGCCGGACAGCACCAGGTGGTGGAGAACCTCAAGGTCTTCGTGCGTGCCGCCAAGGACCGTGGCGAGCCCCTCGACCATGTGCTCCTCTACGGCCCCCCAGGCCTCGGCAAGACGACCCTCAGCAACATCATTGCCAACGAGTTGGGGGTCAATATCAAGACCACCAGCGGCCCGGTGCTCGACAAGCCTGGCGACCTTGCCGGCTTGCTCACCGCCCTCGAGCCCAACGACGTCCTCTTCATCGACGAGATTCACCGCCTGTCGCCCATTGTCGAGGAGTATCTATATTCCGCCATGGAGGACTTCCGCATCGACATCCTTATTGAGAGCGGCCCCGCGGCACGCTCGGTGCAGCTCAACCTCAAGCCCTTCACCCTCATCGGCGCCACTACCCGCAGCGGTATGCTCACGGCCCCGCTGCGTGCCCGCTTCGGCATCAACTGCCGTCTCGAATACTATGACACCGAGACGCTTACGCGCATTGTCAACCGTTCTGCCTCGTTGCTGCAGGTGAAGATCACCAGCGAGAGCGCCATCGAGATTGCGCGCCGTTCGCGCGGCACCCCCCGTATCGCCAACCGCCTGCTGCGCCGTGTGCGCGACTTCGCACAGGTGAAGGGCGACGGCACCATCACACTCGACATCGCGCGCTATGCCCTCCAGGCCCTCAACGTCGACCGCAACGGCCTCGACGACATGGATATCCGCATACTGACCACCATCATCGACAAGTTCAAGGGCGGCCCCGTGGGCCTCAACACCATTGCCACCGCCGTCGGCGAGGAAGCCGGCACCGTCGAGGAGGTCTATGAGCCCTACCTCATACAGGAAGGCTACCTCATGCGCACCCCTCGCGGCCGCGAAGCCACCGCCCTCGCATACCAGCACCTCGGCAAGCTGAAGACCAACGGCAACCAGCAGGAACTCTTCTGACGTGACAAAAAGGTGGTGTATAGTCTATTGGAAGGCTTAATTTCACATTATAGCATTTTGGGAATAAATAAAGATATATGCGAACACTAATAAAGAATATCAAGGAACTGGTGGGTGTGGAGACCTCACCGAAGCTGCGCAAGCAGGGCAAGGAGATGGCCCAATTGGAGACCGTCAAGGATGCCTACCTGCTCGTAGAGGACGGAAAGATAAAGGCCTTCGGGCCGATGAGCGAATGTAATGGCACTGCTGATAAAGAGGTGGATGCCGCGGGACGGCTGGTGATGCCGACGTTCTGCGATTCGCACACCCACATCGTCTATGCCAACTCGCGCGAGCACGAGTTTGTGGACAAGATACGTGGCCTCAGCTACGAGGAGATAGCAAAGCGCGGCGGCGGCATCCTCAACTCTGCCAAGGCCACCGCCGCTGCCACCGAGGACGAGCTCTACGATATGGCTCAGCGTCGCCTCGAGGAGGTGATGCGTCTGGGTACCGGCGCCATCGAGATAAAGAGCGGCTACGGCCTCTCGACAGAGAGCGAGCTGAAGCTGCTGCGCGTCATACGGCGCCTGAAGGAGAACTCGCCCATGACCATCAAGTCCAACTTCCTCGGCGCCCATGGCATCCCCATGGAATACCGCGGTCATCAGGAAGACTATGTGGATTTGGTGATAAATGAGATGATTCCCAAAGTGGCTGCCGAGGGGTTGGCCGACTTCATCGATGTGTTCTGCGACCAGGGCTTCTTCACCGTCGAGGATACCGCCCGCATTCTCGAGGCCGGCATCAAGTACGGAATGAAGCCTAAAATCCACGCCAACGAGATGGCCGTATCGGGCGGTGTGCAGGTGGGCGTGAAATACAACGCCATATCGGTCGACCACCTGGAGCAGATGGGTGATGCCGAGATAGAATGCCTGAAGGGCACAGAGACGATGCCTACCATACTGCCCGGCTGCGCCTTCTTCCTCAATCTGCCCCTCTCGCCCGCCCGCAAGATGATCGAGGCGGGGCTGCCGGTGGCAATGGCTTCCGACTACAACCCCGGCACCTCGCCCTCGGGCAACATGCAGCTCATCCTCTCGATGGCCTGCATCCGCTACCGCCTCACTCCCGAGGAGGCTCTGAACGCCACCACCCTCAATACCGCCTACGCTATGGGCGTGAGCCGCGAGGTGGGCAGCATCGCCGTCGGCAAGAAGGCCAACTTCTACATCTCCAAGCCCATCCCGAGCTACGAGTACATGCCCTACGCCTACGGTGAGAACAAGGTTGAGCGCATCTTCCTGAACGGCATTGAAATATGATAACTGCTACCAATATCAACAAGAGCTACGGCTCGCTGCATGTGCTGCGCGACGTCAGCCTCGCCATAGCCCCCGGCGAGGTGGTCTCCATCGTCGGCGCCAGCGGGGCCGGCAAGACCACGCTGCTCCAGATACTCGGCACCCTCGACCGGCCCGACAGCGGCGCGCTCCTCTACGGCGACACCGACGTCACCAGGCTGAAGGAAAAAGAGCTCGCTGCCTTCCGCAACCGGCAGATTGGCTTCGTCTTTCAGGCGCACCATCTGCTGCCGGAATTCACCGCCGTCGAGAACGTGATGATACCGGCCCTGATAGGCGGCGTGGGTCAGACAGAGGCTCGCCGAAGCGCGATGGAGCTGCTTGAGCGCCTGGGCCTGGCCGACCGCGCGTCGCACAAGCCCGCAGCCCTCAGCGGCGGCGAATGCCAGCGTGTCGCCGTGGCGCGCGCACTGGTCAACAAGCCTATGGTGGTGCTCGCCGACGAGCCCTCCGGCAACCTCGACTCGCAGCGCGCTCGCGAGCTCCACAATCTTTTTTTCGACCTCCGCAAAGAGCTGGGGCAGACCTTCGTCATAGTAACCCACAACGAGGAACTGGCCGAGATGGCCGACCGCAAGATAACCATAAAAGATGGAAAGAACACAGAATAAGCAACAGGTCATCTATGGCCTGCGTCCGGTAATAGAAGCCGTCGCCAGCGGCCAGCAGGTGGAACGCGTGCTGATACAAAACGGTTTGAACTCGTCGCTGCTCAACGAGCTGCGCACCAAGCTCAAGGAACACGACATCCCCCTGCAGTACGTGCCAGTGGAGAAACTCAACAAGCTCACCACCGGCAACCATCAGGGCGTTGTGGCAACCATCGCTGCGGTGAAATACCACAGCTTCATGGAACTCGTCGAGACGCTTGGCGACAAAGCCCTCGTCGTGCTTCTTGACCATATCACTGACGTGCGCAACATGGGCGCCATAGCGCGCACCGCAGAGTGCACCGGCGTGAGTGCCCTGATAGTGCCCGACCACGGCTCTGCGGCCATGAACGAAGACGCCGTAAAGACCTCCAGCGGGGCCTTGCTGCGCCTGCCCGTCTGCCGCGAGCAGAACCTCAAGACCGTTGTCAACCTCGCCAAACAGTATGGCTTCCAGGTGGTCGCCGCCACCGAGAAGGGTGCCGTCCACTACCGCACCGTCGACTTCGCCAAGCCCACCCTCCTCATCATGGGCAACGAGGAGACTGGCGTCAGTCCTGAGTTGCTCAAAATGAGTGACGTGCGCGCCAAGCTGCCCATGGTCGGCGAGGTGGCGTCGCTCAACGTCAGCGTCGCCGCCGGCGTCTTCATGTACGAAGCCCTCGAGCAGCGCGGGGCATAGTTCTAGACACCTTTCTTGCAATAGGTATACTCGCCGCGGAGAGGCTTCAACCCCTCTCCGTGGCTTCTTCGTATCCTCTCCATTTTATCGCCGCTTGTTCGCCGGTTGTTTAACGGTTATTAACCGTTAAACAACCGGCGAACAAGCGTTAAACAACCGTATAACAGACGTAGGAGGTACGAAGGAAATATGGGGGAAATGGGCCTAAAAAGTGTTAAAAAATGTCACATTTTCATCACTGTTGCGTCATGTTTGTGGATGTGAAAATTGCCGGTGTGGGGAGGGGTTTCGGAAGGGCTTGAACCACAATATATTGAATAATATTTATAAATTTTTTAGTATAATAATGGCTGATATGTCCGAAAAGATGTGTATATTTGTATCGGCAAAAGTGTGCCCGAAAAGGGTGCATATTGTCGTAATTGGATATGTAAATTATTGATTGATAACAAATAATAAAACACAATATGAAAACCAGGTTTTTTATCCTAGGTGCTATTTTTACAGTTTTGGGCTTCGGAGCAAGGGGTCAGGTGAATAATCTGTACAACCAAGGTTTCGAAGCAAACGAACCGTTGAACTATGCGGTGACTCCTCAGTCGGGGTTTGAGTACTCGACGACGCTTTTTTCGGAAGGAAGCCGATCCATCAGACTGTTGCAGTCCACTGACGAAGACATTATGTTTGTCACCGACACGATGGACCTGAGGCAGGCTACCCTTCTGCGTTATGTCACGCTGGAGTTCGACCACTACTGCAATATCGATGTCAACAGCGACGCCGACAAGGATATAGGCTTGGTGTATGTCAAGTTGGTCTCGTGGCCCGATGCGAACTACCGCAAGCTCGGCGATGCGCAATACAACAGGGATCGCGACTCGTACAGTAGCAACTTCTTGACAACCAAATCCTTCAGCCGTAGCTCGTACAGCGACTGGGGTTCGGGCTCGCCAACCAACTCGAAGTGGAAGAGCGAGCGCTTCGATATCAACGACATCATAAGTACGTCTGTGCCTCTCGAGGAGCGCCAGCTTGTGTTCCGTTTCGTGCTTAAGAAACGCACGAGGAGCGGCGGAGTGCCCAGCAGCGCCGGCTGGTGGATAGACAACATGCGAGTGAGGGCGAGCCAGGACCCGATGGTGAAGCCTAAGGTGAAGATTGCCTACTATCCCGACGGCGGTGCCCATCCGAGCAGTGCCGGCGCACGCATAATGATAGATGCGCGTACCGACGTCACACAGGGCATCAACAACGACTCTGTGTACCTGTTCTATACCATAGGCAGCGACCCGACGCCGGTGAAACTCATGATGGCGTCGCAGGGCAGCTATACCGGACACGACAACATTACGTGGCGCCGTTTCAGCGCACGTATACCTTTCTGCGGATACGACACGATTATGCGCTTCCGCTGTGTGGTGAAGGATGGCACGTCGAATGCCACCGAGGCGACGTACCCTGCGTCGGACGACGAATGGCTGAGCTATTGGTGCATACGCGGTACGAGCTTCGCACCATCGACGATACCGGAGCAGTTGACCGGTACCGAGGAGAGTGAGTATTTCCCCTTTGGCAACTTTGCCGACACACGCTGTGAGTGGGTGCTCGACTCGGCGCTCCTGGCCTCGGCGGGCTATGGCCCCGGCGCCATCACTGAAGTGCGCTTCGTTGTTGCCAGCGCCGTACAGGAGGACCAGACGCGCCCCAACTTCCAGCTGCGCTTCAAAAATGTGCCAGGCAACTACAGTGTTCCGTCGACTAGTGACGTTGTGCCTTTCACAAGCAGCTATATGTGTGTGGGATATGACGGCGACCTGGAGATACCGCAGACGCCTGTCAACGGCGTGATAGTGATACCTCTGACAGATACTTTCTTCTACTCCGGAGGCGGCATAGTGGTGCAGTCTATCCACGACGGCACGGTGAACCCCGGGGCGGTGAATCTGAAGATGTTCTCCAAGAATACCACGCAGACCAAGTACTTCTTTGGAAAGAGCGCCGCATACGGCGCCAACGCATATAACGACCCGGAGATGACGGTATCGTCGTTCATTGACACACGCCGCCCGGCCATGGGACTTATCACCCGCAGCAACCAGTCGTTGAGATACGACGCCGGTGTGTCGGCGCTGGTATTCCCCAGCAGCACGGCTCCGGTGGTCACTCAGCCCACGCAGATAGAGGTGATGCTCAAGAACTTCGGCGAGCATGCGTTCAATTCGGCGGAGATTAACTACAGCATCGACGGCACTATCAATGGCAGCCACACATGGACCGGTACTCTCGCCGGAGGCGCAACGACCACGGTCACCGTGGCCACGAACCTGACATTGCCGGCGGGCTACCATACACTGCGCGTCTGGACTTCGGACACGCTGCTGGTGGGAAACCTCCGCTATCGCGACTATGAGCCGTTGAATAATGCGAGCAACATGAACAATCCGAACGACACGTCGTTCATTGTCTGCGCCGGCCCGTTGAGCGGTGTGCGCAACGTAGGTGGCGAAAATGCCGACTATAACACTATGGAGGAGTTCCTCTTCTCGTTGAGTTTGTGCGGAATGGACGACTCGCTTGTGGTACGGCTGTCGTCAGACAGTGTCTATCGTCCGTTCAGGGTGCCGATGGTGAATGGTTTGACGCAGCAGCACTATCTTGTGTTTGAGCCGCAGGGAGAAAGGGTGAAGGTGCTCTTTGACAACGACACTGCACAGAGTATTGTCAACCTGGTGAATACGGACAACGTCCGTTTCCGCAGGATGGACTTCGTGCGTCGCTCCGGTGCCCTTACCAATATGGTGGTCATGGGTGAGAACAGCGCCAACTGCGTGCTGGAGAATTGCACCTTCACAGACAGCGTTGCCGACCCAGGCGCCAACATGCGCATTGCGGCCATGGTAGCCAGCGGCTTTGCCGACAATGTGACGGTGCGTGGATGCCGATTCATAGGCGGCGCTGTCGGTGTCGACATCAGCGGCCAGGCTATGGACCTGCGTTCCACCGGCGCCATTGTGGAGGGCTGTTATTTCAGCAACCAGTATTCGACCGCCCTCAAGGTGCAGAACATGAACAATGTGACGGTGACAAAGAACGAGATGTACGACGTGACGAGCAACAGCAGCTATGTGCTGCAGGCCTACGCTTGCTATGGCACCGTTCGCATCACGGCCAATAAGTTATACACCACGCATGGTGCCGGTGCACTTGGTGTCAGCAAGGTGAACGGCACCTCGGCCAACCGTGCCGTCGTGGCCAACAACATGGTTGTTTGCAACGATGACGGTGTGGCCAACCTGCTCACTACGCCGTTCAATATTATCGACGGCAGCTGGATTGATGTGGTGTACAACTCGGTGAAGATGACAGCCCCGACACGAAGCAGTGTGGCTGCCGCAACCTTTGGTGGCCCAGCCCTCACCAACAGCCGTTTCCTCAATAATATAGTGACCTGTTACGACCAGAATGACTATGCCCTCAACTTCGCCGG
The DNA here is from genome assembly GCA_902777005.1 of uncultured Bacteroidota bacterium. GTDB lineage: Bacteria > Bacteroidota > Bacteroidia > Bacteroidales > P3 > Colimorpha. The sequence goes on from CACYSB010000005.1 coordinate 76,873, forward strand.
CTATTCGCAGGAAAGCAACACTATAGGCCATAATGTCTACTACACTGAGTCGTATACACTAAACCGCAAGGGTACAACGTCGTACCATACCCTCGAACAATGGATTGAAGCTGTGCCGATGGACAACGCATCGGTGTCGCTGGATCCCACGTTCCTCAACGGCTCGCTGGTGGATCTGCGCACCTTCAACCGTTTCATCAAGGGCGTTGGTACGCCAGTTACGACGGTGACGACGGATATGTTCGACTCGGTGCGCCACTCACAGCACCCATGCCCCGGTGCTTTCGAGTTTGTGTCGCTATATTATGACTTTGAGATAGAATCATTGGCGAGTCCGATGCCCGACGTGTGCGGTATGCCTGAAAACGTCGAACTGGTTGTGGTGCTGCGCAACAGCGGCTCCAGCAATTTTGTGCCAGGTGGCAGCCGGTCGCTAAGAATATATTATACTGTCAACGGCGGTGCCCCGTCATATTACCAGCTGACGCGGACCATCCCGTCGGACGACACGGTGAGCATACATACCGGACAGATGCTGCATATGCCGTCCAATGGCCAGTGGGATTCGGTGTACAACATACATATGTGGCTCACTTGCGAAAGCGACCCGAACCAGACTAACGATACCAACGACTTCACGGTGGTGAGCCGCTATCAACAGCCTTCGGCGCGCTACTATACACAGGGTGTACCTTTCGCAACGGAGGCAACGATTACCATACCCGACAGTTCGCTCACCCTTTGGCCGGTGTCTGACAATCCAGCGGCACCCATGAAGCGAGGCAACGTCTACTGGTACTCCGCTATGGACGACGATACCTTCCTACAGAGCGGCGATGTGCTGACGACAACTGCCCTCCGTCGCGACACGAGTTTCTACATCAAGCAGCGCCGTGAATTGCCCATTGTGCGCATTACTCAGGTACAGGTGAGAAAGAACGCCAGTGTTCAAGGTTTGACGGATCCGATGCCGAACTGGATGAAGTCCTCCGGTACACCGGTGGCTGTGCAGCTGACGAATATAGGCGATATGCCGATTGACTTACAGAACGACACTTTGGCTATTGTCGGGGCGACATCAGCTTTAAGGAAACAGATAAAGTTCGGCAGTCTGGTGCTTAACCCCGGCGAGTTTGTTGTCGTTCAGTTTACCACTGCGCCATCAAATCCAGCCAGTGGTCCAACGGTATATGCTTCGTCGATAACGTTGGGTAGCACTATTGACAGCCTCCACATCGGCGTGGTGTACAGGCATGGCGGGCGTGTTGAAGATGCGGTGGCAATAAACAGTGTGCAGGAAGCTGCAGGTACTACATGGGCTAATGTGCCGGATTATATTTGGAGTGGTCCAGGCTTGCCGTTCTCGGCTGTTAACTCGGGCGGCATGGTGCGCACGGGCTTCAGCGGAAATGCTTCTGACTGGCGCAGTGCCACTGACGACGACCGTATGTTTATAGGTTCCACTGCTCCCTCATGGCAGCGCTATATTGACAATGGTTGTCCCACGGATTTTGCTGAAGTGAGGGTGACAATGCTTAATGCACCTACTGTTGACATCGAGCTTACACCTACCGAATTGCCTTCCGGTTGCGGCCTTGGTCAGGAAAGTGTGTCGGTGATGGTAGCCAACTTCGGTGTGCAGCCAGCCAACAACCTTGTGCTTAATTATACCGCCGGCGGAGCAGTGGTGAGCGAGACTCTTACGAGACCGGTTGTCCCTGGTATTGATACATTATACACCTTTAATACACCGCTCAACATGGTGGTGCCGCATGACTCGGTGTTCAATGTCACGGTGTACGCGACAGCACATGCTGGCGATGCTAACAGAGGCAACGACACATGTACAATGACGGCAACGTCGCTCTACACGGTAGGAATGCCCACTATGGAGGAGCCGGTTACATCGCAATACGCTCAGCCGGCCACGTTGACGCATATACCCACGGTGAACGCCATGCCAGTGTGGTATGACAATAACGACAACGCACTTGACACCGGATACACCTATGTGACGCCGCCGTTGTACACCAACGACAGTGTTCAGCTGGGATATGTCGCTTTAAGTTCTGAGATGGTTCAGGTAGGCACCAGCAGTAGTACGACGTCACCAACAGGATCTAGCGCCTATCCTTCACCATATAACCCACTTAACAAGTATGTCAAGCAGCAGTTTATATATACTGCGTCCGAACTGAGTAATGTGGGATTGACGGAAGCCGGTGACATCAGCAGTATATCTTTCTACTTGGATGATGTTCCCAGCGGGACTTCGCTTCCATTGACATACCAAAACTACTATATTTCTCTTGGACTCACAAACAATACGACATTCTCTGGCAACTCCGACTGGAAGACCACACAGGTAGTGTACACTCGCCAGAACTTCAAATTGATGAGCAGCGACGAGAATTCATGGGTTGAACACCAGCTTGACAACCCATTCTACTGGGATGGTGAATCATCGTTGGTAGTACAGGTGGTGTTTACAAGGAGTTCAGCTGTGTCCACGGGATTGAAGACGGGTTATTCTACCAAGAGCAATACTGCCCTTCACAAGGCTGACAATAGCAATCCAAGTGGAGGCATAATGGGATATACTGGCACTGGTACAAGGTCTGGTCGTCGTCCCAATATCAAGATAGGCCATGCCACCCTGGGATGTCCTGGTCCTAAGAAGACCATACACATCACCCTTGAAGGACAGCCTGCATACGATGCGAGCATATCGTGGCCCGCAGGCTCCGATACGTTGGTTTATAGTTCATGCGGACATGTGGCGATGGATGTGGATGTAGCAAACCTTGGTGCCAACAGTATAAACAGTTTTGAACTTAAGTACTCCATTGACGGAGGTGATTTTGTGAGTCATACTGTGTCGGCTGCGGTGGCTTCGGGTGCAACATACACACTGCAACTGATGAATGAACCAATACCGGCAGGTCGTCACCATATCGTAGCAGTAGTGAAAGTGACGGGTGACGATATAACAGCCAACGACACAATACACCGTAACTTCTCAGTGCGTTTCTGCGGAGGTACTTACTCAATCGGTGCCGCGCAGACATCGGATTACCATACCATTAACGAGGCGCTTGACACCATGAACGTGGTTGGCATCGATGGCTCGGTAATCTTCAATGTTGCTGCCGGTGTCTATAATGAGCAGGTGTATATCCACAATGTAGTTGGGTCATCGTCTACAAACACAGTATCATTTGTCGGTGAGAGCGACAGCACCACACTGATTATGGCAGCAACCACGCAGAACGCAAACTATGTGTTTAAGGTTGACGATGTCGCCAATGTTACTATCCGTAATATTGGTCTGATGTCTCGTCCAGCGAGCGGTAACTATGCCAATGTTATTTTGGCTAGCAACGTATCCGACAGATTGACTATTGATAACAGCACTGTCCGTGTGAAAGGCGGTGTCGCCAACGATAACGGTTCTGGCATTGTGTTGCAAGGTAATATTTCAGGATTGACAGTACAGAACTGCAGGATTGATAGTGGATTCTATTCAGTTAGGAGTAATGGTAATGTCTATGGCTACAGCAATTTTATCTTCCGCAATAATCAATTCACCAACTTCGCCAGCGGTGGTATAAACCTGCAGGAAGTGGAGAACATAGAGGTGACCAAGACAGATCTGCTGAGTGGAGAGAGTACCGACAGCCGCGGCCTGCAGGGTATATATTTAAAAACCGTGACAGGCAACCTCATGATACAGAAGAACCATATCTATCTTATCGACTCAAAGAAGGGCGGCAAGCAAGGTATATATCTTGACGGTGCAAAGGGAACCAACATGCAGAGAGGCTATATTATCAACAATATGGTCAGCTGCTATGGCACTGCCGCAGGCGGTAGTACTACCCCATATGCGATATACTTGAAGGATTGTGAGTACACAAACGTGCTATTCAACAGCCTGCGTGTATATTCTGGCACAAACAGTGGTTCTCGTGCATTCCTTGCCGATATATCCACAAATGGTACATCCCGTGGCATACAAGTGATGAACAATATTATCTCCAACTTCAGCTCATATGCCTATGAAGCCAAGAAGGATACGCTTGTCAGTGCTTCCGACCACAATGACTACTATTCCCCGGAAGGTAACAAACTCGCCAAGTGGGGCAGTGCTGACTGCAATACCATAGCTGAGCTGCGGGCGGCAAATGGCAAGGACAACAGTTCATTGTATGCTGAGCCTTATTTCGTGGCCGAAGACGACTTGCACCTGAGGATGACCAATCTCATTGATAAAGCACAGTACAATCCCGATGTCGTTGATGATATTGACGATAGCATCCGCTCCCAGATACCGCGTCCAACCATAGGAGCACAAGAGATGTTCCGTGCTACACGCAATATGTCGTTGGTACGCATAATCTCGCCGATAATGCCTGAACGTACCAACAATTTCTCGCCGACCAATATGCCGCCGAACATTGAGTCCGACTCAGTGCTCGTCAAGGTTGAGTTCTATAATAACGGTAGCACCGTTGAGAACGGCGCTTCATGGTATGCATATCTTGATCTCGAAGGGTACGAGGATGTCACGCGGTCAGTTACCAGGAATCTCACAAACATCCAGTCGGGAGAGATTAAGATAGATTCAGTAATGATCCCCACGCCTATGGGTGTTATCTATCAGCAGTACGTACGTGTTGTGCTTGAGTGCCCCAACGATGCAGATACCTCCGACAACCAAATGAGCAAGCAGTTCTACCTTGCACCGGCGTTCGACCTTAAGGCTAAAAAGATTAGGCCGGGAGCCACGGGTTGTACACTTCAAGAAACCTCGGTGACCATAACCCTCGAGAATGTGGGCTATAAACCCATTCCTGCCAACGTCCCGTTCGAGATAGGATATCATGCACAAGGCTACAAGTCATACAGCCAGTCGAACCCAAGGAACAATATGTTGGACATTAGCACTATGCCCGACACAATTATTGAGACTCATTCTTTCGACAGGCCTTTGAATTTGTCAAACACTCGTGACATAACATTCAACACTCCGGGTAACTTCTATCCCACCGATACTATGTTGAATATAAAGGTGGCCTTATACGGATGGTGCCGCCTTAATCTCGACGTAGAATTTAGCAATGACTCTACATCCAAACCGGCAACCACAACCGAAGCCACAGCGTCATCCTTTGTGTTCGATTCCTATTTCTCGCCGCTGTCTCCTGTAGGCTTCGACACGGTGTTCCCGTATGGCACATGGGGAGTGCTGCGTGCTGAGCAGGGCAACAAGTTTAAGATTTACTGGCACCGTGACTCCACACAAAGTTACTTCCATACAGGAACTAACTATGCCAAGTCATGTATTTGGGATAGTACCCCCATCTATTACAGTGATTCTACATACTACCTCCAATGCTTTGGCGCCAAAGGATGTCCGAGTCTGTTCTCCAAGATCAATGTGCATGTCCTGCCGCGAGAGGAGAACGACCTTGCTGTAGAAGAAGTGCTTGCGCCGATCGGCAGCCGTGTCTATATGGAGAACGACACCGTCCGTGTCCGCATAGCCAACTATGGTACTACACCGCAGCGGAACTTCCCCATAACCTACCAGATGCGTGTTAAGAGAGGTTCAACACCACCCCTCAGGCAGGAGGTTACGGAGATATGTACGACCACGATTGCTCCTGGCCAAACTATGGAGTATACATTTGACACCCTTTTGCGCTTCAACAATGCCCTTAGGGACAGTACCTATTATCTCCGTGTATGGACTGACCTTGAGAACGACGTTGTGCGCCGCAACGACACCATACGTTGTATGCCTATCTTGCGCAATGGAACCACAAAGAGCGATACTGCTCTCGACTATACGTTCGTAACACTCAAAGAAGGTACTTATTACACACATGACAATGAACTCGGCGTATCCGACAGTATTGACATCATACGAGTATCCTTCAACGAGATAGAGCTTGAAATGCCGGCCCTTGGCCGCTCATACAACAACTTCGGTGTGTTCAACAATCCCGAATATCCGGTGTTGCATGTAACTCGTGGCACTACAGACTCCATAGTAATAGGAGTCGCCAATCCAAGCAACAGTATTGAGCGCTACCGTGGACGTGTTGCGGCATATATTGACTACAACCGTAACGGCTCCTTCGATGACCCTGGTGAGACTGTCGTCGCTGCTGCGCCATTATTTACCGACTCCTTGCGGCGTGCAGTTATTAGCATTCCATCTTCCGCATCATTGGGCTATATGAAGATGCGCATCTGTGCCTCACTCTATAACAGCCGTCCCACATCAACGCTTGCGGCCGATGCTGGTCACATGGTGGACTTCTTGCTGTTTATCGATGAAGAGGCTACCGAAACAGATATCGCGCTCACGCAGATCGTCTCTCCGCGAAGCAGTCTCATACGCGACACTGCCGCCCGTGTCATCAGATTCCGCATGGCCAACAAGGGTAAACAGACCATCAATGACGCAGTCATCCACTACTCTTTCGAGCAAGACTCGGCGCACGTCTTCACTAACGATGTCAACTGGAGCGGAATCCTCATGCCAGGCAGGTCTACGGTAGTGAGCCTTCCTGCTTATCGCTTCCCGCTGGGTACATCGACTCTTCGCATCTGGGTTTCTATCCCGGGCGACACCAATACCTACAACGATACCCTCGTCTACGAGTACCACCGCTTCCATACCATCTACCTCACAATGGACGATGACTTCGACTTTGTTGATAATTGGTATGCCCCAAGGGGCTACAACGAATACTCGCGTAACTATTGGCAGCGCGGTACACCGGACAAGTCTTCTGCCAACTTCTTCGCGCTCTCCGAGCCTAACGTATGGTGCACCGACCTCACCGCCGACCTTAAGTCAGGCACCCGTGGCAACCTGAGCTACCTCTACAGCCCGGTCATTGACATCTCGCAGATACGCCCCGACACCCTTGCACTACATCTTGTGCGAGCGCTAAACCAAGGCTCCAACGTATACATTGAGTACTATAGCTACCGCAACAAGTGGGAGAAACTCTATCTTGACTCTCTGCCTACATGGTACAACAACTATGAGGACAATGTCTTCAATGGTTCCAGGTCATGGGCACGCTACTACATCTGCACAGACCAGGGCGGCATACGTGGTAATTTCAATGAGAAGCTGCAGTTCCGTGTTGTATACACTGCGCCTCAGAAGGCCAGCGCCACTACCAACTTCGGCCCCGGATGTGCCATAGATGACTTCCACATCGGGCGCGGCCGCCAGCGTATCGATGTCGGTGTTGTCGCCATCACCTATCCTGTCGAGCCCAAGTACGGTCAGACCATCTATCCGGAAGTCGTGGTGAAGAACTATGGCCTTGACACAGTACGCCAGATTGAGATGGGCTACACCTATTACGGCACCCATCTGGCACACATGTCCACCATCTCGTGCATGCTACCGCCTGACGAAACAGATACCGTCACCTACCTTGACCCGTTTGTGATCCGTACCGACTGCCCCGACACCTTCTCGATTACCTGTTTCACCAACCTTACGGCAAACGACATCTACCGTGACAACGACACCCTCACCAAGACTTTCTGCCTCACACCTCTTGGCGGCGACATAGCGGCTGTCGACTTCCTCTATCCGCGCGATAATGTCGTCGCCGGCGACTCCGTAGAAGTCACCATCCGCATACGCAACATGGGCGTGGCACCAATCTCCAACGCCACACTGTCCTACACGGTGGGCAACACCCATGTCTCCGAGGATGTCGACATCGTCGAGCTGCAGGGCGCTCCTCTCTATACACGCGATTTCTTCAACTATACCTTCCACCAAAAGTTCCGCTCCTCCATGGGCTCGATGTCCATCACGGCCGTGGCCAAGTGCGATAGCAACGACTATTTCTACAACGATACCATCAGCAAGCGCTTCAGGGGTATATCGTCTATCACCGATGTGGCTGCCAAGGCCATTGTCGTCGACACTTCCGAGCGCGACTATGTGACAATACAGCTCGTCATCGAGAACCACGGTTCGCGCGGTGCCAACAACTTCGAGGTAGGGTTCTGGATTGACGACGACACCGCCGGTGCGGTAAACGAGACCTTCTACCGTGCCACGCCGCTCACCTCGTTCAATATGACGACGCACCTCTTCAATGTCCGGCTGCGTCCTCGCCGCGAGGGCTATCGCAACGTAACGGCCTATGTCCATGCGCAGGACGACAACGACCCGACCAACGACACTACCACCAACATCGTGCGCCAGTATGTAGACCTGGAAGTGCTCGGCCTCATTGTCGAGGAGAACGCCAATCCCGACTGTCGCGTGTTTATGCATGTGCGCAACATCGGCAACACCGCCGTCAGTGGCAGACCCATACCGATGCATGCCACTATCAACGGCAACGAAATAGTCTTCGACGCTGCAAAACGCATCGACCCGGGCTATGATATCCTCATTGAGTTTGGCCGCACCATTCCCAAGAGTCCTCTGCGCTCCTATGTCGGCAGCGGCGGATTGCGAGACTTCCCAATCGACGCCAATCCGGATAACAACCAGACTACCAAGGTGTCTGTGGTCAACTATGTCGAGGGCATCCCCACCGTCAACGGTGATTCCTTCGTCCTCGGGCAGAACTACCCCAACCCCTTCAGCGGTACCACCACGGTGCCCTTCACCATCCCTGTCGACGCATCCGTCACGCTCTTCGTCATGGACGCCATGGGCAAGATTGTCTATACCACTCACGGCTTCTACCCCGCAGGCGACAACACCGTCTTCCTTGACATGGCCAACTACGCCACCGGCGTCTACTACTACGGCATCATCGTCGACGGCCAGCGCCAGATGCGTAAGCTTATCGTCAAATAAGCCTTGCCGATGCTTGCAAGGTTCAAGCGCTATGTGACCGGGCAGCACCTCATCCCCGACGGGACGGCGGTGCTGCTCGCCGTCAGCGGCGGCCGCGACTCCGTGGCCATGGCCGACCTCTTCCACCGCGCCGGCATCCCCTTCGGGGTGGCCCACTGCAACTTCAACTTGCGGCCGGGCGACTGCGACCGTGACGAGGCCTTTGTGTGCCGGCTTGCCGACCGCTACGGCGTCCCATGCCACGTGGCACACTTCGACACACGCGCCTATGCCGCCGAGCACGGCATGTCCATCGAGGAGGCCGCACGCCGCCTCCGCTACGATTACTTCGCCCAGCTCCTTTTCTCCCTATCTCCTGACTCCTTATCTCCTCATGTTCTTGCCACCGCACACCATGCCGACGACTCCGTCGAGACCTTCTTCCTCAACCTCTTCCGCGGCACCGGCATCCACGGTCTCCATGGCATCCGCCCCATTTCCATTCAAGCAACCAAGCAATCGGGCAATCAGTCAATCACCGTCATCCGACCTATGCTCTGCTTCTCTCGCGCCGACATCGACGCCTACGTCGTCGAGCGTGGCCTCGAGTTCGTCGAGGACAGCACCAATGCCGAGCTCGATGCCCGCCGCAACCGCATCCGCCACCAGCTTATGCCGCTGCTTCGCGAGCTCTATCCTTCGGTGGACCAGACCATGCTTGCCAACATCGAGCGACTCCACGACACTGAGCTTATCCTCGACGCCTACATTGACCAGCTCCGTGAGCAATACATCAAACCCTACGCCTCCATACTTCCTGCCACCCACTACCAGCTGCCTCCTATCGAGGCCCTCGACCTCTCGGCCGAGCCGTTTCATGAAACGGCTCTACAGCCCACAATCCTCTTCGAGCTTCTCCGCCCTTACGGCTTCAACGCCGCCACCGTTGCCGATATTCTCGCGGCATCTGAAACAGGGCGCCTCTTTTACACTCCCACACACGTCGCCGAGCTCCACCGTGGCCAGCTCCTCATAGCCCCCATACCTGCCCCACCGGTAGAGACGTCTCATGAAACGTCTCTACAACAACCCACCCGCCTCTGGCGCCCCGGCGACCGCTTCCGTCCCAAGGGCATGCATGGCACACGCCTCGTGAGCGATTTCCTCAAGGACCTCCACCTCTCGCGCATAGAGAAACAATATGTACGCGTGCGCGTAGACGGTAGCGACCGCATCCTCGCCGTCGTCGGCCTCCGCGACGCTGAAAGCGTGGATTCATAATTCGTAATCGGTATTCTCCCCGTATCCCCTCCGTATCAGCTCCGACCCCTCTCCGACTAAAAACCGTAGAACAACCGTAGAACAGTCGGACCGGAGTCGGAGAGGCTCCGTAGCGGCTGCCTGCCAGTGTCGACTGTCAGAGGCATTCTTGGTAGGGCAACGAGGTTTTATGTATGCGCTATCGGTAGGCTACGGCCAGAAGGCGGTCGGCGCGGTCGGCGGGGGTGCGGTAGTAGACGCGGACGGTGTAGCGGTTGGGGGTCTCGCGGTGGTCGCCCTCGAGGCGGGCGGTGGCTGAGTGGTTGAGCGGCTGGGCTACAGGGTAGGTGGGGAGGGCGAGGAACTGGTAGGCGTAGTAGCCCTGCTTGAGCTGCAGGCGCTTGGTGTAGGCGCGGCGCTGGGGGTTGTATTCCATCAGCGAGGTGGAGTCGAGCTGCCAGTCGGTCAATGCGCCGACGACATAGATGTTGGCGTCCATCAGCGGCTGCTCGACGGGGAGGCTGAAGCTGACCCACACGTATTCGGCCTCGGTGCGCGGGTTGTTGCGGTCCCATACGTTGACTTTGTAGCCGCCAAGGAGGTTGGTCTCGGTGATGTAGTGTTTGGTGGAGCGATTCTCGTCGGGGCGGAGCAGCGCGAGGTACTCGCCGCCGTATTCGGCTACGCGCAGCACGTTGTACATGGGTGTGCGCAGGTTGCTGCAGTCGAAGTAGCGGAAGGTGTTGCCGCCATGGAATATGTTGGGCTGGCGGTGGCGATAGACGAGGCGTTGGCCGTCGTAGCCGCTGAATTCGAGCCAGCGGCGGTTGTCGAGGCGGCCGTTCTGCTGCGCCTCGACGCTGAGGTACTGCGGCATGAGGCCCATGCTCTGTGAGCCGACAGTGACGTCCAGCTCCTGGCGCCGGTCAATGTCGATGCCGTCGTAGGGGCGCGTGACTTCGAGGTAGGCTACGGCTTGTTCCTCGCTGACGCAGAAGCGGCGTGTGAGGATGGTGTCGCCGTCGTCGGCGGTGACGGCAACGATGTAGTTGCCGGAGTGGATGAACTCGGCGTAGCGGTCGGGCAGGGTAGTGCGGTAGTGGATATAGTCGTTGAGGGTGGTGAAGGAGGGGTCGTAGGCGTCGACGGTGCCTTCTGGGAAGCCGGTCATGAAGTCCTGCACCTCGAGGCTGTCGGCCTGCCAGCGGCGCGAACAGTGGGAGATGTGCCAGCGGAGGCTTTCGGGCTCGGCGCCGAGGATGTCGAACTCAAGGACAAGCGTCTGTCGGGCACCGAGGGTTAGCACAGGGGTGGCCTGTTCGTTGCGGAGCACCTGCGGCCCGCCCTCGAGGTAGAGCTCCACGCTCTTCACGTCGTAGCGCCAGGCGGAGTCGGCATGGACGGAGCAGTAGGCGTTCATTGTTGCAAACGACAGCGTTACAATCAGCAGGACAATGTTTTTCATGGTGCAAAGATACAAAAATTTTGCCATGTGAAAAAAGATGTGTATATTTGCACTTTGAAAATACTAAACTAACAAGTATATGACACTAAAGGAAATAGTAGACAAACTCGGCGCCACCGTTGGGCTCGGCTCCGACAAACTGGATATGGAGGTGGAGCAGTGCTTTGCTTCCGACCTGATGAGCGATGTGCTTACGCTCAAGGACACTCCGGTGCTGGTCACCGGCCTCTGCAATGTGCAGACGATACGCACATGCGACATGGCCAACCTCGACGTGGTCATCTTCGTGCGCGGCAAGCGCCCGACGGAGGACATGGTTGAACTGGCCGACGAGAACGACATGGTGCTTATATGCACGCAGTACTCGATGTTCAAGACCTGCGGCATCCTTTACCAGGCAGGCATGAAACCGCTTTACTAATTGACAATTGACAATTGATAATTGGAAATTATGGCTGGCGCGATACAGGACAAGAGCAAAGACTTCGCCATCAGGATAGTCAATTGCTATAAATACCTTACGGAACAGGGAGAGTGGATTATGTCCAAGCAACTGTTGCGTTGTGGTACCAGCATAGGAGCCAACACGCGCGAAAGCAAGAATGCCCAATCCAGACCGGATTTCCTGAATAAGTTGAATGTGGCATTGAAGGAAGCTGACGAGACGGAGTACTGGCTCGATATTCTTCATGCCACAGGCTATATTGGCGACGCTATGTATAAGTCACTGTCGAAGGATTGTGGCGAGTTGATTGCCCTGTTGATTAGTATCACCAAGACGTTAAAAGAAAAGGAACGAGCATAATTTCCAATTCTCAATAATCAATTAAATAATTCTCAATTTTCAATTTCCAATTCCCAATTTAAGAAATGCATCAGGAATACACAGTTATAGAAGGCGACTTCGTCAATGCCGGCAAGGCCTCGAGTTCGGTGAAGAAGACACTGAAGCAGCTCAACGTGAACCCGCAGGTGGTGAAGCGTGTCGTCGTGGCCCTCTACGAGGCCGAGGTGAACGCCATAGCCCATGCCTACGGCGGCAAGGTGATAGTCGACATAGACCCAGACAAGATAAAGATGGTGGTGGCCGACAAGGGCCCCGGCATACCCGACATAGCGCTTGCCATGCAGGAGGGCTACAGCACTGCGCGCCCCGAAGTGCGCGACATGGGCTTCGGCGCCGGCATGGGCTTGCCCAACATGCAGAAGAATGTCGACAAGATGAACGTCACCAGCGAGGTGGGCGTAGGCACCACCGTGGAGATGGAAGTGAACTTCCAGTAGTTAGTAGACAATAGATAAGTAGATAAGAAGACATGGCTTTTTACCACGCTTTACAGGTTGAGGAGGAGCGCTGCATAGGCTGTTCGCGCTGCATGAAGATATGCCCGACAGAGGCTATACGCATCCACGGCGGCAAGGCTGCCATTCAGGAGCACCGCTGCATCGACTGCGGCAAGTGCTACGAGGTATGCCCGGCACAGTCTATCAGCATCAAGGACGATGACTTCGAGATGTTCCGCCGCTATCCTCATTCTGTGGCGTTGTTGCCGGCGGTGTTCATGGGGCAGTTCCCCGACGAGATAAGTGTCTCCAAGGTCTATGCCACTCTCTATGAGCTGGGCTTCGCCCATGTGATGGAGGTGGAGTCTGCCGCCTCTATCTACCGTGACGTGAAGGAGAAGTACGCTCGAGAGCATACGGATATCAGGCCGCTGATATCGTCGTTCTGCCCTGCAATCGTGCGCCTGATACAGATTAAGTACCCGTCGTTGACGGAGAACATCATGCCCATCAAGGTGCCACTGGATATCAGCGCCATGTACGCTCTGCAGGAGCTGCTGAGCCGAGGCATACCGCGCGAGGAGATAGGTCTGTTCTATATTACGCCGTGTGCCGCCAAGGTGTCGGCCGTGAAGGCCCCTGTGGGCGAGGAGAAGAGCATCATCGACGGCGTCATCAATATGAATATGCTGTTCAACCGTGTTTACAAGCAGATTAAGGACAACGGCAAGAACCACCAGTACCCGCCGCTGACACGCCAGCGCCTCAGTGCCGACGCCATCCTCTCGACCCTCACCAACGGCGAACGCCGCATATGTACCGCCAAGCGCAGCTATTCGATAGACGGCATAGAGAATGTCATGGACTTCCTAGACAAGCTTGAGAACGACGAGGTGGAGGGCGTGGAGTTCCTCGAGCTGAGGGCTTGCGACCAGAGCTGCGCCGGTGCACTGCTGAGCTGCGACAACCGCTTCCTTTGCGGCGAACGCATGTATGCCCGCGCCCGCAAGGCCGCCGAGCGTGAGCGCAACGGCGAGATGCCGCGCGACCGCGAGATGGAGAAATACAAAGAATATCTGGTTGAGAATGCTTTTGTCGACGAAGTGCAGCCCCGCTCCATGCTCATCCTCGACGAGGACCGCAAGAAGGCTTTCGAGAAGATGGAGAAGATAGAGAAGATGAAAGAGCACCTGCCGCAGATTGACTGCGGCGTGTGCGGTGCGCCTACATGCGAGGCTTTCGCCACCGATGTGGTATGTGGCCAGGCCGACCTGCACCAGTGCGTCTTCTATCGCCTGCACCTCGAGGCAAAGGGCAAGATGACCCTCCACGAGGGGCGCACCAACATGTATTCTGTGTGGGGCGACGACCGCATCAGCGGCGAGATAGAAGTGTAATAATATTAGTTTTCAGGAATGGGCACGGTGATGAACTCGCCGTGCTCTTTTATATGCTCCGCCAACTCACGGTAGAAGCGGTGGCGGCTCAGGGTATTGGCGTTGCCCACTATTATCAGCTTCATACGCGCGCGTGTTATGGCCACGTTCATTCGGCGCAGGTCGCGCAGGAAGCCTATGTTGCCGTCGGCATTGTCGCGCACAAGGCTGATGACTATCACGTCGCGCTCCTGCCCCTGGAAGCCGTCGACGGTGCCCACGGTGATGTGGCGCTTGAGCTTGCGGAAGTAGTGCTGCATCTTGAGCAGTCGCCGTATCAGGCGAGCCTGACCGCGGTAGGGGGTGATGACGCCGAAGTCCACACGCTCGCTCTCTACACGTTGCGGCGATATCATCTCGATGTAGTCGCGCAGCGTGTGAATGACAAGCCTCGCCTCCTGGCTGTTGCTGAGGCTCATGTTGCGCCCCTGCCGTTCCTCGTAGGTTAGCGCCGAGGTGTCGAGCCATGTGAGCGGCGTGTCCAACGGGCTCACTTGGCGATGCGCCACGTCGGTCGCGGCCTGCAACTGGCCGTGATAGAACCAGCGCGACGGGAAGCTCATGATGTCTTCGTTCATGCGGTACTGAACGGTGAGCAGGTTGACGCACTGGGGCCACAGCTTCACCACGCGCTGCATCAGCGTGTCGGCCAGGCCTCCTTTGGCCGCAGCCATGCTCTTCACCGTCGGAGGCAGCTGCTGGTGGTCGCCGCTCATCACGACACGGTCGGCCCTCAGTATGGCTGCCCAGCAGGCTGGCTCCAGAGCCTGCGCCGCCTCGTCGATGAAGAGGGTGCTGAAACGCCGCCGCTCCATGATGCGGTAGGCGCTGCCTATCAGCGTGCAGCTCACCACGCGGGCCTGCTCGAAGAGGTCGGCGTTTATCTTTATCTCCAGCTCTGTCTCACGCAGGCGCAGACGGTGTGCCTGCTCGCCTTTGGCGCCGTCGCGGAGCGTCTTGCGTATGTTCCACAGCTCGTGGTAGTCGGGGTGCGAGGCGTAGCGCCGCTCGTAGCTGCAGTCGAGCATCTCGTCGCTCATGCGCAAGGGGTTGCCCACGCGCAGCACATGTATGCCGCGCCGCATCAGCTGCTCGCTGATCCAGTCTACGGCGGCGTTGCTCGGGGCGCACACCAGCACCTGCGTCTCGCGCTGCAGGGTCTCTATGATGGCTTCCACCAGCGTGGTGGTCTTGCCCGTTCCCGGAGGACCGTGCACTATGGCCACCTCCTGGCATTCCACTACCTTCTGTATGGCATCCTGCTGGCTGCGGTTGAGCCAAGGGAACGACAGCTGCGGCAGCGTGCGGAACGACGGCGGCCGGTTGCCCACCAGCACGTCGCGCACCCTCACGAAACGCTCGTCTTCCTTGCGGGCGGCCTCGTGCAGCGCCTCGCTCATGACGCGGTAGCTGGTATTGTCCACTCCCAGCTGCAGGCCCAACAGCTGCCGCTGCGCAACGTCGCGGATGCTCTGCTCCGCAGCCTTCGACGGCAGGCTGACGGTGATGTTGCCGTCGACCACATGCTCGATGTAGCACATGTGCGGCAGCTCCTTCAGCGTGTCGCCAGCCATGTAGTACAGCGCCACCGGCTTGCCGGGTTCGAACTCCTGCTCCACCTCGTCTTCGTCGACATCGTAGTGCAGGTCCAGCGTCAGCTGCCCAAGGGGGTTGTAGGCCGTGTTGCCGAGCCTTATGGGGTAGCGGCGCGGCCGTTCGCCACGCTTCTCCTCTTCGAGCTCCAGCGCCACAAGTTCGCGCAGATGTGCAAAATATGTGCCTACGTTTGTCAGAGTCTGTCTGTTTTTGCGCTGCAAAGATAAGAAATAAAATCGAATCACCTGCTGTTGCTCATGTAATGCCGCACACGTGGTACCCATCTCCGTCTCCGCTTCGACTCCTCTCCGACCTCTCTCCGACAAAAAACCGATAAACAACCGGTGAACAGTCGGAGCGGGTACGGAGCGGGTACGGGGCGGTAACGAACAGGTATAATATAAACCACCCCCCAAAATATTTCTATTTCTGAATTCCGGTTTTTTTTTATTTTTACAGATTGTAGTATTAGTTGGTGTGTTATGTAATTGTGTGTAGAGTAGGTATTTATGTCAGCACATATATATTATGGATCGAAAAGAAAAAAAAAGTGTATAAATCGCCGAGGCTGACCACGGTGGTTTTCAGGACAGAACGAGGCTATGCCGCCAGCCTGACGAATGACGCCAAGACCTTTATCCTGACGCACAAATAATCCCCGACTACACTATAGCGTGACGGAGTATATAAGAAAGTTGCCGGAGCGCATTGTAAAAAATTATGGGCCGCCATGCAATAAAGCATGGCGGCTTGCGTTTATTATTGGTTCTATAGATAAAAATATAAACGAGATATGTACAGGACTAATACTTGCGGCGAGTTGCGTCTCGCCAATGTGGGACAGACAGTGACCCTCGCCGGTTGGGTGCAGCGTTCGCGCGACCTCGGCGGCATGACCTTTGTCGACCTGCGCGACCGCTACGGCATCACGCAGCTGGCTTTCAACATGGAAACCAACGCCCCCCTCTGCGAGCAGGCTCGCAAGCTCGGGCGCGAATACGTCATACAGGTGACCGGCAAGGTCATCGAGCGCAGCTCCAAGAATACCAAGATTCCTACTGGAGAGATTGAGATAGAGGTGGCTACCCTTAATATCCTCAACGAGGCCAAGGTGCCGCCCTTCACCATCGAGGATCAGAGCGACGGTGGCGACGACCTGCGCATGAAGTACCGCTACCTCGACATACGCCGCAATCCGGTGCGCAACAATCTCATCATGCGCCACAAGATGGCTATGCTTGTGCGCAACTACCTCTCCGACCGCGACTTCCTTGAGATAGAGACCCCCATGCTCATCAAGAGCACCCCCGAGGGTGCCCGCGACTTCGTGGTGCCCAGCCGCATGAACCCCGGCGAGTTCTACGCCCTGCCGCAATCGCCGCAGCAGTACAAGCAGCTGCTCATGGTGGCTGGCATGGACCGCTACTTCCAGATTGTGCGCTGCTTCCGCGACGAGGACCTGCGCGCCGACCGCCAGCCTGAGTTTACACAGATTGACTGTGAGATGAGCTTTGTGCATCAGGAGGACGTGCTCAACATGTTCGAAGGTCTCGCCAAGCACCTCTTCAAGGAGATGAAGGGCATAGAGTTCGACAAGTTCCCCCGCATGACCTGGCACGACGCCATGCGCCTCTACGGCTCCGACAAGCCGGATATCCGCTTTGGCATGGAGTTCAAGGAGGTCACCGACGTGGTCAAGGGTCACGGCTTCGGCCTCTTCGACGGCAGCGAGCTGGTGGTGGGCATTGTGGCTCCCGGCTGCGCAGAATACACACGCAAGCAGCTCGACGCGCTGACGGACTTTGTCAAGCGTCCGCAGGTGGGCGCCGGCGGCATGGTGTACATAAAATACAACGCCGACGGCAGCTTCAAGAGCTCGGTGGACAAGTTCTACGACGCCGAGGCCCTCAAGGCCATTGCCGACAAGATGGGTGCTAAGCCCGGCGACCTGATGCTGCTGCTCTGCGGCCCCGCCATGAAGACGCGCACCCAGCTCTGCGCCCTGCGCCTCGAGATGGGCAACCAACTCGGTCTGCGCGACCCGCAGAAGTTCGCCCCTCTCTGGGTCATCGATTTCCCCCTGCTGGAATGGGACGACGAGACGCAGCGCTTCTATGCCATGCACCATCCATTCACGGCTCCCAAGCCCGAGGACGAGGCGCTGCTGGACGACCCCAGCCGCTGGGGCGACATACGTGCCAATGCTTACGACATCGTGATGAACGGCACCGAGGTTGGTGGCGGCTCTATCCGTATCCACGACCGCACCCTTCAGAACAAGATGTTCCATACCCTCGGCTTCACCGACGAGAGCGCCGCCGCACAGTTCGGCTTCCTCATGGATGCCTTCACCTACGGCGCGCCGCCGCATGCAGGCCTGGCCTTCGGCTTCGACCGCCTCTGCTCAATCTTCGCCGGCGCTGACTCTATACGCGACTTCATCGCCTTCCCGAAGAACAACTCCGGCCGCGACGTGATGAGCCAGTCACCGGCCCCAATCAGCGATGCCCAACTCGAGGAGCTCTGCATCCAAGTGAAAATTGAAAGTTGAAAATTCATGCGTCAGCCAATTCTCAATTCTCAATTCTCAATTTAATCAAGTCTATGCACCTCCGCACATTGCCCCTGTCGTTGGCAGGAGTGGTGTGCGGAGGTTTTCTTGCTATGGGAAACCTTGGACACGACAGCAATTGGTAGGCTTTTGCCCTTGTGTTGCTTACCGCATACTCGCTGCAGGTCCGTTTACGTAATAAACAAAGAGGCTGCTCGTTGCTGAGCGGCCTCTATGCCATTAATCCTAAAACAAAAATGGGCTCAAAAAGACTGTTTGTTCTCCATTTTCTGATTGCAAAAATACAGCCTTTCCTGAGACCCCACAATAACCATTGTTGGTGATTTTATAAATTCCCTGATTTACAACACCCTGCCCCTATCATGTAACCCGTAACCTGTAACCCGTAACCTCTAACCATTAACCTTTAACCAGTAACCCGTAACCTGTAACCCGTAACCTGTAACCTCTAACCTGTAACCTGTAACCTCTAACCAGTAACCAGTAACCAGTAACCCGTAACCTGTAACCCGTAACCTGTAACCAGTAACCTTTAACCAGTAACCCGTAACCTGTAACCTCTAACCATTAACCCATAACCTGTAACCTCTAACCTGTAACCCGTAACCTGTAACCTCTAACCATTAACCTTTAACCATTAACCATTAACCTTTATTCCGACGGCGGCCGCAACTCGCTGCGCTTCACCTGTACCACGAATGAGATGTTCAGGGCCGATATCTGTACACTGAAATTGCCGTCCTTGCAGTCTTTGATTAGTCGCCCCTGCATACCGGCGAACTCGCCGCTTAGTATCGTCACCTCGGCCCCTTTGACCAGCTGGGCGGTCTCGTGCAGGTGTATCTTGCGCTGCGATGCCTCGAAGCGGCGGATGGCCTCTATCTCACGGTCAGGAACCTGTATGATGCTGTGGTTGCTGCTGACTATGGCTATGACCCCGCGGGTGGTGCGTGTTTGGAATATCTGTTTGTTGTTTATGCGCACAAAAAGGTAGCAGGGGAACATAGGCTTCTCCGGCATGTCGTCTTTCTTGTGGCGACGGTCACGGACGGCAAGCAGAGGCAGGTAATATTCAATGGGAGGTTCTGCTTCGGCGAATCGGTTGGCTACGAGGGTCTCTGCGCCGGAGCGAGTCATTACGGCAGCCCATGAGGGGGTGGAGGTCAGCATCGTTGTTGTCGTTTGGTGGGTATAACGCTCACCCTGAATAATTATTGTGTTGCTGTGCTTTTAGCTTGTTCGCCGAAGTTGATGTATGGCAGCAGTCGTGCCAGGGTGGTGTCGGACATGGATGGAACGGCCCGTAGGTCGTCGGCTGTGTGGAAGGTCACGCCACGGTTGCGTAGCTTGATGATGTCGCGCGCCTGGTAATACTCAATATAAGGGTGTTTTATGAGTTGCTTTAGCTCTATGGTGTTGATGTCTATCTGGCGGATATCCGTGGTGTCAAGGGTCAGCGAAGGGGCTATGTGGTCGAGCAGCTCTTGGGTGAAGCCGTAGACTTCAAGCAACTGCCCTATGTTGGTGAAGCCTCCGAGGCGGTCTCGATAGCGTACTATCCGGCGTGCGTAGGCAGGCCCTATGCCGTGTAACAACTGCAGGGTGAGAGTGTCGGCACTGTTGAGCTCAACGACAAGCGGCTGTCGGCGTGTCGGCGCATGTCCCGGGCTGTACATGTTGCTATCGAGGGTGCGATAACTATTAGTGCGTTTTTCCTGTAACTTTCTATCACTGCTTTTGTTATTGTTGTTGCGGTATTCTGTGCCTTTGTAACGGGGCGATTTTTTGATATAGCTGGCTTCTATGGTATCTGTTTCACTCGCCTCCGGCGTATGGCGCGACGAAAAAAATCCTATAGCCATTATCAGCAGCAACGACACTGATACCCAGATGATACCAATCCATTGTGAGTGAGTGAAACCTTTTCTCCCGTTGCCCATTTGAAGAAAAATTTTGTCAGTCTAAAAAAATGTTGTACTTTTGCACCCGCTTTCGAGAGACGAGAGCTATGGGAATCTCAATTGCCAATTATCAATTCTCAATTGTCAATTCTCAATTTGCAAGGTCTGTTAGCTCAGTTGGTTCAGAGCGCTTCCTTCACACGGAAGAGGTCGAGAGTTCGAATCTCCCACAGACCACCCAGGAGCCTCCCGCAAGGAGGCTTTTTCTTTTACGCTATCTTCCGGATTTTCACTGCTGTAGCCCGCTGTTTCGACTCTCGGCTCTTCGCCTTCTGTCTCGTCCTGCGGCGTCGCTGCTGTGTTCTCCACCGGGCCGTAGCCGATGTAAATCGTCTCCGACCAGCGGCCGGCTTGGTCCTGCACCATGCCCCACAGCTGCACCTCGTGGCCGATGAACGACTCCGGCAGCACCACCGACAAGCGCCGCTCGCGGCGATAGACGGGTGCTGTTAAGAAACCCATCTTTGTCTCAGGGCAATACAAGTAGACATACACGCGGTCGAAGTTGCTCGAAGAGATGTGCAGCGGATTGCGCTCGAAGTTGACCGTAAGTGTTGATCTTTCAGTAATCTCCGGCGCGCCGAAAGCCACCGGCGCCACCGGCCCTTCGCTGAGCACGAGGTTTGCCCAGTTCACCGCCAACATTCCATCTTCTGCGCTGAAGGCCGACTGGTTCTTCTTTATGAAGTAGTTGCAGGCCGTCATGCCGTGCTCGGCAGAGATGGCGTCCAGCGTCTCGCGCAGCACCCAGTTCATCCTGCCAGCCAGCTGCACCTCCTGCTTGAAGAGCATGCGGTGCGCTTGCTGCTTCTCGCTGCGCGGGTTGCGCGGCTTCGACGAGAAAGTGCGCGTGATCCACTTGCCGCGCCACTGGTAACTCACCAGCAGTCCCACTTTGCCTTTCAGCCCCATCATCTGATTGTTCGTTGCAATTGCCATAATCTTAGGGTTTTATATGGTATTTATAATTAAATTCACAATATGTATAACGTAGATTTACATATATTATTGCTTACATTTGTAGATTTATTTAATGATGATATAAAGACGATATAAATAGTAATGTAAGAGTAAATGCGGTAACATGCTCTATCTAAAATGTTTTTGTCCCAGACAGATGACATAGTATGAGCGTTGTTTGTCGCGTCGTGGTTGGCGGTTGTGGCACAATTTTTTTTGTTTTTTTTAATATTTTCTTTGCAGGTTTTGATTTTTTTCGTAACTTTGCACATTGAAAAAGTAAGCGTAAAAAGCCTCGGGTTACATCGGAAAAACTGTGTGGGTGTGTGTGGTAAATATCACATAATCTGCATAATACCGATACCTTGGGGCTGCCTTCGCATTGGAAAGAATGGTCTTTATCGAATCCCTATTATAACGTAATCTTATTTGTATTTAGTTTTTTCGCCATCGGTTTAGGTCCAATTCCCACATTCATGAGAATATTACCCCGATAGATTTAATTAAGATATTTTGAAGCCGTAGGCCGACCAAGAACCAATCCATCGCACGCAGTCAGCGATACCAAATAAAAATCTACAAGATTAAAACAACCCCGTATCCGGACATGATCTCGAAGGAGAAAGAATCTACCAGATTTACAGGATCTCTGCCCGTAGGGCAAGGCTAATAAGAAACCAATCCATCGCACGCAGTCAGCGATACCTAAGAAAAATCTACAAGATTAAAACAACCCCGTATCCGGACATGATCCCGAAGGAGAAAGAATCTACCAGATTTACAGGATCTCTGCCCATAGGGCAAGGCTAATAAGAAACCAATCCATCGCACGCAGTCAGCGATACCAAATAAAAATCTACAAGATTAAAACAAACCCCGTACCCGGACAGAATCCCTCCCGAAGGGAATAAATCTACCAGATCTACAAGATTTCGTGAGGCCGTAGGCCGAGCAGGCGCATCAAGACCGGCTCCAGCCCCCACGCCAGGCTTCAGCCGCCGGCGAAAAATCTACAAGATTAAAGTGACCCCGTACTCGGACAATATCCGCGCAGCGCAGTAATTTATAAGATTCACAAGATTTCTGCCCGCAGGGCAAGGCTAATAAGAAACCAATCCATCGCACGCAGTCAGCGATACCAAATAAAAATCTACAAGATTAAAACAAACCCCGTACCCGGACAGAATCCCGATCTACAAGATTTCGTGAGGCCGTAGGCCGAGCAGGCGCATCAAGACCGGCTCCAGCCCCCACGCCAGGCTTCAGCCGCCGGCGAAAAATTCGAGTAATTCGCTATTGATTGATTGGCTCCCGCAACTAATTCGCATAATTTGTATAATTCGCCATTTCATTCACTTAAAACTCACAGCTCACAGCTTAAAGCATCTTTTCACCATTTGCCGTTTAAACCGTAAACTTTTTCAACATGAAAATATCCGTAGCAGGTACCGGCTATGTCGGTCTCAGTATCGCCACTTTGTTGGCACAGCACAACGATGTCACCGCCGTCGATGTCGTCCCCGAGCGCGTCGACCTGGTGAACCATAAGAAGTCGCCCATCCAGGACGACTATATCGAGGAGTATCTGGCCAACAAGCCCCTCTCGCTCAAGGCCACCCTCGATCAGGAGGTCGGCTACCACGACGCCGAGTTCGTGGTCATCGCCGCCCCTACCAACTACGACAGCCAGAAGAACTTCTTCGACACTTCCGCCGTGGAAGCAGTCATTGATGCAGTATTAGCCGTTAACCCCGAGGCGGTGATGGTTATTAAATCGACCATTCCCGTAGGATATACGCGCAGTCTTTACGTGAAATACGCCGCCAGAGGGGTGAAACGGTTTAATCTGTTGTTTTCACCCGAGTTCCTGCGCGAGAGCAAGGCCCTCTACGACAACCTCTACCCCAGCCGCATCATCGTCGGCATCCCCAAGATGATGTCCGGCCCCGAATATCAGGAGGAGAACGCAGCCATCAAGGCTCTGACGGATATCGACTGGCTCACCGAGAAAGCCCACCAGTTCGCCGACCTCCTCGTCGAAGGCGCCATCGGCCCTTCTAAAGACGCGCCAGCCCACTTAGAAGTTAGAAATCAGAAATTAGAATTTGAAAAGAACATTCCTGTTCTTTTCATCGGTATGAAAGAGGCTGAGGCTGTGAAACTCTTCGCCAACACCTACCTGGCCCTGCGTGTCAGCTACTTCAACGAACTCGACACCTATGCTGAGATGAAAGGCCTCGACACCCAGGCCATCATCGACGGCATCGGACTCGATCCCCGCATCGGCACCCACTACAACAACCCCTCCTTCGGCTACGGCGGCTACTGCCTCCCCAAGGACACCAAGCAGCTCCTCGCCAACTACGAGGACGTGCCGCAGAACATGATGAGTGCCATCGTCGAGAGCAACCGCACCCGCAAGGACTTCATCGCCGACCAGGTCCTCAAGATGGCCGGATACTACGCCTACACTACCAATAACGAATTTGATTCAAAATTCAAAAATCAAAATTCAAAGTTGGATAAGGTTCCGACGATAGGAGTGTACAGGTTAACGATGAAATCCAATAGTGACAACTTCCGTCAATCCGCCATCCAAGGTGTTATGAAACGCATCAAGGCCAAGGGCGCCCAGGTCATCATCTACGAACCCACCCTCGACGACGGCACCACCTTCTTCGGCAGCCTTGTGGTAAACGACCTAAAGAAATTCAAAGAAATGTCCCAAGCCATCATTGCAAATAGGTATGACTCCTGCCTTGACGACGTCCAAAGCAAGGTATATACTAGAGATATCTTCAAACGCGACTAGATTCTTTAACCTTTACAAAAGATATCTTTAAACGCGCCCAGGTGTTCGATACCTTCCAATATTGCAGAGACTTGTAGATTATGGATGGAGATTCCATTTTGATAAAGAAAAACAAATGAAGAAAAAGGTAATACGAGGAGGAGTGGCGTCTTTACTTGTATGTATTATTTTATGCATAGTAATATCTTGGTTGGATATAGGTGCTTACATATCTATAATCGGCAGTGTTGCATCATTGTATGGAATATGGGTGGCATATCTGCAGATTAAGTCGGTTCGAACGGTGGCTCAGGAGACTCAACGGGCCGTAAATGAAAAGCTCTCCGACCTCAACCGACACCTGTCGGTGGTGGACATGTCACACATAATTTCCATGGGAAGAGAAACACTTGCCTACCTGCATTCGTGCAAGCTTGAGATAGCATTGTTCAGGATACGTGATTTCAAAGCCGAGATAGTATACTTGCAGCAGAATGAGTCTCTGCTTGACGAAGAGAAGAAAGTGCGTTTGAATACGTGCATCAGCGACCTAGGAGTAGATATTGCGAATCTCAGGGCCAACTACAAAAAGAAAGACCAGATATCCATCGAAACAATAAACAACCACATAGAAGAAGCTTTGACCATTGTGGAAGGGCTTGAAGGTAAATATAAATACAAAGAGTATGATACCGGAAAAATATAGAGAACTCATTGAGAAACTGATAAGAGCCACGCGACAGAAAAAAGTCGTATGGGAGCAAACCAGTCGCGAGGCTGAGTACAAGGCAGTGATAGGTTCCAGTATGGTCACGACCGACAACTGGGATTTCCCTGATAATGTCATGAATGCGGATGTCGCCATTTGGAATAGCAATGGTATGAAGGTTGATTCGATACAAGCCATGGAAGGCACAGAGGATTATGCAGAGATAATGAAGCTACACAGCGTAGCTCGGGCCTCCTTCCTCAGAGCCGATGAAACCATAGCTGACATCCTAGGACACTTGGAATAGAAGAGAGAACTGTTATTTGAAATGTTATTGTGGCACAGAGCTCTAGGAATAATGATGGTAAGTGACTCATAAATGATACATCATTATTTGCTCTTAAGGTATATTGAATAAGTAGAAACAGATATGAAGAGAATAATAATACGCGATTTCGGGCCAATAATGAAGGCTGATATTTCGCTTCAAGATGTAAATGTTATTATTGGTGAGCAAAGCATAGGTAAAAGTTGTGTTTTGAAGGTGTCTTGTTTCTGCACTTGGGTGGAGAAACGCATAGCTATAGAACAGAACGCGAAACGCTTTGAGAAGAAGGGAGTGTTTATAGAAGAACTAGTAAACTTCCACCGCTTGAATGGGTATGTACATGATAATACATTTATTGGATATGAGTCGGATTTCATAAAATTCTCATACGATAACGAAAACGGCTTTTCATACGAGTGGAAGGAGAACAGATGGGATTACAAACGCCCCAAGGTGAGTTATGTACCTGCAGAAAGGAATTTGGTAGCCGTCATCCCTAACTGGTTTGAGGTAAAGTCGGTTGCTGGTAATGTCCAAGACTTTATGGCAGACTGGTCGGATGCTAGAAAATCAGTTGGAGGCGATGAGACAATTCTTAATCTTGATGTGGCATACCACTATGATGAAGGGAGCGATACGGATTTTATCAAGATAAAAGATGGAATGGTTCTGCCATTTACGAATGTGTCAAGTGGGTTACAATCACTGGTTCCTTTATATGTTCATTTAGTCAATATCAATAATAAAAAGTATCGAGAGCGGGAAGATAACTCCGTGAAGCATAAGTCTGAAGTTGATAAACTGGTTGACTCGTTGGTAGAATACTATGGTAATAACATAGGAGAAACTTTCGTAAAGAATCCCAAATACGGGACTGATAAACAAAATACAAATATTGAACAGGAATTCATACCCAATCCTGATATGACGATGTGGGTGTTGAAAAGGTTACGCAGTTTATCACGAATTCATCATTGTGAAGTGTTCCTGGAAGAACCAGAAGAGAATCTATTTCCACCCACGCAGCAAATACTGATGAGGACGCTTCTAAAACAGATTAAACGCCAAAAAGGTAATACACTCTTTATATCTACCCACAGTCCGTATGTTCTGGATATCTTTTTGGAAAGGGAAACGTATGATTTTGGATTGTTCTATATTCAGTCTACAGAAAATGGATCAGTGGTCAAAACCGCAACAGAGGCTGATGTTCAGGATATGTTTGAAGGTGGTGTAGATGCATTCTTTAACATTGAAAGGCTGGGGAATGAAGTATAACGACATATTGCCAGAGTGTTATATAGATTCTACACTGGTTAAATCATTGCTGGGCGCTGATGTAAATCATAAACATAGTTGTACTGAGGTATCTAGAGAGATGGAGAAAGGACATTACAAGGATGAATTTGCAGTTGGAATAATTGATAACGACAAAAGGAAGTTGTCTTATATTGAAGATGACTTTGTAAAGATTGGACAGACAGAAAATCTAACATTCCTAAAACATAGAAACAAGCATCAATATATTATCAAAGTTGGCAAAGAACACAAGGCAATGGAGACTTTCATTAAAGCAAGTGTAGATGCTTTGGGAATGAAAATGGAGGATTTTGGTTTGCCTTCAGACCTTGCCAAACTGATAGAACAAACAAAAGATAGTGTATCAACTCAGAAAGATCCAAGAATACTAAAATTATGCAAGACGATGCGCCAGTCACCGGAAGTGGCAAAACTTCAAGACATACTTGCCTATCTTTCTGCGAATAAATACAATGTTGATATAGAAGAATTAAAGAAAAAAATTGAGGCAAGATGAGAAAAAAGTGAAGCACGGAGCGTCAACCTTGTTTCGTAGGATGCGAACACCTTAGAATTAAATAATATGAAGTGAGTCAACCTTAAACCTTGAACTTTGACCCTTGACCCTTGAACTTTGAACTTTGAACCTTGAACATTTTTATGAGTAAAGCTAGTAAGTTTGAAGACCTCGAAAATTTTCAGTTAGCTCGTAAACTCTGCAAGGAAGTGTATGAGATTACGAAGGGGGGTGGATTTCATAAAGACATTAGATTTGTCCAGCAAATCCATGCATCAGCAGGGTCAGTGATGGATAACATTGCTGAGGGGTATGAGCGAGAAGGCAATAAGGAGTTTATAAATTTCTTATATATAGCCAAAGGTTCTTGTGGGGAGGTCCGCAGTCAGATCATTAGGGCTTCAGATGTTGGTTTTATTGATAACGATACTTCTACTCGTTTATACAACGACTGTATAGGATTGAGCAAAGCAATCTCTGCTTTTGTCAAAAGTCTCAAGACAAGTGGTTATCGCGGTTCCAAACACCTTAAACTTTGAACTTTGAACTTTGAATTTTGAACCTTGAACTAATGAATGAGAAGAAATATAACTCTTATCTCTTATCTTTTAGCTAAATCAATAATCCTTCCATCTTCCATCAAAATTCTTCCATCTTACGTCTTCCTTCTAACATCGAAGTACTCAGCCTTCAGCCATCAAACATCCGACATCTCTCATCCTTCCGCCGTTTTACAAAACAAACAACAGTTAATAGCCAAATTGAATTTAGGATTAAAAAATAGTTTTCTGATAATTATGGAAATGATAATAAAAAAACATTTGTCTGAAAGTGTTGAGGAATCTCTAGCCCATGATATGCAGCCAATTGATTATAAAAAAGCCGTTGAGAAAAACTTTTCTTCAGGTTTAACAATTCAGCCAAGAATTCTTACTCAAGGGGATATTTATCATAATCCACCAGAGGAAGAGCATACTTCAGATAGAGAAGCCTATGGTAAGATTTCTTGGATAGAGTATTGGCGTCGCTTGACTGGTTTTACTGACAACCACCTTAAATGTTCGTTTTGTGATGCAGACATCTTTATTGATGTAGATGACTTTGATGCAAAAACAATGAGGATGGAGCATCCTAAGACAAGCAAGGAGAAATACCAAGCCGAAGGCGGTCATTACCATAAGAACAGGAATGATAATAAAGAGGGCTATATAGTCATTCCTGTATGTAAAGAATGTAATGGCAGGAGTGAAGATTATGATTTGATAGTTACAAATCTAAATCAGTACGTAGAAGAGGTCGGGGCTATAGTTAAGAAATAGAATGTTAATCGTTTGGTAATAAGGCAATTGTGGCTTTGGGTCAATGAGTCTTTACGCGTAGTTCGTGGCTCAATGATGACGGCAGGTTGCCCGTAGTCCTCCGCACAGCTACGGGGCCTGCCTGATAGCTGCAGACAAGATAGTACAGAAAGAGAAAGAAATACATCTCATATCTAAAAACATCATGCATCATACATCACCTCAGACATAAGACATCTTTTAACTTTTAATCTTTCACTATTAACTGAATAAAGTTATCGTTAAGGTTATCGTTCTCGTTTTTTTTAACATCTTCCATCATACATCTAACACATGTCCGAGATTTCCGATGCCATCCAAGAAAAATGCCTAGCCTTTGGCGACTGTGTAATACGGTTGAACGATTATCTGATAGAGTTGGCCAATGCAATATGTAGGGTCATTCTTGACAGCAGTAAAAAAAGAATAATATGAACACAATAACCAAACCTTTTGACGGAACCGGACAAACTGTAAACTCAATTGTCAGTCTGATTATTACGCACTATAATAACGATAATCAGGCATACCATGGTGGTCATGCCAGGCGAGAAGATTATTATTGCGGTATCACGAATGACATTCCAAGCAATTTGTCCAGACATGGAATAGAAGGTTATGTCTTTTGTATAGAATGTGCCTCCTATGCGGTGTCTTCAAAAGCGGAAGAAATGCTGGACGTGGAAGGGTTTGATATAGGAGCCCCCCCCCCAATAGGGCGGGCAATGGAGGTGTCGAAGATTCCGTTATCGTTTATATGGCATTCAAAGATAATAACTTTAGACCTTAAAGTTTAAAGGGAACCGATAAAGAGGATAATTACGCCAGTGGACGATTTCTACCCAATATCATAACTATATGATGATAATGTCGAGGACAGTCATTGGCTATTGAGAAAATTATAAAGAAATGAAACATATAATTATAAGAAACTTAGGCCCAATAGAGTCGGCGGAAGTTGAACTAAAACAATACAATGTCATAATTGGCCCACAAAGTACAGGGAAAAGTTGTGTCCTGAAAACAGTTTGTTTTTGTAGGTGGGTCGAAAAAAGCATTTTTTTATCACAAACATCACGTGATTTTATCTCCAATGATGCTTTCCTTACTCATCTCATTTCTTTTCATAAACTGGATGAATATATCAAAAGTGACACTTATATCGAATACGAATCTGATTATACAAAGTTCTCTTTTGATAATTCACGCAATGAAAATAACAAGCTGTTGTTTGAATGGAAAGAGGAAAACAGATGGAATTACAAACGCCCCCAAATATCTTATATTCCTGCTGAACGTAACTTGGTGGCGGTAATTCCTAACTGGATGACTGTTAATCTACCCAAAGGTAATATTCTAAGTTTTATGTCGGAATGGAATGAGGCCAGACATCTTGTTAAAAATTCATTGCCAATATTGGACTTGGGTGTTAGTTATAAGTATGACTCTATAAGTGATAGAGATTTGGTGATAGTAGGCGACACGAGTCCGATTAATTTTACCAATACTTCAAGTGGTTTGCACGCTTTAATACCACTTTATGTTCATATAGATTATCTTACTCGTGTAAAACCGACAGTTCCTGTGAAGGCAAGTGTTCAGGTTCAAGAAGCAGAAATAAAGCTGCAAGCAAGGATTGTACTTTATTTGATTAGGAAATATCAAATCAAACCGATGGATATTGAGTTGTCTGATAGCAAGTTAATTGATAAGGAAATTGTTGCTAGATTTGGGATTAACAATTCTGTGTATCCGTTTTCTCAAGCAATTTATTCGGAATATTTGTCAATTTTGAACAGATTACAGAAAACACAGCATTTTGAGTTTTTTATAGAAGAGCCAGAAGAGAATCTTTTCCCAATAACGCAAACTGCATTAATGGGTTGGCTCAAAAAAATAATTGATGGGAATAATGCCAACCTGCTTTTTATTGCGACGCATAGCCCTCATATACTTCAGTATTTTATTGAAAATAAGGCCGAGTTGAACCTTATGCGGTTTGAAGATGCAGGTAATGGGAGAAACAAAATGGTTACATTAACGCGAGAACAAGTTGATGAATTGCGAAGAATGGGATCATATGCATATTTTATGTTGGACTGGTGTGTTGGTTGAATAAAATAGATATTTTTTATTGCAAAGGAGTTGACAGGCCTTACGCGCAACCTTCGGATTTACGATGACGGCGATGAACGGCAATATTCTGCACAGGTGAGGTTCCGTCAGGCGGACTGCAAAAGGAGATAGAAATATGATATACGACAAGATAGATAACATTGATACTTATCTTGGGATTTCGGAGGATATTCGGGTGGGGCTTGAGTATCTACGAGATGTGATGCCGGATATTGCAGAGGGAACATATCAGATCAATCCGCGGGTTAAGGCCATTGTGTCGGAATACATGACAAAAGAGAGCAATGAGGATGGGTATGAGGCACATAGGGAATATATAGATATTCAGTATTTACTTGTCGGGAAAGAAAAGATTTGCTGCGTGCCATTGGAATACTTAAAAGAGATAAAACCATATAACAAAGAGAAAGATGCAGCTTTCTATGAGGCAACAAATAATAAACCTCAGGAACTGTTACTTGGCAATGGTTATTTTGCAATCTTTTTCCCGCAGGACGGCCACATGCCTCAGTTGTGTGTTGATAAGCCGATGAAGGTAAAGAAGGTAGTTATAAAAATTGAAATAGGATAGTGGCCTCCCGGCCTTACGTGTAGCCAGTGGCTTTTAAATGCTGCAAACAATGACATTTCTTGTTTCAGGATTAACGGTTTATTGTTATGGAATACAATGGAAAGAAATATAGCAAAAAATGGTCTGGCAAAGGCAAGTCAACCGTTAACCGTGCTCCATTAACCATTAACCAAGGTTCGCCCTTAACCATGAACCGCAAGCGATGTGGCCTCGCACCTCTGATGTCCTAGGAGATCAAAACAACCGCTACGATTCTCAAGTTTTCATACGATTTCTTATGTCGGATTACGCGGCTGTTTCAATACCTGACCGAGGATGCTGAGTACAAAAAAGAATGTGCAATAAAAGAATCTTTATAGGAGCGGTACGTCGTAGGTCATAACTATACTTGAGTTACATTATTTTGTAAAAATAATATTATAAGAAATGACTAAGAAACAAATTAGGGGCGATATTATTATATCGTTTGCTGTAATGATACAATCTTTGCTTATTGTTTTACAAACAATAATGATAAGTTTCTTTTATATGGACTCCGAAGCAACAACTGGATATAGAGTAGTATTAACGGCTATCCCCATGATTGCTGCTATGGTAATTACAATAAAGAGAAATTCTTTCCGTTTTTTTATTGGGATTATAATCGCCGTTACTATTCTTTTTCTTACAATGGTCATTTTCCCCGATAATTCTCCTTATGTTATGAGTCAAGGATTTCGCTTCCTTTTACCTGTGATAGTACCCAGTTTTTTATGCTTAACTGTAGTATATGATTATAGTATCGTAGAGAAGACTTTATATGTTATTTCTTGGTTCTCGTTCGCTCTTATATTATTATATGTATATGGATATTTTTCAGGTATTGTGTATATTAGAGGATATAATATGGCTTTTTCTTTTGCATGCGTTTTACCGTTCGTGTCGTTCTATTCTCATAGAAAAATATATGATTTTATTATTTGTGTATTCCTTTTTATTATTGTGATTGGTATTGGTGCAAGAGGTGGAGCATTGGCCATGGCTTTTTATGTTGTCTTTGATGTTTTTCAACATAAAAGTAAATGGCGTTTTGTTATTCTTTTTTTCATAGTGTCTTTTATTGCTTTAATACCTTTTTTAGATAGTTGGTTCGATTCTATTGGTATAACATCTCGTACACTAACAAAAATTCTTGATGAAGATATTACTTCTGACTCTGGTAGAAGTTGGATATGGAATTCTTTTTGGAATAGTTTATTAAATCATCCCTTCTTAGGTATAGGTCTTTATGGAGATAGAGGAATATATGCTTCAGTGCCTTATTGTCACAACTTGTTCTTGGAGATATTAATTGACTTTGGGTTTATTATAGGAGGGGGGGGAATCTTAATTGGTTTGCTTAAACTTATAACACTGTATATTCATTCAAGTGAAATTAATAAAAACAATATCATAAAATATATAAGTGCTTTGATTGTACCTTTCTTAACTTCGGGATCTTATTTAGTAAGCAGCAATTTCGCAATATTTATCGGTTTATGTTTTTTGATAAACAGAGATAATAAAATAGGCAATAGTATGATAAAGACAACAATGTGATTGTTGTCTCAAATAACAACCCCCAAAAGATATTTAGATGTCAGAATCGCTTAAAGAAAAAGCAATTAACTCAATGATTTGGGTCACCATAGATAAATTTGGTGGATATTTTTTACTTTTTATTTCAAACCTTATTCTTGCAAGGCTCTTGATGCCCGAAGATTTCGGATGCATTGCCATGTTGCATGTTTTTTTGGCTATTGCGGATATTATTATGCACGGTGGATTTGGAGCCGCATTGATTCAAAAGAAAAATCCGACCCACATTGATTATACTTCAGTCTTTTATGTAAATTTGGTTGTTTCCATAGGACTTTATTTGACATTGTTTTTCACTGCACCAGCTATTGCACAATTTTATTCAATGCCATTATTGAGTAAGATTTTAAGGGTTCAGGCAGTGGTTTTGATAATAAGTTCATTTTCTGTAGTCCAGCTAAGTATATTGAGAAAAAACTTAAAATTTAGAGCAATAGCTATCCGAAATGTTTTATCGAGTTTTTTGGGATTGTTAGTGTGTATTCCTTGTGCAATTTGGGGGTTTGGAGTGTGGAGTCTCGTTATTAATATAATAGTTGCTCGAGTAAGTGGTATTGTTTTATTATGGAAGGCGTCGGATTGGAGACCAACGTGGGAATTTAGTTTTGCATCTGTTAAAGAACTGTTTGGTTTTGGCGGTTTTATGTTGCTTTCCTCAATAATAAGTACAATATACAATGAATTGCAGAGTTTGCTTGTTGGGAAATTATATTCTGCAACAGATTTAGGTTATGTAAATCAAGCCAAGAAGTTAGAAGGGATCCCTTCCGGGGCTTTGTCGAGTGTGGTAACTCAGGTTTCTTTTCCTGTTTTTTCCAAACTACAAGATAATATAATGGCCATGAAGAATGGGATGAAGAAAAATATCAAGTCGATACAATATATTAATATGCCCATGATGTTTCTTTTAATGGTAATTGCAGAACCTTTGATTTTATTGCTTTATGGTGAACGCTGGGCACAAAGTATTCCCTATTTCCAGATATTGTGTATGTCACGATTGTTCGGTGTAGTAGTACCATTGAACATGAGTGTAATTGGAGCAAAAGGGAATGGTGGTCTATACCTAATCACACAACTCATAAAATGTGCATTTTCTATTGCAATAATTGTTTTAAGCATACATCATGGTATTTATGCATTAATGTTTGCTTTGGCTATAATTCCTTTGTTTGATTTCATTATATGTTCAATTGTTAATCGTAGACTAATTAATTATGGTTTATTTGAGCAATTGGGGGATATTATTCCTGTGTTAATGATAGCTTTGATAATAGCTGGTTTGACATATTTTATTAAGTATGTTTTCCCATGGAATCAGTATGTTATTATGGTAATACAAACCATTCTATATGTGTTGTTATATGTCGGTGTGACAAAGCTATTAAAGTTTGAAGCTTTTGGAGTATATTATGATGTTTTAATGAAGAACATGAGAATAAAAAAATAAAAGGCGTACAATATTAATATGAAAAAGATAGTATTTATTCTCAATTCTATTCAGCAACAACGTTGCTTAAAACGTATTGAGGAGTTTGTTAGGAATGGATATGATGTTGATGCTTACGGCTTCAACCGTTCTGATACTGTGCCGACTAAACCGGAAGGGTTTGATATAGAAGTAATAGGCAATATCCCACAAGAAATGACAACCTTTAAGCGCGCCAGGTTGATGCATAAAGCCATTAAAGGTGTACGAAAAAAATACAAAGGTCAGCCAGTCATTTATTATTACTTTTTACTTGATGTGGCTCTTACGTCAGGGATGATTAAGCGAAATAGTTTTTGTTATGAAAATTCCGACTTGATGTATGGCTACTTCTCCAACAGGTTGCAACATGTTTTTAAATATATTGATAAGTTTGTTGTCAAGCAATCCTTGGTTTCTGTGTTCACTTCGGCTGGATTTGTTGAATACCTTTTTGGAGACAAAAGTCCCGCAAATGTTGTTGTGATTCCCAATAGGCTTAACAAAAGGATTTTAGATTTGCCATATATTCAAAAAAAACCAGATATTAATCATCTGACGTTTACTTTTGTAGGTGCTTTGCGGCAACCGGCCACGAGAGTGTTTGTTGCGACACTTCTGAAGTATTTCCCACAACATGAATTTCATTTTCATGGAATGATTCATCAAATACACAGAGGTTATTATGAAAAACTAGCCCAACAGTATCCGCAATTCCATCTGGGAGGTACTTTTTCAAACCCCAAAGATTTGCCCGCAATATATGAAAAGTGCGATATTTTAGTATCTGCAATGGGGCTGAAGAGTTCACCCAACATAGAATATGCTGAGCCAAATAAGTTTTATGAGGCCATCTACTTCCGCAAACCCATAGTAGTTTCTGCAAATAGTTATGTTGGCCGAAAGGTTAAGGCTTTGGGCATTGGATATTGTCTTTCTGATTTTACGGAGGATGGTATCAAAGATTTTATTGGTTCGATAACCGAAGCGTCGCTTGAGAAGATACACAACAACCTGGAACGGATACCAAAAGAGGCGGCTGTGGATGATAATCCTCAGTTGTATAAACTATTGCAGAACAGATTATCTAAATTGAAATAATTGTCATGGGAACAAAAATAGGAACAGTCGTCATTACATACGGCACCTACGATCTTCTTCATCAAGGCCATATCAATCTTTTGCGTCGAGCGAAGGAGTTGGGCGATTACTTGATCGTTGGCGTTACCAGCGACAGTTTTGACCGTGGCCGAGGCAAGCTTAATGTCCGCAACAACGTACTTGAACGGGTTGAAGCGGTAAAAGCCACAGGTTATGCTGACGAAGTAATTATTGAAGATTATCTTGGCCAAAAAATTGACGACATACAAAAGTATGATGTTGATATTTTTGCTATCGGTAGTGATTGGGTAGGTAAGTTTGATTACTTAAACGAGTATTGCAAGGTTGTTTATTTGCCTCGTACAGAAGGAATAAGTAGTACCATGCTCCGTGAGAAAAACCAAGAGAGTTATCGTATAGGTATCATTGGCAGTGGTCGTATTGCTCATCGTTTTGTGCCTGAAACCAAGGTTGTGAACGGAGCTGAGGTTGTTGCGGTGTTGAATCCAGAAAGAGAAGAAGCTGAATCATTTGCAAAAAAATATGGCATAGAACCCTGTACCGATTTTGATGCTTTCATTAGGCAAGTCGATGTGGTG
Organism: uncultured Bacteroidota bacterium; assembly: GCA_902777005.1. Taxonomy (GTDB): domain Bacteria; phylum Bacteroidota; class Bacteroidia; order Bacteroidales; family P3; genus Colimorpha. The sequence continues at coordinate 112,719 of CACYSB010000005.1, forward strand.
TATGTGGCCTCGCCGCATCTGACACATTACGAGTATGTGAAGTGGTGCTTGCTGGCCGATAAGCATGTGCTTTGTGAGATTCCTTTCATGTTGTCAAAGGCCGAAGCATTGGAACTGTATCGCTTGGCTGAGGAACACAACTTGGTGCTGATGGAGGCAAGTAAAACGGCCTACTGTCCTGCGTTTGGTCATATCGTAACGTTGATTAAGAGTGGTATTATTGGCAATGTGGTGGATGTAAAGGCTTCATTGAGCAAGATGGTGGCACCGCCCTCTCGCGAGTTGGATGCTGAACAGGCTGGTGGTGCCATGACAGAACATGCCCCTTTGACCTTGATGGCAATCATTAAGCTTTTGGGTATTGATTGGTGCGATGTTGATTTTCACACAAAGCGTGAGAATGGTGTGGATATTTACACCAAAGGTGTTATCAACTATCCACACGCCACTTCGTCATTTACTTTGGGCATAGGGGTGAAAACCGAAGGCAATCTGGTGGTTTCGGGAACAAAGGGTTATGTATATGTACCTGCCCCATGGTGGCTTACCGATTACTTTGAGGTGCGCTACGAAGACCAGACAAAAAACAAGAAATACTTCTATAGCTATGATGGAGAAGGTCTTCGCTATGAGATACAAGAATTTCTCTCAATGATTGTGAATGACCGTCGTAGCTGTTATAAACTGCGCCGTCACGAAAGCGTGTCCATAGCCGAGATTATTGAGAAATATCGAAACAGAGAAAATGTAACAGAGATATGATAAAAAGGATTCTTGTCGTAGGTGGAGCTAATGGGGTAGGATTGTCTATTGCACACGAGCTGGCTAATAGAGAAGAAACGGAGTGCGTCTATATTGTAGATAAGGCTCCTTTACAAGAAAAGTATGCTCATTCAAAAATAGAGGCCTTACAGTTTGACCTCACGAGTGAAGACTATTCTTTCTTTGACCGCTTCAAAGATATAAATGCTTTGATGATTACTGCGGGTTTTGGCCATTTGGCTTTGTTTAAGGATATTCCCGAACATCATATCATTGATTCATTTAATGTGAACACAATACCTGTTTTACGACTGATAAAGCGATTCTACTCCAAACTGGAAGCAGTGGATGATTTCTATTGTGGTGTGATGGACAGCATATCTGGTTGGATGTCTTCGCCTTTCTTTGCAGTGTATGGTGCGACTAAAGCAGCTCTGAAAATATTCATTGAAAGTGTGAATGTGGAGTTACTAAAAGGTGGATCGTCAAATGTGATACTTAATGTTTCACCAGGCACCATTAAAGGAACAAATTTCTATGCCGGTCAAAACGATTTGTCAGCTTTGCATGAATTGACCTGTGAAATAATTCAACATCTTGAAAACAAGGACGATATTTTTATACCTAACTATGAAGAAGTTTTTAAGGAGGTGTTATCTCGTTATCATGCTGATTTTCGTAAAGAAGGGAAGCATAGTTATGATTATAAAATGAATAGTAAAAGGTAATAAAATGAACAGCATTTCCATTATCAATAAGGTTAAATACAGCAGACACCTCTTCAAACTCTATAGAAAATATGGCGGGTTTGCCTTGAAGCAATTGAAAAAAGTGGTGAGACCCGATGATAAGCTAATCCTATTTGTTAGTTTTGGCGGGAGAAAGTATGATGACAGCCCTCGCTGTATATATGAAGCAATGATAGAAGACCATCGATTCGATGGGTTTCAACTCGTTTGGGCGTTTATTAATCCCGAACGGCATAAACTAAAAGGTCGTGGTGAGAAGGTTAAGATTGACACTTTGGCCTTTTTCAAAACGGCGTTGAAAGCTAGGGTTTGGGTTAATAACAGTAATGTAAGCAGGGGCCTACCTTTCAAAGGAAAGCATACTTTTGATTTTGACACATGGCATGGCTCGGCTATCAAAAAGATTGGTTTCGACATAGAGACTCAAACTTTTGGGAATTCAACGAAAACCAAACCTTCAAAAAAATTATCAAGCCACGATGTGTTTTGTGCTCAGTCACCATTTGATGTAGAGGTGTTTTCACAAGCCCTAAACATTCCCGAGGACATTATAAAAGTTATAGGTCTTCCACGGAACGATGAACTGGTTTCGAGAAATAATGAAGAGACAATTATAGCCGTTAAGCAGAAACTGAATATTCCACATGACAAAACGATTATTTTGTATGCTCCTACGTTTAGAGAATTTGACCGAGATGAAGGAAACAACTGTGTACTTACACCGCCCATGAATCTTGAAAAATGGAATAAGGAATTGGGCGATAAGTACGTTCTTTTGTTCAGGGCACATTATGAGGTTGTTAAGTGTATGGATGTGATAGAAGACTCATTTGTAAAGAATATGTCGAATTATCCTAATCTAAACGAATTGATGCTGATATCCGATATTTGTTTGTCAGACTATTCCAGTATTTTCTTTGACTATTCAATACTAGGTCGACCTATGCTTTGCTGGGCATACGATTTTGAGGAATATAGTGCAAAACGTGGTTTATATTTCGACATCAGGCAAGCACTTCAATGTGAAGAAATGATGACGGAAGACGATGTAATCAGTTGTATAAAAAATCTTAATGTAGAAGAAAGGGAATCTATTACTGATGCATTCCAGAAAAAGTATGTAACAGAGTATGGTAATGCGACAATGAAGTCATTGGATATTATTGCAAATAATTTAGGAATTTAAATTTGTAATACAATGAACATCATCATCATCGCCAATTTTACCCGTCGTCTCGATGGGGAGCGTGAAGGTCGTTTCAGTTTTCTGATGGAGGCACTTGCGGAAAGAGGGCATTCAACAGAGTTGATTATAACCGATTTCTATCATTCCACCAAGAAAAAACGTCCTTCTCCAAGACAAGAACTATATAAAACGAAAATAACGCAATGCCATGAACCTGGCTATAAAAAAAATGTGAGTATAGGTCGTCTGTACAGTCATTGGATGTGGGGAAGAAATGTGTACAAATACTTGAAGACGATAGTAAAACCCGATGTGATATATTGTGCAGTACCATCTATTACAGCGGCCCAACTTGCAGCCAAATATTGTCAGGAGAATGGCGTGAAGTTTGTTACCGATGTGCAGGACTTGTGGCCCGAGGCGTTTTGCATGTCAATCCACAACAAACTGCTGCAAAAACTCTTCTTGCCCATGGAACACAGTGTCAATAAAGCATACGCTGCAGCCGATTTAGCAGTGGCAGTGTCCGACACATACGTCAACCGCACCCTGTCGGTCAATAAGAAAGGGGCAAAAGGAGTGGCCGTTTTTCTTGGCAACGATGGGGCTTTGTTTGATTCGGAGAAAGGCAAGTATAATGTGGAAAGGAAAGGTGACGAACTGCTGCTTTGCTATATTGGCGGACTGAAAGACAGCTACGACATTCCCTGTGTGATTGATGCGATGGCCTTGGTGGAGGCCGACAAGAAGTTCTACAAAAAGGTGCGTTTTGTGGTTGTTGGTGATGGCCCATTCCGTCCACGTTTTGAGCAGTATGCCAAAGAAAAACAAATCAATTGTACTTTCCTGGGCAGTAAGCCCTATACGGAGATGGCTTCGTTACTCAGCTCTTGCGATATGTGTGTCAATCCTATTGTGAAAGGCTCTGCGGCCAGTATCATCAATAAAGTTGGCGACTATGCCCTCTCTGGCTTGCCTGTTATTAACACGCAGGAGTCTCCTGAATACAGAGCCTTGATTGAGGAATACCAGTGTGGTATCAATTGTGAGTGCGGCAATGCCGAACAGGTGGCGCAAGCCATCAAGAAACTGGCTTCGGACGAGGAACTACGCAAACAGATGATGGACAACGCTCATCGTCTTGCTGTGGAGAAATTCGACCGCCGCAATACCTATAACAGAATAATCGAAGCAATAGAAAACTTATAAAACATGTATAAGCATTTCTTAAAGAGATTAATCGGCTTCCTCGGAGCCTTGGTAGCACTCATTTTGCTATCGCCACTAGTCATATTCGTCATCATTTGGTTGCATTTTGCAAACAAGGGTGCTGGTGCTTTCTTCTTCCAAGAGCGTGTAGGTAGGGGAGAAAAACCTTTCAAGGTGATGAAGTTTAAGTCGATGACGGACGAAAAAGATGAGAATGGTGAGCTGTTGCCGGATGCTGACCGCTTGACCAAAGCTGGTAGGTTTGTGCGTAGCACCTCTATTGATGAGCTTCCTCAGCTGATAAACATCTTGAAAGGCGATATGGCATTCATTGGGCCACGCCCATTACCGCCTGTTTATCTGCCATATTACACTGACGAGGAGGCTCACCGTCATGATGTTCGTCCGGGCATCAGTGGTTGGGCGCAGGTGAATGGCCGTAAGAACATCACTTGGCAGCACAAGCTGGAGTGCGATGTGTATTATGTGCAACACCTGACGATGTGGCTTGACATCAAGATATTCTTCATGACTGTGATGAATGTGTTCAAGCGTGAAGGCGTGGGAGTGGAGAGCAGTGGCGTGGTGAGTCTATATGATACTCGTGATGTGCAACGTCCGCAATACTTGCAGAAATGAGAGAAATTGGCAGCGAGTTCTGGTTGGAACGGAAGCCTGCGGACACCTCTCAAAGAGAGGGATGCTTTGTGCTTTCGGGCAGAACGGCGATAGACCTGATTATTCAAGATATTGCAAAGACACGGTCTGTGCGCAAGGTGTATATGCCTGCTTGGGGGTGTGACTCGATGCTTGCGCCTTTTGTCTCTCGCGGAATAGAAATTGAGTTATATGATAGTTTCAAGATTCAAGATTCAAGATTCAAGTCACCTGAGACATGGAACCTGAAACCTGAAACAACAGATTCCTGCGAGAGTATTCTTTATGTGACAAACTATTTTGGTTATGAGAACACCATCGACATTGAGATAGTCAAGAGGTTCAAGGAGAAGGGTGTTGTTATTCTTTATGATAGGACGCACTCGTTTTTGATGGATGATGACCCGTACTTGGAGCTGGCGGATTATAGCTTTGCCAGTATCCGCAAATGGATGGGGGTGATTGGTGGTGCAGTGGTAGAAGGGGTGAAAGATGTGGCTCTGAAACCTTGTCCGTATTTGGAACCGAAAGAATCGGCCATGCGAATGAAGCAGGCATATATGGCAGGGGATGACTCGGTTGACAAGCAGATTTTTCTAAAACTCTATGGTGAGTTCGGACATCGTCTGATGGAGGATTATCAGAATTACGAAATGGACGACCTCTCGTATGCCCTCTATAAGACGGAGGATTTCACAGCTGTGCGTCGCAAACGTAGGGAGAATGCCCAATATTTACATGAGAAACTGAAAGGTGTGCGGTTCTTGGGCGAATTGACCGACAAAGCAGTGCCGCTATTTGTTCCTATCTTTTTCAACACCATAGAGCAGCGTAACGCCGTCCGAAAAAAGCTGATTGAAGCACAAATCTATTGCCCCATCCACTGGCCCAAGCCCGCACAGATTCCTGCCAACTACGAGGCCAACAAGATATACGACACCGAGCTGTCATTGATATGCGATCAGAGATACACCACAGACGATATGGCCAGAATGGCCGCTGTGATTAACGAACACGGATCTGACGGATTTAACTGATAAAATATGGCTTTAATATATAGTGACTTGAGCTATGTTGTCAATGGGGCGGCATTTCTGGTTTACAATAAATTGGGACATGGATTTCTTGAGGCAGTCTATCAGGAGGCTCTTGAAATAGAGTTCCAACGCCGCAAAATTCCGTATGAAAGAGAAAAGGAGTTAAAGATAATCTACGATGGTATAGAACTTAAGCAAACCTACAAAGCAGATTTTGTCTGCTATGGAAAGATAATCGTAGAACTGAAAGCGGTAAGCGCATTAGATGACGCTCACCGTAGTCAGGTTTACAATTATCTTCATGCCACTGGCTACAGACTAGGTTTGCTGTACAACTTCGGATGTTCAGAAGAATTAGAAAAAGAAAGAATAGTAGTTTAATAACGAACACAGATCTAACAGATATTACGGATAAGAATCATTTTAGATGATAAGTTGGTTTTCTTTAGAAGTATCTTGAAAGCATGCTTTCAGAAGTACTTCAAAAAAAAACAACCTTTATTCTTGAATAAAGCAGAACGTCGGTCTGTCATCTAAAAATAATCCGTTCAATCCGAGTAATCTGTGTTCAAAAAAATCTCCGTATTCAGAGTAAAAAAATCAGTGTGAAACAAATATAATTGAAATATGAAGACTCTTCTAATTACTGGTATTGGCGGGCTGACTCCGAGGAGCATTGCCACCGTTATTCGTGAGAAATACCCAGACTACCATGTCATCGGCATCGATGTGGACAAGAAAGCTATGGGGTTCTTTATGTACACCAAAGGCCGTAAGCTGGTGGACGAATACTACGTCTGCCCCCGTTGCGACAGTCCCGACTATTTCCCCTTCATTGAGAAGCTGGTGGCCGAGCGTCATATAGACTATGCCTTTGTGCAGCCCGAAGCCGAGATTGTGGTGTGGGGCGACTATTATGAGAAGCACGGCAAACACCCTGTAACCACCTTCATGGGATGCAAACTTCTCAGCGAGTCGTTGCGCGACAAAGCCATCATGGCATCCCTTCTCGAAGGCACCGACTTTATTCCCAAGACCATCAAAGTGACACAGAAAGAGCCAAAGTTTGATGAGGTGGCCAATGAGATTGGCTTCCCCTGCTGGATTCGTGCCACCGAGGGCACAGGCGGACTGGGTTCGCTGCGGTTGGACAATCTGGATAGCTACAAATCATGGCTCTTCATCAACAGCCGTATTGAGGAGTTCACCGTGAGCGAGTTCCTCACCGGTCGCCACTTGGCTAACCAGATGCTCTATTATAATAATGAATATGTTAAAGGTGCTGCATTGGAATGTGCCGAATATGTGATGGCCAACACCGCCCCGAGCCATGTTACTGGCAATACGCACTTCGCCCGCTTTCTGAATGAGGATAGGATTAATAAGTTCTGCGACGATTGCATCAAGTACCTGTGCAATAAATTGAATGTGCCAGCGCATGGCATCCTGAGTTTCGACCTGAAGGAGGACAAGAAAGGCAACATGAAAGTGACCGAGGTGAACATTCGTCACATGGCTTATACAGGTGTGATGACCCGTGTGGGCTTCGACCTGATTGGCGACACCATGACCATCTATGAGGACGGCAATGCCGACCGCATTGTGCGCGACCAATACCACCACTACGACAAGCCCTACATCTTCCTCCGTGACGTGGATGTGGAGCCGATTGTGCTGGAGAGCGAAGAGATTTTTGAAAACATGAAAGGATAAGCGATTATGAAAGAACTAGAAGGGAAAAGGCTATTGATATTAGGCGGATTCAATCTGGCTTGCGTCATTGTCCGCCATGCTCAGGCTTTGGGCGCATACGTTGTAGTGGCTGACTATAACGAGAATGCCATGGCAAAAGACATTGCCGACAAATTCGCTTTGGTCAGTGCCATAGACGTGGATGCGTTGGTTGAGCTTTGTAAGAAGGAAAAAATTGATGGTGTTACCACAGGATTTGTAGATATTCTGTTGCAACCTTGCTACGAGGTGTGTCAGAGACTTGGCCTGCCGTATTATGTCACGCCCAAAATGCTGACCATGTCAACCAACAAGATTGACTTCAAGGAAACTTGCAACCAATACGGAGTGCCTGTGCCGCAAACATATTTTATAGGGGCTAAAATACCTGATGAGGTTTATGGTAGGATTAACTATCCGGTTTTCGTAAAGCCTCTCGACGCAAGTGGATCGCGTGGCGCGGGTATTTGCCATAATCGCGAGGAGCTTGACAAACAGGTTGAGATTGCTGCAGGATTCTCGGTGACGAATAATGCCATCGTTGAGGATTACATTACCGGTCGTGAGTTCCTGATGAACTATATTGCCCAAGATGGAGAGTTCCGCATGGTGTCGATGTTCGACCGCTATGCCAGTTCCGACCGTGGAGGGGCTATCAACTATGCAAGTTTGAGCCTTGGACCTTCGAAAGCCGTTGACTACTATTTCGACGAGGTTGAGGGCAAGGTAATCAATATGTTCCGCTCGCTGGGTTTCAAGGATGGCTTGTATTTCTTGCAAGGCTATTCCGATGGCAACAAGATTACTTTCTTCGAGATGGGATGCCGCTTGGGTGGCTCATACTATGATTTGGAGCGCAAGTGCATTGGTATTGACCCCGTTGACATGACTATACGTTATGCGTTGACAGGCAAGATGACAGAGAACTTCAATGCCATTCCTGCCCATGTGGGTAAATACAGCAATATCGGTGTCTGTGTCAACTATTTGTTGATTGGCGGAGAGGAAACCATTGCCAAGATAAACGGCATTGAAGAAATCAAGAGAATGCTGTCGTATGTAGAAAGTGAGCAACGCCAGTTTGTAGGCGACCATTATAAGAGTGACCGCACAGTTGACCGTCCGGTTCTATCTGTCTATCTAGCTGTTGCCGACAAAAAACAGCTTGTGGAAGACGTGAACTATATGAACTCCGTCTTTACCGTGGTCAATGCCGAAGGTAAGTCGTTGCTGAAAGAAAAGTTTAATCCTGAAACGCTGTAAGTTTCTGCTTGATTACTATATAATCCAATATATATGAAGCAATTAATAATCTGCGGTGGCGGCAACAGTGCCCACACCTTAATACCATTACTTCGTGACTCGGTTTTCGAAGTGTCAATATTCACCTCCAGACCTGAACAATGGGCAAAGACCATAGAATTGGAATGGCATAACCCAGCTGGTGAAGTGATGGGGAAATACTCGGGCGACCTTAAAAAAGCCTCCAACAATCTCGAAGAACTGTTTCCGACCGCAGATTACGTTGTGTTCTGTATGCCGGTACATCAGTATAGGATTGCCCTTCATAACATTGCGCCATATCTGAATAGGGAGAAACCTGTGGTAATAGGCACCATCTATGGCCAAGGTAATTTCAAATGGATGGTTGATGAAATTCGCAGGGAATATCATTTCGACAATCTCATCGCATTCTCGTTTGGCCTTATCCCATGGGTGAGCCGTCAGGTCGAATACGGGCATCGCGGTTTGACCTACGGTTGTATGTCTGAAAACTATGTGGCGGTCGATCCTATTTCAAATTACGAATGGATAAACGAAGAATTCTTCAATCAGGTTTGTTACCGTTGGTTTGGTAAGGGCAAAGCGGATTTAAGCGAGAATTTCATTTCGCTAGCACTTTCAGTGGATAATCAAATCATTCACACGGCACGTTGCTGTGGCTTGCATAAAAAATTTGGGCGTACATGGGCGAACAAAGAAGATGTACCATTGTTTTATCGCACTTTCGATGAGATTTCAGCAAATCTTATGGAAGGCCTTGATAGGGAGTACTCAAAAATCCGGGAGACAATTAAACTGATGTACCCTGAACGCAAGTTCAAGCACATGGTGGATTATCTCACTTTGGAGTATTTCTCGCACAAGTATTGGAGCTTGGATGTGATGGATTCCATTTTATCATCGCAAACACTTCATTCAATAAAAACTCCAGTTATCCAGAACGAACAAGGAACATGGGAAATTGATAAAAACCATCGTTTCTTCCTTGATGATATTTATTATGGCAATTGTATTGCCAAATGGATGGCCGAGCAGTTGGGAATTCAAACCCCAACACTTGACGATATTTTAAGATGGGCTCAAAATGTGAGAGGGGAAAGAATCATTGATGAATATGACCGTTTGATAATGGATAGTCCTGATCTTAATGTACCACTAAAGACAGGTATTCCAACTGTTTATGGTTTCAAGACGATAGATGATTGTATAGGTTGATAAAATTTACAGTATGAGTATAGAATTAAAACATATTTCTTATCAAGAACTTCGAGATCGTTCATATCCTCAATTTGAGGACAGATATGGGATCGCTTCTTACCTTTCGGAAAGCGCGCGAGAGGCTTTGTTGGCTTGTCCGGGAAATCTGGATGACTCGAAAACCGCGATGGTATTAATGCTCGATGCCAATGTTATCATAGGGCGTGAAACACGCTACGGTACCCGCGTCATGATTGGCGATGAGATGAAATATGCCCAGTCGGGTGGTGGATTGGAGATTGAAGAGTCATATAGAAAAGAAGGCTTGGGGGCAGATATTATGATGGAAAACGTGATGAGCAAAGAGTATGAACTGAAAATGGGTTCGTTCTTCTCCAGCATGATGATTCCGATGCTGAAAAAGCTCAAATTCATGATTATCGAAATTCCTCAATATAATAAACTGAACAACGCCAAATACATTCTCGAATCGTTTGGACTGAAAAGCTTTCTGCTCCGTTTCGGCTCGACGGTCGCCAATTGCGGACTTCGTTTGCTTGACATCAAGAACAGGGTAAAGTACAACAAGCTGAAGAAAAAGTTTGACATAAAGAAAGTGACCACCATACCGGCCTGGGTGGAGGACATAGCCGTGCATGACGGACACAAATACCGTGAATTGCACGACCAGAGGTGGTTCCAGTGGAATTTGGATCACAATCTGCACGGTCTTCCTCAAGACACTCAGTCGTTCTATGCTGTTTACGACAAGCAAGGTAATCCACAAGGCTTCTTTATGACCAAAGAACGATTTGAGGAAGAAGCCGGTAAGTGGAAGAACATCATCAGAGGTGTAGTTGTGGAATGGGGTACAGCTCACGAAGAAGTGTTGAGTGAAGCAGATCTGAATCTCATGGCCCTCTATTCTTTCACACCACAGGTGTTCCATATCACAACGGTTTCCATCTCGAAAGAGACAGGCAAACAATTAAAGAAAATGGGCTTTAAGCCTCATGGAACCCACCAGATGAGTTTCCGTGAGAAAGGCGGCAAACAGACCGATGCTGGCAATCCCGACTTGTGGAGGCTTCGTTATGGATGCTGCAATTCGATATTGTATTAATGGTTAAAGAGGCTGACGCTCCAACAGGCACAGCCCCATTAACCACAAAAAATTTTTTTATATAACTTAAAAATTCAAAAAAAAATGGAAATCAAAGAATTTGTTGAGAAATTTGCAGAATGTTTCGATGACACTGATGCCAATGTATTCACTCCTGAAACAAAATTTCGTGAATTGGAAGAATGGTCGTCCATGACAGTCCTTTCTGTAATAGCAATGATAGGTGATGAATATGATGTGCCGATGATGGGCCACGATATTCGTGAATGTGAGACAATACAAGACCTGTTTGAAAAGGTGAAGAGCAAAATGTAATCCGGTATGGCTTTTTTCAAGTACAATAACATAAAAGTTGCCGGGGTTGCATGTGCTGTTCCCAAAAACATAATACTTACAGAAACCTACAAATCGCTCTTTGGCGACGAGGAGGTGGAGAAATTCATGGAGATGACTGGTGTGCGCAGTTCGCACCGCACACTGGAGCATCAGACATGCAGCGACCTCGGCTTCCGTGCTGCGAGTGAATTGCTTGCACACAAAGGCGTGAAACCCGAAGAAATCGGGGCAGTAATCTTCTCGTCGCATAGCCCTGACTATCGTCGTCCAGCCACCGCCTTTGTTCTGCAATACCGTTTGGGCATCCCTAAGGAGGCCGTGTGCTACGACATCAGCCTGGGTTGCTCCTCGCTTGTGGTGGGTATGCAAACGGTGGCTTCCATCATGAACACAGGCGACATCCAGAAAGCCCTGCTTTTTGTGGGCGATACGGCTGGCAAGTCGGTCTATCCCGAAGACCGCAGCTCGGCCATGCTCTTTGGTGAGGCCGGTGCTGTGATGCTGCTTGAGAAGACCGATGACCCGAAGGATGAGATTAACGCTCTGGTTCGCAGCGACGGCAGCGGCTATCGCTATATGATTGTGCCGGGTGGCGGCTACCGCAACCTACATGCCAGTGAGGATGTGGTGATGTGTGAGGACGGCAATCCCCGCACCTTGATGAACAGCTTCATACAAGGCACCTCAGTGTTCACCTTCACAATCTTTGATGTGCCGCATCTCATCAAGGATTTCTTTACTCAAACCGAAACCACGCCAGACCAATACGACTGCTTTGCCTTCCATCAAGCCAATCTCTACATCCTGAAGCAGATTGCCAAGAAAACGAAGATTGATTTTGACCGGATGCCTATCACCCTCGACCGCTATGGCAACACCTCGGGTGCCTCTGCCATCGTGTCGCTGTGCGACAAATACGGCAACTCCAACGAAAACAAGACTATCAAAGTGATGGCCTGCGGCTTTGGCATTGGCATATCGCTGGGTGCCACTTCTTTCGAAATCAACACAGCCGATATATTACCCATCTTCGAGGATGATACCATCTTTGAGGACGGCTTGATTACCGACCCCAACCAACTTTATGAGAAGAAATAATGGTAACAAATATTCTTGAATATTTAGAACAGACTGTTCTTCGGTTGCCCGAAAAAACGGCTTTGGCTGACGACAAACTAAGCTTGACCTTCAGCCAGTGGCTTCAACAGGCCGAAGGCATAGGTACAGCCATAGCCCAGGCTACTGGTAGCACCATCCGCCGTGCCGTGCTGGTCTTTGTTGACCGCCGCATCGAGGGTCTTGTGGGAGCCATGGGAGCTGTGGAGAGTGGCAATTTCTATGTGCCTATCGATTGCAAGATGCCTTTCGAGCGTGTGCGCCTCATTGCCGATGTGTGCAAACCTATCGCTGCGGTGGCTACCACCGAGGCTGACCTGAAGACACTTGATCAGATTGAGTTTGCTGGTCCGAGATTTATTTACAACGAGGTGAAAGAGCATCCTGCCGACAAGCAGTTGTTGGCCACAATCCGTGAACAGATGATCGACCTCGACCCTGTCTATAGCATTTTCACCAGTGGTTCCACTGGAGTGCCGAAAGGTGTGGTCATTAGTCACCGTGGTATGATTGACTTGGCAGATTGGCTTGTGGAGACCTTCCAGTTCACCGAAGTCGATGCCTTGGGCAACCAAACCCCGTTCTACTTCGATGGCTCGGTCAAGGATATTTGCATCTGCCTGAAGAGCGGTGCCACGCTGAATGTGATTGGCAAGAAATATTTCACCTTCACCAAGCAGTTGATGCCGTTCTTGAACGACCGCCATATCACAGCCATCCTGTGGGCCACCTCGGCTATCGTACTGGTGGGTAATAGCGACATTCTTAGTGTGGCGTTGCCGGATCATCTGCGCTTGGTCACCTTCGCTGGCGAGGCCATGCCCGCCAAACAGCTCCGCACGTGGCAGGAGAAACTGCCCAACGTGCGCTTTGTGAATCTCTACGGGCCTACGGAAATCACTGTGGATTGCACTTATTTTGACGTGACACGTCATTATGCCGACGATGAATATATTCCCATTGGCAAAGCTTGTCGCAACATGCAGGTGCTGGTGTTGAAGGATGATGACAGCGAAGCCGCGATTGGCGAGGTGGGTGAGCTTTGTGTGCGAGGCAGCGGTGTGGCTTTGGGCTACTATGGCAACCGCACGAAGACTGACGAGGTGTTTGTGCAGAACCCATTGAATCCTCTATACAACGACATCATCTACCGCACTGGTGACTTGGTGAAGCCCGATGCCGATGGCAACTTGGTGTTCGTGTCGCGCAAGGACTTTCAGGTGAAACACAAGGGCAACCGCATCGAGTTGGGCGAGATTGAGGTGGCGGTAAATGCCATAGATGGCGTGACCAATGCCGCCTGCGTCTTCGACCACGAGCAGGACAAGTTGGTGCTTTACTATACCACTGCCGACGGCACGGAACGCGATGTGATCAACCTGGTGAAGGAGCGCATCCCGGTGTATATGTTCCCCGAGGTAGTGAACCATTTGGCTCAGATGCCCTACAACCTCAATGGAAAGATTGATAGGATAGAATTGAAGAAGCAATATGAAGCCACAAAAGATTGAAAACTACGAGCAGTATATACAGTTGGTGGAGCGATATAACCGCAAGGGTCGCTTCACCAACGACTACCTCCAAAACGAGGCGGCTGACTTGATTATCCACGACCGCTTGTTTGCCCTATGTGGTCAGGACAATGCCCTTTTGTTGGTGCAGAAAGAAGGCTTCTACCGCGTGTATTACTACATCAATAACACTGAAGAGTTGTTGGTTTTGCCCGAAAGCGAGCTGGTGGCGGAAATTCTGTTCCGAGGCGAGAACGCACCTGAAGCCGAGGTGAAATGGTTGGAGGACATGGGTTTTAAGAAAAACCTTGTTCGTGACCAATATTTTGCCAAGTACGCTTCTCTAACACAACCCATCTTAATCGAGGGAGTAAAGATAGAAATAGCCACAGCCATAGAGGATGTTCTTTGGGCAATAAGACTGTTCAATACTTCGTTCGATAAATGGAGTGGTGATTATATTTCAGAGGGACAGGTGCCGTTGTTGATACAAGAGAACGCAATTCTGATTGCCAAGGATTTGGATGGGAACCGTCTCGGTGCTTTGCAGTTCGAAATGCGGCAGGGCGCATGTTGGCTGAACCACGTGGCTGTGGTGCCAGAGGCTAGAGGTAAGAAGATAGGCCGTGGGCTGACGGAAGCCTTTATTGAGCAAGGCCATGTGGACGACAGCAGCCGCTATATGCTGTGGGTGCAGCGGCAGAACGAGAATGCCGTGGCCATGTATCGCAGCAAAGGTTTTGTTCCCATGAACAAGTCAACTTTATCAATGATTAAAATATAAACACTTAATAAAAATGGAAAAACTATTGGAAATCTTAAAAGGCATCCGTCCCGACGTGGACTTCGCCAATGAAACCGCTCTGATTGACGACGGAATCTTAGATTCATTCGATGTCGTTTCTATCATCTCAGAATTAGATGATGAGTATGACGTGCAGATTCGTATCAACGAACTTGATCCCGAGAATTTCAATTCGGCTGAGGCTATTTGGAAAATGGTACAGGAACTCAAAAAGTAGGAAAAATGTTTTTATGGTTAAAAAGATACTTGCCTCAAGGCAAAGAGCAGTCCAAGATTGTGTCCGAAAAATATGGAATCAATCGGGTGAGAGTGATTATCAGCATGTTATGGTGTAGATTACGGTATGGGGCCAAGCCCGTTGACTATGTGCGTTTTGAGTTTTACAAGAAAAACCATCACGAACGCAACCGTTATTTAACGATTCATCGTTTTAATAAGATGTTGAAAGAATTCGGCTATTATAAAACGAGAGAGAAGACGTATGGCAAAATAGCGATATATAAAACTTTTGCCGACTACATCCATCGTCCGTGGATAGTGGCTGACAAAGACACAGATACGCAATCCATAAAAGATTTTATCGCAAAACAAGGGATTGTGTTTGTCAAACCAGATCACGGGTCACAAGGTAATGGTGTGATGAAGATAAAGGCTGATGATAACGTTGCCATTGAGGGGTTGCTTAACGATTGTAAACAAAGAGCATTTGTGGTAGAGGGAGCAATTGTACAGGCTCCTGAAATTGCTGCCATTAATCCATCATCTATTAATACGATTAGAGCGTTCACACTGATTAAACGTGATGGAACTACGCAAATCATCAGCATCTTGTTGCGAGTGGGAATGCCGGGCATGGTGGTTGACAACTGGGGGTCAGGAGGTGTATGTTACAACTTTGATCTTGCTACCGGCATCTGCGATAGGGCAGGTGTGGATAAAAAGCAACAACCGTATTTAATACACCCAGGTAGCAACTTTCAAATGGTTGGATTCCGGCTGCCGAATTTCGAAAAATTGAAACAACTCGTACTTGAGATTTCGCAGAAAGTACCACAGGCTCGTTACGTTGGTTGGGACATAGCCATCACGCCTGAAGGTTATGAACTTGTGGAGATGAATTGCCCCGGAGGCCATGACATACTTCAGCCTTTTGGCACCCCGTACGGTGATTTGCTGAAACGAGAACTGAAATAAGATGACCATAAATCATTTTTTAGAACATATCATATGAATATTGTAGCGAGTATTACGTATAGGGTCAACAAACATTCTGCCATTATTCAAAAGAAAAGATTGATAAAATGGCTGGATAATAGGCATAGGTCAAGAATAACAAAAGGAACTAAATTAGATCAACAACAGAGTAAAATTGTCCGTGAGTTTTGGGATAGATATTGCAGGATTCGATTTTATGGTCATGAATTCTATCTTGAAAAAACAGGGGCTTTTGACCCAAGGTTTATTCCAGATTCCGTTTATTTTTGCATTATTGATAGATTTCTGAATAACCATGAGGCTGTGAAATGGATTGATAACAAGTGTTATTACCCTCGCATTTTTAGTGGTTGTAAAATGCCCGAGACAATAGCATATAGACTGAATGGTTTTTGGTATAATGGAAAGGGGAGGGGTGAAAATCAAGATGTTATAATTAAATCGGTTTTGTCGGAAAAGTCTTGTTTTATTAAAATAGCTACTGATTCATACGGAGGGAAGGGTGTGTTTTTCTTCGATAGTCAAAAGCAGAATAAAGAGGACTTTGTTGAATTGATCAATTCTATCTCAAAGGATATCGTTATTCAGAAACCATTGCGCCAAAGCAGTACTATGGCCAAATTAAATCCTTCATCCGTTAACACCGTCAGGATTATTACATTGTTACGGAAAGATGGGACAGTAAAACCATATTCAACAATTGTCAGAATGGGAGTAGGAGGTTCAAAAATAGACAATGCTTCTAGTGGCGGTATTACGTGTGGTGTGAATGACGATGGAAGGTTGAAACCTGTTGCCTATAATGTAAAAGGGGAATGTTTTAAGGAGCATCCTGATACTCATCAGAAGTTCGATGAAATAGTAATCCCGTGTTTCGAAAATTGTAAACAATTGGTAATTGGTCTGCATCCTCAAGTACCACATTTTAGGCTTGTCTCATGGGATGTGGCAATTAATGAAGATAATGAACCAGTGTTGATTGAGGCCAATCTTTGCGATGGTGAACTTGATTTTCATCAGTTAAATAATGGTCCTGTATTTAAAGAAGATACTAACGATATTCTTAATGAGGTTTTTGGGAAGAAATAATTATTTAACATTTCCAAAGTTTCAATACACTGCTATAGTATGATTTAAGAACTCAAAAAGCAAGAAAAATGATTTCACCTATTGTATGGTTAAAAAAAGGTCTTGCCGAAAGTGCTGAGCAAGCCGAAATTGTGTCCGAAAAAAATGGAATTAAGCGGGGGTTGGTGATTATCAGCGAGTTATGGTGCGGTCTTCGTTATGGTGCCAAGCCTGTTGACTATGTGAGATTTGAGTTCTATAAGAAAAATCATCGCGAACGTAATCGCTATCTAACAACATATCGCTATAGAAAGTTGTTAAGGAAGTTCGGATACTACAACGAAACAACGTTTGGTAAAATAGCCGAGTATAAAACTTTTGCCGACTATATTCACCGACCGTGGATTGTTGCCGACAAAGATACGGATTTGCAGGTTATCAAAGATTTCATCGCCAAACAAGGTGTTGTTTTTGCTAAACCCGATCATGGTGACCAAGGCAAGGGTGTGATGAAAATCAAGGCCGATGACAGCAAAGCCATCGAAGAATTGCTCAAGGATTGTAAACAAGGAGCATTTGTGGTTGAAGGTGCGATAGAACAGGATCCTGAAATTGCGGTCATTAACCCTTCTTCTGTTAATACCGTTAGGGCTTACTCTATGCTGAAGAAGAACGGGGAAGTGGAAATATTGGGAATTATGCTTCGTGTGGGACGTAAAGGTTCACATGTCGACAATTGGGGTTCGGGTGGTATTGGCTATGACTTCGATATAGAAACAGGTGTTTGTGTAGGTTATGGACGCGATAAGAAAAACAATCCATATATTTTCCACCCCGATAGCAATGTGCAAATGGTGGGCTATCGTTTGCCAAATTTTGAAAACCTAAGAAAGACTATTATTGAACTTTCACACAAAGTCCCCGAAGCCCGATTTGTTGGTTGGGATATTGCTATTACACCAAATGGATATGAATTGGTAGAGATGAATTGCCCAGGTGGTCATGATTTTCTTCAAGCATTTGGTAAACCCTATGGCGATGTATTAAGAAAAGAGTTTAAGTAAAGTATGAACATCATCGATTTAACAAACAAGACTTATATTGTAACCGGTGCTGGTTCAGGTATCGGACGGGAAACCGCAAAAGTGCTTAGTGAGCAAGGAGCAAAAGTCGTCATGTTCGATTTGAACCAAGAAGGACTTGAAGAAACCCAGTCATTAATGAATGGTACAGGGCATCTGTACAAAGCATGTGATTTGACCGACTTTGAAGCACTGCCTGCACTTGTAAATGAGGTAGCGAAACAATGTGGTATGATTGATGGGTTGGTTCACTGCGCGGGCATTAGTAGCCGTAAACCTTTGAATGTGCTGAAATCCAAAGGCTTTTCAAAGGTTATGGACGTGAACTTTTATTCATTTGTAGAATTAGTGCGGTTGACAACCAAGAGGAAATATTTCAACGATGGTGGTAGCATTGTGGTGATGTCGTCCATTTCGAGTATTAGAGGGTTTAAGGCAAAGAGTGAATACTGTGTATCGAAGGCCGCGGTAGATGCTTTTGTGCGTTGCATGGCTCTCGAATTGGCCGACCGCAAAATCCGTGTCAATTCAGTCATGCCAGCCGAGGTGTTGACCCCGCTCGCCATGAAAGCCAGAGAAATAAATGCTGAGGTTGGGGCATCGGATTTCATTGCGCCGTTAGGTCCTTCTGACCCTTACGAGGTGGCCAACACCATTGCCTTTTTATTAAGCGATGCAACAAAAACAATCACAGGAACCAGCATCTTGATAGATGGTGGAGCGTGTATATAAGATGTTTAAAAAAAAGTATAGATATTTGTTTAACTAAAACTTATTACTATGATTATTGGTCGATCCAGTATAAAAAGTATTAAAACCTATACGCAAAGAATCGGACTCCGAAAAGGAGAATGGGTAAAAGTATTCATTGATTATGTGATCAGCAATTTGCGCTGGGGATTCAGCATCGATGATTACGTCGTAAAAGGCAATGGATACACAATGTCCAAATATGAAAAAAAGAGGTTTTTTACATTGAAAAAGGCTTTTTGGTTGCAGGATCATGTAAATAATCCTGAGTATATTCATTTCTTAGAGAACAAGGCGGAAGCTTTGAATCTGTTCAAAGATTTAGTTTCAAGATCTTGGCTGTACACTCCCAAGTCTTCATTTGGTGATTTTAAGGATTTCGTAAACAAAACCCCAGTGTTTATTGCAAAACCTGTTGGTGGTCAGGAAGGTGAAGGGATTGAAAAACATTCCACGAGTGGAGTTTCAGAAGAGGACCTGAAAACACTTTATAATCATCTGGTAAAAGATGATATGTTGATAGAGGAATGTATTAAAGCACACGATGATATTTATCTTGGAACGACAGCACTCAGCACGTTTAGGATTTACACCATGATTGATCAAAAAGGCGAGGTTCATATTTTAAAAGCGAAATATCGTGTGGGTACTGGTGACGCAATAACAGACACTGCCAATGGCTGTATTGCCTATCCTATTTCAATAAAGTATGGTGTCATAGAAGGACCAGGAATCAACGAAGTGTTGTATAGTGATAACTATTTTTATCACCCAGGTTGTGATAAGTTAGTTGTCGGTATGAGGATTCCTTTGTGGGATCGCGTGTTGGAAGTTGTAACAAAGGCGGCAAAGAAAATACCACAAGTGAGATATGTGGGTTGGGATATTGCTATTACAAACAACAGTGTTGAAATCATAGAAGGCAATCATAACCCGTATCATGGTACTTTTGAAATCATGGGTATTGAAAGACTGTGGTGGCCAAAATTAAAAGCATTAATCTAAAAGTGTTTGAAATATGAAAATCAGAAGGATACTTGGAAGAATAAAGAAGTCGTATAGGAATTACTACGTATTCTATGCTGATTCGAGGGAATTGCTGGAAAAAGCAAAAAAAACGTTACGTCCGCTGCCAGAGGGATGTCGGTTGGTGAAACTGACAAACGATAACAAGGATAATTATAAATGTCAGTGGAACGTCAACCAAATGTTGTCGGCTGAGGGGGAGGCATGGGCTATTGTACGGGATGACAAAGAAATAATAGCCTGGCATTATGGAACTTATCGGGGAGGAAAATCTATGTTTTTTAAAGTTAAGAATTGCGATTTTGAGCATATTGAGATTATGGTGGATGAAAGGTTTAGAAGAAAAGGCATAGGGACTTACCTGTTATATCATACAGTTAAGAACTTGAATCCAGCAAACGTTAAGAATAATAAATTGGCTACAGCAATTCGTCCTGACAATATTCCATCTATCAAGCAGCACGAACTCATCGGGTTTAAAAAGTCTCGTCGGGTATTATTATTCCACATGACAAGAATGAAAGACGGAAAGTTTAAAAATATAAACTTCCCTCGTTATATTATATAGTAAATACCCCAATTTTGTGATTTATGAATAATCAGTTTTTTTCTCAGGAATGGACTGCATCATGGATTCGAGGAACATGAAGCACATATTATTCGTTAGGACATTCGCGCTAATAAGTCTTATGGCCTTGTCCCTAACAGCGTTTTGCGCAAAGCCAGAATTTGAAGAAGATGGTTTAGGAATTGTAAAACCTCAGCATTATATAATTGAAGAACCGCCTGTCTTCTCTGACATAGACGGGTGGGATATACCGGCCAACCAAGGAGTCAGGAATGTCTTACTTAATGCTGAACAGATTGTCAATTTGAGTTATACTCCGATTCGTGATTTATATAAGCCGGGAGGAGTCATCGGAGCGGGTTCCAATGTGAATGGATTGGTTTATTCATCGACGAGAGCAGAGGATTTATTCTGTCCGAACAATGTTTCGTTTTGGACATTTTTATCGTCACTAAAGAATCCGAATAGTTATCTGTATACGGTGGATATAACCGAGCCACCATATTCCATACGTGGTACTGCAAGGGCTATCTACGGTCAGGTTTGTACTCAGTTCGTTCAATACGCTTTGGGTATCAAACACAATTTCCAGATTCATCAGATGACTGTATGGAACGGGTTTGACACCGTAAAACCGCAAGATATTGAGAAACTACGCCTTGGTGATGTGCTGACATCAGAGAGAAAAGGACATACGAGATTGGTGACCGGAATTCGCCGTGAAGAAGGAAAAATAGTGGAAATCGCCATATCAGAAGGAGTAAGTCCCACAGCAAAACGGACTGTTTTCTCAGTGAGTGAGATTGTTGGTTCATTTGATGAGGGGTATGTTTTCTATAGGTATCGATATATAGGGAAGACGAAACATGAACCGTTGCCATTTGTTGGTGTGGAAGGTGTGGATTATTCTGGATTGTTCCCCGATGAAATTATGCCGAGAAGAGGCGACAAAGCAAACTGGCGTAAAGACGAGAATGTAGTGATTGATGTGCTGTCGCGCAATTCTTTTACCGAATACAATCTCTATAAGGACGATCAATTGATTTTGACAAACAAAATTCCCGAAAGTGATGTAATTGACCTTGGCATAATGCCATACGGAGACTATAAACTATGCCTGACGGATGGTGTAAAAGACAGCAGATGTGTTTACTGGATTGTTGCAGATTATTCGATAAAGGCATTACCTATAGGGGGTGGGAAAGTAAAGGTGCATTTTTCTTCGAGAAATGCAACACCCATATGGACAACATGGAGAACCACCAAAGAAAGTAGTTATAACTATAATGATGGGCCGCTTTGGACTACTGTTATTCAGGACTATAATGTCCAAAATGGTTATGTTGTAACAGAACTTGATGAATATAATAGGAATAAAATCGGTCTTGGCTTGTGGGAATTCAAAGTTGCATTTGAGACAAAGTATGGTATTATAAGCAGTGACTCTTATCCTGTAACGGTATGTTGATTTTTGTGTAAGACATCTCTGTGCGGTTATGCAAAAAAAAACATAACATGCATTTCTATAAATGTTGATGAAGGAAATTGACTAAAAATGCTTTTGGTAACATCTGCTGTCGGACGGGTAATGACCTCGATGGTCTATGTCCTTTCCGACGGCATTAGTAATGTTTACTATCTGATTGACATCGGTGATTTTGAAGCCACACAAAGCCTTTTGCCAAAGGAGGCCACTGTGCGAGGTGTCTTCATCACCCATGGGCATCATGACCATATATTTGGCATCAATGAAATGAAAAGGCTTTCCATGGCATAGTGGTACAAAAGCTACTATCATGGCTAAAGTTGATAGTTTGAAGTTGATATTATATAGTCAGTTTAATAGTCCAAAGTGCCAAGATTCATTTTTCAACTTACATGAGCCAATTGCTTTGCAAACTCATAAATGCTACGCTCACGAGGCGGCCTATAGATGTGGAGGTGGTCCAGAGCGCGACGCAGGACGACTGGCAGCGGTGCTTTGACCTGGCAATGGGGCAGCAGGTGCTGGCTATGACGTTCCCTGCCATGACGGCACTGTCCAAGGAGCAGTGGCCGGACTTCGTGTTGTGGTCGAAATGGATGGCATATGCTCAAAATATTGCAGCGCAGTCAAAACACAAGCGTGAGGTGGTGAGGAAGATGGGCGGCTGGCTGGCAGAAGATGGCCTCGCGACGATGATTATAAAAGGGTTTTCTTTGGCGGTGCTATACCCACAGCCCGACTTGCGCGAGTGTGGCGACATCGACATCTACTCTGGCGAAGACTATGATAAAGTAAATGCCAGTCTCGAGAAACACGGCTTACAGATAGGACGGGCTGACGGCCATCATGTTCATATCAATATCGACGGCATCTCTGTGGAGCACCATTTCGCGCTGCATAACAGCAGGGTGAAAAACGGTATGGAAGGGTCTACAAAAGTTCTTCTGCAACTGGCTGCCACAGACCGCAGACCCACCTCGCTGCCGGGTATTTGCTTCCCCAACCCCACATTCACAGCACTGTTCACGGCATGGCACGCACACAAGCATTTTCTGGCAGAGAAGATTGAACTGCGCCATGTGATTGATTGGGCGCTCGTACTAAGGCAACTTTCGGCCACGGAGGCACGGACGGTGCATGAAGTGAAGTACGGCAGCCCGTGGGGCCGTTTCGCCGACACGCTTACGGCCATCGCCCTGCACAGGCTGCAGTTGCCCACGGATTGGTTCTCACAGACGGAGGTGGTAGCAGCTTCGAAAATCAGTCCCGAACTGGAACAGAGAGTGTGGGACGACATAATGGGGTCAGGACATACGGCACACGGCCGCACCTCGAATCACCGCCGCCTGAACATCGCCCGCCGCATGCTGCAGAACCGCTGGAAATTTGCTGTCTACGCTGACATGGGCGCCGAACGCTTCCTTTGGAAAGAGTTTGTGGGCTACATGAAGAATAGAAAAGCATGAAACTCATTGACAAAAACCTGCTAGATGAGGTATCCGCCCAAGCCAAGTCCTCGCCCCGTATGCGGATGAACCGAAGACAAGCCGAGAGGAGATACAAACTCGTTTGTTCTCTCCCGAGGCGCGAAGGAGGAAAAGCTAAGCTTAATTACAATTTCCATCAGTCGCTGGAAGACAAATGCCATAATTATGGTTCACGGTTCACGGTTCAGGGTTAATGGCTACTTATGGTTCACTACTTATGGTTTGCTCCATAAAGTCGCAGGCCATGACCAGAGGTCAGGCAGCATGGTTCTGGGTTAATGGTTCATGATTCACGGTATGATAATAAGGCAGATAGGATTATGGATTTTATCCTGAGGTCCGGGAATATGGGGCATAACCGTGATATGAGTCATTTTAGTAAGTATCCATATCTCATCAGGAAGTGCGTATCCATGGGCAGGCGAATCGGTGACTTGATAAATCATGCTAGGATATTCCCGTTGGACTCCCTGCGGTTCCTCCCAGGGATTATGTGGAACGGTATGCGAAGTGCTATGAGAGGTGAATGACGCCATTGGTTCATATCAACTTTTATGTTTAAGGACTACAATGATTCCGAAGAATGAACAGAATAGTATCCCCCAATAATAAGGAAATTAAAGATTAACAAGCAATTGCGCCATCCTCCAGACGGTGAGATCTCGACATGTCATCATCAGCATTATGTATATAGTAAAATTGCGAATGTGAAAACTTGTAGTTTGTAGATGGATGTTAATGAATAGCCATTTGTTTTGGCCGAGATGGAAATAATGATGTAAGATGGATGATGTTAGAAGGATGATGTGAATAATGTTGATAGTTCAATACGATGAATAAGGATAAGCTTTACGAGAAATTTGTTTCGATGGTGCCTGTTAAGTCCAATGAAAAGAAGGACTATAGGGAGGTAGTAAGCGAAAACCTTAATTTATACATGCAGTATGTTAAGCAATTGGATGTCAACGAACGTCCGGATAATTGGGATGAGATAAAGCATCGGATTAAACAGCTTTGCGAAGGGATTAACCGCGCTATTGAGAGTGAATACAGGGGCATGCGCCATTCAGCATACACTACAATCAAGAACCAACTTGACGGCTATAAAACACTAAAAACCGAAATACCAGGGCTTTCGTTGAAAGAGAATGTTTTTGAAGTGAAACGTGGTGCTGTGGCCTATAGGATGAGAACAGTTGCTTTGGAGGAGCAACACAAGCTAAAACCTAAAGACATGTTTCACATTCCGCTGGACAAAAGGGGGTTGGTGGTGACGCAACGATATAGTGTTCCTGGTTATCCTTGTTTGTATTTGGCTCATAGGGTGTACGGCTGCTGGGAGGAGATGGGTAGGCCTGATTTTGGGGCGACGATGGTTTCAAGGTTCAAGGTGCAGAAAGATTTTAAGATGCTTGACCTCCGTGTGCCTTCAAAAGCCGACTGGGATGCGGACATGGTTAGGTATATGTCGTTTTTCCCTTTGGTAATTGCCTCGATGGTGCAGGTGAAAAACAACAAGGATACCTATAAACCAGAATATCTGATCCCTCAGTTGTTGACAGAGTGGGTCATTTCGAAAAATAGTGAAGAAAAAGGCAACGGCGAGATTTTAGGCATCATGTACACCTCGTCGCAAAAGAATGACGACTTCGATTACCCTAGTGACAGTTTTGACAATTATGCCATTCCTGTTCTGAAGCCTTTGGAAAGCAAAAATTATTGCAAACGGCTTATAGATTATTTCTGGCTGACCGCCCCAACGTATTATGACCTTGAGGTGCTTAGGCAGGGGGAGAGGATGAATGCGGGGAGCTTTGGCCTGAGTCCGAAAGAACTAAAAACTCAAAACCTGAAAACTTCACACTTTGGGGTGATGGAGAAATATCTTGACGGCAAAGAACTGAAAATGATAGATGAAAAATCTTGAAAAAATCAACAGCTGCAATTTGTTAGTTGCAACTGTTGTGTTTTAGAACAGTAACCATTTGTTGTGTTTCCTAACCACGGGGATGGCTTTGTTGTTGGTGATGAAATAATGCGAGCGGCAGGGAAGGTCCCAATTGCCGATGGATGGCCAAAGGCTTATGGTTTCGCCATCGTAGGTCAGTTTCCATTCCTCCGGGTCGAGCGGCGTGTCGATTCGGTGACCGCAGCCACAGGCGCACAAGTGGGCAGCAATCTTGTGTTTTAGGCTCACGTAGATTATGCCTTCCTGTAATGTGGAAGGAATGGAATCGACGAAGGCATGCTTAAAACTCTTCGCTTTCATAGTTGTCGATGATGTTACAATTGGTAGTGTAGATTGAACAAGGCTCATGTTGGATGTCGGCATAAAAACCAAGCATCTTCTTCCACCGGATGACGGAAAGGTCGGCAGCCAACGCGTTCAGTTCGGCTATCTGTATGTCGGTGGCATATTCGTCGTTTTCAGCTTCCTCGCTTCCCATAACAGCTGATAGGTGCTGGTAGCAATCGGGTGTTCCGATAGCCACGTGAATCATTCCGGATAGTTTGCCATCGGGATTCTGGCCGATGCCCATTCCAGAGTCGATAAAAGGGATATGATGGTCAATCAGGTAGTCGGCAATTTGACGTTTGGCGGCCACCGCGTCGAGTGAGAGAAACACATAGTTGAGCGTGTCGAGCTCGGAAAGGTTGTCAGATTTGACCATCACCGCATGAGGCACGATGTCTTTGTGCATGTTGCCGTAGATTGAAGCGTAGTAGTCCACTTTTTTAGGTGCTTTCGACAGTGCTTCCATTTCCATTGCGCCTGGTGCGCGGAAAGCGTTGTGCGTGTTAATCTCGTCGGCATCGAACAGGTGGATTTCGTTCACGGGCAGTTTGGCCAAAAGGTCGAGGAGATACGACCCTGTGCCGCCAAGACCAATGATGCCTATCTTCAGTCCCTTGAACTTACTGTAGAGGCTGGTGATTTTTGCACGGCTGGCATTGGTGTCCATATAGCGGAGAGGGCTTTCTTCAACAGTACCATCAATCGGCGTGTTGATGAAATGCCAAGCCTCTGGATTCAAGCAGAGTGCAGGAGCCGCTATGAGGTCGAAGTAATGTTTCACCTTTTCGTAGTAGTCGGGATAGTCGCCGTTTGGCGGGAATTCTTCTTTCTCGGCATGGCACGAGAAGAAGAAGTTGCTGCGAATACCTTTGCAAGTTACCTGTCCTCCGTTGGGGTTGACCAACGACGGAAGAGGGTTACCGTTGACATCGCAAGGCCGTTCGCCAACCCAGTGGGCGGTGTGGTCGTTGGGACGTGTGGTCAGGTTGCCTGTCGTGCATAACGGCATTATCAGTGTGCCGTCTTTCATCTCGTGCTTGGCGTTGAGATAGGGGATGTGATGGACGATAAGACATCCATCACATGCCTCCATCACAAATCCTTCTTCTTGCAAACGGTGCAAATCGGAATTAAGACTGGTGAGTGCTTCTAACATTGAAATCCATTTTGTTGCAGACAAATACTTCGGTTCCGGGAGACATGTGTCCCGACGGATTCTGGCGGGGGCCGTGGCTATACTTCACGATATAGCCTGCCGAACCCTGGGCAGGAACGTGGGCATACTCCACAATCTGCGCGAACGTTACTTTCTCCTTGTGATATTCGTAAGGAGTTCCGTTGACAAAGATGACGGTTTTGTGTGCCAAAGTGATGAATTTCTCGACTCCGGGCTTGCCCAGGTCGATACGGTCGTCACATCCGACATAGTGGTCTTGCCAGCCTTGCGGCATGTCAACGTAGAGTTCTGAATCGGCGGACAAGCCTGCCGATTGACGGATTTCTAAACCAGTCACAATCTGGTTTCTGCTTTCGTAATTCTTGCCGTCCACTTTGAAGTGGAAGGTCTTGTGGCCAAGATGACCGGGAACTTTTTCCTTTTCCATGTTTATAATATTTATATGATTATTTTTTCTGCCATTGAATCGTCAACCTCCTCTCCGGCGCTTTCATGGGAGATACGTTGAAGCGTGACATGAATTTTTTCTCCGAGGGTGGTTGTCACGCTTAGAAGTATATATTATAGTGAAAAAAATATCCTGAGAGATGGTGAAAAAAAGAATTAGACAAGACTGCATGAAAGCAGATGAATTGATGAGGGTCATCCGAGAGAAGGTTGACTCGGACAGAGAGGAAGCTATGAGTGCTTTTGGTGAGCTCTACGACATATATAAAGATGTGCTGTGGGGTTTATGTGTTAAGGTGTGTGGCAACAATGCGACTGCTGATCTGGTGTACGAAAGAACTTTGAAAAACATTCAGAACCACCCCAATTATGATTATCAGAAATACAAAGTGTCGTTTGTAACGTGGATGTCGCGCATCGCACAAAACGCATGGCGTGATGTGATAAAGAAGTCGGTGCCGATAGCTGATGATGCTATAGATGATATTATTGCATCGGAGGTGTGTTTAGATGAAGAGGATAGGGGACCTTCGGCCAATGCAAGACTTATTGATGAGGCCATGGCAGAGTTGACGGAAAGGGAAAGAGAAATACTGAAAATATACTTGACATACGATACTGATAAAAGACTACATGTACCCCAAGATGTGCTGGACGAACTGCAAAAAAGGTATCAAACCACGCCAGCCAACCTGAGGAAGATAAAAAGCAGAGCACTTGAGAAAGTGCGTGATTATGTCGTAAAACATCAGTAATCAGTTATATATTTAAATCAATTATGGAAAAAGAAATGAATGGCTTGGATGCTTTCGAGGTGGAAGTGGCTTCCGCTTTGAGATCGACAGGTCATCTGTTCCCCCAAACGGACAGAGAAATGGACTACTTTTTGGAGCATGCCGAAAACGTGCCATTGCCAGAAAAGTACCGCACACCAGACTTTCTTTTCACGGATAGAATTTCCTCTGTGGAGAGAATGGAAATTAAAACGATTGACATTACCGGAACCGCCAAAACCTGGGCAATGGCTGCTAGGAATGGGAAAGAACTTCCTCGGTCTATTCTCGACAAAATGAAGGAGGACAAAAAGAATTCACAAAAAAAATGACTCAAAACGAATGGCGCAAAAGAGAACTGGAGGACCTCGCCGATTTTATAGCAACAGAAAATGGAAATGACAGTCTGCCGGTGAATGTGGCCGCAATAGCCGAAGAAAATGGTATTACCTACTGCTTGGGCGACTATCAGAATTATTTCGACGGGATGTTAGAGTATGAAGATAGTCATTTCCATATCTATATCAATAATCGTGGTCGATACAATCTCAATACTCCTAGAATCAGGTTCTCTTTTGCGCATGAGTTAGGGCATTACTTTATTGACGAACACCGCTTGGCTCTGGAATCTGGCAAATCACTACACCATCCTTCCAAGTATTGTATGATACAACGCAATCCAATTGAAAAAGATGCTGATTATTTTGCATCATGTTTGTTGATGCCACGAAGCTTGTTTGTGGATGATTGTAAAGGAGAGTTTTCCTTCAGAAAATTGGATGATCTTTGTAAACGTTATGGAACTAGCATTCCTGCCACGGCTTCACGATATATGGATTATGGTTCGATGCCCATAGCCATTGTTAGTGTAAATTCTGGTATAATTCAGTACAAACTCTTCTCGAATGATTTTCCATATAAATCTTTAAAGACGGACTATACTAATAAGGTGCCGTTGCTGACATGTGCTGGTGATTTTTTTGAGAATGATGTTGTGTGTGATGACACAGAAGAGGTTGACGCAAATGAGTGGTTTCTGACTAATTATGATTTAAGGGGAGTTAAGATACATGAACATTGTGTTTATCAAAAACAATATGGACAGACGTTAAGCATATTGTGGTTTGACTAATAGCGAAGACTTCCGTGTATGGTGCTGGCGCTTTAACGAAAGCACAATGTGCGTTTGGTGAGAAAGACTGTACGGGGGTGACAGCAAACAATGTCAAATTGATACAGAATTGTAAAAAGATTAATTTCGAAAAGGGAATTTTTACATATAAAATGCTAAAAAGGTTGTAATGCTATAACCTTTTTGTGGGGGAGAAAATAAAAAAAGGAAAAATATCTAAAATGGGCGTATTTCTCTCCGATATTATTGTTAAGGAATTGATAGCTATGTTTTTGTTGTGTGTTTGTGACTTGTGTCTTTATTACTCACAACAGCTTGTTAATACTATAGGTTGATACATAATTCGCTTGTTGTCCTGGTGGGACAATGGATAAAAAGGCCCTGCATCATGCAGGGCCTTTTTTGTTGTGTTGTAATCTAGATTGTCTATCTGGTATTACAACACTTCGCCAGTGCCGATATAACTGGTATTGGAACAGCCTCCCGGCTCAAGTTCTAGACCATACTCCTCAATCTCCGTCAGCATCGTCACCGACGTACGTACAAAACCCCAGATATGAATGGTCTTGCCTCGCCAACTCGACGGCACGGTGATGGACACTGTGTCGGCTGAACGGGCGGCAATACCCATGGCACTCTGCATGAGGTCTGGTGCATAGGCTACGGCGTAGACGGTGTCTTCCGCTAACGCCCCTGGGTAGTCGGTATTGCCATTGAAGGCTACACTTATTTTCAAGGACTCTGCGAAAGAAGGAGCTTCGAACGTCACGAACTGGATTTTGCCCTCAGAAAGCTCAATGGCTTCATAGTCGGGCGTGGCTAACCCGGTAACGGCATCGTACGTCGTGTGTCGCAGGTTGTGGGTCACAAATAGATTGAAGGGCGACTGCAGATGTTTCTTTGACGCACTTTCTTTCATGCCAATCTTGATGGCACCCTTCAGGGGTTTGCCCATCTTGACTACCGCAGAGAATCGCGCCCTGTGCTCTTTCTGTTTTGGCGTCGCATGGCTGCCTCTGGGACCTGGGGCGGCAGAGTACATCTGCTCACCTTCAAGCACGCGGCCTACTATTTTTCCGATTTTACCTCTCTGGTCTCCGAGAATGTTTTTACTTGTTTTTGACATCTTGTTTTTTTTAGATTGTTAATTTTTTGTTTTACTTACGTTGTCGTCCTCGAGGTTGACATGCACGTTTCGGTTATAATATAAGGCCACTTGAGGCGGAAGATGATTTTACTTCCGCTTATTTCCGTTTATTTCCGCTTATGTCCGCATGAGTTTGGCCGTTTTATTTGTCGTTTTTTGCCTGTTTTTTATCTTATTCTCTTTATAATTGCTATTGAATCGTTTCCTTCAATGTTGATTTGTTCGTCTCGAATACAATATAAGCCTTTTTGATGCGACACTGTCGTTTTGTCCGTAAATGTCGTTGATTGTCCCTATTTGCCTCCCATTGTCGCCCATTGTCGCCCATTGTCGCCCTCATCCCTCATCCATCATCCATCATCCATCTAACCTCTTCCCTCATCCCTCATCCCTCATCCCTCATCCCTCATCCCTCATACATCATCCATCATCCATCATCCCTCTACCATCATACATCTTCCCTCATCCCTCTCCCCTCATCCATCTTACATCTTCCCTCTTCCATCATACATCATCCATATCTCCACCATAGACATTGCATATAAGATAGATATAGTTGACATATAGAAACTATATTGAATGGATATAGATAAGATGTGGATTATGATTAGAAATTTGCCACAAAGCGCCTGAAAACTCAGCATGCTGCTATGGCGACTACTTTCTGTTGACTTGAGGTTATTGTTGCTAATTTTTGCACAGGGTGCTGTATTTTAATATTTTATTTAATATGGTTGTTGAAAAATTTGGTTGGGTGAAGTTAATTGTGTATCTTTGCAAATCAAAAAAGAAATATATTATGGCAGATAGGAAACGTATTTATCTCTGCTTGGCTCACATGAGCGAAGCTGGTCTTGAGCAGAAATATATAAAAGAGGCCTTTTACACCAACTGGGTGGTGCCGCTTGGACCCAACGTGAATGGATTTGAAAAAGATTTGGAAGAGTTTGTTGGACAAAACAAGCGTGTTGTCGCTCTTTCGGCTGGTACCGCTGCGGTGCATCTGGCATTGATTGCTGCCGGAGTGAAGGCTGGAGACGAGGTGATTGTGCAGAGCTTCACGTTCTGTGCCTCCTCCCATCCTATAACATATTTGGGTGCTACTCCAGTCTTTATCGACAGCGAGAAGGACACTTGGAACATGGATCCCGATTTGTTGGAAGAGGCCATCAAAGACCGCATTGCCAAGACTGGCAAGAAGCCGAAGGCCATTGTGCCGGTGGCATTGTACGGCATGCCGTATCAGATTGACAAGATAATGGCTATTGCCGATAAGTATGACATCCCGGTCATCGAGGATGCGGCAGAGGGCTTTGGCTCCCGTTTCAATGGTCAGGTGCTGGGTACCTTCGGTAAATACGGTGTGCTGTCGTTCAACGGTAATAAGATGATAACCACTTCAGGTGGCGGCGCTCTTATCACAGCCAACGAGGAGGAGTGGCGCGAAATTATGATGTACGCCACGCAATACCGTGAGAGCTATCCCTACTATCAGCACGAGAAGATAGGCTTCAACTATCGTATGAGCAACATCTGCGCCGGCATTGGACGCGGACAGATGACCGTGGTAAACGACCATATCGCCCACCACAAGCATGTGCAAGCGCTCTATGAGGAACTGCTGAAGGATGTTCCGGGCATCAAGATACACGGCAATCCCGACAGCCGCTACGATTCCAACTTCTGGCTCTGCACCATGACCATCGACCCCGAAGTGCGCATCAAGGGTCAGGAGAACGCCTACAAGACCATCGTGACGGGCGCCGTGGGCGGCGCCGCCGGCGTTATCCACGCCGCCGAGAGTGCCCATACCGACTGCGAACCCAACGCCAACGTGGAGGCTCTGCGTGTTATTATGGACCAGGCTCAGATTGAGGCGCGCCCGCTGTGGAAGCCGATGCACAAGCAGCCGGTGTACTGTCGTACAATTGAAAATGGAAAATTGAAAATTGAGAATTTGCCAAGTGGTATAATATGTCAGACTTCGGATACAAGTGTGGCGTATGTCAACGGTGTAAGCGAAGAATTATTCAAGATTGGCATGTGCCTGCCAGCGGGGCCGTATGTGAGCGATGATGACGTCCAATACATTGTTCAATGTATTAAGGACGCTATCATCTGACCTTAACCTTAACGTTGACCTTAACTATGGCTGGCGCAAGAAATTTTAGAGAATATCCTGTTTGGCAGGAGGCAGATGACTTTGCGACCTTCGTTTATGAGGTTACAGGTAAAATGCCGTGGTTTGAGAAGAAAGGTCTTTGCGACCAGATGCAAAGGGCTGCGGTTTCTATCAGTTCAAACATAGCAGAGGGTGCAGCTAGGTCTTCTGATGCTGACTTTGCACACTTTCTGGATTTCGCGTTAGGTTCTGCGTTTGAGGCTGAAACTCAACTAACGATAGCAAAGAACGTGGGGTATTTTGATAACCTTGACTTTAACGCTGACATTAACTTTCAGACGTTGATGGATAAAATTCATAGTATTGAGCGGCAGCTGAATGGCTTAATAGTTACGATACGGAAGAGTTAAGGTGATCGTTAAGGTTAAAGTTGTATTGCATTGTCGATACTATCAAGAGTGCTATTGTTGAATAAAACCAAATGGTTTCGGCAATTATATAATCTGGCTTTGATTAGTGTAAAGTTTATGGTTAGTTAAATGAGGGTAAAATTGTATAAAGTTTACTGTATATTGAGAAGTTTTTGTATTTTTGCAAGAAATTCTAATTATGTAGAGAAGAAGGCTTAAAGACTACCTTCATTTTGGGGTGTTGTTTCGTTTGGCAAACAGTTAACTGAGAATGAAACTTCGTACAGTAAAACGATATTTTTTCGTTTAACTGTACGAAATTTTGTATATTTGCAGTGTGAAAAAAGAATGTAATAATGAGGGAAGATGCTTTAAATCAGGTGGGTAACATTCCGTTTACTTCGTCGGTGCTGATGTGTTTGTTCTCCAAAACGAAGCAAATCAGCGATAAGGCGCGGTATCTGGAACAAGACGGCCGTATCATCAGACTGAAAAGAGGTCTGTATGTGAGGAGTGCGGAAGATGGCGCCATGCCGGTGCCATTCCTTGTCGCCAACCATCTATATGGTCCGTCGTATGTCAGCTTCCAAATAGCGTTGCGACATTATGGGCTGATCCCAGAACTAGTATACGAAACACAGTCGATGACCATCAAGCACAACCGTAGTTTCGACACCCCGCTGGGAAGGTTCACCTATCGCAGCTGTGGCGTGGATTATTTCCCCATCGGCATCCGCCAAGAACAGGAGGGGCAGGACACCTATCTTATAGCATCTCCAGAGAAGGCCTTGTGCGACATGCTCCTAAAGACCGCCGGCATCGCTGTGTCAAGTTCCAAGAAGTTGGAGGCTTATCTTGCCTCTGATTTGCGCTTCGAGATGGATGCATTGAGAACTTTCGATACCAAGTTGCTCGAGCAATGCCGCGAACACGCTGCGGTAAAGGCCGAGCAGATAACCCATTTGATAAGCCTTGTACGATGAACAGAGATGTATTTGAACAGATGTTGTCGCGATACCCTATGGACAGCGTGGAGGCACGTCGCAACGCCACTTACGAGGTGTTGCAGCAAGTGGTGCTCAGTGGCCTATACCGCGGAGGCTTTTTTAGCGAGGCCGCTTTCTATGGCGGCACCTGCCTGAGGATCTTCCACGGATTGGAACGTTTCTCGGAAGACATGGATTTTACATTGCTGAGAAAAGACACGTCGTTCTCGATGGAGAAGTATTTCCCCGCCATCATAGACGAATGCCGTCTGCTGGGACGCGAAGTGGAGATTACCCTCAAGGACAAGCAGTCGTTCGGCCAAGTGGAGTCGGCTTTTTTGAAGGACAATACCGATGTCTATGACCTCTCGTTCCGCACGGAGAAAAGCATAAAGGTAAAGATTGAGGTGGACACTCAGCCACCGCTGGAGTTCGACACCGAAGAGCGACTGCTGCTACAACCCTTCTCGTTCATGACACGCTGTCTGACGCTCCCCAATCTGTTTGCCGGCAAGATGCACGCCTTGGTGTTCCGCACCTGGAAGAACCGTGTCAAGGGCCGTGACTGGTACGATTTCGAGTGGTATGTGCGTAATGGTGTCCCTCTGAACTTCCATCATCTTCAGGTGAGAATCAGAGAATTTAATGGCATGGAGTTGGACAGGAAGCAGTTTGCCGAACTGCTCAAAGAGAAATTGGCTTCAGCCGACATGGCTCAAGTGAAGAACGATGTCAGGCCTTTTCTGAAGAACGCCAATGATATTGACATCTGGAGCAACGACTATTTCCTGCAACTTGCCGACATGATACAATACGCATAATTGTATAGCTGCAAGTTGTCTTCACGGTTAACACATCATTCCAATAGAATCTGTGAGATTCGTGAAATCTGTGAGCGAAATGAGAAGGTCACACGGATAGCACAGATAACACAATTATTGCGGCTTCGCCGTTGGGCACACGGAGATGTTTTTAATGTCACACGGATAGCACGGATAACACAGATATTTGCTCACAGTTTATGTTTGGTGGTCTGGCCTTTTTCTTTGCCCTGATGGGAAATTATTTTGCTGGCATTGGAAATTTATGTATCTTTGCAGTATGAAATAAATAGAATGTTTGATTGAAATTATTTTATTGCATTGATATATAGATGTTTGTGTAGTGTTTTTGCATCGCGGAAAAGTGTATAAAATGGTTTTGTAATGTCTTAGGAAACGTGATTATGAGGCGTAAGATATATGACAGATTGCTTCAATGGAAGCAGGAGAAGAACGGCACGACGGCCTTGATGATTGAGGGTGCACGACGTGTGGGAAAGAGTTATATTGCAGAGGAATTTGCCCGCAACGAATATGACTCGTATATTCTCATTGACTTCAGTAAGGCACCCAAACGGGTCATGGGTTGGTTTGACGAGTATCTGGAAGATGTGGATACGTTGCTGCAGAATATCCAACTGCACTATAAGCGGCAGTTGACACCGAGACGGTCGCTCATCATCTTTGACGAAGTACAGAAGTGCCCCCGTGCCCGTGAGGCTGTCAAGTCACTGGTGGCTGACCATAGGTTTGACTATCTGGAAACAGGGTCGCTGATTTCGATCAAGAAGAATGTGGATGGAATTCTGATTCCTTCGGAGGAGGATGGCGTGGATATGTACCCTATGGACTTTGAGGAGTTTCTGTGGGCAATGGGCAACGAGGTGTTGATGCCGTATATCCACGAGCGGTTTGAGAAAAGGCAGCCTATGGGCGAATTTCACAGGGAGGCAATGCACTATTTCCGCCAGTATCTGATTGTGGGCGGTATGCCTCAGGCGGTGGCGGAGTATGCTGCGTCGCGCGACTTTACGAAGGTGGACGCCGTGAAGCGTCAGATTTTGCGAATGTACAAGAACGACATCAAGAAGTATGCTGGTGGGGCTAAGGCTCGTGTGAGCGCCATATATGATGCCATCCCTGGGCAACTGCAAAAAAAGGAGAAGAAATTTATACTGTCGGCGCTAAAGGACGAGGCGAGAATGCGGGAATACGACAGCGCGTTCTTCTGGCTGGAAGATTCAAAAATAGTGAACATAAGCTACAACACCACGGCTCCGAACATCGGCCTTCAATTGAACGAGGACCGTGCGACGCTGAAGTGTTATTACTGCGATACTGGTTTGCTGATTTCGCTGGTGTTCAGTGCACGGGGTATCGTGACGAACGAGATTTATCAGAAACTGATGTTCGACAAGTTGGAGATTGACGAGGGGATGCTGGTGGAAAACATCGTGGCACAGATGCTGAAGTCGGCTGGTCACGAGTTGTTCTTTTACTCGAACTACGACAAGGTGATGGCTGAGAACAGGATGCAGGTGGACTTCCTGATTCAGAAGGAACGGGTGACTTCGCGGCACAATATTTCGCCTATCGAAGTGAAGAGCGGCACGGGCTACACGCTGACGTCGATTCAGAAGTGCATTAAGAAGTTCGGACAGTATTTGAGCACGCCTTATGTGCTGCACACGAAGGATATGGAGCTGAAGGACGGGCTGGTGTATCTTCCACTTTATATGACGGGGCTTTTGTAGGCCGACCTTCCTCTATTGCCAGGCTTCCGTCGCCAACGAATAGAATCGGTGAAATCTGTGTGACAAATATTAAAGTGGTCGCTGCGCTCATAATATCAGAGAAATCCAATTTGAAAATCATAGAAAAATTTTTTATCAGGTTTTCAGTATTTTATGTATCTTTGCACACTGAAATCAAATGTATATGTCAACGGCAGCAGATACTTCCAACCCCCAACGCCCTGCGGCGGATTCCTTTGCAGAAATGCACTTGAGGGATGTTGATACATACCCGGTGGCCGAAGTGCTGCGGTGCGAGGTGTCGCTTTTCAGCAGCGTGTATGGTCACAAGGCCAAGCGATACCCGTTGGACGGTGTGCTGAAGAGTTTCGCCTCGGGGCGGTATGCAAAGACTGTACGAGAGGCCCGAGGATATCTGCAGGAGGGTGACGTGGAGATGTACAAGGCTTGCAAGTCGATGTTGCCTGTTGTCGCCTTCTGCGGCGTATTCAAAGGAGGACACTCGAAGGTAGACTTGGTCCACTATAACAACATTGTTGTCATCGATATTGACCACCTGTCGGAAGAGGCTTTGGCAACCGTCGCAGAGCAGCTACAGCAGGATAAGTATGTTTTTGCCTACTGGAAATCG
Source organism: uncultured Bacteroidota bacterium (assembly GCA_902777005.1). Lineage (GTDB taxonomy): Bacteria > Bacteroidota > Bacteroidia > Bacteroidales > P3 > Colimorpha. The sequence goes on from CACYSB010000005.1 coordinate 149,800, forward strand.
CCATCGGGGCAAGGTCTCAAAGGCCTGGTGAGAGTCAGCGGCGGTGATGAAAGTCGGTTGGATGAGCATCACCGGCAGGCTTTCCGCCAGCTGACAGACTATTTCAAGACAGAGTATTCCATCGACATCGACCAGTCGGGTTCGGACTATTCGCGCCTATGCTACGCCTGCTGGGACGAAGGGTTGGTGGTCAAGGAGACATCAGGGGTGTTCTATGTCGAAGAACCTGTAGGTGCTGGCATGCCACACTGTACGTCCGCAGAGAGACCACAGCAGCCGTACGTTGAGACCGCTACCGCGCGTGGAAGAAAGGCGAATCGGAAAACTGATATCGATACCGTAAAAGACATCATTCGTTACCTTCAGGATACGGGTCGCTCCATTACCTACGAATACGAAAACTGGATGCGTGTGGCGTATGCTATCGCCGCGACATTTACCGCCAAGACAGGCCTCTCGTTATTCCTGCAGCTCAGTCGGCAAGATGCTGACAAATACGACGATGATGCCTGCCGTAGGATGCTCGACTACTGTTATGCACATACCAATGGGCAGGTTACCCTTGGCACCATGGTCTATCTGGCCAGACGGGCAGGCTATCCTATGTCAGAAAAACTGTTACCTGCCTCGCAAGAGGCTTTGAACAGAAGGTCGCAAGCACCGCTAAATCAAATCAAAATGCCGCGAGTCAGCACCGCTGAGATAAAAACAATGCTGCCAAAAACCGAAAAGCATACTAAAATGACAGTAAAGGAAATCTTCGACCTGCGGAAGCAGGGTAGGATAGAGGAGGCCTACGAGGCCATACGTCCGATGTACGCTGTGCATCAAGGCAAATACACCACGCTGTGCATGTTCTGGACGGCGCACGACATACTAAAGAAACGCCTGCAGGAGAAGCATCTTGACGAGGCAGAGAAGATTTTCAAGGCATTGTTACGCATACTGCCCAACATAGAGGATAAAGACGGCGGTGCCCGCAAGAGTATGCTCCACTATGCCCTCGTGCTTGGCAAGGAATGCAAGACGTTCTCCGTGCTCGAATATGTGGGGCAGATGAAGGTGGAACAGTTGTCCGACGAGGATTGGCAACCCGTTACCTCGAAACAGGATGGCACCGCTTTGCCGCACCCCATACCTTCGGATGTGCGACAGTTGCTCACGCAGGCATTCCACGAGTTGCAGGAAAAGCCTACGGCAGAGAATGCGAAGATGATGATGCCATTGTTGCAGGAGGCCTTGCGTCGCAATCCGCGCGACAAGCATTGCCAGCGCTACCAGGCGGTGGCGTATGCCCTGCTGGGTGAGAAGGAGAAAGCAATTGAAGGCTATCGGCAGATGCTCCGTCGTGCACATGACAGCTACCTCTATGCTGAATTAGCCGAGTTGACTGACGACCCCGGCCACAAGGCCGCACTCTATTGCCAGGCCATCATGAACCAGCGGCAGGAGAAGTTCCGCACTGGCTACCGCATGCAGCTGGCACGCCTGCTTGTGGACCGCAACAAAGCGCGTGCCGCCTACGAGCTACAGAAATGTCTCGCTGCCCGTAAGGCCGCTGGGCTTCATCCAACCCGAGATCAGCAGCAGATGCTGAAGAAGCTCGACGGTGTACAGCCTGCCACCGACGCCGCCCAACGAGACTTCTACCGTAAGATGGCTGAGAAATACTTGTTGAAGTGAAATACAACTGGAACCAATGGCTTTACTGAAGTTTCACACACAGAGAACAGATGGCCGTACGCCGGAGGAGAGGCGCAAAGCGCTGGAGTTCGGCCAGACAGGTGAACAGATGGCGGCACGATTCCTGACGGATATGGGTTACATTATCCTTGAACACAACTACCGTAGGGGGCATCTGGAGATTGACCTCATCGCCTTGGATGGGGACGAACTGGTCATTGTGGAAGTGAAAAGTCGCGCCTACGACAGCATCCTGCAGCCTGAAGAGGCCGTGGATCACAAGAAGAGACAGGCACTTATACGGCTGGCCAACGAATACGTAAAAAGCTACAACCGCAAGGAAAACGTTCGTTTCGATATCGTAAGCATCGTTTACAATACCAACGGTACCGAGATTAAGCACCTCAAAAATGCTTATAATGTGATGAGCTTTTAGGGCGCATCGATATTTGATACCATTTTGTTTTTACCTTCCCCAGCTGTCGCGGTCGAGACTACGGTAGGTGATGGCTTCGCGGAGGTGGTCGGGATTGATGTCTGGGGCTGCTTCCAGGTCGGCGATGGTGCGGCTGACACGCAGTATGCGGTCGTAGGCTCGGGCACTGAGACCGAGTCGGTTCATTGCCTGCTCCATAATGGCGCGACACTCGTCGGTGAGGACACAGTATTGACGCGTGAGCTTGCTGCCCATCTGTGCATTGCAGTGCACGCCAGGGGTGGCGGCGAAGCGGGCTGTCTGTATGGCGCGGGCGGCGACCACGCGCTCTCTTATTGCAGCACTGCTCTCGGCGCGCTCTTCTTTGTTCAGCTGGCTCACCGGCACAGGCGTTACCTCGATATGGATGTCTATGCGGTCCATCAGCGGGCCGCTGACTTTGTTGAGGTAGCGTTTGACGGCGCCCGGGGGGCAGGTGCATGGGATGGAGGGGTGGTTGTAGTAGCCGCATGGACAGGGGTTCATGGCGGCGATGAGCATGAACGAGGCAGGATAGTCGATGCTCATCTTGGCACGACTGATTGTCACGCGGCGCTCTTCCATGGGTTGTCTGAGCACCTCCAGCACTGTGCGCTTGAATTCAGGAAGCTCGTCGAGGAAGAGCACGCCGTTGTGTGCAAGCGATATCTCGCCGGGCTTGGGATTGGCGCCTCCGCCGACAAGGGCAACGTCGGACACCGTGTGGTGTGGTGCGCGGAATGGGCGCACGGCTATCAGCGAGTCCTCCTTGTGCATGAGGCCTGCCACGGAGTGTATCTGAGTGGTCTCTAGGCTTTCACTGAGTGTCAGTGGCGGCAGGATGCCCGGCATGCGCTTGGCAAGCATGGTCTTGCCACTACCTGGAGGACCTATCATGATGGCGTTGTGTCCGCCAGCGGCGGCTATCTCGAGGCATCGCTTGACTGAGGTCTGGCCTTTGACATCGGCAAAGTCGTACTCGTAGCTGTTGAGCGAGCGGGCGAATTCGGCGCGAGTGTCTATGACAGTCTGCTCAATAGCGCCCTCACCGTTCAAGAATGCAACAACCTCCTTGAGGCTGGTGGCACCATAGACCTCCAGATTGTTGACGATGGCGGCCTCGCGGGCATTCTCAGCAGGCACTATAATCCCTTTGTATTTTTGTTTCCGGGCTTCGATGGCGATAGGCAGCACGCCTTTGATGGGGCGCAGGTTACCGTCAAGTCCCAACTCGCCCATGATGACATAGTGCTCCAGTTCGTCGGGTTTCGTTGCCCCAATGGCACCAAGTACACCAATGGCTATCGTGAGGTCGTAGGCCGTGCCTTCTTTTTTCAGGTCTGCCGGTGCGAGGTTCACTATGATACGCTTGCCAGGAATGCGGAAACCAGACTCTTCGAAAGCCGACGAGATGCGTTGTGCGCTCTCCTTCACGGCGTTGTCGGGCAGGCCTACCATGAAGAAACCCACACCGTCACCGACATTCACCTCCACGGTGACCGTTATCGCGTTTACGCCAAGTATGGCACTGCCGTAGGTCTTGACCAGCATGATGAGAATGTGTTAATGTGGGAATGTGTTAATGTGTTAGTGGTTTGGGTAGGATTAGTTTTACGCAACAACACAATCACGCAATTGAACAATGATTATAGTCGGTTTTCCACAACTGCCCAGTCGACAATCTGCCAGAGGGCTGTGAGATAGTCGGCACGGCGGTTCTGGTAGTCGAGATAGTAGGCGTGCTCCCACACGTCAAAAGTCAGCAGAGGTGTTAAGCCCATGGTGACGGGGTTCTCGGCATTCTTCTGCTGTGTGATGACCAGTTTGCCGTCTTTATCGGCCGAGAGCCACACCCAGCCGCTGCCGAACAGTGTGGTTCCTTTCTGCTCGAACTCCTTCTTGAAGGCTTCCACCGAGCCGAAGCCGTGCTCCAGCAGAGCTTTCATCTTGCCGCTCATGGCTTTCGAACTGTTGGAGAACTGCTCGAAATACATTGCGTGGTTCAGCACCTGTCCGGCATTGTTGAACATGCCGCCCTCCGATTTGCGAACCACCTCGCTCAATGGCAGGTTCTCCAATCCGCTGCCGGGCAGCAGTTTGTTGAGATTGTCCACATAAGCTTTCAGGTGCTTTCCATGATGGAAACCGAGAGTCTCCTTGCTGATGATATTACCCAACGCTTCGTAAGGCAGAGCGGGCATCTCGAACTGACCGTTCACAGGCATGATGTCTTTCATACTTCTATAGTTTTATATGTTATTATTTGTGTGCAAAGATACAAACATTTCTCCAATTGACCAAATTGAAAAGTTTTGTTTTATTTTCGGATTAGCTGGTAGGTGTGGCCTGGGAGTGTATGGATGCAGTTGTCCATTTCGAGGTTGAAGAGGAGTGAGGCAGTCTTAGCTAAAGAGAATCCGGTACTTGTGGAAATTTCCTCAAGCGTGAGGATGTCATTGTCTTTCAATTGGTCAACAATACGTTGCTCTTCCGAACTCAGTTTTTTCGCATCATCCAAATTATCCATTGTAAGTTGTTCGCCAGCGATCGGCCAGCCGAGCTGGAATGCGATGTCTCGGGCATTGCGGACAAGCAATGCGCGGTTGGTGGCGATGAGGTTGTTGGTACCCTTGGAGTAGGTGTCGCCCAACCGCCCGGGAATGGCGAAGACTTCACGCTGGTAGCTACCCGCAATGGCTGCGGTGATGAGAGCTCCTCCTTTGTCAGAAGCTTCGATGACAACTGTGGCATCAGACAAAGCCGCGATGATTCGGTTACGGGCAGGGAAATACCTCGGGTTGATGGCTGTGCCCGACGGATATTCTGTAACCAAGGCGCCGCCATTCTCGATGATACGTTTGGCAAGTGGACGGTTTGATTCTGGATAGATGCGGTCGAGGCCATGGCCGAGCACAGCTACGGTGGGTAAGCCGTGGTCGAGAGCTGAGGTATGGGCTGCGGAATCGATGCCGTAGGCCAGGCCGCTGATGATATTAGGACCGTAACTTGCCAGCCCCTGTACCAGCATGTCGGTATTGTCCCGGCCAACAGGGGTGGCGCGACGGGTGCCAACAACGGCTATTGAGCGTTCAGGGTTGAGATTGACAGTACCGAGGCAATAGAGCAGTGCCGGACAGTCGTCGGTTTCTGGTGTGTTCAAGCGGGTGGGGTAGTCTGGATCGGTGAAGAAGAGCGGACGAATGTGGTTTTTCTCACAGAAGCGCAACTCCTCTTCGGCGCGTACGAAGGCGCTCTTGTTGCGTATGTTTTCCAGGACACTTCTATGTGTGCCAAAAGCTGTCTTTAGTTCAGACGGGGGCAAGGAAAAGATGTCTTCGTCAGGGTAAATATCTATTAGTTTGCGGATGGCAGTGTTGCCAAGTCCAGCAGTGAAGGTGAGTGCTATTTGAGAGAGAGTATCCATCGTTGGTGGGCGGTATAATCCGAGTGCAAAGATACGACTTTTTTCTAATCCCGCAATATAATAATTTCGGAGCGGGAAGCGTTAACACAATAAAATAAATGAATCATGATACGAGAAGAGACTGTATTTGGTCCAATATTCAGCCGTCGATTGGGCAGTTCGCTGGGCATAAACCTGTTGCCCGAGAAAGGCAAGATATGCAATTTCGACTGCATCTATTGTGAATGCGGATGGAACCGCGACGGTCGTAACGACACAGTACTGCCAACGGCAGAGAAGGTGCGCACTGACTTGGAGAGGATGCTCAAGAGACTCTCCACGGAAGGCACTCCAGTAGACAGTATAACGTTCAGCGGTGACGGTGAGCCGACACTGAATCCGGAATTCGCGCAGATAATAGACGATACGTTGCGACTGCGCGATGAGTATTATCCCAAGGCAAAGGTGTCTGTGTTGAGCAACGCCACAAGGGTGCACATTCCAGAAGTGTTTGCCGCACTTCGCAGGGTGGATAATCCAATAATGAAGATCGATGCCCCAACGAACGAACTGATAGAGAAGATTAACCAGCCAGCGCCTGGGTATGATGTGAGGCGTGTGGTGGAGGCTTTGAAGAAGTTCGGAGGGGAGTTTGTACTGCAGACTTGTATGCTTCGCTCCGCCGACTTCGACTCGTCGAAGCCTGAGGTGATAGATGGTATGCTTGATATTGTGAGGGTGTTGAGGCCTCGCGAGTGGATGGTATACACCATTGACCGCCCGACACCGATGCAGGGGTTGCGGAAGTTTTCGCCAGATGAGATGAAGGCTCTCGTGCAACCGTTGATTGACGAGGGTTTTTCTATCCAGATAAAGGGATAAAGAAACAGGCTTCAGTTTTGCTGAAGCCTGTTCTTTTTATACATGTGCCGGTTATTGCACAAGGAATTTGCCTGTGGCTCCACCGACGCGATAGATGTAGATGCCGGCGGGCATATTGCTTACGTTGATGTCTATGTGGTCGTTGGCGGGCTGCAGGATGTGCTGCTTCATGACTTTGCCTTCGATGTTGTAGATGGTCATGGTCTCTGTTTGCTGGATTGAGTAGGGAAGAGTGACGTTGAAGTGGGCAGGGTTGGGATAGGCAGAGTAGAGCTCGGGCATGGCGACATCGTTAATGCCTTCATGGTGAGGCATGAAATCAATGGCAGACGAGTCTGCATGGGGCGGGATGAGACCAATCATGGCAGTCTGTTCCAAAGTAAAAGTATAGCCCATGTTTATAGGAGGGTAGGAACTGTTGTCGGTGATACGCATTCCATTAGTTGTGTTATCGTGAAGATTATAAAAACCGTCACCTTTACTTTCCCAACCCCAGTTCATGTGATACATCTTTATTGATGTGGTTTTATATCCATCACACACCCATGCATGGCGGTCGTCATTGCCGACGGCTGTCTGTGAGGCTCCGGACATGTATATGGGGCGGTTTAGTTCGAGGTCACTGCGGATTTGTGCCAAGAAGGCAGAGTCGCCACAATCTTCCCGTATGATTTGAGTGCATTTGTTGTATTTGAAAAAAGCATTCATAATGTTAGGGACTTTTCTTGAATCAGCACCGCTACCGCCGGATGCTGTGGTTCCGTAGTTCATGTTAATGCCTACACCAATAGCATAGCACAGGCGTGAAATCTCGCGTCTTTGTTCGAATGGAGTCTCGCTGGTGATAAAATCCGGCATGATGTCGTAGTTGAAGAACATGGTGTCGAATGATAGTTTCAACAGTGTTCCCGGACCAGACATGTTTAGCTCGGAGTTATACCAACGGTAATAGTTTACTCCCTTGCCTTGGACTGGGAATTTGTAGTAATGTACTATTTGTGACAAAGCGGTTGCAACACAGCCGGTAACTGTTGGAACGCCATTGTATCTTGGGCATAGCATATTGTAGGTGCTTCCATCGTCGCTACCTTGTCCCCATCCTTCGTTAAGAAGGATGATGTTTGCTTTTGTTCCATTTTTGGGGGCGGGATAGTTTTCTTTCCAGAGATCGTACCATGTGTTGTCTTCCTCAAGCCCGGACTCGGAGTCTTCAACTTGTTTGGCAGCGATGAGCCCGGCATAACATTTTACCCACCACATCATATTGCTTGGCGCTTCTTCTATGTTGAGGGTTAGTCCATTGTCACCGTAGGCAACGATGGGGTCGGTGACTGTGCTTGCTGACATGATAATCCATCCCCAGTTGGAGACATTGAAAAAGTAGCACGATGGAACGTTGAGCACAGGGTTGTTTATCTGGTGGATGAGTGTTAAGTCAGATACATCTACACTCTTTCCAATTCCATTGTTGTTCATATAACAAACTGCAGCTACTTTTGCTTCGTTTTCAGATACGTTTCTTGCAAGAGCTACATTTGTGGAAAACACTATCGCCAAAGACGTTAGGATAATGATGGCTTTTTTCATGTTGTTATTGTTGTTTCAATTGTACTAATTCATAATTCGGGTGCAAAAGTACACCTTTTTTTGAAACTGGCAAAAAATAAGTTTGTACGATGAATAAAAACAAAGCGGGGCATCGCTTAGGCGATGCCCCGCTTTGAAGTTGTTACGCGGAATTATTCGGCTACGACCTCGATATTGAGTTCGGCTTTTATTTCCTTATAGACATTCACTTTGGCAGTGTAGTTGCCGACGGTTTTGATGGTCTCGACAACAATGTTCTTACGGTCCACATCGTAATTGTGCTGTTCTTTGAGAGCTTCAGCAATCATGATGTTGTTTACGCCGCCGAAGAGTTGTCCGTTCTCGCCAACTTTGACGATGAGTTTGACGATTTTGCCGTTGAGTGCGGCCTGCTGGGTCTCTGCGTTTTTGCGGAGAGCTTCCTCTTTGTGGGCGCGCTGGCGAAGGTTCTCGGCGTGGATTTTCTTGTTCACCGGGGTGGCGATGATAGCCATTCCCTTGGGAAGAAGAAAGTTGTTGGCATAGCCGTTCTTAACGTTGACGATTTCGTCTTTGTAGCCCAGATTGGCCACATCCTGTTTCAGTATGATTTCCATCTATTCTTCCTCCTTGTGATTATTTTAGACAATCGGCGACGTAGGGCATCAGGGCGATATGGCGGGCGCGCTTGATGGCCTGTGAAACTTTCTTCTGGTACTTGTTCGAGGTGCCGGTGATGCGACGGGGCAGGATTTTGCCCTGCTCGTTGACGAACTTCAGCAGGAAGTCGGCATCCTTATAGTCAATATATTTAATACCGAGTTTTTTGAAGCGGCAGTATTTCTTGCGCTGAGTCTCCACGGCAATGGGAGTCAGGTATTTGATTTCGCTATCGTTAGCCATTTTCTTGTTCTTTTAATGGGTTAAACATTAAGCTTCGGCGGGTGCTTCGGTGACCTCAGCTTTTTTGGCGCGTTTCTTTTCGTTGTAGGCGACGGCGTGTTTGTCAAGGCTGACGGTGAGGAAGCGGAGGAGGCGCTCGTCACGCTTGTAGGCAACCTCGAGGTCGTTGATGACACTACCTTCGGCTTTAAATTCTATAAGATAATAGAAGCCGGTCGTTTTTTTACGGATAGGATATGCGAGTTTGCGCATGCCCCAGTTGTTCTCGTACACAATTTCTGCACCTTTGGAGGTCAACAGGTCGGTGTACTTCTTTACCGTTTCCTTCATCTGTTCTTCAGACAAAACGGGAGTTGCAATGAAAACGGTTTCGTACTGTTTTACCATTGGTTTGTTTGTTTTGTTGTTTTTGTTTGACAATAAAAAAGGCAGAACACCATGTTCTGCCTAAATTTCTGAGCCACTTCGCGGACTCGAACCGCGGACCTACGCATTACGAATGCGTTGCTCTACCAACTGAGCTAAAGTGGCGGTTTTGCGGTTCTGTAGTCGGGGTGAGAAGACTCGAACTTCCGGCCTCCACGTCCCGAACGTGGCGCGCTAGCCAACTGCGCTACACCCCGCGATAGTGTCCTGGCAGGGATTCGAACCCTGGACCCATTGATTAAGAGTCAATTGCTCTACCAGCTGAGCTACCAAGACATTACTATTCTTTCGCTTGTGTTTTTGACAACTTCATCGGCCTTATTATAAGGCGTTATGAACATGGACTTTGAGGTTGTCTCCCATTATTTCAAAGCTCTCTCTCTTTGAGCGGAAAACGAGACTCGAACTCGCGACCCCGACCTTGGCAAGGTCGTGCTCTACCAACTGAGCTATTTCCGCATTGCCTTAGTACTCCGGGTGGGACTTGAACCCACACGCCCTTGCGGGCAAGGGATTTTAAGTCCCTCGTGTCTACCATTCCACCACCAGAGCCCATCTCTTTCTCTGATTTAGGAGTCTTTTGAGCGGAAAACGAGACTCGAACTCGCGACCCCGACCTTGGCAAGGTCGTGCTCTACCAACTGAGCTATTTCCGCGTCTTTTAGGCACGCTTTTTCTCTCAATTTTTTTAATTCTTTGTTACAATTTTTTTGATTTCGTTTAATTTTAATAGTGCTTCTATTGGTGTAAGTGTATCTATGTCAATGTCTAATAGTTTGCTTCTTATTTCAAGTAATGTTGGGTCATCGAGTTGTATGAAACTCAGTTGAAGACCACTATAATTGTCTTTTGAAAGATGTTTTTTTCCGTTTTTGGCCTCACTTTTGTTAATCGTAATTGTATGCTCGTTTTTGGATTCAAGTACCTGTAACATGGAATTTGCTCGATTAACTACAGATGGCGGCATGCCTGCAATTTTTGCTACATGTATACCAAAACTATGCTCGCTACCGCCAGGTGTAAGTTTACGTAGGAATATGATTCGACCGTCAATTTCCTTAACACTTACGTGGTAGTTCTTTACCCGTTCGTATTGATTCTCCATTTCAATTAGTTCGTGATAGTGCGTGGCGAACATTACTTTTGGATGGGCATGCTTATTATTATGTAGATATTCTGTGATGGCCCAGGCTATGGATATACCGTCGTAGGTGGATGTCCCTCGACCTATTTCATCAAGTAGAACGAGGCTTTTATCACTGATATTGTTAAGAATACTTGCTGTCTCATTCATCTCTACCATGAAGGTAGACTCTCCGCTGCTAATGTTGTCGCTTGCTCCGACACGTGTGAATATTTTGTCAACAATTCCAATTTTTGCGCTTTTTGCAGGGCAGTAGCTGCCCATCTGTGCCATTAGCACAATAAGTGCGGTTTGCCGTAGGAGTGCTGATTTACCAGACATGTTCGGTCCAGTAACTATTATAATTTGTTGACTGTCTTTGTCAAGAAATACGTCATTGCTAATATACTCGTTGCCAGGAGTCATTTGTGTTTCAATGACGGGGTGGCGGCCTTCTTTTATATCAATAATATTGTCATTGTTTATCTGTGGGCGGCAATAGTTGTTTTTTATCGCAATTTCAGCGAAGCTGAGTAGACAGTCAATTTTCGCAATTATTTGGGCATCATACTGTATTGGCTGTACATATTTTGTGACTGTATAAATCAGTTCGTTGTATAGTTCTATTTCAAGAGTTATAATTCTTTCTTCGGCACCGAGTATTTTATCCTCGTATTCTTTCAGTTCTGGTGTTATGTATCGCTCAGCGTTGGTTAATGTTTGTTTCCGTATCCATTCTGGTGGAACTTTTGTTTTATGGGTGTTATATACTTCAAAATAATAGCCAAAGATGTTATTAAATCCTATTCTTAAAGAAGGGATACCTGTGGCTTCGCTTTCTTTTTGTTGCAGACTCATCAAGTATTCTTTACCGGAGCCGGCCATTGATCGTAATTCATCGAGTTCACTGTTTATGCCGTATGATATTACACCACCTTTTTCAATCTTAGCAGGAGGGTCTTCTGTTATCTCGTGATCAATTCTTTCTGCCAGAGGAATGCAGGAATTAATTTTTTTACATATTTTTTTCAGTGACTCTGAGTTACTATTCTCGCATATCAACCGAACCTCTTCTGTAGCATTAAGAGATCGTTTCAGCTGCTGTATTTCACGGGGGGTAATGCGCCCCACTGCTGCTTTTGTAATCAAGCGTTCCAGATCGCCGATAACCTTGATACAATGTGTTAGTTTTTCCCTGATTTCGGCATCTTTAATAAAAATATCGACTATTCTGAGTCTCTCCTCAATTGGCTCAATATCTTTCAAGGGCATGAGTATCCATCGCCTCATAAGTCTAGAACCCATAGGCGAGACCGTTTTGTCCACAACATCAAGTAATGTACATGCGTTGTCGTTGTGGGAACCTGTTATTTCGAGGTTGCGTATGGTAAAGCGATCCAACCACACATACTTCTTCTGCTCTACTCGGTTAATATGTGTTATGTTGGCTGTTTGCGTGTGTTGTGTGTCCTGAAGATAATAAAGTACAGCACCGGCAGCAATTATACCCAATTCTAAGTCTTCTACACCGAAACCTTTTAATGAGTTTGTCCCAAACTGTTTTAAAAGTAATTCGTTAGCGAAATCTGGGGCGAAAACCCAGTCATCAAAAGTGTTGCAATAGAACCGGTCGGAATATTGTTCTTTGAATCTGTGCAACTTATTGCGTTGAAGCACAACCTCAGAAGGATGAAAGTCTGTGAGTAGTTTGTCAATATATTTTGTATCGCCCTCGGCGATATAGAATTCTCCTGTAGAGACATCGAGAAAGCTGATGCCGTGATTCTTGTCTGTGAGGTGCAGACCACAAAGGAAGTTGTTTTCTTTTACTTCGAGTACCATGTCGTTGTAGGCAACGCCAGGTGTCACGAGTTCGGTAATACCTCTTTTTACCAGGCCTTTAGCAGTCTTAGGATCCTCAAGCTGTTCACATATGGCTACCCGCAATCCTGCTCGGACCAACCGTGGCAAGTATTGTTCTACAGCATGGTATGGTATTCCGGCCAAGTCGCAGTATTCGCCCTTTCCTGCAGCTTTGCGTGTAAGAGTTATTCCAAGAATCTGGGACGCTTTTCTTGCATCCTCGCCGAATGTTTCATAGAAATCACCGACACGGAACAGCAGTATTGCATCAGGGAACTGTTTCTTGAGTTCCGCGTGTTGTTTCATAAGAGGAGATTCGTTGTCAGTTGACTTTGCCATAGTCATTATATGTTAGTATTCCCACATGTCTTCGCCAATGTTGAAAACTCTTTCTTCGATTGCTTCGGATTCAAGTATCGCATCTTCGCCAGTGAGATACATGCTTATAGATCTTCCGTATTTATTGCTTTCTTTTGTAATATAGGCACTATATATCTGGGAAATAAATATGTTGTCCCACGTTGGTTGTCCAACGGCATTTTGCTCATCAAAGTATGAATTGTTTCTGACAAAGAGTGTGCGCACTATATGGTTTTGCATAGGAAGCCAAAATAATGGCTGTATTCCAAGGTTTATTAGTTCTTCAGTATCGCCAAATTTTACTTTCACTTCTTTTAGTGGGGCAAGTGCCATCCGTCTGGAATCTTGTCTAGAGTCTTGTTTCCCTATAAACCAAACCTCACGTATGGCGTATCTGAATATCTCGGCACCGTCAAAATCGTTGGGTTGTATTATTGTCTCATAGAGTTCGTTATCGTCATCATCATAGCCTATTTCAAGTTTTATGGTGTCTGCTTTTGTGTACTTCTCCACAAAAAGAAGATTGTCCACGGGGATTTTTAGCTCATCGTCCTCATAAATTGGTATTTCGTTCGCAGAAACGGCTCCCCAGATAACATATGCTAGACTTTTCTTCCCACTTCTGTCGTTTTCGTCGATAGGGAAGTACATGTATTGATTAAAATCTTCGTTGAGATCTATTGTTTTCCATAGCATGGTAGACCAAACAATGTCGCTCTCTCTTAAGAAAGCGTAAGGCACAAACTGCTGTCCAATAATAATCTCTTCTGAATAAAAACTATTAGGGGTATGTGACAAATCTTGTGCAGTGGTACACAAGGAAATCAAAATCAAAATTATCAGTACAGCTTGTTTCATTGTCATTGCTAAAAGAGAGAGTTAAGAGTATCTGGCTCTTAACCCTCTCCTTATTTGACTATTTTAATGGATTTAGTATTCCCACATGTCACTTTCGATATCGAATATGCGTTCTTCAATCTGTTGTGACTCCAACATAGCGTCTTCACCGGTAAGATAGTCGGTGATGGCACGGTTGAATTTATTGGATTCGCGTGTCACATAACTGTCAAAGTAGCGCTGTATGAATACGTCATCGTATGAGCGCTCGGCGACATCGTTGTTCTCGTCGAAGGCATTTGCATTCACCAATACCTGACGCACACGCATATCATCCATAGGCACATAGAAAGTCCAGTCGGTTACCTCTTCCGACTGACCGGCGCGCAGCACGTTCTTTGAGAACTTGAACGACATGCTAACGATACGAACTTTCTGGCGGGTGTCTTGTTTGTCAATATACCAATACTCTTTGAGCTGAACCATTTTTGCAGAGGCAGGGTCAAAGTCTTCTGGGATTGTATCGGTAATCTCCTCAACATCGCCAAACTCATCTTCTTCTCCTTGGCGGGTGCGCAATTGTTTACCCTGCAGGAATGCATAGGCTTTTTCCCATTCCTGAGGCACTTTCATATCATCATTCTCATAGACATCAAACTCACCATTGGAGGCGGCATTGATGATGAGATTGACAAGGTTTACTCTGCCTTGAGTATTCTTTTCGGTCTCAAAAGGAAAGTAGAAGAACTGGTTGAAACTCTCGTTGAAGTCAATCTGGCGCCATATTGTGGTCTTCCATACCACATCGCTCTCGCGGAGAAATGGGTAAGGCATGGCTTTCTTTCCTACGACTATACCCTGCTGATAGAAATCGTTGGGGTTACGTCCTTCTTCAGCATCGATTACACTCTGAGCATTGCTCGCAAAAGTGAAAGCAGCAATGGCGAAGATGCTAAACAAAACCTTTTTCATAGCAATATCCTTTTTAATTATTTTGTTATCGTGAGTACACAGTTGGCATTCTGGGGGACACCGTCTGGCATCATCACCTTTGCGGTAACATAGATGTTGTCACCACGGTTGGCGTTTCTGATGGCTGACAGACCGTCAGGTTCGAACGTGCTGCCATTGAAGTTGAATGGCTTGTTGCCAACGAACACCTCGAGGCTCATTACGCGGATTGAACCTTTAGGAATCTTGAATTCAAAACCTTCTTGGGCACGAGCGGTGACTGTGACACCCGAAGTGAGGCTTTTACGCGATACCTTAGCACCATTTTTGAATCCAGCGACAGTGATTTCTGGGGCAGGTATGGGTTTCACCTTGAAGGTAAGGGTGTTCATACGAGTCTTTTTTCCTTTCTCAATGGCGGCATCAACTGCCAAAACAATTTTTTTACAGCCGTTGGCAGGCGTTATCATGTATTTGCCATTTCCTTCAACCTTGTTCAGTTTGCCCTGTCCTTCAATAATACTAACTTCCACATTACGTCCGTCAACACCAGGTACGGAGGCCGTCAGGGGATTCTCAATACCAGAATACATCACCTGCATGTTATCAAGCGAAATAACGCCTACAGGTTCTGCCACAAAATAGTTGTCGGTATAATGATACTCTTTCGTACCGCCATCAGGACTTGTAACATAGGCTGTCACATTAACTTTCTGTTGACCCACGCTATTGCATACGGTGCGATAGTGTACCGAACCGCTGTCGTTGCTTATCAGCTGCTGGCCATTGACCGTGGCGTTAAACTTTTGCTTCGAGTCGTAGGCTGCCACGTTAATGTCTGTCTCGTAAATGCCACCTCTAATTATATAAGTAGATTTGGGGCGGGAGATTAGTGCAATCTGGTCGAAAGAAAAGTCGCCCTTGCTGACTTGTTTGTACAGCATGTTTACAGCGTCAAATTCAGCGTTCATGGTCTCGGCTTTCATGCGTGTCAGTGTTACGAGACCTGCACCGGCAACAACCTCACTGAAATTCTTTGTTTCCCAGTTACAGGGCTTGTGCTCTTTGTCAAGAAAGGTCTTGTCGACATCGAACGGAAATTTAACATTTGCCGAGTCGTCACCTAAAATCTCTTTGACAGTCTTTACATATTCGGATATCCTTTTGTGAAGGTCGTAAGCCTGACCGGTACCTTTTTCTGTGGCACCGTCGAGGAAGAAGTTGGGCGCACCATGTGTGTCATCCAATCCTCTTTCCATCCATGCGAAACCTCCCAATTGAAGAGCACGTCTCACACTGTCAAGGTTGGTTGTCTTATCGGCATTCTTTATTCTGACATCCGTCGTTTTTTTAGGATTTTCGGGGTCAGTATGGATTTTGGCCACATCGGTACTGACCAATCCAATGAATTCATACTCAAGACTGTCAATATAATTTTTTAATTCGTTGGAGAGACCACGCACTTTCTGGGCCTTGTCATAACTTTCCTGCACTTTGTCACGACTGTTTTCCAGTGCTAAATCAAAGTTGGCATATGTGTCGTCCAACTTTGTCTGAAGGTTGATATTCGAGTTGGTCATTGCTGTACCGACCGATCTGAAGCCTTCAACGACCTCGGCCGACACGTTAAGAGCCAACATGGCGGTGTACACGAGGTACATCATTGTAATCATCTTTTGTCTCGGGGTTTCCGGACAGTTTGTTGCACCCATAGTCTATTCCTTTCTTTTGTTTGTTTTAAGAGAGTTTGGTTAGACGTATGGTTGATTACAAGCGGGTTTGCATGGCGGCAAGCATGTTGCCATACACATTATTGAGTTCAGATACCTTGCGGGTGAGGGCGTCGACTTGCTCTTTGTATTTAGTGATACCTTCGGCGCTGTTGCTGAAGTTGGTGAGCATGGTGGACATCTTCTCTTCGAACTCCTTATTAAGTGTCATTTGTGCCGATGCATTATTAATTTGCATCTCGTACATGGCGTTGATGCTGCTGAGGCTAGCCGACATCTTCTTCATCTCCTCAACATAACTGACCTCTCCGCTGAGAGATTCGGCAGTTTCACGATAGATGGCGGAAAGGGTAGATATGGCTTCAGGGGCGCCCTGCATGCTTTCAAGCAGTTTGCCGGCCTGTCCTGCGACATTGTCCATGTTGTTCACGAACTTGTCAGTGGCGGTGGTGACGTTTGCCATCTTATTCATGGCGTTGGCGCTTTCTGCAAGATTTTGCATACCTTGGCTGAGACGGTCCATCAGCTCTGGAGTGATGTTGGCATCTTTAAGCATTTTGTCGAGTTTTGCTGAAAGAGGATCTTGGGCCTCTACAGGGTTGCCGTTCTCGTCAAGCTCCAGTGGGTTGTCTTCTACCATACCGGCCAGTTCGGGATACACGAGACTCCAATCCCACTCTTTGTGAGGTGGCTCAAAAGCCGATAGGAAGAAGATGATGGTCTCAGTACCCATACCTGCGATAAGCATGATGTTTGCGCCGGGCCAGTGCATGATTTTGAACAATGCACCAACAATAACGACTGCTGCACCCCAGCCATACAGCTTGGCCATAAAGTTCTTATACGCTTTACTGCGAACGAGATTGTCTATGAAACTCATAATATAATTTTTTAAGTGTTTGCTTATTATTTAAATGTGTTTCTTATTCTATATGAAGCTGTTTTTAGCGGGCTACATTACTAGCGGTACGCAGATTGTCACCCTTCACACGACCCAGATATGGCTGTATGCAGCGGAAGCCAATATAGCATTTGGCAGTGTCCATGAACTCGTAGGTGCGGGTCTGGACCTGGATGAAGTACTTTTGGTCTTTCCAGCTGCCGCCACGAACCACCTTGCGCTTCATGGCCAATGGGTCGTCGTCCTTTACGTCATAGTTGTAGTAAGGAGTCTGGGCGTTTGCAACCTGATATGTTGACTCATTGAATGCATCAAGGCACCACTCACTTACATTACCGGCCATGTCGTACAGACCGTAATCGTTGGGGGCATAGTGGCCGACCATAAGGGTCTTCACACCACCATCGTCGTCATATGCACCTTTTAGAGGCTCGTAGTTGGCCAGGAAGCAACCGTTCGGGTTACGAACGTAGGGGCCGCCCCAAGGATAGCTCTGGCTGGCGATGCCGCCACGGGCAGCGAACTCCCACTCACTCTCAGTAGGCAGGCGGAAGTCATTGAGCTGCGAGTAGTCAATGCTTTCCAGATATTGGTTCAGGGTATTGCTACGCCACACGCAGAAAGCTCTTGCTTGACGCCAGCTGACGCCGACCACTGGGTAGTTGTCAAATGCCGGCGACGAAAAATAGCTGCGAGTATAGTCTTCGTTCATGCTGTAAGCATAGTCGTGCACCCAGCAAAGTGTATCGGGATAGATGTTGATATATTCGCGCTGAATCTGGCTGGAACGGTTGTTCAAGCCTTTGGGGCGGGAGGCAAACATCGAGCCGCGATGCTCACTCTTGGTATTAGTGCCGTTCTCTTTCTGCGCAACTCTGCTATAATCTATATAATAATATTCATAATTCATTTTAGCGGGGTCAACAATGCGGCGATGGTTGATGTCCACAATATAGAAACCGCCGTCAATCAAAGCTTGGCGCACATCGGCGTCTTTGTAGTTGATTTTGGTCTTCTTGTTGAGTATGGGCGGATCAAGAGGTTCGCCGTAGGAGTCCTCTTCAATCAGGAAGCCTTCAATTCCGGCTTCGCCAAGCATGCGGCGTGCCACAGAGTCGCGCACGTCTGCCACAAACTGACGGTACTCGTTGTTGGTGATTTCGGTCTCGTCCATGAAGAACGAACCAATCTGCATTTTGCGCGGCTGGGTGGTAGTGGCGTCTCCGTAGGTGACGTTCTGTACACCAGCCCCCATCGTGTAGTTGCCCTGGTTGATAAAGACCATACCTTTCAGGTCGATGTCCTCAAAGTAGGGACGGTCGTTCACGCCGACCAGCTCTCCCTTGTTGGACGAGCCGCAACTGGCCATAATGATGGCTGTAGAGGCGGCAAACAGGAAAAACAGCTTCTTCATATTGTTTTCGTTTTATTTTGTTCTTTAACGCGTTTTTTTCAAAAATGTTTCGCTATTAATTATATTTAACGTAAGTAGAGTGTATTGCCGGACACTGTCGGCGGACGTTTCGGTACGCTGATTTGGAATGCGGCGTTGAGGTATATTTCCAGCGAGCCCAGGCTTCGTCCGTTAGCGAAGCCGAGTTTCGATGTTGTCAAGTCGTAGGCTACACCCACCTGCAATATCTTCAGGAAGTTCACACCTGCCAGGAAGGTGACGGCATCGCCCCAGCGGTATCCCAGTCCTCCCCAGAAAATGTTTTCATAGTCCAGTAGGCAGGCTAAATCGGCCTGAAAAATGGAGAAGTTGGCAGTCTTGAACAGAGCCGAGGGCTTGAGTTTGAGCGAAGGATTGTAGGGGAATGTGTATTCGTATCCACCCATGAGGTAGAATGTACGGGTGTTCTTGATGTTCAGTTGGTCACTTTTTGTTGCCAGCAGGTTCTTGGCGGCCATGCCGACGTAGAACTGGCTTGGCACCTGGTAGTAGATACCTATCGACGCGTCAAACAGGAAGTCGGAGACATCCTGACTTTTCACCAAGGGGTCGTTGGCGTTGTTGACAGGGTTTGTCGGGTCTCCGCTCAAGTCGCTCGTGCCAAAGAGGCTTGATGTCTCGAATTTGTAGTTCTGCAAATCGGCCTCGATACCTGCGGACAGGGTACCTGCACCCCAGAATATGCGGAAGGCATAGTCAATGGCAAAAGTAGAGTTGTCATGGTAACCCACTTTCTCCGAAGTAAAGCTGCCTCCAATGCCTCCATGTAGCCAGCTAACCGGCAAGTCGAACGAGAACAGCATGTTAGTCGGCTTTTCGCCGGCTTTGCCTGTGGGTGTTGGGGCCTGCAGCTGTAGGCCCATCCATTGGCTACGGTAGAGCACCGTCGCCGAGATGTTGCCCGAACTGCCTGCAAAGGCAGGGTTATAGCTAAGGCGGTTGAACATAAAGTGGGTGTACTGACCCTCGTTTTGTGCTGCCGCCGATGACAAAAACAGCACTATAATCACCAAAAATGCTGCCATTTTTGATGTTGCTACGCCTGTATTTTGTCTTTTATATAATGCCACAATGGCCTGTTGTTTAGTTCTTTATATGTTATATTTACCCGAATGTGCGCCTTCCGCGCTAATCGAGTTTGAATGTGCAAAGATAATAATATTTATTTAAATGGCGAAAAAAAAGTTATTTTTTTATTCACAGGGTGTCATTGTAATTGAGGGGAAATTACGTTTTAGTGCTGCACGGAGGTTTTTCGCTTTTGACTCCGGAAGCCTTACGTCAAGGGTCAGCTTTACTCGTGTAGTGTCGTCAAGGGGCTCGATAATGACCTTCTCTTGGTATACTTCTGGTAACTTGTGTATGCTTTCAAATGCCTCGCTGTGTGTTATATCCGATGCCAGTATCAGGTTATATCCATCTACATGTAACGGACGGTTCGCCTTTGTTACTGGCTCGCTCGGTTTCACATTTACAGTCTTCTCTTTTGCCACAGGCTGCGTTGCTTGCTTTGTTTTGGGCTTAATGTTCTGCCTACCAGTAAGGCGCGAATACACCGAATCGAACATTGTCTCCTGTGCGGCCCAGCGTTCTTCATATCCATCTGGCAATATGCGCACTGTGACCTTTTGGCACCCTTTGATGCCTATCGCGTTGGCGGCACGGTGGCTCATGTCCAGCACGTTGTGTTTCGGGCAACGGTCGTTTACCTTGACAATCACTTGCAGACCAGTGTTCTTGTTGGTTACCATCACCATGGTGCCGAGTTTTATCTTCCAATGGGCGGCGGTGAATTTGTTTTGGTCAAATATCTCGCCGTTGGCAGTCTTGCGCCCTTCGAACCGGTCATGGTAGAAAGTACCGTAATTATTATGCTCTGTCACGGTGTCGGTTACATAATAATGCTGTGCCTCCGCAAAGAATGGGCATAGCATTAAAAATAGGGCTATTGTCTTGTGTTTTACCATACTACAGCGTCTTCGTGAAACCATTGTCCATGGAGGCGCAGCACCTGTTCTATAACGTCGCGCACACAGCCCTTTCCGCCCTCGCAGTGCGACACATAGTCTACCATCTCCTTGATTTCCACTGCTGCGTCGGCCGGACAGGCGCTTACACCGGCGCGCTTGAGCATGGGGTAGTCGGGCAGATCGTCGCCCATGCAGAGCACCTCTTCGTCCTTGAGCTCGTTGTCGGCAAGGAACTTGTTGTATGTGTGTATCTTGTCGCCGCAGCCGGTGTAGCACTGCGTCACTCCCAGCATGGCCATGCGGTTGTCTATGCTGGCCGATGTGGCGCCGCTTATCACGGCTATGATGTAGCCTTTCTTCACAGCATACTGCACTGCAAAGCCGTCCTTTATGTTGCCACAGCGCACTGTCTCGCGGTCTGCGTATACCCAAACGTCACCGTTGGTCATCACCCCGTCGAAGTCGAAGACAAAGGCGCGTATCTTGTCCAGTTTCTCTTTGTAGTTTATCATGTGTCTCTATGGTTTTGCTATGTCGAGCATCTCCTCGTAGGCCTTACGCCAACCCTCCCAGCCGAACAGTTCGGCGAGGTTTTGGTTATGCACTATGCAGCAGAAGTCGCCGCCAACGCAGCGCACAGCTTCCACCAGCGAGCGATATCTCTCCACAGCCTCCTCGGGAGTCACTTTCATGTATTTCTGCATCGTTGTGTCCATGACGCAGAAGGGATGTATCATGAGCTCTGTCTCCATGTCGCGGTCGAGGTCGTAGAACGGGTAGGGGACGCTGATGCCAGCCCTGAAGCCCGCCACTTCAGCGTAGCCCATGGTGTAGTCGTTCTTTATGCCTGCGTGCAGCAGTATGCGGTAACTCATCGGCAGTTTCAGTCTCAAAAAGTGGTAGCGAGCCCGCACAATGGGCCGGTGCAGTATCTGTTCCAGTCTTTTCGCCTCGATGTCGACTTTCTGCGGTTCCTCAAGCGAGTGGTAGCCCGGGTGTATCCCCATGTGGGCGTAGTCATCGAGGTGCTGCAGCAGGTCTCGCGTGTGAGGGTTGAGGTAGTTGGCCGGTTTGTCATACTGGTCGTAGTCGGCCAGCAGTGCGAAGAACAATAACATCGCACCAGGCGTTCGCTGCCTGTGCTGCTCCAGTATGTAGTCGAAAGTGTCGTATGGGTCCGCCTCGCGTCCGGAGAGCACCCTGAAGCGGCGCTTCACCTCGGTGTAGTCGTGCCGTGCAAAGAGGTCGCGCAGTGCCCCCGTAACGGTGCGGAACGTGCCCTTGTGCAGGTAGCACCAGGCTGCGTCTATGTCCACTGTCTGCACGAAATGGTAACTCCTTCTCGGCAGGCTAAGGTCGGGGTAGCGCTCTGTGAGTTTCACCCTGAGCATTTCCGCCCACTGGTCCACCACCGGCAGCTCAATGAAGCCGGCCTTTGCCGCCACACTCTGGTCGGCCGTGAAGCGCCCGTGCAGGTCTTCGCTGTGCGGCAGGTACTCCTCGTAGCGGCTCACCATGTAGAACACCGCCGCCGGCAGGTCGAAGCCCAAGTCCAGGTCGCGCCCGTAGACGGGGAACAGCACCCATTGTCCGTCCTGCTGCACCGCATGGGGTTCCTGCTCTTCTATCGACGTGCTCGTCAGCAGATCGCCGCTCTTGATGAACAGGGCGTCGCCTACGCGCTGCGGCCCGTAGCAAAGCTTGGCGCCGTCGCTCTGTGTAAAAAGCTCCGCGTCGGTGGTGATGCTGAACTCCGTACGCAGCAGGTGCTTGAATATCACGTTCAGCGTGTACCCAACCCTGTTCGTCAGCCGTGGTGTGTAAATCAGTAGCATCTATGGCATGTGTATTCGTTTCTCTCCCTTGTGGTCAACGGTCAACGTCAACGGCATGCCCATCGTGAGGGCTTGGTTTGCTGTGCCTATATGTCCTATGGGGGCGTCGAATGCCACGGGGTAGTCGTAGTCGGCAACTGTCTCGGCCACAATCTCCTCCGCCGTGTGTCCCCATGGGGTGCTGTTGTCATGCATGTCGCTCAAGGCGCCCACCACCAGCCCGGCCAGCCCGTCGAGCATTCCTGCGCGCTTCAGGGCCTGCATCATGCGGTCGATATGGTATAGGTACTCGTCAAGGTCCTCTATCAGCAGTATCTTTCCGCGAGTGTCTACTTGTGAGCGCGAGCCCAGCAGGCTGTAGAGTATGCTCAGGTTGCCGCCCACCGCCACTCCTTTGGCATCGCCTCTGCGGTCGAGCGTCCGGGAGTCCCAGCTGATGTCCTGTGGCTTGCCGAAGAGGGCACGGCGCATACTTTCCGTGGCCGGGCACGGGCTGCCGTCTGTCGGGAAATTCACCGGCATGGTGGCGTGCAGTGTCGGCAGGCCGAGGGTGGCCTGTATGTGGCAATGCAGCACCGTGACGTCGCTGTAGCCCACAATCCATTTGGGGTGTTCGGCAAAGCGCGAGAAGTCGAGCCGGTCGACGATGCGCACTGTGCCGTATCCGCCGCGGACGCAGACTATGGCCGCAATGCAGGGGTCGTCCAGCAGGCTTTGCATCAGCGCGGCGCGGTGACGGTCGTCTCCTGCCAGCTGACCGTCGCGTTCGTAGAGTCCCTCGGGCACCACGACCTGCAGTCCCCATGCCTGGAGCGTCGCTATGGCGGGAGCCATCTCCTCCGGCGTCACGGCGCGTGCCGGTGCCGCCAGGGCCACACGGTCGCCTGTCTGCAGGTATGGTATACGGGGCATCATGCTTACAGTTGGTTATAGCTCTGCGAGAAGGTGTCGCCGCCGCGCAGGTCGCCCGTGGTGAGTCCTTTGCGCAGCCATTTCACGCGCTGAGCCGAAGTGCCGTGGGTGAAGCTCTCGGGCATCACCTGGCCGCGGGCGCGTTTCTGCAGATAGTCGTCGCCTATCTTCTGCGCCGCACCTATGGCCTCTTCCAGGTCGCCGTCTTCCAGCGAGCCGAACATCTTGTTCTCGTGGTAGCCCCATACGCCGGCGTAGTAGTCAGCCAGCAGCTCAATGCGTACACTCATGCGGTTCTTCTCCGTCTCGCCCATATTTGCCATCTCGCTGTGGGCCTTGTCGAGGATTCCCAGCAGGTGCTCCACATGGTGCCCCACCTCGTGGGCTATGACGTAGGCATAGGCGAAGTCGCCCCCGGCGCCGAGGCTCTTGGGCATCTCGTTGAAGAAGTCGAGGTCGAGGTATACGCACTCGTCGGCCGAGCAGTAGAATGGCCCCACCGACGATGTGGCGTTGCCGCAGCCGCTCTGCACCGACCCTTTGAATATCACCAGCTTGGGGGCACGGTAGGTGCGGCCCATGCGTTTGAACTGGTCTTCCCATACGTCTTCTGTCGAGGCCAGTATCTGGAGTGCGAAGGTCTTGAGCTGCTCTTCCTGCGCCGTGGGCGTGTACTCCTCGGTGGTGCCGGTCTGGCTGCCGAGCTGCTGTATCACCTCCGTCGGGTTCCCTCCGAAGAGGAGCGCCAGCAATCCGACGATTAAGGCGCCGCCGATACCGAGTCCGGCAATCTTGCCGCCGCCTTTCCCGCGGCGGTCTTCGAAGTTTGTGCTCTGACGTCTTCCTTTGAGATCCATGGTGGTCAGTTTTATGTTTTATCCTATAACGTGCGTATTTGTTTTTTATTGTACAAGGATGATTATTTACCATCCGAGAACCCCCAACCGCTGCCCGTTGCAGTCTCTCCGTATCCTCTCCGACTGTTCACCGGTTGTTTACCGATTGTTTTACGCTTTATAACCGTTAAACAACCGGTGAACAACCGTAGAAATGACGGAGAGGGTACGAAGGGGATACGACCAAAGGGCGGGGTGGGGGTGGGTTTTTTTGTGTGCATTGAAAAAAAAGTTGCATTTGTTTGCGATTATTTCTAACTTTGCGGTGATGCAAAAATCGGTATGATTGCTGTAAGAAACTAATCCTAAAACATATAGATATGTACGAGATTACCAACCATCCCATTCTCGACATCCCCCAGACCGAGGAGGTCGAATTTCTATTCGAAGGAAAGAAGGTACGAGGCCGCAAGGGCTACACGATAGCCAAGGCGCTGCACGAGGCAGGCTATCCTGTTCACAGCCACTCGCTTCAGGGGCGCAACCGCTCGCTGGAGTGCGGCATCGGCAAGTGTGGCGCCTGCGAGATGCTGGTTGACGGCCGTGTGCGCCGCATCTGCATCACGCCTGTCGACGGTGTCCGCGAGGTACGCATCATAGCCCACGAGGCCGACCTCCCCGGCGTGACCTTCACCCCGCCGCAGCGTCCGCAGGAAGCCAGCTCGGTCTGTGTATATAAAACCACGGTTGTGATTATCGGCGCCGGTCCCGCCGGCCTCGCCTGCCGCGAGCAGCTGAATGCTTTCGGCATCGACAACATGGTGGTCGACAGCAATCCGCGTATCGGCGGACAGTTCAACATGCAGACTCACCAGTTCTTCTTCTTCGAGAAGGAGAAGAAGTACGGCGGCATGCGCGGCTTCGACATTGCCAAGACCCTCGCCGGACAGAACACAGACGGTATACTGCTGAACACCACGGTGTGGGATATCCTCGAAGGCTGCCGTGTGGCTACGAAGAACTTCGTCACCGGACAAATGTCATACATAGATGCGCAATTCCTTGTTGTGGCCACGGGTGCCGTGCCGTTCATGCCGGCTTTCGAGAACGACGACGTGCCGGGTGTATACACTGCAGCCGTGTTCCAGAAGATGATGAACCAGGAGCATACGCTGCTGGGCAAGCGGGTGCTCACTGTGGGAGCGGGCAACATAGGCTACCTGACCTCCTATCAGGGCATGCAGGCCGGCGCCACCATCAAGGCTATCATCGAGGCCATGCCGCGCGAAGGCGGCTTCCCCGTGCAGGCCAACCGTGTGCGCCGTCTGGGCATCCCCATCATGACGGGCTACACGCTGGTGCGTGCCATACCCAACAAGGACAATACCGGCATCACGGGCGCCGTGATTGCCAAGTGCGAGAACTTCAAGGCTATTCCGGGTACCGAGCAGGTGATTGACGACATCGACATAATAAATATATGCACAGGCCTTGTGCCCGACAGCCAGCTCCTGACCAAAGGCAAGGAGTTGTTCGGCCACCACGTGTACGGCGTGGGCGACGCGGTGCGCATAGGCGAGGGCACCAGCGCTGTGCTGCGCGGACGCCAGTCGGCCTACGAGATAGCGCAGGAGCTGGGCATACGCTACAACTACGATGAGTACCTGGATATCTCGCGCCAGTACATAGACTCGCAGCAGCACCCCGTGCGTCTGCTTGAGAAGCCCAATCTGCCCACCCCGGAGCGCATGGCTGCAAAACCTTTCGTGCAGCTGGACTGCCTCTATGGCTTTGCCTGTAACCCCTGCACATTCAGCTGTCCGCAGGGCGCCATCAGCAAGCCCACGACGAGCAGCACGCCAACGGTGGACTACAACAAGTGCATAGGCTGCATGGAGTGCGTGAACCATTGCCCGGGACTGGCAATCTTCGGCTACAACCTGGCCAAGAACTGGTGCTTCCTGCCCATCGAGTATGCAGTGGAGGACGGCGCCGAGGTCTTCCTGGTCGACAACAACGGTCGCAAGATCGGTGAGGGCAAGGTGGAGAAGGTGCTCAAGAAAGACAACAAGACCAATGTGGCGCGCGTGTTCGTGGCTCAGGTCGACGGCCAGATGACCGACATCAAGGGCTTCATCGCCAAGGACCGCTACCCCGAGCCGCTGAATATGAACACGCTCCGTCCCGTGGACGGGGAGACCTACATCTGCCACTGCGAGGATATCAGTGAGGAGCAGATGCTTGCCGCCGTTGGCGACCGCAAGTATATATCGGTTGACGAACTGAAGCACATTACCCGTATGGGTATGGGCCCCTGCCGTGGCAAGCGCTGTATAGCCCGTGCGCGTGGAGTGTTGAAAGCCCACGGCATCGAGCTTACCGGCGACGCCACGCCGCGTGCTCCGCTCAGCAACCAGGTGACGCTGGGCGACGTGTACACCGAGGGCCGCAAGGAGGTGTATGTCTTCCCGAAGGGCAACGACGTGCAGCACGAGGAGGTCAAGGTGTTCATTGCCGGCGGCGGTATATCGGGCAGCGGCCTGTTCCGCTATTTCAGTGAGGCCGGCATGAAGCCGGTGATGGTGAACTGGAGCCGCGGAGCGTCGTGGCGCAACATCGGCGGTGGCCGTCCGGCGTTCAGCAACCCCGACATCGCCGACATCGCGCAGCACAGCCACGAGATATTCAAGAGCATACAGGCGGTGCACAACATCAACTACAAGCCCACGCACTATGTGAACCTGGTGCACGACGAGGCTACCTACAAGGCCCTCGACGCCAGCCGAGCCTGGAGCGACGCCTACATGATAGACCGCAAGGACTTCAAGAAGGAGATTTCGCCGCTGTGGGACGACACGCGCGATACCTACAGCCACGCCCTCATTACGCGCGACTGCTGGCAGGCTACGCCCGGACGTGTCATTGACTATATCCGCGGCATCGGTGTGTCGCTTGGCGGCCGCTATTATGAGGACTGTGAACTGCTGAGCGTGTGGCGTAAAGGTGACAAGGTTGTGGCGCTGGTGCGCAACCACGAAGGCAAATACATAGAATACACGTGTGACCACTTCGTGAACGCCATGGGTTGGGGAGCTGAGAAGTTCACCGACATGCTCGGCATCGATACTGGTCTCTACCCAGTGAAACACCAGGCATTCATCACGCGCCGTCTGCCGATGATGGGCCCCAACGGCGGTGCGCTGGATATGATTATCGACCGCCGTCACTACAAGGGCTTCAGTGCCGTCTATGGGCAGCAGTTCGAACATACCGGCCAGATTATCGGCTGCGCCAGCCCCGACACCGACGCTTACGAGACGCGTCAGAATATCAAGTACAACAGCAAGGAGTTCCTCGAGATTGTCAGCCAGGTGTTTGCCGAGTGGCTGCCGGGCTTGAAGGAGGTGAGCTTCCTGGCCTGCTGGGCTGGCCGCTACACCGAGCCGCGCTATATAGTAGACCCCGAGGTGGGCCTGCTCACCGGCTTGCGTGGCCACGGTTTCATGCTGGGCCAGTATCTTGCCAAGCTGTATGTGGACAAGTACCTCGGCCGCGAGGTGCCCGGCTACATGAAAGACCTGGCCCTGAGCGGCCACGGCCTCAGCGAGAACGCGTTTAAATAGGATGAAAAAATGAAGGGCTTCCGCAACCGGAAGCCCTTTTGCTTAGAGCATTGTCACTATTTGTTCAAGGTAGTAGGCGTCGATGTCGTCAAAGGTGGCGAGGTCGCGGCTGTCGATGTCGAGGACGGCGATGATGTCGTCGCCAAGGAAGAAAGGTACGACTATTTCGCTGCGGCTCTCGCTGGAGCAGGCTATGTGGCCGGGGAACTCCTCGACATCGGGCACCACGACGGTGCGGCGCTCTTTCCATGCTGTGCCGCAGACGCCTTTGCCATAGCCTATATGCACGCATGCCAGTGGCCCCTGGAACGGTCCCAATAACAATTCGTTGTTGACGACGCGGTAGAAGCCTGTCCACCAGAAACCGAACTCGTGGTGCAGCAGTGCGGTTACGTTGGCCATTTTGGCTATCATGTCGTTCTCGCCTTCGCAAAGGGCTTTTACCTGTGGTAGCAGGCTGTTGTAGTGTTCTTCCTTGGTCATTTCCGGGCCTTTCCTTTTAGTTCACGTACGGTGGCGTAGGGCGCTTCGTCGGTGAGCGTTATGGCGTATTGGTGCTTGCCGTCCTTGCTTTGCGTGTAACGTATATTGTCTTCGCAGTAGGGGGCTAGCGGACGGGTGCCGTAGATTGCGTGGCCGTTCTTCTGCAGCCAGCGGCCTATCTCCTCCATGCGTTGCAGGGCTTCGGCGGGCAGGTTGCCGTCGGCGTCGGGACCGACGTTGAGCAGCAGGTTGCCGCCTTTGGCCACTACGTCGCAGAGCATGTGGATAAGGGTTTTGGTGCTCTTGTAGTTGTCGTTTGGCACGTAACTCCAGCTGTCGCCGAGGGTCATGCAGGTCTCCCAAGGGTAGGGGAGGAGGCTGTCGGGCACCTGCTTCTCAGGGGTGCGGTAGTTCTCGTAGCGTCCACCGACACTGCGGTCGACGATGATAAGCTGAGGGTTGTTTTCACGTGCCATACGTGCTATGCGCGGCATGTCGATATCCTGCACCTGGCCGCTACAGCCGAGCCAAGGGCGTGTCTCTTCGTTGACACTCCATTCGGGACGCACCCAGCCACCGTCGAGCCACAATATATCTATCTTGCCATAGTTGTGTGTGAGTTCATGAATTTGATTGTAGGTGTAGTCTTTGTATCTCTGCCATCGCTCTGGGTGGTCAGCTATGGAGTAATTGACGTTGCGGTCGGGCGTGGCCCACTCGTGGGCCCAGTAGTCGTCGTTATGCCAGTCAGGCTTGCTGAAGTATAGGCCTATCCACATGTTATTGGTACGGAAAGCCTCTACAACGCCGCGCGTGAAGTCAGTCTGTGCCGGGCAATCGGGGCCGCTGCTGCTATAGTCAGTATATTTGCTGTCGAACATGCAGAAGCCGTCATGGTGTTTGGTGGTGAAGACTACGTATCTCATACCGGCGTCTTTTGCTGCCATGGCCCATTGTTCCGGCCTGAAATGTCTGGGGTTAAAGGTTTTGTTGAGCGCTTGATAGGCTCGCTTGTAGTCCTCGTAGTTGGCTCCGTTACGGTTGATCCACGGTTCGTTGCATATGTTCCAGCTCTCCACTATGCCCCATTGCGCGTAGATGCCCCAGTGCATCATGAAGCCGAACTTGAGGTCTTGCCATTCGTTGATGCGCTGCAATATCATGGGGTTACTTTCGGGGATGCTGTCGTGCTGAGCCTTCGCGCTACCAATGAGTCCCATTAAGCCTATTAAGCTTATGATAAAAGTCTTTCTCATTTTCTGTTATGATAGATGAATGTGAAGTCCTGTAGGTCGCGGTCGTCGCTGGAGAAGCCCACCTGCAGGGTGAATGGGGTGCCGTCCTTGGGTTCCTCCATCAGGCTAGTTTCGTGATTGAACTGGCGGAACCAGAAGGGGTCGAGCTCTATCATGAATGGTTTGCGGGTGGGCTCGCCCTTAAGGAAGGTGACGGGGGCGAGGCCGACGAGTTGCTTGTATGGGGCCTCGGTGTCGTTGTCGTTTTTTAGGTATACCTGCACCACGGTGCTATGCACTGGTGCCTCGGGCACGTCGGTGTTGCACTGCGATATTATTCCTTCGACCGTGAAGTTAGCCTCGCTGACCTGGGTTTCATAGAGTTGGTAGAAGCTGTAGCTGAGGCCGTAGCCGAAGGGGAACAAGGGTTCAGAGGCGGGGTAGCGGTAGGTGCGACCCATCATGCTATAGTCGTTGAAGTCTGGCAGCTGGTCGGTGCTGCGGTAGAAAGTGACTGGCAGGTGTCCGAAGTCGTCGCGCTCGCCGAAGAGAAGTTGGCGGACGGCGGTGCCCATGTCTTGTCCGCCGTACCAAGCGACAAGCACGGCGTCGCAGTTTTCAATGACGTTCTCGAGGGCGATGGCACTTCCTGTGCAAAGCACTAGGACGATGCGGTAGCCCTGCTGCCTGAAGGCCTTGATTTCAGCCACCTGCTCGCGCGGCAGTTCTATCAGCGTGCGGTCGCCTTTATAGAATCCTTCCTTCTCAACGGGCAACTCCTCGCCTTCGAGTTGGGGACTGATGCCGCCGCAGTAGACCAGGGTTTTGCCATCACTGGCACTGAGAATCTGGTATTTTCCTAACTCATCGCCGATGGTGATGGTATGCTCTGGTGTGCCGTTGTAGTTGCCAAGTGGCATCATACTGTCGTAGGCATTGGGTCCTTCGAGGCGGAGGAACTCATTCTTCTTGAGCGGTAGCACGCCGTTGTTTTTCAGTAGTACCATGCTTTGGGCGGCTATGCTTGCCGGATCGGTGTGGACAACCTTGACCGTTTTAAGGTTATGGCTAGTCACAGCCAGACGTACCTTCAATAGACGTCTTACGTGCTCGTCCACCTTGCTTCCCGGCACCAGCCCCTGCTGCACAGCCTCGCGGAGGGCAGGGAGACCGCTGCCACATTCGAGGTCCACCTCGCGGCCGAAGGCATCGCCATAGGCCGCGGCGGCAGTGGCGTGGGTGCGGTGGCGCGGGATAACAGTGTCGGTATCGTAGGCGTCGTTCAAGGCCCAGCAATCGGTGACGAGGATACCGTCGTACTGCCATTCATTGCGTAAGATGTCGAATAGGCGGCGGTTAGTGCAGCACGGCTCACCGTTGAGCCTATTATATCCGCACATTACTTGCGATACATTGCTATGCTTAATGATATATTCGAAGGCCGGTAGGTAGGTGGTTCGCAGGTCGCGCTCGCTGACACGGCTGTCGAACTCATGACGCACGCCTTCAGGCCCACTGTGCACGGCGAAATGCTTAAGGCATGCAGCAGTATGTTCACCTTGCAGTCCTTCCACGCAAGCAAGCCCCATCATGGCGGTGAGGTATGGGTCTTCGCCGTATGTCTCCATGCCGCGTCCCCAGCGCGGGTCGCGGAAGATATTGATATTTGGTGTAAAGAATGTCAGCCCTGTGTAGTCGCTATAGTTGCCGGTGTCCTGAGCGACACAATATTTCATATGAGCCTCTTTTGCTATGTCGCTAAATACGTAACGAACCAGAGTAGGGTTGAATGTTGCAGCCAAGGCGATAGGCATTGGATATACGGTGGCCAGGCCTGCTCGTCCTACGCCATGTAGCGCTTCGTTCCACCAGCTGTATGGTTTCAGTCCTACACGTTCGATAGCGGGGTTCTGGTGTACCATGAGCGAGAGTTTCTCGTCGAGCGTAAGATTGTTTATGAGCCACTCCACACGCTCTTCAAGGCTCTTTGTGGTATCCTGCCAGGGAAAAGTCTGTGCTGCCGTGCTATGGTACAGCATTGCAATCATAGCGGTTGCCAGTATGATGTGCTTTTTCATGCCAAGTTTTTGTTTGTGCTGTATTTGCGCCAGCGCTCAAGGAGCACCCGCATGTCGTCCGGCAACGGGCTTTCGAAGTGCATGTGCTTGCCTGTCCTTGGATGCTCAAAGCCTAGGATGCGAGCATGTAGCGCCTGCCGCGGACAAGATTCGAAGCAGTTCTCCACGAACTGCTTGTAGCGGCTGAATGTGGTGCCTTTGAGTATGGCGTCACCGCCATATGAGGCATCGCAGAACAGCGGATGCCCTATGTACTTCATGTGGGCGCGAATCTGGTGCGTGCGGCCGGTCTCGAGAACGCACTCGACGAGGGTGACGTATCCGAAACGCTCCAGCACATGCCAATGGGTTACTGCATGCTTGCCATGCTCCTCATCGCAGACGGTCATGATGCGGCGGTCCTTCGGTGAGCGTGCCAGATTGCCTACAATTGTGCCGTCGTCCTCGTCGAAGTCGCCCCACACCAAGGCGTTGTATTTGCGCTCTATGGTGTGGTCGAAGAACTGCTTGGCAAGCACTACCTGTGCCTCCTCGGTCTTGGCAACGAGTAGCAGACCAGAGGTGTCTTTGTCGATGCGGTGTACGAGATATGGGGATGCTTTGTCACCGAGGTAGTAGAGTAGGCCGTTGACCAATGTGCCGGTCCAATTGCCAACGCCAGGGTGCACCACCATACCCGCAGGCTTGTCTATTACCAGCACATCGTCATCCTCATATACCACTGGGATGTCCATCTCCTCCGGCTCCATCTCGAACTCATGCGGCGGCTCCGGCAGCAGCACCGTGATGACATCTTGTGGCTTCACCTTGTAACTCGGCTTGGCGGACTTGTCATTCACCTGTATACAGCCAGCCTTGGCTGCGGCCTGTATCTTGGTGCGCGACACTCCCCCGAGGCGCATTTGCAGGTATATATCGAGCCGCAGGCTTTCCTGCCCTCGGTCAACGGTGAAGCGGTGGTGTTCGTACAGCTCTTGCTGTTCTATTTCTACAAACTCTTCGTCCATGGGCTTTAGTGTCTGATGATGAGTTTGGCGGTATGCAGTGTTCCTGTAGGTGTGATGATTCTTACCATGTAGATGCCGTCGGGTAGGCATGAAGTGTTGATGCTATCTTCACTTCCGCTGAGTACTTTCCTGCCACTGATGTCGTAGACAGTGACCTTGCTGCCTTTTGGAAGGCCATCTATGCGAACCTCTCTATCGGCCGGATTGGGGTATAGCGTCGGTACCACTTCTGTAGTTTCGGGTGTGGTAATGCCAACTATGGCCGACTGGCCGAAACATGGGCGCATCATCAATGATCCGCTAAGGAAACTTTGCTGCCAGGTGTCCGATGTGTAGTAGTATATTCGGTCGGCGCTGTTGAAGCTGCGGTCGAAGCCTATGTTGATATATTCGTTGCTTTCCTGCGTGAAACCTATGAAAATGCTGCCGTCTACCACCACGCCGTGCTCCAGCAGGTAGCGGTGGAATGCCCCTCTCTCTCCGGTCAGTGCTCCGCTGTCCGGTATTATTGGTAGGCGTGCTATCTGGTCAGAGTATAGTATTGTACCGGGCAGGCCCTCCTCAGAGCGCCATATGGTTAGGCGGAAACGTATGGCGCAGTTGGCGCACTCGAAGGTGTGGTTGAAGGCCATGTCTATGGCGGTCAGTGTGTCGGCGGTGTTCAGGTCGAACCGGTAGGCCAGCATTAAGGAGGCAGCCGTCGAGGTGAGGCCATAACCGTTTTCCGCTGTGCCGTCGTCGTAGGCATAGTAGTCGTAGAAGTGCTGGCTATAGCGCACAGTGTCGTTCTGTTGGTAGTCGTCTCCTGTGGCTCCCTCGCGCACGTTGTGCACAATGGTGTATGTCGTTGGCGTGTCGCTCTGCGGGAAAGTGTAGCCCACTTGCGGCCTGGCATGAACTGGCGCTGTCTGGTATCCTTCCGCAGGTGCGTTCTGGTAGCCGCCGTCGTATGTGTACATTACAGTACCGGCGCTGTCCAACACGCTGTAGCTGTAGTATGATGCTATGGGCGACGAGTATAGGTTGGTGATGGTCATGCTCAGCGACTGTGCCATCTCGCTGGTACGGTATTGACGTGCCGGCATAGCGCGGTAGTTTTTAAGCATAGTGGGCGCCGGATTGACGAAGGCAATATCGCGGAACATAGGTACACTGTCGATGCGGCGGCCACGGTCCATCATCACATAGTCTATGTTCCACTGGTCCACGTTCCCCATCATGCCGTTTTTGCCATTGTTCTCCAGCGAGCAGTGGTTACGGAAGCGGAATCGGAAGAGCGAGTCAAAGTATATGCTGTCGGTGATGGCAATAGCTACATATTGCCATTTATGGCCTGTCTCTTCCATTAGCTGTGCAGCATTGGTGCCGCCTCGCGACCACACAGTGAGCCATGTGCTGTCGACGGCGCTGTAGAAGTCAAGGAACAGAGAGTCTGGAGGGTTGGGGGTATCGCCAACCATCTCCCACGGATGCATGCCGTCGCCGCCAGGCAGGTAGTAGAAGCTTATTACGACCGAGTCGGTGCTGTCGAGGCCGTCAAGGCGTATGGGCAGCGACGTGGCGGTGTCGGCCCCGAAAGGGCTTGTCGACGCATGTTCATACAGGAAGCCGTCGGCGTCGAGGGCGTCGAGGGTCATCACGCCAATTGTCGGCGGTAAAAGCCCGTAGCCTGTGCCCACGTAGGCTCCGCCAGGGATCCACTGGCGGCTGGTGGGAGCACCCTGGTAGTCTGAGAAGTCGTCGAAGAAAGGCAGGCTGAGGCTTGCCGCGCTCTTGGACGCCGCCGCAGGCCTCTGCTGCCAGCGTCCTGCAGGCACAAGCATTTCCTGTGCCCCAGCTGTGGCACATAGGGCTATAAGTCCAACCAATAGTATATGTTTAAAACTTACCACTTCTCACTTAACACAGTTTACCACAGCCACCCTCCGCGTGATTCCACTTCGTCGGGTGATGGGCGCCCGTCATTTATATCGTTAGGATCCACTATTTTGCTTGAGTCAACCTTGAACTCTTGCACAAGCTTCTGTACATCGGTCTTGTCTTCGTCTACATACCACAACTCCACCTCGGTGCCGTAGGCATATTTGTTCACTCCGTTGTAGTCGGGCTCCTGGCGATATACTACTGCAGTCTCCTTGTGCTTCACCCCTTTGAAGTGTTCCTTGCCCACATTGAGCGAGGCCGACAGGATGTCGCGCCGTGCCTTGTCGCTGGTCTTGCCTATTACGAAGGGCACCACGCTGCGTCCTGTGCTGTCACCGAGACCCACAGTGAGGTCTATCACCGAGCCGCGCGCTATCTGCTGACCGGCATAGATGGTCTTTCCGTCGCACGTTTGGTCGATGACACTGTTCTTGTAACGGTCCTCGACAAACTTAAGTGTGCCAACCTCCAGCCCTTCGCTCAACAGTTCGCTCACCGCCTGGCGCACCGTCAGGCCTGCCAGTTCTGGCAGCACGGCGTCATCGGGCGAATAGGCCGTCATGGTGATGTACAGTTTGCGCCCTTTCTTTACTAAGGTTCCGGCTTTGGGGTCTTGCGTTAGTATCAAGCCGCCTTCCTGTCCTGGACGGAAGATGGAGTCGAGCACTACCACGTCGAGCTTTATGGGGTTGTCGGCCTGCAGCTCCACGATGTTCGTGCCCACCACGTCGGGTAACTCGTATTCCTGCCCCTGACGGGCGTATAACTTTATGAAGGTGAACACAAGAAACAGTATCACCAGCGAAATGCCTATCATGGCCAGCACATGCGCCAGCCACGGCCATTTTTTGAATATACTTTCTTTTGCCATAATCCTTTAACTTAACACTAATCACACAACTCTCCTATCAGCGTTGCCGCCGTGCAGTCGGTCACCTTCACCTTGCGGTATGTGCCTGGCACAGCGTCCCTGCGGTCGAACACCAGCACCTTGTTTTGGCTGTTGCGCCCGAAGAGCTGCTCCTTGCTGCGGTGGCTTTCGCCCTCTACCAGCACCTCGTATTCGCGCCCCACCTCCTGGCGATTGTTCTCCAAGGCTATCTGTCCCTGCAGGGCTATTATCTCGTTCAGGCGGCGCGTCTTCTCCTCGTCAGCAATGTCGTCGGGCAGGTGTTTTGCGGCATAGGTGCCCTCGCGCTGCGAATACTTGAACATGTAAGCGTAGTCGTAGCGCACCTTGCGGAACAGTTCCAGTGTGGCCTCGTGGTCCTCCAGCGTCTCGCTGCAGAAACCCGCTATCACGTCGGTGGTTATCGAGCAGTCGGGCATATAGTGTCGTATGGCCGCCATGCGGTCGAGGTACCACTCCACCGTGTACTTGCGGTTCATCAGCTTCAGCATCCTGTTGCTGCCGCTCTGCACCGGCAGGTGTATGCAGCGGCATATGTTGGGGTAGCGAGCCATCACCTCCAGCAGCTCGTTGCTGAGGTCCTTGGGGTGGGATGTGGCGAAACGCACCCTCAGCAGAGAGCTAACCTCGGCCACCATGGCCATCAGTTCGGGGAAGCCTACATTGTCGAAACGATAGCTGTTCACGTTCTGCCCGAGCAGCGTCACCTCCTTGTATCCTCTTTCAAAGAGACCACGCGCCTCGGCCACGATGGTCTGCGGGTCGCGGCTGCGCTCACGCCCGCGGGTGTAGGGCACCACGCAGTAGGAACAATAGTTCTGGCATCCGCGCATGATGCTTATGTAGGCCGAGATGCCGTTGCTGGCAAGCCGCACTGGCTCAATGTCGGCATAGGTCTCGGTGGTGCTCAGCTCCACCTCGGCGCCACGCTGTCCTTCACGCACCTGCGCCATCAGTTGCGGCAGGCGGCGGTAGGAGTCCGGACCGCACACAAACGACACGTTGTCTTCCTCGGCCATCAGGCGGCTCTGCAGCCGCTCGGCCATGCAACCCAGTATACCGATGCGCAGGCGTTTGTTGCGTCCTTGTTGCGCACGCAGCTCACGCACGCGGTGGCGTACCCGCTGCTCGGCGTTGTCGCGTATGGCACAGGTGTTTATCAGCACAAAGTCGGCTCCATCCACGCTCTCCGCCAGGCAGTGACCGGCGTCGCGCAGGATGGCCCCGACAACCTCGCTGTCGGCGAAGTTCATCTGGCACCCATACGTCTCTATATACACTCGTTCCATTCTTTCTATCGCGTACAAATAAAATGCAAAGATACGTCATTTCCGCCACATGGCAAAATTATTTTTGCCCCGGAGGCAAAAAAAAAGGGTTCCACTGTCGAGTGAAACCCTCTTCTTTCTGTTGCTCAGGTTGTAGCTTACTGCTCCTCGTTCTTGGCGATGGCGAGTTTACCACGGTAGTAGCCGCACTCGGGGCAAACGTGGTGATACATAACCTGTGCGCCGCAGTTGCTGCAAGTGGTCAGCTGTGCGGTCTCCAACGCATCGTGCGTTCTTCTCTTGGCCGTTCTGGTCTGCGAGAATCTGTGTTTTGGATGTGGCATATTATTACTTTTTTTTTGTTTATTATTTCATCGTTTGTTCTACTCTCACTCACCTTTCAGCCCTCTCAATGCTTCCCATCTCGGGTCAACCTCTCGGTTCTCCTCGCGCTCCCTCTCCAGTGTCTCCTCGCTCTTTATGTAGCTCACCGTCTCCGGATTGCATTCCCCCTCTTCGTGACTGTGCTGCAGCGGTATGCGCACTGCCACATATTCGTACAGCCACTGCGAGAGGTCTATCTCATTTGCCCCTTCGGGCAGGATGGCGACGTTCTCGTCGTCGCTCACCTCGGTGTCGCTGAAGCGCAGATGAAGCGTCTCTTCGCCCTCTATCGGCACCGTCATCTCGTCGAGGCACCGGTCGCACAGCGTGGTCACCTCGCCTCGGAGTGAAATTTTCACCGTCGTCACCCTCTCCGTTTTCTCCAGAATGGCCTCTATTTGCACATTTCCATCGCGGATTTCCTCGTTTTCGAAGCTCTCGAAGAACTCCTTTCCGAGGGTGAAGCTATAGCTGTAACGCCCTGGTTTCAAGCCGCTCAAGCGGATTATGGTGTCATCGTTCCGGCTCATTTTCACACTCCTATTGAGTTTGCAAAGATACGACCTTTTTTGAAACCGCCAAAATTTTTTTTATTTTTGTCTCTAATCACGACGTGCTTCCGCCGTATCCTCTCCGTATCCCCTCCGACTGTTCTACGGTTGTTTACCGGTTGTTCTACGGTTTATATAGTTAAACAGTCGGTAAACAACCGTTGAAATGATGGCGAGACATCGTAGTGGAAGCGGTGAGGAGGCGTTGAAAAAAAATATGTTTTGCCATGTTGTTTTTTTTTACTATTTTTGCACTCGCTATTTGTGAGCAATGGAACTGCTGATAGGCATACTATGTGGTATTGCGCTCTCGCTGTTTTTTAGTTTCGGACCTGCGTTCTTTGGTCTGATACAGAACAGTATAGAGCATGGTTTCCGTCGCGCCATGGCTTTCGCCATTGGCGTGAGTTTGAGCGATGTTGTTGTCGTCGGATTGATGCTGACGGTGCTCAAAAACGTGGATATGGAGGCCGTGATGCACAATGTCTACGTGGCGTCGATATGTGGCGCCGGCATCGCTGCCATGGGTGTTTACACTTTCCGCAAGAAAGGCCGTATACGGCGCGACAAAAACGGCCGGCTGCATCTGATTAGCGCTAGCAAGGTGGGCCGGCGCCATATCTTGTTGCAGGGTTTCCTGCTCAATTTCCTCAACCCGTTCATCTGGGTCTACTGGATTTCCGTCATCACGCTGCTTTCGGGCGAGGTGGGGCTTAACGGCACCGAGCGTTACTGGTTCTTCGGTGGCCTGCTGGCTGCCACGCTGGGCTGTGACCTGCTGAAGTGCCGCTTGGCATCGCTGCTGCAGCAATGGTTCACCCCGAGGGTGATGATTGGCTTCAACAAGGGCACCGGCGTGGTGCTGATTGCTTTCGGCATCTACATGGTGGTGTCGATGATTGTCTACCAGACCAATCCCAAGTTGAGAGAGAAGGAACAGGAGTCAATGCCACAGGGCACCAAGCTGATACAGACGCTGCACAACCATGTGGGCAAAGATTCGAACAATGCTGAGAAGAGGACGGCCAAGGAGGCCGACACTTTCTATTTGGATACGGCTGCTCTGGCCGACCCCGTTTATCTTGAATAGCTGACTTTCAACGGGGCCGCGTTGCCTATGTTGACTATGTAAAGTCCCTTGGCGGGGAGGGCTACGCGTATGTCGTTTTGTGCACAGGTGGCACTGTATATACGGCGGCCGGCCATGTCGGTGACGGTGATGAGTTGGCTCTCGGCACCGCTGACGGTGAGGATGTTGCCGTTAACGGCTGCCTTAAACATGGGCGTTCCTGCTGCCTGTATGCTTATCGGTGGGGCGGGCGTTGGGCAGGTGTCCTCGACGATGTTGAGGGTATTCCAATTAGGTGCCGCATTGTAGGCTGCCGCGCTGCCGCAGGGGACAAGGATGGTCATTGTGGAGGGCGTGCCTTGGAAGGCGTTGTCGCCAAGGGTAGGGGGTATGGTGTCGAGCATTTGGACGGTGTCGAGGAGCGAGCAAAGGAGGAACGCCTGTTCGCCGATAAAACGGAGCCCTTCAGGGAGCACACACTTGGTAATATGGCAACTTTGGAGGGCTATGTTGGCGATGCCGAAGGTGTTGTCTGCCACTGTGAGGATACCGGTGCGTGCTTGCTTGGAAGAGACGAGGTAGTGGCTAATATAAAGCATAGAATCCTGCCAGCATTCGAAGTTGTTTTCTATGCCGGTGTAGCTGAAGCAGCCTGCTGATATCTGTGTTATGGTAGTGGGTAGGCTGATGGTGTCGAGTGCCGTGCAGCTGGAGAAGACCATCATGC
The DNA here is from genome assembly GCA_902777005.1 of uncultured Bacteroidota bacterium. Classification (GTDB taxonomy): domain Bacteria; phylum Bacteroidota; class Bacteroidia; order Bacteroidales; family P3; genus Colimorpha. The sequence continues at coordinate 189,146 of CACYSB010000005.1, forward strand.
CTATGGTCTGCACACCTTCGCCGAGGAAGGCCGACGTCAGGGCGCTGCAGCCAGCAAAGGCGCGCATGCCGATGGTGGCGACGCTGCCCGGTACAGTCACAGAGGTGAGGCCGGTGCAGCCGTTGAAGGCCATGCTGGCAATCTCGGTGACGGCATGACCCTGCGCTGTGGCGGGGATGGTGAGGCGTCCCGTAGGTTTGTCGGTGCCGGAGACTACCTTGACGGTGTTGCCCGATGTGATGGTGTAGTAGAGCGTTTGGCCTGTAGGAGCGGCCTCGCTGAAATCAAAAGCCCTCGCCACCATGACGATGGCGAGGAGCATTAGGGTGATTGTAAGTCTTTTCATGATGTGATTATTCTCTGCCTGCCAGCAGAAGCTCCATCATCTTGATGGCGCTGACGCTGATGACGGTTCCAGGTCCGAAGATGGCGGCGACGCCTGCCTTGAAGAGGAAATCGTAGTCCTGCGGGGGGATGACACCGCCGGCGACCACCATGATGTCCTCGCGGCCAAGCTTCTTGAGCTCTTCGATGACCTGCGGCAACAGGGTCTTGTGGCCTGCGGCCAGCGAGCTGGCGCCGAGGATGTGCACGTCGTTCTCGACGGCCTGCTTGGCAGCCTCCGCCGGGGTTTGGAACAGCGGACCCATATCCACATCAAAGCCGAGGTCGGCATAGCCGGTGGCAACCACTTTGGCGCCGCGGTCGTGGCCGTCCTGGCCCATCTTGGCTATCATGATACGGGGGCGACGACCCTCAAGTTTGGCGAAGCGGTCGGTGAGCTCCTGTGCTTTCTTGAAGCTCTCGCTTTCTTTGGTCTGGCTGCTATACACGTTGCTGATGAGGTTTATCTTTGCTTTGTAACGGCCGAATACTTTCTCCAGGGCGTAGCTGATTTCGCCGAGGGAGGCGCGCTTGCGGGCGGCGTCGATGCTGAGGTCGAGGAGGTTGCCTTCGCCGGTCTCGGCGCAGCGGGTCAGGGCGTTGAGGGCGGCCTCGACGGCGGCGCTGTCGCGCTCGGCACGCAGCTTGGCAAGGCGCTCGATCTGGGCCTTGCGCACTGCGGTGTTGTCGACTTCGAGGGTCTCGATGGGATCCTCATGATCGAGGCGGTACTTGTTGATGCCCACGATGGTGTCGACGTTGGAGTCGATACGGCTCTGCTTGCGGGCCGAAGCTTCCTCGATGCGCATCTTGGGCACGCCGCTCTCAATGGCTTTGGCCATGCCGCCAAGCTTTTCAACTTCCTGTATGTGTGCCCAGGCGCGATGGGCAAGCTCGTGGGTGAGGGTCTCTACATAGTAGCTGCCGGCCCACGGGTCGACGACACGGCAGATGTTGGTCTCCTCCTGGAGGTAGATCTGAGTGTTGCGGGCGATACGGGCGCTGAAGTCGGTAGGCAGTGCTATGGCCTCGTCGAGGGCGTTGGTGTGCAGCGACTGGGTGTGTCCCAGGGCGGCGCCCATGGCCTCGATGCAGGTACGGGCTACGTTGTTGAAGGGGTCTTGCTCGGTGAGCGACCAGCCGGAGGTCTGCGAGTGGGTACGCAGGGCGAGGCTCTTGGGGTTCTTGGGGTTGAACTGGTTCACTATCTTGGCCCACAGCATACGAGCGGCACGCATCTTGGCAATCTCCATGAAGTGGTTCATACCCACGCCCCAGAAGAAGCTCAGGCGCGGTGCAAAGTCGTCGACACTCATGCCAGCCTTGACACCGGCGCGTAGGTACTCAAGACCGTCGGCCAGCGTATAGGCCAGCTCAATGTCAGCGGTGGCTCCGGCTTCCTGCATGTGGTAGCCCGAGATGGAGATGCTGTTGAACTTGGGCATGTGTTTCGAGGTGTACTCGAAGATGTCGGCGATAATCTTCATCGACGGCAAGGGAGGATAAATGTAGGTGTTGCGCACCATGAACTCTTTGAGGATGTCGTTCTGGATGGTGCCCTGCAGCTGGTCCTGCGGCACGCCCTGCTCTTCGGCAGCGATGATGTAGAAGGCCAGAATGGGCAGCACGGCGCCGTTCATGGTCATGGAGACAGACATCTTGCCGAGGTCGATTTGGTCGAACAGAATCTTCATGTCAAGTATGCTGTCAATGGCAACACCGGCTTTACCGACATCGCCGACAACGCGCTCGTGGTCGCTGTCGTAGCCGCGGTGCGTGGCCAAGTCGAAGGCGCAGCTCAGGCCTTTCTGGCCGGCGGCGATGTTGCGACGGTAGAAGGCGTTGGACTCCTCGGCGGTGGAGAAACCGGCATACTGGCGGATGGTCCATGGACGCATCACGTACATCGTGCTATATGGGCCGCGCAGGAAAGGAGCTATACCGGCGGCATAGTTCAGGTGCTCCATGCCCTCGAGGTCTTTCTTGCCATATGCGGGCTTGACGTCAATCTGTTCAGGCGTCTTCCAGTTCTTCTCGATATGGTTCTCTTTCTCCCATTCGGCGAAGGAATGCTTGTTTTCCTCCGTGGAACGGATGTCGACTTTTGTGAAATCGGGTCTCATTATCAATTGTTTATATTGTTATCGTTTATCGTATCTGAAATGCAAATATAATAAATAATATTTATATGGCAAAATATTTATTTGCTGATGGTTGTGTAATCTGTCACTGGGCCGAAGTCGTAGCCGTCGACCATGATGCGGTTCTTGGTGGTGCGACCGAGGAAGCAGCAGTTGAGACGGGCTTCACCGAGCTTTAGTAGGAACTGGTCGTCTGTACTTTCGCTTAGGACAACGATATAACGTCCAGGCTCTTCGCCGAAGAGGAAAGAGTCAAGGCGCACCTCTCGTGGAGTAAGAATGTCATATCCCAACGGAGCAGTGAGTCTTAGGGCAGAACGAAAAAGGCCCCCGGCACCAATGGCGCCGGAGGTCTGTATCAGTTTGCCGCTTTGCAGGGCGGAAAGTATCAGTTCTATGTATTGGCAGTCTTCGTCGTGACCGCCGGTGGCCATGGGCTCACCGACGAGGTGCAGACACTGCCGTGCGTATTCGCTGTCGGCAAACTCTGTGCTGACGTTGCCGACCATGTATAGTAGCGTGCCTGTGTTTAGTGTGTAGTGAGAGGTGTTTGGTATTAACTTCTTGCATAGATTGTGGGCTATCTCTACGCACTCTTTGACTTTGGGCTCCTTGATAGCTTTGTGGTCGGCGTTACCGCTGTAGAGATATTCGTCGCGCTCCACGGTGTGGCGCTGTCCCCGCAGCCAGCCGTATAGGCTTTGCTGCCGACCATTGCTTTCCCACATGGCCAGTAGGGTGGAAAGCTCCTCCATGGTAGGTATGCGCCCCACTATGTCGAGCACTTCGTCGTAGGCTTCATGGCTTATGCCCAACGCTTCGGCCTGCTCGTAGTCAATCTGTTGCTCAGCCATTGAGTTCCTCAAAGAGTGCTGTGCAGCCGGTGTATATGTCGTCCCAAGCGATGTTGAACTTACGCGTGTACCACGGGTCCGACACGTCACGTCCATGGTGCTTGGTGTCGCTCTCGGGCGTATGGTCGAGCAGTAGGCTCAGCTTGCCCTCGGGGTCGCCACCGAAGATGCGCAGCATTTCTTCCATGTTATCGGCGTCCATGCCGATAATCATGTCGTAGTGCCCATAGTCGCTCTCGTCTATTTGACGTGCCACATGCCCCGGGCATCCTATGCCGTGCTTGGCCAGCTCCTGTCGCGCCATAGGGTATACGGGGTTGCCCAGCTCCTCGACACTGGTGGCTGCCGAGGCTATTTCAAAGTCCGCCTCGCGCTCTGCCGAGCGTGCCATCTTCTTCAGTATAAACTCAGCCATTGGGCTGCGGCAGATGTTGCCGTGACAAACAAATAGTATCCGTTTCATGGTGCAAAGATACAACTTTTTCTCGATACGGCAAAATAAATATCAAAAAAAAGCAAAACACCCGCACGAGAGTGCAGGTGTCTTGTTATATCCAAGCCGTATCGCCAAAGAGGGCTGCTTAGAAGCGTTTCTCTTTGATACGGGCTTTCTTACCGGTGAGGTCGCGCAGGTAGAAGATGCGGGCGCGGCGCACAGCACCGTGCTTGTTGACATCAATCTGCTCGATGAACGGGCTGGCGATGGGGAAGATACGCTCCACACCCACGCCGTTGGCGATCTTACGGACAGTAAAGGTCTCAGTTGCTCCGCTTCCACTGCGCTGCAGGACAACGCCCTGGAAGTTCTGGATTCTCTCTTTGTTACCTTCTTTAATCTTGTAATGGACGGTGATGGTGTCGCCTGCTTTGAACTCGGGGAACTCCTTGCGCTCGACAAGGGTCTCAACGAACTGCATTATCTGATTTTTTCCCATGACTATACTTTCTTTAGGTGTTAAACTTATTTCTTAACCATCTTGACAACGGCGGTGAAGGCCTCGGGATTGTTCATAGCGAGGTCGGCAAGCACCTTGCGGTTGAGCTCGATGTTGTTCTTGTGAAGTTCGCCCATAAAGACAGAGTACGAGATACCGTTGATGCGGCAACCGGCATTGATACGGTTGATCCACAGCGAGCGGAACTCGCGCTTCTTGTTCTTACGGTCACGGTAAGCGTAGGTCTGACCTTTTTCCCATTTGTTCTTGGCAACGGTCCATACGTTTTTACCTCTGCCCCAATAACCTTTGGTGCGGTTGAGGATTTTCTTTCTGCGGGCTCTGGAGGCCACAGCATTGACTGATCTTGGCTTGTTGTTCTAACCTGCTGCTCTTGTCGGCGCTGAACAATGGTTAATAACTCCGTTTGTTTACGCGAGAAGCATACGTTTCACGCGGGCCTCGTCGTCACGGCTCACAAGGGCGGTGTGGTCGAGGTTGCGCTTCTGGGTCGTCTCCTTCTTGGTCAGGATGTGACTGTGGTAAGCATGCTTTCTCTTGATCTTGCCGGTGCCGGTGAAGGTGAAACGCTTCTTGGCAGCGGCCTTGGTTTTCATTCTAGGCATTACTTTACTGTTTTTTTAAGTTAGACTATATTGATACGGTTTGGATAATTCTTTATTTCTTGGGAGCAATTATCATCAGCATCCTCTTGCCCTCCAACTTCGGCATCTGCTCGGGTTTGCCGTACTCCAGCAGCGCCTCGGCAAACTTCAGCAACTGCTGCTCGCCCTGCTCTTTGTAGACTATCGAGCGGCCACGGAAGAACACGTCTACCTTCACCTTGTTGCCCTCCTTGAGGAAACGGATAGCGTGGTTGAGCTTGAACTCGAAGTCGTGGTCGTCAGTCTGCGGGCTCAGGCGTATCTCCTTGATGACAATCTTCGTCGAGTTGGCCTTGCGCTCTTTCTCGCGCTTCTTCTGCTCGTAGAGGTACTTCTGGTACTCGATAATCTTGCACACCGGCGGGTTGGCGGTGGGCGAAATCATCACCAGGTCCAGACCTTCGTCGTAGGCGCGGCGCAATGCTTCCTTGGTGTTCATGATGGTGGGCTCCATGCCGTCGCCTACCACGCGCACCATGGGCACGTCGATGCGCTCGTTAATCAGGTGCTCAGGCTCCTTCTTGACAGGTCCGCGGCCTCTCATCGGCACTCGCGGCGCGTTGGGGTTGAATGGGTTTGCTATAACTTGGTTCTCCTATATTAGGGTATAACTTCTTGTTTCTATTGTTGTTAGCGCAATGATTCTTTGTACAATTCGGACTGCAAAAATACAACTTTTTATTATACTGACAAAATTATTTTATTATGCTTCAGGCGATAGGGCCTTGGTGTCGATGTCCTTGCGTATCTCGGCGATAAAGTCGGCCAGCTTGGTGGCACCCTTGTCGCCGGCCTTGCGGTTCCACACAGACACGACGCCTTCGTCGCTCTCCTTCTGACCCACGATGAGGGCATACGGTATGCGCTGCAGGCGCAGGTCGCGCAGCTTGTAGCCAATCTTCTCGGCACGCTCGTCGACCGACGAACGCACACCGGCCTTCACCAGCTCGGCGTTGACGGCGTTGGCGTAGTCGAGGAACTTCTCCGATATGGGCAGCACGCGCACCTGCTCTGGGCAGAGCCAGGTGGGGAAGGCACCCTCGTATTTCTCAATCATCCAGGCCAGCGTGCGCTCGTAGCAGCCGAGGCTGGTGCGGTGGATGACGTTCGGGCGCACCTTGTTGCCGTTCTGGTCGATGTAGAACATGTCGTAGCGCGGTGCCAGCAGGGCGTCCCACTGTATGGTGATCATGGTGTCTTCCTTGCCGTAGACATTCGAGGCGTTGATGTCCACCTTGGGGCCGTAGAAGGCGGCCTCGTCGTCGTCCTCCACGAAGGGGATGTTCAACTCGTTAAGGATGTTGCGTATATGCTGCTGGCTGTCCTCCCACTCCTCGGCGGTGCCGATATATTTCTTCGTGTTGTTGGGGTCCCACTTTGAGAGGTGGTAGGTCACGTCGTCCTGCAGACCGAGAGTCGTCAGGCAGTATTTGGCCAGGGCCAGGCACTTCTTGAACTCTTCAACCATCTGGTCCGGACGCACAATGAGGTGGCCTTCCGAGATGGTGAACTGGCGCACGCGCGTCAGACCGTGCATCTCGCCCGAGTCCTCGTTGCGGAACAGGGTCGAAGTCTCGCTGTAACGCTTCGGCAGGTCGCGGTACGACTTGGGCGAAGCCTTGTATACGAAGTACTGGAACGGGCAGGTCATGGGGCGCAGGGCCAGCACCTCGGGGTCTTCGGGGTCGCCGATGACGAACATGCCGTCGCGGTAGTGCTGCCAGTGGCCCGATATCTCGTAGAGGTCCTTCTTGGCCATCAGCGGCGTCTTGGTGCGGATGTAGCCCCACTCGTTGTCCTCCAGGTCCTCAATCCAGCGCTGCAGTGTCTGCACAATCTTGGCACCCTTGGGGAGCAGCAGCGGCAGGCCCTGACCGATGACGTCGACCGTGGTGAAGAGTTCCAGCTCGCGGCCCAGCTTGTTGTGGTCGCGGTTCTTGATGTTCTCCAGGTATTCCATGTGCGCCTCGAGGTCCTCCTTGCTGAAGAAGGCCACACCGAAAATGCGCGTCAGCGACTTGCCGTTGCGGTCGCCACGCCAGTAGGTGTTCGAGTTGGCTATCAGCTTGAAGCCCTTGATGGGGCGGGTGTTCAGCAGGTGCGGGCCCGAGCACAGGTCGACAAAGTCGTCCTGGCTGTAGATGGTGATGCGGGCGTCGGGGGCGATGGCGTCGAGCAGTTCCAGCTTGTAGGGCTCGTTCTTCTCCTCGAAAATCTTGCGGGCCTCGTCGCGGCTCACAATCTTGCGCTCCAGGCGCGTGGCTTTCTTGATGATGGACTTCATCTCCTTCTCGATGGCGTCGAGGTCCTCGCGGTTGAACGGGCGGAAATCGAAGTCATAGAAGAAACCCTTGTCGGTCGAAGGGCCGATGGTGAGCTTGGCCTCGGGGAAGAGGTGTTTCACGGCCTCGGCCATGATGTGGGCGGTGGTGTGGCGCAGGATGGCCAACGACTCGGGAGCCTCCTTGTCGAGCAGCTCAATCTCGCAGTCCTTTTCCACGATATCTCTCAAATCCACAACATTGCCGTCGATTTTGGCGGCGCAATAGTTGTTCAAATCCTCTGGCTTTTTCTGCAGTATCAAATCAATGATAGAGCATGGGGAAGCCATCTCAACCATACCTAATGGTTTGATATTTACGTTCATATGTTTATATTTTATTTATTCTTTCGCAAAGTTTCAATCTGCAAAGATACGCTTTTTTTTTATAATTGGATGAAAAAATATTTATATATGCTCTTTCTGTGGGCTGTTTTTTTCATCGTACCCTCTCCGTACCCTCTCCGACTGTTCACCGGTTGTTCACCGGTTGTTCTACGATTTAAACCGTTAAACAACCGGTGAACAACCGTGAAAAAGACGGAGAGGGGTCGGAGAGAATACGGATGGGGTATGTGGAGGATGTGGGAGGTAATGGTAAAAAAAAAGCAGTCCGCTGCGGACTGCTTGTGGGTTGGAATGTGATCTGTACAAGATTTGAACTTGTGACCTCTTGCCTGTCAAGCAAGCGCTCTAAACCAACTGAGCTAACAGATCATTTTCTTGCGATTTGCGGGTGCAAAAGTACAACCTTTTTTCAAACTGACAAAATTATTTTGAAAAAAAATGTATATTTGCACTTATAAACCTAAACGTTATGAAAGCGAAGAAAGTATTTATGTTGTTGGCAATCATGTTGATGGGTGGCCAGATAACGATGGCGCAGAATGCGCTCAACAACAACGGCGACAATATCGTCGGAACGTACGAAGGCACGCAAAACGGTGACCGTTTTAAGGCAAAAATCGAAAAATTGAAGGATGGAACCTACCGCGCCCAAGTGTTCTGGGTGGAGAACGACAAGGACGCGAATGGTAACAAAAGGCTCGACGAGAAGAACCCCGACAAGAGCCTCCGCAGCACTCCCGCCGACCGCATAGTGCTCTTCAGCGGCCTGAAATACGACGCCAAGAAGAAGGAGTGGAATGGCACCAAGATATATGACCCGCAGCGCGGCATTAGGGCCAAGATGACGGCAAGTTTCGAAAAGGACGGCCGCCTTAAGCTTACGGGGTCGGTGCTCCTCATCAGCGAGAGCGTATACTGGAAGAGAATTCAATAGTTATGGCAGACAACTACTTGGAGAAGCGCTACGAGGAGACGCTCGGCTCGGCAAAGCCCAAGGTGAAGCGCATTGGCAACACTGTCGACAGCCTGCTGCTGCGCAGCCGTAGCCACCGCGCCTACAAGAAAGCCTATGTGGTGTCGCGCGCCGAGTTGGAGCGCATCGTGGGCGTATGCACCAAGCTGCCCTCGGGCTGCAACCAGCAGGTGCTGCGCTACTGGCTGGTGACCCGGGAGACCGGTGCCGACCGCCTGCTGCCGCTCCTCAAGATGGGCGCCGCCTTGCCGGAACTCCACCTGCCTGTCGAAGGCACTGAGCCGGAGGCGTTCATAATCTGCTGTTCGGTGGTGCCTGAGAGCAAGCTCGTCGACATTGACCTCGGCATCGCCCTGCAGAGTATGGCCCTCAAGGCTGTGGAGATGGGGCTTAATACGCTGATGATAGGAGCCTTCAACCGCGAGAAGGTCAAGGAGGCTTTCTCGCTGCCGCTCGAGCCGCTGATGCTGCTGGCTGTTGGCAAAGGAGCCGACCGCATAGAGCTGGTGCCCACCAATGCCGACGCTCCGCGAGCCTATTACCGACGCGACGGGGTGCACTATGTGCCCAAGGTGCGCCTCGACGACCTTATCCTCAATCATGCGTAGGGCACCACTGGTGCCTGTGGCACTGGTGCTGATGGCATTGGTGCTACTCACTGGCGGCCTGTGGCATGCCGGTGGGCAGCGTGTGTCCGATTCTTCACCGTTGCGCACATTCAGCGAGCCTTTGCGTACGCGTCTGCTGCATCGTATGCAGGACGGTCCGCTGCAGGACGGCGGCGTGGCTGAGGCGCTGGCGCTCGGTTGGAAGGCCGACATCGGCCGCGACACCAAGGCGCACTACCGCAACGCTGGTCTCGCGCACCTGCTGGCGGTGAGCGGCCTGCATGTGGGTATACTTGCGGGGATTGTGGGAATTCTGTTTTGGTGGACTGGCCGTGAACGGCGTGGACGCATTGTGCGTGGCTCGCTGCAGCTTGTGGCGGTGTGGGGCTTTGCGCTCATTACCGGTGCGGCGCCCTCTACACTACGTGCGGCACTGATGTTCTCAATGTTTATTGTCAACGACATGGTTGGCCGCCGTGTGGTGCCGCTCAACCTGCTGGCACTGGCTGCCATCGTGATGCTTATGGCCGACCCGCTGCTGCTCTACGATGTGGGGTGGCAACTGTCGTTCAGCGCCGTGGCCGGAATACTGTTGGCGCAGCCGGCCATCCATGCTTTGCATACGCCGTTCGGACAGGCCGCCGCAGTGAGTGTTGCCGCCACGCTGGCCACGCTGCCCGTGGTGGTGGCCACATTCCATCGGCTGCCGCTATACTTTATTATTGCCAACGTGATTGTGGTACCCGCCGCTGGTGTGATACTTGCGCTCTCGCTGCTCTATATGGCGATGCCGTGCATGGTGACGGCCTGGCCGCTGCAGATGTTGTTGCGCGGTACCGACGCGCTCACGGCGTGGGTGGGCTCGCTGCCGTATGCGGTGGCTGAGGATATATACCTGTCCGCGCCGATGTTGGCAGCGGTGACGTTGCTTGTTGTGGGATTGCTGATGTTGCCGCAGTTCCTGTTGCGGCGTAATGCTTAGCCGATACGTGTCCAGTCTATTGGCTGCTGCCCCTGCGCCTGCAGGTAGGCGTTGGCCTGGCTGAAATGGCGACAGCCGAAGAAGCCCCTGTATGCCGAGAGGGGCGAGGGGTGCGGTGCTGTGAGCACGAGGTGTCGGCTTTGGTCGATGAGGGTGCGCTTGGCTATGGCATAGCTGCCCCAGAGGAGGAAGACAATGCCCGTGCGCTGCTGGCTGATGGTCTGGATGGCGGCATCGGTGAAGGTCTCCCAACCGTGGCGCTGGTGGCTGCCGGCCTGATGGGCACGGACAGTGAGGGTGGCATTTAGGAGCAGTACCCCTTGTTCGGCCCAACCGCTGAGATCGCCGCAGGTTTTGGGGATGTCAACACCGAGGTCGGTGTTAATTTCGGTGATGATATTGACTAATGAGGGCGGCACCTGTATGCCTTGTGGAACCGAGAAGCAGAGCCCCATGGCTTGGCCAGGCTCATGGTAGGGGTCCTGGCCGAGGATGACCACCTTTACCTTGTCGAATGGTGTGCTGTCGAAGGCATTGAATATCTTGCTGCCGGGAGGATAGCATGTGTGCTGTGCCCGCTCTGCCACAAGGAACTGCTTGAGATCCGCAAAGTATGGAGCCTCGAACTGCGGTTGCAGCACAGCGTACCAGCTGTGGTCTATCTTCACACTCATACCAGAAAGCTGTTGTATTTCTTCTCTTTGCCTATCTGGCTGGCTATGCCGTGGCCTGGGAGCACACGGTAGTCGTCGGGCAGAGTGAGCACGCGGCTCTTGAGTTTCTCAATGAGGGTGGGGTAGTCGCCGCCCGGCAGATCGGTGCGGCCTATACTGAAGTGGAACAGTGCGTCGCCAGTGATGACGGCCTTGTCGGCTGGCACCACGAAACATATGCTTCCTGGGCAATGACCTGGGACGTAGCGGCATTCTACGTCGAGGCTGCCGATATGCAGAACCTCGCCGTCCTCTATCTCGCGTACCTCAAGGTCTCCCATGTTGTCTACTGCAAAGCCCATGATTGAGCCATAGGCCTCAGCCTGCTTCAGAAGTTTGCGCCCTTCGGCGTGCATGGTAACCGGAAGTTTGTAGTGCTCGCACACCTGACGAAGGCCTGCGATATGGTCCACATGGGCATGGGTGAGGAGTATATGCGTCACTTGCAATTGCTCCTGCACAATGTATTGTGTCAACTGGGCATCCTCGAACGAAGCCTCGCAGGCGGGGTCGACGATGGCGCACTGCTTTGTCTGCTCATCGACAACCACGTAGCAGTTGACCTCAAAGTGGTTGAACGTAAACTGCTTAATCATTGAGCCAAGCGTCGAACTGTTCGCGTTTGAGGGCGGGTATGTCGAGCTTCATCTTCTTGCGGAGGCCGCCGAGGTCGTTGAAGAGCTTGTTGGGGTTGGCGGCCTTCAGCTGCTCGTAGGTCTTCACGCCGGCTTTCTGCAGCACAGGCACCCAGGCCTCGTCGATGCCGTGGGCGGTGAGGTCGGAACCCTCGTCTTCGCCCGACTTCTCATGCACTTCGGGCTTCATCTGCGGGAAGAGTAGCACATCCTGTATGCTCTGGGCACCGGTCATCATCATAACCAGGCGGTCTATGCCGATACCCATGCCGGAAGTCGGAGGCATGCCGTATTCGAGGGCGCGCACGAAGTCCATATCGATGAACATGGCCTCGTCGTCGCCTTTCTCGCTGAGGCGTAGCTGCTCCTGGAAGCGGCCCAGCTGGTCTATCGGGTCGTTGAGCTCGCTGTAGGCGTTGGCCAGTTCCTTGCCACAGACGAAGAGTTCGAAACGCTCCGTGAGCTCGGGGTTGTCGCGGTGACGCTTGCAGAGGGGAGACATCTCTATGGGGTAGTCGGTGACGAAGGTGGGCTGGATGAGCTTGCCTTCGCATTTCTCGCCGAAGATGGCGTCGATGAGCTTGCCCTTGCCCATAGTGGCGTCAGTCTCAACGCCAAGGCGCTTGCATGCCTCGCGTAACTCGTCCTCATTCATCGGAGCCACGTCCACGCCGGTCTCTTCTTTGATGAGTTCACACATCGGGGCTTTACGGAAAGGCGCCTTGAAACTGATGTCGTTGCCCCATACCTTCACTTCGGTGGTGCCATGGAGGGTCATGGCGATACGCTCCAGCATGGTTTCCACAAAGCGCATCATCCAGTTGTAGTCCTTGTAGGCCACATAGATCTCCATGCAGGTGAACTCGGGATTGTGGGTGCGGTCCATACCCTCGTTGCGGAAGTTGCGGCTGAACTCGTACACACCGGCGAAGCCTCCCACGATGAGGCGCTTCAGGTAGAGCTCGTTGGCGATACGCAGGTAGAGGTCAATGTCGAGTGCGTTGTGGTGCGTCACGAAGGGGCGCGCGGCGGCACCGCCGGGGATGCTCTGCAGCACAGGCGTGTCCACCTCGAGGTAGCCCTGCTCGTTGAAATAGTTGCGCATCTCGTTGACAATCTTGGTGCGCTGCACAAAGGTTTCGCGCACCTGGGGGTTGACGATAAGGTCCACATAGCGCTGGCGGTAGCGCAGCTCGGGGTCGCTGAAGGCGTCGTACACCACGCCGTCCTTCTCCTTGACGATAGGCAGCGGGCGCAGGCTCTTGCTGAGCACCGTGAGGCTCTTCACGTGGATGGAGGTCTCACCCATCTGGGTCACGAAGACATAGCCGGTCACGCCTATGATGTCGCCAATGTCCAGCAGGCGCTTGAAGACAGTGTTGTAGAGGGTCTTGTCCTCGCCGGGGCATATCTCGTCACGCTTGATATAGAGCTGTATGCGGCCGTAGCTGTCCTGCAGCTCCACGAACGAGGCGGCACCCATGATGCGGCGGCTCATGATGCGGCCGGCGATGCTGATGTTCTGGAACAGTGTGTTGTCCTGTGGAAACTTCTCCAGTATCTCGGCGCTCTTGGCGTTCACCTCATAGAGGGCTGCGGGGTAGGGGTTGATGCCCAAGTTCTTCAGCTCTGCCAGCGAATTGCGGCGTATCTGTTCTTGCTCAGTTAGTTCTGCCATAATATGTTGGTCTATTTATTGTTTCTAAAATAAAGTGCAAAGATACACACTTTTTGCGACATGCAAACAAAAAAGTGCCCAATAGGGCACTTTTTTAACATAACGGTATGTCTCAACCGGTATTATTGCGCATTCTTTACGGCGCGGACGGGGTATCCTGTTGTGCGATCGCCGTTCCCCATCCAACGCCAAGGGTAGTGTGATATAAAGCCGACGCAAATTGCAAACTGCGGCTCGCTTGTTTGTAGCGTCGAAGTCCAGCATTTGACGCATTCCCCTGACTGGTAAAGTTCAGGGCCAGCCCTATAGCCTGCAGCGGGTATGAAAATAGTGTTGCCGTTACGGCCGGTGAGCAGGCGTCCGTTGACGCCATTCTGTGTCGTCCATATGCCAGTGGTGTTATCGATGAGTTCATGCCACTCTTCTGCTGTCGGTGTACGTGCGCCGTTGCCAATCTTGGCTGTGGCGGCATCGTCGCCCGGCACAAGGATAGTCAGTGTGTCGGTGAAGCCGTCGAGGCCACGGTCGGCTCTGGTGCAGTATTTGGTGAGTTGGTTAGTAGCAGTACCATAAGGGTATGTGCTATAGTTATATGTGTAGGTGGTGCATGTCATGCCCCAGGCGTAATAGTCGCCATAGCCTTCCGGGGCGTCGGCCCCCACGTTTCTATCAGCCCACAGCAGTCCGCTCGGCAGGCCAAGGTCTACCCAGTTGACAACTTGTTGTTCGGGCTCCTCGCTGTCTTTGTGACATGAGACAAGGCTCACAACGGCCATAGTCGCCGTAATCGCAAGTGCAATGTACTTTTTATTCATTGGACAATTCGGCGTATTGAGTGCAGCGTATGGCTGTAGGTGCCGGTCTTCTCCACAAGGATGCCGCGGGTGTCGAGGGTGTCGATGCGCACCTGGCCTGAAGCGTGGATGATGTGGCCGTCGCCCATGCAGATGCCCACATGTATGATGCGGCCCTCGGCGTTGCGGAAGAAGGCGAGGTCGTCGCGCTGCACGTCGCAGCCGCACACCTCGACGCCGCAGGTGGCCTGCTGCGAGGCATCGCGCGGCAGCCATATGCCTTTGGCCTTGAAGCATATCTGCGTAAGTCCGCTGCAGTCGATGCCGCCGGTCGAGCGTCCGCCCCACAGGTAGGGTGTGCCGAGGAAAAGGCTCTCCGCCAGCGAGGCGGCGTCCTCGAAGGGAGCGTACTGCTTGTTGTCCACCCAGCCCTCGTAGCCGTCGTAGTCGCTCTTCACGTGCGACCACTTTTCTTGGCGGTCAATGACATCGACGGTGTCGCCCAGCACCAACTGGTTCACCATCTCGGCGCGGTCGCTGGCCTCGGCCCTCATGGGCACGGCGCTTAAAAAACAATAGCCTTTCATTACTATATCTGTCCGCGTTCTATTGATATGCAGATGCGGTCTATCAGGTCGTCCTTCTTGTTGTGCTTTGGGTCGAAGGTATCCTTGAGGTTGTATCCGAAGAGCCTGGCCAAAGCCTGGTAGAGGCCTGCGCGCAGCGAGCCGCGCAACTCGCCGACAATCTTGTATGCCGAGCGGTTGGTCTCGCGGTCTATGAGCTTGATGAGCACAAGCCCTTGCGAGAAGGTATAGTTGGAGAGCTCGCCTTTGTAGTCGGCAAGCAGCTGACGTTCAGCTTCCTTGATGGCGGCACGGCGGTCCTTGCGTGGCAGGGCTGCTATCTCCACCTCCAGCTTGTCGAGGCGGCGTTTGCCCTCGATGGCATAGGGACGCATCAGGCGCACGTTGCGTATCAGCTTTGCGTTCTGCTTTATCTCCTTGGGTGTTAGCAACATGCCGCTGGAGTACACGGTGACCTCTTTGAGGTAGTACAGCGGTACGGTGTCCCCGTCCAGTACGGTGCCGAAAGTGTAGTGACCCTGCACGAGACTGGTGACGGGCGTCTGCCCGAAGGAAGTGCCGGCGGCGAGCATGGCCGCCAGTGCCAGTATGAGTCTGCTATTCTTCATCACTGTCATCTTTAACGACGCTTTTGTTGATTTAGTATGTCTGGAATATGTTTTCTTGCACTTGACGTGAATTGCCTTAGGTGGCCAATCCGGTCCGCTGTGACGCCCGTGGCGCTACGCAGCCTCTCCGACTCTGGTCCGACTGTTCAACGGTTGTTCGACGGTTTTTTGTCGGAGAGAGGTCGGAGAGGGGACGGAGAGGGGACGGGGAGATGTGGTGTTGAACGCTGCGAATTGTGTGTTAAATGTTGTTAAATTTGCAGTTTTGTTTTGCAGGTATCGGGAATGTTTGTATTTTTGCAGTCGGAATGATATTGAAATGATATTAACAAAACGACGATAAACAATTAAAAATAAGAAATATGGAAAGTAAAGAAGTTTTGAAAAAGATGAATGTCTGGAACAATGGTTTCCTGCATCTGGTTCTGAATTTGGCCATGATGGTGCTGGCCATCTGGCTGTGTGTCATTGCCGGCGCCAAGGGGATGTCCGGTGCCGGCCTCGCTGGCGGACTGTTGTGGGTGGTGTGGGGGTTCCACCTGCCGGGCTTCATGGTGATACAGCCCAACCAGTGCCGTGTGCTGACCTTCTTCGGCCGCTACAGTGGAACCGTGACCGAAAACGGGTTCTTTTGGACCAATCCCTTCTACGTGAAGCGCAAACTCTCGTTGCGTGCCCGCAACATGGACGTGCCGCCCATCAAGGTGAACGACCGCGGCGGCAACCCCATCATGATCGGCCTGGTGCTGGTGTGGCGCATCAAGGACACCTACAAAGCTTGCTTCAACATCGACGTTGAGACCACCACGCAGCCTGCCGCGAGCCGTCAGGTGACGGTGAACACCAACAGCACCACCGTGCAGCAGCAGCTGAAGGGCTACGACAACTTCGTGTCGGTGCAGAGCGACTCGGCACTGCGCAAGGTGGCGAGTCTCTACAGCTATGACAACCTCGAGGACAAGAACGAGGTGACGCTGCGCACCGGCGGCGAGGAGGTGAACCGCCGTCTGGAGCAGGAAATCAGCAAGCACCTCGACATAGCCGGTATCGAGGTCGTGGAGGCGCGTATCAATTATCTCGCCTACGCGCAGGAGATTGCCAGCGTGATGCTCAAGCGCCAGCAGGCCGAGGCCATCATTGCCGCCCGCGAGAAGATTGTCGAGGGTGCTGTGTCGATGGTCGACATGGCCCTTAGGAAGCTGGCTGCCGACAAGGTGGTGGAGATGGACGAGGAACGCAAAGCCGCCATGGTGAGCAACCTGATGGTGGTGCTCTGCGGCGACGAAGGTGCCAGCCCGGTAATTAACACAGGAAGCATTTATTGATTATGGAAGAGATACTGAAAGTGGAAGGGCTCAGCAAGACGTTCACGCTGAGCCGCAAGCAACAGAAGATAGAACGTACCGCCGCCAAGCGCAAGGTGGCGGTGGACAACTTGACGTTCAACGCTGTGCGCGGCGAGATATTCGGCCTGCTGGGCCCCAACGGCGCTGGCAAGACCACCACGCTGCGCATGCTGAGCACCCTGATAAAGCCCGACAGCGGCGACGCCGTGCTCGACGGCTGCAGCGTGGTGCGCCAGCCCGAGGAGGTGAGGGGCAAGATAGGCTTCCTCACCAGCGAGCTGAAGCTGGAAGACTTCTTCACACCCAACTACCTGTTCGACTTCTTCAGCGAGCTGCATGGCGTGGACCCCAACGTGTGTCGTGAGCGCAAGCAGAAGATGTTCGAGCGCTTCGGCATCGACAAGTTCGCCGAGGTGAAGGTGGCCAACCTCTCTACCGGCATGAAGCAGAAGCTGAGCCTGGTGATATCGCTGGTGCATGACCCCGAGGTCATCATCTTCGACGAGCCCACCAACGGCCTCGACGTGCTGACGGCACGCACGGTGACCGACTATCTGCAGGAGCTGCGCGGCGAAGGCAAGACGATAATACTGAGCACGCATATCTTCAGCCTCGTGGAGCGCCTGTGCGACCGCGTGGGCATAATCATCGACGGCCGTCTGGTGGCCTGCGGAGCGCTGGACGAGGTGTGCAGCGGATTGAGCATCGAGGACCGTTTCTTCGAGATATACAAAGAAGTGAAAGGAGGTGAAGAATGAAAAGCAATACATGGACAATAATAAAGAAAGAGTTCGCGCGCTTCTTCGGCGACCGCCAGCTGCTGTTCACTACTGTGATTATGCCCGGCCTGCTGATATATATCATCTACAGCCTTATGGGCAGCGGCATACAGAAGATGGTCACCGAGGGTGCCGGCGAGGTGGTGACGATGCGCGTGGAGAATATGCCCGAAAGCTTGGCGCCTGTCATTGCCAGCATGGACAGCAGTCTGGTGGTGGTGCAGCAGCCGGTGACCGAGGCCGACATTGCACTGCTCGAGGACAAGGAACTCAACGCCGTGCTGGTGCGCTTCCCCGAAAGGTTCGACGAGGTGGTATTCGGCAAGAATGAAGTGGCCGGTGAGGCTTTGCCCAACGTGGAGATATACTACAACAGCACCAACAATGCCGCCAGCCGCGTGTATATGGTGATGAACACTATGTTGGGTAACATAGGCCGCACCTTCACGGTCAATGTGCCGCAGGAGGAGGGCCAGCGTTTCGACCAGGCCACCGACGAGAGCATAGGAGCTATGATTTGGAGCAAGATACTGCCTATGCTGATAATAATGATGCTCTTCAGCGGCGTGATGGCCATAGCGCCCAGCAGCATAGCCGGTGAGAAGGAGCGCGGCACCATTGCCACACTGCTCGTCACTCCCATGCGACGCAACGAGCTGGCGCTGGGCAAGATTGTTTCGCTCAGCGGCATAGCGTTGCTCAGCGGTATCTCCAGCTTCATAGGCATAGCCCTCTCGCTGCCCAAGATGGTGGGCATCGGCGAGGCCGCTGACCTCGGCTTCAATTACACCACCAGCGACTACATAGCCCTGCTGCTTGTCATCCTCGCTTCGGTGCTCATTATGGCCTCGGCGGTCAGCCTGCTGTCGGCCCTGGCCAAGGATGTGAAGAACGCCGGCACCATGGTGACGCCCTTCATGTTGGTTGTGATGCTCGCAGGCCTTCTTCCTATGTTCCAGAATGGTGCCGCCGAGTCGCTGGGAGTCTACCTCATACCCTTCTACAACAGCATCGAGGTGATGACGGCGGTTTTCTCGCATGAGCTCGCATGGACGCCGTTGATAGTCACAATGGTGTCCGACCTGGTGTACACCGGCATTGCCGTTTGGGGCTTGACCCGTATGTTCAACAGTGAGAAAGTTATGTTCTCAAAATGAAGAAGAACTTTGCACTACGGCTTGACACAGAAGTCTACGACGCCATTGAGAAATGGGCCGCGGACGAGTTCCGCAGTGCCAATGGGCAGATAGAATGGATAATAGCCGAGGCCCTAAAAAAGGCCAAGCGGATGCCTAAAAAGAAACAAGAATGAAGAAGATTGCAATAGCAATGATGCTGTGCGTGGGTTTTACGGCCCACGCACAGTGGTTTACAGGAATGAGTAAGCAGACGGGACTGGTGTTGTGCATACACTTGACGGATTCAGTGGCGGAGATTTACAGTCCGCTGCAGACGCAGGCGGCGATACCGGTGAGCCGATGGAGCTTGCGTAACGATACGCTGCGAATAGAATGCAGTGGCATTGGGTTCAAGACGGTGCTGTCGCGCGATGCCGATGGCTGGAGTGGCTACTGGAAGCAGGGCTTCATGAAAGAGAACATCAGTTTTGCGCCAACCGACACTTTGTACCAGCTGCGCCGTCCGCAGACGCCAGTGGCACCGTATGGCTTTGACGAGGAGACCATAACAGCCGACTACACCGACAGCCGAGGCAATGCCGTACATCTGGAGGGTTCGCTCACCTATCCGAAGGGCGGTGGCCGCTATCCTTGCGTGGTGCTGGTCAGTGGCAGTGGTCAGCAGAACCGCGACGAAGAGATTATGCATCACAAGCCTTTCCTGGTGCTGGCCGACTACTTGGCGTCGCGGGGTATTGCCGTGCTACGCTATGACGACCGTGGCGTAGGAGCCTCGACGGGGGTACTCGACAGTTCCGACACACGCCTCTTCGCCGAGGATGCTGAGGCAATGTTCCGTGCTGTGAAAGGCAACCGGCATGTGGACGCCAAGCGCTTAGGCATGGGTGGCCACAGCGAAGGCGGTGTCATAGCACCAATGGTGGCGGCACGTAACAAGGATGTGAACTTCGTGGTGATGCTTGCCGGACAAGGATGCAGTGGCATGGAGGTGATGGTGCAACAGAATGAAGCCCTCTTCCGTGCCCGAGGTGTGAGTGAACGTCTCTGCAAGGTGCGTGGCGCTTGCATGAGGGAGTTGATGGGCTTGCCGCAAGGAAGCACGATAAAAGAGTATCAGGCCGTGATAGTGCGCCACATAGATGGTCTTACTAAGTCGGAGGCCGACAGCGTGGAGTTGAAGAAAGGTATGGCTCACGCCGTGAAGCAGCAGTTGGACACGCGCTGGATGAGGAGCTTCATAGCGCTCGACCCGGCAGAGTATTTGCCAAAGGTAAAGTGTCCTGTGCTGGCGTTGAACGGTATGAAAGATTGTCAGGTATTGGCCGAATCTAACCTGCGGCGCATCAAAGAACTATGCCCAAAGGCGGACTGCCGTTCTATGGAGGGGTTGAACCATTTGTTTCAGCATTGCGCTACTGGCGATGCGGCGGAGTATATGCTGATAGAGGAGACTATTGCGCCGGAGGCTATGAAGGCAGTGGCAGACTGGATATTGGCACAGTAATCAGCCATTTATGGGTAGGCTTACTGTGAATGTGGAGCCATCGCCAGGATTACTCTCGACGGCGATATGGCCGTGGTGCAGGTGCACCACTTGGGCAACGTAGTTGAGGCCAATGCCGAAGCCTTTGACATTATGCACATTGCCCGTGGATACACGGTAGAATTTCTCGAAGATATGCTTCTGGTCGGCTTTGCTGATGCCGATGCCGTGGTCTTTGACTCTCAAGAGGAAGTGTTTGCCGTCGGTTGCGGTGCTGACGATGATGTGGGGGGCGCCGGTTGAGTACTTGATGCCGTTGTCGACAAGGTTGTAGATGAGATTGGTCATGTGCAGCTCGTCAGCAAAGATGACGGACGGGTCGGCGTCGAGGTGAGTCTCTACTATGCCGTTGCGGTTGGCAAAGGTAAGCTTGAAACTGTTGAGTACTTTGCATACTAGAGCGTTGACGTCCACCTCCTTGGGGTTGATGGTGAAGTTCTTGTTTGACATCTTTGCACTCTGGAGGATAGTCTCTACGAGGACACGCATACGCTGATTCTCGTCGGCTACGATGCCGATGAAGTTTGAGCGTGAGGCTGCATCTTGCGAGATACTGTCGTCACTCAGCATTTCGCATGCAAGACTGATGGTGGAGATGGGTGTCTTGATCTCGTGGGTCATGTTATTAATAAACTCGCTTTTCATCTGATCAAGCTTTCGCTGGTTGGAGATGGTGCGCAGAGATATGAAGAACATGACGGCAATGACGAGTATGAGGAAAATACTCATATAGAGGTATATGGATGGGTTCCGTTGCAGGAAGAGGTCGGCCCATGAGAAGCTGAGAATGATGAAGAACTGGTTGGTAGATACCACGCCTTGGGGGCGGAAACTATAGCGGTAAGGTGAGTTGGAGAGGTCGTCCTCATGGCGAGGGTCGGAACTGTAGAGGAACGAACCTTGCGAGCCGTCATATACACCGATTACAGGATGCAGGTCGATGCCGTTGATGATGAGTTCATCTACAATGAGTGAGTCGAGGTCTTGATAGTTAAAGATGGTTGCTGCATTAGGATTGTCGTTGTCAAGCTGGTTTATTACATCCTCCATGGCGTTGCCTACGCTGACACTGAACATATTGTCGCTAATTGATAGTGTGCGGCGTGTTTGCACAAGTTGAATGACCACCAAACTGACGGCCGCAAGGGCGAAAATGGATATTATGACGACTCTGAACCAACGTTTCATAAGCTGTTGTTGATATTTTAAGATGTTCTTATAACGTGTGTTAAGGAATAATATTATGGCGTGTCACGCTAAATATCAAAAAAAGTCGTATTTTTGCAAACGATATGAAGATAGGTGTTATAATAGCAATGGACATAGAGTATCGCCAGATGCACGATGCAATAGGTGGCGATACGGGTCTTTTGGGTAACAATGAAATAGTGCTGTGGCAGTGTGGTATTGGCAAGGTCAATGCTGCGGTGGGTACTATGCGCTTGGTGCAGCAGCACCACCCAGACGTCATCATCAGCACAGGGCTTGCCGGTGGCATTGACCCGCTTATGAAGGTGATGGATGTGATGGCTGCAACACAATGCGTTTATCACGATGTTGATTGTGGGGGACTTGGCTCTGTCCACGGTCAGGTGCAGGGGTTGCCGGCACGTTATGATGCAGCCCAGCACCTTGTTGACACGGCGCTTAAGGTTCCACGAGAAGAAGGTGAACGTCTTATGACCGGACTAATATGTACAGGCGATCAGTTTATCACTGACCGTGAGCGTCAGAATGTCATTAAGCGCCATTTCCCCGACGGACTGGCATGCGATATGGAGAGTGCAGCCATTGCGCAGACGTGCTATTTGATGAATATTCCGTTCATGAGCCTTCGTGTCATCAGTGATACGCCCGGCAATACAGAGAACCATCAGCAGCAGTGGGATGATTTCCTCGCCTCGATGTGCGACCGCTCGTTCCGCTTCGTTAATAAGTATCTTGGATTATTGTAAGTTATATGGAAGTAATACAGAGTTTCACCATCGACCATACCCACTTGAAGCCTGGTATATATGTGTCACGTATAGACAAGGGGTTTACGACCTTTGATCTTCGCATCACCGAGCCCAACCAAGAACCTGCAGTGGCTCCGGCAGCCATGCACAGCCTTGAACACTTGATGGCTACATGGTTCCGAAATTCGGGGGCCAAAGACGATGTGGTATATGTTGGTCCAATGGGATGCCTTACCGGCATGTATATCATAATGACAGGTAATTACACTGTCGAGGATATGCGCCAACTCACCATGCAATGTCTTGAATGGATATTGACCCAGAAGGAAGTTCCTGCTACTACACCGGAGACTTGTGGCAACTACCTCCTACATGACTTGCCTATGTGCCACTGGGAGAGCCGTCGCTACCTTGAACGCCTGAAAAACGACTTTCACAGCGAGTACACCAAGCTGCAGGTCACGCTGAAGGACGGCAAGGTGTTTGCCGACGCCTAATGTTTAATTAAAACTCGTAGATGTACGACCACTCGATGAAGTCGATGTGGTCGTAGTGCACTTTCATGCCGGCGCCGAACAAATGATGACCGGTGTCTCCTATTCTATAGTATACCGCCACACGTTCATAGTATTGCTCCCAGTTGAGTGGGTAGTAGGCTAGGTAGTGCGCCAAGCCAAGGCGCAGTGTCAACGGCCCCCATTGTGTGTCAAAGAAGCCGAAAATAGCGGGGTATACCGGTAACTCATCTTTTGGAGCCATACGGCGATGCGAGAAGTTGTAGCTTAGATCCAACGAACCGCCGACCGAAAAGCAGGGATGCACTCGCTGTATGTATCCCAGTTGAATCATATAGGTGGGGTAATAGATTATGTCGTCAATGTCGTCGTAACGCGACATGACTGCACCGGATGAGACCAAGAGGAACGGCCTGCCGTAGGCATGGAAGTTGCTGTCGCTGAAGAAGGTTGGGCGGTGGTGGTAAGAGCGCCGCGCAGGGCCGAACCGCAAGCCCAGTTCTGCCTGTAGATAGTTGAGGCCGTGGTTGGGCTTATACATGTAACCGTTGCTGGAATGTACCAACTTGCCTGTCAGCGTCAATGTAAGTGCATTTGTCAGCGGCTGTTCGTACATAAAGCCCAGGTCAATCAAGCAATTCAGCGATGAGCCTATGAAGGTGTTGTTGGTGTCGTGCGTGATGCTGTATGGCTTGGTGTACATCGACAGCCCCACGCTGTACACCCAGTTGAGATGCCCGATAAGGGGGCCGTTGAGGGTCCATGCCAACCCTATGCGGTCGCCCGCCACACTGTTCCATATATGGGCGTAGTTCATACGAACCCCAATCATGGGCTCATCCCAGAAACGGTGCCAGAAGATATTGGTGTCGTTATGACTCCACAGCGCTGCCACGTCTATGCCGCCAGTAGGCGACCGCCCGTCAAACGGCGAGCCGTTGGTGGCAATCACGCTGCCATAGGTGCCGCTGACAGCATAATGAGTAGGTTGCCCCTTGGCGGCTGTGTGTAGCAACACAAGCAGCACAAGGGGCAACCATATTTTATGCAGTGTCTGCATGGGTGTTTACTCGGCGCGGAAGCTGGCAAGGTCGGCTTCAGTGAAGTGCATTACGTAGTAGCACTTGGCACATACATCTTCCTCAGTCATGCGGACATACACGTTGGCGCTCTTCTCGAAGAGTTCGGGGGCGCGTCTGGCGTCGTCAATGATGAGGAGCGACATAATAATCTCACAAGTCATGTCGTAGAGGCGGCGTGCCAAGAAGTCGTGCACCTCTTGGCTGTTGGCCTCGTTGACGTAGGCCACGGCCTTCTCGTAGAGGTCAATGAGCGGAGCTACACGGCTCTTCAGTTCGCATTCGGAAGTCTTGGCCATCATGTCGCGCATCACCTGCAGGTAAGTGCCATTGGTGATGTAGCGCACTGCGGCGACGACCTGCAGCTGTGTGGTGCCTTCGTAGATGCTGAAGATGCGGGCGTCGCGGTATAGGCGCTGGCTCTTGTATTCCATGATGAAGCCTGAGCCGCCATGGATGCTTATGGCATCGTAGGCGTTCTGGCTGGCGTACTCGCTGTTCATGCCCTTGGCTATGGGAGTGAAGGCGTCGGCCAAGCGGCTGTAGGTCTTCATCTCGGTGCGTTCTTCGGGCGTAAGTTTGCGGTCGCGCTGTATGTCTTCAAGACTTTTGTATAGGTCTACATAGCGGGCTGTCTGGTACAGCAGGCTGCGGCCGGCGTCGAGCTTGGCTTTCATGCGGCTAAGCATGTCGTAGACGGCGGGGAACTGTATTATCTTCTGGCCGAACTGTGCACGCTCGCGAGCATAGGCGAGGCCTTCGTTGTAGGCTTCCTGCTCCACGCCGACGCTCTGGGCAGCAATGCCGAGGCGGGCGCCGTTCATCAGTGCCATGACATATTTGATGAGGCCCATCTTGCGGTCACCGCAGAGTTCTGCCTTGGCGTTCTTGTAGGTGAGCTCGCAGGTGGGGCTGCCGTGGATGCCGAGTTTGTGCTCAATGTGGCGCACGTCGACGCCGCCGTTGCGCTTGTCGTAGATGAACATCGAGAGGCCGCGGCCGTCCTTGGTGCCCTCCTCGCTGCGGGCGAGCACAAGGTGGATGTCAGAGTCGCCGTTGGTGATGAATCGTTTCACGCCGTTCAAACGCCAGCAATTCTCCTTCTCGTCGAATGTGGCCTTGAGCATCACGCGCTGCAGGTCGCTGCCGGCGTCGGGCTCCGTAAGGTCCATGCTCATGGTCTCACCGGCGCAGATGCGCGGTATGTACTTCTGCCTCTGCTCCTCGCTGCCGAACTCATAGAGGGTGTCTATGCAGCTCTGCAGGCTCCATATGTTCTGGAAACCGGCGTCCGAGGCGCTGATAATCTCGCTCATCATGCTGAAGACGACACTGGGGAGGTTGAGTCCGCCGTAGCGGCGCGGCATGCTTACGCCGTAAAGGCCAGCTTTGCGGGTCACATCGAGGTTCTCCTTGGTCTTGCTGGCATACACCATGCGGTTGTTCTCTAGGTGCGGTCCCTCAAGGTCCACGCTCTCCGAGTTGGGCTCTATGACGTTGGCGGCCACATCGCCGGTAATCTCAAGGATGCGGCGGTAGTTCTCTATGGTGTCCTCGAAGTCCACGGGGGCGTAGTCGATGCCCTTCTGGGCGTCCTCGTAATTCTTTTCGCGAAGCTCGACCAGACGCTTCATTTGCGGATGCTCCAGATGGAACGCTATCTCAGGATGGTCGGTATAGTAGTTTGCCATAATTATTTGCTGTTCTGTTTGTAATACTTAATCATCTTGGGGACCACTTCCTCAACCGTGCCGGTGATGACATAGTCGGCTATCTTGTTGATGGGAGCCTCGGGGTCGCTGTTGATGCTGATGATGATGCCCGAGTCCTGCATGCCCGCTATGTGCTGTATCTGTCCGCTGATGCCGCAGGCAATGTACACCTTGGGGTGCACCGTTACGCCCGTCTGGCCAATCTGGCGGTCGTTGTCAATCCAGCCGGCATCCACGGCGGCGCGGCTTCCGCCCACCTCGCCGTGCAGCACCTTGGCGAGCTCGAAGAGCATGTCGAAGCCCTCTTTCGAGCCCACGCCATAGCCGCCGGAGACGACGATGGGGGCGCCCTTGAGGTTGTGCTTGGCAGCCTCCACATGGTGGTCGAGCACTTTCACTACAAAGGCTTCGGGACCTACATATTTGCTCACTTCCGGATACACCACCTCTTTCTTGCAGCTGCCCTCATATACGGCTTTCTGCATGACGCCGCTGCGCACCGTGGCCATCTGCGGGCGGTGGTCAGGGTTGACGATGGTGGCCACGATGTTGCCGCCGAAGGCGGGACGTATCTGGTACAGCAGGTTCTCGTACACCTTGCCGCTCTTCTTGTCCTCGTAGGGACCTATCTCCAACTGCGTGCAGTCGGCGGTGAGGCCGCTGGTGAGGCTCGACGAGACGCGCGGGCCGAGGTCGCGGCCGATGACCGTGGCGCCCATCAGGCATATCTGCGGCTGCTCCTCCTTGAAGAGGTTCACCACTATGTCCGTGTGCGGTGCCGAGGTGTAGGGGAACAGTTCGGGGGCGTCGAAGACGAAGAGCTTGTCCACACCGTAAGGCAGCACCTGCTCCTCCACCTTGCCCTTGATGCCGGTGCCGATAGCCACAGCGTGCAGCTCCACGCCCAGCTCGTTGGCCAGCTTGCGGCCTTTGGTCAGAAGTTCCTGCGAGACTTCGCGCACCTCGGTGCCTTCAATCTCTATATATACGAATACGTTGTTCATGTTCCTTTGTTTATCGTTGTCGGCAGAGCCGGCACGTTAGCCAATAATCTTATCGTTTAACAATTCCTGGATGAGGCCGTTGATGTCCTCGTCTTTTGCTGTGAGGGTCTTGCTCTCCTTGGCCTGGAAGGCGATGCTCTGCACCTCCTTCACCTTGGTGGGCGAGCCGCTCATGCCGCACTGGCTGGGGTCGCCGTCCACGTCGGCAACGCTCCATTGCGTGAGGTTGAGGTACTGGCGCTCGGCGCGGAGCCCCTTGCGGCTGTCGTCCTCGGCCACCTCGAGCGGGCAGGCTGCGTACTTGTACTTCATCACCAGCTTTGCGTTCTGGGGGCGGCACTCGGCGGCCGAGCCGTTGACGGTGACCACCAGCGGCAGTGGAGCTTCCACCACCTCGACGCCGCCGTCGATCATGCGGCGGATGGTGGCCTTGCCGTTCTCAACCTTGAGTATCTCTTCGGCGTAGGTCACTTGGTTCAGCCCCAGCTTTTGCGCCACCTGCGGACCCACCTGTGCAGTGTCGCCGTCGATGGCCTGGCGGCCGCCGATTACGAGGTCCACGTTGCCGATCTTCTTGATGGCAGTGGCCAAGGCATAGCTTGTGGCCAGCGTGTCGGCACCGGCGAAGAGGCGGTCGGTCAGCAGCCAGCCGGTGTCGGCGCCACGGTAGAGGCCTTCGCGGATAATCTCGCCGGCGCGCGGCGGACCCATGGTCAGCAGCCCCACGGTGGTACCGGGGTTCTGTTCCTTTATGCGGAGCGCCTGCTCCAGTGCATTCAAATCTTCTGGGTTAAAAATAGCGGGCAGCGCGGCACGGTTAACCGTTCCCTCAGCTGTCATAGCATCCTTGCCAACATTCCTTGTGTCAGGTACTTGTTTGGCAAGTACAACAATCTTCAAACTCATTTCTATTTGTTTTAATAAAATGCAAAAATACGTTAAATTCCCGATATGGCCAAAAAAAAGTGCCCCTTCTCTGTCATTTTAACTTTTCCCTGTGGGCTTCATATCATGCCTTCTTCGCCGCCTCTCCGTATCCGCTCCGTCTGTTCTACGGTTGTTTACCGGTTGTTCTCCGGTTTAAGCCGTTAAACAGTCGGTATACAACCGGAAAAATCACGGCGTGGGGACGGTGCGTGGGCGTAGTGGCCTCAGAAGTCCCACATGCCGCTGTCCTTGAGGAACTGCAGGAGGTCGTTGGAGACGGCGGTATTCATCGAGCGCGGGTAGCGCTTGGTGGTGAATATCTCGCAGTAGTTGCGCGTGCCGTTCTCGGCGACCATCTGGCGGTTGAAGGGGTGCTCGTCGCGGACGCGGTGACTCTCAACGAGTTCGGCGTCGGTGGGCACATGGTATGTCTCGCTGTGGAGGACGGCGTCGCGGCCGAGGCGTTCGCTCGTGCGTGGCTCCTCGGCGGGATGGCCCATGGCGATGGCGATGACGGGTATCACGCCTTTGGGGCACTGCAGCAGCTCGGCTATCTGGCGCGTGTTGTAGTTGACGGTGCCGAGGTAGCAGAAGCCGAGGCCTTGGGCTTCGGCGGCGATGCAGATGTTCTGGGCGCAGAGCGAGGCGTCGACGAGTGCGGAGACGAACCAGAGGAGGTTGCCGTAGGGTTCGTCGCAGCCGTTGACGCGGCAGTACTGGTGGTAGCGTGCCACGTCGGTGCAGAGGGTGAGCCACAGTGGTGCGGTGGAGCATTGGCCGAAGTGGAGCTTGCAGAGCTCTCTGCGCAGGGGTTCCTGCGTTGTGGCTATGACGCTGTAGAGCTGCATGTTGCCGGTGTTGCTGGCGCGCAGTCCGCAATCCACGATGCTGTTCAGCAGTT
The DNA here is from genome assembly GCA_902777005.1 of uncultured Bacteroidota bacterium. GTDB lineage: Bacteria > Bacteroidota > Bacteroidia > Bacteroidales > P3 > Colimorpha. The sequence continues at coordinate 217,274 of CACYSB010000005.1, forward strand.
CGTCGCTGACGGCTTCGGGGGTGAACTGGCGCACGGAGCGGTGTTGCAGCATGGTGTCGATGGCGTTGTTCATGGTTATGTTGTGTGTTATTGTTTCGTGATGAAAAGTGTGTCGTGGCTGTAGCGCACGGTGGCGTTGAATTTGGGACTGTTGTCGGCGGGTTCGTAGCCGATGTGGCCTATGGCGAAGCCTGCCACATGTGTGCCTTCGGCAAGGCCGTAGGGTATTTCTATAGGCTGCTGTATCACGGTTGTGGCGTTGGCAGGCAGGGTGTCGGTCAGGAGACCGAAGGCGCCGGGGGCGTAGTGTTGCGTCACGTGGAAGTACAGCTGCAGCCTCAGTGGGCAACTGTCGGTGCTGTAGACGTCGAAGTGGTAGGGGTTGTGCACGGCGAGTGTGAGCACTACGGGTGCCAGGCTGTCGGCCTGTGCGGATAGGCTGTCGCGCCGCAGGCAGGGCAGGGCAAGGTTGAGCGGCGTGAGGCACTCTACCTCGAGCTCGCGCAGGGGTGTATAGTCATTGAAGACGCTGTAATAGAATATATGGCCGTCGGCAAGCGCGAGGCTGTTGGCCTGCGTGTTGTTGTTGAGGTTGCCTACTATGACCTCCCGTCCGTGAAAGGTGCGGTCGAGGGTGTCGTACTGCCACTGGCTGTGGCGCGTGTAGAAGTAAGGCGAGCAGTAGCTCTCGTGCCCTGTGTAGTATCTGTATTTGGCTGCTGCGGTGTAGTTCTGCATGAAGACCACGGGGCGGTCGCCGGCGATGTCGGCAATCTGGCTGTAGGTCTGCCCTTGGTTCCACAGCTCGCCCTTGATGCCAAAGGGGTTGGCTACAGCCACTACACGTACGGCAATGAAGAGGACTGCGACGACTATGGCTGCGGTGCGTACAAAGCGGGAATCGCGCGCGCCGTAGAAGAGCAGTGCAGTGAGAGGTAGCGCTGCAGGCAGCACCCATTGCGGTTGCACTGGGCCACGGACGGTGCTGATGAGGAAGAAGAGAGCGAATCCAGCGGCAAGCCATAGCATTGCTGCGCGTAGCGGCACGTCGTTCTTGCGGCTGTCGGCTATGCCGCGCCAGTAGTGGTACAGCCACAGTGGGTTGAATATGGTGAGCAGAAGCGCGAGATATTCAAGGGTATAGCTGGGCTTGTAGGCCCAGGCGTTGCGACCGGAGAGGTGGTAGCCGAACGAGACCCAGTCGTGGGTGTACTGCCACCACAGGTGTGGCAGGAAGAGCAGCAGCGCCGTAAGGCCTGCTGCGTATAGCTGCCAGCGCCGGAAGAGCCGCAGGTCGCTTAGCAGTACCAACAGTACTACCAGGGCACCGTGGTACTTGCTATAGCCCAGCAGGGCCACAGCCGAGCCCATGATGAGGGCGTTGGGTAGTGTGCTGTTTTCGCGGAAGCGCTTGTAGGCCCACAGGAAGGCCACGGTGAAGAACATCAGCGGCGCGTCGGGTACCGCAAGGAAGCCGTAGAGCTGCAGCAGCGGTTGCGAGAAGCAGAGCAGCACATAGAGCAGCCCGTCGCGCCGCGTGGCATCGTTAGGCTTTATCAGATGCCAGAATAATAGCAGGTAGAGCGGTTGCAGTAGGGTGGAGAAAAAACGTATGTCCAAGGCGCCGGGTAGCCACGATGAGAGCCATACCAGCACTGCAACCATTGGCGGATGGTCGAAATAGCCCCAGTCCAGATGCTGGGAAAAATACCAATAATAGGCCTCGTCGTTGGCAAGACCGGTCAGGGCTGCCTGCAGCAGGTTGACTGTCCACCATGCCGCGAGCAGCAATAAAACAAGGGTGTCGGGCTTTAGGTTCCCGACACCCTGTGTGATTTTAGAGCGAAACGCCACCATCGACGCAAATCACTTGGCCGGTGATGTATTCCGAGAGGTCGGAAGCCAGGAAGAGCGATGTGCGGGCAATGTCGAGGTCGGTGCCGCCGCGGCGCAGCGGTATCTCGGCGAGCCACTTGTCGTGGGCTTCCTTGGGCATGGCCTGGGTCATGGCGGACTCTATGAGGCCGGGGGCTATAGCGTTGCAACGGATGCCGCGCGAGCCGACTTCCTTGGCCAGACTCTTGCTGAAGCCAATGATACCGGCCTTCGAAGCTGAGTAGTTGCACTGGCCGGCGTTGCCATTGACGCCCACCACCGAGGCGGTGTTGATGATGCTGCCGCTGCGCTGCTTGAGCATCATGGGCACGAAGGCCTTGCAGTAGTTGAACACCGAGCGCAGGTTGACCTCCATGACGAGGTCCCAGTCCTTGGGCTGCATGCGCAGCAGGAGGTTGTCGCGGGTGATGCCGGCGTTGTTGACGAGGGCGTCGAGGCGACCGAATTCCTTCTGTACCTGTTCGGCAACGGCCATGGTCTGGTCGTAGTCGGCGGCGTTGCTGGCAATGAAGGTGCTCTTGGGGCTGTATTTCTGCAACTCGGCGAGCAGCTCTTTGCTGGCCTCGTTTTCCTGCAGGTCGGTGAATATCACGGTGGCACCCTCTTCGGCGAAGACGAGGGCGGTGCGGCGACCGATGCCGCGCGAGCCGCCGGTTACCAATGCTATTTTGTCTTTTAGGATGTTCATGTTATTATTCTTTAGGGTTGTCGATAAGTGCAAATGTCAGTTCTCCCTGGCAGCAGGCTTTGCCGTTCACGGTGGCCTTTGCGTCGACGAAGAATATCATGCCGCGGCGGCTGGTGATTTTGGCACGGAGCTCCATGGTGTCGCCGGGGCGTACGGGCTGGCGGAAGCGCACGTTGTTGATGCCGCTGTAGAGCGGGGTGCGGCCCACGAGTTCGTCGCGCACCAGGATGCAGGAGGCCTGAGCCATGATTTCGCACTGTATCACGCCGGGAACCACGGGGTTGCCGGGGAAGTGCCCTTGCAGGAAGAACTCGTCGCCACGAACATGGTAGTGTGCTATGGCGGTGTCGCCCTCCATCACCACGTCGTCGATGAGCAGCATGGGCTCGCGATGTGGCAGGAAGGTCTTGATGTCGTCTCTGTTAAGTACGTTCATGTTATTGTGCTTTAGTGTGTTTTATACTCTGCGCAGGGCGACGGTGGCGTTGTTGCCGCCGAAACCGAAGGTGTTGCTGATAGCCACGTCGGCCTGCCATTGGCGGGCGGTATGCGGCGTGTAGTCAAGGTCGCATTCGGGGTCGGGCTGGTCAAGGTGGATGGTGGGCGGTATTATGCCATTTTTCAACGCCATAGCGCTGATGATGAGCTCCACGGCACCTGTGGCGCCGAGCATGTGTCCGTGCATCGACTTGGTGCTGCTGATGACAGCCTTGCGGGCACCTTCTTCGCCGAGGGCGGCCTTTATGCCCTTGGTCTCGCCCTTGTCGTTCAACGGTGTACCTGTACCGTGGGCGTTGATATAGAGCTTCTCGTCGGCCTTGAAGCCGGCCTCTTCCAAAGCCAGACGCATAGACTGTGCACCTCCGCGGCACTCGGGATGGGGTGCGGTGTAGTGGTGGGCGTCGCATGTGTTGCCATAGCCGCAGACTTCAGCGTATATCTTGGCACCGCGGCGTTTGGCGCATTCCTCGCTCTCAAGTATCAGTATGCCGGAGCCTTCGCCAAGCACGAAGCCCTTGCGGCGTGCGTCGAAAGGCAGTGAGCCCGCCATTGGGTCATCGCTGGTGCTGAGAGCTTTCATGTTGTTGAAGCCGCCAACGGCCATCTCGCAGATGGCAGCCTCGGTGCCGCCGGTTATTACGGCGTCGGCACGGCCTTCGTGGATGAGACGGTAGGCCTCGCCCACGCTGTGGGTGCCTGTGGCACAGGCTGTAACGACGGGGATGTTGGGACCTTGTGCGTTGTATGTGATGGCGACGTTGCCGCCGGCGATATTCGATATCATCTCGGGGATGAAGAGCGGTGAGATGCGGCGCAGGCCGTTCTGCAGTTTGTTGGCGTGCTCGCGCTCAAAGGTCTGTATGCCACCGATGCCGCTGCCTATGGCGGTGCCGAAGCGGGTGGGGTCTACATCCTCGCCGACGCGCAGCCCGCTGTCCTGCATGGCCTGTGCTGCAGCGGCCAGTGCATAAAGTGCGTAAGTGTCGTTGTGGCGTATCATCGTCTTGTCGATGCCGAAGTCTTCCGGCTTGAAGTCCTTGACCTCTGCGGCAATCTTGATAGGCAGCGTCTCGCGGTCGAGTTTGGTTATGTACCCAATGCCGCATACGCCGTTTATGACGTTGTTCCACAGCGTCTCTACATTATTTCCAAGTGGGGTTATACAGCCCACGCCTGTTATATATACTCTGTTCATAGCTTTATTTGTTTGATAACGCAGCTTTGCTGCAATTTATTGTGTCTGGTTAGTAGCGCATGACGGCGGCGCTGGTGACGAATCCGGCACCGAAGCCGTTGAATACCATCAAGTCACCGCGTTTGATGCGTCCCTCGCGTATCTCCTCGTCGAGGAGCATGGGGATGCTCGCCGAGCTGGTGTTGCCGCGTTTCTGGATGTTTGAGTGGAAACGTTCCGGCGGCAGGTCAAAGTCCTGTTTGATAGCGTCTATGATACGCTGGTTGGCCTGATGCAAGAGGAAGTGGTCGATGTCCTCCAGCTTCAGGCCGGCTTTCGCAACCACGTCGCGTATGTCGCGCTGGGCCGAGGTCACCGCCATGCGGAACACTTCGCGCCCTTTGAGCTGCATGGCAATGTGGGTGTCGATGCCCTCGCCAGTCTCGAATGGGGTGGGTTCGCAGGGCAGACGGTAGTATATGACATCGGGCATGGGCGTGGAAGTCAGCTTGCTGGCCAGATAGTTGTCGCCTTCGCCAAGCACCATCGCACCGGCACCGTCGCCGAAGAGCACGCAGGTCTCGCGCTGTGTCCAGTCGACCATGCGTGTCACCTCCTCGGCGCATATATATAATATATGTTTCGCGCGACCGGTTTTGATGAAGGCGTCGCATATTTCAAGGCCGTAGGTGAAGCCGGCGCAAGCCGAGTTGAGGTCCATCGTGGGGCAGTTGGGGCCCTTGATGCCAAGGATGCCTTGGACAAGTGCTGCCAACGAAGGGGTTACATAAACATTGCAGACGTTGTGGCAGATGATGAAGTCGATGTCTTCGGGGACAAGGCCGGCGGCGTCAATGGCCCTTTGGCCTGCCAGGGCTGCCATTTCCTCGAAGCGTTCGGTAGTGATAATCTGTCTTGATTTGATGCCGGTGCGAGTTGTGATCCAAACGTCATTGGTGTCGACAAAGTCGGAGAGCATGTCGTTCGTGACTGTTTGTTTCGGCACCGCACTTCCTGTTCCTAATATTTTCATGATATTTTTTTTATGGGCAAGATGTGCTTGATGTGTGTTATGCCCGTGTTAGTTTATCTTAATTTTTATTAAATTCGGGGTGCAAAGAAACAACATCAATATTAAATATAAATGTTAAAATCCGCAAAAAGGACAATACGATTGGTAAAAGTGCGTTATTTTGGGTGAAATTTACATATTTTGGGTGAAAAATGAACGATAATTATACTGACCAACCGTTAAATCTTGCCTCGATAAGGCGTTTTTTGACCCGTCGCGACTCCATTTTGCTCTTTTTGTCGCTCACTCTCGTGTTCGCTGTTTTGCTGGTGGTTTTCGGCCAGCCGACCTCATTGATAGAGTATACGTTACAGCAGTCCAAGCTAAGTCCTCTCGGACAGATAACTATCTCGTTTATATCTGGTTTCGGGGTGCTGTTGTTAAGTCGCGGGCTTTTGTTCCTGGTAGGCCGTGGGCACGAACCTACCTTGGCGGCGATGCTTATATGGATTGTCGCCGAACTGATAGTATGTGTCTCGGTCATTGCCTTGGTTCTCTGGGGGTTGAGCGGTGGCGGCACCGTGCAGCTTGCTCCCCTTGTCGGGGCTTTGGTGCTCGGTACGATAGGTGTGCTGCTGGTTCCAACGGTGGTCACATACCTGATAAGCCGTATGCACGAGACGCGCGGTGAGGTGCATCGCCTGCGCCAACTCCTTGCCGTTCAGGGGCCTCAGCAGCACCAGAACGCTGACGCGAATGTCAATTTCTTTGCCAAGGGCGGTCGTCTGGCCTTCTCCACGCGCATGGGCAACATACTTTACATCGAGGCGGCCGACAACTATGTCAACATTCATTATATCAATGGTGAAAAGGAAGAGACGTTTATCCTTTTCAATTCGATGAAGAATATAGAGAAGAGCTTTGCCGGCACATGCCTTATGCGATGCCACCGTGGCTACATGGTCAATGCTGACAATGTGCGTCTTATGCGCAAAGAGGCCCTTGGTCTGGTTTTGGAGATAAACCACAGCACCAAGACGATACCCGTGTCCAAGAGCTTCGCCGAGCCCATCACGCAGTATTTCGCCTACAATACCAATATGCCGCTCCCCAACGAGCAGTAACGACCTGTCGTAAGACTGTTTGCGAATTGTAATTAAACGATATATATGGAACTGAGACTTACCTTCGCGGAAATCAGCGAAATGATTGAAAAAAAAGCCGGCCGGCCGTTGCCTGTTTGTTATGGCGGTCCGCATACCGTGCGCGTCAGCTACGACGTCAATGTACTCTTCAAGAGCGCCTCGGTGGGCATCGACCTCACCGTCGACCAGATTGTGGACAGTGACATCTACCTGAGTTTCAACGGTGGCGCCGGTATCGACTTCATGGTGCGCCAGGCCGTGAATATGGCCAAGAGCCGCCCCGGCGGCGAGTTCATAGAGCCCCTTGACGGCAACCGCATCTTGCTGGCGCTGAGCCGTACGCAGCAGGCAGGCTCGCTGCTCGAGCATGTCACTCTGCGTGACATACGTTTTGACGAGCAGTACGCCATTATCGAGTTCGTTCCCAAATCTTTATAGGGCACTGTTTTTGCGAAACCTTTGTGGATACGGTGTTTCTCTGTACCCGCTCCGTAGTCGCTCCGACTGTTCACCGGTTGTTTAACGGTTTTTTGTCGGAGGGAGGTCGGAGGGGATACGGAGAGGGTGCGATGTATGTGGAGTGTAAAAAAGTGAAAAAAATGCTTTTTTATGTTCCTGTAAAAAAAAATGTGTATCTTTGCATTTTGAATAATACAAGCACGATAGATGGAAAATATCGACAACGCCACGTCGCAAGCTCCAGTTGTTAGCCTTGAGAATGTGGTGATTAGCTATGGCGATGAGCCGGTGCTGAAGGATGTCAACCTGCGTCTCGCAGGGGGCGATTTCGCCTATCTGATAGGTAAAAGTGGCGCCGGAAAGACCTCTCTGCTGCGTACATTGTACGCCGACCTGCCTATTGAGAGCGGTTTGGCGCAGGTGTGCGGTTTTGATGTGGTGAACATAGGTCGCCGTCAGGTGCCCCAGTTGCGCCGCAAGATAGGCATTGTGTTCCAGAACTTCCGCCTGCTGCCGGACCGCAGCGTGCGTTCCAACCTGGAGTTCGTGCTGCGCGCCACCGGGTGGAAGAAACGTAATGAGATACAGGCCCAGATTGAGAAGGTGCTTGCTTCCGTCGGCGTCGCCGACAAGGCCGATATGCTGCCGGCCCGACTCTCCGAAGGGCAGCAGCAGCGTGTGGGCATTGCCCGCGCCATCATCAACAACCCGCAGTTGATAGTGGCCGACGAGCCCACGGGCAATCTCGACCCTGTCACTTCGGCCGAGATTATGCAGTTGTTGCTGGATATCAACAAGAACACCGGCACCACGATGCTCATCTCGACGCACGACTTCATGATGATGGACCGCTTCCCGGCGCGAGTGCTGGTGTGTGAGGACGGGACCGTGAGGGATACGGAAAATTAGTAATCATGAATGAAATAAAGCTTAGGCTTTAAGTACGAAATAGAAAACACATATTGGATATGAAGAAGATACTGTTGATACTGATGGCCTGTCTGCTTGTGGTCGGCACTGTCGACGCGCAAGGCAAAAAGGGCAAGGGCAAGAAGGGTGAATCGCCTGTGGTAGAGGGTAAACAGAAGGTTCGCGAGAGCGACTACCAGACCTACGACCGCTTCACGCAGTTCTCCACCAAGGACATGGGGCGCTACTTTACGTCCTTTGACTATTCGAAGATATGCGATGAGACTACCGATCACGTGCCGTCGGCCGTGAGACGGGCCGCAGGTGCTTTTATCCCCAAGCATGAGGCCGACTGGGGCGATCTGAAGCCTGTGATGAACTATCTGGAGAATGTGTCGCGCGCCACGCTAACTATGTGTGCCATCTACGCCGTCAACCCCAGCATCGAGGACACCAAGGAGCAAAAGCGTATTGCCGCCGAAGGCCGCCAAGAGGCTCTGGAGGCTCTGGAGTGCTTCGAGGCGTGGAAGGTGAGTCAGGGCTGGCGCAACAAGATACAGTACAAGGTGGCCGAGATTGACTACCGCTACTTTAAGGGTGCCTATTTCGACGAGGCCACCTGCACCGATGAGTTGATACATGTGGGCATCATGCTCTACTTCGGCACCAAGAAGAAAGCTATGTTCGACCCGGACACGACTACGCGTACCTTCTCGGATATCAAGTTCTTCCCTCATGACGCCACCATCGTTGACTCGTGGAATGTGCAGCTTGACGAGATGAGTGACTACCTGAAAGAGAACGACCGCAAGGGTCTGCTTCTCATCGGCCACAGTGACAACCAGGGCACCGAGGCCTATGTGATTGGTCTCTCGCGCCAGCGCGCCGTGGAGGTGAAGAAAGCCCTTGTGGCTCGCGGCGTCGATGGCTCGCGCATCGAGGTTGAGGCCCACGGGGCAGAGGAGCCCATAGGCGACAACTCCACCTACGAGGGACGCGTGATGAACAACCGCGTGAGTATCAAGATACAGTAAAGGTTACAGGTTACGGGTTACAGGTTAAGGGTTAAGGGTTACAGGTTACGGGTTAAGGGTTAAGGGTTACAGGTTACGGGTTAAAGGTTACGGGTTACAGGTTACGGGTTACAGGTTACGGGTTACAGGTTAAGGTGGAATTTGGATAACAGGGAGAAATATAAACAGTTGTGTGAGACAGAGGGGGCACGTATCCCTCTGTTTCTGCAATATTGGTGGTGGGAGGCTGTCTGCCGCGGCAAGCGGTGGGACGTGCTGTTCTGTGAACGCGACGGAGTGGTTCGCGGGGCTATGCCATACATTGACGGCCGCCGTTTATGCCTGCGCCATTCGCTCATGCCCCAACTCACCATGTTCACAGGTCCTTGGCTTGCCGACACCACAGAAAAGGAGGCCTTCGGCGACCTGTGGCGGCAGTTTATGTCGCACCGTTGGGCGCTCTGCAAAGGACGCCTGTCGCCCGAGCTTACGGCAGCGGGGCATGTCCCGCCCAAGGGGTTGGGGCTCAAGACAGAGATGCACTACACCTATCGTTTTGATCCCATACGTCCGCTGTCAGAGCTGATGGCCGGTGCCTCGCAACTGCGTCGACGCGACTACCGTCGGCTGTGCGACGTGTTGAGTGTCGACGAGACCGTGAGTCCGCGGGAGTTTGCCGACCTGCATGTAGCATACATGGAGCGGAATGGAGGGCGTGACCTGTTGGAACACAGCCTGATAGTGCATGTCTGCTCCGAGGCAGTCGCGCATGGCAGCGGCATGGTTGTCGGCGCGCGCGACACAGAAGGTACGCTGCATGCCGCTGTGTTTGTGGCCTATGACACTAAATGCGCATACCTGCTGATGCTTGCGCGCAGTGCCGATGCACCTCGCAACGCCATGAGTTTCCTAATCTGGCGTACCATTGAGATTATGGCGTCGCGCACAAAGGTGTTTGACTTCGAGGGCAGCATGGAGCCGGGGGTGGAAGAATATTACCGTTCTTTTGGCCCGCAGAAAGTCAATATGCTGCAGCTGAGTCGCTGCTGGGTACCATTCATGAAGATATGACGATAAAGTTGATAGTGGTTTCCAAAACCGATGTGCCGTATATACAGACCGGCATTGATGAGTATGTGGGTCGCCTGAAGCACTACTGCGATTTCGAGATGGTGGTCGTTCCCGCCCTCAAGGGATTGGGTAAGGCGACGCCCGACGAAGTTAAGGAGCGTGAGGGAGAGCAGATACTCAAGCAACTGGCCAAAGCAGACGCTGTGGTGCTCCTCGACGAGCACGGCAAGGAGTATACTTCAGTGGGTTTCTCAGAGATGCTGCAGCGACATATGAATGCCGGCACACGTGTGCTGGCCTTTGTTGTCGGCGGCGCCTACGGTTTCTCCAAGGAGGTCTATGCCGCCGCCACACAGAAGATGTCGCTGTCGCAGATGACCTTCAACCACCAGATGGTGAGGCTTTTCTTCCTCGAGCAATTGTACCGTGCGCATACTATCCTAAGGCATGAAAAGTACCATAACGAGTGATGTTTTAAGAATTTTTAACACCAAAATAATATAATAGAGAACAATATTAGACGCGGACGGGCGTTATAGATGCAACCGTAATAAGGAATAAAAGCGGTTGTTTTAAAGGAAAGTAAACAAAAAAAAGATAGAAAAAAATGAAGAAAATCTTTTTGGCTTTAGGTCTTTTGACCCTTACATTTGCCTTTACGGCTTGCAACCAGAAAGAGCTTGACGCTCAGAAGTCTACTATCGACTCGCTGCAGGGTGTGGTGGATAGCAAGGACGCCGAAATCGACGACCTGTTCCAGATGCTCAACGAGATTGAGGGCAACCTTTCGATGATCAACTCCAAGTACAGCAGTGTGCAGGAGATGCGCCGCAACAACACCGAGGGCGCCTACAACCACAAGAAAGAAATCGCCGACCAGATGAGTTCCATCGAGAGCATCCTGGCCGACAACAAGACCAAGATTGCCCAGCTCAACTCGCGCGTGAGCTCGCTCAACAAGAAGAACAGTGAACTGATGGAATACATCACCAAGCTCGAGGAGCGCAGCGCCGCCCAGGAGAGCCAGATTGCCGAGCTGCTCACAGAGCTTGAGAACAACAAGGTTGTCATCAAGGGTCTCAACCAGAACGTCAGCGAGCTTACCGCTTCCAACAAACAGAAAGACGACTACATCGCCCAGCAGATTGCCGACGCCAACCGCGCCTGGTTCATCGTTGGAACATACAGTGACCTCAAAGAGGCCGGCATAGTGGCCAAGAGCGGTGGCTTCATCGGCATCGGTCGCCGTCAGGGCACCATGGCCGACATGCCCACCGAACTCTTCAATGAGATTGACCGCACCAAGGTTACCACCATCACCGTCAACATGAAGAAGGCCCAGGTTATCTCCAAGCACCCCGAGAACAGCTACGAGCTCGTGGCCGACGAGGAGGAGAGCGGCGTCATCGCTTACCTGCGCATTCTCAACCCCACGCTCTTCTGGAAGTATACCGACTATCTGGTCATCTCCACCAAGTAATTAAGAGAGAAATCGAATAAACACACATTTTTTAAACAACACATTTTATTAACCAAAAATTCAAAATTATGAAAAAGGTTTTATTAACCCTCGCACTCGCTGCTTTCGCATTTGCAGCCAATGCACAGTTCGTGGTCAGTGGACAGCTTGGTTTCAATACCAACGGCGGTAGCACTTACAACAAGACCGAAGCTGTAGTTACCAATGAGACCAAGATTCCCAATGACATTCTTAACACTTTAACGTTTGCTCCCTCGTTCGGCTATATGCTGAGTGACAACATGCAGGTTGGTCTGGGCTTTGGTTTGGGCTACACTTACACCAAGAATTTCAACACTGTCGCTCCTTGGAACGAGGCTTACACCACCCCCAACCTCGATGCCGAGAACTGGACTTCTACTTCTCAGTTGAACTTCAACATTGCCCCCTACTTCCGCTATTATTTTGCAGAAGCCGGTAACTTCAAGTTCTTCTGCGAGGCAAGTATCTTCTGGAGAATTAACGGTACTCCCTCGCATCATCGTTTCGCTACCAAGATTGATGCCAACGCTGCCGCCGGTGTTATCGGACGTGACGCTGTTGACACCACTTACATTGGCACCTACTATGGTGTCCTTCCTACAGGTACCACCATCGATAAACACACTATAACTGATATGGCTCTCGGTATTACCGTTCTTCCTGGTGTTAACTATAAGTTCAATGACAACTTCTCGGCAGATCTTTACATCGATTTCCTCAGAGTTAATTTCACTCATAGCTGGCAGAAGGAGTATGCTGAGACAACTACCACCACTCCTGCTGGTAATGTTACCGCTAAGGATACCTATCGTCACCGTGACAACCAGTTCAACTTTGGTGTCAATTTCAACAATCATACCATTAACGATATTCTTGGCTTCCGCTTCGGTATCAACTATCACTTCTAAACCAACATTATTGGTATAGAATACCCAATAGGGTGCTCCAATCGGGGCACCCTTCTTTTTTTCTTTTAATATATTCTCCAGGGTATGGAAATTATTTCGTATCTTTGCACTCACAATTGGAACATAAAAACACCTGTATATGAAAGTAAGAGAACTTGTAGAGAAACTGAACCTCAAAGTGCTGAGCGGCGAGAACGGACTGGACCGCGAAATCGACGGCTGCTATGTCAGCGACCTGCTGAGCGACGTTATGGGCAATGCCGAGATGGGCAACGTGTGGGTCACCCTGCAGACCCATAAGAACGTAATGGCCATCGCCTCGCTGAAAGAGCTGGCCTGCGTCATTCTCGTCAAGGGCCTCACCGCCAGCGACGACACTGTGGAGCAGAGCAATGAGGAGGGCATACCCTTCCTCAGCACCGACATGCAGACCTACGAGACCGTCGGCAAGATATACCAGTTGCTGAACGCATAAATGCTTAACGCCTACAAAGCCGACCTGCACATACACACTGTGCTGTCGCCGTGCGGTGACCTTGAGATGTCGCCCACGGCAATAGTGGAGCGTGCCCTCTCTCGCGGCCTTGACATGATAGCCATCAGCGACCACAACACCACACGACAGGTGAAGGTGGCGCAGAAGGTCGGCAAGGCTAAGGGATTGTTTGTGCTTGGCGGCGTGGAGGTGACCTCGCAGGAGGAGACCCATTGTCTCTGCTATTTCCCCGATGATGCGGCGCTGGATGCTTTCCAGGAGTTCCTTGACGCGCACCTGCCACCGATACCCAACGATGAAGAACGTTTCGGCTACCAGCTCATCGTTGACGAGAACGAGGAGATAGTGGGCGAGGAGCCCTACCACCTGCTTAACGCCATCGACGTGGACATCGACGGCATTTACGATGAAGTGCACCGCATCGGAGGTCTTTTTGTGCCGGCACATATCAACAAAGGTACCACCTCGCTGATGAGCCAGCTGGGCTTCGTGCCCCCTGACCTCAGTGCCGATGGCCTTGAGATCAATGCCCGCACCACGCGCGACGAGATGGTGAAGAAATTCGCCTACCTCAAGCGCTTCACCTTTATCACAGACAGCGACGCCCACTTCATCGACAACGTGGGCGATGTCTACAACCATGTCTACATGGAGCACCGCTCTTTTGATGAGTTCGCGATGGCTTTGCACGGCGAAGAAGGGCGATATGTGGACAGCATGTATTTCCGTGACCATAGATTAAGGTAGAATGAAAAGAGTTATACTAAGCCTGTTTTTATGCCTTGTGTGCGCTGTAGGAATGGCGCAGAAGGGTGGCGCTCCGGCGCCGCAACGCCATACTGTACGCTTCGAGAGCCAGCATGGTGAAGCGTTCTCAGTGTTTATTGACGGCGAATTGCAAAACCATATGCCGCAGACGCGAGTACTGGTGAATGATGTGAGTTCGCAGACCCATGAGGTCATCGTAGTGTTGAAACGCCCTGTAGAGAAAGCCGCTGTATTGAGCTTGCGTCCGGGAGAACCCAATGTGATGGTGAATATAAACTACGACAGGCGTCTTGAGCGCTTGTATCTGTACACACCGGCTCATAATCGTGGTGACTATGTGGAACCGTTGCCAGAACTTAAGGTTCCCAAGACCTATGCGGGACAGCGTCCTGTTGTCGTCGTTGTCAATGAGGCAGCGTCGCAGGACACCGCAGTGGTATATACCGAAGAGCAGGTGGACTCGATGATTGTGCGCCTCAAGGGGCAGTCGTTCGACAGTGACCGTCTGGCATTGGCAAAGGTTATCGTCGCCTCTGCAGCAACGCTGAATGCCGAGCAGATAGCGCGTTTGGCGCAGACGATAGACTTCAGTAATTCCCGCGTTGATTTCCTCAAGTATGCTTATCACTACTGTGTAGACCAGGTAAACTATACTGTGGCTGTGAATACCCTCACCTTCAGCAGCGACAAGCGCAAGGTGCTCGACTACATTGCGGCGCAGTAGCTTTATAGCTGTATTTGTCTTGATATGTTGTCGCTGATGCTGACGACCTCCACCGTGTTCGAGAAACTCACGGTGACGTAAGCCTTTGTGCCATAGACGGCCAGATCCTGCGCCACGTCGCCCAGGTCGCGTCCGTTGGCGGTACCGAAGACGTTGTTGGTGATGGCGCCTGTGGCGAGGATAACGCGGCTCAGGGAGGCCTCGTTGTTGCTCCAGTTGCCTTCGTTGAGCACGTAGGCCGAGCCGTCGCCGAGGGCAGCCACTTTCGACGGCAGCATGCCGGCTTCGCTCCGCCACAGCTGTGTGCCGTCGGCGGCGAAGCAAACCACGTCGCCGGCTCCGCCGTAGATGTCCTGTGTGGTGACATAAATACAATCGCCGATGCAGTTGATGCTGTAGGGTTTTGTGACGCCGCAGCCATCAAGGATGGTCTCCTTGGTGTTGGTCAGCGGATTGAGACGATAGAAGCTGGCCGGTGTGCCGTATCCGCCGCTATAGCTGTATACAAGGCCGTCTTTGACGTCGAGCGCTGTCATCTCGTAGCCAAGTTCTGTAACGCCGTGGGTGGCGGCGTCTATCAGTACCGACGTGGTGGGGACATTATAGCCATTGCCACAGGTGACAATCACGTGGTTGTTGTCTACGGCCACTATGCGCTGCGGGTCGCTGGGCACGTCGATGACATCTACGAGGCTGAAAGTGCTGATGTCGACAACGAAGATACGCTTGTCGTATATTATTGTGCTTGAGGCGTCGGTGGTCCATGAGCTGGCCACGAAGAGCTTGCCTGCAGCCACAGCTATCCCCTCAAGGTCGTATTGCGTGTTGAACTTCAGCATGCGGTCGATAACGCCGCTGGCGGTGTCGATGCGCAGTATCGCCGGAGGGTAGCCGCAAGTGACGTACACTTTGCCGTCGTGGCACACCATTGAGCGGGGCTTTTGGGCTGCACCGGTGCTGTATGCACTTTGCGTCGCCGTCACCTGCTCGTCGGCAGGTACATCTGTGCCATCGGGCTTTGGTGTCTCTTTCACGCAAGCCGTTATGGCTACGGCAATCAGTGTATAGGCTATTATTCTTGCCAAGTGTTTCATGTCGTCAGTTGTTTTATAGTTCGTACGTTATCTTCAGTCGGTAGTTGCGTCCCATCATTGGATAGGAGCGCACCACCTCGTATTGTGTGTCAAGCAGGTTGAGCACCTGTACCTGTATGGTCATGGTGCCCCAGCGCAGGTCTATCTTGCGGTCGGCGATGAGCCCGAGGTCGCAGTAGGCTGGCATGCGGGTGGCGTCGCTGTTCTGCATGCGGTAGTAGCGTTCACCCACCACCATGGCCGACACACCGAGGTTCACCCACCGGTTCTCCCAGCGCAGCGAGGCGCCGCCGCTATGGCGCGGAGTGTAGGCTATCTGGTGCCCGTAGCTCTTGCTGTTGCGGTCGCTGCGGTCTACGGCATGCTGGAAGCTGTAGGTGAGATGAAAGTTGATACGTTGATACGTTGATACGTTGAATGACATATCCGTGGTGGCGTCCACACCCAGTATCTCGGCCTTGCCTATGTTCTGCATGCTCCAAAGGAACATGTTCTGCGTTGGTATGGCTATTATCTTGTCGGTTACGCGGTTGTAATACATGTCCAGCGTGCCGCCCCACCGTTCGGCGGTGTGCGTGACACCGATGTTGTGCTGGCGGGCGCACTCCGGGCGCAGGGCGCGTGGCATGGTGAAGAAGTAGAGCTCGCTGAAGTTGGGGGCGCGGTAGGTCTCCTTGTAGAAGTAGCGAAGCGTGGTGCCGTTGCCAATGGTGTACATAAGGCTTGCGTAGGGAGACAAGCGGTGGTAGAATGGCAGCGTGTCGAGGTCAACCACGCGGTCGCGTATCAGCGTGGCAAGCAGATGGGCGCGAGCCTCGAATCCGGCGCGGTGCATACGCACGTCGGCCACACCGAGCAGGCTTGAGCGTTGCACCTCGTAGCGCTGCTGCAGGTTGGAATTGAGCCAGTTGCTGGCGGCATCCACCGAGGCATTTATGTCGAGCCACTCTGTCGCCGACCATGCTCCACTGCCGCTGAGGTAGGCCTCGCGTTGCAGGTACTCATTGTGCAGGTAGTGTGTGCTGTTGGCCGCTGCACTGTCTTCGTAGAAGTCCCACGTCTGCTGCGCTTTGGCGAGCAGCTGCCATTTCACCTTCTCGCGTTCCACGCGCCAGCGCAGTTGTCCGAAAGCCACCTCCTCGCGCGTGTTTTCCGCCGAAGGCAGCTGGTTGTAGAGCTGCACAGGGCCCGGCAGCTGGTGCATGCCGCGCATATAGTGCATCTTGGCCGTCAGCATGTTGTCGCGGGCTATGGTGTAGAACAGCGAGGCGTCGGCGGTGAACATGTGCATCGCCGAGTGCAGACGTTGCTCGCGGCTTGTCTTGCCCTTGTGGTCGAGGGTGTAGTAGAGCGTGAAGGGGTAGTCGCCGTCGCTCTTGATGTAGTTCACCCACAGGCTGCTCTTGAGGCGTTTGCTCCATTTCTGTTCCCACAGCAGGGTGGGGGAGAGCATGTTGAAGGAGCCCAACTCCATGCCCACCTTCAGGTTGGTGCGCTCGGCGAGGAAGAAGCGTGGCTCGGCGCTCACGAGGCTTATGACGTTGCCTGCGGCGTAGGCGCGCGCCGAGATCAGGCTCTCCTGCTGCTGTCCCTGGCTGAGGCTCACGTAGGCGGCGTTGCCCAGCAGGTAGCGGCCGAGGTCTACCTGACCGTTCTGCGAGTTGTCCACGGCCACGCCGTCGATGGTGAGCGTCGAAAACTGGGTGCCGAGGCCGCGAGCCGAGACCGTTTTCAGGCCACCGATGCCGCCGTAGTCCTTCAGGGTCACGCCGGCCATCTGCTTGATGGCGTCGCTGAGTTGCAGTGCCCCCTGTGCCTCAATCTTCTCTATGTCCATCACCTGTGTCGGCACTGCGGTGCGCATGGTGGCGGGAGCGCGCTGCGAGGAGACCTCCACCTCGTCGAGCGAGCGCACAGTGTCCTGGGCCTGCAGCGCCAACGGCGCGGCGGCAAACACGGCGAGAAGCGCGGCTTTCCAATATCTGTTGAAAACGCTCATTTCCGTCCTTTCCTCGAGGGCTTCATTTCTTTTTTCACGGCTTCGGCAGGTCTTCTGGCTTGCCTCCGGCGCTCCCCCTTCCCATGCGCCTGTGGCAGCGCACAGTGGTCTTCGGAGTACCTAAACGGTTGAGGCTCACAGCAGCGGGACTGCCCGGGACTCTCACCCGGTTCCCTATTATCGGCCTTCTGTGGCCGACCAAAACCGGTTGCAAAAGTACGAAAAAAATAGAAACAGGGAATTATATTTTTTATCCGGCGTCCCTCCGCCACCGGTCCGGCATCCCTCCGGCCTACCTCCGACAGAAAACCGTAGAACAACCGGTGAACAGTCGGAGCGGAGTCGGAGAGGGGACGGAGAGGAGTCGGAGAGGCACCGGTGATCCGGCGCCTCCCGTCCGGCGGGGTATGCCGAGGGCCTTTTGAAGGCCTTTTGAAGGCCTATTGAAGACCTATGGAAAGAGTATGGCACATGGCTTCTTTTTTTGACATGAATTACCGTGAATGGCCGTGAATTATCATGAATTATTTTGTCGGTTGGAAAACATTTTGTATCTTTGCAGTCACTTTCGAGAGCGAAAGTTGTAAGCAGAAAAAGCATTGCAATAGTTGCACATAACCTCATGCCTTTTCTTATTGTATAAGGTTAATAAGCATTCCGTTGGAGGGTCGGAAAAAGGAAGCAATCAACAAAAACATCAATAATATGAAACAAACCCTTACCCTTTTCGCAAGTTTGCTGCTGGCTTTGGCCATCCCGCACAGCGTTAAAGCCTATGATTTCAGCTATACCTATCAGGGGAAGACGCTGTACTACACAATCACAGGTAGCAACACTGTATCTGTTGTAAATCCTATTCCTCCTTATTGGTATGGTTTTACTGGGACAAGACCATCGGGTGACGTTATTATCCCCAGTTCAGTTCAGAACAATTCAACAACCTATACAGTAACCGGAATCGGAGAATACGCGTTCAGTTACTGTAGTGTGACGAGTGTCACAATACCAAGTTCTATTACGAGCATCGGTGAGCGTATTTTTTATTCATGTAATAATATAACCACCTTGAACTACAATGCAACCAACTGTACATCGCTGCCCTCTAATGAGAATGCTTTCGGCTATTGCCCTAGCCTTACAACAATCAACATAGGTGGCAATGTGACACATTTGCCGGACTATCTTTTCTCATGTTGTGAGGGTATTACCAGCATCACTATACCAGCTTCTGTGACAAACATTGGAAATCGTGTCTTCTACGATTGTTCGGGACTGACAACGGTGTATTTCAACGCCACCAACTGTGCGTCCATGAACGGCACTTCATCTGAATCCGTTTTCTTTGGCTGTCATATAACTACACTCAATATTGGCAGCACAGTGGAGCAAATACCTAATAAGGCTTTTAGGAAATGTACTGAACTGACAACGGTGAACTTCAATGCCACCAACTGCACGTCTATGGGTAGTTGGTCCGATAATGCTGTTTTCTACGATTGCCCCAATCTTGCCACAGTCAATATCGGCAACAATGTAACTCAGCTACCAGCGGATGCGTTCTATAATTGTACAGGACTGACATCGGTGTCAATTTCTTCCTCTGTAATAACTAGTATCGGGAATAGTGCTTTTAGAGGATGTAGTAGCCTTACTTCCATAACCATTCCCAATTCAATAACCAGCATTTGTGTCAATGCCTTTTATGGTTGTACGAGCTTGATATCCATCACTATTCCGAACTCCGTTACAAGCATTGGCAGTGGCGCCTTTTACGGCTGTAGTGGTTTGACCTCTGTTACAATCCCGAACTCCGTCACAAGCATTGACCAATCTACCTTCTCCGGCTGTACCGGCTTGACCTCTGTCACCATCGGTAACTCCGTCACAAGCATTGGTAGTAGTGCCTTCCAAGGATGTACCGGCTTGACCTCAGTCACCATCCCGAACTCCGTCACAAGCATTGGTAGTAGTGCCTTCCAAGGATGTACCGGCTTGACCTCAGTCACCATCCCGAACTCCGTCACAAGCATTGGTAGTAATGCCTTCCGCGGCTGTCCCGGCCTGACATCGGTGACAATTCCTAATTCCGTAACATCCATCGGACAACGTGCTTTCTCTGAATGCAGTGGCCTGATATCCGTCACCATCCCCAACTCGGTGACATCCATTAGCAACTACACTTTCTATGGTTGCAGCAGCTTGACCTCCGTCACCATCCCCGACGGCGTCACCTCGATAGGCAATGAGGCTTTCTATAATTGCAGCGGCCTTGATACAGTATATATGAAGTCTGAAATAGCGCCATCTCTCGGCTCCAATTGCTTTTCCTACAATGCCACCGGCCGTGTCTTTATGATTCCCTGTGGAAGCTACGATTCTTATTATAATAAAAGCCAGTGGTCTGCCTATAGGAATTATTTGCGTGAACCTGTGGTGGATTTATCAATCAGCGTTGCTTCCAGTAGTCCTTATTATGGCTCAGCGAGCGTGGTGCCATTTAGAGGCAACAATGTCCATTGCGATTCTACAACAATTGTTTATGCCACAGCTGATGAACACTGCGTTTTTGACCATTGGAGCAATGGCAACACAGCCAACCCCGACACCCTGCATTTGACCGGCGACAGCACTGTTACGGCAGTCTTTATCCCCAACCAATACACAGTGACAGGTGTGGCCTCGGACAACATAAAAGGTACGGTATATGGCAGTGCAACGGTGTACTACCTTGACACTGTAACCTTGACTGCCACTGCAAACTACGGCTATCATTATACAGGATGGAATGACAATAACAATGACAACCCGAGACGTGTGGTTGCCACTGGCAATATCACGCTGTCAGCTCTGTTTGATTACAATCAATATAGCATTACAGTGCAAGCCGACACCTCAATACACGGTAATTGCGCGGGCGGCGGAAGTTACAACTATCTGTCGGAACGCACTATCACAGCAACGGCCAACTATGGCTACCACTTCACACAATGGAATGACGGCAACACAGATAACCCTCGTGTCATCACGCTTACCAAGGATACTGCCTTTATCGCACTATTCGCAAAAAACCAGTATATTGTAAATGGATTGGCAAATTATGACACCAGAGGCTCCGTGTTAGGCAGCGACACTGTGGATTACCTCGATACGGTAACCTTGACAGCTATGGCCAACTATGGTTATCATTTTGTAAAATGGAACGACAACAATACACATAATCCCCGTCGCATTGCTGCAACAGGTAATATCACAAAAACTGCCATTTTCGAATATAACAAATATAGTCTCACGGTGCAGGCCGACATATCCATTCATGGTACTTGTACGGGTAGCGGAAACTACAACTATCTGTCGGAACGCACTATCAGTGCCACAGCAAACTATGGCTACCACTTCTCGCAGTGGGACGACGGCAACACCGACAATCCCCGTACCATCACGCTGACGCAGGACACCACGTTTATTGCGAGCTTTGCACCGAACCAATACACGCTGACTGTGACGGCTGGCGAGCACGGCACGGCCAGCGGAAGCGGTAGCTACGACTATGGCGACACCATCATGATTCAGGCCTATCCAGAAGCACACTACCACTTCATACGCTGGAACGACGGCAATGCTGACAACCCACGGCAATATCGTGTGGGGGGGGACATAACGCTGACGGCATTCTTCGCCATCGATACGTATACGGTGAATGTTGTGCCAAGTGATCCTGTCCGCGGTATGGTTACGCAAAGCGGCACAGAGTTTGAATATTTATCACCTTGTACCGTCGAAGCAACAGCATATACGGGTTACATGTTTGCAGGCTGGAGCAACGGCGTGACATCCAATCCCTATACCTTCGCAGTACAGAGTGACGTTGAGTTGACAGCCATCTTTGTGGCCGAAGGTGAGGAGGTATACACAGTGACTGTGGTTAGTGCAGACCCGACGATGGGAACGGTCAGTGGGGGAGGACAGGCATTGAGTGGTGGCACTGTGACCTTTAGCGCCACACCTAACGAGGGGTACCGCTTCCTTTATTGGAACGACGGCAACACTGAGAATCCGCGCACGGTGACCGTGACAGCAAACGCCACATATACGGCAACATTCGAGGCGATAGCGCCGACGCAGTACACCATCACTGTGATGAGCAACAACGATGCCTGGGGCACTGTGAGTGGTGGCGGCATCTACAATGAAGGCACCGAAGTGAATATTGTTGCCACACCTGCCGACGGCTATCGTTTTGTTAGGTGGAATGACGGCAACACTCAGAACCCGCTTAGTATCACTGTGACAAGCAATGCTACATATATAGCTACCTTTGAGGAGAATGGTGGTACCGAGGGTATCGATGAGGCCGACGGCCAAAGCGTAACAATCTATGCATCCGAAGGCCGCATACATGTCTATGCTGCACAGCCTACCGAGGCCGCTATCTATGACATGATTGGTCGCCATGTGGCCACCGTGGCTACTGGTGCCAGTACACCGATGCCTGCAGGCGTCTACTTGGTCAAGGTGGGCACGCTGCCCGCACGCAAGGTGGTGGTGATTAAATAGGCCGGAGTGTTAAAGTTTAGTTAAAAAAGCATCTTCCGCTCAAAAGGCCTTATATTATATACACCCACTTCCGGAAACGGGGGTGGGTGTGTTCTTTGACATCTTGGGAAGATTGGTTTAAATGTGTGAAATCTCGCCGTAGAGGTCATGCTCTGTGGCGTCGGTGATGCGGACGTTGATGAAGGTGCCGGGAGTGATTGCTTGAATGCTTGAATGCTTGATTGCATGAGTGGGGATAAGTACTTCATCGTCGACTTCCGGGCTGTCGTATTCGGTGCGTGCCACGATGTACTCGTCTTCTATTCTGTCGACGATGCAGCGGAAGACTTTGCCAATGCGCTGTTGGTTCTTCTCCAGCGATATTTGTTCCTGGACGGCCATGAGTTCGCTGACGCGGCGTTCCTTCTCCTCGTCGGGCACCGGGTCGCCGAGTGGCTCGGCTGGTGTGCCTTCTTCGGGCGAGTAGGCGAAGCAGCCCATGCGGTCGAAGCGTGCCTGGCGCACGAACTCCTTGAGCTCCTCGAAGTCAGCCTCGGTCTCGCCCGGGTAGCCTACAATGAGGGTGGTGCGGATGGCTGCCGAGGGCAGCTTCTGTCGGAAGCGGTCGAGGAGACGCAGGGTGCCTTCGCGGTCGATGCCGCGCTGCATTGAGGATAGGATTCGTGAGTTGATGTGCTGCAGGGGTATGTCGATGTAGTTGCAGATGTTGGGGTGGTTGGCGATGGCGTCGATGGCGTCCTCAGGGAAGGAGGCGGGGTAGGTGTAGTGGAGGCGTATCCAAGAGGCGCCGCTCTCGGTGGCCAGCCGGTCGAGCAGCTCGCCGAGAGCGCGGCGGCGGTATAGGTCGAGGCCGTACCAGGTGGTGTCCTGGCTGATGACTATCAGTTCCTTGACGCCCTTGGCGACAAGGGCCTTGGCTTCGGCAACAAGATCGTCGATGGGTATTGATTTGTGAGCGCCGCGGATGAGAGGTATGGCGCAGTAGGAGCAGCTGCGGTTGCAGCCTTCGGCAATCTTCAGGTAGGCGTAGTGTGAGGGCGTGGAAATGTATCTCCCGCCTTCGGCGTAATCTATAAATCCGGAAGATTGGATTTCTGTATTGTCGCGAAGGGAAAGGCTTATGGCTATCTGTTCCCATTCGTGGACGCCGTACCATGCATCCACTTCGGGCATCTCTTTGGCGAGTTCCTCTTTGTAGCGCTCCACCAGACAGCCGCATGCTATCAGTTTGCGGGCCTTGCGTCCGTGGGTCTTTACGCTAACCTGTTGGAGTATGGCGTTGATACTCTCCTCCTTGGCATCGCCGATGAAGCCACAGGTGTTGACGATGATGACGTCGCAGTCGTTGCGTTCGCGGTCGAAATGGACGGTGTGACCCTGGGCGGCGAGTTTTGTGGCAAGGTTCTCGCTGTCGACGGTGTTCTTTGAGCAACCGAGGGTGATGATGTTGATTTTCATAGAGGGTAGTGGACAGTGGGTAGTGGGTAGTGTGTAGTGGACAGTTATTCGAAAAGAGAGTCCACGAATTCGTCGGGGTTGAAGATCTGGAGGTCGGTCATTTTCTCGCCGAGGCCGATGTAGCGCACAGGGACCTTGAACTGGTCGCTGATGCCAATGATTACGCCGCCCTTGGCGGTGCCGTCGAGTTTGGTGAGGGCAAGGGCGTTGACATCGGTTGCGGCAGTGAACTGGCGGGCCTGCTCGACGGCGTTCTGGCCGGTGGAGGCGTCAAGGACAAGGAGAGTCTCTTGAGGTGCGTCGGGGACGAGCTTCTGCATGACGCGGCGTATCTTGGTGAGCTCGTTCATGAGTCCCACCTTGTTGTGCAGGCGGCCTGCGGTGTCGATGATGACGATGTCGGAGCCTTTGGCGAGGGCGCTCTGCAGGGTGTCGTAGGCCACAGAGGCAGGGTCGGCGTTCATGCCCTGCTGCACGATAGGTACATCCACGCGTTCGGCCCACAGCATGAGCTGTTCGACGGCGGCGGCGCGGAAAGTGTCGGCGGCGCCGAGCATGACGTTGCGTCCAGCCTGTTTGTAGCGATAGGCGAGCTTGGCGATGGTGGTGGTCTTGCCTACGCCGTTGACGCCCACGACGAGTATTACGTAGGGCTTGCATGGCAGTGGCGCATCGAATGTGGCGGGCATATTGTCCAGCGGACGTCGCAGCAGTTGTGCTATCTCGGCGCGAAGGATGGCGTTGAGCTCGGAGGTTGAGATATATTTGTCGCGCCGTATGCGGTCTTGCAGTTTATCAATCACCTTGAGGGTTGTGTCGACACCAACATCAGAGGTGATAAGAGTTTCCTCGAGGTTGTCGAGGACATCGTCGTCGACAGTGCTTTTGCCGAGGATGCTCTTGGTGAGTTTCTGGAAGAAGCTCTCTTTAGTCTTGGCAAGACCGTTGTCGAGGGTCTGTCGTTCGGCGCTTTTGTCTTTACGTGCAAAGTCAAATAGTCCCATTGTGTAAAGGTTACGGGTTACAGGTTACGGGTTACAGGTTACGGGTTATAGGTTACGGGTTACAGGTTACAGGTTACGGGTTACAGGTTACAGGTTACGGGTTACAGGTTACGGGTTACGGGTTACAGGTTACGGGTTACAGGTTACGGGTTACGGGTTATGGGTTATGGGTTACGGGTTATTTGAGGGCTTTCATCATTTCGGGGCGAATCTCGTTGTCGAAGATTTGCATGTATTTGTCGTAAGAGTACTTGGTGTTGTCGCCCGAGGCGAAGTACCATAATATGGCGGTGAACTCCTTGGGGGGATAGAAGCCGGGGATGACGGTGAGCAGTGTGCCGTCGGCGCGGAAGATGGCGAAGGAGGGGAAGCCTAAGCGCTGGCCAAGTGTGGCTTGAGCGAAGATGTGCACCTTGTTCTGTCCGGCAGCTGCTGGAGGATAGACCCGGCCATTCCATCGGACCGTTTCGTTGCCTTCGGCGTTGAACTTCACGGGGTAGTAGTATTTGTTCATAATGGAGGCCACCGTGGGGTCGGTGAAGGTCTGACGGTCCATCTTCTTGCAGTAGCCGCACCAGTTGGTGTAGAAGTCAACGATGTAGAAACGCGAACCAATCTTGGCCTGGGCGGCGTCGGAGATGGTGTGCCAGTTGACCTGGGCTGCTGCTGTGCCCACAAGGAGGCTGATGATTGTGATGATGAGGGTCTTTTTCATGACTTATGATGTTTTGTTGTTTACCATTCGTATTGCCAGTCCTGTTCGTTATCCTGCTCTTCCTCGATATATATTTCCTCGCGCTCCTCCCGGTCGCGGATGCGGAAGAGTCGTCCGAGCCAGTCGTCTTTCTTGGAGCGTACCTGTGTGCTGCGTTGGCTGTCCTCCTCGATGATACGTGAGAGTTGTGCGGTGTAGTTCTCCACATAGTGGCTGCCCACGGATGGATCGTGGTGGAGGCGGGCGCCGGTGTAGTAGTGACGAAGTATGGAGTCGTAGGTGATGCCTAAGGTAACCATGCGTATGCATCCTTCTTGGCTGAGGCCAACGCCATGGCCGTAGCCGTGACCGTTGAGGATGACGCTGTTTGAAGCACTGTCCACGGAGACAGAGAAGAAAGTGGATTTGAGTTGCCAGTCGAGGCGTACACGTGTAAGTGGTACACCAAGGATACGTGCCTGCCTGACAGGCTGATAGAAATGTAGCAGGCTGTCGCGTACTGTGCTGTCGGAGGTATTGAGCTTGTGTGTTTTGGCAAAGTAGTTAAGCCAGCGATCCATGTTTATCGTCTTAACCCAGTCGCTCTGACGCATATTGAAAGAGAAAGTGTCCTCGACGGAGCGGAGATAGGGTAGTGCGGTGCGCCATACATCCTCAGAATTGGCAGTCTGGCCGCCACTATTCGAGTGGAAAGGTGTTTCGATGAGGTTGCCGCTGCTGTCGACAAGTGTTTCGCCGCTGCTTTGTATGACGCCAAGCATAATATCCGGACGTATGCAACGGTTAAGGTAAGCCTGACAGTGTACGCCGTCGCAGAAGTTGTAGCCGTCGGCGGAGTGTTTGTTAAGGTTGCGGAGCGCCCAGGTACGGCTGATTATGGCCTGAATGCGGAATATGTCGCTTTGCTGGCCGTATATCTCACTCTGCACTACTCCGGCGATGTATGTCTCGAACTCCACATCACCGACAAGGAGCAGTTTGTTACCTGCCAGTGGTGTTATCTCGAGGTTGCCCTCATAGGTGCGTTGCTTGCAGCCTTCAGGGTTAAGGCATATGATGCAGGCTGTGTCGGTGGCGACGAGCCGCACCTTTTTGAATGTGCCGTAGTCGTCCTCGTTGACGCTGACGTGCAGGCCGTTTTTCTGGGCACGGATAAGCACGGAGCGCCCTTCGCCCACCATATCCTCGAGTAGGGTGTCGTTGTCGGCATAGAGATTGTAGTTGCCCAGATCAAAGCTTATATTGAGAGTGCTGATGCTGTTTGTTGAGAAGAGTCGCACGCGTATGTGGTCGGCCCGCACCGGCAGGACGGCAAGTATCAGTGTGAGTATGAGCAGCAGGCGTTTCATCTGATAATGTCTATAATGGCTTGAGCGGCACGCGATGAGGCGCCGCCGTCGCCGAGCAGGGCGCGCATGTCGGCATACTCATGCAAAATGCGTTCGCGGTTTGATTCGTCTGCAGCAATAAGGTTGAACTCACGGCCAAGCCTTTCGGCATTGAAGTCCTCCTGGATCAATTCTGTGACAATTGGACTATCGGCAATAAGGTTGACGAGAGAAATGTATTTGATGCGTTTGCTGACAACAGCTTTTGCAATCATGATTGAAATTGGGTTGGCTCGGTAGCACACTACCTGAGGTACATTGAAGAGAGCAGCCTCAAGTGTTGCGGTGCCGGAGCATACAATGGCGGCATGTGCTTGCGACAGCAAGCTGTAGGTCTGGTCATACACAACGTCAATGTTGCTGCCGGTGGGTATATATTTGCAGTATTGGCTTTCTCCCAGCAGGCTCATGCCGGCTACCACGAAGCGGTATTCGGGATGTTGCTGGGCGAGTTGTACCATCAATGGCAGGCTGTTCTTCAGCTCCATGCGACGGCTGCCGGGGAGGAGGGCGATGATAGGTTTGTCTGTATACGGTAGTGCCGTTTCTTGAAATGACTTCACTGCATCAAGCAGAGGATGCCCCACGTATACTGCCTGCGGCATATCATTGTCTGCAAAGAACTTCTCTTCGAATGGCAGTATGTAGCAGAGCCGGTCGAGGGTGCGCCGCATGCCTTTGATGCGTCCTTTCTTCCAAGCCCAAAGGTTTGGTGAGATATAATGTACTGTCTTGTAGCCGTGTTTGTGTGCCCACGCCTCAATCTTGAGGTTGAATCCTGGATAGTCTATCCCTACCACCACGTCGGGTTGCCACTGCGCAATGTCGTGTTTGCAGAAAGCTATGTTGCCCAGTACCGTTCGCAAGTGGGCTAGTACCTCGACAAAGCCCATAATAGCAAGGTCGCGTATGTGACGCACTGGTGTACCACCGACAGATGACATAGCGTCGCCGCCCCAGAATCGAAACTCCGCCTGTGGGTCTTTCTCCTGCAGCGCCCGCATCAGGTTGGCTCCATGCAGGTCGCCAGACGCTTCTCCTGCTATGAGGTAATACTTCATTGCAACACAAGGGCTTTGGTTTTGAGAATGTAGAACATGAATGCCAGGAAAGTGACGAAGAAGACTACGATGAGCGTCTTGGTTACACGCAGCTGTGTTCGGCCTTTAGCATAATGGTGTAACACGAGGATGAGTGGGATGAACATGCCGCCGAACCAGCGCACATGAGCCATCAATGGCTCGCCGGCTATCATCAGCCCTAAGGCCAGTGCCAGACAGAACCCCAATTCGGCTCCCAATCCAGCCACGAGACCCACTATTATTTTGTCCTGTGCAAAAAACTTCTTCATTCCAGTTGTTTAAGACTTTCGATTGCTTTGTATGCCGTGAAGTCTGCGTTGACGGGCACTACGCTGACATAGCCGTTGGTGAGAGCCCATTCGTCGCTATCTTCTTCGGGGTTATCGCATACGAACTTCCCCGTGAGCCACCAGTAGCGTTGTCCGCGCGGGTCAATACGCTGCTCGAAACTGTCGAGCCACTGAGCCTTGGCTTCGTGGCATACACGGATGCCTTTAATCTTGTCGGCTGATATGTGCGGTATGTTGACGTTAAGCGACACAAACTCGGGCAGGCCGTGTTCCAGTGCGTGGCCGATTATTTGGCGGGCATAGGGGATACACGGAGTAAGGTCTGTTTGGTGGTTGTGGCTCAGTAGAGAGAATCCTATGGCATTAAGACCAAGCACAGAGGCTTCAATTGCTGCGCCCATGGTGCCGCTGTAGAGCACGTTGATGGAGCTGTTGCTGCCATGGTTGATACCGGAGAGCACGAGGTCTGGCTTGCGTGTGCAGAACTGTGGGACAGCCAACTTTACGCAGTCTGCCGGCGTACCGTCGCAGCAATATACCTCAAGCCCTTCTTCTTTCGTTACATCATACACACGCAACGGTCGCTGTGTGGTGAGGCTGTGACTTAAGCATGAGGCATTGTTCCTTGGCGCCATCACCACCACATCGCCGAACTCACGAGCCACACCTGTCAATGCCTTAATGCCAGGTGCCTCCACTCCGTCGTCGTTGGTTATCAGTATCAGAGGCTTCATTTTATTTCAAGTTTGGAGTCGGCTCCGAGGAAATAGCTTGCCGGTTGCAGGATGTTGTCGAAGACGTGGTACTGTATCAGTACCGTGTCCTTGCGGTCGATGATGGCATAGAGGCGGTTGACATCGAAGGTCTCGTACATGTCTTTATTCGATACGAGCTCCAGGTCGTCTGGGTTGACGTATTTGATGTATGTGAACACCTCATGTGTGGAGCCTGTTGTGTCGGTGATGCGCAGTATGGTGCGTGGCGTTCCCACGAGGCTGCTGTCGTTGCTGTTGGGCACAATGGAGGCGAACTCGTCGAAGTTGAGCCACGAGAAGGAGGCAATGAAAGCTGCCATCCTCATGGTGTCGAAAGCCGTCACGCGGGTATGGCTTTGCAGGAGCTCCATGTCAAATCCCTCGCCGTTGTTCACCACGGCGAACGACTCGCTCTCGTTGGCCGGTATCTCGAGTTCGATGCGTGCTATTGACTTCGCGTCAAGGTCCACGATGGTGTGGCTGCGCCATTTCAGGGGGTCGGTGACGAAGCGCGGTGTGAGAAAACCACGGAAGCCAGGTATATAGATGACACATGGCACCTTGTCGCCTTCGCGGAACATATAGCTTCCCATCATGTCTTTGGTCTCGCTGCCCACGTAGTAGGTGGTGGTGAGTTTCTCTCGTTTGAACAGCTGCAGTCGACCGCCGAACCAGTTAATGAATGGCACTTGTTGGTATACTTCCACTTTGATAGCTTTCGACGAGAGGTTCTTGATTACTGTCGGCACCGCGTTGCGGTTCACCTGTTGGCGTATGCGCATCGAGTGCAGCGTCTCCAAAAATAAGTCAACCATTGCTTGGTTGGCTATGTATTTCTCGTCTACCATCCATGTCGAATCGCCCATACGGGTCAATAACACTTGGCCCTCCTGCTTGTCGGCCAGGAAGAGGCGCGTTATCGAAGCAGTATCTTCAATGTGGTAGTTTTGCTTGAATGTCGCCTTGCGCGAGCCATGCAGTGCCACAATGAGTGCCACGATGCACACTGCCGCCACCGCGACGATGATTATGATGTTTCTTTTCTTCATTTATTTTCTATATTTCTTTCTGCGTGCAATTACGATGACAGCGCCGGCCAGAGCCAGTAGTGCTACGGGTAATGCTACGTTGATTATCTGGTATTTGGTGCGCTCCTCCTTGACCTTCATCACGTCGAGCTTGCGTAGTTTGATGTTGCGCGAACGCGAGGCCATGAGGCCATCGTCGCCCACGAGGTAATTCACAGCGTTGAGCAGCAACTCCTTGTTGGCGTACTGCGTCTGGGTGTAGAAATCGTATCCCATAGGCAGCACGGCCCCCTCTGCGGCTATGAAGCGGTTGCGCACTATGTCGCCATCGGAGATGACAATCATCTTGTTGTCACCGCTCTCGTTGCGGAAGCCCATGGCCTCATTTGCTTTGAAGTCGGGCGACAAGCGGGTGCGCCAGGCCGAGCGGAAATTGCCCTCCAGCAGCACCGCTATCGGACGCTGGCCGCGCGTGTATAGGCGCTGGTCTGGTTCCCCTTGAGCATCGGCCAGATCCACCATTACCGGGGCATTCTTAACCCTCGTATACTCCGACGTTGTCAGCAGTACAGTCTTCCTCACGTCGTCATCATTGTCGATGAGGTCTATGGTGCTCACAAAGTCGGTTTTGATAAGGTCGAGGTTTCTAACTATGGGGTGGTCGGCCAGTGGCACTATCTCAGGGAAGTAGAACCATGGGCGGTACTCGAACTGCGGCTTTTCGCCAACCATGCCCACCTGTATCGGTATCGGACGGCAGCGCACATCCATAACAAGGTCAGGGTTTACCCTAACGCCATAGGTGAAAAGCATCTCATCGATATCCAGCGGGAAGCGTGTCGCTATGAACTGTCCGCGCGATGCCAAGCTGTCGAGGTCGGCATCCACGGCGTCGAGCAGCCACAGCACCTTGCCGCCGTACATGATGTACTGGTCCAGAATGTACTGGTCCTTCTCGCTGAAAGGTTGCGTCGGCTTTGCAATGATTATGAGGTCGTAAAGGTTATAGAAACTGTAACTGGAGTCCTTTTCGCTCATGCGGTGTGCCGTGAGGGCTTGTATCTGTCCGTCGATGGTAACGTAATCGAGGCTGTAGAACTCCTGCAGCGAGCGCTGGAAGTCGTAGAGCACGGGTCCGGCGAGTTCACCGTGTCCCTGCAGAAAGCCTATGCTGCGCTTCTCTCCACGTGCCAGGGCGCGTATGGCGCTGCTGAGGTTATATTCGAGGTTTTGTATGCTGTTGTTCAGCAGGTCGGCATCACTCACGTACTTCTGGCTTTGCAACAGCTGCACGGTGGTCTCGCGTCCGCGGTAATAGACATCCGCCGCCGGTATCAGTATCTGCTGTGTCACACCGTTCTCGCCCTTCACCTGTATCTGTGTGGGCTGTATGCCTTTCTGCGCCAGCTTCTGGTAGAACATCTGCTGCTCTTCGTTGCTCTCAAAGACATTAGGGTTGAAGAATTCGTAGTCGATATTGCTATTATATGCCCTGAACTGGTTGAGCATCTCCTTCGTCTCGCTTTGCAGACGCTTGAAGTCCGCCGGGAATTCGCCTTCCAAATACACTCGGAAGAGCACCGGCTCGTCAATCTTCTTGAGCATCTCCTTGGTGTGCTTCGAAAGGGTATAGCGTTTCTCTGCCGTCAGGTCGACACGCAAGAAAAGGAAGTTGCTAATCACACTAATGGCAATTACCACCAGCACGGTGGCACCCATCTCCAGCCAATGGCTGCGCCGCAGGCTCTTGCGCCCTTTCCAGCCGTTCCATTGGCGGCTTTGCAGCACCATGCGTGTGGCCATGAGGAACAGTGCTGCAACGCAGGCGAAGTAGAGAACATCGCGTGTGTCAATCACGCCGCGGCTCATGCTCTCGTAGTGGTAGGCTGCTCCAAGCTTGCGCACAAAGAGCCCTGCGCCGCCCTGCACGCCCATGTTGTACACCGACTCAAAGCCGAGGTATACGGCTACGCAGAGTACCGCCGCCATGATGAAGGCTACTATCTGGTTCTGCGTCAGTGACGAGCAGAAGATGCCTATGGCCACGAAGGCGCCGCCGAGCAGCAGCATCCCTATGTACGAGCCAGCCACGCTGCCAGTGTCAATGTTGCCCACGGGGTCGCCGAGGCTGTACACGCTGAAGTATGCCACCAGCGTTGGCAGCAGAGATATCAGCACCAGTGTCCATGCCGCCAGGAACTTGGCCCACACTATGGTCCAATCGCTCAGCGGGCGCGTCATCAGCATCTCCATGGTGCCGCCTCGCCGCTCCTCGGCCAGTGATCGCATGGTGATGGCTGGTATCAGGAATAGAAAAAGGAAGGGACCAGTGATGAACAAACCGTCCATGCCGGCATAGCCGTAGTCCAGTATGTTGAAGTCGCTGCTGAAGACCCACAGCGTCAAGCCCGTCATAACCAAGAAGACGCCTATGGTCAGGTATCCTATTATCGAGGAGAAGAAACCCCTCAGTTCTTTCTTATAGAGTGTCCACATTTCAACTAAACACTTATCACCAAACACATAACACTATTTTTGAGGCTGTAGCCACCTGCGGTTGCGGCCTTGATACAACCCATCGCCTAGTTCGGCGACGGTCTCCGTCACCAGCTGCGAGCTGATGGTCAATATTCGGCGGTCAATGTTTTCCCACACATCGGTCGTGGTGTGGTTGTGGTGCATGCCGCGCGTGGTGGTGATGACCACCGACGGTATCTTGGCGGCGTCGAAGGCTCGTGCGTCGCCGCGCACCCCCTGGGGTTCGCCGTTACGTACCACATTGAGACGTCCGGTGACGGTGTCGCGGTCGAAGACTATGCCCTCGAGGGTAGGGTACTTGACGCCTCCCAGCACTGTCACGCTGTCTCCGTAGCCGATGTTCTGCACGTTGATGAAGGCTTCGGCCTTGCCGAGCTGCGGATAGAGCTCCACGAAACGGCGCGATCCGGCGAACTGCTGCTCGCCGCCGCTGAAGAGCACAAAGAGCACGCTGCGGCGTGGACGGTAGTCGGCCTTAGACAGCAGGCGGGCCGTCTCGAGCACCGCGGCCACACCGCTGGCGTTGATGTCGGCTCCGGGGAAGAGGCAGGTCTCGCCCTGCATGCCCGAGCCGTCGAGGCTGGCGCCAATCACAATGTATTCTTCGGCCATGTATTTGTCTGAGCCCCGCAGCAGTCCGTACACGTTTGTTGTGCGTGCCGTGGGGTTGTAGATTGCATTCACGTCTATCTCCGCCCATTTCACCAACGAGAAGCTCTGCACCTCCCTGTCGCGCTGCATGTATGCTATGGCTGAATCCAGCGGCTTCACCTGGTCGGCCATGATTTCGCGTGCGCAGTCGAGTGTGATCTGCAGCATGGGGAATGTGCCCAGATGCGGGAGTTCTCCGCAGTACGTTCTGGCCTGCACCTCATAGGAAGGACATGTAGGGCTCACGTTAACCGCCAGCATGCCTATGGCTCCGTGTTTCTCTGCCGTGCGCGCCTTGTCGCGCAGCGTGGTGTAGTGGCTCGCCACGCTCTGCGGCAGCCCCAGCCATTCCGGCACGCCGGTGAGCACAATGGCTATTTTGCCTTTCACGTCCACGTATTTGTACTCGTCGAAGTCCTTGTCGTCGATGCCATATCCGCAGAAGACCATCTGCGCATCCACGTATCCGCGGCCCGTCACTCCCGCGCAGCAGAACTCGTTACCCAGGGTGAACACTCTGCGCTCCTTGTCCCCGTGGCGGTATACGTTGAACTTGGCGTTCTCCACTTCGTTGCACTCAACCGCGAACGGCATCTCGTCAATCTGTTCAAGACCGTAGGTTTTCAGCACATTCTTCGCATAGCGTGCCGCGCGGTTGTAGCCCTTGGTGCCTGCCAGGCGCCCTTGGTACGTCTCCGACGACAGCTCTTTCACGAACTTCATCAGGGTGTCTTGGTTCACCGTCGGCATCGGCATATCGTCGCGCTTCACTTCCTGTGCCTGTGCCGGTAGCGCCAATGTTGCCAAAAACAACCCTGCAGCAATGATAGTCAAGTGTTTTTTAAGCATATTTTATATCTTTTATTATATTTATCGTTTTGATAGCAAAACCATTACATGCCGAGCATGCTGCGGCCGCCATTCTGCAAATGTACATATTTTTCCGGAATTGCCCACATTATTCTGATTTTTTTTCCGCGAATGTGACCTATCCGCTCCGACGCCTCTGCGTATCTCCTCCGATAGTTCCACGGTTGTTTACCGGTTGTTCTACGGTATAAAAGCGGTAAACAACCGTAGAACAAGCGTAGAACAGTCGGAGAGACTACGGAGAGGATACGTGGAGGTTGCGGGGTGGAGAAATGTTAAAATACGATAACTTTAGCCCGATTGGTTCAGGTATTCTTTTTTTTTGTAATTTTGCACTTTGAAATGATGTATACAGCAAGATGAAAAAAGTCTTTTTTCTTATAGCCGCCATGCTTTTTGTACATGCCGCGACGGCGCAATTGAAGCCGCGTTCCGACGCCTTCCCTCCCGAGCCGGAGACGGGTGCGCCCAAGGCTGTGACGATGGCGACGACGCCGGCCGAGATGGCAGGTTGGGACCGCTATCCGACTTACGGCACTTATGTGAGCATGATGCAGCAGTGGGCTGCCGACTTTCCGGAGTTGTGCCGACTTGACACGATTGGAACATCCATTAACGGGCGGCTTATTCTCAGTATGGAGATTACAGCCAACCATACGGCCGACTCGCTGCCGGAGTTTTTCTACTCGTCGACAATCCACGGCGACGAGGTGACGGGCTATGTGATGATGCTGCGCCTTATCGACACGTTGTTGCGCGGCTATGGCAGCAATCCGCAGTACACTGACTTGATGAATACTACGCTCATCTGTATCAATCCGCTGGCCAACCCCGACGGCACCTACCGCCGGGGAGACAACAGCGTCCAGGGAGCCGTGCGCTACAACGCGAACAATGTAGACCTCAACCGCAACTATCCCAATCCGTTCTCCAGCACTCAGCCTACTCTGCAGCAGGAGAATGCGGCTATGATTGACTATGTTGGCAGTCACCATTTCATCCTCAGTGCCAACCTCCACGGCGGAGCCGAAGTGATGAACTATCCGTGGGACAGCTACACATCGCAGCAGTATCCTCATCCCAAGGCCGATTGGTGGCAGGAGGTGTGCCAGCGTTTTGTGGACACTTCGCGCACTTACAGCAGCAACCACTTCAACGATACCTACAGCTGTGGCTACACTGCCGGTGGCGACTGGTATGTGATTACCGGCGGTCGGCAGGACTATATGAACTACTACCACAACTGCCTTGAGCTGACAATGGAGATTTCGAGCGTAAAGACCATCAGCAGCGACCAGTTGCCTGTTTATTGGGGCTTCCTGCAGCATTCGCTGGTAAACTATATCGCGGAGATACACGGGCTCGTCGACGCAGTGCCGCAGGGTGATACGGTGACAGTGTACGACACGGTGCAGGTGTTTGATACGACAGTTGTCGAGGTGTTTGATACGACAGTTGTCGAGGTGTTTGATACAACAGTTGTCGAGGTGTTTGATACAACAGTTGTTGAGGTGTTTGATACGACGTTTGTGCAGGTGTATGATACAACAGTTGTGCAGGTGTACGATACAACAGTTGTGCAGGTGTACGATACAACAGTTGTGCCGGTGTTTGATACGACACATGTAGATGTGTACGATACGACAGTTGTTGATGTGTACGATACAACGTTTGTGGAAGTGTATGATACGACGTTTGTGCAAATGTATGATACGACGTTTGTGCAGGTGTACGATACAGGCTATGTACAGGTGTATGATACAAGCATTGTGCAGGTGTTCGATACAGTAATGGTGTTCGATACTGTTGCTGTATATGACACTGTCACTGTGTATGATACCATAGTCGTTACAATAGAGGGCGTTGGGGCGACGGATGTCGTCAATGCCAGAATTTACCAGCGCGGCGGGCAGGTGGTTGTCGAGGGTGCCGAGGGCAATGCTGTCGCCATGTACGACAGGGTGGGGCGTCTCATGGCCTCAAAGCGTGACGGCGACAGTCCAGTATGCTTCGATGTTCCGACCACTGGCACCTACATGATAAAGATTGGCGGGCGTCCGGCACGCAAGGTGGTGGTGGTTAGGTGAGAGGTCGTAGGTTACGGGTTACAGGCTTGTAGGTAAAAATATTATGGTACGGGTGCAATAAAAGCCCGTGGGATGCCGTTACTAACCTATCTGTACCGGCCAAAGGCAGGCGGTAATAATTATTTGTAATCAATAAATAAAACATAATGAATCAAGAAAATAACAAAAGAGAGGCTGTCGCTTTCGACGCACAGGCTGTGAACACTGCCACGGGCGCTTTCTTCAAGCGCTGGTGGAAGCTGCTGGTTGTGGTCTTTGTTGTGGCGGCCATTGTTTCGGCTGTGGCGGCGATGTTCATCAAGCCGCTGTATCTGTCCACGGGCGTCATGATGCCTACCAACAGCAACCGTCTGACCAAGGCCATCATGGATTACCACTACAGCATGGACTTCATGGACTATGGTGCGGAGGACGACTGTGAGTATGCTGTGCAAGTGCTCACATCCAAGCAGATGGAGCTGGCGGTGTGTGAACATTTCAACTTGATGGAGCACTATGCCATCAAGCCCACCGCCAAGTATAAGATGAACGACCTCAGCAAGCGCTACAAGCGTTATGTCAACGTCAAGCGTACCGATTACCTGGGTGTCCAGATATCGGTCCACGACCAGGACCCGCAGATGGCCGCCGACATTGTGAACTACATCCTTGACAAGTACGACACACTGTGTCACCAGATACACCACGACCGTGCCGTCGACGCCTCCGACATAATGAATGCCGCGTGTGTGGCTGCCGAGGCTGAGATTGACTCGCTGGCTGCCACGTCGAAGGGCAGCGCGTGGAAAGACTATCTGGTGCGCCGCAAATGCAAGAAGCTTGCCGAGATGCAGGCCCGTGCTGTGCAGACCAGTGTGGACAAGGACATGGAGATCCACTACCGCTATGTGGTGGACCGTGGCGTTCCCGCCGACAAGAAGGACCGTCCGAAACGCGCCCTCATTGTGCTTGGCGGTAGCTTAGGTGCCCTTCTTGTGTGTATCTTCGGTCTTCTGGTCTTCGCCCCCCTTAAAGAGGAGGAATAGTGAAGAAACTGCTGGCCAACAGAGGTGTGCTGACGGCGCTGGCTGTTACGGCGCTGTTTATGGTGGTGTGTGTGTTCTACATGCTGCGCGAGAACTATTTCGTGCTGCTCGTGCCCGCCGCACTTCTGTTGATGTGGCTCTTCACGCAGCGCCGCGACGAGAGTCTGGCGCTGATGGCCTTCGGCACCCCCTTTGCTGTCGACTATGCCCTCATAGGCGAGATGAAGCTCTCGATGCCCGTGGAGCCTATGATGATACTCTTTACCGTGGTGTTCCTCTTCCAGGAGTTGTTGATGCGACGCTACGACAAACGCATACTGCGGCACCCGGTGAGCATACTCATCATGCTGTCGCTGGTGTGGATGACGGTAACGTCGGCGCTGTCGCTCAAGCCTGTGGAGTCGTTCAAGTTCACCGCTGCGAGGCTGTGGTTCGTGATACCGTTCTTTTATGCTGCGGCGCTGAGTTTCCAGAAGACCCGCCATATCAAGATGTTCTACTGGGCCTACGCCCTCGCGCTTGGTGCGGTGGTGGCCCTCACCACGGCGAGGACACTGGGCGGCTTCAGCGACCTGCAGCTGATGCACCGCGTTATGCGGCCGTTCTATAACGATCACACGGCCTACGGCTGCATCATAGCCCTCATGCTGCCGCTGGCGGTATATTATATTTTCGAGCCCGACAACAAGTTGTGGAAGCGGATGTTCGCCGCCGCGCTGTCGGTGCTGCTGCTTGTGGGACTGGGGCTCAGCTACTGCCGTGCGGCGTGGCTTAGCGTGGTAGTGGCGTTGGGTATGTATGTCATGATACGGCTTGGTGTGCGACTGCGCTGGATGGTGCTGGCTGCGGTCGTGCTCACGGGACTCTTCTTTACCTTCCGGAGCGAGATAGTGTACCGTATGGGGAAGAACACGCAGGACTCGTCGTTCACCGTTGCCGAGCAGGTGCAGTCCATCTCCAATATCACCACCGATGCCTCTAACTTGGAGCGTCTCAACCGTTGGGACGCAGCCTTCCGTATGTGGCGCGAACACCCTGTGACGGGCATTGGACCAGGCGCTTACCAGTTTATTTACGGTCCTTACCAGAGGTTTGAGATGCTGACGGTTATCAGTACCAACAACGGTGATTTAGGCAACGCCCACAGTGAGTACATAGGTCCGCTGACGGAGCAGGGTGTGCCGGGAGCTTTGCTGGTGCTGGCAATCTTTGTGACCACCTTCCTCACAGGTGAGCGTGTCTACCGCACCGCCAAAGACCGGCGGCTCGGCCATATGGCCCTTGTGTTGGCAGTGAGCCTGCTAACATATTACATACACGGTATGCTCAACAACTTCCTCGACACCGACAAGCTGTCGGTGCCTTTCTGGGGGCTCACGGCCGCGGTGGTGGCTCTGGATATTGTTACAGAGAAAGAGCCTTTAAAGCGATGAAACGCTTGGCTACAATTATGCTTCTGTTTTCATTGGCCTACGTCACCGTGGCGCAGACAATCACTGTGCAGCACAGGTGTTGGGATATTGTCACGGAGATGGATGACGGCATGCCCGAGGTGCTGGTGCCGATGATGACTACTGCCGTTGATTCCGGAGCCATGCTCGTGGCATTATCTATGAAGTATATTGGCACACCCTATCGGTATGGCGGGCGCACGCCAAAAGCTTTCGACTGCGCGGGTTTTGCATGCTATCTATATAAGCAGTTCGGCTATTCTCTCCCGGGCTGGAGCGGCGCGCAGGCGCGGCTTGGGGTAGAGGTGAGCGACACGCGCAACCTGCGGGCCGGCGACCTCGTTTTCTTCGGAGGGCGCGGTGCCAAGAAGGTAGTGGGGCATACGGGCATTGTGGTGGACACCGACGAGCATACCGGGGTTTTCCGCTTCATCCACGCATCTACAGGCGCGGGTGTCATCATAAGTAAGTCAACAGAAGACTATTACAAAATACGCTACATCACAGCCAGGCGAATACTGCACTGACTATCGCCTTACTCGTCGCTTGTGTCGCTGATGAAGCGGCGATAGGCGCTGAAGGTGTTGGCGCGGGATAGGAAGCCGAGGTAGTTGCCGGCGTCGTCGATGACCACAAGGTTGTAGCGGTTGCCTACGCGGAATTTCTCAACAACATCGGTGAGACTGTCACTGTTACGCACCAAGTCGCCCTCGCTCATGGGGTGCATCAGCTCGTCGACACTGACACTGTCGTACAGTTCGGTGCGGAACATTATCTTGCGGACGTCGTCGAGCAGCACCACGCCCACGAACTTGTCGTCGTCGGAGAGCACGGGGAAGATGTTGCGGCGCGAGGTCTGTATGACCTCCACAAGGTCGCGCAACATGTTGCCGCTGCGGACGATGACGAAGTTGGTCTCTATGAGACTCCCCATGTCCATCAAGTGCCAGGCCGACGAGTCCTTGTCGTGTGTCAGCAGATCGCCGTGTTCGGCCAGCTTGCGGGCGTAGATGGAGTGGCGCTCGAAAGGCATGATGCAGATGTAGGTTACGGCGGCGGTGGCCAGCAGCGGCACCAGCAACTCGTATCCTCCCGTGATGTCGGCAATGAGGAATGTGGCCATGAAGGGTGCGTGCATGACGCCTGTCATCACGGCGGCCATGCCGACGAGAGCGAAATTGGCGGTGTCCTGTGGTGGCAGGCCTATGGTGTTGCCGAGGGTGGCGATGAAATAGCCTGAGAGGCCGCCCAGCACCAGCGAGGGACCGAAGGTGCCGCCCACGCCGCCGCTGCCTATGGTGGTGGCGGTGGCTATGGCCTTCAGCACTATGAGGGCGAAGAGCACTACGAGGGTGGCCCAGATGTCGCCGCTCCAGATGTGCAGGGGCGAGTTGTTGAAGATGACGTTGGGGTTGCCGTTGAGAAGCGCAGTGAGGGTGGAGTAGCCTTCGCCGTAGAGCGGCGGGAAGATTACCACCATGAGGCCCAACACAGCGCCGCCGATGGCGAGTTTGGCCCACGGGCTCTTGCGTT
The DNA here is from genome assembly GCA_902777005.1 of uncultured Bacteroidota bacterium. Classification (GTDB taxonomy): domain Bacteria; phylum Bacteroidota; class Bacteroidia; order Bacteroidales; family P3; genus Colimorpha. Next base: position 257,061 of record CACYSB010000005.1, read on the forward strand.
TGCCGAACCAGCTCTCTACATGGTCGCTGATGCGCAGGAAATAGAGCGACACCATGGCGCAGAATACGCCAAGCATGGCGTATTGCGGCAGCTGAGAGAGAGCAAAGGGATGGTTGACGGTGAAACTGAACTGCACGCCGGTACCCATAAGGAAGTAGGCAACGGTGGCAGCGGTAAGGGATGACAGCAGGAGGGGTAGGGCGGTGGTTGCCGTGAGGTCGAACAGGAACACCTCGACGACAAAGAGGATTGCCGCGAAAGGTGCTTTGAATATACCGGCTATGGCTCCCGCAGCACCGCAGCCGAGGAGCAGGCGCACGCTCTTGGGACTCAGGCGCAGCCAGCGGCCTATGTTGCTGCCTATTGCCGAACCGGTGGATGCTATCGGTGCCTCGAGACCTACGCTGCCGCCGAAAGCTACGGTGATGGTAGAGGCCACCAGCGACGTCCACATGTTCTTGGCGGGCAGCTCGGAGTTGTTGCGGCTGATGGCCAGCAGCACCGAAGGCAGGCCGTGGCCGATGTCGCCGCGCACCACATAGCGTACAAAGAGGACGGTGAGCAGTATGCCTATGGCTGGCAGCAGGAAGATGAAGAGCGATGTGACTATCTGGCCGCCGCCCTCGGACCATTGTCCGCTGAGCAGGGTGACAAGACGGCTGCTGTGGTACACCAGCGTCTTCAGCGCTACGGCGGCGAGGCCGCTGAGCAGGCCGACGACAACGGCGAGCAGCATCACAAGCACGTTCTCGCTCATGTGACGCAGACGCCAGCGGTGTATCTTCCTTGATAAGCCCATCCTTTATCCAAAAAATTCGGGTGCAAAAATACGAAAAATATTTATACTGCGTTATTTTATTTTAGAAATAATGAATAACACCGATATGAAAAGAGTTGTTTTATTGGGCAGCATCGCTGCTATTGCACTGACTTCGTGTGTTTCGCTTAGCGAGATGGAAGCCCTGCAGGCCAAGTACGACCAGACCTCCAAGCAGTATAATCTGACGCAGCAGGAGCTGCTGGAGATGAAGGAGGAGAACGCTGAACTGACACGTGTCAACCAGTCGCTGAGCTCGGAGATGACCGACATGGCGCTCACCAAGGCTGCCGCCGAGGCCCGTGCCGACAGCCTCAACCGCCGCCTTGAGCAGATGTATCATCACTACGACACCACCATGGAGAACTACGTGCAGGAAGTAGCCGGCAAGAACCGCGACCTCACACGTGCCCAGAACCTCCTCACCGCCCGCACCAAGGAGCTCAACGACAAGGAACGTGAGTTGCAGGCCAAGGAACTCCAGTTCGCCGAGCAGCAGGAGAGTTTCCAACTGCAGAAGAGCGAACTCTTGGCCAAGCAGCATGAGCTTGAAGCCAAGGAGGCTACGGCCCGTGCCCAGCTCGCCGCCAAGCAGCGTGAGATCGAGGCCGTGCGCAACTCCGTCACCAATGCCCTCACCGGTTTCGCCGACAAGGGCCTGAGTGTCGAGACCAAGGACGGCAAGGTATACATCATGATGGAGAACAAGCTGATGTTCCCGTCGGCCAGCTGGACAGTCTCAAAGGACGGCGCTGCTGCCATCAAGGAGCTCGCCAAGGTGCTGGAGCAGGACTCCACACTCCACATCATGGTTGAGGGCCATACTGACAACGACGCCTATCGCGGCTCCACGGCCGTCAAGGACAACTGGGACCTCAGCGTGATGCGTGCCACTGCCATTGTCAAGCTGCTGCTGCAGAACGGCAAGGGTATCAACCCCGCCCGCATCGAGGCCTGTGGCCACGGTGAGTTCGCACCCAAGGTGCCCAACGACAGCCCCCAGAACAAGGCCATCAACCGCCGCACCGAGATTATCATCACCCCCAACCTCGACGCCCTCCTCAAGGAAATGGGTAATTGATATTATCATAATTTATTGCATAAAGGGATGCTCCATCGCGGGCATCCCTTTTTTGTTTATTTATACAGACATGTTAACTCAATATTTATTAGTAAATACTATATAATTGACATTAGTATACATGTATATAACTCTTACATTCATAATACAATATTATTACAAAATAATGAGTAATATAAGAGTAATATAAGAGATGATACGTTAAATAATTGAATATCAGAGGGTGTTTTCGGAGTTATGTTAAACAAGAAATGAACTCCTTTTGTCAACCATTGACGCCTTATGGTAATGTTAATTACTGTTAAATATTAAAAAATGTTTTGGTAGTATTAGAAATAGTGTTACTTTTGCAGTGTACTAATCAACTAATACAGTAGCACAAAATAAGTATAACGATATGAAAAAGAGTGATTTAATGAAGAAAATGTTCCTTGCGATGACGGCGATAATTGCGCTTCAAGGGGCGGCTTGGGCACAAAACGTGCAGGTTTCGGGCCACGTGAAGGACGCCAAAACGGGGGAGATGCTCCCGTTGGTGAACGTGGGTCTGATGAGGGTGTCCGACACGGTGTTTGTGCGCGGCAACGCGACGGACTTCGACGGCCTATATATAATTAAGGATATAAAGCCAGGCGACTACCTGCTGCAGGCCAGCTTCGTGGGATACGAGACGGTGCTGATGCCCGTCAGCGTGAAGGAGAACACGGTGATGGACATCAGCCTCAAGGGCGGCACAACGCTGGAGACGGTGGAGATTGTGGCTGAGAAGCCGCTGTACCTGATGGACGGCGAGAAGAACATGTACAACGCCAAGGAGGACCCCTCGATACAGACCGGTACGGCCAGCGACGCGCTGCAGAACGCTCCGGGCGTGGAGGTGGACGCCGAAGGCAACATCACGCTGCGTGGCGTGAGTTCGGTCGAGATATGGATTAACGACCGCCCCTCGCACATGAACGAGGAAGCACTGAAGCAGTATATCAAAACCCTGCCTGCCAACGCCATCGAGCGCATTGAGGTGATCACCAACCCCTCGGCGCGCTATTCGACCAGCGGCGGCGTCATCAACATAGTCACCAATCAAAAGATTACGCGCAATGAGTTGCTCTGCCTCGGTGTGCGCGGCACCACGATGCCGGCTGTCTCGCCGTGGGTCAGCTATGTGTGGGCCAACGAGAAGGTGGACTTCAACCTCTACATCAACGGCAACTACTCGCGTCACGACGGTGCCTCCGACGGCAGCACCACGCTGCTCGACGACACAGGTGCCGTGAGCCGCATACAGAACTACAAGACCGAGAGCAAGATGCCCTACTGGGGAGCCTATTCGGGCTTCAACGTGAACTGGAACATCGACAGTACGCGCAACCTCGCCGCCTGGCTGGGCGCCTACCCCTACTGGGACCGCAACTCGTACAACCACGACTACGACTATATCGAATATGCCGGCGGCACGCCCCTCAGCCTGGGCTACTACGACACGGTGCGTAACAACGGCTTCAGCCACGGTGCCTTCACGGGCTTCTGGTACGAGCACCGCTACGACACTACGGGCCGCAAGATGAGCGTCACCTTCAACGTCAACTACTGGGCCAACGGCGGCTACAGCGACAACTGGCGCGACTACAAGGAGGATGTCCTCACCGACTTCAGCCGTCACATGACGGGCTCGATGCTGTACGGCAACTGTAGCCTGGAGGTGAACTACACTCTGCCGCTGAAGCACGACATAACCATCGAAGCAGGAGCCGAAATGGCCATGGGCTATAGCAGTGACAGCGAGATACGCGACAGTCTGCTGCCTTCGGGAGCGTGGAGCAATATGGTGTACCGCTCGTATGGCTCGCGTCAATCGACCATTGAGCCCCAAGCCTATGTGACGGCGCAGAAGCGCTGGGGTGGCTTCACTGCCAAGCTGGGCTTGCGCTTCGACAACAACAACAAGAGTTGCACGATGGAGCACCCTTCGGCGGGCGACGCGATGCGCCTCGACACCTCCTTCATGGGGCTGATACCCAGCATCCATCTGAGCTACCAGACAAAGACCTTCGAGAGCTACAGCCTCAGCTATACGCGCCGTTACACACACAGCGGCGAACTCAGCAGTTATATGCTCTTCTGCAACTACGACGACTACAGCTTCAGCACAGGCAACCCCAACCTGCTGATGAGCTACACGCACAACCTCGAGGCGGCCTTCAACAAGTATGTCATGAAGTTCGGCAACATAGGCTTAAACGCCTACTATCGCGCCAACACCAACGAGATAGGCTCGATGAGCGCCGACACCGTGGTGCCCGGCATCTACGCCTACCGCGTCAACTACAGCTACCCGGTGAACATCGGCTCCTCGCACACCGAGGGCATCGAGGCCAACATCACCTACCGTCCCACGGGTTTCCTCAACGTGAGATTCAACGCCTCGCTGTTCAACTACGGCTACCGCTACGACTACAACGGCACAGAGTATGTCGACAACAAACTCAGCTACAGCTTCCGCGTCAACCTCTGGGCCAAGGTGTGGAACAAGGTGGAGCTCTTCGCCAACGGACACTACAGCTCGCCGCGCCTGGGTCTCTTCAGCCTCAGCAAGCCCCAATACGGCATCGACCTCGGCGCCAGCTGTGACTTCTTCGAGCGCAAGCTGAGCGTATACTTCAACGTCCGCGATGTCTTCGGATGGAGCGAGTGGGGCAGCGAGACCTCTGCGCCGCAGTACCAGACCGACATCTCGGAGCGCTACAAGTCGACCTTCGCAAGCATAGGCATCACGTGGCGCATCGGCAAGATGGAACTTGAGAGCAAAGCCCGTCAGGGAGCGACTGACAATACACCGAAAATGTAAAACAAATAAATATTAATCGCTATGAAAATCGTTACAGTAGAGACCCTTCAGGGGTGCAATTATGAGGAGCTGGGTGTGGTGACAGGCAGCACCATCCAGAGCAAGAACTTTGTCAGTGATTTCGGCCAGGGGCTGAAGAGCATCGTAGGCGGCGAGCTGCACAGCTACACCGACATGATGGAGAAAGCCCGCAACAAAGCCACGCAGCGCATGGTCGACGCTGCTGTGCGGCTGGGTGCCGACGCCGTCATCGGTGTGCGCTACACCACCAGCGCCATCATGGCGCAGGCCGCCGAGGTGTTGGCTTACGGGACGGCAATCAAGTATAAAAATTAAAAACAAAAACGATATGATTGAAATTCGCAATTTAGACTTCAGCTACAAGAAGACGCCGGTCTTCTCGAACATCAACCTGAGTTTCCCGGAGGGCTCCATCTATGGCCTGCTGGGCGAGAACGGTGTGGGCAAGACCACGCTGCTCAAGCTCATCTGCGGTCTGCAGCGCCCCACGGTGGGTAACTGCACCGTCGATGGTATGACCAGCCACGACCGCCTGCCGGAGATGCTGCAGCACATCTTCTTCCTGCCCGACGAGGTGACCTTGCCCGACAATGCCACGCCGCAGCGTTATGTCAATGAGCTGGCACCGTTCTATCCCACCTTCTCGCAGGGCACCTTCCTGCACCTGATGCAAGAGTTCGAGGTGGAGCCTGACCGTAAGTTCCGCGAGATGAGCTTCGGCCAGCAGAAGAAGAGCCTCATTGCCGCCAGCCTATCGCTCGGCACCGACTACATACTGCTCGACGAGCCCACCAATGGTCTGGATATCCCCAGCAAGAGCCAGTTCCGCAGCATCCTCAGCAAGATTGCCGATGAGGGCAAGACCATCATCATCAGCACCCATCAGGTGAAGGATGTGGAGAACCTCATCGACCCAATCGTCATATTGAGCCACAACGCCGTACTGCTCGACGCCAGCGTGCAGCGCATTACGGAGAAGCTGTACTTCGAGTACGGCGGTGCACAGCGCGACGATGCCCTCTACAGCGAGATGCTGCCGGGCGGTTACATGAACGTCGTGGCCAATACTACCGGCGAGGAGAGCCAGATTAACATCGAGGCCCTCTTCAACGCCGTGCTTCGCAACAAGGAACGCATTAACGCATTGTTTGCTTGATTTAGTAGTTAAGTAGACAGTAGTTAAGTAGATAAGACAATTGCAATGAGTAGTTCGTTTGATATCCAGAGGTTCGGCAAGATGCTTCGACACGATGTGAGGCGCTGCTCCCCCTCGTATGGTGTAGTGGGTCCTATGATGATTAGTCTGGTACTGTTCGTCCCACTGATAACACTAGTCCATGGTGTGACAGGTACGCTGGCGGTAGATGCCAGCTATCGCCTCTCCATGATGACCATGATCACCCTCTTCGATGCTGCGTCGTTACCGCTGCAGCTCTACGCCAACATCGACAAGAAAAAGAGAAACAGCGGCATATACTACGCTATGCTGCCTGCCAGCAAGCTGGAGAAATACCTCTCCATTGCAGTTCTCTCGCTGGTGGTGGTGCCTGTGGCCGTGATGGCTGTCAACGTGGCTCTCGACACCTTGCTCGTGGCCGTGCATGCGCCGTACTATAGCCAGTACCTGTGGCAGAGCGGCTTGGTGGGCTGGCTGTCACTGCCGGTGCTTGTCAACTGCCTGCTGGTCTTCGTGGGTGCCACGCTTGGATTCATCTTTGCCAACGGCATAAAGAGCAGTGGATGGCGCAACGTTGTGTCGTTCCTCCTGTGGATGTGGCTGGTTGGTGGCATGATACCGCTGGTGTTCCTCGACGACATCCCCTACGCCGTATGGGTCGTTGTCGCTGTCAATGCGCTGATTGCAGTGTTGTTGGCCACCATCAGCTGGAACAAAATGAATAAAATGGCTTATTAGAAATCAAAAAACAAAAGATATGAACAATAGATTTGACTGGAATCGTTTCTGCAAGGTTGTCAACAAAGACTTCCGCAATATGTGGCCGATGTTCGGCACCACAATGATTATCCTTGCTGTGCTACCCTTCGCGGTGTGGCTCTTTATGACCGTCATTGGCGTCGACGTTCCGCTCGACCCCGCCTTCCGTCTGATGATGATACAGGGTGTGGCATATATCGCCGCCATGATGGCGCCCTCGCGCATGTACCGTACGTGGAACCTGCGCAACGAGGGCATCTACTACGCCATGCTCCCTGCCACGAAGCTGGAGAAGTACATTTCGGCGTTGCTTTTCTCGCTCGTCGTGTGTCCGCTGGGTGTCTACCTGGGCAGCTTCGTGCTCGATATGTTCCTCACGGCACTGCCTTTCGGCGCGTGGAAGGACTGGCTCTGGGAGAGCAAGGTGGGCTTCCCCTTCATCCTCGACCTTGGGACCATACTGAGTGAGATGGCTGCCAGCGACTATGGCGCCGAGGCCTTCCGGGTTATGTACTTTGGCACTTTGTACAACATCAGCTGCTGGCTGGGCTACATCGGCACGGTGCTGATGTTCGTCTTCACCGCTACCCTCTTCAAGAAGCACAAGGTGCTGCAGACCATCCTCTGGCTCTATGTCATCAACTTCGTGCTGAGCATAGTGCTTATACCGGTGTTTATGGTTGTCTTCGGCAGTTCAGATTTCATGGAGTGGGCCTATGACATGATGACAAATATGAGCGGACGGCAGATGGCAAACTGGTTCTTCGGCATCGGCATTACCTTCGACGTGCTGCTGATAGTCCTCTTTGGATGGCTCAGCTGGCGCAGACTGGACCGCATGGCATACTAAGGGCAGTTATGAGTTATGAGTTAAGAATTAAAAGTTAAGAGTTATGAAACGGATAGCATTTATTATAGCAGTAATGGCAAGTATGCTGTTTGCAGCCTGCGGCGAGAATACAAAGATAGATATCAAGTACGAACACCCGGAGCGTTACAGCGTCGGCGATGCCACGATAAGTCAGCCCGTCAGCGCCATCAGCGTCGACTGGCTCTGTGGCAATGTGGACATCGTCTATTCTGACAAACCCGAGGTGTGTATCCACGAGGAGATACAGGAGGGATTCCTTCCGATAACCGACTCGCTGCGTATGCGCTACTATGTAGACGAGGAGGGCGAGCTGGAAATACAATACTGTGGCCACGGCAAGTACCGCTACGGCGATTTGAAGAACATCCGCAAACACCTTGTTGTCGAGGTGCCACGCGGCAAAGTACTCGATGAGATTAGTATCGACGGTGTTGAGACAGGAGTGATTGTCGGGCAGGTGCTGAGCCGCGAGTTGACGGTGGATGGCGTGAAGGTGAGTGTCAACGCCGACTACCCAGACGCCCTGCCTAACGAGATTGATATCGACGGCGTGCAGTGCCTGCTTGCACTCCATGTGGTGCCCGAAACGGCGGGCCTGACCATCGAGATGTCGGGCATAAAGCCTTTCCTCTCGTGCGACCTGCCATCCCGTAAGGATGGAGAGAAGACAGTTGTGGGCGACGGCCGCTGCAAGGTCGAAGCCGACGGCGTCGACGTCCACCTGAGCATCCGTGAACTGAAATAAAGAAGGGAGAAACTATGGAATTCAGAAAACAGAAATCAATATACCAGCAGATTGCCGACCGCCTTATGGACCAGCTGCTGGCCGGCACGCCACCAGCCGACGAGCGTATGCCGTCGGTGCGCGACGTGGCCGTCTCTCTCGGCGTGAACCCCAACACGGTGATGCGCTCGTTCGACTACCTGCAGCAGGAAGGCATAATCTACAACCGCCGCGGTGTGGGCTACTTCGCCAGCCCTGACGCCAAAGAGAAAATCCTCGCCATTCAGCGGCGCGAGTTCCTCGAAGAGGATCTGCCGATCATCAAGCAGAAGATGCGTTTGCTGGGTATCAGCATTGACGAATTAACATTAGATGATGTAATATGAAAACAAAAGTTATTGTAATTATTGCAGCGGCAGCGATGTTGGCCACTGGTTGCCGCGATATCAGACGTCAGGTGAACGATTTGTTAGCCTATCCGACTACAGCCGAAGAGGTGGCTGCGGCGGCCAAGGACTATCACTCCGACGCCGCCCTCGTGGTCACCAAGGCCGATACGCAATATGTGCTATATCGCCGTTCCAGTGCCTACTCGAACCGCGACGGCATACAGCGCTGCTACGCCATGCGATATGTGTCGCAGCACCGCTGCCGTCACGACTTCAGTGCCCGTGGCGGCGAGTTCCGCCTCGACGAGCTTGAGCAGCCTGTGGTGCTCACCCACAACGGCGACAAAGCTCTTGCGCTCACTGTCGACAGTGTGGTGATAGCCGTTGACGACATAGCCGTCACCGACAGCGCGACCACCTTCCGCTTCGGCTTCGATGAGCCGGACCGCTCGGCGGTGCTATACTTCTACGGCGATGCCGCCAAGGCCGTGGATCCCTTCAGCGAGACTACTATCCAGCAGATGCTGAGCCTTGCATTGATGTTGGACGACCTGATGGCCGACTGGGATACTGAAATCGACACTGGCTTTGTAGAGGCTGGTGATGCCTTGGAAGAGGCTTCGCTGGCGCTCGAAGCGGCTGAAGTCGAGATTGAGAATGCTGAAGATGCCCTCAAGGCCTGCGACTTCTATACCGAGTACTCGCGCATGGATAGCATTGCCGGTGCGCTGGGCTTCACTGACAAGAAAACCTTCGCCGTGGGCGACAACCACCTCAAGTATGTGGCCAGTGGCGGCAAGGGAGGCAGCAAGGCTTGTTATGAAAGAATGGAGCGTATGTCCGAAGCTGCCACTGACAAGAACTGCCATTGCAAACGTTACTCCGTCGAACATGCGGGGTTCAGTCACCGCAAGTGCCAGTTCACCATCGAGTGGTAGAAAAGACACCTGAAAATAATGAGGGCCGCCCGAATGGGCGGCCCTCTATTCTTCTTAGTAGGTGCTTTAGAACGGCACCACCTTGCTGTGGTCTATGCCGAAGGCGTCGGGTACCGAGTCGAGGGGGTTCGATGTGCTGTCCTTGCGGTATTCAAGACCTTTCTCCGGACGGTTGCAGTCGCTCATGTTGTCTTGTATGCGAGCAATATCTTCGGCGGTGAGCGGCTTGTCGCTCAGCTTGAAGCGCTGCCGCGTGAAGGGGAACGCCTCGGCCATCTCGCCACTGTAGTAGAAGTCGAACCCTATACCGCCGAAGGTGTACATGCGGTCGCCCACCTCTATGTGGCTGCCGCCGGGCACGGGGTCAGGCTTGGGCACCGACTGCGAGAAGCCCACGTTGAACAGCGTGAACAGCACGTCGGGGCGGTCGCTGATGTCATAGCCTGCGCGGCGCCACTGCAGCATCGTCTGGTGCAGTATGCAGCCGGTATAGATATAGCTATACAGGTGGTTGCGGTAGTCCACCAGGCGGTTGTAGCGCTCGGTGGCGTGGTCGTCGGTCTCAAAGTCCAGCAGGTGCTCATAGGCCTTGCCCATGTAGAACTCCGACGTGGGGTCCTGTAGGTGCTGCTCCACCGCTTCGGCAGTGAAGTCCTTGATGCCGTTGACACCGTAGCTGAACTGGCTCTGCACGCTCAGCACCTTGACGGGGCCGAGGTACTTCTTGAACATCTCGCGCTTGCTGTTGAACAGGCGTATCTGCTCGCCAATGAGACACCCCACAATCATGCGGGGCTCCACGCCCGTGAGGCGTCCTGCCTCATTGATGAGAGCGCTGTCGCGCAGTATGGCCTCCTTCAGGGCAGGCCATGCTGGTTCGGCCATCCACGGTATGAGGTTGGTGCGTCGCTGCTGCGGTACGCCGCCAAGCACAGCGGCTATGCGTTCCGCCAGGCCCTCTATGCTGTCTTGCTCCTCCATGTACACCTGTGCGGCGGCAACCATGCGGTTCACCACCAGCGGGTCGTCGCTGCACTGTGCTGCGCGCAGCATCAGGCGTGCATTCTCGGGGTAGAAGCGTGCCAGTGCGGCCAGACGGCCGTACTGCAGGGCCCACTGCTCGTCAATCTGTTCTTGTGTCAGCTTGGCATCCTTGAGGTTCTCCATTTCGGAGACCGACATCAGGTAGCGGTAGTTCTTGTCCACCGCCCCGCGGTTGTTGGTGACGCCCAGCTGGTAGAGTCCCCATGCACCTATAATAGCGGCACCTGCCAGTGCGAAGAGCACCAGCAGGATGTCGCATACTTTGCGCCACACAGGGCGCTGTTTGAATTCAAGCCAGAGCTGTCTCATGCCAGGTCACGCAGCCATGCGATGCTCTCGAAGAGGGTCATGTCCATGGCGATGAACACCAGGGCGCCGGCTATATAGCCAGCCAGTGCCAGCAGGGTTATTTTCTTGAGATACCAGATGAAATCTATCTTCTCCATGCCCATGACGGCCACACCTGCGGCGCTGCCGATGATGAGGAGGCTGCCGCCCGTACCGGCGCAGTAGGCCAGGAACTCCCAGAAGGGGTGGTTGACGGCGAAGTCCACCTCCGCACCGCTTATGGGGTACATGCCCATGGCGGCGGCCACCAGCGGCACATTGTCGATGACCGACGACAGGACGCCGATGATGAGGTCGATGAAGAAGAAGCCCGGGGCCTCGATGCCGAAGGCTCCGTTGAGGCCGGCGGCCAGACCGCTGAGGATGCCGCTCACCTTCAGACAGCTCACAGCCATCAGGATGCCCAGGAAGAAGAGGATGGTGGGCGTGTCGATGTGCTCCAGCGTGCTCACGGCGGTGGGCAGCTTGTGGCCATCCTTCTCGTACTTGCGGCTGATAATCTCGGTGGTTATCCACAGCACGGCAAGGCCGAAGAGCATGCCGAGATAGGGGGGCAGGTGGGTGATGGTCTTGAAGACGGGCACGAACACCAGTGCGCCGATACCCATGAAGAGTATGAGCTTGCGCAGGTGTACTGGCACCTCGACGCCGCCGTGGCTCTCCTCGGGGCGCTCGATGTCGCCTTTCAGCGTGGCGCCGACGATGAGCACGGGCACCACCATGCATACCAGCGAGGCCACGATGGTCTTCACCATGATGTTCACGGTGGTCACCTGGCCGCCGATCCACAGCATGATGGTGGTGACGTCGCCGATGGGGCTCCAGGCGCCGCCGGCGTTGGCAGCGAGGATGACCATGCCGGCATAGAGCCAGCGCTCTTTCTGGTCGGCGATGAGCTTGCGCAGCAGAGCCACCATGACGATGGCCGTGGTCATGTTGTCGAGCAGGGCCGACAGGAAGAAGGTGAGGATGCTGATGATCCACAGCAGCTTCTTCTTGTTGGTGGTGGTGATGCTGTCGGTGATGACGCGGAAGCCTTGGTAGTCCTCAATAAGCGTCACGATAGTCATGGCGCCCAGCAGGAAGAAGACAATTTCAGCCGTCTCGCCGAGGTTGTCCACCAGGTTCTCCTTCAGGAAGGCGTGCCAGCCCTCTTCTTGCACAAAAGCCATGTCGGTCAGGCTGATGTTGGCGCTGGTCAGGAAAGCCGACTCGCAGAAGGCGAAGATGGTCCACAGCACGGTGCCCAGCGCGAGGGCAGAGGCTGTCTTGTTGATTTTGAACGGGTGCTCCATGGCTATGAAGAAGTACCCGATGATGAAAATTGCTACTAATGCAACTACCATGATACTTTGTTTTTAGTTATTGTTATCCTGTTTTTGTCTTATTTCCTGCGGTTCTGCTAGCGCTGCATCTGCTCGGCTTGCTTCTGCAGCTCTTCGAGGCGCTTGGCGAAGCTGCTCTTCTTCTTGCCTTTGCCCTTGTCGCCCGCGTGCTTGTGGTCGTAGGAGGCCATGCGGGCGCGCACCTTCTGCTCGCTGGTGAAGCGGCGTATGAGCATCATCACCGTCATGGTGAAGGTCAGCGAGATGAGATAGTAGAGGTTCAATCCGGCGCTCTGGCTGTTAAATATGAAGAGCATCATGAAGGGCATGAAATACATCATGAACTTCATTCCGGGCATGCTCTGCGTGCCGGCCTGCTGCTTCATCGTGTACCACGTGTAGAAGAACTGCATGCCGAACATCAGCAGGCAGAAGAGCGATATGTGGTCGCCATAGAGCGGTATGTTGAAGCCGAAGTCGAGTATGCTGTCATAGTTCGACAGGTCGGGGCACCAGAGGAACGGCTTCTGGCGCAGCTCGATGGCTATGGGGAAGAACATGAACATAGCCGTGAGGAAGGGCATCTGAATGAGGATAGGCAGACATCCGGCCATTGGGCTGTAGCCCGCCTTCTTCTGCAGGGCCATCATTTCCTGCTGCTTCTGCATAGCCTGCTCCTGCTTGGGGTATTTCTTGTTCAGCGCCTCCATCTCGGGCTTCAGTATGCGCATGATGGCGCCGCCCTGGTAGCTCTTGTACACCAGCGGCAGCAGCACCAGGCGTATCAGCAGTGTGAAGACGATGATGATAATGCCGTAGTTCCAGCCGAACTTCTCAAGAAAGTTGAACACCGGTATGATGAGGTAGCGGCTGATGCTCTTCGAGATAATGGTCCAGCCCAGCGGCAGCATGCGCTCGTAGCCGCGGTGCATGGCGCGCAGGTCGCGCAGCTTCGTGGGGCCGTAGTAGAAGCCCATGTGCATGGTGGGGTTGCTCTTGTCGTACTGCAGGCCGATGACGGCGCGCATGTCGGTCAGGTAGTTGACGGCGGTGTCGCGCTTGTCGGTGGACACCTCAACCTCGGCGTTCTCGAAGGGGATACCTCCCTCGGCGTTGATTATGGCTGCAAAATACTGGTCCTTGAAGGCCACCCAGTCGAGGTTGGTCTTCACCTGCTTCTGCTTGTCCTGGCCCAGGCCCACATTGTCGGGGTTCTTGTCCTTGGGGGTCTTGTAGTATATGCTGCTGTAGTAGCGCTCGCGGTCGCTGTTGCGGTTGCTGCGGCCACGGCTGCCGCTGTTCACCTTCTCCTGGCGCAGCATGCGGTTCTGCCACTGGAAGTCCATGTAGGGTGTCTCGCGGACCACCTTCTGCAGGCCCACGAAGTTGATGTCGAAGTCCACCTCGTAGCTGTCGCCGCGCACCGTGTACACAAACTCGAGGGCGGGCTTGCTGGTGGCGAGGCTGTCGCCCTCGATTTCGGCACGGAGGCATATCGTCATCGAGTCGCCTTCGGCCAGGTTCCACTCCTGAGCCTCGGCGCGCATGCCGTCGACGTAGGGCGTGAACACCAGGTCCTTGGTATTGACCACGCGGTTGTCCTCGGTCGAGAAGATGAGGTTCATGTTGTCCTCCGAGGGGGTGATGAGCACCAGCTCGTTGCTGTCGTAGGTCTGGTAGTCGCTGAGCACCACGCGGTCCACACGGGCACCCATGGTGTTGAACTCCACATTCATACGGTTGTTGCTCACCGTCAGCGTCTGAGCCTCGCCCTGTGCGGCGGCGTTGAAGACGCCCATGTCCTGCACCTTGCGCTGCATGCCCGGCAGCACTGTGTCGCCTGCGGCGGCCAGGCTGTCGAGGCGGGCCTTCTCGGCCAGTATGCTGTCCTCTATGCGCTGGGCTTCCACGTCTGCCAGCACCATGCTGTCGTACACACGCTGGCGCTCGGCCATCTCCTCCTTCGACGGCGCCACCCAGAACATGTAGCCCACGAATATTCCGAATATCAAAACCAATCCGATAATCGACTTTTTGTCCATTCTGCTGTTATTATATTTATATTACTTATTTGTTACACAGTTAACTACGCACATGTCTCGCGACAGAGCGGATTTGCAAAGATACGAAATAATTATGAATTTGAAGTCAGGAATTAGAAATTAGGCCTTCTCACTGACATCTCTCCGAGGTTGCTCTGTCTGTCTACCGGTTGTTCTACGGTTGTTTTACGCTTTTAAACCGGTAAACAACCGGCGAACAACCGTAGAACAGTCGGAGTGGGTACGGTGGAGAGTGGGAGAAAATATACCCCGTCAGGGGGTTGTGTTTGATTGGAATATATTTTATTGACTGGCACAATTTTTTATTAAGGTTTGCGTTAAAGAATGCAAATATGTAAAAAAGCATGTATCGTAAGGGGTTGATAATAGTGTTTTTGCTGCTGCTGTGCGTCGGTCGCGCAATGGCGTTTGATTTCTCGGTGCCGATGTCGGGCGGGAATACACTTTATTTCAGCTACGTCGAAGGCGGCGTGGCGGTGGTGCACCCCAACACATCGGCGGTTCCGGCGCAAGGTTGGAACGGCTATCCGAGGCCCGTTGGCGCCGTCACCATCCCTTCTACGGTGGTGCACAACGATGTTGAGTACAATGTCGTGGCTGTGAGTGACTATGCTTTTTTCGGGTGTTCCGGCATCACGTCGCTCACTGTTGGCGAAGGGGTTGAGATGCTATGCGCCAGTTCTTTCCGAGGCTGTTCGGCGTTAACATCTGTATCGTTGCCATCCACCATGGATACCATAGGCAATTATGTTTTCTATGGCTGCACTGATTTGCAGAGTGTTGCCGTGCAGAGTCTCGTGCCGCCGCGTTGCGCTGCCGGTGCTTTTTTCGATGATCCTCTGTACGCTGCCACGCTTACAGTGCCTCATGGCAGTACAACAGCCTATAGCACGGTGGTGCCGTGGAGTGAATTTGGCACCATTGTTGAAGCGATATATGAAGTGACAGTCACTGCCACAGCCAACAATGAGCAGCGCGGCAGTGTGGAGGGCGGCGGCACATATACATACGGCACCGGCGTTGAGCTTGTAGCCACTCCGGCGGAGGGCTGCTTCTTCGCATGCTGGGACGACGGCGACACGCTGAATCCGCGTATGGTGACAGCTGACGAGAACCGTTCGTTCGTGGCATTGTTCTTTGCTATGCAACACGATTCGGTGCCGGTGCCCGTCTACGACACTGTCGTTGTGCACGACACCGTCACAATGGTTGTGGTGCATGTGGACACTGTCGATGTGCATGACACGGTCACCACAGTTGTAGTGCAAGTTGACACTGTGGTTGTGCACGACACGGTATCATCCGTCGTGGTGCATGTGGACACTGTGGTTGTGCACGACACCGTTACCGTAACGATTACGGAAATAGATACCGTTTACATCATAGACACCGTGACGCCAACTATCTTCCGACTCACCGTAGCCGCCGAGGGTGGGGGAGTGGGTATTGGCAACGGTCTGTTGCCTGCCGGCACGGTGGCCGAGATAGGAGCCCTGCCGACGGAGGGCAACCGCTTTGTGCGGTGGAGCGACGGTGGCAGCGACAATCCCCGCACGGTAACGCTGACTGGCAACATGAGCTTCACGGCCGTCTTCGAGACGCTGGGCGTGCATGTCGTGGACCAAGGCCTGCCGTGGACGGCGGTGGCTGAAGGCGGAGACATCGTTGTGAGCGGTGTGTCGGGACGCCACCTGCGCATATTCTCTGTCGACGGACGCCAGCTCTACAGTGCCTCGGTGGAGAGCGAGGCGGTGCGCTTCCGCTGCGCGGCGGGGGTGTACCTGCTGAGCGTCGACGGCGGGGCGGCCCGCAAGGTAGTGACAACGAAACACTAAAGACCATAAGATATGAAACTGCAATTCATGGGTGCCACCCGCGAGGTGACCGGTAGCAAACACCTGATAACCACCAAGCATGGAGTGAAGATACTGCTCGACTGCGGCATGTATCAGGGCAAGGGCCTGGAGACCGACGCCATGAACCGTGACCTCGGCTTCGACCCGAAGGAGATTGACTATCTGATACTGAGCCATGCACACATAGACCACAGCGGTCTTATACCCTTCATATACAAGCAGGGGTTCCGCGGCACCGTGCTCTGCACACCGGCCACGCGCGACCTCTGCGCCGTGATGCTGGCCGACGCGGGCCGCATACAGGAGCAGGACACGCAGACCTTCAACAAGAAGCGCAAGGCACAGGGGCTGGAACCCGTGGAGCCCATCTACGACGAGCAGGACGCCCAGCAGTGCATGAGCTGCTTCATAAGCGTGCCCTACCACAAGAAATTCAACATCGAGGGCGAGGTGACGGTGGAGTTCTTCGACGCCGGACATATACTCGGCTCGGCATTCGTGTACCTTGAAATCAAGGACGGCCGCCGTCTGATACGCCTCGGATTCACGGGCGACATAGGTCGCTACAACAAGCAGATACTCAAGGACCCCGAGCCCTTCCCCCAGGTGGACTACCTGATAATGGAGAGCACCTACGGCGACCGTCTGCACGAGAGCATACAGGACGCCGAGCAGGAGCTGCTGATGGCGGTGCTCGACACCTGCACAAAGAAGAAGGGCAAGCTCATAATTCCAAGCTTCGCCATAGGCAGGGCACAGGAAATCATCTATGCCCTCGACCGGCTGGAGCACGCCAAGCTGCTGCCAGACATCGACGTGTTTGTCGACAGTCCCCTTTCCATCTCGGCCACTGATATCATGCGCCTGCATACGGAGTGCTTCAATGATGCCATAGCCGAGTACTGTAAGACCGACCCCGACCCCTTCGGCTTCAATCGGTTGCACTACATACAGAGCGTCATGGAGAGTAAGCAGCTGAACATACGCCACAAGCCCTGCGTCATAATCGCGGCGAGCGGCATGATGGAGGCCGGCCGCGTGAAGCACCATCTGGCCAACCACATCGACAATCCCGCCACGACGGTGCTGTGTGTGGGCTACTGCGAGCCGAGCACACTGGGAGCCAAGATTATGCGCGGTGACGAGGAGGTGAGCATCTTCGGCCAGAAACACAAGGTGCGCGCCGAGCTGCGCCGTATCGACTCCCTGTCTGGACATGGAGACTATGAGGAAATGATGCGCTACATAGGCTGTATAGACAAGAAGAAAGTGAAGCGCCTGTTCCTCGTACACGGTGAGGAAGAGACGCAGCAGCACTTTGCCGAGACTCTCGGCAAGGCCGGCTGGAAGCATGTAAGCATTCCGGCATTCAGGGAAGAAGTTGAACTGTAAATAATTGTTGAACCATGGAGAATAACAACTATCGTCGTTTATTGCGCAGCACCACCGACCGCCGCATTGCCGGTGTGTGTGGTGGTTTGGCCAAGTACACAAACACCGACCCCACGGTGGTGCGCATACTGTTCCTTTTGTCAATCATCTTCGGCGGCTTTGGCATCTGGGCCTACCTCGTCGTGTGGCTCATCGCTCCGGAGGATAACCGTTTGGAAAACAAGTAAGCTATGGTATCATTCGTTATTGCTGTTGTATTGCTGGTACTGGGCTACTGGCTTTATTCCAAGGTTATCGAGCGTGTCATTGGTGTTGACCCGCAGCGTACTACGCCTGCCGTGGCGCACCCCGACGGTGTGGACTATGTGCCCATGAAGCCGTGGCGCATATTCCTTATCCAGTTTCTGAATATCGCTGGTGTGGGCCCGATTATCGGCGCAGTTATGGGAGCTCAGTTCGGTACTGCGTCGTACCTGTGGATTGTCTTCGGCTGCATCCTGGCCGGTGCGGTGCATGACTTTATCGCGGGCTTCATCAGCCTGCGGCAGGACGGCGCCTCGCTGCCTGAAATCCACGGCCGCTACCTCGGCAACGGCATGAAGCAGTTCATGCGCGGCTTCACGGTGGTGCTGATGATTCTGGTGGGCGCCGTGTTTGTGAACACACCCGCCACGCTGCTCACGCAGGACATCTTCGTCCCCGCCGGACTGCGTCATCTGGACCACAGCGTGATACAGTACTTCTGGGTGGTAATCATCTTCCTCTACTACCTGCTGGCTACCTTGCTGCCGATAGACAAAATC
>CACYSB010000006.1 GCA_902777005.1 uncultured Bacteroidota bacterium
GTCCACGCGCCATCGTATGTCGCGCGGAGTGAGGCTCTCGCCCCAAGAGAGCTGGAGCGCAGCCGGGCGACCGTTGCAGACGTTCATGACGCGGGCATTTTCGTCGTGTAGATCGACGTTCTTGAGGTAGAGGTCGTTTGCCGTGTCGACGCCGACGAAGATGGTGTCGCGGAGGATATAAGCATTGTTCTCGGCGTCCTCAAAGTAGAGCTGTACGACGTAGCGTGAGGGCATGGTGGGTTTCACCATGGCCTTGGTGAGTGTGGGGTGCACCGGGTCATAGCCCTCGATGGCGGGGTTGTCGTGCATGTCCTCGTAGTAGCCGTTGGTGTCGGTCATGTTGATGGACTTCTCCGGCAGCACTATCGAGTCGCGGCCGTCGTCGAAGATGCGGTACCACTTGACGGTCTTGCTCGTGGTGCCCTGCGGAGTGAAGCGGTAGGCTATATTATTGGCAGAATTCCTACCGGGGTTCCATCCCGGAGCTGCAAAGCTTGCAGGCGAGCCATTAACGACGTACATGTTAGGGCTGCCGGGTGTGCCTCTCTGTTGGGGATTTCCTGTAGCGTTCTGGATGCCTATTATACCATTACCGTTGTTCCATGACGTGCACACTTCGCGTTGCTTGACATGTACTTCGATGATGTTCGAGCCCTCGTAGCAGACAATCTGATATGAGCAGCGTTTTGTGGTGCAACTGAACTGGGGCACATCGTTCCAAGAGCAAATAATCTTGCGGCAGGGATAGGCGTCTTGTACTCCGTAGTAGATACCCCAGTTTGGGTCTCCGGTCGATCCATGGACAGAGGCGCTGGGATAAGTGTCTTCATAGATGCCGTATATGGCATCGCGCATATAGTTAAGGTTACTAGGTGCATTAGAAGTGGTGTTGGTCCAAGGAAGCCCGGCATTATAACTCCAGGGGCAAGAAGGACCGGTGCCTGAAGTGTTGGTCACGGGTACCGGGCCAAATGCTACCAATCCGTTTGCGCCCAACACGAAGGATGTCTTCCTGATACCGAAGAAGTAAAAAGGATACGGGATATTGGTCGACATGTTTGAGAAGTTGTCGTCAGTACCGATGGGCATGCGTGTACCTGCGTGGAAAGTTGTGTCTGGCGGGTTATAGGGAATCGATTCCACCAGATAAGTTCCGTTGAAGTACTGAACTGGAATGTAGGGCTCAGCGGTGAGCTCCACCTGACCATGGTTGTCTTTGTTGACGACAGTGTCCCAGTCGTGGTCCTGGTAGACCTCATAGGGAATGTGGTCGACCCTTTCGTTGACAATGATGTCAGGGCAGGGATTGAATACACCCTGAGCCTTGTTCTGCATATTAGACGCGTAAACCCATTTTTTGTTACTATTGTAACATGTTTTTAACATTTTTTAGGCTTTCCTATGGTCTCTATGTACCCTCTCCGTACTCGCTCCGACTGTTCACCGGTTGTTTAACGGTTTTTTGTCGGAGGGGAGTCGGATGGACTTCGGAGGGGAGTCGGAGTGGTGTGGTGCCGATGGTGTTGTCAGCGTATGGCAGCGTGGTAGCGCGCGGCGTTTCGGTTGTGCTCAGCCAGTGTGGTGGCGAAGCGGTGGGTGTCGTCGAGGCGCTCGCTGGCGCAGAAATAGAGATAGTTGCTCTCCGGCGCGTTGAGGACGGCATCGATGGTGGCCTTGGAGGGCAGGCAGATGGGTGCCGGTGGCAGGCCGGTGTGCAAGTAGGTGTTGAAGGGGCTCTCGACGGCGAGGTGCTTGTTGAGGATGCGGCGCAAAGTGAAGTCGCCCACGGCATACTTGACCGTGGGGTCGGCCTGCAGGGGCATGCCGCGCTCTAGGCGGTTTATGTATACGCTGGCAATGAGCGGCTTCTCAGGGCCGTAGTTGGTCTCCTCCTCGACAATCGACGCCAGAATTATTATCTGTAGAGCCGTTTCATGAAACGGCTCTTTGTCGACTGCGCCATCTTTCTGAGCCGTTTCATGAAACGGCTCTACATTACGGGTGCTCCAGAAGTGGTCGTATTCTTTCTCCATGCGCTGCATGAACTGGTGGGGGGTGACGGTCCAGTAGACCTCGTAGGTGTCGGGCAGGATTAGGTGGAAGCTGTCGAGCTGGATGTTGAAGTCTTTGTGCATCAGCTTGTTGTTGAGGTATTCGTTGAGCTGCCCGGGCAGGCGGAACTTGCCGATGGTGAGCCGTATGGGGTCCTGCTGGCCGTTGCGCAGCTTGCGCACCAGGGCCAGGGTTCGCATGTGGGGTTCGACGACATAGGAGCCTGGGCGCACGTTGTCGAGCCGTAGCAGGCTGGCTACGAGGCGGAAGGCCGTGGTGCTGTGCAGCACACCGTCGGCCACGAGGCTGTCGCACAGGGCGTCGCGGGTGGTGGTGTCGGGCAGGTAGAGGCGGCAGGGGTCGCCGTTGGCGGTGGGTTGGCGCAATCCGAGGGCGCCGGCAAGAGAGCCTGCCAGCACGGCGAGGATGATGATTGTCAGGGCTATGGTGTGTTTCTTCATAGTATCTTCTGCATGCGTATGTTGTCAATGAAGTGGCTGTCGTATTCGAGCCACTCTTTGAAATGGCCGCACTGGGTGTAGCCCGCCTTGGCGAATAGGGCGAGAGAGGCGGTGTTGGTGGCGGCGATGTCGGCATAGAGCGTATGTAGAGCCGTTTCATGAAGCGGCTCTTTGTCGACAAGACGGTCATTATGAGCCGTTTCATGAAACGGCTCTACATATAGGTTTTCGAGGGCCTTGAGCATTGCGAGGGCATAGCCTTGGCGGCGGTATTCGGTGGCCACCATGATGCCTACGGCGGCGCGGTGATTGAGGGGGTCGTAGTTGTAAAGGTCAATGGCCCCCACGGGGGGCAATGATGAGTGATGAGTGATGAGTGATGAGTTGTCTGACGCGGTGGGGATGGCATAAAGACGCAGAGAACCGGAGGAGAGGGTTTTGCCTTCTTCGGCAGCCAGTGTGATTATGTGTTGTCCATCACTCATCATTCATCACTCATTATTAACTTATCTTTCCCCATAGCATCTTGTTTTTTGAGTGGCGTATGTAGTCCTGCAGCATGGGGTGTGCGGCGAGGGTGGGGTCGGTGGCGAGGAGGTCGCGCACTTCGTTGCGGGCGGCGGCCACGAGGGGCTCGTCGTCGACGATGGAGGCTATCTTGAGGTCGAGCATGCCGCTCTGCTGCAGGCCTTGCATGTCGCCGGGGCCGCGCAGGCGCAGGTCGGCCTCGGCAATCTGGAAGCCGTCGGTGGTGCTGCACATGGTGCGTATGCGCTCTTGCGAGGCGTAGGAGAGCTGGTCTTTGGTCATGAGGATGCAGTAGCTCTGTCCGCCGCCGCGGCCGACGCGGCCGCGCAGCTGGTGGAGCTGGCTGAGGCCGAAGTGCTCGGCGTTCTCGATGACCATTACGGTGGCGTTGGGCACGTCGACGCCCACTTCTATCACCGTGGTGGCCACCATGATGTGCGTCAAGCCTTGTTTGAAGCGCTGCATCTCGAAGGCTTTCTCTTCGGCAGTGAGGCCGCCATGGAGCATGGAGACATGGTACTGCGGGCGCGGGAAGTAGTTTTGCACCATTTCGAGGCCGTCGATGAGGTCCTTGAGGTCGAGTTTCTCACTCTCGTGGATGAGTGGATATACGACATATACCTGACGGCCGGCGTCTATCTGCTGCTTGAGGAAGGCGAACACCTTGGGGCGGTTGGGCTCGGTGCGGTGGTAGGTGCGCACGGGCTGGCGTCCCGGGGGCAGCTCGTCGATGACCGAGCAGTCGAGGTCGCCGTAGACGGTCATGGCCAGGGTGCGCGGTATGGGTGTGGCGGTCATCACCAGCACGTGGGGCGGGGGAGTGGCTTTGGCCCAGAGCTTGCTGCGCTGTTCGACGCCGAAGCGGTGCTGCTCGTCGATGACCACAAGGCCGAGGTCGCGGAAGCTGACGTCGTCTTCTATCAAGGCATGGGTGCCGATGACAATATGGGTCTCGCCGCTGGCGATGCGCTGCTTCATGGTGCGCTTGTCGGCGGGTCTCACGCTGCCTATCAATAGTTCGACATTGAGGCCGAGGCCGTCGAGCATGGTGAGGAAGGTGTTGTAGTGCTGTGTGGCAAGTATCTCGGTGGGGGCCATGAGGCATGCCTGCGAGCCGTTGTCCACGGCTAGGAGCATGCACATGAGGGCCACGAGGGTTTTGCCGCTGCCCACGTCGCCCTGCAGGAGGCGGTTCATCTGGTGGCCGCTACGCA
This sequence comes from uncultured Bacteroidota bacterium, assembly GCA_902777005.1. Lineage (GTDB taxonomy): Bacteria > Bacteroidota > Bacteroidia > Bacteroidales > P3 > Colimorpha. Next base: position 4,256 of record CACYSB010000006.1, read on the forward strand.
TGTCTTCGCGAATCTCCTTGATGACACGCTTCTGGGCGCCGGTGAGGGGAAAAGGTATTTTCTCGTTGTAGAAGCGGTTGAAATAGTCGCCCACGCTGGCGAAGATGCGGCCTGCCGAGTGTTGCTGGCGTTCGCTATGGGCCCACTGGTAGTCAAGCTGCATGAAGAAGAGCTCCTCGAACTTGAGGCGTGTGCGCGCTGCGTCGAGTTGCTGCATGCTGTCGGGGTAGTGTATGGTTATGAGGGCCTCGCGGCGGCCAAGGAGGCGGTAGCGGCTGATGACCTCCTTGGGCAGGGTCTCGTCGATGCCGCCGAGGGATGTTACCAGCGTCTCAGTGAGGCGCGCCATGGCGCGTGTGCCGAGGCCGTGCTGCTTCATCTTCTCCGTGGTGGTGTAGACGGGCAGGAAGTTAGTGGGTAGTGGGTAGTGGGTAGTGGGTAGCACTTGACCCCGTGTGCTATCCACAACACACTCCCCGCTACACACTTCTAATTCCGGGTGCGTCATCTGCCACTGTCCGTTGAATATGGCGGGTTTGCCCATGATGAGGTACTTGACGCCGGGTTTGAGCTTCTCGCGCACCCATTTTGTACCCTGGAACCAGACAAGTTGCAGTGTGCCTGTGCCGTCGCTGAAGTCGACGGTGAGACGCTCGCGGTAGCGGCCTGTGCTGACGGTCTGCATGTTGCTCACAGTGCCGCGCAGCACCACATACTGGTTCTCGTCGTGCAGCGATGCTATGGTGCTCTGTTGCGAGCGGTCTATGTGTCGGAAGGGGAAGTATTGCAGCAGGTCGCCGCAGGTGCGTATGCCGAGTTCTGCGGCCAGCACTTTGGCGCGTGAAGGGCCTACGCCTTTGAGGTACACTATGTCGTCACTTGGCTGCATGGCTTAGTTTCTCTCTCTCAAGGGTGCTGCTTATGTTCTGGTGCTCGGCATCGGCCATCACCAGCAGGGTCTCTATTGTGTGGTCCTGGGCGCGGTTGACGCTGGCTATCAGTTGCTCATACTCGAAGTCTGCGGTGGTGCGTATGCCACGGATAATAACTTTGGCGCCGAGCTGGTGGCAGAGGTCTATGGTCATGCCGCTGTAGCTGGTCACCTCAACCGTGGGGCAGTCTTTCATGGCCTCGCGTATGAGCTCCATGCGTTCCTCGACGCTGAACATGCATTGCTTTTTAGTATTTACGCCCACGGCCACCACCACTTTGTCGAAGAGAGGCAGTATACGGCGCAATATGGCCTCGTGCCCCTTGGTGAAGGGGTCGAAGGAGCCGGGGAAAAGAGCTAAAACTGCCATATCAGTCTGACGCTTATGCTATGGTTGTAGCAGTTGTTGGTACGTGTCTTCCAGCGTTCCTGTATCTGGCCGCTGCTGTTGACCTCATATCCATCGTATTGGTAAAAGTTCCAGTCGCGCTTGATGGGCAGCATGGAATATTGCCAGCGGAAGTTGAGCTGCAGGCCGCGCCAGATGGTGAAACGTGCATCGGCCACCACCATTAGGTCGTTGCTGAGAAAGTTCATATCGGTAGTGTCAGGCCTGAAGAAGGTGCTGTCAAAGCCTATGGGACCATGAGGCTGTTGTACCAAACGACCATAGCTGATGCCGGCCCCCAAAAGCATGCCGCCGTTCCGGTCCTGCCAATGTATTAGAAGTGGTATTTCGATGTAGTTTGTCGTCAGGTTAATATGATATAGGTAGTATCGCGTGTCACTTCTGCTATATGCGCCGCGCTGGCTGAAGAGGGCTTCCACGCTTAGACCCCATTGGTTGTTGCTGCTTATTGCGGCCAGTGCGCCCACGCCGCCGGTATAGCCGAAGTGCTTGAAGCCCTTTAGTTCGTCGCCCTCTATTTGGCTCACCGTCATACCCGACGACACGAAGGCGTGGATGCGTTGTGCATGTGCACCCGTCGCCAACATTGTCAGCAGTATTATTATGGAAAAGCGTCTCATATATTGTTCCAATTGCGCATCAAAATGGTGAAATCGGTGGCAGTGCTGTAGTGGCGCATATAGCGCAGGGTGAGGCGTTCTCGCAGCTGCTCAGTAGCGTTGCCGCGCAGCATGTCGGCCGCCGTGAAGACGCCTCTGTGGTTGGTGTAACCCACCCATGTTAGGGTGCCGACAAGTACCGACAGGCAATGGCCGAAGTAGTTTCCTTTGCGTTTCTGGAACCAGAAGAGCAAAGGCGACAGCAGCAACAGTGCCATTGCAGTGCCTATGTCGAACAGGCGCTTGCGGCGGCGTGAGGTGTCTGTGCTTATGGTGTTGAGGTCGGCAATATAGAGGTCGTCAGGCGAGAGTACACTCTCGCTGCCTATGATGTAGTCGCTCTCCGACGGTGCTATCTTGTATTCCACGCCGGTGGTGCGCAGGTGCGCCATAAGTTCTATCACGTGGCGTATGTCGCAGCCGCAGAAGACCACCTCGTCGGCATGTTCTATGCGTATGATGTCCTGCAGGTGGCGTGCGTCGGTGTCATCTGTCACAGCCAGTTTGTCGGTGGCCATGCCCATAGAGGCGTAGAGTTCCCGCAGACGTGCCGTCTCGGCTTTTGTACCTACGGCGAGGATTGTGCCACGCGTGTGTGCGCGTAGCGTGTATCCTTTAACGTTGTTGACACTCAGCAGCATCCTCACTATCAGTGTTGACATCAGTGTCCATACAGAACCAAGCACCAGCAACATGCGCGAGTAGCGCTGGCTCTCGTCGAGCAGCGAGTAAAAGGCCAGCAGCAGCAATAGTCCGGTGCCCACGCCGCTCACTATGCGTCCTATGCGCACAGGCTTGTCGTAGCCGCCGCTGAGCCAGCTGCTACACATCAGTATCAGTATGTACAGAGGTATCACCAGTAGCGTATACTCCGCCGGGTAGTATTCCGCACCGCCCCACTTGACGTTCTCCCACATCGCCTTGATGAGCACAAAGCCGCCGTAAGCCAGTAGAAAGTCCGCCAACGGCACCGCCACGCGCTGTGCTATGCGTTGCATCCATGCCAGCGTGGCGCGCATCCAGATGGCCACTTGTAGCAACAGGTTGAACAGGCGTGCGTCCTTGCCGCTGAAGTACTTGCGCACAAAGATGGCCATGGCGTTATAGAACGTGTACACATAGTTCATCGACCCCTTGCGGGTGCTCTCACCCTTGTAGTGGATGATGCGTGTGGTGGGCAGGTAGTAGTTCTTCCAGCCCGCCAGCTTGATGCTCCACGAGTAGTCGATGTCCTCGCCATACATGAAGTAGCTCTCGTCCAGGCCGCCTATCTTGTCGTACACCTCGCGGCGTATCATGAGGAAGGCTCCTGGTAGTATCTCTATCTCGTTGATGTCGTCCTCGCCGAGGTGCCCCATGTAGTAGGCGGCGAAGCGCTTGGAGTGTGGAAACAGACGAGTGAGGCCGCTAATCTTGTAGAACGATGCTGCCGGCGAAGGGAAGCCTCGCTTGCTTTCGCGCAAGAAGTTACCTTTGCCGTCAACCATCTTCACCGTCAAGCTGCCGCAGTCGGGGTGTTCTGCCATGAAGTCGGTGCATCGTGCAAAGGTGTCGCGCTCCACGACGGTATCGGGGTTGAGCAGCAACATACAGTCGCCTGTTGATTTGGCGAGCACCATGTTGTTGGCACGGGCGAAGCCCACGTTCTCGTGGTTCTCTATGACGTGTACCTGCGGATAGTCGCGGCGCACCATCTCCACGCTGCCGTCCACCGAGTCGTTGTCCACGACCCACACGTCAAGCTCCAACTCACTGCCGTCGGCCAGCCTGCGGTCAGACCCGTAGACCGACGCCAGACACTGCTTGAGGAAGTACTTGACGTTGTAGTTGACGATTATGACCGACAGCTTCACTATTTCTTCTTAGCCTTCTTTTTGCTGGCGCCCTCGATGATTTCCAAGGCCTGTTCCAAGGTCATCTTCAGTGAGTCCACATCCTTGGCAAGGCGGAAGTTCTCTCCGCGGTAGGTCAGATAGGGACCGAAGCGACCTATGTTGCTCACCACGGCGTCGCCGTCCTTGATGCCAATCTCGTGGGGGTAGACCTTCTTCAGCTCTTCCTTCTTCTCTTCGGTTTCACGTTTGGTCTTGATGATTTCTATGGCGCGTTCGAGGGTCACCTCATACGGGTCGTCGTTCTTGCCGAGCGAGTAGAACTTGCCGTTGTGGCGCACGTATGGGCCGAACTTGCCTATACTCACTGTCACCTCCTTGTCCTCGAAGTCGCCGAGGGTGCGCGGCAGCGAGAAGAGGCTGAGTGCATCTTCGAGCGTGATGGTCTCAATGCTCTGGCCTTTCTTCATGCTGGCGAAGCGCGGTTTCTCGTCGCTGTTGGTCTCGCCAATCTGCACCAGTGTGCCGTAGCGGCCTATCTTGGCATAGACATTCTTGCCGCTGGCGGGATCCACGCCCAGCAAGCGGCTGCCAGTGGTGCGCTGGCTGGTCTGCTGTGTCTGGCGTATGTTCTTGTGGAACGGCACGTAGAACTTGTCGATTACCTTGCGCCACTCCTTTTTGCCGTCGGCGATGTCGTCGAAGTCCTTCTCCACGGTGGCCGTGAAGTTGTAGTCCATGATGTTGTTGAAGTGATCCATGAGGAAACTGTTCACCACGCATCCGATGTCGGTGGGGAACAGTTTGCCCTTCTCGGCATAGCCTTTCTCGGTACGCGTCATCTGCTTCACCTGACCGTCCTTGAGCGTCAGTACGGTGCACTGGCGTGGCGCGGCTTCGCGGTCCTCCTTGAGGATGTACTCGCGTTTGAGTATGGTGCTGATGGTTGGTGCATAGGTCGAGGGGCGGCCGATGCCGAGGTCCTCAAGTTTCTTCACAAGGCTTGCCTCGGTGTAGCGCGGAGGGTGCTGTGTCCAGTGCTCGGCGGCCTCGCAGCTCTCCATGGTGAGGCGAGTGCCTTCTGGCAGCTGCGGCAGCAGCGACTGGGTCTGGTTGTCACCCTCGTCGTCGGTGCTCTCCATGTATACTTTGAGGAAGCCGTCGAACTTGACCTGCTCGCCGCTGCACTGGAAGGCGAGGGGCTGGCCGCTGATGGCTATCTCTATCTCCGTCTTCTCCAGCTCGGCGTCAGCCATCTGGCTGGCTACAGTGCGCTTCCAGATGAGCTCGTACAGGCGGCGCTGGGCGCTTTCGGTGTTGATGGTTTGCGCCTGGAGATTGGTGGGGCGTATGGCCTCGTGGGCCTCCTGTGCGCCCTTGGTCTTGGTTTGGTAGCGGCGTATCTTGACATATTCGGAGCCGTATTGGCTCTCAATCTCCTTTTGGGCCATGCCGAGGGCGAGCTCGCTGAGGTTCACGCTGTCGGTACGCATGTAGGTGATATAACCGCTTTCATACAGCTGCTGGGCCACCTGCATCGTGCGGGCCACGCTGAAGCCCAGCTTGCGGCTGGCTTCCTGCTGCAGGGTGCTGGTGGTGAATGGCGGTGCCGGCATGCGGCGCATGGGTTTGGTCTCTATCTTGCCAATCTTGAAGCTGGCGCCCACGAGGCTGCGGAGGAAGGACTCAGCCTCCTCGGCGGTGTCGTAGTGGCGACCGAGTTCGGCGTGGAGCGTCTTGCCGCTCTCGATGGGACGGAACTGGGCGGTCACGCGGAAGTAGGGTTTGCTGACGAAGTTCTTTATCTCCTCCTCGCGTTCCACGATGAGGCGCACTGCAACGCTCTGCACGCGTCCGGCGCTAAGCGCGGGTTTAATCTTGCTCCACAGGATGGGGCTTATCTCGTAGCCCACCAGTCGGTCGAGCACGCGGCGTGCCTGCTGCGCGTCAACCAGGTTCATGTCAATCTGGCGCGGGTTCTCGATGGCGTGCAGGATAGCAGTCTTGGTAATCTCGTTGAAGACTATACGCTGCGTGGTCTTGGGGTCCAGCTTCAGGGTTTCCTGAAGGTGCCATGCTATGGCCTCTCCCTCGCGGTCTTCATCGGACGCGAGCCACACCTTGTCGGCGTCCTTCACGGCTTTTTTGAGCTCGCTCACCAGCGCGCGCTTGTCGTCGCTTATCTGGTACTGCGGCTCGTAGTTGTCGTCCACGTCGATGCTCATCTCTTTCTTCGCAAGGTCGCGGATGTGGCCGTAACTCGACTTCACGGTGTAGTCTTTGCCGAGAAATTTCTCGATGGTTTTTGCCTTGGCAGGCGACTCGACTATTACTAAATTCTTCATATTTTTGGGTATTTATTTGCTCGTTTTAAATGCTCTATGCGGAAAGGTAAACGTATATATATTTAATTTATTGTATTGGTACGAAAATTTTTATTGTTTTTTCCACCACCTCCGCGTATTCCCTTCGCATCCTCTCCATCTCTTTTACCATTGTTCTACGGTTGTTTTACTATATTAAACCGTTAAACAATCGTAGAACAAGCGGTAAACAACCGGTGAACAGACGGAGAGGGTGGGGTGCAACTCTCTACAGGGTATAAATAAAAATCTGGCCGGCGGACAATATTGTTCGCACGTGTGCGTTATAATATTTTACGAAAACTGTAACATCATGAAAATACATATCGTACAGCACGACATCCTTACCCTCAAGCCCGAGGACAATATGGAATGGATAGCCGCCGAACTGGAGGCCGAGTCCTCGCGCGAGGCACTGCTCACCGTCTTCCCCGCCTGCACCATCTGCGGCGCACCTCTGTTTGCCGCCGCAGCCTACACGGACCTGCAGAAGCGGGCCCAGGCAGCGCTACAGCGCTTGATAGAGCTCTCTGAGCACCGCGCCTTCCTTGTGGGCATGCCGCTGCAGATTCAGGACAAGGGTCTTTGCAACGCCATCGTCTTTGTGCAGAACTGCGCCATCCGTGGCGTGGTGACAAAGAAGTACCTCACCGTCGACGAGCAGCGCTGCTTTGTGCGCGGCGAGGGTGTGCAGGTGATGGACTACCACGACCAGCGCATTGCCATCGGCTTCTACGAGGATCTCAAGGAGCTCTCGAAAGGCCACGTGGAGCAGCCCGACGTGGTGGTGTGCTGTGGCGGACAGGTGTTTGACTACCAGCGTCCTTATCGCACGCGCTACCGCATGAGCAAGATTGTGGAGACGCTCAACGCCGGCCTGGTGTATGTGAACCGCATAGGCGGCGAGGGGCCGTACCTCTATGCCGGAGGCTCGATGGCCATGAATGCCGCAGGCGGCGTGCTGTGCCAGATGCCATACTTCGAGCAGGCCTGCCAGACAGTGGATATGCAGCAGCTGGAGACCGTTGATGACGAAAAGCCTGAGGCTGTTGAGTTGGTTTACAAGGCCCTTGTCTGCGGCTTGCGCGACTATTTCAGGAAGAACGGCTTGCAGCGCGCTGTGCTTGGGCTCAGCGGCGGCATCGACTCGGCATTGGTGGCTACTCTGGCCGTCGACGCCTTGGGAGCGGAGAATGTCCACGGCCTGCTGATGCCCAGCCAGTATTCGACCGACCATTCGGTGAAGGATGCCGCGGATCTGGCCAACAACCTGGGCATGGGCTACGACATTGTGCCCATACGCCCGATGTTCGACCAGATGCGCGAAAGCCTCAAGCCTGTCTTCGGCAACCGCGCCGAGGACGTCACCGAGGAGAATATGCAGGCCCGCATACGCGGCACCATGGTGATGAGCTACGCCAACAAGTTCGGCGCGCTGGCGCTGAACACCACCAACCGCTCGGAAGCCGCCATGGGCTACGGCACGCTCTACGGCGATTCGTGCGGCGCCCTGGCCGTGATAGGCGACCTCTACAAGACCGAGGTGTACCAGCTGAGCGAATGGATTAACCGCGACGGCATACGCATACCGCAGAACACCATAGACAAAGCCCCCAGTGCCGAGCTGCGCCCTGGCCAGAAGGACAGCGACTCGCTACCGGACTACGCTGTGCTCGACGCTGTGCTCAGCTTCTACCTTGACGAGGATATGTGCGAGGACGAGATTGTGGAGGAGGGCTATGACCGTGAGGTGGTGCAGAGGGTGCTGCGCGGCGTGGCACGCAACGAGTGGAAGCGCCTGCAGTTCGCTCCGCAGCTCAAGGTGGCTCCCGTCAGCTTCGGGCTTGACCGCCGCTGGCCGATAAGCTAAGTTATGAATTAAGAGTTACGATTATGAATAGGATACAGAAGATAGCTCTAATAGGCCTGATGTCTCTGATGGGTCTTGTGGGCGGAGCCCAGGCCCAGATGCAGGCACTGTTCGGTTACTCGACTTTCTACCTGCCGTCGGAGGACCGCCCCTATATGGAGACATACCTGCAGGTGGATGCCTGGACCGTTGGCTTCGTGCAGCAGCCTTCAGGCGTGTACAAGGCCACGGTGGAGGTTACCCTCGTGGCTCGTCAGCAGGACTCAGTGGTCTACGCTAAGAAGTATGAGTTGAACAGCCCCACGGTGGGCAGTCTCGACGAACTGGACTTCAGCTTCCTCGACGTACAGCGCTTCTCGCTGCCCAATGGCATCTATAACATAGAGCTCTCGTTGCGCGACATGTCAGTAGAAGATAGCAGGCCTGCAAGAGTTACCGAGAAGGTGGTGGTGAACTACGACCGCCGTCACCCCATGCTCTCGAGCCTGCAGCCTATGTCTGACGCCACCCCCACGGTGGGCGAGGGGACAATACTCTCGCGCGGCGGCTATGACATGGAGCCATACGTGAGCGACTTCTATCCCGAGCAGGTAGAGCAGCTGAACTTCTACTACGAGGTCTACAACATAGAGCAGGAGGTTGGTCGCAAACCCTTCTTGGCTATGGCCTATATAGAGCGCGCCGAGACGGGTGCCCGTATTGACGGCATGCAGGTGGTGAGCCGGAAGAACAGCGCTCCGCTTGTGCCTGTATACGGAAGCATGGACATCAAGGAACTGCCGTCGGGCAACTACAACCTCGTTGTCGAGTTGCGCAACCGTGACAACCAGACCATGATGTACAAGAAGGTGATGTTCTACCGCTCCAACCCCGGCGTGAAGGTCAAGGAGATGAGCGACTTCGCCACCACGTTTGCCGGTAAGTACACCGACGAGGCTCAGCTGAATATCTACCTTGACGGCTTGTATCCTATAGCGTCGGAGATGGAGAAGGAGGTGAGCCGCGAGCTCATCAAGCGTCCCGGCCTTGAGGAGAAGCAGGCCTTCCTCTACCGTTTCTGGACGGTGCGTGACGCTATGGCCCCCGAGGCAGCGTGGCTGAAGTATAAGGAGCGCATAGACTATGTGCAGGAGCACTTCAGCTATCCCCGCACGCCCGGCATACACACTGACCGTGGCCGTGTATATCTGCAGTACGGTCCGCCAGACTTTGTGCGCGACGAGAAGAACTATGTTAGCGCCAACAAGATTGGCAGCAACCAGATACAGTCGTACAACGACATGCAGACGGGTACGATACAGAGTACCACCGATCCCCTTGTTGGCACATCGCAAGGCCATGTCTACTACTTGCCTTATCAGTTGTGGCGCTACAACAAGCTCGACACCGACGATCCCAACCGTGTGTTCCTCTTCTGGGACGAGCACCGCTCGGGCTACTATACGCTGCTCAACAGCAACGCCCGAGGCGAGGTGCAGGAATATGGCTGGGAACGCCGCCTCTGCCGTCAGCAGCTGCCCGAGGATGTTGTGGGAGAAGTGGGAGAGCAGTTTAACCGTGGGTATTGACGCATGTATCTGTTGGCGGACATAGTATACCTGATTATCTACTACCTTGTGGGCTACCGCACCAAGGTGGTTAGGCGTAACCTTGCCGCTTCCTTTCCGGAGAAGACGGAGAAGATGCGCAAAGCTATAGAGCGTCGCTACTATCGCTATCTGGCCGACATTGCGGTGGAGTTCGTGCACAACCTCTTCGCCACGCCGGACTCTATCAAGCGCCGCTACCGCTTCACCAACCGCCAGTTGGTTGACCGCTACTACGAGAACGGGCAGACGGTGGTGCTCCTCTCTGCACACTACGGCAACTGGGAGTACATGGTCAGTTCGCTCAACATGCAGTTGCTACACCACGGCATCGGCGTCGGCAAGCCTTTGAACGACAAGATTACCGGCCCCTTTATTGCCAAGAAACGCATACGCTACGGCACCGAAGTGGTGGACCAGCGTGATGTGCGCCAAGTGGTGGAGTTTTACCATCGCCACCGCGTGCCGTGTGCCCTGATGATGCTCGGCGACCAGTCGCCCTCCAACCCCGTGAAGAGCTACTGGACTACTTTTCTGAACCAGGACACGGCTTTCCTCTACGGCGCAGAGCATTTCGCGCGGCAGTACAACTACCCGGTGATATACTATACGGTGCGGCGTGTGCGGCGCGGCCGTTATGAGATAACATTCAGCCATTTTTGCGACAATCCGCAGGCGGTGCCGCAGTACAGCATCGTGGAAAAATATGCCCGCACCCTTGAACGGCAGATACAGGAACAGCCGGAGTACTGGCTCTGGAGTCACCGCCGCTGGAAACTAAAACGACCTGAACAATGAACGTAGCTGTAGTCATACTGAACTGGAACGGACGCTCTATGCTTGAGCGCTTTATGCCCTCTGTGGTCAAATACTCGGTGAATGTTGTGGTGGCCGACAACGGCTCCACCGACGATTCTGTGGCTTTCCTTGAAGCAGAGTACCCCGATGTGAGGGTGTTGCGCTTCGACCGCAACTATGGTTTTGCGGAAGGCTACAACAAGGCTCTCGCGCAGGTGAAGGCCGACTACTATGTGCTGCTCAACAGCGACGTCGAGTGTACGCCACGCTGGCTTGAGGCCCCCATACGTATAATGGAGGCTAACCCCCGGATTGCCGTCATGCAGCCTAAACTGTTGATGTATGACAGCAAGGATACCTTCGAGTATGCTGGCGGTGCTGGCGGTTTCATCGATAACTACGGTTACCCCTTCTGCCGCGGACGCCTCTTCTCCACTATGGAGAAAGACCATGGGCAGTATGACGACGACTGCGACATTTTCTGGGCTACTGGTGCGGCAATGTTCGTGCGCGCCAGCGTGTGGCATGAGCTCGGCGGTCTGGACGGCGACTTCTTTGCGCACATGGAGGAGATTGACTTCTGCTGGCGTGTGCACAATGCGGGCTACCGTGTTGCCTATTGTCCGCAGTCTACTCTCTACCATGTTGGTGGCGGCACGCTGCCGAAGAGTAACCCATTCAAGACACAGCTGAATTTTCGCAACAACTTATCTATGCTTTATAAGAACCTGCCTGACGACCGTCGTGACAAGGTGTTGCGCCTGCGCATGTTTCTCGACCGCGTGGCGGCAGTGAAGTTCCTGCTTGAGGGTCATATTGGTGAGTACCGTGCTGTGCGCAAAGCTCACAAGGAGTTCCGTGCTTGGCGCGGTGATTTAGAAAAGAAGCGTGCGGCCATTAAGCCACACGCTGTCTCTCAAGTCTATCAGGGTATGTTGCTGATAGAATACTATCTGTTGCGCCGCAAGACGTTCACCGACCTGCGGGGCCGCTTCAGCCGCTGATTATTTTCCTTTCACACTCTTGTATTCCTCGTTTAGGCCGTTGACAATCTCGTCGGTGATGTCCATGGCGGGGTTTAGGTACAGGGTGGGGGAGTCGTTGAATGTCTTGCGAAGGATGATGTCGAACTGCTGGTTGGCAGCATTGTACTCGCGCACATAGGCGAAGATGGCGTTCAGCAACTTGGTGTTCTCGCTCATTTGGCGCTCCAATATTTTGGCGCTTAACTCCTGCTCCAGAGTCGACATCCTTTCAGCACGCTGCTTCAGCTCGGCCTCTGTGGTCTGCTGCTGCGACAGTGTCATGTTGGCCCCGTTCTTCAGGTACTCCTGGTAGTCGTTCTGGAACTTCTCCATTTGCTGACGGCCGTAGGCTTCCTGCTGGTCTTTATAGGCCAGCAGCTCCTGCTCCATGTCTATGGCATACTGGTATTTGGCCAACAGCGTGTCGGTGTTTACGTAGGCTATCGTCAGGCCACCCTCTTTCTCCAACGGAGCTGTGGCGTCAACGTTCACTTTGCTCTTGGTGCCCACTCCGCAGAAGTGGATGATGTAGATGCCTATGAGGCCGAGCAACAGCACGGCATTGCAGATAATCAGAATTTTGCTTGTCTTGTTTTCCATTGTCAAATTATTATTTTTAATTCTCAATTCTCAATTTTCAATTTTCAATTTCCCCTATTGTGTCAATGGCGCGCTGCACGCGGCGGATGGTCTCATCTTTGCCGAGCATCATCACCAGCGTCAGCATATCGGGACCAACAGTCTTGCCGACTACAGCCAGTCGCAGCGAGTTCATCACCGAGCCCATGTTCAGTTCGTTGCCCTTGATGTAGTCCTCGAGCAGTGCCTTATGTATGGCGTCATATTCAAAGGACACAGTGTTCAGTATCTCTATGACCTTGGCCATATGCGTGGTCATACCGGCTTTCCAACGCTTCTTGATGGCGGCGGGGTCGTATTCCGTCGGTGCCACAAAGAAGTAGCAGCAGGTGTCCCACAGCTCTTTCGGGAAAGTGATACGCTCCTTCATCATGCCGGCCACCTTGACCACATACTCGTGCTGTGCTTCCACGCCGTGCTCCTTCATCTGAGCCTCAAGGTAGGCAGCCACCCGCTCGTCGCTGAGCATTTGGAAGTACTCGTGCTGGAACCACTTGGCCTTGTCGAGGTTGAACTTCGCGCCGTTCTTGCTGATGTGCTCCACGTTGAAGAGTTTGATGAGCTCGTCCATGCTCATGATCTCCTGCTCGGTGCCGGGGTTCCAACCCATCAGCGCCAGCATGTTGACCACAGCCTGCGGCAGGTAGCCCTGCTCGCGGTAGCCGCTGCTCACTTCGCCGCTCTTGGGATCGTGCCACTCCAGAGGGAAGACAGGGAAGCCCAGTCGGTCGCCGTCGCGCTTGCTCAGCTTTCCGTTGCCTTCAGGCTTCAACAGCAGCGGTAGGTGGGCGAAGCGCGGCATGGTTTCCTCCCACCCGAAAGCCTTGTACAGCATCACGTGCAGCGGAGCGCTCGGCAGCCATTCCTCGCCACGGATGACATGGGTGATCTCCATCGTGTGGTCGTCGACGATGTTGGCCAAGTGGTAGGTCGGCATTCCGTCGCTCTTGAAGAGCACCTTGTCGTCCAGCAAGCGGCTGTTCATCGTCACCTCGCCGCGTATCATGTCGTGCACCGTGATGTCGATGTTGTCCGGGAACTTGAAGCGCACAACGTAGGGCTCCCCGGCGTCTATACGGCGCTGCGCCTCCTCCTTACCGAGGCTGATGCTGTTCTCCATAGTGCCTCGTGTGGTGCAGTCGTACTGGAAGGTCTTCTTTTGTGCCTCGTATTCCTTGCGTTTGGCGTCCAGGGCTTCCGGCTTGTCGAAAGCATAGTAGGCCCAGCCGTCGCGTATCAGCTGTTCGGCATACTGGCGGTACATTGCCTTGCGGTCGCTCTGGCGGTAGGGGCCATAGGGGCCGCCGATATGCACGCCTTCGTCAAACTCTATGCCCAGCCAGTCGAGGGCTTCTATGATGTATTGCTCGGCTCCCGGCACAAAGCGCGTCTGGTCCGTGTCCTCGATGCGTAGTATCATCTTGCCGCCGTTCTGGCGTGCAAAGAGGTAGTTGTAGAGGGCTGTGCGCACGCCCCCGATGTGCAGTGGCCCCGTGGGTGACGGGGCGAATCTTACTCTTACCATTTGTCTCTCTCTGTGGTTTGTCTTTGTTATCTGTCAAGGAAATTGCCCAGCGCATAGCTTATGCTCAGCATGAAAGCCGTGTTGTTGCCGTTGGGTATCTCGGTCTTCAGGCTGCCATTGCCGCTGCCGCTCTGGTCCATGCTCTGCGTGATGATGCGCAGGATGTCCGGCTCCGTGCTCGTGGCCATGAAGCCGTGGTCCACATACAGCATGGCGTTCCACGGGCCGTATTCGTAGGTGAGGCCCACAATGACGCCTACGTCAAGGCGACGCATGTGGTTGAATACTTGGCGTTGTCGCCGTGCTTCCACTTTTGCCGCCACCTCTGCGGCGCGCACTGCCGCCACCTCTGCATCGGACATATTGTCGGTGATTGTGATGGATGGCGTATTGGTGATGCTGTTATCATAGTTGGCCGCTGGTGACGGGTTGCCGGGCGACACAATGCGGTCCTTGTAACGCCCGAACAGACCAAGGTTCACAGTAGGTCCGGCTATGATGCCTACCACATGCCCCGAGCTGCGTATGGGCAGCTCCATGTGGAAGCCCACCAGTATCGGCAGCTGCAGGTAGTACGCGTGGTAGTAGCCGTCCCTCACGCTCAGCGTGTTCTCGTTCTCCAGCACCTCATGGAAGTTGCTGCCCCGCCGGTTCAGGTTCAGTCCGCTCTGCAGGTACACAAACTCGCCGAAGATGGTCTGCGTGTTGGCGAAGGAGTAGTTGATGTAACCACCTATGCCTGCACCCAATATGGGCGACTTTGTCGACAGGTCGTCACTGATGGTGGCCACTCCAAGCCCTGCGCGCACTCCGTAGTCCGCAAACTGCGCCTGTGCGCCCATCAAACCCATCAGGCCCATCACACCCATTAAAATTATCTTCTTCATGTTCATGGTCTTATAGTTTTCTCATTATAAAGTCCGTCATCAGCTGATACAGGTTCAGCCTTGTGTTGCCGGTGGCGTCGTAGATGCTGTGGTTCTTGTTGGGGTAGATGCGGAACTCAAACTGTTTGCCCGCATTCTCCAGCTTCTCCACCATCTCGGCCGAGTTCTGGAAGTGCACGTTGTCGTCGCCCGTGCCGTGTATCAGCAGGTAGTTGCCCTGCAACCGCTCGGCGAAGTTCAGCGGCGAGTTCTCGTCGTAGCCCTTGGCGTTGTCCTTCGGCAGGCCCAGGAAGCGCTCGGTGTAAATATTGTCGTAGTAGCGCCAGTTCATCACCGGTGCCACAGCTATGGCCATCTTGAACACATCGTTGCCCTTCAGCAGGCTCAGCGTGCTTAGGTAGCCGCCGAAGCTCCAGCCCCAGATGCCGATGCGCTCTTTGTCCACCCAGCTCTGCTGACCCAGCCAGCGGGCGGCCTCGATGGCGTCCTCGCACTCCATGCGCCCCAGGTCGCCGTAGGTCTGCTTCTTGAACTTCGCGCCGCGGCCGCCGGTACCGCGTCCGTCAAAGCAGAATACCACATAGCCCTTCTCGGCCAGCATGTGGTACCAGTAGTAGTCCGAGTAGCCGTAGCTGTTGCTCACCTGTTGGTTGCCGGGACCGCCGTAGACGTATATCAGCACGGGGTAGCGCTTGCTCTCGTTGAAGTTGGCAGGCTTTATCGTATAGTAGTTCAACTCCGTGCCCGTCGATGTGGTGAAGGTGCCGAACTGCTTGTGGTTGGTGCCGTAGTCGGACATCTTCTTTTGCAGGTCAGCGTTGTCCTGCAGCACTTTGATCAGTTTGCCATTGGCGTCATGCAGCGTGTAAGCCGGTGCCATGTTGGCATTGCTGTAGGTGCAGATGTAGTATTTGCAGCCATCGCTGAAGGTGGCGTTATAGGTGCCGCCGCTTGTGGGGGCGTTAAAGTCTTTGGTGAAGGAGTAATCGGTGCCGATGAAGTTGGGGTATATGTTGATTATATTCGATTGGCTATAATTCAGGCATTTCTTCTTTTTGCCGTCGAAGCCTATGACGAAGAGGCTCTTGTTGATGGCGCCGTGCTCGCGGCTGGTGTAGTACAGGCGCTGGTGCTCAGTGTCCACTCCTGCCACCTCGCACACCTCGTAGCCCCCCGTGGTCACCTGCTTCGCCAGCCGTCCGTCCATGCCGTACATGTACACGTGGCGGTAGCCGTCGCGCTCGCTGGTGATGAGCATCATCTCCTGTGCCTTCTTGCCCTTGCCCACGGTGATGAACTGCCATGTGTCAGGCACCTCCACGTACGTGTCGCACTGCTCCTCGTAAAGTTTGCTGATGGTATTGTTGTTAAGGCCGTTGCTCGAAGTGTTCACGGCCAGTATCTCCATCGTGTTCTGCAGCCGGTTCATCACCATCACGGCCAACACGTCGGGAGTGTTGGTCCATTGGAAGCGGGGGATATACTCCCACTTCGACTTGCCGTCCGCCACGGTGGTGCTGCGTCCGTCGAGAACAGGGGTGAAACGTCCTTTGGTCTCGATGTTGTACACATGCAGGCTCACCTTGCTGTTATCTTCGCCGGCCTTGGGGTACTTGTATTTGTAGTCCTCAGGATAGAGGGCACCCCACATCTGCATGTTGTACTCCCTCACCTTGCTCTCGTCGAAGCGCAGGTAGGCAATCTTCTTCGAGTCGGGGCTCCACTGGAAGCCCTGCGTGATGGCGAACTCCTCCTCGTACACCCAGTCCGTCGTGCCGTTGATTACCTCGTTCACCCTTCCGTCCGTCGTGATGGCGTGCTCCTCAAGCGTCTCAAGGTCCATCCAGTACAGGTTGTTGTCGCGCACAAAAGCCACTTTCGTGCCGTCGGGGCTCAGCGTCGTCAGGCGTTGCTTGCCGTTCTTCGTCAGCTTCACAAAGCTTGTGCCGCCCACGTTGTACAGCCAGTAGTCGCTCACACCGCTGTGGCGGTAGATGGGCTCGAAACCGCTGCTCAGCAGTATCTTGGTCTCATCCTTGCTGAACTCGTAGCTCTCCATCCGCGGCAACGCCGCAGCCTTGTTCCTGATTTTGGGGTCGGCATTCGGGCCTCCGAAGAGGCACATGTCAGCCACCTTCTCGCCCGTGGCGTAGCTGTACTTCGCTATGCCGTCGCGGCCCATCGTGCAATAGTGCTCCCCGTCGGCCATCGACCGCAGGCCACCTATGCCGCTCGGCGCGAAGGTGCGCTTCGTCCAGATGTCTTCCAACGTGATATTCTGCTGCTGCGCCGTGGCCGCGCCACCGCCCAGCATCGTCGCAAATGCCATATATACAAATAGTTTCTTCATGTCTTATGTTTCGCTTTCCTTATAATTATAAATTGCAAATATACAAAAAAATCCCGAATTGAACACTTACCACTGATTTTTTTATCGCATTCCCCTCGTACCCTCTCCCTCATCTCTCCGTCTGTTTTACCACTGTTCTACGGTTGTTCTACGGTTTAAAACCGTTAAACAACCGTTAAACAATCGGTGAACAGCCGTAGAACAGCCGTAGAGGCTACGGTTTGGATGCGCGGCAAGTACTTTTTTCCCTAATCTCTGTTTTCTAAATATTGCGTATCTTTGCAGAATAAAATCTAATGCAAAATGAAACACAAGATATTGACATTTAGCCTGATGGTGGCGGCGTTGGCTTTCGTGGGCTGCAAGGACGACGAGTTTTCCGTGGACACCGGCACGAGCACCCCGTCGCAGCAGCAGCATGTCCGCCAGTTGATGTTCGACCTGGAGACCTTCACCGTCCCCAACAGTTCGGTGAGTTTCGACATGGTGCTGGTGAAGGCCGGCACCTTCGTCATGGGTGGTGTCGACGAAGAGGGGCCGGCGCACGAGGTGACGCTGACGCACAACTACTACATCGGCAGCACCGAAGTGACGCAGGCTCTCTACTATGCCGTCATGAAGGAGAACCCTTCGGTGTTCAGCTACGGCGAGAACTACCCTGTCGACAATGTCAGCCACAAGGATGCTGTGACTTTCTGCCAGAAACTGACACAACTCACGGGCTACCACTTCGTGCTGCCCACCGAGGCGCAGTGGGAGTATGCCGCTCAGGGCGGCCACAGCTCACAGGCGGCGCGCACCGCCTATGCCGGCGGCAACAATATCGGCGCTGTGGGCTGGTACTGGGGAAATGCTCCTGAGTACAACGTCAACGCTGTCAGCAGCTCCACGGGGCACGACACTGTGCTTGTCGTACGCCACACCAGCGCCGTGAAAGGGAAGCAGGCCAACGCGCTCGGACTCTACGACATGACGGGCAACGTGCGCGAATGGTGCGCCGACTGGTACTCGGTTTTGGGCTCCGAGGCTGTCACCGACCCCGAGGGACCGCTGTCGTCAGACCGCGGCCGCGTCTACCGCGGCGGCAGCTGCAACGACTCGGCACAGTACTGCCGTATTGCCCACCGCGAGAGCTTGAGCACCATGAGCAAGGGCTTCGACTTCGGCTTCCGCGTGGCTGTCAACATGGATTGACGCCAGCTACGCTATATTTATTCTACGCCGTCAAGCGTTTGGCCGCAATAGCAAGACCCCTACGAAGTATCATCGCCGATACACCGTAGGGGTCTTTTCAATGTGATGTCTTAGCAGCAGCTTACGTCCTTGCAGTGCGAGCTCTTCGTCTCCAGCTCTAGGGTGCTGTGGTGTATGCCAAGTTCGTCGAGTTGTTGCTTCACGCGGTCGGTGACCTCTTCCAGCATACTTGCTTCCGGTATCACGATATGGCAGGTGAGAGCCGTCTCGGTGGTGGAGATGGCCCAGATGTGCATGTGGTGCACGTTGAGTACGCCTTCCAGGGCCTCTATCTTCTTGCTGATGTCGTCCACGTCGAAGCCCTCGGGTACGGCGTCGGTGCTCATGCGCAGGCTCTCGCTGAGGAGTTCCCAGGTGCTGACGAGTATCACTACGGCGATGACGAGGCCTATGATTGGGTCGACGATGGTCCAGCCGGTGAGGTTGATGACCACGCCGCTGACCACCACACCGATGCTGACAAGCGTGTCGGCAAGCATGTGGAGGAAGGCGCCGCGGGTGTTGATGTCGTGCTTATGCTGGCGGCTCAGCGCCCAGGCTGTTAGGCCGTTTATGACGATGCCCACGGCGGCGGTCCAGATGATGAGGGTGCCGTTGACGTCCGTGGGGTTGAAGAATTTCTCGATGCTCTCCACGATGATGGCGCCCACGGCCACCAGCAGGATGATGGCGTTGAGCAGCGAGATGAGCACCGATGCCTTGCGGTGGCCGTAGGTGAAGCGCTTGGTGGCATGCGAGGAGGCCAGCTTCAGCGCTATCATGGCCAGCACAAGCGAGAAGACGTCGCTCAGGTTGTGGCCCGCATCCGACAGCAGTCCGATGCTGTTGCCGACGATGCCCGCCACCGCCTCGACGATGACGAAGGCCAGGTTGAGCGCTACCGCCACAATATATATTGTAGACAGCTTCTCTATGGCGTGCGTGTGGTGGTGATGGTGGCCATGATGCTCGTGACCATGTTCATGGTTGTGCTCATGGTGGTGTTCGTGGTGTTCGTGTATGTGTTCCATAATGTTGTTTTTTGTTGTTGTTTTTCAGTTTGCAAAATTACTGACTTTTGCAGACATGGCCCCCTCACCAATAATGGTTAATGCAAACCGGCACCGCCGACGGTTGCCGATGGTGCCGGTTTGAGACTATTTCTGTGTTTGCGATTAGAGGCGGATGCGGTGGGTGAGGGTGATGTATCCGACGCGGCGGTTCACACCTTCCCAAGGCTTGCCGAAATTACCGTTCCACGATGCTCCTTCGTAGCCTTCGTTGAAGAAGTTGTGCAGCGGCATGGAGAACATCAGGACGGTCTTGCTGCGAGCCGAGAAGTCGTATGAGAGGCCGAAGTCGAGGCCGAGACCGTCGCTGAGCATTTCCTTCTTGGCTCCGAGGTAGTGGTTGCCGGTGGCGCCCAGAACCTTGTCGTAGAAGACACCGCCTTCGATGGCCATATTCGCGAAGGTGAGCACGATACCGCCGCGGGGCTGGAAGTAGAAGCTGCGGATGAATTGGTTGTCATATTTGAAGCAGAGCTCCTGGCTCTTGAAGAACGCTCCGGCGTATAGGCCGATGAAGGTGGGGGTCCAGGAAGCGTCGATACCGATGCAGAAGTCGCCCATCTTCTTGAAGGGGATGCCGAAGGCGTCATAGTAGGGGCCGTAGATGTCGTTGGTCTCGTTGAAACCTGTTTTGGCCATGCCAACAGGGAAGACGAGGTCGGCGCCGGGTAGCAGGGTGGCCATGGCGAGCGAGTCGACGTGGTTGTTGGTACCGAGCATGCCTACTGTGACACCCTGTGCGATATTGTACAGGATGGTGGTCCAATAGTTGGTTGACCAGGCGCGTGAGTTGAGGGTCACGGTGCTCTGTGCCGATGCGCTGGTGGCGAGCATGGCTACAGCGGCGAGAGTAATAATTACTTTCTTCATAATGTGTATTGTTTGTTTGTTAATCTTCTCTGCGGTCGCGGCCGAACATCTGGCCAATCCATTGGCGATTGAGGCGGGCGATGTTCTGGCGCTTGATTTGCTTGGGGCATTCGGCTTCGCAGGCGTAGGTGTTGGTGCATCCGCCGAAGCCGAGCTCGTCCATCTTGATTATCATCTTGCGGGCACGGTCGAGAGCCTCGGGCTGGCCTTGCGGCAGCAGGTTGAGGTGGCTCACCTTGGCACCCACGAAGAGCATGGCACTGGCGTTCTTGCAGGCCGCCACGCAGGCACCGCAGCCGATGCAGGCAGCGGCATCCATGGCCTGGTCGGCGATGTGCTTGGGCACAAGGATATTGTTGGCGTCGGGCACGCCGCCGGTAGTGGCACTGATGTAGCCGCCGGCCTGGATTATCTTGTCGAAGGCCGTGCGGTCGACCACCAGGTCCTTGATGATGGGGAAGGCTTTGGCACGCCAAGGCTCCACCCATATCTCGTCACCGTCGTGGAAGTGGCGCATGTGGAGCTGGCAGGTGGTGACGCCATCGTCGTTGCCGTGCGGGCGGCCGTTGATATATAGGCCGCACATGCCGCAGATGCCCTCGCGGCAGTCGTTGTCGAAGCACACGGGGTGGGCTATCTTGTCGTTGATTAGCTTTTCGTTGAGCTGGTCGAGCATCTCGAGGAACGAGCAGTCGGCGCTGATGTTGTCAATCTCGTAGGTCTCGAAGTGCCCTTTGGCGCGGGCGTTCAAGTTGTCGTCGTCGCGGAGTGTCTCGCCGTCCTCTGTTTGGTGCTCAATGCGGAAGTGGCCGCCGCAGCTCTCCTCGCGCTGGGTGGCGTCGTCGACTATGAGGCGTGCCAGCTCGAAGTAGTCTTCTAGGCGGTAGGCTTTCTCCAGCTCAGGGTTCATCTCGGCGGCCTTGCCGGGAATGAAGACATGCTGGTAGAAGTCGGCCTCAAGTTCGGCAATCTTCTCTTTGGCGGTGGCAAGGCTTTCCTTAGAGCGAGCCATGCCGCAGTATTCCCACATGATGCGGCCCAAAGATTTATGATAGTGGTCGACGCTGTGCTGACCCTGTATGTTCATTAGGCTGTCCATGCGTGCGCGCACGTTGGCTTCGGCCTCGTCGAACTCGGGGCCTTCGGCCTTTATCTTGCCCACGTATATCTGGTCGGCCAAGTAGTTCTGCATGGTGTAGGGCAGCACGAAGTATCCGTCGGCGAGTCCCTGCATGAGGGCGCTGGCGCCGAGACGGTTGGCACCGTGGTCGCTGAAGTTGGCCTCGCCAGCGGCGAAGAGGCCGGGGATGGTCGTCTGCAGCTCATAGTCGACCCAAAGGCCGCCCATGGTGTAGTGCACGGCGGGGTATATCATCATCGGGTACTCGTAGGGGTCTACGTCGACAATCTTCTGGTACATCTGGAAGAGATTGCCGTACTTCTGCTCCACGACGTCGCGACCGAGACGCTTGATGGCATCGGCAAAGTCAAGGTAGACTGCCAGACCGGTGGGACCTACGCCGTAGCCGGCATCACAACGCTCCTTGGCGGCACGGCTGGCAACGTCGCGCGGCACCAGGTTGCCGAAAGCTGGGTAGCGGCGCTCCAGGTAATAGTCGCGGTCTTCCTCGGCAATGTCGAGGGCTGTCTTCTCGCCGCGGCGTATAGCTTCGGCATCCTCTTTCTTCTTGGGCACCCAGATGCGGCCGTCGTTGCGGAGGCTCTCGCTCATCAGCGTGAGCTTCGACTGGTAGTCGCCGTGGACGGGTATGCAGGTGGGGTGAATCTGCACGTAGCAGGGGTTGGCGAAGGCGGCGCCGCGACGGTGGCAGACCCAGGCTGCGGAGCCGTTGCTGTTCATGGCGTTGGTGCTGAGGTAGTATACGTTACCATAGCCGCCTGTAGCCACCACGACGGCGTGGGCGGCATATCGCTCCAGCTCGCCGGTGACGAGGTTGCGGACAATGATACCGCGTGCTCTACCGTCCTTGATGACGAGATCCATCATCTCATGACGCTCGTGGAGCACCACAGTGCCGCGTGCAATCTCGCGGCTCAACGCACCGTAGGCGCCCAGCAGCAGCTGCTGGCCCGTCTGGCCGCGGGCGTAGAAGGTGCGACTTACCTGTGCACCGCCGAACGAGCGGTTATCGAGCAGGCCGCTATAGTCGCGGGCGAAGGGTACACCCTGCGCCACACACTGGTCTATGATGTCGCCGCTGACCTCGGCCAGGCGGTAGACGTTGGCCTCGCGGGCGCGGTAGTCGCCACCCTTGATGGTGTCCTTGAACAGGCGCTCCACGCTGTCGCCGTCGTTCTGGTAGTTCTTGGCGGCGTTGATACCGCCCTGGGCGGCGATGGAGTGCGCGCGACGCGGCGAGTCCTGGATGCAGAAGATGTCCACGTGGAACCCTAATGCGCCGAACGATGCGGCTGCCGAGGCGCCGGCCAATCCGGTACCGACGACGATGATGTCGAGCTTGCGCTTGTTGGCGGGGTTCACCAGCTTCTGCGCGGCTTTGTAGTTGGTCCATTTCTGACTGAGAGGACCTTCGGGTATCTTGGAATCTAATATCATTGCGTTAATGTGTTAATGCGTTAGTGTTTAAAGGCCGAGGTATACGAGTATCGGCACTATGGCGAAGCCGAGGACAACAATCCATGTGTATATGCTGCCCAGCGCCTCGATGATGTTGTTGTACTTGTAGTTGTTCAGGCCGAGGGTCTGGAAGGCCGAGGGGAAGGCATGGCGCAAGTGCATGAAGATGACAAAGAAGAAGAAGAGGTATCCGAGCACAATGTGCCAGTGGTGGAACTTCTCGCGCACCATGTAGTAGAAGTCTGGCTCGGGGTCGCTCTCGGGCAGCACCTTGCGCAGGGTCTGGCGCTCGTCGTAGGTGAGGTGGCGTATCCACTTGCCGTCGCCGGTGATGTTGCCCTCCTCGCTGGCGCGCTGCACGATGTTGATGATTCCCAGCTGGTCGCGCATCTTGCCTATGTACTCCTCCACCTCCGTGGCGTCGCCGTTCTCGTCGGTGTACATGGCCGACTGGGCTTCCATCTCGTCGATGAACTCTTCGGGGCTCATGCCCATCTGCTGCGAGTACTGCACCAGGCCCATGATCTCCTCGCTCTGCAGCTTTTCTGTCTTCACCATGTATTCTCCTTTCACCCAGCCGAGCTTGACAAAGTAGAAGTCGCAGAAGTGTATTATGAGACAAACAAAGATAAGGATGCCCGTCCACACCATCAGCTTCGATGTGGTGTGGGTCTTGCTCTTCGAGGCCTCATGGTAGCGCACGGGGCGTGCCAGACGGTTGGTCACCGCCAGCCACAGCGTCAGCAGTATGTGCAGCGCTATGACGCCGAGAAGCACAATCTCGAATATCTTCACCACCCAGTTGGTGCCCATGAAGTGGCAGAACGCCGAGTACCAGGCGCCCTCGTCATGGCGCAGGATAAAGAGATTGGCAGTCATGTGGAACAGCAGGAAGACCAGCAGGAAGCTGCCCACCAGTGCCACAAGAATCTTCTTTGTGATAGAGTGTATTTTCGGTAAATTCATGTTGTTTAGTATATTACTTGTTACTTGTTCGATATTGGATTGCTGCAAAGATACTAAAAAAAAGCATGATTTATGAAAAATTTGTATATTTGCATCATTGAATAACCGACAACATAAAGAACAAACAATTAAAAACTAAAGCATTATGGTTAAAAAAGTTATTGCATTGGCCCTTGCCGCATTCATCGGCACCAGCCTCATGGCACAGAGCGTGCAGGAAACCACCGTCATGGTGGGCGAGAAGACCGTCACCGCCTATACCGTCAGCCTCCAGAAAAACGCCGACATGGTGCAGGACGCCATGAACCAGCGCCTCAAGGAAGCCAAGCTCAAGACCAAGAAGAGCGAGGGTTATTTAGCCGTTCTGGATCAGGTGTTTGCCGAGATTTCGCAGACCTCCATGAGCCTCTACACCAAGGTCGAGGAGCAGGGCAAGCGTAAGGACAAGGTGGCCGTCGTCACCGTGTGCGCCATCAGCAACGACCTCACCATCAGCCAGAACGCCATCAACAGCAACGTTCGCAATTTCGTGCAGAACTTCGTCCAGTACGTCAACAGGTATGAGGCCGGCCAGCAGATGGAGGCCGAGCAGGCCAACCTGAAGAAAGCCGAGAAGGCAGCCGGCAAGGCTGCCGCCGTCGTCTCCGGCCTGGAGAGCGACATAACCAAGGCCCAGAAGAAGATTGAGGACCGCCGCAAGGACATCGAGAAGTACCAGCAGAAGATTGCCGAGTGCGAGAAAGAGATTGCCGACCTCGAGAAGAGCATAGAGAAGAACAGCGGCAAGAAGGCCGAGGCCGAGAAGAAAGCCGAGGAAGCCAACCAGAACGTGAAGGCCGCCGAAGGCGAAGTGGAGAAATACCGCCAGATGAGCGAATAGCCGCCACCTGCTGCAACAAGGAAAAGAGGCTCCGTCGAGCCTCTTTTTTTATGTGCCACGCTACCGGCCCCTCCGCACCCTCTTCGACTCCCCTCCGTCCCCCCTCCGACAAAAAACCGTTAAACAACCGGTGAACAGACGGAGCGGGTACGGAGCGGGTACGGAGCGGAGGCGGTGTTCCGGAGGCTCCCCTCCGGGGGTATTCCGGGAACCTTTGGAAGACCTTTTGAAGGCCGATGGACGGGGCTTAAAAAATGGATTATCACATCTTTTTTTCTTGAACACGGATTGCCAGAACAACCCGAAGGATTCATGTGGCCTCGTTACAGACTATTACCCCGAAATAGTAGATACATTGCGTTATCACGTCACAAACAAATAATGTGAAATAATGCAAACACAAAGGGCGGTTTCAAAACCGCCCCTTTTTTATCTGCTGATATCTCTTAATATTATTTCTTCGGGGCACCGCCGCCGAAATCGTCGTAGGCGATGTTCTCGGGCTGGACGCCGAGGTTGTCGAGCATGTTGACGACGGCACTGCTCATGGGACCGGGGCCGCACATGTAGTACTCGATGTCCTCGGGGGCGGGATGGTCCTTGAGGTAGGTGTCGTACATGACCTGGTGGATAAAGCCGGGGGTGTAGGGCACTCCGGCGGCATCGGCGGCGGGGTCGGGACGGTCGAGGGCCAGGTGGAAGTGGAAGTTGGGGAAATCCTTCTCCAGCTGGTGGAAGTCGTTGAGGTAGAACACCTCGTTGAGGGCGCGGGCGCCGTAGAAGTAGTGCATCGGGCGGTGGGTGCAGTGGAGCGTGCGTGTGAGATGCATGATCTGTGCGCGGAGGGGAGCCATACCGGCGCCACCGCCGACCCATATCATCTCGTTGCCCTGCGGGTCGTCGCTCCAGGTGCCGTCCTCGGTGCCGCGTACGCGAAATTCGCCGTAGGGGCCACTCATGATGACCTTGTCGCCGGGCTTCAGCGAGAAGATATAGCTGGAGGCAATACCGGGGTTGACGTTCTGGAAACCGCTGCGGTCGGCCGTGAAGGGAGGCGTGGCGATACGCACGGTGAGCATGAATACATCGCCCTCGGCGGGGTAGTTGGCCATGGAGTAGGCGCGCACGGTGGGCTCGGTGTTGACGCAGACGAGGTCGAACATCTTGAACTTCTCCCATGCGGGCAGGTATTCGTCGCCGATGAGGCTGCGGTCGAAATCGCTGTACTTGATGCGGAAGGTGGGTATCTTGATCTGGGCGTAGGAGCCGGGCACGAAGTCCATGTGTTCGCCGGCGGGCAGCTGCACCTTGAACTCCTTGATGAAGGTGGCCACGTTGCGGTTCGAGACCACCGTGCACTCGTATTCCTTGATGCTGAGGATGCTCTCGGGGAGCTTGAGGCTGAGGTCTTCCTTGACCTTCACCTGGCATCCGAGGCGCCAGCCTTCCTGTATCTGCTTGCGGCTGAAGTGGGGCGTCTCGGTGGGGAGTATGCTGCCGCCGCCCTTGACGACGCGGCATTTGCACTGGCCGCACGAGCCTTTGCCGCCGCAGGCCGAAGGCAGGTGGACGCCCTGCTCGCTGAGGGTACTGATGAGTGTTCCGCCCGTGGGAACGGTCAGCTCTTTGTCGTCGTTGATGGTTATCTTCACGTTGCCCTGTGGTATGAGCTTGGCGCGCAGGATGAGCAGTGCCGCCACCAGCAGCAGGATGACGACCAGGATGAGTATGATTGAGATGATAAGTGTTTGTGTCATTGCAGTATTGTTTTAACTACTTAACTACAGTCTACTTAACTACTAAAGTTTAAAGCCCATGAACGACATAAATGCCATGCCCATGAGGCCGGTGATGATAAAGGTGATGCCCACGCCGCGCAGGGCAGGGGGGATGTGGCTGTAGCGCAGCTTTTCGCGGATGGCGGCGATAGCCACGATGGCCAAAAACCAGCCGATGCCGCTGCCGAGGGCGAAGACGGTGGCCTCGCCGATGTTGGCGTAGCCGCGCTCCTGCATGAAGAGCGAGCCCGACATGACGGCGCAGTTCACGGCGATGAGCGGCAGGAAGATGCCCAGCTCGGCCAGCGAGGGCGATATCCATGCCAGCGCTCCGGGGGCGAGGAAGAATTTGTTGAGCAGGTAGTTGATGGGCACGGTGATAAGCAGCACGAAGGTGACCGCTATGCCGAGGCCCGCCGAGGTCTTCACCGTCTTGCTCACGGCAAGGTACGAGCACATGCCGAGGAAGAAAGCGAAGATCATGTTGTCGACAAATATCGACTTGATGAATATGTTAATGTAGTCCATAATCTATAATGCGTGAATGTGTCATTGCGTTATTGTGTCATTTCAGCCATTCCCAAATCTGTTTTGGGGTGTAATGGGTATTTGGTCGTTGCAGAACTTGCTTCAATGTGTTTACTTTATTTTTTCTATGTTTAATATTTTTGTTCTAAATGGCAAACCGTTGGAATCTTCCGATTTGTATCCGTTTATGTAGTATTCTCTTTCTCCACCTCCAACTAATTCTATCTTTAATCTGCATTTCTTGCCTTCAATACCATTCATCTCGTCGTTAATCTGCATTGTCAGTATATTCATAAATTGTTCGATACTTCCAATGTTAAGAACTCTCTCTCTACCATAAGCCCACCTGCGGAGCATTGTTTCGTCTGATTTCACCACAGACCATTGGTCGGTTTTTCTGTCTTTCACCACAACTATTTCAAATCTTGTCTCGGCATTCCTTATCACATCGCGCTTTTCTACAATTCTTATAGAGTTAAGAGTTGGCACATTGGCAATGCTGTCAATGCCAGAAAGCGTATATGTACCTGACGACTCAATGTATATATTTTGGATATAATTGAATAGGGAATTTGTGGAATCCAAGTCAAGCTGCCAAATCCAATCTTTGCCGAATTGCCAATAACGAGTATTACCACTATAATTCTTCCTGTTTTCATCCACAATGAAATAGAAAATTCTATCTGCGGTTATTTCTTCCGAGTTTCTATTTCCACTAATTCTTGTTCTTGGCTCTTCCGTTTGGATTTGAATATCGGGAGTAATTACTTGGCCACTTCCATAGCCTTCAATGTCGAGTATAAACGTGGGGGCAACTACATTGTCTTGTCCAACAAGGAAAATCGATTTGCCATTCTTTTCCCAGTTAGATAGAGAGTCGCGGTCAATGGCTGCTTGTTGCATTTTTAGTTGTCTCGCCTCCTCTTCCTTTTTTTCCTCTTCTTCACGTTGTCTTTTCCTAATCGGTTCTGCCCATTGGTTGTATATTTTTACAACAATATCAAATTCGGCTACAGAAAAATCCATATTTTTGAAATATGCATATCCAAAATCACCATCGCCCCATTTATTGATGACAAGGCAGCAGAACTTCTCCACTTTGTCCTTATGTTTTGTGATATTCTCCATAATTCGGTCATATTCCAATGACGATGAAATCTCATTCGCGTTGCAAAAATCACCATACAAGTGTGCACGGAAATCTCTCTTGCCATATTGCGATGCCCATGCTATTTTATGAGCCATATCGTTTGTTATTAATGACTGATGCTTTTGAGCAAAAGTATCAGTTAAGGCAACAACACACATTATTATACTGAGCAAAAATGCTTTCTTCATATTGATTGAGATTTAGAGATTACAAAACCATCCCGCTCCGTCGAAGGATTGCCGAAGGATCGCCGAAGGAACGTAGAAGGATCGTAGAAGGCAGAGTATGTGTTGGGAGGTGTTCATTGCTCGCAGAGGTCTTTGTTGCGGCAGCGGTGCCACCAGATGATGAGGCCGACGAGGATGAGGGCCATGGGGGGCATGATCATCAGGCCATTGTTCTCGTAGCCGATGCCGTAGAGGCCGAGCTTCTCCATGACGGGGTAGCCCCAGAGGGTGCCGCTGCCGAAGAGTTCGCGGACGAAACCGAGGACGATGAGGATGACGCTGTAGCCAAGTCCGTTGCCGAGACCATCGAGGAAGCTCGCCCACGGCTTCTGCACCATGGCGAAAGCCTCGAGGCGGCCCATGACGATGCAGTTGGTGATGATGAGGCCCACGAAGACGGAGAGCTGCTTGCTGACATCGTAGACGTAGGCTTTCAACACCTGGTCGACGAGCACCACGAGGGTGGAGACGACGACGAGCTGCACAATGATGCGGATGCGCGGCGGGATGGTGTTGCGCAGCAGCGAGATGATGACGTTGGCCAGCACCACCACCACGGTGACGCTGAGGGCCATCACCACGGCGGGCTTGAGCTGTGCCGTCACCGCCAGGCAGGAGCATACGCCCAGCACCTGTACCAGAATGGGGTTGTTCTTGCTGAAAGGAAGTTTTATCAAGTCAAAGTTCTTCATTGCTCGTCCTCCTTATTATCAATAGTTAGTGCATTTAGAGAACTATACCGTTCGAAAGCATCTTCCATCATGGCGGTAACGCCGTTGCTGGTCATGGTGCCGCCGCTGATGGCGTCTACCTCATAAGGGTTGCCCTTGTCGGCATTCTTCCTCAGCACGATGGGTTGGCCGGAGAATTTCTTGCCGATGAAGCGTTGTGCAAACTTATCGGAAGCTATCTCGCCGCCAAGGCCGGGGGTCTCACCCTTGTGGTCGAAGACGGCGCCCACCACGATGCCGTTGCCGTCGAGTGCCAAGTAGCCCCAGATGGGTCCCCACAGGCCTGTACCATGCAGCGGTATAATGACTCCGTCTTTATAGGAATAGTAGATATATCCTTTGTCGCAGAGTTCATCTTCGGTGATGTTTTCGGCGTAGAGCTTGTCGGCATTCTCGCGGGTGGCCTCCACGCCGATGGTCTTCAGGATCATCTGCTTGGTCTCGGCTTGCTGGTTGCGGGTCTGCAACGGCTTGAGGCTTACGGCGACCACCGTCAGTATCAATGCCGCCACCACGACGAGCACTGCCGAGTAGATGAAGATATAGCGGTTGCTGAATGATTTAGCCATTGTTCACCTCCTTTCCCATTGTGGCGACGCGTTTGGCGCGACGCTTGATATTCCTTGCCACCACGCAGTGGTCAATCAGCGGTGCCATGCAGTTCATGAAGAGGATGCTGAGCATCATGCCCTCGGGATAGGCGGGGTTGCAGACGCGCAGCAGCACGGCAAAAGCGCCGATGAGGAGGCCGTAGATCCACTTGCCGGTGTTGGTCTGTGCGGCGGTGACGGGGTCGGTGGCCATGAAGACCGCGCCGAACGCGAAGCCGCCCATCAGGAAGTGGTAGTAGAACGGCAATTGCATATATTCGTTATAGCCGATGGCGTTGAACAGCAGTCCCATGGCGCCGCCGCCGAGGAATACGCTCAGCATGATGCGCCAGGAGGCAATGCCCGTGAAGAGCAGCAGTATGGCACCGATGGCTATGGCGATGACGGAGGTCTCGCAGGTGGAGCCAGGGATGGTGCCTATCAGCATGTCGAGTGCTGATGCCGAAGGGTGCATGCCTGCCGCCAGCTCTCCCATAGGTGTGGCGCCAGCGATGGCGTCTGTACCCCAGAGGTCGGCAGCAATCCACACCTTGTCGCCGCTCATGTGGGTGGGGTAGGCGAAGAAGAGGAATGCGCGTGCCACGAGGGCGGGGTTGAGGAAGTTCATGCCGCTGCCGCCGAAGACCTCCTTGCCGATAATGACGGCGAAGGCTACGGCCAGCGCCACCTGCCACAAGGGTGTGGTGACGGGCACAATCATCGGTATCAGCAGGCCTGTGGCCAGGTAGCCCTCGTTCACCTCATGGTGACGGTATTGGGCAAAAGCAAACTCGATGAACAGACCCACCACGTAGCTCACCACAATGAGAGGAAGCATTCTTAGGAAGCCGAACCACCACATGTACAGCCAATGCCAGTCGGCGCCGGTGCTCATGGCGGTCTGGTAGCCGATGTTCCACATGCCGAACAGCAAGGCGGGCATCAGCGCGATGACCACGATGATGATGCTTCGCTTCATGTCCACCGCGTCGCGGATATGACTGCCGCTCTTGGTAACAGTCTTGGGGGTGAAGGCGAAGGTGTGGAACGCCTCGTAGGTGCTCCCCAGCCAGCTCCACTTGCCCTTGGGCTCAATCTTCTCAAACCAGTCTTCGAGCCATTTCATATTCATGAGATAGCCTCCTTTCTAAGCACCTCGAGTGCTTCTCTGATAATCGTCTGTATCTCCGTCTTCGAGGGGTCGATGAACTCGCACAGGGCGAAGTCCTCGGGTTCCACCTCGTAGATGCCGAGCTTCTCCTGCAGCTCTACATCACCCACAATGCAGGCCTTGATGAGTTGCAAGGGGTAGATGTCGAACGGGAACACTCGCTCGAAGCTGCCTGTGAAGAGGAACGGACGCACCGACCCGTGCATGTTGGTGTTGAATTCAGTGGGTAGTGGGTAGTGGGCAGTGGGTAGCAGTCGGACAAAGCCGCTCAGGAAAGTCTTGCTGAAGCTGTACTTCTTCAGGCCGGGCATCAGCCAGCCCATGAAGTCGTACTGGTCGCCCTCCTCGATGAATGTCACCTGCTGGTCGTACATCCCAAGGAAGCCGTCGGCCTTGATGGCGTTGCCGCTCAACACACTGCCGCTGATGATTCTTGTTGTATGCTGTAGAGACGACTCTGCCGATGGGTAGAGAGGATTTATCAGTTGTATGTCGCTGATGCGCTGCATGCAGGCACCGTTCAACACCCGATAGTATTGCGGAGCTTTGGCTGCCGGGCCACCCACGCTTATGACGCGCTCCGGACGGTATTCGCCAGTCATTACCCAGCGGCCGATATTGGCCACATCCTGCGCGTTCACACTCCACACATATTCACCTTTGTTGATGGGACTTATGGCCGCCACTATGGTGCCGATGTTGCCGGCAGGGTGGGGACCTTCAGCCTTCACGCAATGTACCTTGCCGTAAGCTTCAAGCGCCTTTACTCCCGCATCGAACTCGTGCTCGCGCCCTTTCAGCGCAAACTCCACGTCTGGTGCCAGCGGGTTGGTGTCGCGCATACTGACGAATATGCCCTTGGGCTTGTGGTCAGGGTTGGCTATGGTGCCGAACGGGCGTTCCTTAATCATCCACCAGCATGGTGAATTGAGAATTGAGAATTGAGAATTGAGAGTTTTTGACGCGTCGTCAGCCGAATTATCAATTCTCTTTAAATTATCAATTTTCACAACAACCTCCAGCAGTTTGCGTTTCTCGCCGCGGACGATGGCTTCCACTACGCCGCTTACCGGCGACGGCAGCGTCAGGCGCTGGTCGTTCTTGTCTTCCACCAGCGGCTGTCCGGCGCACACGGTGTCTCCCTCGGCCACCAGCAGGCGCGGCGTGAAGCCCACCGCATCCGGTGGCTTCACGCCGTAGCGCTCTATGCTGCGG
Source organism: uncultured Bacteroidota bacterium (assembly GCA_902777005.1). GTDB lineage: Bacteria > Bacteroidota > Bacteroidia > Bacteroidales > P3 > Colimorpha. The sequence continues at coordinate 36,138 of CACYSB010000006.1, forward strand.
GCGTCGACGATGTGCCGCTCGGGCATGCCGTCCAGTGGTATGTCGAGCCCTTTCTTAATCTTTATTGTCTCCACAATATGCTTTATTTGTTGACAGCCGTCAGGTCGACGGGCTGCAGCATGTTTTCAGGCTTGAGTATCTCGTCAAGCTGCTCCTTGGTGAGCAGGCCGTGCTCCAGCACCAGCTCGTAGACACCGCGGCCGGTCTCCGAAGCCTCTTTGGCAATCTTGGTCGAGGTCTTGTAGCCGATGATGGGGTTGAGCATGGTGACGATGCCGATGGAATGCTCCACCAGCTGGCGGCAGCGCTCCTCATTGGCGCGTATGCCGTCGATGCAGAAGCGGCGCAGGGTGTCGTAGCCGTTCTCCAGCAGGTGGATGCTCTCGAAGAGCGTGTAGGCTATGACGGGCTCCATCACGTTGAGCTCCAGCTGGCCGTTGTCGCTGGCCAGGCTGATAGTCATGTCGTTGCCGATGACGCGGTAGCACACCTGGTTCATCACCTCGGGTATGACGGGGTTCACCTTGCCGGGCATGATGGAGGAACCGGGCTGGCGCTCCGGCAGGTGTATCTCGTTGAGGCCGCAGCGGGGGCCGCTGGAGAGCAGACGGAGGTCGTTGCAAATCTTGTTGGTCTTGATGGCCAGGCGCTTCATGGCGGCGCTGTAGGCAATCATGCAGGTGGTTGCCGAGGTGGCCTCGATGAGGTTGTCGGCCAGCGTGATGTTCCATCCGGTGATTTTGCGCAGAGCCTTGATGCAGGCCTCGCTGTAGCCGGGCTTGGAGCAGATGCCGGTGCCGATGGCCGTGGCACCCATGTTGACAATCAGGAACTCGTCGGCAGTGGCGCGCAGGTTCTTGTATTCGCCGCGCAGCGAGTCGGCGAAAGCGCCGAAGGTCTGGCCGAGGGTCATGGGCACAGCGTCCTGCAGCTGGGTGCGGCCCATCTTGATCACGTGCGCGAACTCCTTGCTCTTGAAGTCCAGCGCGGCGATAATCTGCTCCAGATGAGGCATGAAGCCCAGGTGTTCGAGGGCCAGGGCCATGTGGATGGCGCAGGGGTAGGCATCGTTGGTCGACTGCGAGGCGTTGACTACATCGTTCGGCGAGCAGTACTGGTATTCACCTTTCTTATGTCCCATGCGCTCCAGTGCGAGGTTGGCGATAACCTCGTTGGCGGCCATGTTGGTGCTGGTGCCCGCACCGCCCTGTATCATGTCGATGGGGAACTGGTCGTGGTACTTGCCCTCGATGAGCTGGTCGCAGGCCCACATGATGGCTTCGCCCTGCTCGGGTGTGATCATGCCAACCTCGACGTTGGCCATGGCGGCGGCCTTCTTGGTGATGGCCATGCCGCGGATGAAATTAGCGTAGTTGCTCAGCAGGTTACCGCTGATTTTGAAGTTCTCGATGGCGCGTGATGTTTGCACACCATAGTAGGATTCTGCAGGCACTTCGCGACTGCCAAGCAGGTCGCTCTCGGTGCGGTATTTCTTGTCTTCCATAGTAGGATTACTGTTGTTAATTGTTTGATTTTTTGTTTGTTACTGTAATAATCTCCTGTTTTCGGGAGACCGCAAATATACAAAAAAAAAAAATCTCACCAAAGGTGAAAATGATTTTCTTTGTCGCCACGGCATGGCCTCTTCGCCGCCTCTCCGTATCCGCTCCGTCTGTTCTACGGTTGTTCACCGGTTGTTCTACGGTATTATCCGGCGAACAGTCGGAATACAACCGGCGAAATGGCGGAGAGATGCCGGAGGGGAGTCGGACTGTTGACAAGCTGTTGATTACTTTTGCATAGAATGGAACAATATATTTACGCGGGTGGCGTTTTTGATGTTAAAAGTTTTATATTGAGAGAGTGAGGGAGAGTGTTAAGTATTGAGGATGAAAAAGATAGTAATAATACTGATGTTGCTGGCTGGAGCTGTAGGCTGCATGGCTCAGACCAACGTGCTGATTAGCGGCACGTCGGCCAATGCCGTCGGCAAGAGGATGGCCCTCTACGGCTACAGCGACATGCTGTCGATGGCCGAAGTGCTGCTTGACGAGACGGTGGTGGACTCTGCCGGTCGCTTCGAGTTGCGCTGCTATGCCGACTATCCGCGGCTGGTGTACGTCGAGGTGGAATGCTACAGCCAGTCGTTTTACGTGGAGCCCGGCCGCACCTACGAGGTGTGGCTGCCGAAATTCGACTGGGCCATCGACGAGAAGCGCAACGTGTATCTGGACCCCGAGCCGTTGCCGCTGGAGTTCATGCACCTGCCCGACGACGAGCTGAACCTGCGCATTGAACGTTATGAGGCCATGGTTGACAGCATATTGAGCGCCAAGCGTGTCTTCTTCGATCCGCGCTTCAAGCCCGACCGCCGTCACATGGACACTCTGCAGCGCACCGTCCGCGCCGCCGTGGGACCGTTGCAGGACGACTTCTTCGGGCGGTATGTGGACTACACGCTGGCCGAGATGACGCTGAATATGCGTTTTGCCAAGCGTGAGAAGCTTATTGCCAAGTATATAACAGACCATCCGGTGCGCTATTACGACGAGCAGTACATGAGGCTCTTCCTGGCGCTATACGCCGGAAGCATCTCCCGGGGCACACGGCGCATACCGCAGGAGCGCCTTGTGGCCTGGGTCGACGAGGGCAATGTGGCGCGCTACGCCGACTCGATAGGTCTCGACCCGCTGCTCCGCAACGAGCGTGTCCGCGAACTGGCCATGCTGCAAGCCCTCCGCGAGAGCTGGTATGACCAAGCCTACAGCCGTGAGGCCGTGATGAGGATGATAGAGAAGGTGGGGCAGGAGAGCAAGTTCACGGAGCACCAGCGTCTGGCGGAATCGCTGAAGAACCACCTGAAAGAAGCTGCGGCGCCCGAGGTGCCGCACACCGTGCTGCCTGACGTGGAGCGCAACATGGTGAGCCTCGACAGTTTCATCGGCAAGTGGGTCTATATGGCCTTCGTGCGCGTCAACGAGCCGGCCTCGCTGGCTGAGATAGAGACCATGGCACATTTCCGCGACAGCGTCTATGCCAAGAACCCCGATGTGGTGTTTGTGGGTATCTCGTGCGACCGCGAGTTCCAGAAGATGTACCACTTCCTGAAGAACAGCCGTCGTGGCCACCGCTACAATTGGACGTGGCTGCACTACGACGGCGACTACCGTCTGCTGGAGCGCTACGGGGTGGTGAGCTATCCCACCTTCGTGCTGCTGCGTCCCGATGGCACGCCACAATATGAGTTGACACCGGCACCGGCAACCGGAATATTGATGAACCTGAAAACAGAATAACAGAATATGAGCAAGTACAAGACAATGAAGGCAATGGTGGCGACTATGATGGCCGCTATGTTGCTTTTGCCTATGGCCGTGTGGGCCCAGCGCGAGACTGGCGACGAGCGGACGACGGGTCTTTACCGCCAGGCCATGGACCTCTACCAGAAGCAGAAATACTCTGCCGCACAGCAGATTTTCGACCAGGTGGCGGCTCTCGGCGCCACGGCCGATGCCCAGTGGCTCACAGTCAGCGACGCATGCTACTATGCCGGCGTGTGCTCGGAGAAGCTGGACAATGACGACGCCTACTTCCGCCTTGAGGAGTTCCTGCGTCTCTATCCCCAGAGTGCCCGGCAGGACATGGCGCGATTCTATCTGGGCAACTTCTACTATGCACGCAGCGACTACGACCGTGCGTTGGAGTACTACAAAGCCGTCGACCCCAAGGAGGTGGAGTTCGACCACCGCAGCGAGTACAACTTCAAGAAAGGCTACTGCTACTTCCAGAAGGGCGACACCAAGCACGCGTCGGAACTCTTCTCGCAGCAAGTGGGCGGCAAGTCCAAGTACAGCGCCTCGAGCCTCTACTACTACGCCCACATACAGTACATGAACGGACAGTACGACCTTGCCCTCAAGAACTTCCGCGAGCTGCAGAACGACAGGAAGTTTGCCAAGATAGCGCCGAGCTACATTGCGCGCATCTACTACTATCTGGGCAAGGACGACGAGCTCCTTCGCCTGGCGCCGCAGCTGCTGAAGGACAAGGACGCCTTCAAGCGCAGCGAGATAGAGCAGATGGTTGGCGAGGTGTACTTCAACCGCGGCGAGTATGCCAACGCCTTGCAGCACTACAGTGCCGCGCGTTACGAGCAGAAGATGGAGCAGCCGTCGAGCTGCACGCCGCAGGACAACGACTACCAGGTAGGCTACAGCCACTATATGCTGGGCCATTACGACAGTGCCGCCGTTTATCTGAGCCGCAAGATGCAGTGCAGCGACAGTGTGGCCCAGAACGCACTGTACACCCTCGGCGACTGCTATGTGCGCATGGGTCGCAAGATGGATGCCCGCAGTGTGTTCCAGATGGCCAGCAGGATGGATTTCAACAGCCAGATCAAGGAGGACGCCCTCTTCAACTATGCCAAGTTGAGCTGCGAGCTCAATCAGGACGCCATGGGCGGCAGCATCAAGTCGTTCGAGAGTTACCTGAGCAAATACCCACGCGGACGCCACAAGACCGAGGCAGAGGAGATACTGACAGAGCTCTATTGCTCCACCAACAACTACAAGGAAGCCATACGTCTGCTGGAACAGGTGCCGCAGCGCAATGCCGCCCTGGAGCAGGCCTATCAGCGCGCTCTGCTCAACCGCGGCATCGAGCTCAGCAACAGCGGCAAGGAGGAAGAGGGGGTGAAGATGTATGAGAAGGCTGTGAAGGTCAACGCCGTGCCCCGTATCACTGCCGACGCCAACTATCTGGTGGGTGAGTGGCAGTATCGCAACGGCAAGACCACGGAGGCAGAGAAGAGCCTCAACAAGTTGCTGCTGTCGTCGTATGCCAACACCTCGCCCTATGCCAATCAGGCACGCTACACCTATGCATACATACTGATGCGCCAGAAGCGCTACGATGAGGCTCTGGAGGCCTTCGGCGAGCTCGACCGCCGCATAGCATCGGCCACCGACAAGACCTCGGTGCTGATGCGCAACGACGTGCGCAATCGCTTGGGCGACTGCCTATATGTGCAGAGCCGTTTCAAGGAGAGCATTGTGCAGTACGACAAAGTAATCAACGCCAACGGGCGTGATGCCGACTATGCCACCTACCAGAAGGCCCTCGCCTATGGCGCACAAGGCAAGAACAGCGAGAAACTCACCTATCTCAACTATATATTCGAGAAGTACGACAACTCGCCCCTGAAGTCGAAGGCCATGCTGGAGATTGCCAACACATACATGATGTGCGACAACAACGAGATGGCAATGACCTACTACAACAACTTTATCAAGCAGTACCCGCAGAGCGCCTATGTGAAGACCGCGTTGCTCAACCAGGGTCTTATATACTATAACACCGAGCGTCCTGACCAGGCGCTGCAGACATTCGACCGCTTGCTGACGCAGTATCCCGGTACCGACGAGGCGCGCGATGCTCTGGGCACGGTCAAGAACATATACATAGAGCAGAACCGTGTGGATGAGTACTTCAGCTATGTGAAGCGCACCACCAAGGTCACCGTCTCCACCGTGGAGCAGGACAGCACCACCTTCCTTGCCGCCGAGGGACGCTACCAGGAGGGCGACTATGAGAACGCCGCTGCGGGATTGGAAAGCTACCTCAGCAAGTTCCCCAACGGCCTCTTTACCGTCAAGGCGCACTATCTCCTTGCCGACAGCTATTTCCGTCAGGGACAGAACGTGAAAGCCCTGCCGCACTATGTGGCTGTGGCATCGACAGGCACCAATCAGTACAGCGAGCGCTCGCTATACAATGCTGCCAACATTGCCTATAGTCTTGGTGACTACAACCAAGCTGCCACTCTCTACCAGCGCCTAATGGAAAATGCCGAGAGTGACAACAGTCTGCTTCAGGGCGAGGTGGGCGGTCTGCGCTGTGCAGTGGCCCTCAAGAGCCACAGCGGGGTGATGGAGGCTGGACAGCGTCTCGTGGACGAAAGCAAGGCGACGTCAGAGCTCAAGGATGAAGCATGGCTTGCGATGGCTCGCAGTTGTTATGCAAACGGCTATAACGACGGCGCCTATGAGAATTACGGCCACCTTACGCGCTCGGCCAATGGCGACTACAACGGCGAAGCCCGCTGCCGCCAGGCTGAGATACTGATACAGGGTGGCAAACTGCAGCAAGCCGAGAAGATGATTGAAGGTATAGTGAGCGATGCATCGAGCGACTATTGGCTTGCCTACAGTTTCATTCTCTGGGCTGATGTCTACTACGCCAACGGTAACACCATACAGGCCAAGCAGACTCTCCAGAGTGTTATAGACAATTACGACGGAGAGGACCTCGTGGGTGTGGCCCGTCAGAAACTCGACGCCATCGTGGCTGCCGAGAAGCCCGCTGCCGAGCCCGTAGAGGAGGAAATAGTAATCGACATTAACGACTGAAAACAATGAAAAAGACATTCGTCATATCCGCACTGCTTCTGGGCGCCACAGCCCTCTTTGCTCAGAACGACGACGCCTACAACGCCAGCGTCGTGGTGAAGGGCTCCTACCGTCCAGTGATTGAGCAGGCGCAGAAGCTCAATTTCCCCGCCGAAATTACCGACACGCTGGGGCGTATGCAGCATGACTTCCGCTACAGTATTGAGCCCACGCGAATCAGGGCCCTCTATGAGCCGTCGCGCATCAAGGCCGCGCGAATCGTTGGCGAGCCCGCAACCAAACTATACAACAACTACCTGCGTCTGGGATTCGGTAACTACTGGACACCTTTGGCTGACCTCTATTGGAGCTCCACGCGCGACAAGAAGAAGACGTATGGCGTGCGCATCAACCACCTCTCGTCATGGGACCGTCTACCCGGATACGGCAGCAACCACTTCGGCAACACCGGTGTGACCCTCTTCGGCAAATACATAGTCGGCGAGAAGTTGCAGCTGAGTTCCGACCTCGGCTATGAGCACGACCACAACCTGTACTATGGTTTCCATGACAGCACACTGGCGAAGGTGTTCCCTGCCTACACGCGTGACAGCATATCCACCAAGGACTACCGCGCCTCTTACAATGTGGCCACATGGAATATCGGGCTTAGGAACATGCAGCTCGACCCCAACAAGTTCGGCTATGCAGTCAATGTCCATGTCAGTGACCTATGGGCCACTTGGGGACAAAATGAGTTCAACCTTAACCTCAGCGGCGATGCCCGCTACGGCTTCGAGATGATGCGCCAATACAAAGGCGTCGCCTACTTGCACATGGAGTGGGACGCCTATACCAACGGTTTGCGCATGGGCAACAAGATGCCCCTCGGATACATTCCCATACCGGTGCAGGACACTATGCGCTCGTGGCGTAATATTGTGAAAGCAAATCCGTACATTGACTTTATGTTCAGTGGACTGCAGTTCCATGCTGGTTTGACGGCTGCCTGGGACTCTTATACTGCAGACACTACAACTACCTTCCGCGTGTTCCCCGACGTTGTTGTGAGCAAGCTGTTGCTTGATGACAAGCTGGCCCTCAGTCTCGGTGCCACCGGTGGCCTTGAGGCCAACAGTCTCAATACCATGCGTATCGTCAACCCATATATCGCCCCAGGCGGCGAGATGCGTGCCACGCGCCACTATGATTTCACCGGCCGCGCCCGCTGGAGCATCAGTCGCAAGCTCGAAGCCGATGCCGAGATGAGCTACCAATTGCTGCGCGACGACCTTACCTTCACGCTTAACACTCTCTATGGCCTTGAAAATGTCTATAGTCCGCTGTATGTCGACAACAACCGCTTCACGCTCGGCGCCACCGTCGCCTTTGTCAACGACGAGATACTCACCCTTCGCGGAGGCGGACACTTATATGCCTACGATTCAATCCCCCTCTACCGTCCAAAGTGGGACGCCCTTATCAGCTCCGACCTCAACTATCATGACAAGTGGTTCTTCCATCTCGAAGGCCGTCTGCTGGGCTCGATGCAGGCCGACAAAGGGCAGACGTTGCCCATGCGCTATGGCGTAGCCGCTGAAGTGGAATACCGCCACAACCGTGCCCTCAGCTTCTTCCTCCGCATGGACAATCTCGCATTCCAGCGCTACTATCTTTGGGCCAACTATCCCTCGCAGCGCGCATTGTTTATCCTTGGCCTCACCTATACAATTCCGCACAAATGACCTATCAGGAAACATTAGACTTCATGTTCTCGCAGCTGCCGATGTATCACCGCATCGGCGCTGCTGCATACAAGGCTGACATACAGCCCACAGTCGACATGATGGCTGCTCTCGGTAACCCCGAACGCAAGTTTAAGAGCATACATGTCGCCGGCACCAACGGCAAGGGCTCCGTGAGCCACTTCCTCGCCTCCATCCTTCAGGAGGCAGGCTACAAGGTGGGCCTCTACACTTCGCCACACCTTGTCGATTTTCGCGAACGCATACGCATAAATGGCGAGATGATACCGCAACAGGATGTTGTTGGCTTTGTGGAGCATAATCATGATATGTTCAGTCGGCTGCACCTCTCCTTCTTTGAGATGACAGTAGGAATGGCCTTTGACTTCTTTGCAAAAGAGAAGGTTGACATTGCGGTTATAGAAGTGGGTATGGGAGGTAGGCTTGACAGCACCAACGTCATTACGCCGCTGCTGAGTGTCATTACCAACATAGGCCTCGACCACACACAGTTCCTCGGCTACACGCTGGAAAAGATAGCTGGCGAGAAAGCAGGCATCATCAAGGACGGCATACCGGTGGTGATAGGGGAGACCCAGCCCGAGACCACGCCGGTGTTCCTTGCCACTGCCGCCGCACACCATGCGCCAATAACCTTTGCCGACCAACATTACATTGTCGACGATATCAGCAGATACACCGATGAGCTCACCGGCGAGTACCAGAAGAAAAATATCGCCACTGTCTTGGAGGCTGTCGAGGTGTTGCGCAAAACAACAGGCTTTGATTTACAGCCTTCAGCTATACGTAGTGGGTTGGCTAAGGTTGTTACCAATACACACCTCCATGGACGCTGGGAGAAGATAGGGGAGAAGCCACTCACCATCTGCGAAACCGCCCATAATGCGCCGGGGATAGACTCTATGCTTGGCAAACTTGCCACCATGGACTATAGCACCCTGCATGTTATCTATGGCTGCGTCAACGACAAGGACTATCGTATAATTCTTAGTCACCTAAACACCGAGTTTACCCGCCAGGGGAAGCCTTTCCGTTGGTACTTCAGCCAGCCTTCCGTACCACGTGGACTGCCTGTGGCCGACCTTCAGGCGGCTGCCCGTGAGATGGGTATAGAAGGCGACGCCTACGCCAATGTTAAGGACGCTATCGCCGCTGCGCAAAAAAAAGCCGGTGACAAAGATTTTGTCCTTGTCACCGGCAGCATCTTCCTTGTGGCAGATGCGCTGGCTTAGTCTATTGTTTTTTTTCTCATGGTTTTTCTACCTTGGGAAACAAACTGTGTCGCAGGCCATTTGTTGGCAGTGATGGTCAGCGTGTTCTGCCTGATGGGGCTGATTTCCATCATCTCGTCGTAGACGCTGGAGAGTGTGATGACGATTTTGCCGGAGAAGGTGTTGTGACCAAAGTCATATTCAAGGTTTTCGATAGTATGGCTCACATACTTGTAGTCGGGAGTCGTCAGCGTTACCAGATTGTCACCGCTCGGAGTAGTGAACATGTCCATGTGGTCTTTCACCTCTTCAGAGAATACTCTTACACGGTCGGTCATGATGTCTAACGGTTCAGGGTTGGCGTACATCTCACCGATGTATTTGAGCTGGATGCTGTAGGAGGGGAGGTCCACAACGTCAGTCGTTCCGTTGTTAGTCTTGTCGCCCGAAGCATCGATGAAAAGCTGTACGGCATCTGATTCGCCGAGCATGTAGTACTGAATCTCCATTGCTCTGAGCTCTTTCACCTCATTACCCCATTTGAAAGTAAGTGAGGCCTCGTCCTGAGGAGGATCCTGGGGGTTTTGGTTGTTGTTGCCGCCATTGTTACCACCATTATTACCACCATTATTACCGCCATTGTTATTGTTGGTGTTGGTGTCGGTAGTGGGCTTCGTGGTTTCTTCGTCCTTTTTGCAGGAGACCATCACAAGGCTGCATGCCAGCAGTGCGATACCGAATAACTTGAATATTCTTTTCATCGTTTGATAGTTTTGATTGATTATTGTGTTGTTTGATAATGTTTTATGTTGCGATTTGTTGGAGGTTGTAAATGCAAAGATATATTTTTTTTTATAATTGAGTCTTTTTTTTCATTGTGTTGCGATTTTTTCCGTATCTTTGCACATTAAAATAGGAGTGAAAACAATGGAAAACTTCGTTGTATCAGCACGTAAATATCGCCCGGCAACATTTGCAACAGTCGTCGGGCAGCAGCATATCACGCAGACGCTGAAGAATGCTATCCGCACAGGCCAGCTGCCGCAGGCATTCCTCTTTTGCGGCCCCCGCGGTGTGGGCAAAACTACCTGTGCCCGTATCTTGGCTAAGACCATCAACTGTGAGCACCTTACCCCAGACGGAGAGGCGTGCAACGAATGCCAGAGTTGCCGATCGTTCAATGATGGCGCCTCGATGAGTATCTTTGAGCTCGACGCTGCCAGCAATAACTCTGTGGACGATATACGCGAACTGGTCAAACAAGTTTATATACCCCCTCAAACTGGACGCTACAAGGTATACATCATTGATGAGGTACATATGCTCAGCCAGGCCGCTTTCAATGCCTTCCTCAAAACCCTCGAAGAACCCCCGGCATACGCCAAGTTTATCCTTGCCACAACAGAAAAACACAAGATAATACCCACCATCCTCAGTCGTTGTCAGGTATTCGACTTCAAACGCATAGAGATTGTGGACATTGTGGGACATTTGAAATATGTGGCCGACAGTGAAGGCGTGAAATATGATGACGGCGCCCTGGAGCTTATAGCTCGCAAGGCCGAAGGCGGAATGCGCGATGCACTCAGTACCTTTGACCAACTCGTGAACTTCACAGGGGGCAATCTCACCCGGCAAGGGTGTTTGGAGAACCTCAACATGCTGGATGAGGAATACTACTTCCGTCTGGTTGATTATATCCGTGGTGGAAACATCAGCGGTGCGCTGCTGCTCTACCGCGAGGTGATTGGCAAGGGCTTTGGCGGACAGCATTTCCTTACAGGCCTCTGCGAGCATCTGCGCAACCTGATGGTGAGCCTCGACCCGCAGACGCTGCAGTTGATTGAGGGCGGCGACGCGTTGCGTTCACGCTACGGGCAGCAGGCGCAGCAATGCGTGCTGACTCTGCTTCTGGGATGGCTCGGCACGGCAAGCGACTACGAGTATCGTTTCCGTGAGGCCAACAATAAGAATCTTTTTGTCGAGATATGTCTGATGAAGCTGGCGTCCGTGACGCTGCCGCAGACATAGATTGCAAGGGGCTCTAAGGCAGACATAGAACCCACACCACAACCGGCATCACGACCGGTTCCTTCTGCCGTTGCCACTGCTCAGCAACAGGCTACACAACAACCACCCAGTCGGCCTGTAACCCAATCATCTGGTACCACTACTCAACAAAGCTCTCTCCTCACCGGATCGATTTCCATAGCCACAGTTACTTCGCCAAAAATTGAGGTGCCAAGGATTCAGGCAGAAGTGAAGCCCCTCACTCAAGAAGATCTGGAACGCTATTGGCATGAGGTTGGTGATGAACTTGGTATTGCAGAACTCCTGAAAGATGCCACTGTTTATCTTGGTGAGCAGCATGGCGTAATAGAGATTGATGCACAGACCACATACTTCCATGAAGACTTTAAGCCGCATAAGATAGACGTTATCGAGGCACTGCGTGGCAAAAGTGGTATGAGAATGCTAGATTGCAAGGTAAACCAGCTTTTTGTTGGCAAGGACGAGCTTGTTTACTCGCCCGATGAAAAATACAAGGTAATGGTGCAGAGTAATCCCGCAATGCAACAGATGCGGCGATTATTTCCAAGTATAGACTTTTGATAAAAATGGAATTCTATAAGTTTGATGGTGCAGGCAACGACTTTGTTGTTGTTGACAATAGAGAATGTAGGTACAATCTTGGAACAGATGAGATTGCACGTATTTGTCATCGACGTTTCGGCGTGGGTGCCGATGGGCTGATGACCGTTGAAGCTGCACCAGAAGGCTTTGATTTCGAGATGCGCTACTATAACAGCGACGGTTGCTTAGGCTCCATGTGTGGTAATGGTGGCCGATGTATAGCTGCCTATGCAAATATACTTGGACTTGGTTCTAATCTGCATTTCTTGGGATATGACGGCCCGCACGATGCTGAGATAATAAAATGGGACAAAGAGCAAAGACGGGGAATTGTGAGACTTGGAATGCGTAGTGTTGAGATGTCTACAGTACACAAGGTCGCTGATGGCTGGTTCCTAGATACAGGCTCGCCGCATTATGTGCAGCGTGTTGAAGACCTTGAACATTATGATGTGGTGGGTGAGGGGAGTCGACTTCGCAACAAGACAGAACTCTTTCCGGAAGGCACAAATGTAGACTTCATTGAGGACCTGCCGGACGGCAGATTATTTGTACGGACGTTTGAGCGTGGTGTTGAAGACGAGACGTGGGCTTGCGGTACCGGTGTGACGGCGTGTGCAATAGTGTCAGGCAACCACAATATTGTAACTCGTGGTGGAGTTTTTCGTGTGGACTTTGATACTTCAGGCTCGGTATTCGACAAAGTCTGTCTCATGGGCCCCGTATCGCTTAATTTCATTGGCCAATGGACCTTTTCAGCGCGATAGATACTGAGCCTGTGCGTAAGCACATGGAAGAACTCGCGGCGGAGCTTGATAGGCTAAACCACGAATACTACATGAACGACCGCTCGATGGTAAGTGACGAAGAGTTCGACCATATGATGCGTGAGTTGCAAGATCTGGAGCGCCAATATCCAGAATTGGCTTCTCCTTTGTCACCAACAAAACGAGTTGGCGGCGAAGTGAATAAGAGTTTTCGTCAGGTGCAGCATCGCTTCCCCATGCTCTCACTTGGTAACACATACAGCATTGAAGAGATAGAGGGATTTGAAGCTCGCACCCGTAAATTGTTGGATGGCGAGCAGTTTACATATACCTGTGAATTGAAGTACGATGGTGTGGCCATTGGTCTCACCTACCGTCATGGTCAGTTGGTACAAGCTGTCACGCGTGGAAACGGTAGCATTGGCGACGACATCACCACCAATGCAAAGACAATATCTACCATACCTTTACGCCTTCATGGTGATTATCCAGATGATTTTGAGGTGAGGGGTGAGGTGGTGTACCCCTTTGAGGCTTTTGATGCAATGAACCGTCAGCGTGAGGCTGACGGCAATGAGCCATTCGCCAATCCTCGCAACGCTGCCAGTGGTTCTCTCAAGTTGCAGGATTCTGCCGAATGCGCCAAACGTAAGTTGTTGTTCTGTATGTATTTCATGATGGCTCCAGATGGGATTGAACTAAAGCCTACACACTTAGGTCGTCTTGATTGGGCCCGTCAGATGGGCTTCAAAGTGCAGCCTTACATTCAGGAATGTAAGGGTATTAATGAAATAAAAGCCTTTATTGACCATTGGGACAAAGCCCGTTGGGAACTACCGTTTGGTATAGATGGCATCGTTATCAAGGTAAATCAGACCGCACTTTGGGATAAAATGGGGCTTACGGCCAAGTCTCCTCGATGGGCGATTGCCTACAAATTCAAGGCCGAGCGTGTATCTACACCACTTGAGAGCATAAGTTACCAAGTAGGACGCACCGGTTTGATAACTCCCGTTGCCAACCTTGCGCCTGTATGGCTCGGTGGTACCATGGTTAAGCGTGCTACACTCGTCAATGCTGATTTCATAGCCAAGATGAGTATTTGCAAAGGTGACAGTCTGTTCATTGAGAAAGGCGGCGAGATTATCCCCAAGGTAGTGGGTGTGGATATGGAAAAACGAGTTGTTGGAGCAATGCCGATAAAATATATCACACATTGCCCAGAATGTGGTACCGAACTAGTGCGTATGGATGGTGAGGCTGGTCACTATTGTCCAAATAGCGACGGTTGTCATCCGCAGATAATTGGTCGTTTGGAACATTTTGTGAGCCGCAAGGCAATGGCTATAGATACCCTTGGGCCTGAGCGTCTCGAGCTATTGTACTCGGCTGGATTGGTACGCAATATAGCAGATATCTATAATCTAAAGCGTGAACAGTTGATAGGTCTCGGTACCGAAGTTGCAGCATCAATACAGGATAAGGGGGCAGATAATATGTTGGCAGCCATCAATGGATCTAAACAGGTACCATTCGAACGTGTCGTATATGCTCTCGGCATAAGGTATGTAGGTGAGGTAGGGGCTAAGAAACTGGCCCGCTATTTCAAGAATATCGATGCTCTGATGGTAGCCCCTGAGGAGGAACTGGCTCAAGTGGAAGATGTTGGTGAGGTGACGGCACATGCCGTATGCGAATGGTTCGCTAAAGCCGACCACAAAGTAATAATTGCACGCTTGCGTGCCGCAGGCCTACAGATGGAGGTACGTATGCTCTCTGGCGACAATAAACTTGCAGGCATGACTATTGTGGTCAGCGGAGTTTTTGAGCATTTTTCGCGCGATGAGATAAAGGCTGATATTGAGAAGCACGGTGGCAAGGTGTCAGGCTCTATAAGCAGCAAAACTTCGTATCTGTTGGCAGGCGAGAAGATGGGACCGGAGAAACAAAAGAAAGCCGAGAGACTCGGTGTAAAAGTTATATCAGAAAAAGAATATCTTGCTATGGTGCAGTAATAATTACTCGCCAGCAACCTTCAGAGTCTCTTCCACAAGAGCTCGTTTCCACGGTGTACTCATGTCGAATATCTCCTCAATGGGTTTGTTGAGCATCTCCACCAGCAGGTGTGTATTATCTTGATGCTCAATGCATTCAAGCGCATTGGTAATCTTTTCCCAGTCACGGTTAGCATAGAGCAATGGTATAAAGTTATTGAGGTCGAAATTGCGCAACACCATGTTGTCAATACCTTCGGTTTCAATGCGGCTGTGCGCACGTGCTAACTTTATCTCGCCCACTTCTTGCAGCACCTGCTGGTATTTTTCGTACAGCACATATTCGTTGAGTAGAAAGGCAATGACCTCCTCGCTCAGTCTCTTCCACATTTTCTGTGGTAGTGGGTGCGCAATGAAGCGGCCTATCATGAAGCTACCGGCAGTGAGGCCTGAGATATCATGGTCAATACACATCTTGCAAATATGCTGAAAGAAATCAATCTTATGTTCGGTAGTTAACAGGTTAAATAGTCTACTCTGATCATTATGGTCCCCCATACGACTCTGTAACACTCCCTCTATGTAATCTTTAGGATGCTGCTCGAACCATGTGTTGACAATAGTGGCAGCTTTCTTGGGCTGGTTCTGCAAATTGCATCGTATCAGTCGCGCCAGTTTGCTGATATCGGTAATGTATGTTACCTCGTTTGAGGTTACTATCTGTTGATATTTCTCATAGGCATTCTTCATGTGACTGAAGAATATTTTTTCTTCGTCGTTGAGTTCCACGTTGGCGCCTTGTAAGTACTTGGTGAAGCGTGCTGGTTTAAATGCAGCCTGTCCTTTATATATACTCTGACGCTTTGAGCTTATGGTAAGCATCTCACCTTCAGCAATGGCTATTCCGTCACTATTGACTATTGTATTGCCCCAAATAGAGATTCCGTATGATTGAAGGTCCATAATGGCAGGGATGCCATAACCACGGCAGGCAGTGACGACATGTATGGCTGCTGGTTGCATGGATAGTATCGCGTCGAGTTCATTGAGAGTGATGGTGTCTTGTGGTACGAAATGACTCTGGCACAGGCACACGTGCTCCCCCTTGCTTTTATATTCGTGCGCTTTAGCCACGGAGAAGCAAAGACGTGCCGATATGGCTGTACGTGGCAGTACGCTCAACCCATGGCCGAAGAACTGTAGTTTTGATATTGTGTGGTCGTCTATTGATGCCGATATTATCTGTCGCAGGTGGTATGGTTTTATAAGGTCAGGAACAAAACGGTCTGCTATCAGCCCCTCGTTTACCATGTCTATGGCCGAGACGAGGGCTGCGCGGCCAGTCATCTCCGATGCGTTGAGTTGAAGTACAGAGAAAAGACTCAACTGGTGAGGGCGACTTTCTACGGCAAACTCAATGGTCACCGGAGTCTTGTAGCGGCTCTCTAATTTCTTCAGCAACGGGTCGAAATGGTACACCGCAGGAAACTGGTTACGAATCTCGCTACGGTCACTGTAGGCGCAATCTTCGGTGGTTACATCACCAGTCATGATTTCCTCCCCGAAAATGTTGCGGTAGCTCTCTATTTGTTTACCTTCTCCTGTGCGGGAATGACGGCTGTATAGTACTCCTGGGTAGCTAAGGTCATTGCCAATAGTCCATACCATGCGCTGTAGTATCAGGCTGGGAAAAGCCTGCTTGCCCTGCATGAATGTGAGTATTAGGTCTGGGTTGTTTATGTAGAATTGGCGTACGAACTGCGTCAGGTGCAAAGCTTGATAATAAGCATCGGTGATTAGCTTTTCTTCTCCTACGGCGATAATCTTACACTCAAGTTCTGCTATTCGTGAGTGTTGGTCGCATCCGTCTAGTTTAATGTCACTGGTTTGGTATTTGTGCTCCAGTCCCAGCATTTCGCATATGGTGTGCAGGGTACTGAGGTATACACGATTGGCCATTGTGGGTGCAAAACTCGCTTTCAGAGCGTTGTACGATGTACGAGTCACACCGATGTTAAGCAACGTTGGCATTAGTCCCGGTATGTATTGTGGCATGGCACAGCGTATGGCAAAGACTAATGGGTTTCGCACATCACCTAATCTGCAGTTGGTCATTATTTCCAGGTCGTGTATGGCTTTCTGTAGTAGTTCCGGCAGGTGCTCAGGGTTGTTGAACGACTTTGCGGTGAGTATCACGAAGTCTGGCACTGGATAGCAGTTCTTCGTTAGGTCGAGCAACATGTGTCCTTTGTAGCTGATGGCCTCGTCAGTGAAGTCTCCGTCGGTGGTTAAAGTGGTTATCAGTTCGTCCGAGTCATATAAAGGGTTCTGCTGGACGAAGTCTATGCACTGTTGGCGGAAAGTATTGCGTATCTCCGTCAGTGTTGCCGCCCCCTCAGTTGTGATGGTATCGTCATGCTCCGAGAGCAAAAGTTCAAGGAAATGGCGCTGTTCTTCACCACGCAACTTCAGCAGTTGGTACATGTCATACCAGCGTGGTGGAAATTCTTTCAAGCTATCTTCCTTGCCTGCCAAGCGGTATATGACAGTACCGGGCTTGTTCCCCTCCAGTCTGTTTTCGGGGTCCTCACTATCATGATTGAAAATCTCCATGCCTTCCTTGGCATAGAGATTCACCATATAATAGTTAGGATAACTTGCCCTTATACGAAACGACGCAACCTTCATCTTTCACATTTCAATTGCTTTGTACAATGTTTTGGTCCGAGGCGTTGGCCATGATGGCGTCGAACATATCCTCAGGACTCATGCCAATGTAATTGATCATAACCCTGGTGTCGGCGGCAAGGTAATGGTCAGGATAGTTCTCCACGAAGTAATTGTATGCCTCTTTGGCTTCGTCGTATTTTTCGGCGCTCTCGTATGCGTAGCCTTTCAGGAAGTAACATCCGGCTATATCCTCGTATCCGGGGTACAGTGTGATGATGCTGTCCAGCAGGTTCACGGCATCGTCGCTCATGCCGAGGTTGATGCAGAGGTCGGCGGCACGGGCCATGAAAGCCGGTGCCAGGCTGTCTTCTGGGAAGTCTGCGGCGAACTGGCGGTAGAGTGCCAGCATCTCCAGCGCTGCGCTGTCGTCGCTGCTCACGTCTATGGCCGAAAGCTTCTGCTCATGTTCTGCTATCTTTTCAAGCTCTTTCTCACGGTTGGGCGAACTGCATGCAGCCACCAGCATCACGCCCACAAGCAGTATCAATATTTTCTTCATGGGGTTTTGTGTTATTTCTTTATTTTCATTCTGTATTTCGTTCTCACTCTGCCGGCGGCGATGTCATTCAGACGGCGCTTGAGCATGGTCTTGCGCAAGCTGCTGAGGCGGTCGGTGAAGACTTTGCCGTCCAGATGGTCCACCTCATGCTGTATCACACGGGCATAGAGCCCTGTGGCGTCGTCGGTATGCTCCTGCCAGTCTTCATCCCAGTAGTGCACCTTCACGGTGGTTGGGCGGAGCACATCCTCGTGGATATCGGGTACGCTCAGGCAGCCTTCGTTGAAGTAGTCTTTTTGGTCGCCGAACTCCAGTATCTCGGGGTTAATCAGCGTGTGCTGTTCTGACACCTCGCCATAGCTGTCGGTTTTTTCGTCGTAGGGGCGGAATCCAATCACTACCACCCTTATCGGCAGGTCTATCTGCGGTGCCGCCAGACCCACGCCGTCGGCGGCATACATGGTCTCATACATGTTCGCCACCAGTTCTTTCAGGTTGGGGTAATCTTTCGTTATCTCCTGCGCCTCTTTTCTTAAAACAGGGCTTCCGTAGCCCACAATTGGTAGAATCATATATTAACTTTTAACATTTCCTCATGTAATCCTGCAGCATTATCGTCGCTGCTATCTGGTCAATCATGCCTTTGTTGCGGCGGTCTTTTTTCTTCAGGCCGCTGTCTATCATTGTCTGGAAGGCTATCTTCGACGTGAAGCGTTCGTCCACTCTCGCCACTTCCTTGTCGGGGAACACCTCCTTTAGCTTGGCCACGAAGGGCTCTATGTACTGCATCGACTCACTCGGTGTGCCGTCCATGTGTTTGGCCTCGCCCACAACGAACAAATCCACCTCCTCGCGTGTGCAGTAGTCCTTCAGGTACTGGAATAGGGTAGGGGTCTCCACTGTCGTTAGCGCAGTGGCTATAATGCGCACGGGGTCGGTCACTGCCAACCCCGTGCGTTTTACTCCATAATCTATGGCCATTATGCGACCCATTGTCTGTAACCTTAAAAGGTTCACTCTTTTCTTTTGTGGCCCCTCTCGGGTTCGAACCAAGGACCCGCTGATTATGAGTCAGCTGCTCTAACCAACTGAGCTAAGGGGCCGATTTCTCGCTGATTTTCGGCACTTTCGTGCTTTCGGTCTGTCTCTGAAATCGGCTGCAAAATTACACACTTTTTCTGACATGACAAAATTTTTTTCTCATTTCATATTTTTTTTATATTTTTGCCTTTACGTTAATAAACAATGTAAATAACATAATAAATTAACACACATGAATATAGATTGGCAAAACCTTCCGTTTGGTTACGTAAAAACGGACTACAACGTGCGCTGCTGGTATCGCAACGGCCAGTGGGGTGAAATCGAGGTTTCCTCCTCCGAGCACATTGAAATGCATATGGCTGCCTCCAGCCTCCACTACGGCCAGGAAGCCTTCGAGGGCCTCAAGGCCTACCGCTGCAAAGATGGTAAGATCCGCATCTTCCGTCCCGAAGCCAACGCCGAGCGTCTGCAGAGCACCTGCCGCGGCATCATGATGCCCGAGCTCTCCACCGAGAAGTTCGTCGAGATGTGCAAGCGCGTCATCAAACTCAACGAGCGCTTCATTCCTCCTTACGGCACTGGCGCCAGCCTGTACCTCCGTCCGCTGCTCATCGGTACCGGTATCACCGTGGGTGTCAAGCCCGCCGACGAGTACCTGTTCATGATCTTCGTCACCCCCGTCGGACCTTACTTCAAGGGCGGCTTCAAGGCCAACCCCTATGTCATCACCCGCAAGTACGACCGTTCCGCCCCCCTCGGCACCGGCGTCTACAAAGTCGGTGGTAACTATGCCGCTTCCCTCAAAGCCCACGTCGAAGCTTGCCACGGCGGCCAGTATGCCTGCGAGTTCTACCTCGACGCCAAGGAGAAGAAGTATGTCGACGAGGCCGGCGCTGCCAACTTCTTCGGCATCAAGGACGGTGCTTACATCACCCCGAAGAGCACCAGCATCCTGCCCTCCATCACCAACAAGAGCCTCATGCAGCTCGCCGAGGATATGGGCATGAAGGTCGAGCGTCGTCCTATCGACGTCGAGGAGCTGTCCACCTTCCAGGAGGCCGGCGCCTGCGGTACCGCCGCCGTCATCAGCCCCATCGAGCGTCTTGACGACCCCGAGACCGGCAAGAGCTACGTCTTTGGCAAGGAGCCCGGTCCCTACAGCACCAAGCTCTACAACGCCCTCCGCGCCATCCAGCTCGGCGAGGCCGAAGACAAGCACAACTGGAACACCATCATGGACTAATCAATCCATGGCAACAAAAAAAGCCGCTCATCCGAGCGGCTTTTTTTGTTGTTGTCTTAAATCTTAGGCACCGATCTTGGCTTTGTAAGCCTCGGCATCCATCAGGGCGTTGATGTCGGCCATGTTCTCGGGTTTGATCTTGATGATCCAGCCATTGCCGTAGGGGTCGGCATTGATGGCGCTGGCATCCTCCAGAGCGGTGTTGAACTCCACCACCTCACCCTTCACGGGCATCAGCAGGTCAGCCACGGTCTTCACAGCCTCAACGCTGCCGAAAGCCTCACCGGCCTCGACGGTGTCGCCCTCGCAGGTAACGTCGACAAAAACGATGTCGCCGAGCTCGTGCTGAGCGTAGTCGGTGATACCAACGAAAGCAAATTCGCCTTCAATACGCACCCATTCGTCGTCCTGGGTGTACTTCAGATTTGCAGGAATGTTCATGTTTTTACGTTATTTAAGTGAATATTTTTTCATCTACTTCAAAATGCAAAAGTACATCTTTTTTTTGAATTACATACCACTATTTCATTTTTTTTCGTATCTTTGCATCGTTGACAGTTAATGCACAATGTTTGTAATGTGTTGCTTCTCTGTCGATAATCATCCGAATTTTATTAACTTATTCAATGTACAGTAAGACAGAACTGGAGGCGAAAGCCCAAATTGACCTTATCGGAATAGCTGAGCAGCTCGGCATATCTAAGCTGCGTGCTATGACCCTCACCCCCCAAGACCTTATCTATCGCATCCTTGACCGCCAGGCCGCTACGCCGGAGCCTGTCGCCCAGCAGCAGCCCGCTGCCGGAGAAGGGCAGCGCCAGCGCCGCCAACATCTGAAGCCGCAACTCCTTGCCGAGTCGGCCATGAACAACCCCGAGGTGCACCGCAAGACCAACCGCAAAAGCAAGGATCAGGGCAACAAGTCTGCCGCTCCTCAGGCCCCCAAGCAGGTTGAAATCAAGCCTGTTGAGATGCCGACCTTTAATATTGGCGACCTCGAGATGCCTACCGTGCCAACGGTACCCGACATCCTGTCGCCCGACGGCCGTTTCCTGCGTCCAATGACGTCGGTGGCTACAAAGCCCGCCGAAGAACCCAAGCCGGTCGAGGAGCCCAAGCCAATCGCTGACATGCCCAAGGTTGAGGAAGCCAAGCCTGCTGAAGAGCCTAAGTCAGAAGCAAAGCTCGCTAACATCAATGGAAAAGAACGCGCCAGTGAGCAGCCTGCCGCCGAGCAACCCGTAAAGCGCAAGCGCGGCCGTCCACGTAAAAACCAGCAGCCTGACGAGCAGCAGTCTGCCGTCCAAACGGAAGCCAAAGTGCAGGAAGAATCTCAGTCCCAGTCCGAAGCAAAACTCGCGAACACCTTTGAGAAAGAACACGCCAGTGAGCAGCCTCAGCGTCAGGAGCCGAAACAGGATTCCAAACCCGAACCTAAGCCAGAGCGCAAAGAAGAGCCAAAGCCTGCCCAGCGTCACCATTACGCTTTCGAGCATGAAGGCGTCATCGAGGCCGAAGGGGTGCTCGAGATGGTGCCCGATGGCTACGGTTTCCTACGCTCGTCCGACTTCAACTACCTCACCTCGCCCGACGACATCTACATCAGCCCGCAGCAGATCCGCACTTACGGCCTCAAGAGCGGCGACACCATCCGCGGCACCGTGCGTCCGCCGCGCGAGGGCGACAAGTTCTTCCCCATGGTCAAGATACTCGACATCAACGGTCTCACGCCCGACCGCATACGCGACCGCATCCCATTCGAGTCCATGACTCCGCTTTTCCCAGACGAGAAATTCAAACTCACAGGCCACCCTATGGAGACCCTCTCCACGCGTATCATTGACCTCTTCACCCCCATCGGAAAGGGTCAGCGCGGCCTTATCGTGGCACAGCCCAAGACGGGTAAGACAACACTCCTCAAGGAGATTGCCAATGCCATAGCTTTCAACCACCCCGAGGTATACCTTATGGTGCTCCTCATCGACGAGCGCCCCGAGGAGGTGACGGACATGCAGCGCTCCGTAAAGGCCGAGGTCATCGCCTCTACCTTCGACGAGCCCGCCGACCGCCATGTGCGTATCGCCAACATCGTGCTTGAGAAAGCCAAGCGCCTCACCGAGTGCGGCCACGATGTGATGATAGTCCTCGACTCCATCACCCGTCTGGCACGAGCCTACAACACCGTCCAGCCAGCCTCCGGCAAGGTGCTCAGCGGCGGTGTCGAGGCCAATGCCTTGCAGAAGCCCAAGCGCTTCTTCGGCGCAGCGCGCAACATCGAGGGTGGCGGCAGCCTCACCATCATTGCCACGGCCCTCACAGAGACGGGCAGCAAGATGGACGACGTCATCTTCGAGGAATTCAAGGGTACCGGCAACATGGAGCTGCAGCTCGACCGTAAGCTCAGCAACAAGCGCATCTACCCCGCCATCGACATCAACGCCTCCAGTACCCGCCGCGACGACCTCCTCGTCAAGCCCGACATACTGGCGCGCAGCGTCGTGTTACGCAACCATCTCACCGACCTTACACCTGTCGAGGCCATGGAGTTCCTCCAGAAGCAGATGGCTCACACACGCAACAACGAAGAGTTCCTATACACCATGGATAGGTAAAACAAGGAGGGTCGCCAAGTAGGCGGCCCTCCTTGTTTGTTAACCGACGTTGCCGGTGCCTATGTAACTGCTGTCGCAGCGCAGGCCGCTGTTGTCGCGGCCGTCGCCGACGGCGAAGCCATAGACGTGCACCGTCATGCCGGTCCAGCTGACGGGCAGGCGCATGTCGACAGAGCCTTCGGTACGCGCCACAGGTGCCGACAGCAGACCTTGGTTGGTGTCGGGCTGGTAGACAAAGATGTACACCTTGTCCTGTGCGTCGGTGCGCGGCATGTCGGCGCTGGTGCTGAAGCTGACGCTCACGCGCTGCGGCTCGGCGAAGCTGGCGTTGCCGAAGGCTACCTGCGGCATGCCGCCGAGGCTGCACATCAGGCTGCCGTAGTCCACCTCGGCCTCGCCGCCCCTGACGCTCACAGCGCTCTGGTTTACCTTCATGAAGCTGTTGCACACCGTGTTGCGCAAGCTCTTGGCCACGCGCTCCATGCCGATGCCAGTGGCACTCATGAAGGCCGACGCAAGCTGCGAGAGGGTCTTGAAGCGCAGACGGTTGTCCATCTGCAGACTGGTGCGGGGATTGCGGATTTTGTCCACATAGGCGCGCATCACCTTCTTTCCGTTGACCTTGTAGCCGACCACTGTGCCGACCTTGCCGTTGAATCCGTCGAGGATTCCCTGATTGATTTTACCCATTGTTTTTGTCCTTTCTTTGTTTTAATTGTTAATGTTGTTTGTTGTTTTTGCCGAATTGCCGGGCCCTTGGCAATTCGTGTCGTCAGCTGACACCAGACAATTTAGGGCCTTTCGGGCGGAAGCACGATTTTCTTCCGCTTGTTTCCGTCTGTTTCCGCTTGTTTCCGCCTATTTCCGGTTCTCGTTCAGTAATACCGTCTTGTCCATCTTGCCGTTTTCCTGGATGGCATTGCTGTCTATCAAGGCGTCAATCTCGGCGCGGCTGAAGTACACCTTGCGGTCGGTGTAGCGTGGCTTCAGGTAGCCTTTCTTGCACCATGTGCGCAGCGTGCGGTCACTCACTTTCAGCATGCTGCACACGTCCGCCGTGTCCAACCACTCCTCCTTGGCGGGCCGCCAGTTGGGGCGCTCCACGCCCATCACCGTGCCCTGCCGTGTGGCGGGGTACTCGCGCCGCATCAGCGACACTATCTCTTTGTCGCTCATCCTCAGGCCGCGACGCACAGTCAGGCTGAAGTTGTCAACGCGCCCGTCGGGCAGCACATAGAACACGTAAATCTGGTTGGCATCGGCCTCGTAGTCCAGGCCCAGCACATGCAGGATGTCCTGCAATTCTTCTGTCGTCATTGGTTTGGTGTTTTAGGTTTGTGAATAATTTTGTTTCTGTGGCAAATCCGGCTGCAAAACTATCACCAACCCATTGGCTGCCAATTGCTTTCTGATGTGCGTCCGTTTGACGCACGCCCGGCGGACTGACGGTGCACAGCAGGCGCACCATGTGCGGCCTTTCTGCGCACGCTATGCGCACGACAATGCTTAAAATCTGTTATCTTTTTTGCCGCAATGTTAAAATTATTTCGTACCTTTGCGGCATAGAAAATCCATGGGCATATGCAGGCATAGTGTCCACAACCATCTCTGTACCAGAAGGTAAAGAGCCTGCTGTGGAACTCTTCGGCCGCCGTCTTCCGGCCGATGCGGCTGTTGTGCGCCGTTGTCTCGCCGAGGAGGGCACGCCTCCGGAACGGCAGGTGGAGCTCTGGATGGAGCTCTGGCACCAGTGGCCCGACCCCATTTGGGGTGAGGTGTGCCTCGCCGAAGCCGAGCGTGTGGCATCCCTTCTGAAGCGCGAAACCGCCCTCAGGAGCTTAGCCCTCAACGCTTCCACGGTGATAGGGGACGAGGACACCCACTGTGACCGGATGAGTGTCACCGACACTCCCATCCATTTCGTATGGCTCGGCGACCGCCGCGGCGTCCTTGTCGACCACCTGCGCGACGGCATCGCCGCCCTCGCCGCCGCAGGACTCGTGGCTCCCGACCGGCAGGACGACCTCAGGCGTGCTTTTGGTTTGACGGTCAACGAGGTAGAGCGTCGCACGCCTGTGGCTCCGGTGCCGTGGCTCGGCCCCGTGGATATGCTGTGGTTGCTGGTCGATACCCTGTGGGAGCTCAACATTATCACTTGTGCCGGAGGACGCCAGCAAAAATGGCGCACCGCCACGTCTGTTTTCCGCCGTGCCGACGGCACATCTTTTGGCTTGACACTCAAGAACTCACGCTGCACTAATGCCGCCAAGCGCGACCTCATGGAGCGCGCCATTCTCGGCGGTCTTCGCCGTCTCGTCGCCGCCTCGTCGTAGTCCCTCCGACCCCTCTCCGACAAAAAACCGTTAAACAACCGTAGAACAGTCGGAGCGGATACGGAGCGGGTACGGCCTGACAGCGTCCCCTTTTGGCGTTAAAAAAATATAAAAATCATTGCTTTTGATAATTTTATTATCACATGTCAGGAAATAGTCGTATCTTTGCAAAAATAACATAATAGCCTTGGAACTACGTCAATGTGCCGTAACTTCTTTGGTGATTGTATGTTATATGAATATATAAATACGATAGAAAACAATAAAAACGATATGAAAAAAGAGAAAAACATGTACATTACCCCGCTTCTGACTGTCGTTGAGTTCAGAACGGAGAGGGGGTATGCAACGAGCGGTGTTGTTCCCGAGCCTGCCACGATTGCCGGTGAACTTAACATGTTCGCCGACTATATCAATGCCGGTGCCAACAACTTGGCCATGGGCGCACGGATGGATGACGCTTCCAGTTACTTTTCCACCTCGGCTCCCGAGGGAGGTTTCGGCGGAGGTTTTGGCTCTGGCTATGAAGGTCCTCTCAGCGGTGAGGTGTCCGGCGGCGTGCAGTCGGCCTCGACAGGTGGCTATTTCGGTAAGGTGTTCTAAACTTTTTAAGGGAAAGGATTTGTTATGAAGAAGATATGTATTGCTCTTTTTGCTCTGGCAGCTATGACGGCCATGGTGTCGTGCCGCAAGGAAGCGATAAAAGATTTGAACAACACCTTGTTTGTCGAAGATGTCACCTATGCCGGTGATACCAAGGCATATATTGCCAACCGCTACGCCTGTTGGGAGAATGGCGACCAGATACGTCTGCAGATGATTGGCGGCAGCGCCTACGACGGTTCCATCTCCATCTCTTCACCTGATGGCGTCCCCATAGTCTCCGCGAATGCCGGCTATGGTTTCAACCATGAGCATGGTCAATTCGATGTCTATGGCGCTTATCCCCGTTCGCTTTTCATGGGCAAGACTCTCGGCACCAGCACCACTATCAGTTTCCCCGCGTCGTACGACTACACTACGAGCAACGGCAAGCAGAAGATTACCTGCCCGATGATTGCCAAAGTTACCAAGCATGACGACAAGGACTACCTCTCGTTCGTCAGCCTATGTACGGTACTTAAGGTTGTCGTTGCACCGCCTGCGTCGGGTGCCTTTGTGGCCAACAACATCACCGTGTCGAGCTCCCAGGGCAGCATGCTGTCTGGTGAAGCTACAGTGGATTTCGAGGCTCAGACTGTGAATACCTCCGGTCTTGACGGCAACACTGTCACCCTGAATTTTGTTAGTGGCAATGTGGCTATAAACGAGCCCCAGACATTCTATATCCCCATACCTCCTGTGGCGTTTGGCACCAAGTTGACGATAAAGATTAACAACTCCATTAACAACCAGAAGGCTACAAAGATTATTTATGCACAAGGTAATACGCCGATAAATTCACAGGCTACCGTGTATGTGACATCCGAAGATATGACCCCCGCAGCGTACGCCCGCTATCAGTTCTATGACTATATCTCCAATACAAGCAACGGCACGAGCACTATAGCAGGCTTTGAGCCTATCGACCTCGGTATTTCGCCGGATAACAATTCGAAGCTCGAGATGACGTTTGTACCTGTCGTTACGAGTGGATCGCAGTACTATACCGGTGCCGGTAGTTCTTCAGTCTTTGGTCTAACATGTCCTACTGGCGGTGATCATGCAGGCTATTTCACATTCATTTTCGGAAACCAGGGTGTTCATAGTGATATGGCGCCAGTCTCGGGTAATAAATACAGACACTCCTTCGAGGTGAAGGCTGATCCTTCCAATGTAGGATACTTTTATGCCGACTGTATTTTTTCAAATCTCACCACGGGAGTGACCTATACACGACAGACAGAGTCTATAAGCCCTGGCTTGGTTTCCGCACCTCATGTATATGCGTTTGGATACGTACCTACTAAAAAGAACCCCGGTATGAAGATGTATTCATATAAGATATGGGTTAGTGGTAGCTTGTACCACAACTTTGTGCCGGCAATCGATACCGAGGATGGTAACGCCGTCGGTGTCTACGACATGGTGTCGACGTCGTTTATTAAGCTCGCCACAGGCTTTGTTGTCGGCAACGACTGATTAGAGACATTATAATAATAGGTATAGCAGCGGGGCGGCCTTCCGGCCGCCCCGCAATGTATCAGAGAGGTTATGAGGCAGATAGCACATATAGAGACACCATTCAGGGAGAAGTTCGGAGTGCCGCGGCAGGCGGGCTTGGTGGACTATGAGGCCCGTGTGGTCTTTGAGCCGGAATACCGCGTGGCGGAGGCAGTCCGCGGCCTCGACGAGTTCGACTACGTGTGGCTGATATGGGGTTTCCACCTTGCCGAGCGCGAGGAATGGTCGCCAACGGTGCGGCCGCCGCGCCTTGGGGGTAACAAAAGGGTGGGGGTCTTTGCCACACGCAGCCCTTTCCGCCCCAACCCCATAGGTCTCTCGAGCGTGCGCCTGCTGCGCATAGAACCGGGCCCTGTGCTGGTGGTCTCCGGCGCCGACCTGGTGAACGGTACGCCTATCTACGACATCAAACCCTACCTGCCTTACGCCGACAGCCACCCCGAGACCCGTGGAGGCTTCGCACAGCAGGCGCCGACGGCCCTCGAGGTGGTCGACGACCACGGCCTGCTGCTGCAGCTGCCCGAAGAAGAGCGCGAGGCACTGCGCAGAAGTCTGGCCCTCGACCCACGGCCACATTACCAGAACGATGCACAAAGGGTTTATGTGATGCCCTTCGACAAATGGGAGGTTCGGTTCCGGGTATCGGATAATGTGGTTGAGATTGTAGGTGTTAAATAATGTTAACAAAGTAACAAACTTATATAGTCAGCGTCTATACCAACGATGAGCATGAGTTATGCAGAGATGGTTGACGGCTGTCGCCGCCGCAATGCCAAGGCCCAGCGGGCTCTCTACGACGAGCTGGCGCCGATGGCGGCGGGAGTATGCCGCCGCTATTCTGCCGACCGTGATGAGGCGAAGGACATGCTGCAGGACGGGTTTGTGAAGGTTTACGAGCGCATAGGCTCGCTGCGCGACCCGCAAAAGCTCCGATCGTGGGTGTATAACATCATGGTGAACACCTGCATACAGCACTACCGGCGTGCCCGTCACACGGTGCTCATGGAGATGGACACCGAGGCGGCAGGGACGGATACAGAGCTTCCGTACAGCATGGAAGATATAGTGATGGCTCTCGGCGCTTTGTCGCCGGTGCAGCGCATGGCATTCAACCTCTGCTGTGCCGAGGAGTGCAGCCACGAGGAGGCAGCAAAGCAGATGGGGTGCAGCGAGGTGGCGGTCAGAGTGGCCCTAAGCAGGGCGCGCATGAATATGCGTCAGTATTTGGAAAACATAGAAACAAGATAAGCTATGGACTGGAAAGAATATAAGGAAACACCCGAGGACGGGATGTTCGAAGCGATACAGAAGCGCCTGCGCGTGCGCCGTGCCTGGCGTATAGGTGGCAGTGCCGCCGTGCTGGCGGTGGCTGCCGCGGTAGTAGCCTTCGCAGTGTCGGCTCCCAAGGACGAGGCTGTGACCGAGGAGCAGGTGGCGGTGGCTGCTGTACAGACTGAGCCTGAGGCCGTTGTTGCAGCAGTACAGGAGAATACCGATGTGCCTGCTGCCACTGCCGTGAAAGCCGTGGAGCAGGGACGGGAAGGACAGGCGGTGAGAGTACTGCCGGAGCCGCAGATGCAGGTGGTGGCGGTGGCTGAGCCCGTGGACGGCAACGCTGGCCCGACGATGAAGTTTGCCGTACCCACAGTTGCACCGCGACAGACTCGCAACGTGGCTAAGGATGCGGATGAGAGCATTGCACAGGAGGAACCGGAGGATGCCACTGGTACAGAGGTTGCAGCCAAGTCTGACGCCAAGTTCGGCGGCCTGGAGCCGGAGCCGTACCATGAGGACAACCTGCTATGGGCGCCGAATGTGATAGCCCCAGCCGACGATAAAGTTGAGAACCGTGTGTTCAAGGTTATAGCAACGTCTGACTTGCAGGACTTCCGCATGCACATCTATAATCGTGGCGGTCGTTTGGTATACAGCACTAGCGACATCAACGCTGCATGGGACGCCACTGCCGGTGGCTCGATGGTGCCCCAGGGAGCCTATGTGTGGGTGGCCACATTCCGCGACAGCGACGGTGTGTCGCGCCGCGAGGCAGGCACCGTGACGGTGGTCAGATAGCACCACGTCGCCTGACGCTAAATGGCATATAACCAAAGAATAAGCCAACGGATTGAACCGTTGGCTTTATTTTGTTATTACTATGTGAAAAAAAAGTTGTACTTTTGCAGTTTGAAATAATGGCAGGGACTGTTCTATCGCTGGGCAGAGATGCCGAGAGGAAAGTCCGGGCAGCACGAGCCACCATGCTTCCTAACGGGAAGGGGCTGCGCCTGTAAAGGCGGGGCTACAGAGAGCGCCACAGAAAAGATACCGCCTGAGAGGGTAAGGGTGAAAACGCGGGGTAAGAGCCCACGGCGTGTGCCGGTGACGGCCATGAACGGCAAGCCTCATGGGCTGAAAGACCAAATATACCGACAAGCCTTAGGGCAACGGGCAGGCTCGCCTGTATTGTCGGGGGGTAGGTTGATAGAGGCCGTCGGCGACGGCGGCAGTAGATTGATGATAGAACACGACAGAACCCGGCTTATAGGTCCTTGCCTTTTATTATGACAGAACAGGCTATGAGAGCTCGACATATAAACATCATACTCCTTGCCGCGGTATTGTTGCTGGCGGCGTGTTCGGGGCGCTATATAGGCACGCCGCGCGTCGCCATGCTCGACTACCAGACCAACGGCACCTACGGGTCGCTGTATGCGTTGGCGACGGCACATGCGGAGAGCATCAACGCTGCTGTGAAGGCCGATACGCTGCATCCGGGCATGTATGCCGAGTATGGTGTGGCGCTGGCGCTCATGGGGCATGACGGCGAGGCATGCCGTATGCTCAACTCCGAGGTTAAAGCCTTCCCGGAGAGTCGCCGCATGGTGCGCCGCATCAAGGAGCGTCTGCTGCCTGCTATGGTTGATGACACGCTGGCTGGCCGTCGCGACACCGCCGATATGCTGAAGTTGCAGAACTGGGCTTACGACAGTCTTGCCGCACTGCAGCACCTGCCATGGGTGGCGGCGGTGATTGACAGCACTGACACTGTGCGTGTGATGATGCAGACCCCTGTTGACTCGGTTGAGTATCCAATACGTCTTACCGCCAATCAGAAGCGCGAACTGCTTTTGGAGGAGCAGCACAGGGAGGAGTTGCGCCGCAAGGAGGTGGAAGATTCCATAGCCGCTGCAAAGCAGGCTAAGATAGACGCTCGCGAGCAGGCAAAGGCAGATAAGAAGAAAGCAAAGAAAGAGAAGGAAAAAGCCAAGAAAGAGGCTGATAAGCAAAAGAAACTTGCAGCAAAGGAGAAAGCTCGTCAGCGAGAACAGGAAAAGCAGCGTCGCGCAGAAGAGCGCAAAGCAAAAAAGCAAGGAAAGGAGGCTGCGGAATGAAACGACTGTACCTGTTATTATTCTTACCATTGCTAATGGTAGGTTGCAAGGGGGAGAAGAAGTTGGCGCGCTACAATGAGATGTACCAGCAAGAGCCCACGGTTATATATGTGGCGCCGCTCAACGACCTATCTATGCGCCGTGCGGTTCGTGAAACTGTGGACTCCGTCTATAATGCATCTCTCAATATAGCCTCGCGGCAATTATACCTTACTGCTACCGACCCACTGGCGAGCCACGGATACTATGTGCTTGGCCCTTTGGCATCGGCGCAAATTGCCGCTACCGAAACACGTACGGGACGTCAGTTGCGTAACGACAATATCAATGATTTGCACACAGATCTTGGTATAGATGCAGTGCTCTTTATTGACCTCATCAATTGGTCCCATACGTCTAACAGTTGGAGTGTTGAGGCGGAATATGTGTTGCGCTCCACTGTCACAGGTGTGGAACTGCTGCATGTACATGTCAATGCCACCAAGATACTGCCTACAGACTATAATGGCAACCCCAAGCCCCTGAAGGATGACCTGGAGTTCGCCAAGCAGTATGGTTGTGACCTTGAGACAGCGCAACGTTGCCGTCTGGTGGAGATCATGAACCAGTACGTGCTCAAGGACTTGCCAGCCGGTAAGCGTGCCCGCAAACATGAGGCTGAGCAGTATGCCAAGCCGCATCCCGAATACTTCAACCTGCGTATCCACCGTGACGGTAGCGTGGAGCGGCTAAAAGACGAGGAACTATGAGAATAGAGGTCTCCTTGTCGCCGGCACTTTATCCCTACCGCACAATTACCAGCCACCATGTCACCGTGGCCATAGACCTGCTGCGTGCCACTACCGCAGTATGTGCGGCCTTCCAGGCAGGGTGCAGCAGCGTTGTTCCGTTGGATACTTTGGAAGGCCTTTTGCCATATCGTGAGCTAGGCTTTAAGCTTGCCGCAGAGCGTGGAGGCAAGAAAGTGGGTGATGCTGAGTACGGCAACTCGCCTACGGAATACCTACGCCACGATATGAGTGGCATAAAGTTGGCCTACAGTACTACCAACGGTACAGTCACCATGCTGTGCGGCGCCGACGCCGACCTGACACTGGCAGGCTCTTTCTCCAACCTCACGGCTCTGTGTGAACGCCTGCAGCATGAGAATATGGACATCGTGTTGCTATGCTCCGGTTGGCAGCAGGATTTCTGTATAGAGGACACCATCGTTGCCGGTGCGATAATCGAGAAGATGAAGGCCAGTCCTTACGGCGATGCCGCCACGATGGCTCTTGCCATGTGGCAACTGGCCAAGGACGACCCATACGAATACTGCCAGCGCTGCACCCATGTGCACCGCCTCTACGGCCTCGGTGCCGCCGAGGATGTGCGTTTTGCCTTCAGGCAGGACACATGTCCTGTGGTTCCGGTGCTCAAAAACGGAATACTTACACTGTGAAACATCTGTTGTTCATAATACTGCTTGCAACCACCATTGGTACTAATGCCCAGTGGGACACCGCCGGACTCAGGCTGCAGCATTTCAGTGTGGCACCTGCAGCTACGTCAGTAGGCCTTATGGCCACAGGTGCTGTGCTTACCTATGCACCTATGGCCAACAGTCTGGCAGTGGACTTGCGCGACAAGGTAGTTGCCAGTAATAACCCCAAACTGCATTTCGACGACTACATACAGTATTTGCCGGCAGCGACACCGGTGGTACTTAACCTATGTGGCGTCAAGGGTAGGCACAACCTTGGTCGATTGCTGATGCTTGAAGGCAGTAGCTACCTTTTAGGTATGGGCTGGCTTAATGCTTTCAAGTACGGTCTTGCCGTGGAGCGTCCCGATTATTCGCGTATGAACAGTTTTCCCAGTGGCCATACATTCACCGCTTTCACCGGCGCAGAGATACTGCGTCGCGAGTACGGCGAGGAGTACCCGTGGCTGGCGGTGGCGGGCTATGCTGTCGCCGTAACGGTCGCCGCCATGCGTATCTACAACAATCGCCACTGGCTCGGCGACGTCTGTGCCGGTGCCGGACTGGGTATACTCTCCGTTACACTTGCCTATTGGGCACTTGACTGATAATCGATAATAAAACATACGAAATATATGAAACTGTTTAGCAACGTAAAAGGCGATCTTTTCGGCGGCGTTACCGCCGGTATCGTCGCACTGCCCTTGGCTCTTGCCTTCGGCATACAGGCCTTCTCCGGTGTCACTGACCCGTCGGCGGCCTCCATCGGCGCTTATGTGGGTCTCACCGGCGCCATGCTCCTCGGCTTCTTTGCCGCCCTCTTCGGCGGCACACACAGCCAGATTAGCGGCCCTACGGGACCTATGACTGTCGTCACCGCCACCCTTGTCACAGGAGCATGGACGGCATCGAACGGCAGCATTTCCGAGGTTATGCTATCCATGGCCCTCGCTGCCTTATTCTGCGGTCTTTTCCAGATTCTCTTTGGCCTCATCAAGATAGGCAAGTATGTCCGTTACATCCCTTATCCTGTCCTGAGCGGCTTCATGAGCGGCATCGGTGTCATCATCATCCTGCAGCAACTCTACCCCCTTGTTGGTGCCAGCAAAGGCGGTTCTATGATTGACCTCCTTGTCGGCCTGCCCGAAGCTGTGGCTGCCACCAACATCACAGCCTTGCTGCTTGGCATCGGCACCGTCGCCATCATCTACATCTTCCCCCTGATTACCAAGAAAGTCCCCTCTACTCTTGTGGCACTTATCGTTATGACCGTCGTCTCGCTTTTCATAAACATGGACGGCGTTGCAACCATCGGAAAGATACCTTCAGGCATACCTATGCCTTTCTTCGCCAAGGAAGGGGTAAGCCTCGCCGGTATCAACTGGGGAGCGGTACTTATGGCTGCCATCGTCCCCGGCCTGACTCTTGCCGGCCTCGGCTCCATTGATACTCTGCTCACCTCCGTTGTGGCCGACAACATAACCAAGACCAAGCACAACAGCAACCAAGAGCTTATAGGGCAGGGCATAGGCAACGCCATTGCCGGCCTCTTCTGTGGCCTGCCCGGCGCCGGTGCAACCATGCGCACCGTCGTCAACGTCAAGAGTGGCGGCCGCACCCAGCTCAGCGGTATGGTGCATGCGTTGCTGCTGCTGGCCATCATGCTCGGCCTAGGTTCCGTCGTCCAGTACGTGCCGCTGTCGGTCCTCGCCGGTATTCTCATCACTGTCGGCGTGGGCATCATCGACTTCCGCGGCTTCAAGGACTTGCCCAAGATACCGCGCGCCGACGCTGTCGTCCTCATCGTCGTCTTCCTCGTCACCGTCTTTGTAGACCTGCTCACTGCCGTCGGCATCGGCATGGTGATAGCATGCGTGCTCTTCATGAAGCGTGCCTCCGACCTCGTCGAGGGCGGCTACAGCAGCCAGGAACTCACCGGCTTCGACAAGGAGTCGCCATGGTCCGACGAGGGCGGCATGCCCGACACCGTGGCCCACAAGATATACGTGCAGCGTCTCAACGGCCCCATCTTCTTCGGCACCATCAACAAGTTCAAGGAGGTTATGCAGACAGTCCCCGACGGCACCAAGATAGTCATCATCCGTATGCGTCTGGTGAGCTTTATGGACCAGAGCGGCCTCTACGCTATGGAGGAAGCTATCAAGGACCTGCAGGCACGTGGCGTGCAGGTTCTTATGACCATCATCCAGCCGCAGCCCATGTACATGCTTACCACGCACAAGGTCATACCTGGCGTTGTCCCCGAGGACCACACCTTCAAGACATTCGAAGAGTGCACAGAATACCTGCGTAATCAATTAGAAAACAAATAATACTATGGGAAGAGCATTTGAATACCGCAAAGCGCGCAAGCTTAAGCGGTGGGGCCACATGGCCCGCACATTCACCAAGATTGGTAAGGAAATTGAACTGGCAGTCCTTGCCTCGGGTCCCGACCCCTCCTCCAACCTGCGTCTGCGTCTGCTGATGCAGACCGCCAAGAGCGAGTCGATGCCCAAGGAGAACGTCGAGCGAGCCATCAAGCGTGCCACCGAAAAGGACAAGTCGGCCTACAAGGAGGTCGTCTACGACGGCAAAGGGCCTCACGGCACCGCCATCGTGGTGGAGACCGCCACCGACAACCCCACGCGCACCGTCGCCAACCTCCGCGCCGCCTTCGTCCGCGGCAAGGGCGAGCTCGGCACCATGGGCATGAACGACTTCCTCTTCGAGCGCAAGTGCTCTTTCGTCGTGGCGTGGCGCGACGACATCGACATGGACGAACTTGAGCTGGAGCTCATCGATTGCGATATCGACGAGGTGTTCCGCGACGAGGACGAGATACTCATCTATGCCGACTTCAAAAACTACGGTCCCATATCCAAGTACCTCGAAGACAAAGGTCTTGAGATAAAGAGCTTCAAGTTTGAGCGCATTCCCATCACCATGCGCGAGCTCTCACCCGAGGAGCAGGAAGACGTCAACGCCCTCATCGAGCGCCTCGAGAACGACGACGACGTCGTCAATGTCTTCCATAATATGGCATAATATACATTATCACAGGTCTTTACGAAAGAGGGGCTACGGACAATTGTTGCTACGGCAGCGTTTGTCCGTAGCCCCTCCGTAGTCGCTCCGTAGTCGCTCCGACTCCGGTCCGACTGTTTAACGGTTGTTTAACGGTTTTTGGTCGGAGGGGAGTCGGAGGGGTGTCGGAGAAGGGGTGTTGTGGATAAATTTTTTTGTGGTGGCTGCGGTATATTGAAAAAATATTCGTATATTTGCAATCTCTACCATATATGCCCGAGATGGGGTGTATATGGTGTAGTATAATGATAGATAGTATTATATGGACAGAAAGATATTGGAACCATGCAGCGTGAATGTGGCTTCGGAGACGGGGCGCCTGCGTGCTGTGCTGCTGCACCGCCCGGGGGTGGAGATTGAGCGGATGACGCCGCTGAACGCTGCACACGCACTTTACAGTGACATTCTGAACAAACCGATAGTGGACACGGAGTACAGCAATTTCTGCGGTGTGCTGGAGAAATGGACGGATGTCTACTATGTGGAGGATATTCTGGAGCACTTGCTGAAGGATGTGGAGCTGCGCCGCCACCTGGTGGAGGAGAGCTGCAAGATGGACCGATGCACCGAACTGAAAGACCTGTTGATTGACATGGAGGCCCGCGACCTTGCCGCGGTGCTGATAGAGGGTTACGAGAACCCCAAGTGGAATGGGGTTGATGACGACCGCTACCTGCTGAAGCCGTTGTACAACCTGTTCTTCACGCGCGACGCGTCGAGCACGATGTACGACCGTGTGCTCATCAACTCGATGAGTTTCGAGGTGAGGGAGCGCGAGACGCTGATTTACGAGGCTATCTTCAAGCATTTCTTCAAGGTGGGCACGCTGAACGCGATGGCGTGGGACAAGGATGCGAGGACCGAGGGCGGCGACGTGCAGATCGCCTCGCCGGAGCTGCTCTGCATAGGCCAGGGTATCCGCACCAACGAGAAGGGCATCAGGTATCTGGCGGAGACTTTCGCCAAGGAGCGCGAGCGCTTCCACATATTGACGCAGGAGCTGCCGATGAGCCCCGAGAGTTTCATACATCTGGACATGGTGTTCACGTTCCTGGGCAAGCACCAGTGCATGATTTTCGAGCCTATGTTGAAGAAGACGGGCTTGTTTGCCGGCAAGGCGACGACGTTGATTACCGTCGAGGGGGGCAAGATCAGCTACCGCGAGGTGCCTAACATGGTGGAGGGGTTGAACAGCCTGGGCTGGGAGATAGAGCCTGTGATTGGCGGCGGAAGCGACCCGTGGGTGCAGTTGCGCGAGCAGTGGCACAGCGGGTGCAACTTCTTCTCGCTGGGCGACGGCAAGGTGATCGGCTATCGCCGCAACACCAAGACGATAGAGGCGTTGGACAAGGCCGGATTCGCTGTGCTCAACGCAGAGGATATTGTAAGCGGCAAGGTGGACATGAAGGCCTACGACAAGTTTGTGGCAGCCTTCCCCGGCAGCGAGCTGCCCCGTGCCGGCGGCGGCGCACGCTGTATGACGATGCCGATATTGCGCGATGCGCAGTAAAGGTTACGGGTTACAGATTACGGGTTACAGATTGAGATAACTAACAAAAACTAAAATAATGAAACAGTATCATCTGGCAAACAACATCATAGGCTGGGTCATAGGACTCATTGCCTGTGCTGTGTACATCATGACGGCGGAAGCCACCGCCTCGTGGTGGGATTGCGGTGAGTACATCAGCACCGCATTTAAACTGCAAGTGGGTCACCCTCCGGGAGCCCCGACGTTCCAGCTTGTGGGACGCTTGTTCTCGATGTTTTCGAGCCCCGAGACAGCGGCGCATGCCGTCAACGTGATGTCGGCAGTGTGCAGCGGTCTTACTATACTCTTCCTTTTCTGGGCTATCACGATGCTTGGAAAGCACCTGCTGCCGGACCCGAAGAACCCCAGCCTTAAGGACTGGAGGACATGGGGGGTGTTTGCCGCCGGTGTGGTGGGCTCGCTGGCCTACTGTTTCAGCGACACCTTCTGGTTCTCGGCCGTCGAGGGCGAGGTGTACGCCATGTCGTCGTTCTTTACGGCGCTGGTGTTCTGGGCGATACTGAAGTGGGAAGAGCAGAGCGACGACCCGCACGCGCTGCGTTGGTTGATACTCATCAGCCTGCTGGTGGGTGTGGCCATCGGTGTCCACCTGTTGAACCTGTTGACGGTGCCCGCCATCTTCTATGTGGTCTACTTCAAGAAGTGGCCGAAGACGACGTGGAAGGGCTTTATTGTCACCGGTGTGCTGAGTGTCATCACGCTGGGTGTGATACTGTGGGGTATCATCCCCGGCATTGTCAATATTGACTCGGCTGTGGATGTGTTCTTTGTGAACACGTTGGGGCTGCCGTTCGGCAGTGGCACCGTGGTGTACTTCACGCTCATCGCCGCCCTTGTGGTGTGGGGACTGTGGTACACGCACAAGAAGAACAAGCCCATCATCAACGCCGCCATACTGAGCTTCGCTATGGTGGTGATAGGGTACAGCACTTTCTTTGTGCTTGTCATCCGCGCCAACACCAATACGCCGCTCAACGAGAATGCGCCGAAGGATGCCGTTGCAATGCGTGCCTATCTGGGCCGCGAGCAGTACGGCGACACGCCGCTCTTCACCGGCCAGTTCTACACCGCCGGTGCGCCTACCGGTGTGAAGGAAGGCTACACCAAGTACATACGCGGCAAGAGTGATACGGGCAAGGACCGCTACATTGTGGCAGCCCATGCGCAGAAGTACATATACAACGAGAGGCACACGGGTTTCTTCCCCCGTATGTGGAGCGACGATACCAAGCGCGACCATCCGCGTTTCTACGAGTATTGGGCCGGCAAGTGCTACAATGGACAGAAGCCTACCGGTGCGCAGAACCTCAAGTTCTTCAACCGTTACCAGCTGGGCTGGATGTACTGGCGTTACTTCATGTGGAACTTCGCCGGTCGCCAGAACGACATACAGGGCCACTACTTTAACGATGATGGAACGCGCGACTACCTGAGCGGCAACTGGATAAGCGGCATCAAGTTTATCGACGAGAGCCGTCTGGGTCCGCAGGACAACCTGCCGGAGGCCATGGAGAACAACAAGGCCCGCAACAAATACTACATGTTGCCGTTGCTGCTTGGTATCCTTGGCTTGGTTTACCATATCCGCAAGCACCCGAAGGACGCGTTCATTGTGTTCATCATGTTCTTCATGACGGGTCTGGCCATCGCCATCTATCTGAACATGCCGCCGAAGCAGCCGCGTGAGCGTGACTATGCCTTCGTGGGTTCGTTCAGCTTCTACGCCATATGGATAGGCCTCGGTGTAATGGCTTTGTCGGAATGGATAAGTGGCCTCTTCAAGAAGCGGGGTGTCCCCGCCGACAAAGAGGCTGCCGCACCAAAGGCCTACAAGGTGGTGATGCCGGTGGTCTTTGTGGTGTGTATGGCCGCTGTGCCGTGTCTGATGGCTGCGGAGAACTGGGACGACCACGACCGTTCGCAGAAGACCGCTGCACGCGACTTTGCGCAGAACTACCTAAAAAGCATCAATAAGAATGGCATACTGATAACCTTCGGCGACAACGACACCTTCCCGCTGTGGTACGCCCAGGAGGTTGAGGGGACACGCACCGATGTGCGCATACTGAACTACACGCTCTCCGGCATGTACTGGTATGTCGAGCAGCTGTTCAACAAGCTCTACGAGGGAGAGGCTTTACCGTTTACGCTGCCCAAGGAGTATTACGGACTCGGTAAGGATGTCTACTATATCATGGATCGTTCGAACGACTACCTTGAGGTCACCGACGTGCTTGCAATGCTGCGCGACCATCCCGACCGCTTCACGGTTCGCGACCAGCGCAGCGGACAGGAGTTCATGTACCTGCCCACCAAGCGCTTCAAGATTACGCTTGATATTCCTGCTCTCGTCGAGGCTGGCGTAATACCTGCAGAGATTGCAGAATCTGTCAACCCGGAGATACGCTGGGAGATTGGCAAACAGGCCCTCTACCGCCACGAGCTGATGATACTTGACATTCTGGGCACCAACCGCTTCATGCGCGACATCAACATCATGAATCCCGGATATATCCGCGACGTGTTCCCTTATGTGTATAGCTACACCGTGCAGGAGGGCATGAACTATAAGCTGATTCCATATCCGCGTCAGGGTGGACGTTACACAGAAGGCACTGCCGACTACTACATCAATGGTGTTGACGGCGAGCCGCTGAAGTGGGGTAACCTCAACAGCAACATCTATGTTGACCCGATAAGTCTCAACATGGGCACTGTGCAGCGCCAGTCGCTGACGATCCTCGCCTATGACGAGTACAACATAGGCAACAAGGAGAAGGCACGCAAGCTACTTGACATTGCTCAGAAGTTCTTCCCGGCCCCCAACTTCCCTATAGACGTCTATGCAGTGTATATTGTTACCGGCAACACACGTGTCGATGTCGTGGAGCTGTACAAGAATATATATGGCGAAGCCGAAGCGCGCGAGTTGTGGCAGTCGGCCTACAAGTACTACAGTGCAGAGATAGACTATCTGGCACGTTTCCGTGGCGACAAAGCCGCCGGTGTGCGAGGCCAGTTGCAGGGTGACCTGCAGATAATGAAGCTCCTCGGCGATGTGGCTTCGCACACACTGGAGGATGCAGCATTGACGCAGCAGGCCGAAGACATA
The DNA here is from genome assembly GCA_902777005.1 of uncultured Bacteroidota bacterium. Taxonomy (GTDB): domain Bacteria; phylum Bacteroidota; class Bacteroidia; order Bacteroidales; family P3; genus Colimorpha. The sequence continues at coordinate 76,128 of CACYSB010000006.1, forward strand.
CTGGCTCGTTTCAACAACATGTATTGATGCCTATGAAAGCGGCCAAACCAAAGCAGAGAAAATACGTCGTCACACTCAGTGAGTGTGAGATGCGTCGACTGTCGGTCTATGCTGAACAGAACGGCATAGACCGGCCGACGGCGCTGGCACGTATCCTCCACCGCGGCCTCCGCGAGGCAGCCTCTATGGTTCACGCCGACAATACCGATGAAAACCAGCTCCGGCTCTTCGACGCCGTGCAAATAGACATATTCAACAATACCGCAAAGGTAAACCCACAGGAGGACTAATATGAAGAGACTGTTTCGTATATTGATGGTGGCATTCATGATGGCTCTTCCGGCTGTCAATGCACATGCCGCAGAGGACGGCGGCTTTGACCCGGGCTCAATGATTATTGGCCACGTCACCGACGCCCACTCGTGGCACATGTTCGACTACTACACCTCCGACAGTGTGGAGCATGCTGTCGCCATTCCGCTGCCAGTAATCCTGATCAATGACGGTCGTGTTGACATTTTTATGTCAAGCCGCTTCCATCATGGACACGCCGATTACAAGGGCTATCGTCTTGTCGGCGGCGGTGCCGAGAAGGAGGAGATTGTATGTGTCGACGAAGCCGGCAACCTCACTGGCGCCAAGCCCATCGACCTATCCATCACCAAAACAGCGGCGGCCATCATCATCGCCGTCATCCTTCTGCTGGTCATTATCTTCATAGCCCGTGCAGGATACAAGAAGCGCCCCAATCAGGCACCCCATGGTCTGCAGAGCCTTGTGGAGATGCTTGTGGTATTTGTGCGCGACAGCATCGCCAAGCCGATGATAGGGGAGAAACGCTACGAGCGCTACCTGCCTTATCTGTTGACGCTCTTCTTCTTCATCTTCTTTTGCAACATCCTTGGTTTGATACCATTCTTCCCGGCAGGTGCCAACATCACGGGCAATATAGCAGTGACGGCCACCCTCGCCGTGATTACCTTCCTTATCACCAATATCAGCGGCAACCGCCACTATTGGACTGACATCTTCAACACCCCCGGCGTGCCGGCGTGGCTCAAGATATTCCCCCTGATGCCAGTGGTCGAGCTCGTTGGAGTCTTCACCAAGCCTATAGTGCTGATGATACGACTCTTCGCCAACATGACGGCAGGCCATATCGTCATCCTTGGTTTCATCGTGATTATCTTCATCCTTAGTAACCTCTTCGGCATGGCAGTAGGCGGTGCCGTCTCGGTGGTCAGCGTGCTCTTCAGCGTTTTCATTTCGCTACTTGAATGTCTGGTGGCCTACATCCAGGCCTTCGTCTTCACCATGCTCACCGCTCTATACATTGGTATGGCCGTCCAAGAGCCACATCATGCAGAATAAACCCAATAAAACCCCAATAACCCCATGAAAAGCATAAAAGATATCAATTTTGCAGGCCGCAAGGTGCTGCTGCGCGTAGACTTCAACGTCCCCATGAACGACCAGAAGCAGATCACCGACGACACCCGCATGCGTGAGTCGATGCCCACCATCGAGAAGCTCCTCAAGGACGGCGCCGCCGTCATCATCATGGCCCACTTTGGCCGTCCCAAGAAAGGCGGCTTCGAGCCCGAGTTGACCCTCGAGCCGGTGGCCAAGTATTTGGAGACCCTAATCAATCGTCCCGTGAAGTTCACACAAGAACTCCTCGGCAGCGGCAAGCCCGAGGCTATGGCCAAAGAGCTTAAGGCCGGTGAGGTGATGCTCCTCGAGAACATCCGCTTCTATCCTGAAGAGACCAAGGGTGGTGAAGATCTTGCCCGCCAGTTGGCCGCCCTCGGCGACTGCTACATCAATGACGCCTTTGGTGCCGCCCACCGCGAGCACTCGTCGACCGCCGTCATCGCCAAGTTCTTTCCCAACGACAAATACTTCGGCTTCCTCATGGAGAACGAGGTGCGCAACCTCGAGAAACTCATGCAAAATCCTCCGCGTCCCTTCACCGCCATCATCGGCGGCTCCAAGGTCAGCAGCAAGATTGGCATCCTCGAGAACCTCCTCGACAAAGTCGACAACATGATTATCATCGGCGGTATGCGCTACACCTTCACCAAGGCCCTCGGCGGCAAGATCGGCAACTCCATCTGCGAGGACGACAAGCTCGACCTGGCTCGTGAGCTTATGCGCCGCATGGACGAGAAGGGCGTGAAATACTATCTGCCCGTCGACAGCGTCATTGGCGACAAGTTCGGCAACGACGCCAACACCCAGATTGTCCCCTCCGGCGAGGTGCCCGACGGCTGGGAGAGCATGGACTGCGGCCCCGAGAGCTGCAAAGCCATCCACGACATCGTTATGAACAGCAAGACTATCCTCTGGAACGGCCCTGCCGGTGTCTTCGAGCTTGAGACCTTCGCCAAAGGCACCAAGGCCATCGCCCAGAGCGTGGCCGAGAGCTGCAAGAAGGGCTGCTTTGCCGCCGTTGGCGGTGGCGACAGCGTGGCTGCCGTCAAGCAGATGGGCATTGCCGACCAGATGAGCTACGTCTCCACCGGTGGCGGCGCCATGCTTGAGTACCTCGAAGGCAAGGTCCTTCCCGGCATCAAAGCCATCCAAGACTAATCGGTGGCCCACTTCCTGCCGATAACACTTGACGAGGTAAAACGCCTCGGTTGGGATATGGTCGATATAGTGCTCGTCACCGGCGATGCCTATATCGACCATCCCTCTTTTGGTACTGCTGTTATCGGCCGCACTCTCGAGGCGGCGGGCTACCGTGTGGCCATCATCCCGCAGCCCAACTGGCGTGACGACCTACGTGACTTCCGCAAGTTCGGCCGTCCGAGACTCTTCTTCGGTGTCACCAGCGGCGCCATGGACTCCATGGTCAACCACTACACCGCCGCCCGCCGATTGCGCCACGACGACGCCTATACCCCCGGCGGCCAGGCAGGCTTCCGGCCTGACCGCGCCACCTATGTCTATGCGCGTATCCTCAAGCAGCTCTATCCCGACACACCCGTCATCCTCGCCGGCATCGAGGCCTCCATGCGGCGTCTGGCGCACTACGACTACTGGGACGACCGCCTCTTCCCAAGCATATTGATAGACACCCCCGCCGACCTGCTCAACTACGGCATGGGAGAGAAGACCACCCTCAAAATAGCAAAACTCCTCTCCGAGGGCAAGGGTATAGAGGCCTGCTACAGTCTGCCGCAGGTGGCATACAAAATTGAAAATTCAAAATTGAAAATTGAAAATTCGATCGAGTTGCATTCTTTTGAGGAGTGTCTAAAGAGCAAGCGCGCCGAAGCCGAGAACTACCACATCATTGACCTTGAGAGCAACAAGATAGAGGCCGCCACCCTCATCCAGCAGCATGGCGACCGCTATGTGGTCGTCAACCCGCCGGAACCTCCAATGGCTACCGACGAAATCGACGCCTCGTTCGACCTGCCGTACACACGCCTGCCGCATCCAAAATACAAGAAGCGCGGCCCGATACCGGCCTTCGAGATGATACGCTGGAGCGTCAACACCCACCGTGGATGCTTCGGCGGATGCTCGTTCTGCACCATCAGCGCCCACCAGGGCAAGCAGATAGCCAGCCGCAGCGAGGCCTCCATCCTCCGCGAAGTCGACGCCATCACCGCCGACCCCGATTTCCACGGCGTGCTGACCGACCTCGGCGGCCCTTCGGCCAACATGTGGCGCATGAAGGGCAGGAACCCCGAGCTCTGCCGCAAGTGCAGCCGCTACAGCTGCTCGATGCCAACGATGTGCAAGAACCTCGACAGCGACCACAAGCCGATGATGGAGCTCATGCGCAAGGTTGCCGCACACCCCAAGGTGAATCACCTCTACGTCGGCAGCGGCATCCGTTGCGACCTCTTTACCGAAGACAACGGCGGCTGGCAATACTTCCGCCAGGTGGTAATCAACCATACCTCCGGCCGCCTCAAGGTGGCTCCGGAGCACACCTCCGACCACGTCCTCGCCCTCATGCGCAAGCCCTCTTTCGGCCTCTTCCGCGAGACCAAGCGCCGCTTCGACGAGATTTGCCGCCAGGCCGGCCTGCGCTATCAGCTCATCCCTTACTTCATCAGCAGCCACCCCGGCTGCCGCCTCGAGGACATGGCCCAGCTGGCCCTCGACATGAAGCAGATGGGCTACCGGCTGGAGCAGATACAGGACTTCACGCCCACGCCCATGACCATCGCCACGGAGATGTACTACACCGGCATCGACCCAACCACCCTCAAGCCCGTCTATGTGGCCACCACTCCCGCCGACAAGGCCGACCAGCGCCGTATGTTCTTCTTCTACAAGCCCGAACTGCGTGCCGACATCGCCGCCTCGCTCCGTCGCAACGGGCTCTCGGCTTATGCTACCAAACTCTTTGGTAACAATCAGTTACAACAAAGGTCTTTCAAAAAGCGCTGATTTCCAGTGTTTCTCCGTAGCCTCTCCGTACCCGCTCCACTATAGCGCCAGTGGCGCAATGCAAGCGACGACTGTTTAACGAGCGCCTGCGGCGGCGACGCGCCACATGGGGCGCTTGGAGCCAGTACAAATGGAGCACCTTGCGCTGCGCTTGTCGCAGCGGCGCCACAGGCGCAAAACAAACGCCAAAAAAAACAAACAAATTCCTTATTGAAGAAAAAAGGGGGGAATAAAAACACATGATGTTCCTATGTTCCTATGAGGGCGCTGCGCGGTTTTTCTCTCTAACCGAAAAAGCCGAAAGAAACCGAATTTTTTTTAGGTATCGCTGGCGGAGCGCGATGGATTGGATTTAAGCTCAATCAGAACTAAAAGAACAATCAGAAAGGGCTAACCGAAGAAGCCGAATATATCCGAATGATGTCTCAGAAACGGCGAATTACTCGAATTACTCGAAAGCTGACGCAGGTCTTTATCGAACACGAATAGCTCGAATTACACGAATCTTTCTAAGGTATCGCTGCGGAGCGCGATGGATTGGATTTAAGCTCAATCAGAACTAAAAGAACTATCAGAAAGGGCTAACCGAAAAAGCCGAAAGAAACCGAATTTTTTTTAGGTATCGCTGCGGAGCGCGTTGGATTGGATTTAAGCTCAATCAGAACTAAAAGAACTATCAGAAAGCTCTAACCGAAAAAGCCGAATATATCCGAATGATGTCTCAGAAACGGCGAATTACGCGAATTACGCGAAGCGGCGCGGGTTGTTTTGGAGGGAGGAAGCAGAAGTATAATGCTGTTTGAAGATACCGGTTACCGGTTACTGGTCACCAATTACCAATCACCAATTACCGATAAAAAAAGCCCTCTCGAAAGAGGGCTTCAACAATAGATAGTACAAGTAGGAAGTGGAGTTGTAATAGTGTTTGTAGTGTGGTTTAGCCGATGTTGCCGGTGCCGATGTAGGAGCTGTCGGAGTTGACACCCATGTTGTCGCGGCCGTTGCCGAGGGCGAAGCCATAGACATGGACGGTCATACCGGTCCAGCTGACAGGCAGACGCATGTCGACGGTGCCTTCGGTGCGGGCCACAGGTGCCGACAGGAGGCACTGGTTGGTGTCGGGCTGGTACACGCAGACGTACACCTTGTCCTGGGCGTCGGTGAAGGGCTCATCGGCGGAGGTGGTGAAGTTGACGCTGACGCGGTTGGGCTCGGCGAATGAGGCGTTGCCGAAGGCGACAGCACCCATCTTACCCTCGGAGAGGGTGATACTGCCATAGTCGACCTCGGACTCGCCGCCGCGGACACTGACAGCCTCGTTGTTGATGTTGATGAAAGCGTCGAAGGGGCTGACCAGAGGGCCAATCTGTTTGGCTTTCACCTTGAGACCGATAGCCGCAGCGCCCTGGAAAGCTGATGCCAGCTGAGCGAGGGTCTTGAAGCGGATCTGGCGGTCGAGTTCAGCCGAAGTGGGCTTGTAGCTCTTGGAGCGCCCGACGGGCATGTTGGCGCCGAGGTTGACGCCGTGAACCATACGGCCATAAGTGAGACCGATTTTTCCTTGGAAACTTCCAAAGAGATTTCCTTTAAGTTTTGCCATAGTTGTTTGAGTTTTAGAGAGTTAATAATTGAGTGATTTTATATCTTAGCCTCGATATTCTTGATAATCAGCAAAATATAATATATTATTTATAAAGTAGGACCTGCGCAACACCCGAGCAGGACCTGAGCATAGCCTAATAAAAGCCTGCTGCCCGGCTGCAGGATACCGCGAGATAACCGGCACCGGCGGCAATGAGAAGTTCGCAGACGTACTTAAGCACTTTGAGTGCTATCATCCACCAAGGGTCTTTCACGCTGATGCCTGCAGCAGCAGCCTTTTCAGGGTCATTGACGATGTCTTTGATTTGTTCGGTTGTGAGTTTGATTTTCATAGTTGTTGTAGTTTTGTGTGATTCTGGGTGCAAAAATATACGAAAAAAGCCAACCAAATGGCTGGCTTGTGAAAAATAAACGTTAAATCGTTCATTGCCAACTACCTGCGATGTATATTATAATATATATAGTCGCGGAGGTCGTAGATGAACTTAGCGCCGTTGTAGGTGTTTTTAGAGAGGAAGGCAGTGAGCTGATAGGCTTTTTTAGCTTCGAGCCAGTCCTTCTGAGCCGTCTGGCGGTGGTACTCGAGGAATTCGGCCACATCTTTGATTTCCCAACCGAAGTACTGGATGAGAGTGTAGCAGACGCAGCCCTTCCAGGGCTCCTTTAGCTTTTGCGGTGTAGTGTTTCTGGTCCTCTTGACGAAGCGCGTCACACGGTCTTTGACATCCGCGGGCGGTACTGGTCTGTACCCCATCTCCTTGGATGTCAGAAAATTCTTTGTGTTCATGTTTTGTGTTTTTAAGTTATTATTATCTTGCAAAATACACAAAAAATCGCTGGTGACCGGTAACCGGTAACCGGTAAATTGGAATGAAAAATTGGAGTGTCAATTGAATTTTTATATTAAATAATAAATAATAATTCCTTAATTAATAATAATACGCTCCAAATCGCTGTGAATTTACCGGTTACCGGTTACTTTTCACCAAAAACGAAAATTGAAAAATGGATGTAGTACTTTTGCGGCCGAATTCAAAACACAAACAATATGGAACAGTACAACAGGAAAAATTTAGATGTCAGCATGCATACGCTGACCCCTCCCAACATGAGGCTGATGCACGGTAAAGCGCTGTTAGATGAAGTGGCGCATGATTTCAAATTCGTGGAGAACACCCCGCGCGGGCCGCGATCGGTGGAGGTAGGCAGGACGGTGCACTCCCGCTTTGTCAGAAGACCTGACGGCCTTTACACAGTCACCTTCAGGTGCGACGCGTCGACAAAGTACCTACGTGAGGCTTTGACTGCGGAGGTGGCAGAGATAGTGAAACTCATAACAAACGACAAAAAGATACAAGACAATGAAAGAAGAGCAGCTGAAAAAGTATTACGAGAGAAGGAAAGCGATGCTAAAGAGGGAGAAGGAAGAGAGGGAAGAGGCAGCAAGAAAGAAGGCAGAAATGCATAATCAGATAGACATCTATTTTGATTTCGGCTACAGTGTACTGCTTGCCGGCAGGAAAGCCCATCAGGGATATGGCTACAGCTATTATGGAGACAAACGTAATATCTGGTATCTGCTCAACAGACTCACGAAACGCTATATAAACAGCAAACTATGAAGAAGAAAAACAAATCAATGCCCTTGGAAGAGCTCCGTGCCTACGACTTCGTACTCGTTGGCGGCAAAATCAATCAGGTGGTAAGCAATGTCATTGTTGCGTCAAGTGATGCGGCGGAACCCGGCTCTGGTATAGTCGCTCCCATACTCCTCACGAAAGAGGATATAGAAACCGTGAAGAAGAGGCTGAAGGTGCGCTACAGCAATGTGAAGATATCGTACCAGGAAGAGGACACAGGCTTCTATGTAGACGTGATGATGACCGTAGAGGGACAAAGCAGGAGCAACTTTGTCAGCAAGCACATAGACTACTACCACGAGCTGCAACATGCAATCGCCGAGGTAGGCTGCAAAGCGGAGCTGAACTACCGTTGGAGAGAGATAGAAGAAAAGAAAAAGGAGGAGAAGAGCGATGGCCGGGAATGATATAAAACTCACAGCAGAGGGCTACATGTCGGCCATATCGCCGCAGAACGGCAGCTACTATGAGAAGGCAGAACTGCAGTCGCATGTAATGGGCGGTCTAAAACTCTTTCCTGTCAATGACAAGTACATCATAAAGAACCCTGACGGCGAGGAGCTTGGGCTGCCTTACAACGGCCTCGGTACGTGCTGGATAATCGATGCGGGCTACAATGATCATGCACGCGGCACTGTCCTACTGGTATGCAAAGAAAACATAGACCTGACCAAACTGTTTGACAGTGTGGAGGTCGCGAAGAAGTAAGCCATACAGAATGACACAGATATACATAGAAGCAGGTCACTGTAAGAAAGTGAACAGAGTACTAATGCTGGCTGTGCCAGCCGGCAACGACCCGAACAGATGCAGAAAGTGTACCTACAACAGGGTGAAGATAGATCGGTGCTTTTCTATGGCCTGCAGGGCAGATGAGAGAGAGGACCGGCGGAACGTATACTTTGAAAGATATGACATCAGATAAAAACTAAACACATGAAATTCTCACTATTCAAAACTGCAAAGGCTCAACGAGGTGAGCTGTGTACCTACGAAAAATACCTCGAGATAAGCAATACACCCGAGCTATTGAGGCTCTGTAACGACATAGCCGCTGAACCGGATGCCGACAAACGCAGCGAACTGAAAAAGAGACTACCGGCAATCACTTGGCAAGCGTACTTTGAGGGCAAGAGGCTGGCTAAAGAGGCGCAACCGTCCGGCTTGTTTATGCTGGACATAGACCACGTGGACAATCCGGGCGAACTCTATGCAAAGAAGGTGGCTTCCCGCATCAAAGAACTGGGCATTGTATACTGTGGAATGACTGCCAGCAGACATGGACTGCGGATTGTGGCCAAGTGCCTGCCGACGCTGCATAGCATTGAGGAGTGCCAGAGGTGGCTGGCGAGTAACCTCAAAGTCGAGTTTGACGGAGTTTGTAAGGATTGGGCGCGGTGCTCGTTCTTGGTACACGACAGCTACACCTACTACATGGACGCAAAGGCTATCTGGCAGGAGGAGCCGGAGGAAGGAAGTGTTTATTTAACGGCGAATTTTACGTATTTAACGAAGGCTACGCAGGTCGATTGCGGGCGGATTACTCGAATGGCTGACGCGGACAAATCTCAATCAGAACTAAAAGAACAAAAAGAAAACATTGATCAGCGGGAGGGGCTTTTCGGGGGCAGCGAGGAATACAAGGGTGTACCATACAGCGAGATAATAAAGGAGTGGTTTGAGAAAGAAGGAGGAGAGCCTACAGAGGGCAACCGCAATGCGTCACTGTACAAACTTGCGATGCGCCTGAGATATATCACAGACTTCAACGAAGCCACGATGCTACGCATAATGCCAAAATACGGACTGCCTGAGGCAGAGGTAAAGAGCCTTATCCACAGTGCCTGCAATGCTATGCGTGCCATCAACCTGCCGAAAGACCTTGACGACCTATTGAAGAGCATAGACAGACGCAGAAAGATACAGGGCGACGAAGACGTGCTGCCGGAAATCATCACCGAGACCAGCAAGATGCCGCCGATGCCGCCCGTGATACGGCAGTTTGTGGAGAATGCTCCGGATGACTTCAAGCAGGCTGTTGCTCTGTGTCAGCTGCCGATACTCGGCACGCTCGGTAGCAAACTGAGGGCTCGCTATCTCGACGGACAGATGCATAGTCCGAGTTTCCAAGTATCGCTGGAGGCGCCACAGGCCAGTGGTAAGAGCTTCATGGTGAGGCTGGCAGAGTACGAGCTGGAGCAGATAATCCGGCATGATGAGGTGCAGCGTCAGCAGGAGCAGGAATATGACAAAAGGGTGCGCGAGATGAAGCTGCTGAACATCAAAATCAACGCCGAAAACAAAGATATCATATTAGGTCAGCGGCCGCAGAGCATGATACGCTATTGCTCGCCTAAGATGTCTGTTACCAAGTTGCTGATGAGGCTTCATGATGCACAAGGGCTGCATATCTTCGCTGTAGCGCCTGAGATTGACACGGTGACAAAGGCCTTCAGGAGCGGCTTCAGCAGCTACAGTGACCTGCTGCGCAACGCCTTTGATAACGACCTCTACGGACAGGATTACGCAAGTGAAAACTCCTTCAGCGGCATAGTGCCGGTATACTACAACACACTGTTCAGCGGTACTCCCAAAGCAATGCGGCGCTTCTACCCTGATGTGGAAGATGGACTGGTGAGCAGAGTGTGCTTCGTCACGCTGCCCGACCAATTCGGAAAGCCGATGCCGGAGTGGAAGAAACTCGACGCGAAGCAGAAAAATATCGTTGACACCAACCTTGTGAGACTGAACGAGGTCAGCATAGTGGGCAGCGAGGTGCAGAATGAGCACGTGATGACGATGGACTGGCTGAACAAGGAATTGGAGAGCTGGATAAAGGCGCAGCAGGTGGAGGCCGTAAAGAACGAGGACAGGACGAGAGACATCTTCTGCAGGCGTTCGGCTGTGGTGGGCTTCAGAGCCGGAATGCTGGCCTACTTCCTCTATGGCGAGAAGAGCACGCCGACGATACGTAAAAACTGCGTCCGCTTCGCGATATGGGTGGCCAACAGTATGCTGAACCAGCACTTGCTGCGCTTCACTATACAAGGGAATGGCAGCAACATCGTGCCGCACAGCACCGTTTATGAGAGGCTGGCTGAAGAGTTTACGCGCGACGATGTGGAGAGAGCATTGGCCGCAGAGAGTGCAGACACACCGTCAAAGATGGTGCTGTACAAGTGGAGACTAGCCGGACTGATAGAGGTCACTAAGACAGAGCGCAAAGGTATAAGGAATCAGAAAACCATGGTTAAATTCAAAAAGATACACAACAACTAAAAAAACGAACAAGATGAAAACGATTGGAAAAGTCCACAAGGTGACAGACCTTGTATCTGGAGAAAGCAGCAACGGACAGCCCTGGGAGAAGCAGACGGTTGTCGTCGAGGAGCAGACCACGGGTCAGCCGCGCTATCTGGCGGTGGAGTTCATGGGTGAGAAGAGGACCGCGAAGACGAAGACGCTGCAGAAGGGCGACTATGTGGTAGCCGAGTATGCGATAGTCTGCAACGAGTTCACGAATCAGAACACTGGGGTGACGTCGTGGTTCACGAAGCTGGACGGCTGGAGGATAGACAGGCTGACGGCGGAGGGGGCGGAGGAACAACGGTAACGGAGGGTGCCGCCGGCGGGAAGCTGGCGGCACTTTTATTCTCCTGCTCGCTGCGCGGTTTTTCTCTAGAACACGAATAGCACGAATTACACGAATCTTTCTAAGGTATCGCTGCGGAGCGCGATGGATTGGATTTAAGCTCAATCAGAACTAAAAGAACTATCAGAAAGCTCTAACCGAAAAAGCCGAATATATCCGAATTATGTCTCAGAAACGGCGAATTAAACGAATTTACTCGAAGTTGGCGCAGGTCTTCTTATTCTCCTGCTGCGCGAAATCTATAAATCCAGTAAATTATTGCCGCTGCGCGGTTTTCTCTCTAACCGAAAAAGCCGAAAGAAACCGAATTTTTTTTAGGTATCGCTGCGGAGCGCGATGGATTGGATTTAAGCTCAATCAGAACTAAAAGAACAATCAGAAAGGGCTAACCGAAGAAGCCGAAGGAAACCGAATTTTCTAAGGTATCGCTGCGGAGCGCGATGGATTGGTCTTTTTCTCCCGCCTGCGGCGAAATCTATAAATCTGATAAATTACTGCCGCTGCGCGGTTTTCTCTCTAACCGAAAAGGCCGAATATATCCGAATGATGTCTCAGAAACGGCGAATTACTCGAATTACTCGAAAGCTGACGCAGGTCTTTATCGAACATGAATAGTACGAATTACACGAATCTTTCTAAGGTATCGCTGCGGAGCGCGATGGGGTTTTCTCTTTTTCTCGTGCTGCGCGAAAAATAAATTTGGTAGAACCGATTTTTGTTCGTATCTTTGCACTCGAAAAGCGACGCGAGTTGTCGTGCGATGCGAAGAAAGCATTTGTATTGGTCCGCACCTTAAATTCGCCAAATTTTAACACAAGGACTACGATACTGATGTCTTTGGTTTCTTACGTATGTATTGGTCTTGTGTTACTACATATTGAAGCATAGGATAAGGATCAAAGTCAGTTTTACTTGTGAACGTCGTTTGGCGATGCCTTAGATGTGTAGAACAAACAACGCGAGTTCTATGCTTTCTTATTATGTAGTAACGCCTACCACTGAGAACTCAGATAGGCATAAAACGAAAAAACATGAAGAGAGTGCTTTTGTTATTATGCTGTGTATTTTCTCTGGGTGAAATGATTATGGCTCAAGATATTGTAACATTACGTAATGGCAATGTTTTCAAAGCCAAGGTGATTAGTATAGAGGGGGATAGAATCAAATATAATGATTATGGTACTGAAAATGTCGAAGAGAAAGTTATGTTTAGTCGTGACGTTTATTCAATTCAGTTTGAGAACGGAATGACCCAAGTTTTTGAACAGCAATCATCACAATCTCGATCGATAAACTCGGATGAAAAGAAGAAACAGACATCAGGGAAGATGAGTACATGGAAGAATGATTCGTTTTCTTCGATTTTCTTTGAATTTAATCTTGGCGCTCATTTTGGCGATGTGTTCGGAATAAGAGCCGTTGGTGAAATAGGAAAGTCTTTTGATGAGTATCCCATTTTTGCCATGCTGGGTATAGGTTATGGCTTTGCTTTTATGGGGGATTATTGTTCTAGAACCATACGTATTCCAGCCGAGATTGGATACTTTATTGGCGATAACAATAAAGGACATATGGATATTCGTGGAGGTATAGGATGGAATTTCTTAACGGGAATGGACTATAAAGGCAACGACATTGATTTGTCAGGATATGACCGCAGTTCATGGAATGGTTCAGTTCGTGTTAGTATTGGCTATCGCAAGGTTAATATTTTCGGACAATATGACTTCTCATTCCAGTCAAATGGGGGAGGAAATTGGTTTTTTGGTGTATATTCACAACTTATGATAGAGAACAGTGTCCATTAAAGCACGATGTTTGTAAAAACATAGTGTGGGTCTTGTAACGATAATGGCATAGAGAGGAAAAGGGCGATGCTCAGTCTTTCGGATTAAGCAGTAAATACAGTAAAGAGTGTGGTTATGTTTGTTTTGCATTACATTATCAAGGATTTTATACACAGAAAATGGATAGACAACTAAGTTTGAAAAAAAATATTTAAAAAAATAATATGAAGAAAACTCGTATCTTATTGTTTTGTACAATGGCATTGATGCTATTGTTTGCTTCCTGCAGTGATGACTCAAGTGAATTTTTTCCCGCAGGCTTCCCAAATGAAAATAATGGAAGTGATTCCGGTGGTATTATCGGAGGAGGCTCTAGTGGCGGTAATAATGGAGGGGGCAGTACAAATGACCCCATAGCACAGAATGTGAGGAATCATGTTACGTCGTCAATTACATATAATAGTACCAGACTATATTATGACGTTTCCATCACATCGACCTTGGAGGGTGTATATCCTAACAAGAATATAACATACGGCGTGGAGTATGGATATGGCAATACCTACTGCTACTACAAGACAAAAAAGAAACAATACGGATCAATCAGATTCCTTGTTCCTGTGGGAAACGCTTATCCAGCGACTGGGAATGCCGGATTTGCTTTTTGGCAGTATGAAGGCTGGCAATTTTCGGTGTGGGATTGGGTGCAACAATACGGGAGTGGTACCTATCCGTCTTCAATTTTTACACTGCAAGAGCACTATAACTTCATGTTTTATTTAGGAAGCATATACACTGTACTATACAGAAAGTATGAGCAAGGTGAGGTATGGGAGTCGGACAATGATCTTTATCAATCTGCGTGGAACGAAATCAAGGGGAAATATTACAATGTGAAAAACAGTTTATGCAGTCGCGCATTTGTGCTTGTTGATGGAGTAAAATATGTGATTGAATAAAAACAACAATTAGTGAAAACAAATAGTATATGAAAAAGAATGTAATCAATTGTTTGTTTGCATGTTTTTGTCTGGTGTCCTCAGTGAGTGTCGATGCACAGCCCAAATACCAAGTTTATGATTTCTCCAAAACAGCACCATCTGGACAAACTCTGTATTACAAAAAAGTGTCTGGTACTACAGACGAGGTATACCTATGTACGCCTTACTCGCAATCTTCCTATGGCAGTTATACCAAGCCCTCGGGCAACGTTGTAGTCCCTGAGACAGTAATCTATGGAGGGCACACTTACAATGTAACTGGCATGTATTTAAATCCATTTAAATCTTGCAGAAACTTAACAAGCGTCACCCTTCCTGAAGGAATGAACTATTTCAACGGCACTGCTTTGTTTAAAGGATGCACATCCTTGGAAACAATCAATCTCCCAACTACAATGACTAATGGGCTTTCTTGGAGTAGTTGCTTTGATAGTTGTTGGTCCCTTGTAGAAGTGAACTATGCTGCTGGAAATAGTGTATATAAGTCTGTTAATGGTGTAGTGTTTAGTTATGATGGGGAAAGACTTGTACTATATCCACCAGGAAAAAATCCAGGCAGTCCTAATTTCCTGTATAATCTCGCAGGGAGTGCGGCCGGTGGATTAAAACGAATTGGAAGCCTTGCCCATAACCGCTATATTGAAGAGGTAAATATTCCTAATACGGTGACGATAATAGGCGCTTCCGCTTTTTATGATTGCCCTTTATTAAGACGAGTGGTTGTGGGTGACGGAGTTGAAAAGGTTTATAATAATGCTTTCGGTGCTTGCCCACAGATAGAAGAGGTTTCTTTTGGATGCAGCGTGGATTCTATTGGACAGTTAATTTTCTACAGTATTGAACAGCCTCATGAAAACACAAGTTTAAGGACTATAATAATGAAGCCAATAACACCGCCATCTTCCATTCTTCAACTTATTAATGGGGTTTCGTCGACTCCTGTTTTTGTACTCCCATGTAATAATATGAGTGTATATGAAAACGCACTAAGTTATTATATAAACAATGGGAAAATAACAGTCACTGGCGATTATTTGTATGAATATCAGATGTATACATCGAATAGCGGCTCAGTTTCTGTGACGCAGGAACCGTCATGTTGGAATGGATGTGTGCTAAAAGCAACAGCATATCCGTATAGTGGAAAACGCTTTGCGAAATGGTTTATCCAGTATCCTGACGGCACCTCTAGTTCGAGTAATACAAATCCCAACCTTTCAATGGAGATAACATCAAATATTCGTATTACCCCATTATTTGAAAATGCAGTTGCAATTGAAGAGGCAAAAGAATCGGATGTCAGTATTGTTGTCAATGATGGCTTAATCCATATCTTCGGGAGCAAAGAGAACACGGATTTAAGCGTTTATAGTATTGTTGGACAATTGGTTTATCGTGGAGAAATACATAATAATTGTGCAGTTAAAGTCCCATCAACAGGCGTCTATTGTGTGTCGGTTGGGAATGGAATGCCAGTAAAAGTGGTTGTGATAAAATAACAAATGAAATATGAAGAAGAACTGTTTACTTATGGTCGTAGTATTGGCAGCGGTGTCAATTCTATTTATCGGGTGCTCGAAAGATGAAGATGGTGAAAATAGTATGCTTGTCGGCACTTGGAAAAGCTGGTACAAAAACAACGTTGCAGACATCACGCATACATATACATTCAACAGCAACGGTACATACACATGGAAGCAAAGTGGTTCACATAAGCCGTACTCATCCAGCCCGTGGGTTAATCTTAATGATGAAGAAAAAGGGACTTATGCCTATGATTCGGCGAGCAAGACGATTTCTTTTTCAGGAACAGAGTATAACGGATCCACATATAGTCGGACATATATATGCTACGTACAGTCACTGACAAACACCACATTGGTACTTGTACGCGATTATCAAGATGGTCCAGATTCAGAAACATTCACAAAGCAGTAACCATTTAATAATATGAAAAAAATTATAGTTTTACTAATCTCAATAACGGCAACCTTGTTTGCCAATGCACAGTGGAGCGGATATGCTACACCTATAGTAAATGGTACCGGCACATGGGATAATCCATATTTGATAGAGAGTCCTGAGCATCTGGCATACGTGTCACAACAGGTGTATACCGGAGCGACTGACTATGCAGGGCAATATCTAAAGCTAACGTGCGATATCAGCCTCAGTAATATCAACTGGGAACCGATAGGAACATATGATTATCCGTTTAAAGGAAATTTTAATGGGGCCGGTCATACAATAGATAGTTTATTTTCAACCTTTACAGTTCCGGTTGGTAGTGATGGAACGGAATCTGGTGTTGGACGAATGTTTCATGGCTTATTCGGGAATGTGGAGGATGCGTTGATAGAGAATACAACTTTGTATGCCAATGTCGGTTATTGGTCTGATGGTCATGCAGGTCTGCCAAAAGCAATAAAGATTGGTGGTTTAGTTGGCTATGCTCTCAATTCAGTTATTAGAAATTGCTCCGTTGACGGAGTGGTGCAGAGTGATGTGGTGTCCCAGTCCCGAACGAAGATAATCCCATCAGGTACTGGGGGAGCAATAGGAATGGCTAAATTATGTTTTTTACAATTTATAACAAGCAAATGTACTGTTTATGGTGCAACTCGTGGTGTTGGAGGTGTTGTCGGTTACATGGATACATGCGATATGTTCGGATGCCGTAATGAGGGGAATATCATAGGACAGAGACCAACGAGTCAATACCAACTTAGTATGATGAAGCAAGATATTTTAATAGGAGGAATTGTTGGGAAATGCAGCCTTATGAGTTATATTGTTCAATGCTCAAATACTGGAGACGTATTAGCAACTGGTTTTATGAATTCTGCTCGAATTGCGGGGATAACCCCGGGAACAGGGGTCTATTTCCACACTATTGAATTTTGTTATAACACAGGTTCAATATATACAAATTACACCTCATCGAATATAGATAATAGCAAAGTGTCTTTGTGGGGTATTGGTCCAGCACACTCTGATTCCATTATGAGCTGTTATAATGCGGGAAGCGTCACCTCTACGTCTTACACGAACAGATATGCCATTAAATCCAAACCGACATCAGAGCCAACCTATATTACCGGAAATTGTTATTACCGTAGCGATTGTTTGGGGAATAGTACACACGACACGAACCAGTTTGGTATACCCAGAGATTCTCTAAATATGAAAACGGCTGCTTTTGTTGCAATGCTTAACAACGGCAGCAATGTGTTTGTGGAAGATATCTACAATGCGAACAACGGTTATCCCATCCTTGCCATACATCAGCCAGTTATAGAGTATACGCTGACGGTGAATGCAGGAGAGCACGGTACGGTCACAGGCAGCGGCACATACAACTTCGGAGACACCATCACTATTCAGGCTTTCCCCGAAGAGCACTACCACTTCACACGGTGGAACGACGGCAACACGGAGAACCCTCGCCAATACCGCATAGAGGACAACATCACTTTGACGGCATTCTTCGCTATCGACACCTATACGGTGAGTGTGGTATCGAGCGACCCCGTCCGCGGTATGGTTACGCAAAACGGCACGGAATTTGTTTACTTAACACCCTGTACCGTCGAGGCGACGGCCTACACTGGCTATACCTTTGCGGGCTGGAGCAACGGCGTGACGGCCAATCCATACACTTTTGCCGTACTGAGTGATGTAGAATTGACTGCCTTGTTTGTGGAGGAGGGAGAAGAAGTGTACACTGTGACAGTAGAGAGTAACGATCTTACGATGGGTACTGTGAGCGGTGGAGGACAAGCGTTGAGTGGCGGTACATTAACCATTAGGGCAATCCCCAACGAAGGTTACCGATTCAAGTGCTGGCAAGATGGCAATACAGAGAACCCACGGACGGTGACTGTGACTGGGAACATCACTTATACCGCATACTTTGAGGGCACGACACAGGGCATCGGGGATGTCGACGGTGCCGAGATAAAGATATACGCTGCCGGAGGCCGTATCATGGTGCAGGGAGCCGAAGGGATGGAGCTTAGAGTCTTTGACCTGACTAGCCGCGAGGTGGTGAAAGCCTCACAAAAGGGAGAGACACCTGTGCTGCCAATGGGTGTATATCTGGTAAAAGTAGGCACTCTTCCGGCAAGAAAAGTGGTGGTGATAAGGTAAAAATATCATTGCTGACCTAAGATAAAGGTTTTTCATAAACCCTAATTTTTAATGTGAGCGGGGCGGCCACGAGTTGGCTGCCCCCGATTTTTTGTACGTTTTTGGATGGGATTTCCCCGCCGACAGAATCGGCGGGCACAGTGGGTGGTACGGTTTTTCCGACGGGGACGTGGACAGGGGGCTGGTAGGTGTCCCACAACAATTAGCGACATTTCTCGTTTATAATACAAATAGCGTTCTGCTTCGAAAGACAGGAATCTCGACAATCCCAGAAAATACCACACGAACGCGGGACGCTTTTTAAGCTAAAGGTTTTTCATAAACCCTATTTTTTAATGTGAGTGGGGCGGCCTCGGGTAGGCTACCCCTTTTTGCCGGGGAAACCGGCGGGCACAGTGGGAGGGGAGGTAAAGGTTACGGGTTACAGGTTACGGGTTACAGGTTAAAGAGGGGGCGCAGGACGAAGCCGTTGCAAAGGGTAACGGGTAATTGGTAATTGGTGACCGGTAACCGGTAACCGGTAAATTTGAATCAACTTATGAGTTCGTAACGGCAAAAATGAGGCATGCGCAGCTACAAATCGCAGAATGTTGCGTATCACCCCCCCTTTTTTGAAACAGATAGGATACCGATGAGCGGAGAGGAACGGAGTGTCAGATGGCGTTTGTTCTGCGCCTGTTTGGCGCATACACGATGTTAAGCGGAGCTCTGCATAGCGCCACTGGCGCTATAGTGGAGCGGAATTTGACAAAAAAATACCGGCATATTGTTTTTTTTCGTAATTTTGCACCGTTAAACACTATCCGGCGATGCAAAAGAAGTGCTCGATATTGAGAGCTGCTACGGCTGCGGTGCTGATACTGTGTGGATTGCAGGTGTTCGGCCAGCAGGATGTCGCTGTGCTCCAAGGGCGTGTGACCTGCGGTGGCCGCGCTGTGCCTTACGCCACGCTGCAGCTCAAGGGCACCTCGGTCGGCGTAGCCTGCAACGACGATGGCGAGTACAGGCTGAAAGTGCCGGCAGGGCATGAGGAGGACACGGTGGTGGTGCGCTCGGTGGGCTATGTGGCAGTCAAGCTCACTGTGGCACAGCTCCTTGCCAAGGGCGATGTGAGGCTGAGGGAGCAGAGTGTGTCGCTGCGCGAGGTGAAAGTGGAGAGCTACCGCACGCCGCAACACCTGCTGGAGGCTGCCAAGAAGCGCTTTGCCGAGAACTACTGTCAGCAGACGGCTTGGAGCACATTCTTCTACCGCGACTGGCGCGCCGTGGACGGCGAGCTGTACCTCTTCGACGAGGCCGTGATGAGTGTGCGCCGCGCGGGCTACGGGAGCAATGCCAACAAGGAAGCCTACCGCTTCGACAGCGACCGGCGCGAGTTGAAGTCGAACTACAAGAGCGTGTTGCGCCATCGCATGGTGGTGCACGACCGCGTGCTGCTCGACGACAAGGTTGGCGACCCTCAGGGAGAGGACGAGTTGCTGCAGTATGCCGACAACGAGGAGTTCTACGACCCGGTAGCGACGCCGAGGGCCAGCTTTGCGCTGTCGCACAGTACCCTGGCGATGCACAAGTTCGAGCCCATACAGGAGTTTCTGGATGGCGACGACGTATACTACCTGCTGCGCAGCGTTGGGCCTGGACGTATGGCCAAGATCAAGGTGCGCTACACCTACACCGTGCGGAAGAGCGACCTGGCCATTGTGGCCATCACGGCTGCGGTGGACAGCGCCAACGTGGAGGCCGGCAGCGACTCGTGGATCAACATCAAGTACGACCGCATGGCACTGACCACCGACAGCTCGTCGTGGCGCTACGATGTGCGCGACGGGCGCTATACGCTGACGCACTACTACAACGAGCGGCGCGTGGTGCTGGGCTACGGCGACCGGTTCCGCTTCAGTGGCGACCAGGAGTGGCGCCAGTGTGTGGACTGGACGCTGACTGACTTCACCACCACCGAGCCCACGGTGCATGGCGACACCATCTACGTGCGGCAGCAGACGCTGGCGGAGGCCTTCGGCGCGAGCGACTACGACGGCGACTACTGGGGACGCTACAACAGTGTGCCCGTGGACATGCTGCCCCTGCGCATGCTGCGCGAGAAGTTGATGAAAATCGATAATAAAACAAAACAATAGCGGCTATGAAAACAAAGATGTTGCTTTTGGCGGCGGCCTTTCTGCTCGCAGTGCAGGGCGTCGGTGCCCAAGAGGTGGCGGCGGAGGTGGACAGCGTGATGTTGGCGGGCAAGGTGGTTAACCACCACAGCCACCGTATATACCCCAACTGCTACATGCGCTTTGTGCAGGAGGGGCGCACGGTGGCCGAGACCGTGACCGACACGGTGGGTGAGTTCGTGGTGGCGGCGCTGCCTGTGGGGCGTGTGGAGCTGCATGTGAAACTGAAGGGACTGCTGTTCCATCAGGCCGACCTCGACCTGCATGAGAACGCCTACCTCACAGTGGCGGTGGATACTATCAAGCTCATCACCCTGAAGGCGATCACCGTAGTGGCCACTAAGCACATGCTCGGCAGCCTGCAGATTACGTCAATCCATGACCGGCGTCTGTGGGGCTTCAATGGCGGCTACCGCGACGCCAACGCCAGTGTGGCGCTGCCGCCCGACGCACATGGCAATTCGGATGCCGGTCCCGAGGGGGATGAGAGACTCGGATTGCCGGATGCACCGCTGTTTCCGGCAAGTATGCCGTGGCAGATTCAGGTTGCATATATGTCGGGAATGTTGGGTCATAGGATGATGACGCCGCCGATATGGGAGGTGGTGCCCGACCGTGTCATCAAGGCCGACAGCACAAGGACCGGCACTACTGTGTCGGAATAATATTTGGGGCAGATATGTGCGAGAGGTGAGGCCCTCAGAAGGCGAGAGTAAGGCCTGCCGAAGCCGGGCCGACGTTGAGGCAGAGGCTCCATTCGGGCTGCATGTCCCTATTGTCGGGCATGAGTTCGGCGTGTCTTGGGTTGCTTCTGGCAGGACCTTTGCGGCGGGTACGGTGTGGGGCGTTGCTTTTGCCGCGGGAATAGCCACCACCACCGTTGGACGTCAACAGCACGATGCCGGTGCCAACCAGGACGGCGCCTGCCGCGGTGCCAATTATGCCGGCGGTCTTGATGCCTTTGCCTATATTATTTGCTTGTTTCAGAGTGGGGTCCTGCTGAGTATTCTCCATGCTGGCTGCCATGTCGGCTGCCGTGGAGGGATCCATGCTGGCTGACATGTTGGCTGCCATGTTAGCATCCATGGTGGCTGCCTGATTGGTGACGTTGGTAAACACGCCGCCCCATAGCCATAGGACAGCGCCGCTCATCATGATGACGCCGCCGGAGATGATGCAGGCGATGCCCCAGCCTTTTTGCGAGGCGAATTGCTGGGTGTTGAACTGATTGCCGGTGGCGAAATCGGTGGTGGGCATGGGGAGCGAGTATATGCTGCTGGGGGTTGTCTGCGGTTGCTCGGAGAGGCTCAGTTGAAAGGAGTTGTCAGGTTTGAAGGCGCAGGCCAGGTCTTGGGCTTTCATTCCGGTGCAGAAAAGCATTGTAACTGCGATAAAGAAGAGTGTTTTTTTCATGTTTTATGTTTGTTTGCTGTGTTTCAATTCCGGTGCAAAATTACTTATTTTCCCCGAGATGGCAAAATATTTTTGAATTCAGTTGATAATCTCGTCGAGCTCGAGCCAGCGTAGCTCTTTCTCGTCGAGGAGGGCTATTACCTCGCCTATGCGTGTGCTAGCGGTGTCAATTGAGAATTGAGAATTGAGAGTTGAGAATTTGTCGGGGTCGGCGAGCATCGTCTCCAGTTCGGCCTTTTCTTTGGTGAGGGCTTCTATCTCGGCGGTCAGTGCCTCGTACTCCTTCTGCTCCTTGTAGGTGGCCTTGCGCTTCTCGCTCTTGCTGCGCTCATACTTGGGCTTCTCGGTGCGCTGTTGCAGGGTGCTCTCGCGCTGCTGGGCGGCCTTCTGCATGCGGTAGACGGTGTAGTTGCTGTGGTAGTCGCGTATCTTGCCGCTCCCCTCGAAGACCAGCAGGTGGTCGACTATATGGTCCATGAAGGAGCGGTCGTGGCTTACGATGATGAGACAGCCCTTGTAGGTCTGGAGAAACTGTTCGAGTATCTGCAGGGTGTAGATGTCGAGGTCGTTGGTGGGTTCGTCGAGGATGAGGAAGTTGGGGTTGGCCATGAGCACCTGCAACAGGTAGAGGCGGCGCTTTTCGCCGCCGCTTAGGTTGCCGAAGTAGTTGTACTGCGTGGTGCCGTCGAAGCCGAAGTAGGTGAGGAACTGGTGGGCGGACATGCTCTTGCCGTTGTCGAGCTCTATCTCCTCGGCTATGTCTTTGACGAGGTCTATCACACGGCGGTCGGCGGGGGCGCTCATGCCTGCCTGTGTGTAATAGCCGAACTGGATGGTCTGGCCCACGACCACGCGGCCGCTGGTGGGTTTCAGCCGCTCGGTTATGATGTTGAGGAAAGTGCTCTTGCCCACGCCGTTGGGGCCTACGATGCCTATCTTTTCGCCTTTCTTGAATACATAGGAGTAGTCGTCTATAAGGTCGCGGTAGCAGATGTTGTACAGCTCCAGTATCTTGCCACCGATGCGCTCGGTCTTGACGGTCAGCTGCGGACGGCTGTCGTCGAAGCGGGTGTGGGCTTTGGCCTCAAGCTCATAGAAGGCGTCGATGCGAGCCTGTGCTTTGGTGCCGCGGGCCTGAGGCATACGGCGCATCCATTCGAGCTCGGTGCGGTAAAGGCTGCGTGCCTTAGCCACCTCGGCGCGCTCGTTTGCCTCGCGCTCGGCCTTCTTCTCCAGATAGTAGTCGTAGCGGCCTTTGTAGTGGTAGAGACGCGAGTTGTCGAGCTCGTAGATGTTGTCGCAGACATTGTCGAGGAAGTAGCGGTCGTGTGTGACCATGAGTATGGCTAGGCGCTGGCGCGAGAGGAACTCCTCCAGCCACTCTATCATGTCGATATCCAGATGGTTTGTGGGCTCGTCGAGGATGAGCAGGTTGCAGTCGTCCATGAGGAGTCGGCAGAGCGCCACCTTCTTCTGCTCGCCGCCACTGAGGGTATCCATCTGGCGGTCAAGGAGAGTGTCGACACGCATGCGGCTGAGTATCTCCTCCATGCGTTGTTCGAAGGTCCAAGGGTCCTCGGTCTCGGGGCGTTGCACATTGTAGACGAAGTCGCGAACCTGTTGCTTGGGGTATGCTTCGGGGCTTTGCGGCAGATATGCCAGCTTTAGGTCGCCGCGGAAAGTTATCTTGCCTGCATCCTGCAGGGTGTTATAGCCCTTTTGACCCGCAGCGGTCATTATTATGTTGAGCAGTGTCGACTTGCCGTAGCCGTTGCGGGCTATCAGCGCCGATTTCTGTCCGGCGTTGATACCGAAGCTAATGTCTTCGAAGAGGAGCTTGTCGCCGAAACTCTTGGTTAGTCCTTCGACAGTTAGCAGCGCGTCAGCCATCATTTGGACAGTTTAAGATACTCTCTGCGGGCTTTCTTCATGAGTTTAATGAAGCGCTTGTCGGCATGGAGACGTGCCACTGCGGCGCTGGCCACTAGGCGCGCGGCGTCGACGTCGCTCTGCCAGTGGTAGCCTGCTATCACGCGGCTTTGGCCGTACATATAGCCACGGGCCATGATAGTGTCAGCCTTGTCGGGCGCCATCTCCGTGAGCAGCAGGGCAGCGCTCCATCCAAGGATGGTGTGGCCGGAAGGGTAGGAACCGTTGGTGCGGAGCCAGGCTTCGTCGCTGGGATAGATGGTGGGCTCGTTGTAGAAGACGTAGGGACGCGTGCGCATGTAGTGGTTCTTGGGCAGTTTGCCAGCCTGGTCGGTAGTGAGGAGGCCCAAGGTGAGCATGCGGTAGATGGCTGGTGCGTTCTGCTCCGATATCTCGAAGCCGAGCACACCGCTGTAGATCTTGCAGATGTTGTCGATGCTCCAGATGGCGTCGTTCACGGCGATGGCCAGCCGTGTGCTGTCTTTGCGTTGCTCCTTGCCCCAGCGGTACTGTGCTTTGTCGTACTGGAAGGCGTCGCTGGCAGTGTCGGGTGGTGCAGGCAGGAAGTAGACTGCGTTTGGCATCTGCATCGAGTCGAGCAGGGGCTTCTGTGCCAAGCCTATCAGTGGCATGAGGGCTATTAGGATGAGAGTCTTTTTCATTGTTTAAGTAGATTGTCGGTATGTTCTTTTGCTTTCTGGTTTATCTCTGGTGTAAGATATTTGTTCAGCGTATGCAAGGCCAACATGAGGGCTGTGAGGTCGTCTGTGAAGCCTAAGGCTGGTATGAAGTCGGGCATGACGTCAACCGGCAGGATTAGGTAGCCCAGTGCGCCGATAATGATGGTTTTGGCTTTCGCCGGAACGTCCTTGGCCTGCAACAGGAAGTAGAGCAGCAGGGCAGGGTAGAGCACCTTGCGCCCAACCTGCGCGGTGATGTGGCGAATCTTCTTCCAGAAGCCGTCATCGTTGTAGTGCCGCTCGAACTTAGGTGCGTTGTCAATACTGAATTTCTCCATGGTTTATTGTTCAGGTGAAATCTTCAAGTTTCTTAGGGTTGTCGCCCATGATATTGGGACGTGGTTGATAAGCAATATGCAGCTTCGGATAGATGCGGAGGTGGAAATCGCACTCGTCCTCATAGCAGCATCCGTTGTCGGTTACAGCGTTTGCGGCGCCACTTTCGGCAACGGTCAGCATCGTCCAAACACCATGAGTCTTCAATCTGTGCGAAGGAAACCAACCTCGGGGCTGCAGCCCCTGGCCATCCAGTTCCCACATCAGCGCCATCGGAGCTTCGGGCTGGTAGCCGAGAGGGAAAGTGAGGGCATATCGGTTTCGCTCCAACTGCCACAGTCGTATGGTGTTGCGCCCATTCTTGTGCCCAAGGTATTCGTCGCTGAATGTCTCTATCGCCTCTTCGATGGCGCGGATGTTGTCCACATTCTCGACAATGATCACGGCGCCGTCGTCTTTGGCGGTTTCCATCAGGTTTTCCACTTCCTGCCTGCGGGTGGCTTCTTCTCTTTTCTGCTTTATTTTGTCGGGTTCGATGTTGCGGGCGGCTTTGTAGAACAGGTATACCGCAACGACAGCCATCAGTCCCGCCATAAGCCATTCATTTTTAGTCAGGAAATAGATGGCAGTTGCTATGGCTACGGCTCCCAGAATATAGTTGGTATTCCGCTCTGCGCGTTGCTCTTTCCTGGCTTCGTCCAGTTTTTCCTTGGCTGGTTTGCGACGTTCTTTGCGCTCGGCATCCGCCTTGCGCTGTCGCTCACGGTTCTCCATACGGTCGTAGAAGAACGTCCATACAAGCAAATATATGGTTAAGGAAACAAAGATGCCCTCCACAATCACTAAAGCAATGATTCTGGAGGTAGGGTCTTCCTCTGCCATTATATACTGGTAACTCCGTGCGGCAAACCAACCCGACCCCACGGCGATGGCCAGGCAGATCAGGCGGAGGAATATGTGGGAAATCTTCATTATCCCAGCACCTCCATGATGGCTTTGGCGGCTTTGCGTCCGGCGCCCATGGCGAGGATTACCGTGGCTGCGCCGCTGACAGCGTCACCACCGGCAAAGATGTACTTGCGGCTGGTCTGTCCGTTCTCATCGGCCTTGATGCCTCCCCATGGTTCACATTCCAAGCCTGGAGTGCTGGTACGGATAAGGGGATTGGGGCTGGTTCCGAGGGCGGCGACTATGGTGTCGGCCTCCACGTCGCACTCGCTACCTTCGATGGGACTGAATTTGCGGCGGCCTTTCTCGTCGGGCTCGCCCATCTCCATCTTCACGCAGCGCAGCGCACGGACGTAGCCGTCCTCGGTGCCGAGGATTTCGAGAGGGGCTGTCTGGAACATGAACTGTACACCTTCCTCCATGGCGTGGTGCACCTCCTCGCGGCGGGCAGGCATATCCATCTCGCCACGACGGTAGACCACCGTCACCTCGCTGCCCAGTCGCAGGGCGGTACGTGCGGCATCCATGGCCACGTTGCCGCCACCGACCACTATAACCTTGCGCCCTAGGTAGATGGGAGTGTCGTAGTGTTCGTCGTAGCCGTGCATAAGGTTGGTGCGCGTCAGCAATTCGTTGGCGCTTATGACGCCGATGAGGGTCTCGCCGCCAATGCCCATGAACTTGGGCAGACCGGCGCCGGAAGCGATATAAACGGCGTCGTACTCCATGTCGTTCATCAGCTGGTCTATGGTTATACTCTTGCCGATGATGACATTGGTGCGTATTTCGACGCCCAGTCGGCGCAGATTCTCAATCTCGGGCTCCACCACGCGCTGCTTGGGCAGACGGAACTCGGGGATGCCGTAGACCAGCACGCCGCCGGCATGGTGCAGCGCCTCGAATACTGTGACCTGATAGCCATGCTTGGCCAGGTCGCCGGCGCATGTCAATCCGCTGGGACCGCTGCCGATCACCGCCACCTTGCGACCGGCAGGATAGCAGGGGCTCTGCGGCTTCGACTGGGCACGGTGATTGTCGGCCACGAAGCGCTCCAGCGCGCCGATGGCTATGGGCTCGCCCTTCACACCCATGACGCAGCTTCCCTCGCACTGCGTCTCCTGCGGGCAGACGCGTCCGCAGACCGCCGGCAGGGCCGAGTCGTGGCTGATGGTTATATAAGCCTGGTTGAAGTTCTCTTCCTTGATGTTCTGAATGAAGAGCGGTATGTTGATGCCTACGGGGCAGGCCTCGACGCAGCGCGGCTTCTTGCACTGCAGGCAGCGGTTGGCCTCCACCATGGCTTGATGCTCTGTGAGGCCGAAGCTGACCTCGTCGAAGTTCTTGGCGCGCACCTTGGGGTCTTGCTCGCGCGGCTTCTGACGCTTCTTGGCCTCGGACATGGCGTTCTCCACGGCTGGTGCCAGGTTGCACTTGTGACCACTCTCGGCGGTGGCTATGCGGTAGCGCCGCGCATCCGGTGTCTTCAGCTTGCGGGCGGCTTCGTCGAAGTCCACCAGATGGCCGTCGAACTCGGGACCGTCCACGCAGCAGAACTTCACCTCGTCGCCAACCCTCACGCGGCAGGCGCCGCACATGCCTGTGCCGTCCACCATCATGCAGTTGAGGCTCACTATCGTCGGCAGGTCGTACTTCTTGGTGGTGAGGCTTACGAACTTCATCATCGGCAGCGGCCCGATGGCCACACAGTGACTGTACTCCACACCTTTGGTACAGAGTTCGTCCACTTTGGCGGTGACCAGGCCCTGCTCGCCGTAGGTGCCGTCGTCGGTCATGATGTGCAGGTTGTGGCACACGGCGCGCAGCTCGTCCTCATAGAACAGCAGGTCCTTCGAACGTGCCCCTATGATGACGTCGGTCGGGATCCCGTTGCGGAAGGCCCACTTCACCTGCGGGAACACAGGCGCAATGCCCACGCCGCCGGCGACGAACAGCAAGCGTTTCAATTCACCTTTCTCGTACTTCTCAATCAGCTCGCTCGGCCGCCCCAGAGGGCCCACGATTGTGTAGAGGTCGTCGCCTTCCTGCATCGCTGCCAGCTGGCGTGTGGTCTCGCCCACCACCTGGAACACTATCACCACCGACTGCCGTTGATAGACGATGTCGCTGATGGTGAGCGGTATGCGCTCGCCGTTCTCGTGAGGGATGACTATTACGAACTGGCCCGGCTTGCCGCTGAGCGATATCCACGGAGCGTGAATCTCCATCCGGTAAATCTCGTGGCTGTTGAGCAGCCTTTTGCTGATGATTTCGTACATACTTTGTAATTCTGTTATAATGGAATTTCTAGATTATCCAGGCTATTCCGCGAAATACTTGTAGAACAGCGGGATGGTCTCGATGCCCTTGAAGAACTGCTGCAGCGGGTAGTTCTCGTTGGGGGCGTGGATGTCGTCGCTGGCCAGGCCGAAGCCCATCAGGATGCTCTTCAGGCCCAGTATCTTCTCGAAGCCTGCCACTATGGGGATGCTTCCGCCGCTGCGCGTAGGTATCGGGCGCTTGCCGAAGGTGTCGGTCATAGCCTTCTCTGCGGCCTTGTAGGCCTTCAGTTCCAGCGGGCTCACGTAGGCGGCGCCGCCGTGGCAGGGCGTCACCTTCACGGTCACGTAGTCGGGCGCCACGCTCTCGAAGTATTCCTGGAACAGCTTGCTGATTTTCTCAAAGTCCTGGTTGGCAACCAGACGCGTGCTTATCTTGGCGTAGGCCTTGCTGGGCAGCACGGTCTTCGTGCCCTCGCCAGTGTGACCGCCCCAGATGCCGCACACATCGAGGCAGGGGCGTATACCCGTGCGCTCCTTGGTGGTGTAGCCTTTCTCGCCCTTCAGCGCACGCACGCCGAGGTCCTTCATGTACTGCTTCTCGTCGAACGGGGCCTGGGCCATCAGCGCGCGCTCCTCGTCGCTGAGCACCAGCACGTCGTCGTAGAAGCCCGGTATGGTGATGTGTCCATTCTCGTCGTGCAGGTCGGCAATCATCTTGCACAGCACGTTGATGGGGTTGGCCACCGCGCCGCCGAAGATGCCGCTGTGCAGGTCGTGGTTGGCGCCGGTCACCTCCACCTCCCAGTAGCAGAGGCCGCGCAGGCCGCTGGTGATCGAGGGCACGTCGGGGGCAATCATCGAGGTGTCGCTCACCAGTATGACGTCGGCTTTCAGCAGCTCCTTGTTCTTCTCGCAGAAGCCGTAGAGCGAGCCTGAGCCAATCTCCTCCTCGCCTTCGAGCATGAACTTCACGTTGCATGGCAGATTGCCGGTCTTCACCATATATTCAAAGGCCTTGGCGTGCATGAAGCTCTGGCCCTTGTCGTCGTCGGCGCCGCGGGCCCAGATGAAGCCGTCCTTGACCACGGGCTCGAACGGCGAGGTGCGCCACAGCTCGAGCGGAGCCACTGGCATCACATCGTAGTGGCCGTAGACCAGCACCGTGGGCTTCTTCGGGTCGATGGTCTTCTCGCCGTAGACCACGGGGTTGCCGTCGGTGGGCATCACCTCGGCGCGGTCGGCGCCGGCCTCGAGCAACAACTCGCGCCAGCGCTCGGCGCAGCGCACCATGTCGGGCTTGTGCTCCTGCTCGGAGCTGATGGAGGGAATACGGATGAGGGAGAAGAGCTCCTCGAGGAAGCGGTCCTTGTTCTGTTCAATGTATTGTTTCATATTCAGTATGTTTTTGTTTATCCGACGGGAAATTAGAAAATGCAAATATACGCATAATATTTGATATATACAATAAAAAAGTGCACCTCCTGCGTATCCGCTCCGTCCCCTCTCCGGCCTTTCTACGGTTGTTCTACCACTGTTTAACGATATAAACCGTAGAACAACCGGTAAACAACCGTAGAACAGTCGGGCCAAAGTCGGAGAGGCTACGGTGTGGTTGCACGCAAGCAGCGGAGTCTGTGTCTATTTGAAATGTATTTGTGGACTTGGAGCGGTTTTTTCGAAGCATTCCGGAGCGGGGTTGATTTCCGATTTTTTTTTATACAGCATGGCAAAAAAATATTTTGCCATGTCGTTTTTTATATGTATCTTTGTATGTTTGAATTTTATGTCAAACCAGATAAATCATTTAATAATCAAAAAAATAACCAAACGTTATGCAGAAAAAAGGCAACAAGTACGGTACCCACCGCGTCATCGAGCCCAAAGGCGTGCTGCCCCAGCCCGCTAACAAGCTTGACAACAACATGGATGAAATTTGGGACAATGAGATTCTTATCGACGTCCAGACCCTGAACATCGACAGCGCTTCGTTCACTGACATCCACAACTATGCCAAGCAGCAGGCCGGCGAAGGCGCCAGCCAGGAGAAGATTATGGAAGAGGTGAAAAAGGAAATGTTCCTCAACGTCGAGCTGCAGGGTAAGCACCGCAACCGTCGCACCGGTTCCGGCGGTATGCTCCTCGGCAAGGTGGAGAAAATCGGCGACGCCCTGAAGGGCAAGATCGACTTGAAGGAGGGCGACCGCATCGCCACCCTCGTCTCGCTGAGCCTCACTCCTCTGCGCATCGATGAGATTCTGGAGATCCGTCCCGAGGTCGACCAGGTCGACATCAAGGGTAAGGCCATCCTCTTCGAGAGCGGTATCTATGCCAAGATCCCGACCGACATGCCCGAGAAGCTCGCCCTGAGCGCCCTCGACGTGGCTGGTGCTCCCGCCCAGACCGCCAAGCTGTGCCAGTATGGCCAGACTGTCGTCATCCTCGGTGCCGGTGGCAAGAGCGGTATGCTCTGCTGCTACGAGGCCAAGAAACGCGTCGGTGTCACCGGCAAGGTCATCGGCATCGCCAACAGCCCCAAGAGCACCCAGCGTATCAAGGACCTCGGCTTCTGCGACATCGTGGAGAGTGCCGCCGGCATGACCCCCGTGCAGGTCTATGAGCTCGTCGAGCGCCTCACCAACGGCAAGATGGCCGATGTGACCATCAATTGCGTCAACGTTCCCGACCAGGAGATGACCGCTGTGCTCTGCACCAAGGACGACGGTATCGTCTACTTCTTCAGCATGGCCACCAGCTTCACCAAGGCCAGCCTCGGTGCCGAGGGCATTGGCAGCGACGTGAACATGATCATGGGCAACGGCTACACCAAGGGCCACGCCGAGTTCACGCTGCAGGAGCTCCGCGAGAGCCCGAAGCTGCGCAAGATCTTCGAGGAGCTGTATGCTTAATCGTTAGATTGCATAGCATGAATGATGAGGGGCGCTTTGAATAAAGCACCCCTCTCTGTTTGGGAAATGTACAAAAGAAAAGCCCCTCGCTGTGCTGCGAGGGGCTTTCTTATTGTCGTTTTGTGCCCTTATTTGCTCTTGCTGTTGCCTTTGCTGGCATTGTAGAAGATCTTTAGGGCACCAGCCTGGCGGAGCTCCTGCTTGATGTCGGAGACCATACCCATGCGCACCTGTTTGTCGGCTTTGATGGCCGTGGTGATGAAGGGTCGGTCGGCCTCAGGACGGGCGGAACGCTCGAGCTCGCAGAAAGTCATGATGTCGGAGACCTCCGATATCTGGTCGTTGAGCTGGATACGGGGTTCCGTACCGTACTTCTTCTGTTGGTCGGGCAGGGGTACACCCACGTTGATATAGCTGACGAGGCTCTTCTTCTCGAGCTTGGTTACCTCGCTGCCCTGCGGCGGGATGATCTTCACATAGAGTGAGCTCTCGCGCATGGTGGTGATAACCATGAAGAAGAACAGCAGCATGAAGATAATGTCACTCATCGAGCCCATGTTGAGCTCAGGAGTAGAGGTTGCTTTCTTTCCTGTAAAACGTGCCATTATTTTCCTCCTATCTTTGTGGGCTCGGCCTCAGAGATGGCCACGGGGATGGCCTGCTCAATGGCTTCGCGCTGTTGTTCGGTGATGTCGGCAAACTTCTTGCCGAAGTGAGCTGTCGATAAGTCGTCGCGCATCTCTTTGATAGCTGCCGTCAACTCGTTCTGTACCTGCAGGTACATGTCGTAGGACGTGCCGCGGTCGTTGCGCAGCGAGATGACACCCTTGGAGACATCCACCGTTCCCAGCAGGGGTATGTCGGTGGCTACCTTCTCGGGCAGGTTGGGGAGATTGTTGGGGTTGCCGAGGAATTCCTTGGCACGTTCCTTCAAGTCCTCAATGCGGCCATACTCGTTGTTGTAGAGCAACCGGTCGTCCTTGTTGACAAGCACTACGAAGATATTGCGCTCACGAACATCTGGAGCCTCCGCGTCCTCCGGGAGGGGAGGGGGAAGCTTACGGGCAATACCCATATCTGTGTTGATGTTGGAGACCATAAGGAAGAAGGCCAGCAACAGGAACGAGATATCGGACATTGCGCCTGTATTGAGTCCGGGAGTCTTTCTTGCCATAGTGTGTTACTTTTTAAGTGATTTGGCAATAGTTGTGTAGACGATGGACACTGCAGCGACAATGACCAGGATGTATACAATGTAGCAGGCGGCTCCGATGAGCTTGGATGTTCCTTCTGTCACATCGTGCTTCTCCATGAGGGCGGGGCTGACATCGTTGCCTTTTGACAGTACGAAGGCCAGCACACAGACCACCACGATGGCGGCGACGATACCAAGGAACTTTTTCCAATAGCCCTTGTCTTCACTGAATTTCTTGCCAAGGCCTGCACATACGAACACAAGGATGGCAATGATGGAAACAGCAATGAGACAAAGCAGGATATAGAAAGTGGCGTCGAAGAGGCCGTTGGCCTTAACGGCTGCCAGCTCTTTGACATCACCATTGTACATGGCAAAGACGATGCTCAGTACGGTGCAGATGCCCGCGATAATCAATCCTGCCCAGGTGATGAGTTTTCTTGTTGATTCTTTCATAATGGTTGTTCTTTTTTAGGTTACTACTTATTATTTACCGTCCAAAAGAGTTGACCATTATTTGTGGTACTTCACGAGGATATCCATGAAGCTGATGCTACCGTCTTCCATCTGGTCGACGAGGCTCTCGATTTTGGTGAGGATGTAGTTGTAGAAAATCTGAAGGATGATAGCGGTGATGAGACCGAAGATGGTCGTCAACAGAGCAACTTTCATACCGCCAGCCACAACGGTCGGGCTGATATCACCGGCAGTCTCGATGTCATCGAAGGCCTGGACCATACCGACGACGGTGCCGAGGAAACCGAAAGAAGGAGCAAGGGCGATGAACAGACCAATCCAGGTCATGTTGTTTTCGAGGCGAGCCATCTGCACGCCACCGTAGCTGGTGACGGCTTTCTCGACGTTGTCAAGACCCTGGTCGATACGGTCAAGACCCTGCACGAATATGCTGGCCACAGGACCGCGTGTGTTGGCGCAGAGCTCACGGGCACCTTTCCAGTCACCCTTCTTGGCGTTCTCCTCAATGCCATCGAGGAGTTTCTTAACGTTGGTGGTAGCCATGTTCAGGTACAGGATGCGCTCAATGATGAGAGCCATACCGAAGATAAGGCAGAGGAGCACGGGGGTCATCCAACCTGCACCACCCTGAATGTACTTCTCTTTCAGCATCTGGTGGAACGATTTGGTGTCGTCGGCGGGAGCGGCGGCAACAGTCTCTTCCTCGGCGGCGGTTTCGACCACAGCGGCATCGGCGGCAGGAGCCTCATCGGTGGCAGCTACTTGTTCTGTTCCTTCAGCGGGGGTGGCATCCTGAGCCATCACGTTGTTGAAGTTGGCAAATGTCAACAGTCCGACTATTGACATCAAGGCAAATACTTTTTTCATGATGTTGTTAGTGTGTTGATTATTAAATTATTGTTTGTTACTCACTCTTTATGTTTCGTTTTGCAAATATACACTATTTTTTTAATATAGCCAAAAAAATCATTTTTTTCTTCCTTTTAAGGATTCCATGAGTTCAAGGAACGGAAGTTTCAGCGTCTCGTCGGCATGGATGCTATCGAGGCAAGTCATTGCTTTGCAAAACTCTCTCTCAATGGATTCCTCCACTTTTGGGCGAAGGCCGACTGTATCGTATATGGCCATGACGCGGCGTACCTTCTCTTCCTCGTCGGTTTCTCTTCCGGAGAATAGTTTACATAGTTCATTCCTCTGAGCATCAGTGCATAGTTTTTCAGCTGTCAGCGGTAGGAATGTCTTCTTGTTGTCGCGTATGTCCTGACCAGTTTTCTTGCCGAATACAGCAGTGTCGCCATAGCCATCGAGCAAGTCGTCCTGTAGTTGGAACGCCAGTCCGAGGTGCAGACCGAAATCATACAACTTGCGTACATCTTCTTTCGAAGCATCGGCGTATAGTGCGCCAATCTTCAGTGCACCGGCCAGCAACACGGCGGTCTTTTGGCGTATCATGTCCGTGTATTCGTCAATGGTCACGTTACCACGTTGCTCGAAGTTCATGTCTTTCTGTTGGCCCTCGCATACCTCTATGGCGGTCTCGTTGAAGCACTGCAGAATCTCCTGCAGACGCGGCGACGGTTGGCGTAAGAAGTATCGCCATGCAAGCGCAAACATAGTGTCGCCACTCAATATGGCAGTGTTGTCCCCCCATTTTGTATACACCGTCGGTTTTCCACGACGTAGCGGCGAGCGGTCCATAAGGTCATCGTGCAGCAGCGTGAAGTTGTGGAAGGTCTCAATGCCGAGTGCAGCATCTCGAGCCACATCCATCTCGCCGCCGAACATTGCGTTTGCTGCCAGAAGTAGTGTGGGGCGTATGCGTTTGCCGCCGAGTCGAAGTGTATAGTCAATGGGTTCGTACAGTTCTCGCGGCTCTGCATTGAACCGTTCGTTGGAGAATATCTCCTCCACTTGCCCGAGGTAGTATTTCAAGTCTTTCATGCCGCTATAATTTAATATGTTATTCCGTTCTTTGTGCACCATTCTTGTGCTTTAGCATTGCCCAGTTTGGCGGCTCGGCGGTAGTTGTTGCGCTCCTTTGACGCCTGTTTCTGTTTGCCGTACAACTCGGCAATCCTGCAGTAAGTCTCCGAGTCTTTGTTGTCAATCTCCACGGCTTTCTGGTAGTTACGAATGGCTTTGCCGAAGTCGTCCAGTTCTGCGTATGTGCGCCCGAGCAGTCGGTACCCTTCGGTCATGCGCGGTGCAATGGCTATGGCTTTTCGGTATTGCTCTATGGCTCTGTTGTACTCGCCGTTTCCGAAGTAAATATCGCCCAATCGATAATATGCGTTCACGTATCCAGAGTCAAGCTCTATCACCGTCTGCAGGCATTCTATTGCTTTCGGCTTGTCGCCCTTGAGCATGAATGCCCACCCGAGGCAGTAGTATAGTTTTACCGACTTCCGGTTCTCTTTCAGCCCTTTGCGCAGGGTGTTTATGGCGTTGTCGTGGTTGTTGTGGTAGCAGTATATGGTGCCGATGTTGAAGTGTGCGTCCACGTTGTTTGGGTCGTGCTTCAGTGCTTCGCGAAAGGCTTTCAGCGCCTCAATGTCGTTGCCCTTGCGGAAGTATATTACACCAGTGGCGTTCTGCGCCCTCGCCGATGTCGGGTCTGCCTTGATGGCCTTGTGCGCCCAGTTCAGGGCGTTGGTATAGTTCTCTTGGTTGCAGTATACCAACGCCAGCGTGCTCATGGCCGATGCCAACGTTTCCTTGTCATCCTTGTCGGCAATCTCGATGGCTTTCTCTGCCGCCTGTTTTGCTGCTGTCCAGTCTTTTATCTCCGCATGGCACTCAGACAGATGGGCCATTGCAACGGCACCGCTGTCGGCTTTGATCAGCCACTCCCGAGCCTCGGCATATCGCTCGCGTTGCTGCAATAACATTCCGAGTCGCAATCGGGCAGTAGCGCTGGTATCGGCAGCTTTGCGGTAGTAGCCTTCGGCCAGGTCGCCCAGTCCTTTGGCTTCTGCCGCAAGCCCTTTGTCGAGCATTCCCTGTCCGGCGGCAGCAACGGCGAGACCGAGCAGCATTGTCAGTATGACGGTCTTTTTCATTGTTTCCTTTAACGCCGCCGCTCTTTTTTTATTGTGCCAATGTAATAATTCGTTTATTTTGTCGTTAAATATCACATGAACAACAACAACGAGAAGTATCAGTCGCTGCGGCGGCAATACCCCGTCTTCGAATATGCGGCCTACCACTACCGTGAGGAGGCCGACGGACTGCATCTGTGGTTCGACTTCCGCATTGGCGACATTGAGTTTCATCCATCCGCCGTCATTGAGCGGCGCCCGTTCCTCAACTTCGATGCCGACATAGATACCATAGTCTTCAATATTGGCATGGTTGAGCTGGTGAGCTATTGGAAATGCGCCTGCCCGCCTGTTGTCAAGGTTCTGTGCGGCAGACTTAGCGCCGAACAGATTGCCTTCTGGCGCAAACTCTACTGGCATGGTCTCGGCGAGTTCTTCTACACCAATGGCATTGCAGAAACTCTGGAAGCGTTTATGCAGGTGCACTGTAAACCTGACGACCAGTCAAATGCATTCCAAGTAATACAAAACACAGACAAATACCTCGTCCCCATAGGTGGCGGCAAGGACAGCGTCGTTACCCTCGAGCTGCTGCGCCGTGCTGGTAAGTCGGTGCGACCGCTTATTATGAACCCTCGCGGCGCCACGGTGGAGTGCGCTTCCAAGGCTGGCTTCCCCATAAGCGAGGTGCTTGTCATACGCCGTACTATCGACCCGACATTGCTCGACCTCAACGCAAAAGGTTACCTCAACGGGCACACGCCCTTCAGCGCCATGCTTGCTTTCTATACCCATCTGGCTTCCGTCCTCAGTGGCATCCCCAATGTGGCCCTCAGCAACGAGAGCTCCGCCAATGAGAGCACTGTCCTCGGCACCAGCGTAAACCACCAGTACAGCAAAAGCCTCGAGTTCGAGGACGACTTCCGTGCCTACTGCCCCAGCTTCAACTATTTCTCTTTCTTGCGCCCCCTCACCGAGCTTCAGATAGCCATGCTCTTCAGCCGCTTCACGGCCTACCACGATGTGTTCCGTTCGTGCAACGTGGGCAGCAAGCAGGACATCTGGTGCGGACACTGTGCCAAGTGCCTCTTCGCCTACATTATACTCTCGCCTTTCATAGAGCCGGCACGCCTCAATGCCATCTTCGGCAAGTCTATGCTCGACGATACTACGCTTGAGCACGAATTCCTGCAGCTCACAGGCAAGGCTGAGACCAAACCCTTCGAGTGCGTGGGCACCGTCAGCGAAGTCAACGCCGCCCTCTCTATGGCCATCCAGCGCTGGTACTCCACCTCGCGCCCCGCTCTCCTGAAAGACTATCTCATTCAGTCTATCCCATCTAGTGCTTCTATCCAATCTATCCTCCCCATGGGCAACCTCACCCCCGACGAACGCCAAATACTACAAGCAGCATGTACCGAGAAGATCAACTAAGAGCCCTGCTACAGGGTAAGAGCATTCTCATCGCCGGCTACGGCCGCGAGGGCCGCAGCGCCGAGCGCCTCATCCAGCGCCTTGTGCCCGACGCACAGTACACCATCGCCACACAAGTCGAGAACGGAAAGTGGAGAACGGAGTGTGGAGAGTGGAGATCAGAATGGCCGTTCGATATGGTCATCAAGAGTCCGGGTATCCCTAATTTTCAATTTTCAATTCTCAATTCTCAATTGACAAGTCTCACAGACTTGTTCCTCCAGGTCTACGGCGATATTACCATCGGCGTCACGGGTACCAAGGGCAAGTCCACCACAGCCAGCCTCATCCACCACCTGCTGCCCGGCAGCATCCTCGCCGGCAACATCGGCATACCGTTGTTCGACATCCTCGACGACCTCCGCGAGGACAGTATAGTCGTGGCCGAGCTCAGCTGCCACCAGCTCGAAAATATCCACCGTGGCCCGCATATCGCAGTGCTCCTCAACCTCTTCCAGGAGCACCTCGATCACTACGAGAATTATCTCGGCTACAAGATGGCCAAGCTCCAGATAGCCCTCCGCCAGCAGGCCGATGACCATTTCTTCTATTGCACCGACAATGCCGAGCTCGCCGACCTGGTCGCGCAGCATTCCGCAGACATTGCCTCCGTCGTGCACCCTTATTCCATCAATGATGTCTCCGTCGATGAGGACACGATCCTCGACGCTTGCCCACTCGATGGCGAGCATAACCGCAGCAATGCCCTTGTGGCCTGCCGTGTGGCATCGCTTGTGACGCGTCAGCCACTTAAAACTTACAGCTTAAAACTTAAAACCTTCCAAGGGTTGCATCACCGCATGGAGAAAATAGGCGTGTATAAAGGTATCACATGGTACGACGACAGCATCTCCACCATCCCTGCTGCCGCCATCGCCGCCGTACGCGCCCTCGGCCGTGTCGACACCCTCATCCTCGGCGGCTTCGACCGCGGCATCGACTACACACCCCTCGTCGACTTCCTGCAGCAAAACCCCATGACTAACCTCGTCTTCGTCGGCGCCGCCGGAAGAAGAATTCATTCTCAATTCTCAATTCTCAATTCTCAATTCCTCATCGAAGACGACTACACCAAGATTGTCCCTTGGTGCGCCGCACACACGCCGCAGGGTGGGGTAGTGCTCCTCTCGCCGGCAGCGGCCAGCTACGACGCCTTCAAGAACTTCGAACATCGCGGCGACTTCTTCCGCGAACAGATATTGAAACTTAATAATTAAAACTCAATCAGATTGTAAAAGAGAATCTACGCAATAAATAATCTTTTATAATCTTTTACAATCTGATTGGAAAAAAAATATGATTGATTATAAAGAAATAAGGAGGACTCTCCACGAGCACCCGCAGACTGCCGGCAACGAGCAGTTTGCCCACGATACAATAGTCAAGCACCTGCAAACGCTTCATCCAGACAAGGTCTACACCAACGTCGGCGGCTACGGCGTCATCGCCGTCTGGGAAAAAAGAGTGTGTAGTGGGGAGTGTGTTGTGGATAGCACACGTGGTCAAGTGCTACCCACTACCCACTATTCACTACCCACTATAGCTTTCCGCGCCGACATCGACGCCCTGCCCATAGGCCACCGCTGCGGCCACGACGGCCACACCACCATCCTCCTGCGTCTTGCCGAGCTGGTCGACGAGCAATTTTCAACTTTCAATTTTCAATTTTCAATTCTCCTCCTCTGGCAGCCCGCCGAGGAGACTGGCACCGGCTCGCGTGCCATCCTCGACAGCGGCATCCTGCAGCAGTATGACATCCGCGCCATCTATGGTCTGCACAATCTGCCTGGCTACCCCCTCGGCACTGTGGTGCTCTGTCCGCACACTTTCGCCGCCGCTTCCACAGGTGTCGTCTACCGTCTCGACGGCCGCGAGACCCACGCCTCCACGCCCGAGCTTGGCGTCAACCCCGGCCTCGCCGTGGCCGAGATTATCAATAAGTTTAATGGATTTATGGATTTCCGCGAAGCGGGGAGATTAAGTGATTTCCGCCAGTCCACGCTTATCTGCGTTCGTCTCGGGCAGCCCGCTTTCGGCACCTCCGCAGGGCACGCCGAGGTGATGTTCACCCTCCGCGCCTTCACCAACGACGCCATGGAGTGTCTGCTCACCGACGCCAACAATGCAGTGGATGAGATTGCCGCCCGCCACGGCCTCACCGTCACGCGCTCGCTCGTCGAGCCCTTCCGTGCAACGGAGAACAACCCCGTCTGCGTAAAAGCCATAGAAAAAGCGGCACATGATATGCCGCTTGATGTTGTCTATAAGGATATTCCCAATCGCTGGAGCGAGGACTTCGCCGAGTATCTGCTCGAATTCCCGGGTGCCATGTTTGGCATCGGCTCCGGCGAGCAGCAGCCCGAGCTACATCATCCCGACTACGACTTCCCCGACGCCCTCATCGAGCCCGCCGCCCAGCTGTTTTTCAACCTTTGCCGGTCTTCTTCTCCAGCTTGATGTAGTTGGGGAAGGGAATCTGCTGGTTGCCGACGCTGATGCTGGGCTTCACGCGCAGGCCCACCTTCGACGAGGTGCCATCCTTGGTGAAGCTGCTGGCGAAGTTCTTCAGTTTCTCCACGCCCTCCTTCGAGAAGAGGTCGCCGAGGTCGGTGTTCACACCCAGAGGCACGGTGGTGGTGGCACTCGGCCTGATGGTGTAACGCTGTGAGTTGATTCCGTTTGCCATGTCTTTGCCGTCGATGGCCAGTATCCAGTCGAGGGCCGTCATGGCGGCTTGCGTCGTGGTGGGGTTCTTCACGTCGACGTTGACGTTCATGGCCAGCGGCACTTTCTTGGTCTGGTAGGCGGCCACGAGCTTCACCACGTCGGTGGCGCTGAGCTGCCCCTGCGTCAGGTTCTTCACGTTGACGCCAGCCACGCTCACATTGTTGACGTTCTTCAGGTTGAATTCGCAGTTGCGCAGGTTGGCCACACTGGCGACGTCGCTTGCCAGCTGGTTAAATATGTCGCACGAACTGAACATCATAGCCCCTACGGCTATCAGGATAAGTGTTGTCTTTTTCATGCTGCAAAAATACAAAAAAAAAGTATACCGTATATTTTTTTTGTTCCCCTCCCTCGCAGCTTCGTCTACCTCGGGCCGCAACCTCTCCGTATCCACTCCGACTGTTCAACGGTTGTTTACCGGTTGTTCAACGGTTACAAACCGGTAAACAATCGGTAAACAACCGGTGAATAGATGAAGCAGGTACGGACAGGCATCAATCCGGAGGGCTGTTGATAAAATTATTTTTGCCATTTTGTGGGAATTGTGTATCTTTGTAGATTGATTTTATATAATGTACAATATTTAAACTATAAGTATTCAGTTTGTTATGGAAGAGACCAACACCTCTGAGAAGCAACTTAATTTTCTGGAAGAGATTATCGAGCAGGGCCTGAGCGAGGGCAAGTACACCAGCATCCAGACCCGTTTTCCGCCGGAACCCAACGGCTACCTGCACATCGGCCACGCCAAGTCGATTTGCATTAATTTTGGTTTGGCAAAGAAGTATGGCGGCAAGACCAACCTGCGCTTCGACGACACCAACCCCGTGAAGGAGGACACCGAGTATGTCGACTCCATACAGGAGGACATCCACTGGCTGGGCTTCGACTGGGCCGAGAAGCACTATGCTTCCGACTATTTCGAGCAGCTCTATGAGTGGGCTGAACTCTTGATACAGAAAGGCTTGGCTTACGTCGACGACCAGACCCTCGACGAGATTCGCGAGGGGCGCGGCACGGTGACCACGCCGGGCAAGAATAGCCCCTACCGCGACCGCAGCGTCGAGGAGAACCTCGACCTGTTCCGCCGCATGCGCGCCGGCGAGTTCCCCGACGGCAGCAAGGTGCTGCGCGCTAAGATCGACATGGCGCACCCCAACATGATGTTCCGTGACCCCATCATGTACCGCATCCTCCATGCCCACCATCACCGCACCGGCGACAAGTGGTGCATCTACCCGATGTACGACTATGCCCACGGCCAGAGCGACTCCATAGAGCATATCACCCACAGTATCTGTACGCTGGAGTTCGACATCCACCGTCCGCTCTACGATTGGTTCATCGAGCAGCTGGGCATTTGGCCGAGCCATCAGTACGAGTTCGCCCGCCTCAACATCAACTATACGGTGATGAGCAAGCGCAAGTTGCTGCAGCTTGTCAAGGAGAACTACGTCAGCGGCTGGGACGACCCCCGCATGCCGACCATCTGCGGCTTCCGCCGTCGCGGCTACACGCCCGAGAGCATCAAGGCTTTCTGCGAGCGCATCGGCGTGGCCAAACGCGACAACATTATCGACTACAGCCTGCTGGAGTTCTCGCTGCGCGAGCACCTCAACAAGGTGGCACAGCGCCGCATGGCTGTCCTCGACCCCGTGAAGGTTGTCATCGACAACTACCCCGAGGGACAGAACGAGATGCTGACGGCCGTGAACAACCCCGAATGCGAGGCCGACGGTACCCGCCAGGTGCCCTTCGGACGCGAGCTGTGGATTGAGCGCGAGGACTTTATGGAGGTGGCCCCCAAGAAATACTTCCGCATGGCCATCGGCCAGGAGGTGCGTCTGCGCTACGCCTACTTCGTCACGGCGCAGAGCGTCGAGAAGGACGCCGAGGGCAACATCACCTGCATCCACTGCACC
This sequence comes from uncultured Bacteroidota bacterium, assembly GCA_902777005.1. Lineage (GTDB taxonomy): Bacteria > Bacteroidota > Bacteroidia > Bacteroidales > P3 > Colimorpha. The sequence continues at coordinate 117,872 of CACYSB010000006.1, forward strand.
TACGACCCCGCCACACGCGGCGGCGACGCTCCCGACGGCCGCAAGGTGAAGGGCACCATCCACTGGGTGGCCGCCCACAGCGCCATCGACGCCGAGGTGCGCCTATTCGACCGCCTCTTCGCCGTCGAGGCCCCCGACGATGTGGAGGAAGGCCACTCCTTCCTCGAGAACCTCAACCCAAACTCGTTGAAGGTTGTTACCGCCAAATGCGAGCCCGCCCTCGCCGATACCGACCACAACCAGTTTGCCGACGGCATCGCACGCTACCAGTTCGAGCGCATGGGCTACTTCTGCACCGACCGCGACAGCACGCCGGAGCACCTGGTGTTCAACCGCACATGCACGCTGAAGGACAGCTGGGCGAAGATTAAATAAGCTGTGAGCTGTAAGCTGTAAGTTTTAAGTGGCTGCCGCAGCATGGACTGCGTAGCCACTTAAAACTTACAGCTTAAAACTTAATACTAAATGAAATACTGGCCATACCTGTTCGTCGCCGGGCTGTTCGGGCTCTTCGCCTGCAACAACCTGCTGACGCGCGGTATGTTCATGGACGGCCTCATCTACACGTCGGTGGCCGACAACATGGCGCACGGCATCGGCTCGTTCTGGCATCCCACCTACACGGCGACGCAGTTCCCCGACTTCTACGAGCACCCGCCACTGATGATGTGGCTGCTGAGCCTGTGGTTCAGGCTTTTCGGCTCCGGCATGATGGTGGCCAAAGCCTACTCGGTGGCTGTGCTGCTGCTGACGGCGGCGCTGATGGTGGGGGTGTGGAAGCAGTTGGACTTCAAGACGGGCCTCGGATGGTTGCCGCTGCTGATGCTGACGCTGATACCCGACGTGGCGCTGGCGGCGCACAACAACTACCTGGAGAGTACGATGACCGTGTTTGTGCTGGCCGCGGTGTGTCTGGTGCTGCGTAGCACGACAACTCATCATTCATCATTCATCATTCATCATTTCCTTGCGGGACTGGTGCTCGCGGCGGCATTCCTGACCAAAGGGCCCACGGGGCTCTTCCCGCTGGCGCTGCCGGCGCTGCTGTGGCTCTTCGGCGAGCGCAAGGGCTTCGGGCAGGCCGCAGCGGGCACGCTGGCGATGGCCGCAGGACTGGCGGCACCGATGGCGCTGCTGTGGTTCTGTGTGCCCGACGCACAGGAGTTCCTGCGCAAATACTTTGAGAACCAGGTGATAGGTGGCAGCCAAGAGCAGATTAACAGCCGCACGTTTATCATCTCCGCACTCTTCTCGCGCACTGCCGTGGTGCTGGCTATCGCCCTTGCTGCGGCCTTGTTTGGAATACTGAAAAAGAGTGCCCCTTGGAGGCCTACACGCGACAGCTGGCGGCGTTTCGGCCTGCTGTTCGCCCTTGTGCTCTGCGGCACGCTGCCGATGATGGTGAGCACCAAGCAGCGGGCGTTCTACCTGCTCACGGTGTTCCCATTAGTGGCGCTGGCAGTGGCGGCGCTGCTCGAGCCACTGGTGCGCCACTATGAGAAGCAGCTGCAACGCCCGGCGATGACCATAGTCACCGTAGTGGTGCTGGTGGCGGCGGTGATTGCCAACGCCTTGCACTACGGCAAGCCCGGCCGCGACAAGGTGCTGCTCGCCGACATGGACGTCATTGCCCCCGCGCTGCAGGAAGGCGAGACGGTGACCATAACCCCCGACCTGGCCTCCAACAACAGTCTCCACGGCTACTGGTACTTCTACCACCACGTGACCCTCGACGCCAACGCTCAGCACCGCCACCTGCTGACAACCGAGGACAACATGGACAGCACCTACCGTGATATCCCCCTGCCGACAGAGCAGTATCACCTCTACGAGCTACAGGCAGAATAATTTTTCCAATTAAAATAATGTTCGTATCTTTGCAGTCGAAAATAAAACCAAAACAATGAGATAAAGACAGAATAGACAACATAGACATATATTGAGCTGAACGCTCTTGTTCTCACTTGGGAAGTCCGGAAAACTTAACCGCTACGAGAAGAAGATGCGAATAGTTCACGCGCAGGGGCGTGAAATTTCGTAGACTTATTTGTAGCATGGCAATTCCGGACGCCACCAAGTAAATAAGGCAGTTTTGACGAAAGAATCACGCCTTTCTTCATGCCCCTTATTTTCCCAACAACAGCTTCCTGCTCAAAAGAAAACCAAGCAGGGGTGCCGAAAACTGCATCATAGAGTAGGCGGAGAAAAAACAATAAGGTTATGGGCAGTATTAACTTTGAACCATGGGTGGGCAAAAACTACTCCAGAAGGTATCATGACAAGAAAATCCTCGTGCTCGGCGAAAGTCATTATTGTGACAAAGAGCTTGCCAAGGGAGGACGATGCTATCCATCATGCAAAAAAGAACAGATGGATAAAGCATGTTTTTCGCAAACACATGATGTTGTACATGAAGCCGTGTATGAATATAACGGTCAGCAGTATCTAAGGTGTTTCGTTACTCTGGAACGTGCTGTGACAGGGAAAGAGCTGTCGCAACAGGAACGTGAGGATTTTTGGCAAAGTGTAATATTCTACAACTACATTCAGTATGCATTGCCAGGCCCTGGACAATCACCTAATAACGAGTATTGGGGTAAATCCGAAAAGGCATTCGTGGAAATGTTGGAATATTATATGCCTGATTATATCATCGTATGGGGCGCACGTTTGTACAATGGGCTGCCTGACCTTGGAGGCCACGCATTAAAGCTAAATGTGTCTGATGAATATACAGCTGATGTTTGGGTTTATCCCATTCATGGTAAGAATATTCCTGCACTAAAAATCTATCACCCAAGCATGCCAAGAGGTAAAAACTGGCACTTTTGGCACGAAGTGATTGCAAAGTTTTTAGAGACACCCTTGTTTTAATAAAATAATGTCGTATAATTAAACGAATAATAAAGGAAATACCCTGTTATTAATAAAATAAATGAAACAATATGAAATACATAAAAAATACAGCAGCCATGTTGTTGCTGATGACATTCTCTTTTGATACATTAGCCCAAATAAAAATTGTTGGAAATGATTATTCAGGTAGTTTGACAGCATCCAAGAACTATTATGACCGAGATGTGGATTTTGAGCGTTATTTCCCGAAAATATCACCCAAGGACAATTTAGATATAGAATTTGATTTGGTTGCGGGAACCTATGCGAAAAATATGACGGGTGATACATTATATTTGATTCGAGATATCTATCTAAATAATGATATGGAAGCTTTTGCCGTAGATGGAAATGGTACGGTTTACCCCCAAAAAACTGAGGAATGCCCTTACTCTCGTAGAAGCGGTAAATGTCCATGGAAAATGCCTGCTGGATATTACATAATAGAAGGCTATGTTTTTGGTTCAGATGAGAGAAATAAGATTCGTTCATCTTACGGTTTGAATTCAGTAGACAATCTAATGATGAATGATTGTTCATCTGGATTAACTACAAAAAATCTAAAAAAGGAAATTTTAACAAATGAATACCTTACAAATAATGAGGTACTATCTTATATCCGTTATATTGTATTAAAACCAAGTGAAGATACAAACATGGTTTATTATCTTACGCCACATCATGTTGATTGTCGAGGAGCAAAAAATGAATCAACGAGTTATAGAACTGAACCTGAGAATGATAATATACAATGGGGTTATAATATGAAGAGTATATACTTTGAAAATATGTTTTTCTCACTTCGGTTTTATAACAATGTTAGGCAGTTTGTAGGGAAAGAAGTTACATTATTTGAAGTAGATGACGAGTATGATGGTAAATATTTTTGGTTTATTAATCAAAATACAACAAAGAGTTATATTGTAAAAGATGCAATTACCAATGATCCTATTAAACTGCTGGATTCCAAGTATACTTGTAAGGATGTTTTTTTTCGCGTAAATAATCGCGAAACATTTTATGGATTATATAAAGAAGGGAAATTATATATTGTTTTGGATGGAGAAAAGACGGGTTCATTTGCTTTTGAAATTTGTAGAATAAACTGGGTGCGATGTTGGAGTGACTTTAGGAAAGAAAACCCCAAGTCCAAAGATATTCCGTATCTTTGGACTAAATACGAACATGATTATATTAATCCCATGATTATAGAAAATAATAAAGTTCCATTATTATTGAAGCGTGAAAAAATTGCCAAAGCACAAAGAGAAAAGGAAGAACGGCAAAGAGAGGCTTCATATGAACGAGAAAAGATGCAAGAAGAGGCTGAGTTTGTAAACAGAATGACTGCTAAATATGGTGCAAAATATGGAGAACTCGTTGGAAAAAAACAAGTGGCTATAGGTATGTCTAAAGAAATGTGTCGCGACGCTTGGGGCAGACCGATGAATACCTACCGCACTACAACGAAGTACGGACAAAGTGAAGTATGGTGCTACGACTATAAGACAAGAGTCTATTTTTATAATGAGAAAGTGGTGCAGATTGACGACTAATAACTATTATTCAGAGAAAAGAGCATACCTTCTGCATATGGAGATATGCTCTTTCCATTTTTATACCGAAGAGCAAAAGAACCCACATATAACCCACCAAGAGGAAGCGAAGAACCATCACCGCTGAAACATCGCCGACGGATTGTCGAGAGGTTGTTGTATTTTGGCAGTGGTCAATATTTGGTTGTTGCAATAAGAATCGGAGATTTTTCTCGGAAGATTTGAAGATTTTATGGCGGAGATTTGAAGATTTTCTGATGAAGATTTGAAGATTTCCTGAGAATAAGATAATTCGGTTTTTGCAGTATAATTAAAAATTCTTATAATAATTTTTCATTACAATTAAAAAAGTTTATATCTGAAAAAAAATAGTATCTTTGCAGAATAATGCAAAGAGTATGTTTTATTGATAATAAACTGATACATATATGAATATTTCTTTTGATTGGCTTAAAGAGTATGTGGATATTGAGGATATGACTCCTCAGGAACTGGACGACCTGCTGACTTTCTCCGGCCGGTCTGGAGCATGTGGTGATAGCCCAGGTGCTCACCTGCGAGCCGCACCCCGACAGTGACCACCTGCACCTGACCACCGTCGACGTGGGCGGCGAGCGTCCGCTGAACATCGTCTGCGGCGCCCCCAACGTGGCTGCAGGTCAGAAGGTGGTGTGCGCCCAGATAGGCACCAAGATCTACACCTCGGACACCGAATACTACGAGATTAAGAAAGGCAAGCTGCGCGGCGCCGTCAGCGAGGGTATGCTCTGCGCTGCCGACGAGCTGCAGCTCGGCACCGACCACGCCGGCATCATGGTGCTGCCCGACGACGCTCCTGTGGGATCTGCTGGAGGTGGCCATCACAGCCAACCGCATGGACGCCATCTCGCACATCGGCGTGGCCCGCGACGTGGTGGCTGTCCGCAATACCCGCGAGGGCAAGCAGCTGAAGATTAAGTGGCCGGAGGTTGCTGCCGACCTCACCCCCAAAGCGGCCGGTGAACCTATAAAGGTGACCGTCGAAGAGCCCGACCTCTGTCCGCGCTATACTGGCATCACGCTGCGCAACGTGAAGGTAGGGGAGAGCCCCGAGTGGTTGCAGAACCGCCTGCGCACCGTGGGCCTGCGCCCCATCAACAATGTGGTGGACGTGACCAACTTCGTCATGATGGAGGTGGGTCAGCCGCTGCACGCTTTCGATGCCGACCAGATTGCCGGCGGCCACGTCATCGTGAAGCGCCTGCCGCATGGCACCAAGTTCGTTACCCTCGACGGCGTGGAGCGCACCCTCGACGCCCGCGACCTCATGATATGTAATGAGAACGAAGGCATGTGCATCGCCGGTGTCTTCGGCGGCCTGAAGAGCGGCACCACCATGGAGACCAAGAACGTCTTCCTCGAGAGTGCTTTCTTCAACCCCGTGAGCATCCGTAAGACCAGCCAGCGCCACACGCTGAAGACCGATGCCAGCTACCGCTACGAGCGCACCTGCGACCCCAACATCACCGAGTGGGCCCTGCGCCGCGCCGTGAAGCTCATCCAGGAGCTCGCCGGTGGCGAGATATGCGGCCAGATGGTGGACCTTTACCCGAAGCCCATCGAAAAGCCCGTCGTTGAGGTGAACTTCCGCCGCATGTTCGACCTCGTAGGTCAGGACATCCCGCTGGAGGCCGTCCGCACCGCCCTCACCTCGCTCGACATCGAGATTGTCAGCGAGACCGCCGAAGGCATGACCCTGAAGGTGCCCACCTGTAAGGCCGACGTCACCCGCGAGTGCGACATCGTGGAGGAAATCATGCGCATCTACGGCTACAACAACATCCATATCGGCGACACCGTCAACAGCTGCCTCTCCTACGGCAAGAAGCCCAACCCGCGCAAGCTGAAGAACGCCGTCAGCGACTACCTCACCGACAACGGCTTCAGCGAGATTATGAACAACTCGCTGACCAAGAGCGAGTATTATGACGAGAACCCCGACTTCCCGGCCGACCGCTGCATCCCCATCATCAACCCCCTCTCCAAGGAACTCAACGTCATGCGTCAGACGCTGCTCTACAGCGGCCTCGAGTGCATCGCCCGCAATATCAACTTCCGCATCCTCGACCAGAAGCTCTATGAGTTCGGCAGAGGCTATCAGAAGGCGCTAACCGAAAAAACCGAATCACCAGAAATTCGGATTGATTCGGATAATTCGGTTAGAGATTTGCCGGTGACAAAGAGGTTCTCTGAGACTGAGCACGTCAGCATCTTCATGACCGGCAACATGACGCCCGAGAGCTGGAAGATGAAGCCTGCCGAGACCGACTTCTTCTACCTCAAGGCCTACGTCATGGACATCCTGCACCGCATGCGCGTCAACATGGGCCGCGTGGAGATGGTGCCGACGCAGTACAAGTTCTTCGCTGAAGGCCTCGACATCATCCAGCGCGACAGCAAGAAGCTGCTGGGCACCCTCGGCCGCATCGGCCGCGAGACGCTGAAGAAGATGGACATCAAGCAGCCCGTCTTCTATGCCGACCTCAACTGGACGCTACTCCTCAAGCAGTACCCCACCAAGGAGGTGCTCTATCAGGAGGTGGCCAAGTTCCCCGAGGTGCGCCGCGACCTGGCCCTCATCCTGCGCAAGGACGTCACCTTCGCCCAGGTCGAGCAGGCCGCCCTGCAATGCGAGAAGAAGCTGCTCAAGAGCGTCAGCCTCTTCGACGTCTACGAGGGCAAAGGCATCACCGAAGGCTTCAAGTCCTACGCCGTCAGCTTCATCCTGCAGGACAAGGACAAGACCCTCAACGACAAACAGATTGAGTCCACTATGGCCAAAATCCAGAAGACCCTCGAGACCCAGCTGGGCGCGAAGATCCGTGGATAACAGGTCAACACAATATGTACGAGGCCCGCGACATCCGTCGCGGGCCCCATTTTGTTTTTATTGCCCCTGTCGCACCATTGCAAAACCATGTTTTAATTTTGAAACAGCCTGGCGACACTCATTTTAGCCGTTTTCAAAATCATTTGGGCCTAGCGACATCCATTTTGGCCGTTTTTAAAATCAATTGGCCCTGGCGACACTCATTTTTGCCGTTTTCAAAATCGATTGGGCCTGGCGACACTCATTTTGGCCATTTTCAAAATCAATTGGGCCTTGCGACACTCATTTTAACTGTGTGTAGTCATATTTCTTTCGTTGTAATAAAGATGAAAATGAATGTGGTAGTGCTGACTGAAATATTTATTTCTATAATTGAGGAAAAATATGTATTTTTGCACTCCATAATATAGTAACAAAATGGAATTCAGTTTGACAAAAAAGGAACCAATAGCAGATAAAGACATTATTGATGAAATAAAATCAGTAATGTCCAGACTTGGTAAAACAACACTTACAATTAAAGAATTTGATGCGTATGCAAAAATAAATAGCTCTACTGTAACAAGACGGTTTGGAAAATGGAATACAGTAATAAAATCTGTTGGTGGAGAATTAAATAATACGTTTTACTCCGAAGAAGAATTAATGGAAAATATTAAGAATGCTTGGTTGAAAAAAGGAACACAGCCAACACGTCGAGATATGGACAGTAAAGAATACTCGACAATTACTTCGGGTACATATTTGCGTCATTACAAAACATGGTATGGGGCATTAGAAGAATTTGTAAAATATATCTCGCGAGACGAGAATAATGTGATAAAAGAAGATCAATCAACAAAAAATAATCACATTATACATAAAACAAAACGTGACCCAAGTGATAGACTGAAAGTGCAAGTTTTAATGAGAGATGGAAATCGTTGTAGAATATGTGGGGTTGAGTGCAGTGGCGGTTTGCATAATATCCATTTTGACCATATTGTTCCATGGTCAAAAGGGGGTGAGACGGTATTAGATAATTTGCAGGTACTCTGTTCTGCTTGTAATGAAGCAAAAGGTAACGTGTAAGTGATTTAAGTTGCATGCAAGGCTTGGAACAATACGACGTGAAGCTGCTGCTGGCGCTGGTGAAGAGTGTCGAGGGAAGGACCGACTTCTTCAAGGTGCTGGTGGAGGGACCGCACCCCGAGCTGGCGGCTTTCAGCAACGCCATACGTGGCGACGACGACGCTATGGTGTGGCTCTTCAAGCATGACTTCGCCTGGCTGGCGATATTGAGCAACGCCTGCGACGGCGACGAGAAGGCACAGGAGTGGGTGCAGCGCAACCTCACCAAGGTGAACATGATGTACGCCCTTGCGGCGCGCCGCAACATCCCCGCCGTCAAGTGGCTCCTCTCGCACCGCCTCGAGATATTCCTCATGCTGGCCCGCGAGACGGAGAAGTTCCTCGACTACCAGGACAAGGAATATGCCTGGCCTTACGTGATGCACTTCGGCGGCCACCACCGAGCCATCGAGGAGCTACAAGAATGGAAAGAACAAAAAACAGACAACAATGATACAGAAGAAAGACAACAGCAGGTCTAAATCTCCCGCCTCCGGCGAAATCCATAAATCCAGGAAGCCAGCAACCGTGGATTCGCGCGAACCTGGCAGAAAGAAATCTCCCGCCTCCGGCGAAATCCATAAATCTAGTAAATCCACTAAAGATGGATCTATAGATTACCGCGCAGCGGGGAGAAGGAAAACATCCGCCTCCGGCGAGATCCATAAATCCAGTAAATCCGCAAAGTCTGGATCTATGGATTTCCGCGCAGCGGGGAGAAAGAAAACTACTCCGCAGAAACCCAAGGAACCCCATGCCGAAGGTGCCATGCGCCTGAACAAGTATATCGCCCATGCGGGCATCTGCTCTCGCCGCGAGGCCGACGAGCTCATCGCCGCCGGCAGCGTGAAGGTCAACGGCAAGGTGGTCACCGAGATGGGCTACCAGGTGATGCCGGGCGACGAGGTGCAGTACGGCGGCGAGAAGCTCCGCAGCGAGCGCCTGCGCTACTTCCTCCTCAACAAGCCCAAAGGCTTCATCACCACCACCGACGACCCGCAGGAGCGCCGCACGGTGATGATGCTCATGGACGGCTGCTGCGCCGAGCGCATCTATCCCGTCGGCCGCCTCGACCGCGCCACCACAGGCCTGCTTCTCTTCACCAACGACGGCGAGCTGGCCAAGCGCCTCACGCACCCCAGCACGCAGGTCTATAAGATATACCAGGTGGAGCTCAACAAGCCCGTCACCAAGGAGGATATGAAGAAGCTCCTCGAAGGCATCGAGTTGGAGGACGGCCCCATGCATGTCGATGATATACAGTATGCCGCCGTCGGCAAGACCATCGACAAGCGCATTGTAGGCGTCGAGCTGCACAGCGGCCGCAACCGCATCGTGCGCCGCCTGTTTGAGGCTCTCGGCTACGAGGTGCACAAGCTCGACCGCACCACCTTCGCAGGTCTCACCAAGAAAGACCTCCCTCGCGGCCGCTGGCGTGAACTGACGGAGAAAGAGGTGGGCTTCCTGAAGATGATATGAGGAAGCCTCGGAGAGGCATACTATCAGTAACCCCGCACGAAGTGTGGGGTGGGTGAGGGAGAGTCCTGTATGCGTGCCGAAGGCACGCGCCCTCAAAACAACATAATGCAATGAGTTACATCCAATCCATATACCATCTTGTCTTCCGTACATACCGGAGCGAGAAGACTATCAACGTCGAACATGAGCGAGAGTTGTATGGTGTTATCCTCAGTCAGTCGGAGAACCAGAAAGCTAAGATATATCGGATTGGAGGGATGCCTGACCATGTTCATATTCTTGTCTCGCTGCCCGCCACACTCTCTGTGGCACAGTATGTACAGGCCGTCAAGACTTTTACTAGCAAATGGCTGCGTGAGAGTCTGTCGTTCCCGGCATGGAGAGGGTGGGGGCATGAATATGCCGCCATATCGTATTGTGTCCGTGACAAAGATATAATAGTAAATTATATCAAAGGACAGAAGGAGCACCATAAAAGGGTGTCGTTTCAGGAGGAGTACAGGGCATTCCTTGAGGAGAACGGCGTGACGATACGGGAGGAGTATTTCCTGAAAGACTGATGTTTGAGAGCGCGTGCCTCCGGCACGCCTGAAATGATAGAGGACGGTGGCACATACACAGCGTGCTCCCCCCACACTGCGCCTTGGCGGGCTTGTGGGGTTATTGAGGGCGCGTGCCTCCGGCACGCTGGTATCGGTTACTTCGAGTGATAGCCCCACACTGACGTGCGGGGTTATTGAGAGTAAGCCTCTCCGAGGCTATTCCCCTATTAGGAACACGGTGTTTCTCTTGTGTAGGTTCACCTTCTCGCGCTCTTTTTGCCATTTGGCGGCGGAGAGAGATTGGATGTACTGCGTCGGCAGCGTGAGGTCGGTGGCCACGCATATCATGGTTTGCGGCTGGAGGACAGTGCTTAGGGCCTCGAGCATCTGGTTGTTGCGATAGGGCGCCTCTATGAATATCTGTGTCTGGTGCTCGCGGTGGAGGCGCTCCTCCAAGTGTTTTATGGTGGTGGCGCGACGGCTCTTGTCCACAGGCAGATAGCCCACGAAGGCGAACGACTGGCCGTTGAAGCCCGAGGCCATCAACGCCAGCATGAGCGACGAGGGGCCTACGAGCGGAACAATCTCTATGCCACGCCGTTGTGCCACGCGTGTTATCATCGCACCCGGGTCGGCCACGCAGGGCAGCCCCGCCTCGCTCAGCAAACCGATGTTCTCGCCGCGCTCTATGGCGTCGAGGTAGCCCACGATGTCTTCCTGCGACGTGTGCTCGTTAAGTTCCAGAAATACAGTGTCGTCGATTGCGTGCGGATAGCCGGCTTTCTTGAGGAATCGGCGCGCCGTTCGCAGCTCCTCAACGATAAAGGTGCGGCACGAGACCAGCATCTCGCCATTGGCGGCGGGTAGGGAAGATGCAATGTCCTCGGCTCCAATAGGTACGGGGAATAGTATCAGTCGTCCTTTAGTCATGCATTGTTAACGCCACAGGTTTTTTTTTATTGTCCGCCGCGGCCCTTTTTCCATGTAGCCGCTCCGTACCCGCTCCGTAGTCGCTCCGACTGTTTAACGGTTTTTGTCGGAGAAAGGTCGGAGAGGAGTCGGTTAGGGTGCGGAGCGGCTATGGACTGGCACGGTTTTTGCTGTCATATTTTCGTGCTGGATGGCAATAAAAAATGAATAAATCTGTTATTGAAAATAAAGTCAAGAGTATGAAAAAGTCGTTTGTATTGGTCATGGTTGGTGTGACCATGATGGTTCATGCCTGTGCCCAGCAGCCCAAAGAGGCTGTTGCTGATGTTAAAGTGATACCTCAAGAACAAGCTGTGAACAGGCTTGAAATTAGAGATTTTACCGATGTTGCTTCGGCGACGATAGACGGAGTGGTGCACATCAAGACCGAGATGACGCAGATGACGCCGCTCTACCAGTCGTTTTTTGGGTTTATTATTCCGCAAGGTGTTCAGCGTCAGGTGTACAGCGCCTATGGCTCGGGTGTCATCATCACCAGCGATGGCTACATCCTGACCAACAACCATGTGGTGCAGGATGCCGAACGTATCAGCGTGACACTCAACGACCGACGCGAACTTCCGGCACGCCTTGTCGGCAACGACCCTGCCACCGACTTGGCTGTGATAAAGATTGAAGCCGAAGGACTTACCTATATTCCCTTTGGCAACAGCGACCTGGTGAAGGTTGGCGAGCCGGTGTTGGCCATCGGCAACCCCTTCAACCTCACCTCCACGGTCACATCGGGCATCATCAGCGCCAAGGCGCGCAACATGCATATCATAGACAATCCACGTAGTAATGAGACGCCGTTAGAGTCTTTCTTGCAGACAGATGCGGCTGTTAATTCAGGTAACAGTGGAGGTGCTCTTGTCAACTCGCAGGCCCAGCTGATTGGCATCGTTACAGCCATAGCGTCGGGCAATGGCAACTACATCGGCTACTCGTTTGCCATACCCAGCAACCTCGCCGTCAAGGTGGCGGGCGACCTGCAGCGCTACGGCTATGTACAGAGGGGTTACCTTGGTGTGCAAGTTGGTGAGGTTGATGCCACTATGGCTAGACAGGCCGGTGCGCGCGACATCAAAGGCCTCTATGTGGCCAAGGTGGTGAAGGACTGTGCCGCCGACCGTGCCGGAATGATGCAAGGCGATATAATACTGCGAGTTGCGGGCAAGGAGGTGAATACCTTTGCCGAAATGATGGAGGAGCTTGGCCTCTTCAGTCCTGGCGACGAAGTTGAGGTCGACTATGAGCGCAATGGTCGCACGGAGACTACTAAAGTGATACTTTTAAACTCGCAAGGCAATACGCGTATAATCAATAAGTGATGAGTGATGAATGATGAGTGATGAATTAAATGATAAAAGGGTGACGGATTCGATTATCCAAGACAAGAGTATCAAGTTTGCGATACGCATTGTAAAGTTATACAAGTACCTAAAGGAGGAAAAAAACGAGTATGTCTTATCGAAGCAACTTGTTAGAAGTGGTACAAGTGTAGGAGCAAATGTCAGTGAGGCTCAACGAGCACAAAGCAAAGCCGATTTCTCTGCTAAAATGTATATTGCATTGAAAGAAGCAGAGGAGTCTGCGTATTGGATTCTTTTGTTGAGAGAGTCGGGCTTCCTCACTGATAAAGAGTTTGATAGTATCGGTTTGGATTGTGAAGAACTTATAAAAATACTTATATCAATTACTAAAACAACTGCGCCAAGAAAAGACTTGAAGTAATGGGGAAACGCTCATCACTCATCACTCATCATTCATCACTCGAAAGCAAGTATGTAGAGATGACCCAGCGGCCAGTGAAGCTGCTGGTGTGCAAGATGGCTGTGCCGACCATTATAGCGATGGTTACCACGGCGCTCTACAATGTCGTCGATGCGGCCTTCATTGGGCGTCTTAGCACCGAGGGCACCGCAGCCATCGGTGTGTCGTTTGCCTACATGACGTTCATCCAGGCACTTGGCTTCTTTTTCGGACATGGCAGCGGCAACTATATCAGCCGCGCCCTAGGTGCCAAGGATACGGGCTCGGCTTCGGTGGTGGCGAGTGTGGGTTTTGTAACCCCTTTCCTTTTGGGTACGCTGGCTGCAATAGTCTGTTTGCCAAATCTTTCTGCGCTGAGTCGCCTGCTCGGTGCACCGGCCGAGGTGGTGCCGTATGCCAACGACTACCTGCGCTATATCGTTGGTGCCACTCCTTTCATGATGTCGGCTCTGACGCTGAACAATCAGTTGCGCCTACAGGGCAATGCTCGCTTCGGCATGGTAGGCATTGTCAGTGGTGCAATCCTTAATATAGCCCTCGACCCGCTGTTCATCTTCACCCTCGGCATGGGTGTCAGAGGTGCGTCGCTGGCCACCGCCGTAAGCCAGCTGTTTGCCTGGTGCCTGCTGCTTGGCGGCACCTTCAGGCCGGAGAGTCTGCACATACGTCTGCGCGACTTTAAGCCTTCGTGGCGAGTTTATTACGAGATATTCAGGGGTGGCCTGCCGTCGCTCTTCCGTCAAGTCTTCAACTGTGCTGCCGCCGTGAGCCTCAACTACTGCGCCGCCCTCTATGCCGCCCCCGGGCAAGAGGCGAGTGCTGTGGCTGCTTTCGCTGTCGTCACGCGCATCATGATGTTCGCCTTCAGCGTGGTGCTTGGCTTCTGCCAAGGGTTCCAGCCCGTCTGCGGCTACAACTACGGCGCGCGGAAATACGACCGTGTGCGTGAATCGTGGCTCTTCACTTCCAGCGTCGCCACGGCCTTCCTTCTGGTTATCTCCGCGGTAGGCTTGATCTTTTCGCCACAGATAGTTGCACTCTTCCGTGCCGAAGACCCTGCACTCATAGAAATCGGTGCCGTCACCCTCCGTTGGCAATGCGCCGCCTTCCCGTTGGTGGGGCTTTTCACCGCAACGGGCATGCTCTTCCAGAACATACGCATGACCTTCCCTGCGACGTTGCTAAGTGTCTGTCGCAATGGTCTGTTCTTCCTGCCTGCACTACTGTTGTTGCCGATATGGCTCGACATGCGGGGGGTGCAGATGGCGCAGGCCGTGGCCGACCTGCTGACATTCGTGCTCGCGGTGCCTTACGCAGTGTGGATTAACCGAAAATTGAAAATGATATGAAATAAGAAGTCCGCATGTCGGACTTTTTTTGTATCTTTGCATTTTTAAATATAGATATATTTATTGTCATGGAAGACAACGAAAAAGATATAATACAAGAAGTTACCAACGAAGAATACAAATGGGGCTTCACTACTGATATCGACACCGAGACCATACGCAAAGGTCTTGATGAAGAGATTGTGCGCTTGATTTCGAAGAAGAAAGGCGAGCCGGAGTGGCTGCTGGAGTTCCGCCTCGAGGCTTTCCGCCGCTGGCAGAAGATGAAGGAGCCCGACTGGGCGCATCTGGAATATGAGACGCCCAACTATCAGGACATCATCTACTTCGCTGCTCCAAAGCAGGAGAAGAAGAAAAGCATGGACGAGGTGGATCCCGAGTTGCTGGCTACCTTCGACAAGCTTGGTATCCCGCTGAGGGAGAGAGAAGCACTGGCCGGCGTGGCCTACGACGCCATCATGGACTCGGTGAGTGTGAAGACCACCAGCCAGAAAGCCCTCGAAGAGAAAGGCATCATCTTCATGCCCATCAGCGAGGCTGTGCAGAAACACCCCGACCTGGTAAAGAAATACTTAGGCTCGGTGGTGCCGTCGACGGACAACTTCTTTGCCGCTCTCAACAGCGCCGTCTTCAGCGACGGCTCGTTCTGCTACATCCCCAAGGGGGTGCGCTGCCCGATGGAGTTGAGCAGCTATTTCCGCATCAATGCCAAGGGCACAGGTCAGTTCGAGCGCACGCTGATAGTGGCCGACGAGGGTGCCTACGTGAGCTATATGGAAGGCTGCACAGCTCCGCAGCGCGATGAGAACCAGCTGCATGCCGCCATTGTGGAGATTGTGGTGATGAAGGACGCCGAGGTGAAGTACAGCACGGTGCAGAACTGGTATCCGGGCGACAAGGACGGCAAGGGTGGTATCTACAACTTCGTCACCAAGCGCGGTATCTGTAAAGGCTCGCACTCGAAACTCAGCTGGACGCAGGTGGAGACCGGCAGCGCCGTCACCTGGAAGTACCCCAGCTGCATACTGCAGGGCGACGACTCGACGGCCGAGTTCTACTCTGTGGCCGTCACCAACAACTACCAGCAGGCCGACACCGGCACCAAGATGATCCATGTGGGTAAGAACACCCGCTCGACCATCATGAGCAAGGGGATCAGTGCTGGCAAGAGCCACAACAGCTACCGCGGCCTGGTGCAGATAGGCAAGGGGGCCGACAATGCGCGCAACTACTCGCAGTGCGACAGCCTGTTGCTTGGCGACCAGTGTGGTGCGCACACGTGGCCCTACATCAAGGCTGACAACCACACGGCCATATTGGAGCATGAGGCCACAACGAGCAAAATCAGCGAGGATCAGCTCTTCTACTGCCAGCAGCGCGGCATCAGTCCCGAGAGCGCTGTGGGTCTCATCGTCAACGGCTACGCCAAGGACGTGCTGAAGAAACTCCCAATGGAGTTCGCAGTCGAGGCGCAGAAACTGCTTAGTATCTCACTGGAAGGAAGTGTAGGATGAAGAAACTGACGACAGAGGAGATGGGGCGCATGAGCGTCGAAGAGTTCCGCGCGAGCGAGAAGCTGCCGCTGACGGTGGTGCTCGACAACGTGAGGAGCCTGAATAATATCGGCTCGGTGTTCCGCACCAGCGACGCCTTCCGCGTGGAGCATATAGCCCTCTGCGGCATCACCGCGACACCGCCGCACCGCGAGATACACAAGACGGCTCTCGGCGCCGAAGAAAGCGTGGAGTGGAGCTACTGCGAAGATACCGCCGAGTGCGTGCGTGGGCTCAAAGAGAAAGGCTACCGTGTCTATGCTGTCGAGTTGGCGCACGACAGTCTTAAGCTCGGCACCGACGAAGTTGCCACCGACAAGCCTGTGGCCATTGTCTTCGGCAACGAGATAGATGGCGTGCAGGAGGAGGTGATGGAGCTCTGCGATGGCTATTTGGAGATACCACAGGCTGGTACAAAGCACTCGCTCAATGTCAGTTGTGCTGCTGCCATAGTGATATGGGAACTGTTTAAGCAGTTAAGAATTAAGAATTAAGAGTTATGACCAAAGAAGAGAGAATGGATAAAGCCCGAGCCCTCCATAAGCAGGGTTGCAACTGCTGCCAGTCGGTGGTGATGGCATACGCCGACAAGCTGCCTATAAAGCCGGAAGATGCTATGAATGTTGCCGCTCCCTTCGGTCGCGGCCTCGCCGGCACCCGCGAGGTATGCG
The DNA here is from genome assembly GCA_902777005.1 of uncultured Bacteroidota bacterium. GTDB lineage: Bacteria > Bacteroidota > Bacteroidia > Bacteroidales > P3 > Colimorpha. The sequence continues at coordinate 134,638 of CACYSB010000006.1, forward strand.
GCTGTGTCAGCGGTATGGCCATGGTGTGTGGCCTCACGGGACACACGGCCGACGTGCGCCCGCTGATAGAGAAGTTCCGCACCGAAGAGGGCGATATCGTCTGTGGCCGCCTCCTGGCCGCCGGCAAGAAGCCCTGCGGCGAGATGGTGGCCGACGCCGCCGGCATTTTATCAGACATATTATGACTAAACGCAAGATAATCAACGACCCCGTGTATGATGGCTTCCTCTCGGTGGAAGACCCCGTGATACTGCGTGTCATCGAGCACCCTTACTTCCAGCGGCAGCGACGCATCAAGCAGCTGGGCTTGACCTACTTGGTATACCCCGGCGCCATGCACACGCGCTTCAGCCACATGCTCGGCGCACTGAACCTGATGAAGCGGGCGCTGGATGTGCTGAAACTGAAGGGTGTGGAGATAACCGACGAGGAATGCCGCGGTGCCAAGCTGGCCATACTGCTGCACGACATCGGTCACGGACCCTTCTCGCACACGAGCGAAAGGGTGCTGGTGGACGTGCCGCACGAGGAGATCACGTTGCTGATGATGCAGCGCATCAACGAAGAGATTGGAGGCGCGCTGGATACCGCCATCGCCATATTCTCAAACACTTACCACAAACACTTCCTGCATCAGCTGGTGAGCAGCCAGCTGGATATGGACCGCCTCGACTACCTGGGGCGCGACTCCTTCTTCACCGGCGTGAGCGAGGGCATTGTCGGCACCGACCGCATCATCTCGATGCTCAACGTGCACGACGATGAGCTGGTCGTTGACGAGAAGGGCATCTATAGCGTCGAGAAGTTCATCATCAGCCGCCGCCTAATGTACTGGCAGGTGTATATGCACAAGACCGTCATCGCCGCCGACCAGCTGATGCTCAGCATACTGCGTCGTGCCCGTGAGCTTGACCTCTCGCCCTTCACCTTCAGTCTTTCGCCTTTCGAGCTCGACCGCTTCGCCGAGGTCGACGACGACGACATCATGGTGGCAGTGAAGCACTGGCAACACTCTGACGATGAGACGCTCAGCACTCTCTGCCGCAACCTCGTCAACCGTCGCCTGCCGGCCATCCGCATCAGCAACACGCCGTTTCGGGATGTCGAGTGCGACTACTTCAACGGTACCGGCGAGCTGCACAACCGCTCCTACGACTTCAACGACCAGGAGATAAAGGTGCTCTACAAAGATGGCCGTTGCCTGCCAATCAGTGAGGCCAGCGACCAGCTCGACCGCCACTTCCTCGAGAAGCAGGTGACCAAGTATTTCCACTTCTTTCCCAAGGAGAACGCATAGTCCGCAGCGTGCTGCATGACCGTCATAAAGCGTGCCTTGCACGCTTTTTTTATGCCATCCCCCCTGGATTTTCGACGATAGTATAACTATACATATACGATACTTCAACTATATCTATCGTCGAAGTATCGTCGAAATATCGTTGAAGTGTTGTTGAAATGACGACTAAAATGCAGGGTTGAGGTGAGTTATGGGAAGTGGGTGAAGACTGTTAGTGTTCTTATAATTCTCGCGTGCGAACATAATAAATCAGTCGTTTCGGCGTTAAAGGTGGAAAAACTTCCGAAATATGAAGGTTCATTTTATTGCCATAGGCGGTTCGGCGATGCATAATCTGGCCATCGCGCTGTGCCAGAAAGGGATTACCGTCACGGGGAGTGACGACGAGATATTCGACCCGGCGCGCGGTCGGCTGGAGAAGTACGGCTTGCTGCCGGAGAGTTTCGGTTGGCACCCGGAGAGGATAACCAAAGACTTGGATGCTGTTGTGCTGGGCATGCATGCACGTATCGACAACCCCGAGTTGCTGCGGGCGCAGGAGCTGGGGCTGAAGATATATTCTTACCCTGAATATCTCTACGAGCAGAGCAAGGACAAGCTGCGCATAGTGGTGGGCGGCTCGCATGGCAAGACTACCACTACCGCCATGATATTGCACGTGCTGGCGCATTGCGGCATCGAGGCCGACTATATGGTGGGCGCACAGCTCAAGGGCTTTGAGGTGATGGTGCGCTTGAGCCACACCGCCAAGGTGATGGTCATCGAGGGTGACGAGTACCTGACCTCGCCCATCGACCGTAGGCCTAAGTTCCACCTCTACAAGCCCAACGTGGCTATCATCACCGGCATCGAGTGGGACCATATCAACGTCTTCCCGACGTTCGACATCTACCGCGAGCAGTTCAGCAAGTTCATAGACCTCATCGAGCCCAAGGGTGCGCTCATATACTGCGACGAGGACAAGGAGGTGCACCGCGTGGCCATTGAGAACCGGCGCACCGACATACAGAAGCTGCCGTATGTGTGCCCCGAGCATAGGGTGGTGGATGGTGTGACCGAACTCGGTCACACCAAGCTGCGCATCTTCGGCCACCACAACCTACTCAACCTTACCGCTGCACGGCTGGCTTGCCGTCAGGTGGGCGTCAGCGACGAGCAGTTCGACGAGGCCATCAGCACCTTTGAGGGGGCCTCGAAGCGTCTGGAGCTCGTTAAGAAGAACGATAGCTGCGCCGTCTATAAGGACTTCGCCCATGCGCCCTCCAAGCTGCGCGCCACCATCCACGCTATGCGCGAGCAGTACCCAGACCGCCGGCTGGTGGCCTGCATGGAGCTGCACACCTTCAGCTCGCTGACGCAGGAGTTCCTGAAGCAGTACGCCCACTCGATGGACGAGGCCGACGTGCGCTATGTCTATTTCAGCCAGCACGCCCTGCAGCTCAAGAAGCTGCCGCCCCTCGACCCCGAGGAGGTCCGCCGTGCTTTTGGCGGTGATGTGGAGGTCTTCACCGACAGCGCCGCAATGGTGGCCAAGGTGAAGGCTATGGAATGGAAGAACGCCAATCTGCTGATGATGAGCAGCGGCAACTTCGACGGTATTGACTTTGCGCAGCTGGCCGACGAGATAATTTAAACCTCAATCAGATTGTAAAAGATTTGAAAAGAATTTCGATTGCGTAGCTTTTCTTTTACAATCTTTTACAATCTGATTGAAACAACTAAATATGATAGAAATATGACGAATTTTGAAATAGGCGACAAAGTGAAATTCCTCAACTCCGTGGGAGGGGGAATTGTAAAAAAGATACAGGGCGGACAGGTGTTCGTCGAGGACGAGAGCGGCTTCGACATGCCGTTTGCACCCAACGAGCTGATACGCATGGCCGAGCAGCAGGGCGTCGGCAAGGTCTTTAATGACGAAACCATCGGCCAGAGCGCCGAACAGAAGGCCAAGCAGGAGCACCGCGAGCCCACGCAGCTGGAGCTGATAGAAGAGAACCGCAAGCTACGCAGCCAGAACGCCAACCTGCAGGACCAGATAAAGCAGCTCAAGAGCCAGGTGCTGAGCCTGCAGAGGACCATCGCCCGCATATCGTAATTGTACGGATGCTTCTATAATCGTTAATGATATGAAAAAAGCAATCTTGACACTCGTCGTGCTGTGCGGTATCAGTTTCGGTGCCGCGGCGCAAAGCGTGGACACAACAGAGACGGGTGTTCGGATGATAGACGTGGATTTACAACGTCCCAGTGTGGTATTCAAGGGTACCGTGATTGATAGCACAAATGGAGGTGCCATACCATTTGCCAAGGTAAATGTGCGCGACCGATGCTATATATACTGGGTTGATACAACTGACATCAACGGGAACTTTGAGATATCAATGCAAACTGGAATATATGACATCGAGGTGGCATACACTGGCTTTGAACATTATTGGCAGCGTGTTAAAGTAACCAATGCGAAGCCATACACGATAAAACTGCAACCCAAGCGTCATGTCTTCCCTGGGGTTAAAATAGTGGAGACCGATTGGGACAAAGACGTTGAGATTGAAGCAAATGCTCCAACTCAAAAAATGGAAATCAATGGAGTGAAGATTTCCGTAAGATAACCCCCTTGTAATTAGAGGCCGTTATGATTTTGTAAAAATAAACAAGCAATGAGCAGACAGATACATATAGGCAACTTGACGCTGGGCGGTGGCGCACCCGTCCGCGTGCAGAGCATGACGAATACCGACACGATGGACACCCGCGCCACCGTGGAGCAGGCGCTCTGCATGGTGGAGGCGGGGTGTGAGCTGGTGCGCATCACGGCACCCGACGTGAAGGCTGCCGAGAACCTCGGCCGCATCAAGGAGGAACTCCTCAAGCGCGGCTGCGAGGTGCCGCTGGTGGCCGACATCCACTTCAACCCCCGTGCCGCAGAGGTGGCCGCCACGCTGGTGGAGAAGGTACGCGTCAACCCGGGCAACTACACCGACCGCAATACCGGTAAGCTGGAGTTTACCGAACAGGAATACAACGACGAGCTGAAGAGGATAGGGGAGAGGATGTCCACCCTGATAGACATCTGCAAGGCGCACCACACCGCCATGCGCATCGGCACCAACCACGGTTCGCTCTCCGAGCGCATCATGAGCCGCTACGGCAACACGCCTGAAGGCATGGCGCAGAGTGCCATCGAGTTCGCCCGCGTATGCGAGGAGCAGGACTACCACGACCTCGTCTTCTCCATGAAGGCCAGCAACGTGAAGGTGATGGTGGATAGCACACGCCTCTTCGTGCAGAAGATGCATGCCCTCGGCATGGATTACCCGATACACCTCGGCGTCACCGAGGCGGGCGACGGCATGCAGGGACGGCTCAAGTCTGCCGCCGGTATCGGCGCCCTGCTGCTCGACGGCATAGGCGACACCGTGCGCGTCAGCATCACCGAGGACCCCGAGGCCGAGATGCCAATCGCCTACGACATCCTGCAGGCCGTCGGCGCCCGCATCACGCAGCCCGAGTACATCGCCTGCCCCTCGTGCGGACGCACGCAGTACGACATACAGCGCGCCTTGAAGGAGATAAAGGAGAAGACCCGCCATCTGGTGGGCGTGAAGATAGGCGTGATGGGCTGCATAGTCAACGGACCCGGCGAGATGGCCGACGCCGACTACGGCTACGTCGGCTCCGGCCACGGGAAGATCACCCTCTACAAAGGCAAAGAAATCGTCAAGCGCGACATCGACCAGCATGATGCTGTGGACGAACTGGTGGCTTTCATAGAAAAAGACCGTAAACTCAATAATCAATAACATATAAAACAGAACTCATCATGAAGTGGAGTTACATTCTATTTATGCCTGCTGCGGTGTCATTGTTCTGGGCAATGTACACGCTGCTCTTTAAGCGTCGTCTGAATGTGGCGCAGGCGCTGTTGTCAATTATGTTGGTGCTGCTTTCGGTGGCAATGATGATGCTTGCAGTCTATTTCCGTGGTCATAGCGGCGTGCTGTTTTTGTATGACTATATCTTTGAGTGCCTGACTATCGTTAGTCTTGCAATCTTTTACATCGGCATTTGTGCCCTTACCGAACCGCGCGGTGTCAAAGTGCGTCAACGAGCCGTAATGGTTGTTCCGATTCTTTTCATTACCGGTCTAACTATCGGAGGCTATAGTCTCGGATGGCGCGAATACGACCGCATGTGCCGCAATATCGTCGAGGGTAATGTGGCATATATTCCTGGAGATATCGACTACAATTTCATGCTTTTCTGGGACCACTGGTTCTTCCCGCTGCTGCTGCTTGTATATGGCTCAGTGCTGCTATTTATCGGAACGCGTAAAGTATGGGTTTACAAGCAGCGTTTCAACAGCTACTACGCCGAAAACCTCAACGAGCGTCCCATCGACTGCCGTATGCTAGTCATCTTGGCATGGCTGTTCCTGCCACTCGGCGTGCTGACATTTTGGGCTATCGATTTCCGCCCTTACTATTATAAATACTGGCTAATTGTGCTGTCTGTGGCCATAACGGTTGTGCAGTGGATTATCGGCCGCTTCATTAACCACCTCGACCACGATGCAATATTCCTTGCAGAGTATATTCGTAGAAAGTATTAGACTAGTACCCGTACTTCTGTCCCCAGCGTTGGCGCAGGCTGTTGCGGGTCTCCTGTTCGCGAGGAGTGGTTCCGGGTTCATAGAACTTGGTACCCTCTAATCCCTGTGGCAGGTACTCCTGCTCTGCAAATCCGCCGAGGGCAGTGCCGCCATTGTAGTCGTGGGCATATTTGTACCCGTCACCGTAGCCCATGTTTTTCATCAGCTTCGTTGGGGCGTTGCGTATGTGCAGCGGCACCGGCAAGTCGCCCGTGCGCTTGATGGCCATCTCGGCGTTGTTCAGCGCCATATAGGTGGCGTTGCTCTTGGCCGAGCAGGCCAGGTAGCAGGCGCATTGCGACAGGTTGATGCGGCACTCGGGGTAGCCAATCTTGCTCACCGCGTCGAAGGTGGCATTGGCCAGCAGCAGTGCGTTGGGGTTGGCGTTGCCTATGTCTTCGCTGGCGAAGATAAGCATGCGGCGGGCGATAAACAGTGGATCCTCGCCGCCGGCAATCATACGCGCCAGCCAGTAGACCGCCCCGTTGGGGTCGCTACCGCGCATGCTCTTTATAAAGGCCGAGATGATGTCATAGTGCATCTCGCCCCCTTTGTCGTAGTAGGCCAGGTTCTGCTGTATGACTGACGTGACTGTTTGGTTGTCAATGACGCGTGCACCACGGTTCACAACCAATTCCACGGCATTGAGCAGCTTCCTTGCGTCGCCGCCGCTGATGCGCATAAGTGCCTCATCCTCCTTTATCTCCACGGTTATGCCCTGTGAGGCATAGTATCGCAGAGCCGATGCTATCAGCTGGCGCATATCCACCTCGTCGAACTCCTTAAGCACATACACCTGGCAGCGGGAGAGTAGGGCAGAGATGACCTCGAACGATGGGTTCTCGGTAGTGGCGCCTATCAGTGTGATGGTGCCGCGCTCCACGGCGCCGAGCAGCGAGTCCTGCTGAGCCTTGTTGAAACGGTGTATTTCGTCAATGAAGAGTATGGCGCCTTCTTCCTCTTGTGCGGCATTGATTACCTCGCGCACCTCCTTCACACCGCTGCTTATGGCGCTGAGCGTGTGGAAAGGCCGGTGCAGCGTGTTGCTGATAATCATGGCCAGCGTCGTCTTGCCGATACCAGGAGGCCCCCAGAAGATCATGCTGGGGATGTTGCCACTCTCTATCAATGTGCGAAGAACAGCACCTTGTCCGATAAGGTGCTGTTGTCCGATATAATCATCCAGGCTCTTCGGCCTCAGTATTTCTGCCAGCGGTGTCATACAATCAGCATCGCATCGCCGTAGGTCGAGAAGCGGTATTTCTCCTTGATGGCGGTCTGGTAGGCTTGCATGGCCAGTTCGGGACCGAGGAAGGCGCTCACCATGATGAACTGGGTGCTCATCGGATGGTGGAAGTTCGTCACCATCATGTCGGCAATGGTAAACTCGTATGGCGGGAAGATGAACTTGTTGGTCCATCCGTCGTAAGGGAATATCTTGCCGGGTATGGTTACGGCGCTCTCCAGTGCCCGCATCGTCGTGGTACCTACGGCACACACATGCTTGCCGTTGTTTTTAGCGGTCTCAATGGCGTTGCAGGTCTCTTCGCTCAGGTGCATCTCCTCGGCGTCAGCACGGTGTTTCGAGAGGTCTTCAACCTCAATGGCCTTGAACTCACCCATGCCGCAGTGCACCGTCAGCTCTTTCCAAAGCACATCTTTAATTTCCATTCGTTTCAGTAGCTCGCGGCTGAAATGCAGGCCTGCTATAGGCGCTGCGGTGCTGCCTTCCACCTTGGCGTAGATGGTCTGATAGTCCTCTGCGTCTTTCTTCTCGATGTCGCGCAGACGGCGCAGCTCGTCGGGCAGAGGCGTGCGGCCCATGCCTTTTACTATTTTGATGAACTCGCTGTGCGGACCATCGAAGAGGAAGCGTATCGTGCGTCCACGACTCGTGGTGTTGTCCACCACCTCGGCTACCAGAGCGTCGTTGGTGCCGAAATAAAGTTTATTGCCTATACGTATCTTGCGTGCAGGATCCACGATGACATCCCAAAGGCACATGTCCTCGTTCAACTCGCGCAGCAGCAACACCTCGATTCTTGCACCGGTCTTCTCTTTCTCACCTTCCAGCAGAGCGGGAAACACTTTGGTGTTGTTGGCCACCACCACGTCGCCTTCGTCCACGTAGTTTATGAACTCCTTGAAGACACGGTGCTCTATCTCACCGTTGTCGCGGTGTACCACCATCATGCGCGCTTCGTCGCGGTTGCGCACTGGTTTCTCGGCAATAAGTTCTTTGGGCAGGTTGAACCTGAACTGTGACAATTTCATGCTCCTAATCTCTTTTTTCAAGCCTATAACGACACCTGTTTTTATTTATTGTGTCCTTTTGTGAAAAAAAATCTTAGCATGTTCACAGCAGGTGCTGTCAGGCGTGCCGCAATCGGTACCCAGGCCAATGCCACCAGGCCCCACCATCCCCCGATGTCAGCCACCTGCTCCATCCAGGCTCCTCCACAACAGGCCATAACTATGCCGATGAAAATGGCATAGACTATCGACAGGAGGAACCGCACGCCGAAGTTCACCGAGCTGCGGAACTGCGGGTCGGCAACCTTCTTCTTCATAATCAAATGCGTGGGTATGAAGGGTAGGGGATAGCACACCAGGCAGAACAGCAGTATCCACCGCACCATCGGTACCAGCACAGCTGCGGCGACAATACAGCCAATCAGCAGTATTCCCAGTAGCGGCCTCCATGGCGTCTTTTTAATCTCTAACCCGTAACCTGTAACCCTTACCCCCTTTTCATAGTCCGCCGTAATCTTCTGCCTCATCAGGAAGCGGTTCCATGCCGTGTTCCTCAGTCCTTCGCGGCGGCGGTACTCGGGGTTCAGGCTCTTGCAGAGAGCCATAATCTCATCATAATGCTCTTCATCGCGCACGTCGTGCATCAACGGCGACAGCGCCTCGCGCAGCGCCTCACGCATCTCGTTGAGTGCAACCGGCTCATCCTCACGGTATTTCTCCATGAAAGGCTGTACCGGTATCGGTTTGCCGATGTTGACCACCAGATTGCTGTAGGGTCGCTCATAGTCGTCGAAGTCGATGCCCGTGGGCACTATGTACAGCGGATAGTCGCCCAGTGCCAGCTGTGTTTCGCCGGCAATGCGGAACATGCCCTTGCCCATCGGCAGCAGGTGGTGGCGGTTGTTGTGGCGCCCTTCAGCCATGAGGCACAGCGGGTAGCCGTCAAGCAGCACATCGCGGCAGCGGTCGAAGATCTCCTGGTTCTGCCCAAGCTGGTCCTTGCCGTCGCGTATGCGGTACACGGGCATTATCTTCAGGAAGGTGAGTATGGTGCGGAACACAGGCTTCTTGAATATGTCGGCACGCGCCAGGAACACCGGCGGCTTCGGGGCGAAGCAAAGCACAGCCAGCGGCTCCATCAGCGCCTGCTGGTGGCACGGGGCAATGATATAGGCGCCGTCCTTTGGCAGATTCTCCTTTCCGCGTACCACGAAACTGTTGTAGTGGCATCGGCAGCCGAACTGTACCAATGGACTTAGTGCATTGTACAATAAATCGTTATCCTGAATTGCCTTTGACATAATCTGCTTTTTTATTCCGTGCAAATATACGAAAAAATATCATTTAACGTTAAAACATACAGTTAAAAAACTAACACAAAAACATAACACAGAAGATATGACCTCATTCGCAGACCTTTCGGCATGGACCTGGCTCATCCAGTTCTTCATCATCGTGGTGGCACTGCTTGTTGCCAACCTCGTGCGTTGCAATGTGCCACTCTTCAGGCGCAGCCTGCTTCCGTCGGCATTGCTCGCTGGACTCCTAATACTGTGCCTCAAGCCCCTCGGCTTCTTCTCGGCGTTGGTCGACAAGCACGCCATGGAGATTGTAACCTATCACGCTCTCGGCCTCGGTTTCGTGGCTATGGCGCTCAAGAACAAGAAGATTAAGAGTGCAACTTCTACACTTAAAGTCGTTGAGACCGGCGCCGTCACCGCCAGCACCTACATCCTGCAGGGGCTCGTGGGACTCATCATCACCGTGCCTCTCTTTCTTTTTGGTAAGCAACTCTTCTATGCCTCCGGACTCCTGCTTCCCATGGGCTACGGCCAGGGGCCCGGACAGGCACTTAACTTCGGCGTCACCTTCGCCTCGTGGGCCGAGGGACAGGGGCTCGTCTTCCACGGCTCCGACTTTGGCCTCAGCATCGCCGCCACAGGCTTCATCGTCGGCAGCCTCGTGGGTGTCATCTACATGAATGTCCTGCGCCGCAAGGGCAAACTCAAAGTGCGCGAGAAGGCGGAGGCTGAGCAATATACCCTCGCAGACTACGAGTCCAAGGGCGAGATTCCCCACTCCGAGTCCATCGACAAGCTCACCGTACAGCTCAGCCTCGTGCTGCTTGTCTATGGCCTTGTGTTCCTCCTCATGTACGGCATCCAGCAGCTTGATCTCGGCCAGTTTGGCGTCAAGACCCTCAAACCTCTCGTCTGGGGCTTTAACTTCCTCTGGGGCACACTCATCGGCGTCCTCGTACGCTGGCTCATCGGCCGCCTGCGCAAGAGCAACCTCATGCAGCGCGAATACATCAACAACTTCATGCTCGACCGCATCGCCGGCACCTGCTTCGACGTCATGATCGTCGCCGGCACCGCCGCCATCGACTTCAACAACCTCCGCGGCCTCTGGCTGCCGCTCATCCTCGTCTGCACTGTCGGCGCGCTGGCCACCTTCTTCTATGTGCTGCGCTGCTGCCGCAAGCTCTACCCAGACTATCAGTACGAAGGCTTCTTCTCCATGTTCGGCATGCTCACCGGCACAGCCTCCAACGGCATGATACTGCTGCGCGAGATAGACCCCCGTTTCGAGACCCCCGCAGCCAACAACCTGGTGTTGCAGACCATCCCCGCCCTTGCCTTCGGCTTTCCGGTGCTGCTGCTCATGGGTTTCGCTCCCCAGAGCCTCGCCAACACCCTAATCACCATGGGTATCATGGTGGCGGCACTGCTGCTCTTCGGCCTCTTTATTTTCCGTCGTACAAAGAAAAAATGAATACCATGAAAAAACTGTTTGTCACCTCTTTGGCATTAGCCATCGCACTGGCTTCGGTGGCTCAAGATGAAACACGTCATGTGCGCCAGGGCTGGACCTTCGGAGTGCTACCCAGCGTGGCCTATGACGCCGACCTCGGCCTCCAGTACGGCGCGCTGACCAACATCTACTACTTCGGCGACGGCTCCACCTATCCCGAGTACCTCCACTCCTTCTACGCCGAAGCGGCCTACACCACCAAGCACTTCGGCATCTTCCGCTTCGCCTACGACTCCAAGCACCTGATACCCGGCCACCGTCTCAGCGTCGACCTCACCTATCTGCCCGACCAGATGTGCGACTTTTACGGCTTCAACGGCTACCAGTCTGAATACATCGCCGCCTATGCCAACCAGAAGGATCCGGCCTACATCTCGCGCGCCTACTACAAGTATCGCCGCGACCTCTTCCGCTTCAGCGCCGACCTTCAGGGTGAAATCGGCCGCCCATGGTACTGGAACGCCGGTATCGGCCTGCTTCACTTCGCCGTGGGCCCCGTCAACATCGACCGCCTCAACTCGTTCACCAAGAAAGAGGAGAACAAGCTGCCCGACACCGTGTCGCTCTTCGGCTACTACACGGCCCTCGGCCACATCGGCAACACCGAGGCTTCCGGCGGATGGCACCCCTACCTTCACGGCGGCGTAACCTTCGACACCCGCGACCGGCAGCAGAACCCCACACGCGGCATCCACGCCGATGCCTTTGTCACCTACTACGCTGGCCTCGGCGACATGAGCGCCTACAACAACCTCAAGCTCAACCTCGGCTTCCGCCAATACCTCTCGCTCTACACCGACCGCCTGATCCTCGCCTACCGCATAGGCACACAGCTCAACCTCGCAGGCAACAGCCCCTTCTACCTCAACACCTACCTCAACCAGCTCTACATGCAGCGCGTGGTCTATGAGGGGCTCGGCGGCGCCAACTCCGTACGCGGCATCATGCGCAACCGCATCCTCGCCCCGGGCGTGGCCTTCGCCAACGTCGAGCTCCGCACACGCATCTTCAGCCTCAAGCTTGGCAAGAATATGTTCTACGTCGGCCTCAACCCCTTCGTCGACGCAGGCATGGTGGTGCAACCCTACGGCCGCGTGCCGCACAATCCGCACATGGTGGCCGCGACGACAGGCGACGAAGCCAATAGCGCCGACCGGCTCTATACTCCGCACCTCGGCGGCGGCCTCGGTCTCAAGGTGGCCATGAACGACAATTTCGTCCTCTCCGTTGACTGGGCCACCGCCTTCGACCATCAGGACAACTCCAAGTTCAGCAACCTCTACATCAAAATGGGATACATGTTCTAACCCGCACGTCTGAGGGCTCACCGCCACCCAGCCGTATCCTCTCCGTTACTTCTACGGTTGTTCACCGGTTGTTCTACGGTATTAATCCGTTAAACAACCGGTGAACAGTCGTAGAACAGACGGAGGGACTACATGGAGGATACGGGGGGGTGACGCTTCGTTTGGAGTTTTTTTTATTTTTTTTACAATAAATATATTGGAGAGGCGTTATTTAATGCATGAAATTACTGAAAGTACTGTCGCTCGCCATCATCGCCGCCCTCTCCACGGTGGGCCTTGTGTCTGCGCAGGAGCCTGACCATCAGTCTGCAACACGGGATGCCGAACTGATGACGAGGCGCTACGCCGAGAGTTACGACAGTCTGCTGAACACTTACTATCTGCGCCGCCATGCGCACCGCTCGCTGAGGAGTCACACGGAGTTCTCGCAGGAGGCTTTCGACGCCCTGCCCGACAGTGTGCTGATGAGCAGGCTCCATGCCTTGCACACGGTGATACCTATGACCTATAACGCCGAGGTGCGTTCTTTCATACGATTCTATCTCAAGCACATGTCGACCCGCCTCGACGTGATGCTGACGCTGTGTGAATACTACCACCCCATGTTCGAGAATGCCCTTGACCGCTACGGCGTGCCCGAGGAGCTGAAGTACCTGACTATCGTGGAGAGCGCCATGAACCCGCAGGCGACGTCGCGCGTGGGTGCTGCCGGACTGTGGCAGTTCATGTACTCTACGGGTAAGCTCTATGACCTGGAGGTCAACTCCGTGGTCGACGAGCGCCGCGACCCGTACAAGAGCACCGTGGCGGCGGCGCGGCATCTGAAGGACTTGTACAAGGTGTTCGGCGACTGGCAGCTGGCCATTGCGGCCTATAACTGTGGCTCTGGCAACGTGAACAAGGCCATTGCCCGTAGTGGCGGCAAGCGCAACTTTTGGGAGATATACTACAATCTGCCGCGTGAAACTCGCGGTTATGTGCCGGCTTTTATTGCGGTGGTCTATGTGATGAACTACTACGAGCTGCATGGCCTGCGTCCCGGCAAGGTGAACCTGCCCATACGCAGCGACACGCTGATGGTGCACCGCGATGTGCTGATGACATACGTAGCCGACGCTGTGGGCATGGAGATGGACGAGCTGCGGACGCTGAACCCGCAGTACCGCGCCGACTATATACCGGCTTCGTCGCAGCCTTATTCGCTCTGTCTGCCTACGGCCAAGATGGAGCCTTTCTTGATGGCACAGGACAGCATCTACGCACACACCGTGGACAGCCTTGAACGCCGTCCGATTAAGATTGAGCCACAGGTTGCAAAGGGCAGGAAAGGCAAGGGAGCGACCACCGGCGGCGGTGGCAAGTACTACACCGTGAAAAAGGGCGACACACTCTACAAGGTGGCCTCCAAGCACGGCCTTACGGTGCAGAAACTGAAGAGCCTCAACGGATTGAAGAGCGACAACATACGTGTCGGACAGAAACTGAAGGTAAGGTGAAATTAAATAAGGATATACTGAAAATCAAGGGTCTGAAATACATCGTGGCAACGGCGGTGTTTGTGGCTGTGATTGCTTTCATCGACGAATACAGCTTGCGGGTCAGTGCACGGCTGCACCGTCAGGTGAGGGAATTGCATGCCGAGGAGCAGGCTCTCAAGGATGCCATTGTGGCAGACAGCGCGGCCAACGCCGAGCTGAAGGCCAGCCTCGACGTCAAGGAACACTACGGACGCGAAAACTACTATATGAAACGTGCCGACGAAGATATATTTGTGATTAAATGAAACGCTTGTCGCTCATATTGATGGCTGCTCTGACACTCACTTCGTGCGAGAGTGTGAAGTCGTTTATGGAGCGCGACCTTGAGGAGGAGGACTTCATCATTGGCCAGCTGTACGTCGACGAGCTCGTCAACGAGACTCCAGTGATAGCCACACCGGTGCAGGCCAGGCCTCAACGTCAGGCCGACGGCACGGAGTGTAACAACGCCTTGGGCCTTAAGTGCAACAGCGACGACAATGCCACCCTCTACGAGACGGTGAACTCGTGGCTCGGCGTGCCGTACAAGTATGGAGGCACCGACCGCGACGGCATCGACTGCTCGGCCTTCGTGGGCACGGTGTACAAGAAGGTGTACGGCAAGTCGCTACGCCGCACGGCCAACGACATGCTGCGCGACGTCGAGCTGATAGGCAAGGGCCAGCTGCGTGAGGGTGACCTGCTGTTCTTCACCAACAGCAAGGGGAAGGTGTCGCATGTGGGCATATACCTCAAGGACGGTCTTTTTGCACACGCCTCCACGTCGGCGGGCGTATGCGTGAGTCGCACCGACGACAGCTACTGGAGCAAGCATTTCTACAAAGGTGGAAGAGTAAAATAATAATATAAAAGTTATGAAAAAAGTTTTTTTATTACTGGTTTGTTTTGTTGGCACACTGCTTTTCAGCAGTTGTCTCACTTTGGCTCCGACGAGCATCTCACGCATGGCCTCGCTCGACGGCTACAAGTACTTCTACGTGACGCCCACGGCAGAACGCAATTCTGTAAAGGGTGAGACTTATGGCAACAAGGGTTATGTATATGGTTCGACGAAATCGAACAGCGTTAACCCCGCCGACCATATCGCCGGTTACATGATGAACCGCGGATATGTGCGGGTGCCTGAGGTGAAGCAGCAGAATGCCGCTCAGACGATGATTATCAATTACGGCGATGGCAATTCGCGTGAGGGCTTCTGGGATAATCGGGCTGTTGAGGTGACAATACAGATACTGAACGGCGAAACCAATGAGCTGATATGCGTTTGCCGTGCTGACGACAAGGGCAGCGACGAGGCAAAAGCCATCAGCCGCGCCATCACCAAATGTCTGGACGAGATATTCCTGGCGCGTCCTTAATGTGAAACATAAAAAAAGAGACAATAATTATGAAAGTCAACCGCAGAAAAGAACTGTTCCCCAACGTCAGCGACGAGCAGTGGAACGA
Source organism: uncultured Bacteroidota bacterium (assembly GCA_902777005.1). Lineage (GTDB taxonomy): Bacteria > Bacteroidota > Bacteroidia > Bacteroidales > P3 > Colimorpha. Next base: position 149,947 of record CACYSB010000006.1, read on the forward strand.
CTGGAAATGGCAGGTGAAGAACCGCATTGAGACATACGAAGAACTGAGCAAGTACTTCACTTTCGCACCCGAAGAGGCTGAAGGTATCAAGAAGGCACTGGCCAAGTTCCGTATGGCTATCACACCTTACTACCTCTCTTTGATTGACCCCAATGACCCGTACGATCCCATCCGCCGTCAGGCCATACCCGCAGGCCCCGAGTGCAACATAGCCCCCGCCGACCTCAACGATCCTCTGCATGAGGACGAGGACTCGCCCGCTCCCGGCCTTACCCATCGCTATCCGGACCGTGTGCTGTTCCTCATCACTGATATGTGCTCCATGTACTGCCGCCATTGCACCCGCCGCCGTTTCGCCGGTCAGAAGGACGACGAGAGCCCCAGCGAACGCATCGAGAAGTGCCTGGCTTACATCGAGAAGACACCCCAGGTGCGCGACGTACTGCTCAGCGGTGGCGACGCCCTGATGGTCAGCGACCAGAAACTTGAATACATCATCGGCCGTCTGCGCAAGATACCGCATGTTGAGATTGTCCGCATCGGCAGCCGCACCCCCGTGGTTTGCCCGCAGCGCATCACCCCTGAGCTGTGCGACATGCTGAAGAAGTACCATCCTATCTGGCTCAACACCCACTTCAACCACCCCAACGAGTTCACACCCGAGGCCGAGCAGGCTCTCGCCCGTCTGGCCAACGCCGGTATACCTCTGGGCAACCAGACCGTGCTGCTGCGCGGCGTGAACGACTGCGTCCACGTGATGAAGAAACTGATGCACGAGCTGGTGCGCAACCGTGTGCGTCCGTACTATATCTACCAGTGCGACCTCTCCATGGGTCTTGAGCACTTCCGTACCCCGGTCAGCAAGGGTATCGAGATTATTGAGAACCTCCGTGGCCACACGAGCGGCTATGCTGTGCCTACCTTCGTGGTTGACGCCCCCGGCGGCGGCGGCAAGACTCCAGTGATGCCCCAGTATGTCATCTCGCAGAGCCCTGACAAAGTCATCCTGCGCAACTTCGAGGGTGTCATCACCACATACACCGAGCCTCGCGAGTACCACGAGGAGTGCCACTGCGAGGCCTGCGAGGCAAAGCGCCGCGTGGACGAAGGCGTGGCCTCCCTGCTTGAGACCGACCGCATGGCTCTTGAGCCCAGCCACCTGATGCGCCACGAGAGAAACAAGAAGAAATAATATTCTGGTGTGAAAGGATTAAGAGGAGTGGAAAGGAATGGGAGGACATATGTACGGAGACGTACTATTGTCCTTTCATTCCTTTTTGTTCCTTTTATCACACTTGCATTTCTCATACTGCCACACTCTTCAAATGCCCAGATAGCAGGCCTCAATGCATTGCCGATGCTCACACGTAGCAGTGTGGCCCGTACTAATGCGCTCGGCATGAGGTATATGCCGCTGTACTCGAACGACATCACCGTAGGCTTGGACAACCCGTCGCTGCTCACAAGCGGCATGAGGAGTTCGGCGATGCTGTCGTACTACAGCATGTTTGTGGGTGGCAATATGGGGTCATTGGCCTATGCTCACAACTTCAACCGTATTGGTACGGTGCTCTTCGGCTTCCATTTCAACAGCTACGGCAAGTTCGAGGAGTATGACGAGTATGAGAACCATATCGGTGACTTCTATGCCGCCGACTACGCGTTGAGTGTGGGGTGGGGTATGTGGGCTGACAGCAATTTCAGCATTGGCGCCAACTTCAAGCCTGTACTGTCGCAGTATGCCGAATACCGCGCTGTTGCATTGACAATTGATGTGGCGGGCAGCTATGTTAGCGACAACCGTCGTTTTGCCGCAACAATTATGGCTAACAATATCGGAGCACAGGTTGTTACCTTCGACCAGACTGTGGAGAAGGTTCCTTTTGAGTTGTCGGCAGCAGTGTCGTACAAGTTGCGCAAGGCACCGTTCCGTTTTTTCTTTGCAGCCACGGAGCTGCAACGGTGGAATCTACGCTACAATGACAAGCTGAACCCTACGTCGCAGACCGATGCTTTCACTGGCGAAGTGATCACAGAAAAGCCTTTTGTGGGCTTCATGGACAACCTGATGCGTCACACTGTTTTCGGCGTTGAATTAAACCTTGGCACAGTCCTGTTTGCCCGTGTGGGCTACAGGTATCGTCAGATGGTGGAAATGAAGGGTGCCGATGCCCTCAACCTTAGTGGTTTTTCGTTCGGTATAGGGCTTCATGTTAAGAAATTCGAGTTCGGATATGCACGCAGCAACTACCACTATGGCCAGGCTCCTAATTACTTTACGTTGAGTTATCGTTTCTAATGGATTTGCAGTTCATTGTTTCTAACCAGACGGAGCCCTATTGGAACATCGCCGTCGAGAATTATCTTGTTGAGTACGCCCATACCGTTACTTTGTATCTTTGGCGCAACCGTCGCACAGTGGTGATAGGGCAGAACCAGAATCCTTACAGCGAAGTGAACGTGGAGGCTCTTGAAGCTGACGGCGGCTACCTCATGCGCCGTAAGACCGGCGGCGGCGCCGTGTACCACGACGACGGCAACCTCAACTTCTCGTTCGTCGTCCCCAAGGCCATATATGCCCAGCATCGCCAGTTCAGCGTCATACAGCGCGCTGTGGGGAGCTTCGGCTTGCATACAGAACTCTCCGGCCGCAACGACATACTTGTTGATTGTAATGGATTTATGGATTACGCCGAAGGTGGGAGATCAATGCGCAAGTTTAGCGGCAACGCTTTCAGTAAAGGCCGCATCAACGACCTGCACCACGGCACAATCCTCATCAAGGGCAATATGGACGACCTTGCGCGCTACCTCAAGCCCAAGCCCACCAAGTTGCAGAAGCACGGAGTGGCCTCGGTGCGCAGCCGAGTGGTCAACCTTGCTGAGCTAAACCCTGAGATTACCGCCGATAGCATCGCACCGCGCCTGCACGATGCCTTTGTGAAAGAATATGGAGGAGAGTGTGTAGAGGTTGCTTTCTCCGAAATAATTGCACGTGATGAGGTGCGTGCTTTGTATGAGCAGTTCGCCTCCGACGAATGGAAGTATGGCCGCTGGCGTACCTTCACCGCTCAGCGTACCGCCCAGTTTGACTGGGGTGGGGTAGAACTCGCCCTCACTGTCGACGAGTCCCGCGGCATCATCACCGACGTCCAGATAGCCTCCGACGCCCTCGACCTCGCCGCCCTCGACGATGCCCGCCTCCTCCTCACCGACGCCTCAACACAACAGCGCCCCCAAACTGAGAGCGCTGTCATCAATGATATTCTGTCGTTGGTGTATTAACCTTTATAGTTTAGCTTTGAGGTAAGCGGGCAGTTGGTCGATGCTGACGCGCTCCTGCTGCATGGTGTCGCGGTGACGGACGGTGACGGCGTTGTCGCTAAGTGTGTCGTTATCCACGGTGATGCAGAAGGGGGTGCCGATGGCGTCTTGACGGCGGTAGCGGCGGCCGATGGCGTCTTTCTCGTCATACTGCACCATCATGTCGGGCATGAGTATGTGCTGTATCTCGCGGGCCTTCTCGGGGAGGCCATCTTTCTTGACCAGCGGCAGTACGGCGGCTTTGTAGGGGGCCAGCTTGGTGGGAAGGCTGAGCACCACGCGGGTGCTGCCGTCCTCGAGGGTCTCCTCCTTGAGCGAGTGGCTGAAGATGGCGAGGAAGGTGCGGTCGACACCGATGGAGGTCTCGATGACGTATGGCGTGTAGCTCTCGTTGAGCTCGGGGTCGAAGTACTGTAGTTTCTTGCCGCTGAACTCGCTGTGGCGCGAGAGATCGAAGTCGGTGCGGCTGTGGATGCCCTCGAGCTCCTTGAAGCCGAAGGGGAACTTAAACTCGATATCAGTGGCGGCGTTGGCGTAGTGGGCCAGCTTCTCGTGGTCGTGGTAGCGGTAGCAGTCGGCCGGTATGCCGAGGGCCAGGTGCCACTGCAGGCGCTCCTCTTTCCAGTGCTTGAACCACTCCAGCTCCGTTCCGGGACGCACAAAGAACTGCATCTCCATCTGCTCAAACTCGCGCATGCGGAAGATGAACTGGCGGGCTACAATCTCGTTGCGGAAGGCCTTGCCTATCTGAGCAATGCCGAAGGGAATCTTCATGCGGCCGCTCTTCTGCACGTTGAGGAAGTTGACGAAGATGCCCTGTGCCGTTTCGGGACGGAGGTAGAGGGTGTCGCTGTCGTCGATGACGGAGCCCATCTTTGTGGCGAACATCAGGTTGAACTGGCGCACATCGGTCCAGTTGCGGGTGCCACTGATGGGGCATACAATCTCCAGGTCGAGTATGAGTTGCTTGAGGCCGTCAAGGTCGTTGCGGTTCATGCAGTCGGCGTAGCGCTCGTGTATCTCGTCAATCTTCTTTTGGTGCTCGAGGACGCGGGCGTTGGTGGTGACAAACTGCTGGCGGTCGAAGGCGTCGCCGAAGCGCTTGTGTGCCTTATCGCACTCCTTCTCAATTTTCTCCTCGATCTTGGCGATATGGTCCTCAATGAGCACGTCGGCGCGGTAGCGCTTCTTGCTGTCCTTGTTATCGATGAGAGGGTCGTTGAAGGCATCCACATGGCCGCTGGCCTTCCAGATGCGGGGGTGCATGAAGATGGCGCTGTCCAGACCCACGATGTTCTCGTGCATCTGCACCATAGCCTTCCACCAGTACTGTTTTATATTATTCTTCAGCTCGACGCCCATCTGGCCGTAGTCGTAGACGGCGGCAAGGCCGTCGTAGATCTCGCTGCTCGGGAAGATGAAGCCATATTCTTTGGCGTGAGCCACCACTTTCTTGAAGAATTCGTCTTGGTTTGCCATATATTATAGTTCTTTATTCTAATAATTCCATAACGCACATATGATTGTAATATTGTGTACACGTAGAATAAAAAAATGCCGTAGCCCCGACGACCGAGCGCAACACAGTAGTACCAGCCTCCCACTTGAATCCGTATTGTATACGTCTGTTGTCCGCTTGTTGTTCGGTGCTGCCACCTCGCCATAACGCCTACATAGCACCCTACCGGCCGTACACTCTTCTGTTTTCACCCTATGATTAAATAGAAAATGCAACACAAAAGTAATCACATTACATGAGAGAACCAAATTTTGGTGCTCTCTTTTCTACTCGGTGTTGCACTTGTGACAGAAATTCGGGCTAAGCCGATACCATTCCTCCACCAACGCTGTTTGGTGCTGCCGGGGCGCACAAAGGACTCTTCGGGCGTACTGTCAAGGTGGATTTTGTCAATCGTTTAGCGCCAGGCCGCCGAGTGAGGTCTCTTTGTAAAGGCTGGGGAGGTCTTTGCCGGTGAGTTTCATGGTCTTTACGACTTTGTCGAAGGATATGATGTGCTGGCCGTCGCTCATCATGGCGTAGATGTTGATGTCCAATGCACGGAGTGCAGCCATTGCGTTGCGCTCAATGCAGGGTATCTGCACCAGGCCGCAGAGTGGATCGCAGGTGAGGCCCAGGTTGTGCTCCATGGCCATCTCTGCAGCATACTCTATCTGTTTAGGGCTTCCTCCAAAGAGTTGGTTGCTGGCGACGGCGGCCATAACACAGGCGCTGCCCACCTCTCCCTGGCAGCCCACCTCGGCGCCGCTGATGGAGGCGTTGGTTTTGATGACGTTGGCGAAGAGGCCGGCGGTGGCCATAGCCCGCAGTATCTCGCGGTCGGAAAAGCCGTGGTTCTTCTTTAGATGGTAGAGTACTGCAGGTAGCACACCGCTGGAGCCGCAGGTGGGGGCTGTGACGATACGGGCGCCGCAGGCGTTCTGCTCGCTGGTGGCCAACGCATAGGCGATGACTAACGCGCGACTTTGCAGCGAAGGCTTAAAGGCAGATGCTCTGATGAAGTACTGGTGTGCTTTGGAGCGCAGGTGGAGACCGCCGGCAATGACGCGGTCGTCCTGCAAGCCTTCCTCGATGGTATGCTGCATCTGCTGCCACATCTCTTCGAGGTAGAACCACAGGCTTCCATCCTCACAATGCTCCACATACTCCCAGAACGAGAGGCCCTCTTTTTCAATATACACCATGATGTCCTTCATGGTGTTGTGTGGATATACTTCGCCTTCGGGGGTGATGCCCATAGGCACTTCGCCATCCTCTGTGGCCAGATAGCCACCGCCGATGCTGTAGACGAGCCATTGATCGATGGTTTTACCGTCGGCATCCAACGCTTCGAAAAGCATGCCGTTGGGATGGAACGGCTTGACGATATCGGCGCGCCATACAATCTCCACTTCCTTGGGCGCCAATCCACGGGTGATTGCCATATCGGTATGGTGCCCTTTGCCTGTGGCAGCGAGGGAGCCGTAGAGGGTGACGCGGTAGCGTGTAGCCTTCTTGGTGCGTGTGGCGAACATCTCTGCCGCCCGGTTAGGCCCCATGGTGTGGCTGCTGCTGGGGCCATAGCCAGCTTTGTATATCTTTTTTATCGTTTCCATGATTTTAATCTTTACAGTTTACTGTTTAGGGTAGGAGAGCGTTAAGGTCAAGGTTAACGTTAATGTCTATTCGTAGCGTAGCGCCTGTATTGGGTCGAGTTCGGCGGCACGTCGTGCAGGGTACCAGCCGAAGAAGATGCCGACGAGAGTGCATACGAGGAAAGAGGTGAGTATGGCTGAGCCGTTGAGCACGAAGGGCAGTTGCTCGATAAAAGCCGATGCAATGGCATAGATGGCGAGGCCGGAGAGTATACCTATTAGTCCGCCGGCGAGACTAAGCACCACGCTTTCGCTTAGAAACTGCATGAGGATGTTGCTGCGACGTGCACCGAGGGCTTTGCGCAGGCCTATCTCACGGGTGCGCTCGGTGACGGTGACGTACATGATGTTCATTATGCCCACTCCGCCGACAACAAGGGAGATGCCGGCAATGAGCGACAGGATGAGCACCACGATGTTCAGCACGCCGGAGAGCTGATCCATTGTCTCACTCTGCACTTCAATCTCAAAGTCATCCTCGTCTTCTGGCTGTAGACCGTGGTATATGCGAAGTATCTGACGTACTTCCTCGACGGCGTGGTCGTTGTCGGAAGATTGGGCGGCAGCCATTGAGATTTGGTCAATGTCTGTTTTGCCAAGCAGGCGTTTCTGCAATGTGGTGTAGGGAATGATGATCAGGTTGTTGAAGTCGTAGTTGAATTGTTTTTCGCGGGGTTGCAATATGCCTATGACAAGCAGCGGCACATTACCACAGCGGATGGTCTGTCCCAAAGGTTCCTCACCGTCGCTGAATAGTTTTTCTGCAACCGTCTGTCCGATGAGGCATACTTTGGCTATGGAGCGCACATCACCTTCGTCAAACATTGCTCCGCGTGCGACATTCATGCCGTTCAGTTCAAGGCAATGTTCGTTGCCGCCGGCAACCATGGCGCTGTGGCTGTTGTTACCGTAGACAATAGGTGATGTGGTGTTCAGGTCTGGAGATAAATACTTTATCGTGTGGCAGTTGTCGCGTAGTGCTATGTAGTCGCTCTCGTCGAGTCTGTGCACTATACGCCAAGAGCCGCCGTCGCGTTCCCATTTCTCGCGCACATTGATGACGTTGGTGCCGATTGACGAGAAGACGTTATCCATGTAGTGGGTGAGACTGCTTCCCAGGCTCATCATGATGATGACTGACGAGATGCCTATAATGATGCCCAGCATGGTTAGAAAGGTGCGCGTGCGGTTGCGCATCAGTGCTCGGAGGGCCAGTTTTATTGTGTCGAGGAGGAGCATGCTTGAACAGTTAGAAGTTATGTGTTAATTGTTCCTCGGCTGAGATTGGTGTGTTTGGGCGGTCTTCTACTATGCGGCCGTCTCGGAGGCGTATGATGCGTGTGGTGAAGGCGGCAATATCGGGCTCATGGGTTACGAAGACTATGGTTTTGCCTTGTGAGTTGAGGTGTTGGAATATGGACATGATTTCGTAGCTGGTGCGTGTGTCGAGATTGCCGGTGGCTTCGTCGGCAAGGATGAGGACGGGGTCGGTGGCTAATGCACGGGCAATGGCTACACGTTGTTGCTGGCCACCGGAGAGCTGTGCCGAGGTGTGTTCCATCCGGTTCTCCAATCCTACCATGCGAAGGGAGTCCATGGCCCTTTGGCGCCGTTCTCGTGCACCGATATGTCGGTTGTAGAAAAGCGGCAGCTCCACGTTTTCCAGTGCTGTGGTACGTGGCAGTAGGTTATAGTTCTGGAAGACGAATCCTATCTTGCGGTTGCGGATGGAGGCCAGCTGGTCGTCGTCCATCAGCTGCACATCCTCGCCGTCGAGCCGGTAGATTCCGGACGTGGGGGTGTCCAGGCAGCCGAGTAGGTTGAGGAGTGTCGATTTGCCGCTGCCTGAGGTACCCATGATGCTGACGAACTCGCCTGGAGCGATGCTGAAGCTAACGTCGTTGAGCGCATGTACGGTCTCGCTGCCGACCTGAAAGTCACGATGCAGATGCTCTATGTCTATGATGTTCATTCTTGCTTGACTGTCAACATTAGAACATCGACTCTTTTCGGGCAGCACGCTGGCTTATCACGTCTACAAGGCTACTGACCACAGTGTCGCCTTCGGCCACACCGCTTGTGACAATGGCGCTCACCTTGGTGCGTGCACCGAGAGTTACTTCTACTTGCTGCAGGTGTTTTCCTTTTTTTAGCCACAGGTAGTTGTGTTCTTTGTTTCGCTCAACGGTGTCTAAGGTGTAGCCTTCTTGAGTCATTGAAGCAATCATTTCTGCATCAGGGTTTATCTGTGTGGCATAGTAGGGGATTTTAAGGCCGGAGGCTCGTTGCGCGACGATGGTGACGCTGGCTGTCATCCCGGGAAAGAGTTTCTCGTCCGGGTTGTGGGCGTTGATTATGACGACATAGGTGACTACGTTGTTGTTGGTCTGCGGCTCCATGCGTATCTGCGATACTACTCCGTGGAACTCGTCGTCCGGGTAGGCGTCTACTTTGAAGTTTACCTCCTCTCCTGTGTGCACCAATCCGATGTCGGCCTCGTCGACGCGCGCTTCCACCTGCATCTCGGTCATATTCATTGCTATGGTGAAGAGGTTGGGAACACTGTAGGCACCCTGCACGGTCTGTCCCTCTTCCACTTGCTTGCTGATTATGATGCCGTCGATGGGAGAATATATCTCGGCATAACGCAGCTGGGTGACGGCGTTGTCGTAGTTGGCCTTCGCAGTGATGAGGTGGTTCTTGGCCTGCTCAAGCTGGGCTTCTGCCTGGTCGTATTCCTGCTGTGTGGCAGCCTTGCTGTTGTAAAGTGTCTTTATGCGGTCGTAGTCTTTCTGTGCCAGGTCACGCTGGCTGGTGGCCACCGACATGTTGGCGCGGTTCACGTTGACCTGCTCCTGTAGAAGCGATTTGTCAAGCTCGGCCAGCAGGTCGCCTTTCTTCACGATGCTGTTGTAGTCGACATATAGTTTTTTCACTATGCCGCTCACCTGTGTGCCCACAGTCACCTTGTAGACAGGCTGCACCACTCCTGTGGCTGTTACGGTCTGTATGATTTCTCCCATGGCGACAGTTTCGGTATCAATCAGGTAGCGGCTGCCTTTCTTGCCTCCCAATAGTGCCAGAAGTATAACAATGACAATGATGCCGGCCAGCACCCATAGCCATATATGTTTTCTCTTTTTCATATTAGAGTTTTATTTCTTTCCCGGTATAGATATCCAGTTGTTTCTCTGCCAGCAGGAAGCTGTACTTGCTCTGCAGGTAGTCGTTCAGTGCCGAGAGGTAGCGGTCCTGCTGCTGCAGCATCTCGACGGTGGTGATGGCTCCTTCGTTGTATTTCACAAGGTAGACTTCGTAGCTGGCTTTGTAGGCTTCGCAGAGGGCTTCGGCTGAACGAAAGCGGTTGTGCGCCTGTCGCATGTCTAAGTACATCTCGTCCACCTTGTCCTCAAGGTCTATCTGTGTCTGCTCGTTTTCCAGCTCGGCCTGTTGCAGGGCAATCTTGCTCCGCTTGAGTTGTGTGAGCGAAGCGCCATGGTTCAGCAGCGGTATGTTGACTCCTACCGTTAGCGATGTGTTCAGCCCTCCTTTTATGTTGGTTACCGGGTTGTCGCTTACTATGGTGCCTTCATTGTATGACGTGCCGGCGCTCAGGTTCACTGTGGGCAGGAATGCGCTCTCTGCTATCCCCACGTTGTAACGTGCTATGTTCACATTCATCTCGCTTATCTCCCAGTCGGGCATGTTCCTTCTGGCCTCTGCCATGATGCTGTCGCGCGGTGCTATGTTGAAGTCGGCGGCTCGCATCGTGTCGTCCCTCATCACCACTTCTATCACTTTGTCACTCTCCAGGCACATCAGTGCCGCCAACGTGTTTCGGTTGTCCTCTATCGTGAGCAGGATGTTGCTGAGTTCATTCTGCGAGGCTATGTAATTGGCCTCAAGCAGCTTATAGTCGCTCTCCAGTATGCGTCCTACCCCGTATTTTATCTCCCCCTCCTCCCGCTGTTGCCGGTTGGTGTTGATAACCTCCTGCTGGTAGGCTTCTTTCTCATGGTTCATCAGTATGGTGAGATAGGCCGTGATTATCTGCATCCCCACGCTGTTTTCCATCTGGCGTACCCTCAGCGCACTTTGTTCGGCGCCGACTTTGCTCTGGCGGTATGTATTCAGTGTGTTCAGCCCGCTGAATAGTGTCACACTGCCGTTGATGCCATATATCCCGCTACGCCGTGTATCGTTGTCGCGGCTCAGGTCTTGTGTGGCCGATGCATTCACCGACGGCAGAAAGTGTAGTCTCGCACCCGTGAGCGTGGCTTCTGCTGCCTTCTGGTCTAATGCCGCATTCCTCACCTGTAGGTTATGCTCCATTGCATACCGCAGGCAGCCCTCGAGCCTCATCCTCACCGTATCCTGCCCCCTCGCCCCCATAATGCCCATTAGCCCTATAATGCCTATAAAAACTATCTTCTTACTCATAACTCATAATTCATAACTCACAACTCATAATTCATAACTCATAACTCATAAATCATAATTCATAATTCATAACTCATAACTCATAACTCATAACTCATAAATCATAAATCATAAATCATAACTCTTCTTCCTCAGCTCTATGCGGAAACAGCTCCCCTGGCCGGGAACGCTGTATTTCAGGTACAGGCGCCCTCGGTGGTACTGGTTTATTATCCGTCGCGCCAGCGCCAGCCCCAACCCCCAGCCGCGCGTCTTCGTCGTGAACCCGCTGTCGAAGATGTGTTTCTGCACCGCCGTCGTCATCCCGCGTCCTGTGTCGCTGATGTCTATGTATATCCTTCTCGCATCCTGCGACGCCACCAACGTGATGTCGCCCGCCCCGTCCATCGCATCTATCGCGTTCTTGCAGATATTCTCCACCACCCATTGGAACAGATAGCTGTTCAGCGGCGCGACGAACACCTCTCCCTCCGGTATTGTCACGTTGAACCTTACCTTCCTCGGCGCCCGGCTCTGCAGGTACTCCACCGCCGCCATCGTGGCCTCGCGCACGTCGCTCTCTTTAAGCTCCGGTGTCGAGCCTATCTTCGAAAATCGCTGTGTTATGGTGTCCAACCGCCGCACGTCCTTCTCCACCTCCGCCGCATACTCTTCGCTGAACTCTTTTCCTCGCAGGTATTCCACCCATCCGCTCAGCGAGCTCAACGGCGTGCCCAGCTGGTGCGCCGTCTCCTTGGCCAAGCCCACCCAGATGCGGTTCTGCTCCGCCGTGCGCGCCGTGCGGAACAGGTAGTAGCTCACCACCACCAGCACGAAGGCGATGAAGAAGTAGAACAGCGGCAGCCAGCGCAGCGAGCGCAGCAGCGGTGTCGACGAATAATACACGTATGCCGCATGGCCGTCGGGTAGCGTAATCTCTATCGGGTCGTTGTTGAACTCTTCGACATATCTCTCTCCCTTCGCCTTCAACCGCTCCTCCTCGATGTTGCCGTAGGCCAGCACCTTCGTGCGGCTGCTGTCGACAATCACCACCGGCACCAGCACGGAGTTCTGCGTGATGTCCGCCAGGAAGCTCATGGTGAAGCCCGCCAGCACCTCGCGCAGCTGCGTGTAGTATTCCGACTCCTTGTAGTAGAGCGTCATAGGCATACCCCAGATGCGGTAGCTGAAGGGCGGATTCTTCGAGTATTCTTCCAGCAGCGCGCCCTCCAGTTTCTGTCCGGCAAGCTCCTGTGGCACAGTGATGATGCTGTCGCGAGCACGTGTTATGATTATCGGTGTGTGGCTGCTGTCGACGATATAGTTGACGTAGGCGAGGCTGAACTTGAGGTCCGTGCTCAGGTCCGGGTCGTTGAACGACTGCAGGATGTCGGTGTAGAGCCGCATCTTGCGGTGCTCGTCGAGGGTGGCCTGCTGGAAGAACTGGGCGGTGGCGGCAGCCATCTGGTTGCGCTGCCCTATGGCCGACGCCCACAGGCGCACCTTGGCCTCCTCGCTCTCGCGCACCTGTTGCGCCACACGCTGCACCTGCCACAACGCCAACAGTGCCAGCGCAATGGTCAGTGAGAGCACTATCAGTTTCAGCCTCTGTTTCATTCGCTTCTCATTGTTTTTGCAGGGCTCACCTTGCTGATATACGCCGCCGGCAGCAGCAGCGCCGCCACGCACACCGCCAGCGTCCCCACGCTTACCGCCACATACACCCACGGGTCTATCTCCACCGGCACGTATGCCATCGAGTAACTCTCGGGGTCCAGCGTCAGCAGGCGCCAGTGGTTCTGCGCCAGACTCAGCGCCAGCGCCACACCGTCGCCTATGGCCACTCCCGTGGCTATCAGCCCCGAGGCCTTAAGCATGAAGATGCGGCGCACCGCTCCGTTGCAGGCCCCGAGGGCTTTCAGCAGCCCTATGGTGGTGCCCTTTTCGAATATCATTATCAGCAGCGCCGACACAATGGCCACGGCGCTCACCAGGCACATGATGGTCAGTATCAGCGCTATGTTGGCGTTCAGCAGGTCCAGCCACGAGAACAGCGCCGGGTGTTGCTCCACAATGGTGCGCAGCCGCAGGTCGTAGGGCAGTTCAGCGGCCACGCGGCGCGCCGTCGCCTCCAGCTCGTCGAAGTCGTCCACCAGCAGCTCGTAGCCGCCCACGAGGCTGTCGCCCCAGCTCTCGATGCGCTGCACCTGCCGCAGGTCGCCCACCACATAGAGCTCGTCCATCTCGGCGAGGTCCGTGTTGTAGATGCCGCACACCGTGAATGCCCGGGAGCGATAGTTGTCGCCGCTCCAGAAATAGGTGCGCATCTTGTCGTCTACCTTGAGTCCAAGCTTGCTTCCTATCGTGCTAGAAATGAGCACGTCGTTTGTCTCCGACGGCAGTTGCCCCTCCACCAGGCACGAGTGGTAGAAGCTCGTGTCATATCCTTCGCCCACGCCGCGGAACATGATTCCGTAGATCTGCTCCTCGGTCTTCACCATGCCGCCCTTGGTGGCGAAGCACTGCACGTGGCGCACTCCCGGCACGCTGCGCAGGGCCTCCAGCAGGGTGCTGTCAACCGCCACCGGCGTGTCGCTGTAGGTGTCGCTCGTCGTGAAGCTGCTCACCGTCAGGTGGCTGCCGAACCCCGCCACCTTGTCGCGGATGTCGGCCTGGAAGCCGCGCAGTATGCTCACGGCCATCACCATCACCACCACACCGAGGGCGATGCCTACGACGGCGATAGATGACAAAGGCCCCGAGAAGCCGCCTTCGCGGCCTCTACGGGGCATAAACCGTCGGGCTATAAACCGTTCAAATGACAAGGTCGCGACTGAATAGGAGCAACTGTGTCATTTATTAGAACGCCGTTACGATGCCCATGAAGTCCTTGGCCTTCAGCGAGGCGCCGCCTATGAGGCCGCCGTCGATGTCGGGGCAGGCGAAGAGCTCCTTGGCGTTGCTGGGCTTGCAGCTGCCACCGTAGAGGATGCTTATCTCGTCGGCCACCTCCTTGCCGTACTTCTCCACCAGCAGCGAGCGTATGTAGGCGTGGATCTCCTGCGCCTGCTCCGGTGTGGCCGTCTTGCCGGTGCCGATGGCCCACACGGGCTCGTAGGCGATGATGATATTCTTGATGTTCTCGGCGTCGAGGTGGAACAGCCCCTTCTCGACCTGGGTCTTCACCACCTCGAACTGGCGGTTGGCCTCGCGCTCCTCGAGCACCTCGCCCACGCACACTATCGGCGTCAGTCCGTGCTCCAGCAGCTTGTCCACCTTGGCGGCGACCAAAGCGTCCGTCTCGCCGTAGTAGGCGCGGCGCTCCGAATGGCCCACGATGCAGTAGTCAATCTCGCAGCTCTCCAGCATGGCGGCGCTCACCTCGCCGGTATAGGCGCCCTTCTCCTGGTCGCTCACGTTCTGTGCGCCGACGGCGAAGTAGCTGTCGTTGGCATAGTCGCTGGCCATCTCGATATACGGGAACGGCGGGCAGACTATGACCTTCTCGTCCCGCGGCAGTTCAACATTCTCCAGTTCGCTCATCAGCTCGTCGAGCAGCTCATCGGCCTCCGTGAAGGTGAGGTTCATCTTCCAGTTGCCGGCAACAATCTTCTTTCTCATAATGTGGTATTGTTTTTTATGGTTATTGACAATAAATTATACTTTATAACGAAGACCCACTCCTTATATTGTGCCGCCCTGCATTTTTTCCTCGCCGATTACAGCGCCGCCGCTTATTTTCCCCTCCATCGTGCACCATCCACACACTATCCTCTCCGTCTCTGGCCCGACAGATTACCGCTTGTTTACCGGTTGTTTTACGGTTATAAACCGTTAAACAACCGGTAAACAACCGTAGAACATACGGAGAAGGTACGGCGGGATAGGGTGGGGGTGTGAATAAATTGTTATGTTTGTGGTGTGTAATTTGTTTTTATTTAGTATATTTGCATTTTCCACAAAGGCGTGGGAAGCGGTATATTGTACTGAAAACTAACAAAATAGATAGAAATGAGAAAACTTGCAGTGGTGGCTTTTGGCGGCAATGCTCTGCTTCGCAGCGGCCAGAAAGGCACCTACCAGGAACAGATAGAGAATGTTGAAAACACATGCGAAAGTTTGTGCGCCCTGCTGAAACGCGGCTACAACGTGGTCATCGGCCACGGCAACGGCCCCCAGGTGGGCAATGTGATGCTGCAGCACGAGGCTGGCAAGCTGGCTGGCGTCGAGGCCATGCCGATGGACTTCTGCGTCGCCGAGACGCAGGGCTCGATAGCCTACCTCATCGAGATGGGCTTGCGCAACGTGATGGCCCGCAACGACATACAACGCGATGTCGTCACGCTGGTCACCCAGGTGGCCGTCAACAAGCTTGACCCCATGTTCCAGAACCCCACCAAGCCCGTAGGCCCGTACTACACCAAGGAACAGGCCGACGAGTTCGCCCGCGAGACGGGTGCCAAGTACAAGGAAGACCCCAAGGGTAACGGCTGGCGCAAGGTTGTTGCATCGCCCAAGCCCGTGCGTATCAATAACATCAAGATAGTGAAGCAGCTTGCTACGGCAGGCCACATTGTGGTCACCGTGGGCGGTGGCGGCATCCCCGTGGTGGAGGAGAGCGACTACGTGCGCGGCGTCGAGGCTGTCATCGACAAGGACCTCGCCAGCGCTCTCTGCGCTGTTGAGATCGGTGCCGACGAGTTCTACATCCTCACCGATGTGCCCAAGGTATACATCAACTTCCGCAAGGAGAACGAGCAGGCGCTGGACACCATCACCATCGCCCAGGCCAAGCAGTACCTCGAAGAGGGTCAGTTCGCCGAAGGTAGCATGGCCCCGAAGGTGAGGGCTGCCATCATGTTCGTGGAGCACGGCGGCAAGGAGTGCATCATCACCGAGGCCGGCCAGTTGGACAACCCCAACTGCGGAACGCGCATTGTGAAATAAAATAGACAAACCATGGCATCGCCGTTAGGTCAGATTACCAGATCGCCCCAGTTTAAGCCCTTCATGAAGAATATGGCCCTGATGGCCGTTGTGCTTACGCTGGTCGCATTGGTGCTGAAACTGCGTGGCGTGCAGGTGGGTGACACCTTGCTCATCGTTGGTATGGGTACGCTGTCTATCGTGGCATTATTCCTCGGATGGCTATTCCCGTGTCCCGATGAAAGAGGCAGTGGGTTATGGAAATTTGCTATGACGCTCACCGGCTTCTCACTGACAGTGGTCATCATCGGTCTGCTGTTCCGGCTGATGCATTGGCCGGGTGGCAGCACTATGCTGATTGCCGGTGCTGTGGCATTTGTTGTCAGTGCTATTGTTTGGCTGCTGTATTTCCGCAACCGCAAGAATTTCTATGAAAATTAATTTACAATTTAAAACAATAAAGAAATGGCTTACAATTTAAGAAACCGCAACTTTCTGAAGATCCTCGACTTCTCGCCGAAGGAGCTTAACTATCTGCTTGACCTGGCCCGCGACCTGAAGCGCGCCAAATATGCCGGCACAGAGCAGCAGCATCTGAAGGGCAAGAACATCGCCCTTATCTTCGAGAAGACCTCTACCCGTACCCGCTGCGCCTTCGAGGTTGGCGCAAAGGACCAGGGTGCCCACGTGACCTATCTGGGTCCCACCGGCAGCCAGATCGGCATCAAGGAGAGCATGAAGGACACCGCCCGCGTGCTGGGTCGCATGTTCGACGGCATCGAGTACCGTGGCTTCGACCAGGCCACCGTCGAGGAGCTGGCCGAATACGCCGGCGTCCCCGTGTGGAACGGTCTCACCGCCGAGGCTCACCCCACTCAGATTCTGGCCGACTTCCTCACCATCCAGGAGCATACCGACAAGCCCCTCAACCAGGTGAAGTTCGCCTATATCGGCGATGCCCGCTACAACATGGGTAACAGCCTGATGGTTGGTGGCGTGAAGATGGGTATGGATATCCGCATCATCGCCCCCAAGAAACTGCAGCCCGCCAAGGAGCTCGTCAAGAAGTGCCAGGAAATCGCCAAGGAGACCGGCGCCAAGCTGACCGTCACCGACGACGTCGAGAAGGGCGTGAAGGGCCTCGACTTCATCTACACCGACATCTGGGTGTCGATGGGCGAACCCGACAGCGTGTGGAAAGAGCGCATCAAGATGCTGATGCCCTATCAGGTCAACGCTGCCCTGATGAAAAAGACCGGCAACCCGAAGTGCAAGTTCATGCACTGCCTGCCCGCCTACCACAACCTGGAGACCAAGGCCGGCCGCGATGTGCACGAGAAATTCGGTCTGAACGGTATCGAGGTGACCGAGGAGGTCTTCGAGAGCGAGAACAGCATTGTCTTCGACGAGGCTGAGAACCGTATGCACACTATTAAAGCCGTCATGGTTGCTACATTGGGTGACTAATCATGTGGTTTACTAATCTGTTTACAGGTAGTGGAGTGGCCAGCACAGTGTTGATGCTGGCCATCTCCATCTTTGCAGGCTTGCTTTTGGGCAAGCTGAAGGTGAAGGGTATCACGCTGGGCATCACGTGGGTGCTGTTTGTCGGCATTGCGCTGAGTGCCTTCGGCGTGAGCCTCAACCACGACATGCTGCATATCGTAAAGGAGTTCGGACTGATACTCTTCGTCACTGCAGTAGGCATGCAGGTGGGCCCCGGATTCTTCCGCAGCTTCAAGAAGGGAGGCTTGGCGATGAACGGAATGGCTCTGGTCAATGTGGCCCTCGGCGTGGTTATGACGGTGATTATAGCCAAGCTGGCCAACCAGGAGCTGACCGATATGGCCGGTGTATATACCGGCGCCATCACCAATACCCCCGGTCTCTCGGCAGCGCAGCAGGCTGTGAACGACCTCGGTATAGAGGGCGCTTCCGACCGATTGGCAGCAGGCTATGCTGTGGCCTATCCGCTGGCTGTGGTCGGCATGATTGTAACATGCATACTGCTTCGTCCGCTCTGCCGCATTGACCTGAAGAAAGAGCCCGCCACCGACGAATCGACGCCGGCAGCGGCAGCCAAGCAGGCCACACCGACCTCGCAGCGCCACAAGATAAACCTTGTGCCTATCTTTGTTTTCATAGCCCTCGGTATCTTCCTGGGCTCCATACCTATTCCTGTGGGTATGAAGGCGCCTGTCAAATTAGGTCTTGCCGGCGGCCCGCTGGTGGTATCGCTCATCGGTAGCTGGCTGGGAGTGAAGAAGGGGTGGTTCACTACCGAATTCACCGACAGCCACGGTGTGTGGATGCTGCGCGAAGTGGGCATTGCCCTCTTCTTGGCAGGAGTTGGCCTTGGAGCTGGCGGCAAGTTCGTGGAGACCGTGCAGGAGCACTATATGTGGGTAGTCTACGGTGTCATCATCACCATGGTGCCGCCGATACTTGTAGGACTGTTCGGCCGTCTGGTGCTGAAGATGAACTACTATACCCTCATGGGCTTCATAGGTGGCAGCCATACCGACCCGCCGACGCTGGCTTTCGCCAACACTGTGGCTCCCGAGGGTTGCAAGTTGCCCAACACCGGCTATGCGACGGTGTATCCTCTGACGATGTTCCTCCGTATTTTTACGGCACAACTATTGGTACTGATAGCATGAAGAAGAAAGTGATTATAATGGCAGCGGCGCTAATGGCGTCGCTGCCATTTGTCTGTGCACAGGACAGCATAAGGATTAAGCCTTACGGCTTTGTGCGCAACTACCTTACGTTCGACTCGCGCAAGACTTACACCGTCGTTGGCGGGGAGTACAACATGATACCGTTCGACATAGACACTGTCGACGGTGTGGACCTCAACGACGTGCCGTCGATGCAGTTGCAGGCGCTGACGTCGCGCTTCGGTGTTGATATCATAGGCCCGAAACTGGGCCGCTGGAGTAGCAGCGGGAAGCTGGAGGGTGACTTTGGCGGCTTCGGCACCAACAACACGGTGCTGCGCTTGCGTCTGGCATATGTCAGGCTTACGTGTGGCGGCAGTGAGCTGGTGGTGGGACAGGATTGGCATCCGTTGAGCGGCAGCATCATGCCCGAGGTGCTGGGTATGGCCGCCGGAGCGCCGTTCCGTCCGCACAGTCGTACACCGCAGGTGCGTGCCACGCACTACTGGGGATCGCTGGGCTTCAGCGCCGCATTACTGTGGCAGTTGCAATATATGAACAACGGTCCAAAGGATGCCGGAGACCCTACGAGCACAGCCAGTATAGGCTTCGCTAATAACGCACTGTGGCCCGAAGCTTTCCTCGGCGCCAACCTCAAGACAGGGGGACTGTATGTGCAGTTGGGCGTCGACGCGCAGTTGCTGCGTCCCCGCACGCATGCTGTGGTGGGCGGAGTGACCAAGAAGGTTGACGAAACGATGGCTTCGATTACGCCTACACTCTATGCACAGTATGTCGAGGATATATGGAGCATCAAGTTCCGCACCATGCTGGCACAGAACACAAGCCATCTAAATCAACTGGTAGGGTATGCTGTCACGGGTGTCAACGAAGACGGCTCGTGGAACTACAGCCCCATGCAGGCCACCATCAGTTACCTCAACATCGCCTATGGCAAGAAGGTGCGCTGCAACCTATTCCTGGGCTACATGAAGAACCTTGGGGCAGTAGAGCGCCTGCACGACTTCGGTGGCGGTAATTACCGTATCTATATGAAAGTCGGAGAGGCGTTCACCAGCTTGAACAGCATATGGCGTGTTGCGCCGAGCATAAGCTACAACGTAAAGGCCTTCAACATAGGGCTCGAATACGAGGTGACAGCATGTACATATGGCGACTTGGGCGAGAGAGGGCAGATTCTGCTTAACGACCGTCTGCGAAATGTCGTAGACCACCGTATCTGCGCTATGATGAAATACAACTTCTGAATACAAAGAGCCCCGCTGATTGGCGGGGCTCTTTTTTATACCATCTGTTCGATGTTACAGACGAGCGATACCTATACCATCTGTTCGATGTTCCAGACGAAGGCCCGTATACCGACCTCCTCGTTCCGCTTGTCGAGTTTGCGGACGGAGAGCAGCAACTCATCGACCTTCTCGTCGGGGACGACGGTCAGTATGGCGTTGTTCATCTCGGGCCACGTGTGGGTGCCGCGGTGTGGGTCGCCGCCCTCGTTTCCGCGCCCCTGCACGTCCTCCCACTGCGTGAAGCCGCGGATGCCAAGGGTGTCCAACATATATTCGACTCGCTCGTTGTTGGCCTGGTTGTATACTATCATTACACTTTTCATAACTGTCAGTTTTCTATTAGTTCTTTTCGTTCTGATTGAGATCGATGTTCATGAATACGAATTTGCGGCGCTCTCTCTCTTTCTTCTCTATCTCGCCCCGGCGGTTGAAGACGCCGTAGAGCACTGGCACCACTATCAGTGTGACGAAGGTGGAGACTGTGAGGCCTCCAATGACGACCAGTCCCATCGTAGTCCACATCTCCGAGCCTTCCGAGTTCGAGGTGGCCATCGGTATCATGCCGAGTATGGTGGTGAAGGCCGTCATCAGCACTGGCCGCAGGCGGCTCTGGCCGCTCATGGCGATAGCTTCGTTGAGGGCGACACCACGCTCACGCATCAGGTTGATGTAGTCGACAAGCACTATTCCGTTCTTCACCACGATGCCGATAAGGAGCACGAGGCCGAGGAGGCCTATCATGTCTATGTTGTTGCCTGTGAAGAACATCATCAGTACCACGCCGCTGATGGCGAAGGGTATGGAGAACATGATGATGAAGGGCTTGCTGAACGACTCGAACTGCGAGGCCATTACGATGTATACGAGCATGATGATGAGCAAGCCTAGCATAAGCATATCGCGTGTGGAATCCTGCTGGTCTTTGTAGTTGCCAGCCAATGCTATATGTATTTCCTGCGGTACCTCCATCTGGTCAATCTCTTTCTGTACGCTTTGGGCCAGTTCCTGTAGCGAGGTGTTGAAGGGCATCACCGTCAGTGTCAGGTAGCGCTGGCGGTTCTTGCGCTCGATGGTCGGCGGGCACCAGTATTCCTCCACTTTTCCCAGCTCCTCGAGCTTGATTATCTTGCCTGTCGGGGTGGGGATGGAGAGCTGCTCTATGTCGGTAATGCTGGAGCGGTACTCTTCGCGCAGGCGTACCACAATATTGTACTCCTCGCCGTCTTCTTTGAGGAAGCCGGCCGCCATTCCGTTTACGCGGTTGCGCACATACATTGCCACAGTGGAGCCGTTGAGACCGTGGAGGGCCAGCTTCTGCTTGTCGAAGGTTATCTTGAGCTCTGCACGGTCTTCGTCTCGCGAGATCTTGGTATCGCGGGCTCCGGCCACATTCTGTTCCACCCGCTTCTTGAGTTGCTGGGTGAAGGCGGTTGTCTGGTCGAAGTCGTAGCCGTAGATCTCAACAGCAAGGGAGTTGTTGCTTCCGCCGCCCATCATGCCGCCTTGGTTCACCTGGAATGTCACTATCTCGGGGTACTCCGCAAAGCAGCGGCGCAGTTTCTCCTGCATTTGGAAGATTGTCTCGTCGCGCACATACTTCTTGGTGCACCGCACCGTCATCGATATCTTGTTGTTGGTGGTGCTGTTGAAGAGTGCGGCGAAACCAGCGTCATCATTTGAGCCTGCCGAGGTGGAGACCACCAGCACCTCTTTGCCGAGGATCCGATATATGTCGTCCTCCATGTGGCGGGCAGTTTTGAGTGTTTCCTCAATGCGGGTGCCGCGCTGAAGTTCGGCGCTGATGCTTATCTGGCCGTTATCCTGTTCTTTCATGAAGTCCATACCTATCTTGCCGCTAATGACCGGCAGCAGGGTGACAATGAAGAACGCCAGCGCGATGAGCATCGTGATGCGTTTGTGACCCAAGCACCAACGCAGCACGTTGGCGTATGCCACGTCTACGGCATTGAAAGCACGTATGACGGTGCGGTTATATATGTTGCGCTCTTTCTTGCGGTTGTATTCCTCTTCGTCCTCTTTCTTGAAGAAGAAGGGGCGCTCCTTGAGCAGTTTCGATGAGAGCATAGGAATAAGTGTGATAGCCGCCGTTGTGGAGACACATACCACGATGGTGACAATCCAGCCCAGCTCCTTCATGAAGATACCCATCATGCCGGGCAGCATGGTGAGCGGCACGAACACCGCCACAAGCACCAGCGTGGTGGCAATGACTGACGTCCACACCTCGTTGGTGGCGCAGATGGCCGCCTCGCGCGGATTCTCGCCACGGTCGATATGTTTGGATATGTTCTCAAGCACCACGATGGCGTCGTCGACAACCATTCCGATGGCCACCGTCAGCGATGCCAGCGAGATGATGTTCAGCGAGCTGTCGGCAAGCAGCAGGTAGATGAACGAGGTGACGAGCGATATGGGTATCGTCAGCGCGATAATCACCGTCGAGCGCCAGTTGCCCAGGAACACGAGCACCACCAGCACCACAAACAGCAGAGCGTAGAAGATACTCTCGGTCAGGCCGTTGATGGCGTTGATGATTTCCTCCGAACCGTCGCGGATAAGGGTGAACTCGATGTCGGGCGGCAGCGTCTTCCGTATTTGCTCCATCTCGGCTTTCACCTGTCGGGCAATAGCCACTGTGTTGGCGCCGGTCTGTTTGGATATGATTATGCGTGCGCCATCGTGGCGGTTGATCTTCTCGTCGAGCGAGAGGTCCTTGATGGTATCGCGCACCGTGGCGAGGTCGCGCACGAAGACCTGCTTGCCTGTCATCGTGGTTGTCACAGCTATGTCGGCAATCTCGGAACTCTCGATGTATTCGCCCTTGACGCGCATCTGATACTGCTCCTTGCCCATCTTTACGGTGCCGCTGGCCAGGTCGAGGTTGTTGGCGCTGATGGCGTTGCCCACCTGCTCCAGACTGATGCCGTAGGCGTCCAGCTGCTTCGGGTCGAGGTCTATGTATACGTAGCGTTGCGGGGCGCCGCTGACGGTGATGTTGCCGATGCCGTCTATGCGGTTAAGCTCGTTGACTACGTTGTCCTCCAGTATGCGGTCCATTCCTGAATAGCTCTCCCTGGCTGTGAATCCGTATACCATGATAGGCATTGCCGATGAGTTCAGCTTCAGTATCATCGGGCGGCTCACTCCGTCGGGCAGGTTGTCGAACAGCAGGTCCACGTATGAGCGTATGTCGTTCAGGGCTTCGTCGATGTCTGATCCCCACTCGAACTCGAGGGTGACAACGGAGATGTTGTCGCGTGAGTTTGACGTGATGTTCTTAAGTCCGTCCACCGAGTTGAGTGAGTTCTCGACTATCTTGGTGATGTTGGTCTCGATGTCGCTGGCGTTGGCGCCTGCGTAGGTGGTCATCACGGTGACGTATGGCGGGTCCATCTCGGGCATCTGGTCGATTGGCAGGCGCGAGAGGGAGAACAGGCCCAGCACGATGACGGCCACGAATATCAAGCCCGTCGTGATGGGCTTGTTGATTGCTGTCTTGTAAATAGCCATTTCCTTAGCTTATTTCAATTCTCAATTCTCAATTCTCAATTCTCAATTCCCAATTCTCAATTCTCAATTCTCAATTCTCAATTCTCAATTCTCAATTCTCAATTTTCAACTATCTCCAGTTTGTCACCGTCAACTAAACGTGCCTGTCCGGTCACCACCAGCTGGTCGCCGGCCTTCATGGCGCCATCTTCGATGGGCAGCACCTCGATGCGGTCGTCGAAACGCTGGCCCAGCGTAACGGCCACGCGGCGGGCCGTACCGCCGTCGTTCACGAACACGTAGCGGTCATTGGAGCCCGTGAGCTTAAGCACGCTCTGGTAGGGTACCACGATGGCGTCCACCTCGCCCACAGCCAGACGGGTGCGCACATACATGCCGGGCCGTATCTTCTCGCTGTTGTTGGGTATGTTAAGCTTGGCCTGGAAGGTGTGGCTCTGCGGGTCCACCGTAGGGTATACTATCTCTATCGTGGCGGGGAACACCTCGCCCGGGTAGATGTCGCTTTCAACCTCCACTTTCATGCCCTGTTTCACCTTGGGGAAGTATGTCTCCGGTATGTTGATGATGGCTTTCAGACGGTTTATCTGCGTCAGCGTCAGTATCGGTGCTCCGGTGTACATCTCGCCGTCCTCGAAGTTCTTGGCGCTGATGACGCCGGCGAACTGGGCCTTCACAAAGGTGTTCTCGTTCTGGAAACGCTCGGTCTCCACCAGCTGGTCGTATCCGGCCTTGGTCTGGTCGTAGACCTGCTGGCTCACCGAGCCCGTGGCTTTCAGGGCCGTCACGCGGTCGAGCTCGGTCTTCGTGCTGGCCAGGTTGATGCGCGTGGTGTTGAGCTGAGTCTGGTCCATGCGCACCAGCATCGCGCCTTTCTGCACACGCGAGCCCACCTCGACGTATATGTGCTCGATGTGGCCCGTGATGCTGGGCGATATGTTCATGGTCTCGTAGCCCTCCAGCGTGGAGCTCAGTTCCAGCGTCTTGGATATGCGCTCGCTCTCCAGCGTGAGCACCTTCACCTTCTCGGCCTCTTTCTTGGTTGTCGTCGCGGCCTTCTCGCCGCCTTTGCCGCCGCAGGCCACGAGGCTCGCGGCAGCAGCAATAATCATTACTGTACGGATTGCTTTATTCATGATGCTTTGTCTCTTTTGTTCTTGACGCTTAATTGTTCAACAGGTTTTCGAGGGCTATCTGTGCGCTCACCACGTTCATCACAGCCTGTATGTAGTTGCTCTGGGCGGTGATGATGTCGGTGCTGGCGGTGGTCACCTCCAGGCTGCTGGCGCGGCCGTAGCGGTACTTCTCCGTCACGTTGGCGAAGACGCGCTGCGTCACCTCGAGGTTGCGGCTCTGTATGTCGTAGGTCTCCAGGGCCGATGCCAGGTCGTAGCTCAGCTGGTTGTACTGTACGCGGAGTCCGTCCTCGGCCTGGCGGCGGCTGTTGACGCTCTCCTCGTAGGCTATCTTGGCGCTCTTGATGCCTGCTATGCGGGTGCCGGAGGTCAGCAGCGGTATGCTGACGCTGGCGCCCACCATGTTGGGCGGCGTCATGTTCATACCCTCCTCGCCGAAGTAGACCTTCTTGCTGTACTGGTAGTAGGCCGACAGGGTGGGGGAGAAGTCCATCCAGGCCATCGTGACCTGCTTCTTTGCGAGCTTCTCGCTCTGTTCCAGCAGCTGGTAGTTGTAGTTGCGTGTGATGTCGAAGTTCTGCCCGAGCAGGCGTGCAGCCTCGTCGATGTCCAGTATTTCGTCCAGCGGCGTTGTCAGCTGTACGTCGGCGTTCACGTCGGCACCCAGCTGCAGCAGCATGGTGTTGCGCAGGGCCGCCAGCGAGCGGCGTGTGCTGTTGATGCTGCTGCGCAGCGAAGCCACCTGCACCTGAAGCTTGTCGGCATCCACCTGTTCGGCGGCGCCCACGTCGACGGCGCTCTGGCTGGTCGCCGCCAGCCGCTCGAGGTTGGCCAGGCTCGAGTCAAGCAGGCCCACGGTCTGCTGCATCACCAGTATGCTCACGTAGACGTTCTTCACGTTGGCGCGCGTCGTCTGTTCAGTCTGGCTGCGCGTGATGTCGCTCATCTCGACGGCGATGTCCTGCATCATGGTGCCTACCACCATGGCGCCGTTGAGCGCCATCGAGGCAGTCACGCTGAAGTTGCCGTTGGGGTCCATAGGTATCTTGATGGACATCAGGCCGGAGCCCATCTTCATCTCGTAGCCCAGCATGTTCTGGTAGTCGAAGCCTGCCTTCACGCTCGGCAGCATCGAGCTCAGCGTCTTCCAGCGGTCGGCCTCAGCTTTCTTCACGTCGAGGGTGGCGTTCTGCATCGCCGCGTTGTGCTCCACGGCATAGCGCTGCGCCTCGTCGAGGCTAAGCCTCATCGTCCGACCCTCCTGCGCCGAAGCGTAGGAGACGCCTGCCGTAACGACCAAGGCCACAATCACTCTTTTCAGTATCATATCGGTATTGTTTTTGTTTTCTTTCAATAATTAGGAATATCCAATTCTTCCATCACCTTGCGGAAACGTGGCTCCGACTGCTCGTAGCGCTCGATGGTCTCGATGGTCATAAGACCGCGCAAGTATGTGAAACATATCTCGTTCAGACGGCGGGCATGGGCCTTGGGGTCGTCTACGGCCGAGATGCGGTGCTGCTGTATCAGGTCGCAGAGGAAGTCCACAGCCACCTCGATGTCGGCGTCCGGACGCAGGTAGTTGTGGCTTCTGACGTATTCCATGCCGTGCTCCATCATAGTGTGAAGGGTCTCCGTGTGGAGGCGGAAGAAACGGTCGTGGATGTCGGGGTAGTAGCGTTCGGCCTCCTCGATGAGGCGGTGATAGCGGTGGTTGGTGTCGGCACCGACGCGGAGCATGTACATGGCCACCAGCAAAGGCTCGTCCACCTTGCTGTGCGCCTTGCGGTGCAGGTCGTTGATCTGGTCGTGCACACGCATCAGGCATTCTGCCAGCAGCTCCTCCTTGTTGGCGAAGGTCTCGTAGAGTGTGCGTTTCGACATGTGCATGGCCTGGGCGATATCGTCCATTGTCACTCCGCGACAGCCGCGCGTGTTGAACATCTGCAACGCCGTCTCAACGATTTTTTCCCTGTTCTCTTCGTTTGCCATCTGGCTCTATCTTCTTGTTATCAAAACAATAACGCGCTTTGCGCCGCTCTTTCGTGAGCGCAAAAAACGGTGCAAAGATACAATAAAAACTCCGAAAACTGAAATAGTTTTCGGAGTTTTTGTTGTTAAATAATCTTAATGATTCTATTTCCTCGTGGGCACAGGCTGCAGCGTGGCTATCTGCACCTTCATCTTCACTCCCGGGGCGGCCTCGACCACGGCATAGGCGCCGTCGCGGCTCACGAACTTCACGTGGATGCCGCCGGCGGTCATCAGCTCGTCGCCGGCCTTCAGGCTGTCGCGGTAGGCTGCCTCCTTCTTGGCCTTGTCGTTCTGCGGCTTGATGAGGAAGAAATAGAACACGACAATCATCGCCACTACCATGATGGCTGTCTTCCAGCCGTTTGCAATGTCTAATAGTACCATATCTTTGCTTTTTATTGTTTTCTTGAATTATTTTAACGCCCATCCCGCAATATTATTGTATGAAAATATAAAAAACTACCAAAAAAAGCCTCCCCGCGGTGGGGAGGCTCCAACTTTGTATAATTATCCGTTTGATTTTTATAAATGTGACAGTTGTGACAGTTCAAAATAGAGCGACAGGACAGCCCATCCGTAATGGCAACGGTGTAACAAGGACATGCATTCGCCATTTCGACCATCCTTCAACCATCGTTCGACCATCCTTTAACCATTAGTAATGGTAAAACTATGGTTAAGTTATTTTAGAAATATGTTTGAAATACCCCATGAATGACGAGTCAACGACGACCACAGCATAAAGACACTCTCCTGCGAGGTGAACGACAAATAACAAATGCCCACGATTTTTCATGAATTTTTTTGTCAGTTTAAAAACTATTCGTATCTTTGCACCGTCATTCGTTAGGGATGACAGACATATAAATAAGACGTTGTAGACGTTTTATCTGCGGCGCGTAGAATCTCGCAAATTCGAATGCCATAGCAAGATAAAGCTTTTGCCAACGTCCAATGTTGCGTCTATACATTATCTGTATATTCGTTAGCGTGGACTTCGGCGTTGTTTATTCTCTATGACAGGCATGCGAGAGCCTTACGCGCGGGATAAGTAACGAAAGTTAGATGTCCGCGCTTCTTTTTTATGTGTTTATTGAACTGAAGTTTTAACCTTTTAAACAATAAACAACATGAAGAAAAATTGGTCGCCGCCTTAATGGTGATAGGGCAAAATGTCTTTGCCTATGATTTCTCAGCAGTGTCTCCTTCGGGGCATACTTTGTATTACAAAATAATTGATTCCGTGAATCATTATGTCATGCTTACCTATCCTAACGATGAACAAAATATTGATGTTGATTATAATACTACCGCGGCAATGCTCTGGAATCCCAATACCATACCATCTGGAGCGTTGAACTTACCAGATACTGTAAGCCATGGTGGAATAACATATACCGTTAGAGCTGTCGGAAATTATGCTTTCGCTAGATGTCCAATCTATTCAGTCTCCATGCCAAATACAATAGATAGCTTATGTCCCAATGCTTTTGAGAATTGCCAATATTTAACAAATGTGACATGGTCCAATACGTTGAGATATATTGGTAATTATGCTTTGAGCAGATGTTATTTGGGCGATGTGGTACTACCATCGTCTGTCCGAGTGCTAGACTGGTATGCAATGAGTTATTCCAACATCACTAGTATTACATTGAATGATTCTATTCAAAAACTTGGGGAATCGTGCTTGGCTGGCAATCCTTTTACATCATTATTTATCCCTGCGTCCGTAAGAGATTGTTCCAATCCATGCTGGGAATGGGGTGGAAATAATCTCTCCTCAATAGTAGTTGACCCCAATAATCCATATTACGACAGTCGGGACAATTGCAATGCCATTATCAATACTGCAAATAATTCATTGTTTACGGGTTGCAACTACACTATAGTTCCCAATGGTGTTATCAGTGTTGGGGGGTTAGCCGGTTGTTATTTCGAAACACTTGCGTTGCCAAGTTCTGTTTTGGAAATAAATTTCATGGGTTGCTATATTAATAAACTTGTGATTAACTCACCCGTAATAAGTATTGGATGGAGATTTTTTGGAAATATTGATACTATTCAATTTCTTACGGAGACACCTCCTACTCATATTATTGGATACATTGACGAAATGATGACTGAAATCCCCGTTATCGTACCCTGCAATACTTTGTCTGCCTATCAATCATCTTCGGGATGGAATTATTTTACCAATATCAGCGAAATTGGCACTCCGCAGATTATGGTATATGCCGAGCATGGTACCGCAGAGGTGGTAACTTTACCCACCTGCGGCAACGATACGGCCACCGTCAGTGCAACCACCACCGAGGGAAACTATCATTTTGTTGGCTGGAGCGACGGCAGTACGCAGAACCCTTACACCCTTGTGCTGACAGGCAATACTACACTTACTGCTATCTTCGCCATCGATAGCGTGTTGGTCAGAGCCACCCCCGCCAATCCCCTCAAGGGTGCGGTAATGGGCGGTGGCGTGGTTCCTATCAACAGCACGACGACGCTTACTGCTATTCCCTCGGGCAGCAACGTCTTCCTCACCTGGAGCAACGGCGTGACGGACAACCCATATACGCTCACCGCCACCTCCGACACAACGCTGCAGGCCTACTTCACTCTGCCGGACACCCTTATCTTCCGCGACACCATCAACCACTATATCCACGATACCACTTTCGTCAACAACTATGTGCACGACACGATGATACAGTTCGTGAACCAGTACATTCACGACACAACCTATATCAACAACTACATCCACGACACAACGATACTGTATATGAACCAGTACGTCCATGATACTACCTATATCAACAACTATATTCACGATACCGTCAGGATAACCACACAGTTGCTCGACACAACGATAGTGAATGTCTATTACTATGATACCGTTTATATCACCACTCATCACTACGACACTATATATTTTGCCGACACACTGGTGTTCTATGATACAACGTCGGTGACGCATTATGTGTTTGACTCTACATGGGTGTATGACTCGGTGTGGGTGTTTGATTCTGTTTACGTAACGGATACAGTATACTTCTTCGACACGGTTTATATTGAAGTTCCTGTACAGGGTATTGACGGTGTGGAAATAGTAAATGTAAAAGTGTACACACATCTCAACAGGATTACTGTTGAAGGTGCACAAGGAATGGCTGTAAGGCTGTACGATGTCAACGGCCGATTGTTGGCAACCAAGGTGGGGGATTCCGAAATGACGAATTTCTATGTTCAGGCTTCCGGCGCCTACCTTGTCAGAGTCAACGACTATCCAGCCCGCCGTGTGGTGGTGATAATGTAACGCCGTGAACTAAAGAAGGCCCCGCCATGGCGGGGTATTGTGCAAACGTTAAAGTTTGGTTAAAAAACAATCTTCCGCTCAAAAGGCCTTATATTATATGCACCCACTTCCTGAAACAGGAGGTGGGTGCGTTCTTTGACATGTTGTTTTTTTCTTTGGGATTAAAAAAAAGTTCGTATCTTTGCAGTCCAAAACCTACGTAGAGAATGAACAAAGTGAAAGTGGGCGTAGCGCAGATGAGCTGCGTCGAGGACAAGGCGCAAAACATTGAGCGCTACACAGAAAAGGTGCGCGAGCTGGCCGCAGGAGGCGCACAAATCATTTGCTTACAGGAGCTGTTCGCGTCGCTCTATTTCTGCGACGAGGAGCGCTACGAGAACTTTAATCTGGCGGAGCCGATACCGGAAGGGCCCACGACCAAGCACTTCATGGCGCTGGCCAAGGAATTGGGCGTAGTGCTGATATGCTCGATGTTCGAGAAACGCGCCGAGGGCCTCTACCACAACACGACAGCTGTGATCGACGCCGACGGCAGCTATCTGGGCAAGTACCGCAAGATGCATATCCCGGATGACCCTGGCTACTACGAGAAGTTCTACTTCACCCCGGGCGACTTGGGCTACAAGGTGTTCAAGACCAAGTTCGCCACCGTGGGCGTGCTGATATGCTGGGACCAGTGGTACCCGGAGGCAAGCCGCATCACGGCGCTCAAGGGCGCACAGATACTGTTCTACCCCACGGCCATAGGCTGGGATGTGCGGCAGAAGGAGAAGGACAACCGCGAGCAGTATGCCGCCTGGCAGACCATCCAGCGCAGCCACGCTGTGGCCAACGGGGTGCCGGTGGTCAGTGTGAACCGCACTGGATTGGAGGGCGGTATGCAGTTCTGGGGCGGCTCGTTTGTGACCAACGCCTTCGGGCGCGTGCTCTGGCAGGCACCGCACTACGATGAAGCGCTGCACATCCAGACGCTCGACCTGGACGAGACCGACCACTACCGCCGCCACTGGCCCTACCTGCGCGACCGCCGCATTGACAGCTATGAACCTATCCTCAACCGTTATATAGACTAATTCTCAATTATCAATTCTCAATTTTCAATTTCCGAAATGACTCCAAAGGAACAAGGCTACTATATGCCCGCCGAGTGGGCAAAGCATGAGGCCACGTGGCTCACGTACCCGAAGAACCCTGACTCGTGGCCGGGAAAGATTGAGACCATATACCCGTCGTACCACCTCTTTGTGAAGACCCTCGCCGAGGGCGAGCAGGTGCACATCAACGTGGACGACGAGCAGATGCTGGCGCATGTGCACCGCGAACTTGAGGCTATAGGCACCAATATGGGCAACATCTGCCTGCATGTGATACCGAGCAACGACGCCTGGTGCCGCGACCACGGTCCGGCGTTCCTGCTCAACCGCAATATGGCGGACCACGACCGGCAGGGAGTGAACTGCCATATTGCGAAGCGCGCCATTGTCAACTGGAACCACAACGCATGGGGCGGCAAGTACCCCTACGAACTCGACACGCAGGTGCCGGTGCGCATCCACGACCTGATGCCCGAGATGGCGCTCTTCGAGCCCGGCATCGTGATGGAGGGTGGCTCGATAGACGTCAACGGCTGTGGCGACCTGCTGACCACCACCTCGTGCCTGCTCAACCCTAACCGCAATCCCCAACTCGGACAGGACCAGATTGAAGAGTACCTGCGCGGCTACTACGGTGTGGACAATATCATCTGGCTCGGCGACGGCATCGTGGGCGACGACACCGACGGCCATGTCGACGACCTGAGCCGCTTTGTGAGTGAGGACACTATCATCACTGCGGTGGAAGAGGATATGTGGGACGAGAACTACGAGCCGCTGCAGAAGAACCTCAAGATGCTGAACCGTTGCCGCCTGGCCAACGGCAAGCAGCCCACCATCGTGGAGCTGCCGATGCCCGACGTGGTCTTCTACGACGGCCAGCGCCTGCCGGCATCCTACGCCAACTTCTACATTGCCAACGGCAAGGTGATATTCCCCACATACCGTTGCCTGACCGACAACGAGGCGGCCTACATCCTGGAAGCCTGCTTCCCGGACCGCGAGGTGATAGGCATAGACTCTACCGACATCATCTGGGGCTTGGGGTCCTTCCACTGCCTCAGCCAGCAAATGCCTATTATAGGTTAAAGGTTACGGGTTACAGGTTACGGGTTAAAGAATAAAGAATCATGTCTATCAAGTCTATTCTATCTATTGTTTCTATTATCTCTATCGTTACTGTAGCTAGCGCGCAGAAACCTTTTATCCCCGACACTGTGACCGCGGGGCAGGCGAGGGTGGACGAAGTGATGAAGCTCATCGACGGCAACTACACCGAAGGGCCGGATATGGACAAGATGAGCACCGAGGCCATCAATGCGATGCTCAAGGCTCTCGACCCGCACAGCGTCTATATCGCCGCCAAGGACGTCGAGCGCGCCAACGAGGGGCTGCAGGGCAACTTCGAAGGGGTTGGCATATCGTTCCAGATAGTCAGCGATACCATTGTGGTGCAGTCGGTTATCGAGGGCGGCCCCAGTGAGAAGGTGGGCCTGATGGTTGGCGACAAACTGCTGCGCATCGACGGTGAAGTTGCCACCGGCGACACCATAAACAACAACTTCGTCTTCAAGCGTCTGCGCGGCAAGAAAGGCACCGAGGTGGTGATAGAGGTGCTGCGCGACGGCACCGTATACCCGTTTCATATCATACGCGACAAGGTGCCCATCTACTCGATAGACACTTACTTCATGGCTGACGACAGCGTTGGCTACATACGCCTAACGCGTTTCGCCCGCACCTCGGTGGATGAGTTCCGCAAGGCCCTCAAGGCGTTGAAGAAGCAGGGTATGACTGCCTTGATGCTCGACCTGCGCGGCAATACCGGCGGTTTTCTGGATATCGCCAACAGTATGGCCAACGAGTTCCTTGAGCGCGGGCAGCTGATAGTGTACACGCAAGGTCGCAAGTCGCCCCGCCACAACTATACCGCCAACGGACGCGGCAACTGGCGCGAGGGGCGCCTCGTGGTGATGATAGACGAAGGCTCCGCCAGCGCCAGCGAGATTGTCAGCGGTGCTGTGCAGGATTGGGACCGCGGTACCTTGGTGGGGCGCCGCTCATACGGCAAGGGCTTGGTGCAGCGCATGTTCCCCCTGCAGGACGGCGGGCAGATACGTCTCACAACGGCGCGCTATTATACACCATCGGGACGTTGCATACAGCGCCCTTATGACGAAGGGACGGATGCCTACCGGCAGGATGTCAACGAACGTTACCGTCACGGTGAGCTTGTCAATGCTGACTCCATACATTTCGCCGACAGCCTCAAGTACACTACGGCACACGGCCGCACTGTATACGGTGGGGGCGGTGTAATGCCCGATATCTTTGTGCCCATGGACACAATGAGGCTTAGCGACTTCTACATTTCGCTGCGAGGAAAAGGTATTCTCAACACGTTCCCCATGCAGTGGGCCGACCAGCACCGTCGCGACCCGAAGGTCAAGGACTTCGACACTTACTTGGCGAACTACGAATCATTCGGCCTCGACAGTATTCTGGAGGCAGTGGCTGTTGAGAAAGGTGTGGTGCGCGATGCTGAGAAGGAAGCCTCGCAGCCCGAGCGCACGGCGCACAGCGACCGCTACATGCGGCTCATGCTCAAAGCACAAATAGCCCGTAACCTCTTCGGCATCGAGTATTACTACAAGGTGATGAAAGAGGTCGACGACGGCTATCAGCGTGCGCTGGAAGCTATCAGAAAAGGCTGACGCCCTTAGAGTGTAATCTTCTCAATCTTGGCTCTTGCCTCGAGAACGGCTTTGTAGTCGTTCATGGCGCGCAGCTGCAGGTCGTATATGCTGCGGGGGCAGTCGGGTGTGAAGGTCAGCTTGCCGCCGTCCCACAGCTTAAGCACCGCCTCAAGGTTCTCCTTGCGGTTCAGCAGATGATAGTATTCGGCTTTCATTCTGTCTTTGTAGTCGCTCGAAAGCATCAGCGAGGTGATGGTCTGTAAGTCCATGATATTTATTGTTAAGGGTTGTTATAAACGTTATTTGATAAGGTCTTTGGCCAAATTGAGGGCTTTGTCGAGGCCGTCAGGATTCTTGCCGCCTGCAGTGGCAAAGAACGGCTGTCCGCCGCCGCCGCCCTGTATCTCCTTGCCGAGTGTGCGCACCATCTGGCCTGCGTTGAGGCCGGCAGCGATGCGGTTGTCGCCAAGTACAATGAGCAGAGCAGGCTTGCCGGCGGTGACGCTGCCCAGCACCACTGCCATATCGGGGTTCTCGTTGCGGAGCGCTATGAGGGCATCTTTGAGCGTAGTAACGTCACTGTCCATACGTTCCACGAGAATGGGTGAGGAGTGAAGCTTTTCGGCGACAGCACGTGCCACACCGGCGGCTTTCTCTTTCTGTAGCTGCTCCACGGTGGCCTTAAGGGATGTGTTGTCCTCCTGCAGTTTGGCGATGGAGGCTCCAAGGTCTTTGGTGCCCTTGAACATTTCGGTGAGAGCCATGATTTGCTCTTGCTGCTCGTCGGCATAGCGCTCGGCAGCGGCTGCCGTCACGGCCTCTATGCGGCGCATACCGGCGGCAATGGCGCCTTCGCTGACAATGCGGAAGCTACCGATCATGCCGGTGTTCTGCACATGCGTACCGCCGCAGAACTCAATGCTGGGGCCGTACTTCACCACGCGCACCTTGTCGCCGTATTTCTCGCCGAAGAGGGCCATTGCGCCCAGTTTCTGTGCTTCGGCGATAGGCATTGCGCGGTGCTCCTCCAGAGGCAGGCACTGGCGTATCATGATATTCACACGGCGCTCCACGTCGCGTATCTCTTCGTGACTAAGCTTGGCGAAGTGGCTGAAGTCGAAGCGCAGGCGCTGCGGGTCCACGCTTGAGCCTTTTTGCTCCACATGGTCGCCGAGCACCTGGCGCAGAGCGTAGTGCATAAGGTGGGTGGCCGAGTGGTTGCAGGCTGTGGCCTGACGCTTGTCGGCATCCACGGATGCTTTGAATTGAGAATTGAGAATTGAGGATTGAGAATTGATAACAGTGAACTCTTCTGCATCAACGATGTGGACGATGAGTCCGTTCTCCTTCTTGGTACTGATAACTCTCAATTCTAAATTCTCAATTTTCAATTTTCCCGTATCGCCAGCCTGGCCGCCGCTCTCGCCGTAGAAGGGGGTGCGGTCGAACACCAGCTGGTAGAACTCTTTGTCTTTGGCTTTCACCCTACGGTAGCGGGCAATGCGCACATCAGCCTCAAGGACGTCGTAGCCGACGAACTCCTCCTCCACACCAGGCAGCAGCTCCTGCCAGTCGTCGCTCTCCACCTTTGCGGCACCGCGGCTGCGCTCTTTCTGCTCGGCGAGACCGCGGTTGAAGCCCTCCATGTCGACGCTGAGGCCTTTTTCCGAGGCTATCAGCTGGGTGAGGTCTATGGGGAAGCCATATGTGTCGAACAGCTCGAATGCAAAGGCGCCGTCGACAACCTTGTCCTTGCACTTGGCGGCGTAATCCTCGAAACGCTTGATGCCGCCTGCGAGGGTGCGCAGGAATGCCTGTTCCTCCTCGAGTATGATGCGCTGTATCAGCTCCTGCTGCTTCTTGAGCTCGGGGAACTGGTGGCCCATCTGGCCCACGAGGGTGGGTACAAGCGTATTGATGAAAGGCTCGGTGAAGCCGAGGAAGGTATAGCCGTAACGCACTGCGCGGCGAAGGATGCGGCGTATCACATATCCGGCCTTGACGTTGCTGGGCAGCTGGCCGTCGGCAATGCTGAAACTCACGGCACGCAGGTGGTCGGCGCAGACGCGCATGGCGATGTCAGCCTCCTCGTTCTCGCCGTAGCGCTTGCCACACTTGGCGGCAATCTCCTGAATCAGCGGCTGGAACACGTCGGTGTCGTAGTTGGAGCGCTTGCCCTGCATCACCATGCAGAGGCGCTCGAAGCCCATGCCGGTGTCGATGTGCTTGGCCTTCAGCGGCTCCAGGCTGCCGTCGGCTTTGCGGTTGAACTGCATGAACACCAGGTTCCATATCTCGATGACCTGCGGGTTGTCCTTGTTCACCAACTCCTTGCCCGGAACCTTGGCCTTCTCCTCGTCGGGGCGTATGTCCACATGTATCTCCGAGCAGGGACCGCAGGGACCTTGGTCGCCCATCTCCCAGAAGTTATCCTTCTTGGATCCGCGCAGAATGCGGTCCTCGCTGATGTGCTCCTTCCAGAAGTTGTAGGCCTCCATGTCCATCTCCAGACCCTCCTTCTCGTCGCCGCCGAAGACGGTGACGTAGAGCCAGTCCTTGTTTATCTTCATCACCTCGGTGAGAAACTCCCAGCCGTAGGCGATGGCCTCCTTCTTGAAGTAGTCGCCGAAGCTCCAGTTGCCCAGCATCTCGAACATCGTGTGATGGTAGGTGTCGTGCCCCACCTCTTCCAGGTCGTTGTGCTTGCCGCTGACGCGCAGGCACTTCTGGCTGTCGGTGGCGCGGGGCCACTGGCGCTGCTGGTTGCCAAGGAAAATGTCCTTGAACTGGTTCATGCCGGCGTTGGTGAACATCAGCGTCGGGTCGTTCTTGATGACCATCGGTGCACTCGGCACCACATGGTGGCCCTTGCTTTCAAAATAGTCTAAAAAGGCTTTGCGTATTTCGTTGCTTGTCATATCGTTTGTTAGAATTCGTCACGTTCAACCATAAGTATGCCGTTCTGCGGCACTATGAAGTATTTCTTGCCGTCGTACTTGAGCTCCACGGCGTTCTTGAGCATGAAGATGGCCATGTCGCCCGGCCGCACCTGCAGCGGCAGGTACTTCGGCTCTCCGTCCGACGGCTTCCAGCTCTCGTCGCCGTCGGAGGAGGGCAGGGGATAGCCGGGGCCGCACTTCACTATGTAGCCCGTCTGAATTTCCTCCTTCTCCTGATAGCCGGCAGGCAGCAGCAGACCGCCCTTGGTCTTGTGAGTGGCCACAGCGGGCTCCACCAGCACGCGGTCGCCAATCACTATCAGCTTGTCAATGTTTGCGTTCTGCATTATATATTAGTCTAATTGAATTGCAAAGATACAAAAAAAAATAGAAGTCGTGAAACGTTAATAAGGATTTTTCAATGGTACCTCTCTATACCCTCTTCGACTGTTCACCTGTTGTTTGCCGGTTGTTCTACGGTTTATTATAGTTAAACAACCGGTGAACAACCGTAGAACAAGCGTGGAACAGACGGAGAGGATACGATGTTGTGGCGGTTGAACGATGTGATGCGGACGTTTTTTTTGAAGAATAATTTTGCCGTATTGGGAAAAAAGTGTATCTTTGCATTTTGTAAATATACATATAAAATACAGAACTTACAGATTATGAGATACGATTTGATTGTGATAGGCAGCGGCCCGGGAGGCTATGTGGCTGCCGTGAAAGGTGCCCAGCTGGGCCTTAAGACCGCCGTTGTGGAGCGCGAGAACCTTGGTGGCATCTGCCTCAACTGGGGCTGCATACCCACCAAGGCCCTGATGAAGAGCGCTCAGGCCTACAACTATGCCAAGCATGCCGCCAACTACGGCGTGAAGGTGGACAGCGTGGAGGCCGACCTCAACGCCATGGTCGACCGCAGCCGCGGTGTTGCTGCCACGATGAACAAGGGCGTGGAGTTCCTGCTGAAGAAGGCCGGCGTGGATGTCATCATGGGCACCGCCAAGGTGAAGCCTAACCACATAGTGGAGGTGGACGGCGCGGAGTATGAGGCAGACCACATCATCATCGCCACCGGCGCCCGCAGCCGTGTGATGCCCGCCATGCCGCAGGACGGCAAGCGCATCATCGGCTACCGCGAGGCTATGACACTGCGCGAGCAGCCCAAGAGTATGCTGGTGTGCGGCAGCGGCGCCATCGGCTCTGAGTTCGCCTATTTCTACCAGAGCATAGGAACTCAGGTGACGCTGGTTGAGTTCATGCCGCAGATACTGCCCAACGAAGACGAGGAGGTGGCAGCGCAGATGAGCCGCAGCTTCCGCAAGATGGGCATGAAGGTGATGCCCAGCTGCTCGGTT
This sequence comes from uncultured Bacteroidota bacterium, assembly GCA_902777005.1. GTDB lineage: Bacteria > Bacteroidota > Bacteroidia > Bacteroidales > P3 > Colimorpha. The sequence continues at coordinate 187,840 of CACYSB010000006.1, forward strand.
GAGAAAGTGGACATCGACGGCGACATCTGCCACGTGACTGTCAAGGACCTGAAAAAGAACACCGAGACGGTGGTCGACGTGGACGTGGTGCTCAGCGCCGTCGGCGTTGTGACCAACCTGGAGAACCTTGGCCTCGACGAGACTGGCATCAAATACGAGCGCGGCAAGATTGTGGTCGACGACTGGTACTGCACCAATGTGCCGGGCTATTATGCCATCGGCGACGTGGTCCACGGTCCCGCGCTGGCGCATGTGGCCTCGAAGGAAGCCATCTGCTGCGTTGAGCATATCGTCAAGGGCGAAGCCGTGAAGGTAAACTACACCAATGTGCCCGGCTGCACCTACACCACCCCAGAGGTGGCCAGCGTGGGCCTGACGGAGAAGAAAGCCATTGACGCCGGCTATGAGGTGAAGGTGGGCAAGTTCTTCTTCAAAGCCAGCGGCAAAGCCACCGCGGCAGGCAATACCGACGGTTTCGTGAAGGTTGTCGTCGACGCCAAGACCGACTTGATACTGGGTTGCCACATGTGTGGCGACAACGTGACCGAGATGATAGCCGAGATTGTGGCTGCCCGCGAGCAGGGCCTCACGGCACGCCAGGTGGCACAGGCCATCCATCCGCACCCCACTATGAGCGAGGCCGTCATGGAGGCACTCGAGGGTGCTCATGGCGAAGCAATACACGGATAAGGTAGATTACTTTGAACTAGACAAACAGATAGTCAATGAGTATTTTCCCGTATAAAATAGTGAAAGTGACAGAGGGCTTGTACATCAAGCGCTCGGAGCACTTCGTCTACAGCGACTTCGGTGTGCGCGACACCAACACCCATGGTCACAGCGGCCGACGCTTCATTTGTACAGGCGTTCCCGGCACAGGCTTCATCGAGCGCGAGAGCGAGAGTCACAGCTATCATATCTTCGTGCGCAAGCTTTTGGCGAAGCAGCGCAACAACTACTGGCGCCTGGTGTTCGGCTGTGAGCCCAGCTACAAGAAAGAGTTGGCGCGGGCGAAGACCGCTTTGTCACAGGCACAAGAGCCTCTGAGACGCCAGATACTGGACTGCTACGTCAACGCCCTTACCATTGGAACCACCGAGGAACTTACCGAGCGCATCGTCCGCGGCATCAAAGACAAGATTGGCCACAAAAGCAACAAGTTCCTGGTGAGCGTGATGAGCCACTACAAGAACAAGATAAACCAGATGGGGCATGATATGCGTTCTGTGCAGCTTCATGTGCAGAACACATGCACTCCGGAGCAGTACGAGGCTTATCTGAAGATGTGTGAAGCGTTTGAGAAGATGGCAGGATGCCGCCGTATATGGTTTGCGAACGAGAAATCGCGCGAGGTGTACCAGCAAGTGTTCTTCGATATGGGAGTCTTCGACTTCATACGTGCCGATGGCTTCCTGCCCATAATGCGCGACTCACGCGGGGTGACCTACTATCTGTTGCCCACGCACATGATAGTGGCCCGCGACACCGTGGACTTTGACCTGGTGCCGCTGAAGAACCTCACTATCGTGTGCCAGGAGCTGGCCATCCAGGAGACTGTGGAGGTCATCAACAGCCGTCTGGGCGACGCCGCCAGCATGGTGCGTATACCCGAGCTGAACCTCTCGTGGTACTTCAACCATGTGCGCCCCATCATGTACTTTGTGGGTGCCTACGAGGAATTGCAAAAGACACTGTGAAGAAGCAGAGACATACCTACCGGTTCAACCCCCACACGCTGCGATACGAGAAGGTCTTTGTGTCGTTGCGCGACCGTGTGAAGCGCATCAGCTTCAATGTGCTGTTGGGCGTTGTAATCGGTGTGGTGGCCGTTATTGTGGGACTCCAGTTCATGGAGGCTCCCAAGGAGCGGGCACTGCGGCGCGAGGTGGCGCAGTACAAGCGTCAGCTGCGTGTGCTGGGTGACCGTGTGGAGAGGGCTGAAGCGGTGCTTGCCGACCTTGAGGAACGCGACGATGTGCTCTACCGCACCATCTTCGAAAGCGAGCCTGTCAGTCAGGAACTTCGCCGCAGCGGCATAGGCGGTGTGGAACGCTATGCCGAGTTCGACAAGATGGACAACGGCCAGCTGCTTAAGCAGACCACCATGCAGGTGGACGACCTGACGAAGCGCTTGTATGTGGAGTCCAAGTCGATGGACGAGCTCTACAGTATGGCGCGTACCAAGAACGAGCGTATGGCTTCGATGCCAGCCATAATGCCCGTATCCAAGACACGTGGTAAGGTGATAAGCGGTTTTGGTATGAGGTATCATCCCATACTTAAGTACCGCCGCCTGCATGCCGGCATCGACATAACTGCGCGTCCCGGTACACCCATCTACGCCACCGGCGACGGCATTGTTCGTGTTGCCGGCCGCAATCCGCAAGGCTATGGCGGTTACGGTGTGGTGGCGTTGATAGACCACGGCTACGGATTCCAGACGCTCTATGCCCACATGCAGGGTGTCAAGGTTAGGGTGGGCCAGAAGGTGAAGCGCGGAGAACAGATAGGCACTGTGGGTAGCTCGGGTATGAGTGCCGGCGCCCATCTGCACTACGAGGTAATTGTGAACGGCAAGAAGGTCGACCCCGTCTACTACTTCGGTGGCGACCTCACTCCGCAGGAATACGAGGAGGTGCTTGAGCTGGCTCGTCAGGAGAACCAAAGTATGAGTTAAGGTTAGGGGTTAAAGAGTGATGGATGTCTTGATTGACGATAAGGCCGGTTATTGTTTCGGTGTGGTGAAAGCCATAGGCACCGCCGAGGAGGAGCTGCAGCGCGACGGCAGCCTCTACTGTTTGGGCGACATTGTGCACAACAGCGCTGAGGTGGAGCGCCTGTCGAGAAGTGGACTGAAAGTTATCGACCATGCTGAGATGCAGCACTTGCCGCAAGGCAGCAAGGTGCTCATCCGTGCCCACGGCGAGCCGCCTTCGACCTACCGCACAGCAGAGGAGTTGGGTATACGCCTTGTGGATGCCACATGCCCCATTGTGTTAGCCCTGCAGAGTCGTATCAAGCGTGGCTACGAGGAAATTGGTCGCCCCGGTGTCCGGGCCGACAAAGAGTGCGGACAGGTGGTCATCTTTGGCAAGCAGGGGCACGCCGAGGTCATAGGCCTTAACGGTCAGACCGACGGCACCGCCATCATCATCAGTAATCCCAACGAGATAGACGCCATAGATTTTAGCCGCCCCATACGTCTCTATTCGCAGACCACCAAGAGCCGCGAGGACTATCGCCGCCTGATACAGAACATACAGGCCCGCTTGCCGCAAGAGGCCGATTTCATCGCCTACGATACCATTTGCAACAGTGTTGCGGGTCGCACAAAAGCGCTGGCGGACTTCGCCAGTTCCGTCGATGTGTTGCTTTTCGTAGCGGGTGCCAACAGTAGCAACGGACACTATCTGTATGAATACTGCCGCAGCGTGCAGCCGAAGACCTACCTCGTTGGTAGCGCCGCCGAGGTACGCCGCGAGTGGCTCGAAGGGGCTCAGCGTGTAGGCATCAGCGGCGCAACATCAACGCCCCGGTGGCTTATGGAAGAAATAGCAGCAGCATTATGACACTGGACAGACTGATATTGACCAACTTTAAAAACTATGCCGATGCGGACATGGCCCTGTGTGGCAATGTAAATTGCTTTGTGGGCAACAACGGTGCGGGAAAGACGAACCTGCTTGATGCCGTCTATTACCTCTCTTTCTGCAAGAGTTATTTCAACCCCGTCGACCTGCAGAACATCCGCATCGGAGAGGACTTCTTCGCCATCCACGGACATTATGGCGCCGACGTCGCTTCCTGTGTCGTCCGTCGCGGTAAGGGCAAGGAGATGCGCTGGAACAAGAAATCCTACAAGACGCTGGCCGAGCATATCGGCAAGGTGCCGCTGGTGATGGTGTCGCCTGCCGACCAGTCGATTATCACGGGTGGCAGCGAGGTGCGCCGACGTTTCATGGACGGCGTGATAGCACAGACCGACAGCGATTACCTGCAGCAGCTGCTTCAATACAACAAAGCATTGGAGATGAGGAATAAACTGCTGAAGCAGATGTGGGACGACCGTATGTGGGACGAGGGTCTCGTAGGCGTCTATGACTCGCAGCTCATCCGAAATGGCGAGAGCATGTATGCTGCCCGCCGCCGCTTTATCGAAGCCTTCCGTCCGCTGTTCGAGGAATACTACCACTGGATTGCCGGCGAGGGAGAGCCCGGAGAGGTTGGCTATAGCTACGATGAGCGTCCGCTGGCCGAGCAACTTGCCACCGCCCGTCAGGCCGACAAATACGCGCAGTACACCACCGTTGGGCCACACAAAGACGATCTCACGCTCAGCCTCGCCGAGGAAATGAGCGTCAAGCGTTTCGGCTCGCAGGGCCAGCAAAAAAGCTTTGCCCTTGCCCTGAAACTGGCACAGTTCCAGTACATGGAGAACCGCTGTGGGCAGAAGCCAATACTGCTCCTCGACGACATCTTCGACAAGCTCGACATGCTGCGCGTCAAGCGACTGATAGCCCTCGTGGGTAGCGAACGCTTCGGTCAGGTGCTCCTCACCGACACGCAGCCGGGGCGCGTGCAGGCCATCTTCGACGAACTGCCCACGCTGGAACATAAACTCTTTAACGTAGAAAAAGGGGAGGTTGACGATGCAGCCTGACCGCCCGCTTGATTACTACATCGACCGGCTGTTCAAACAGTTGGACAAGGCCGAGTTCGCCACCGAGATGGAGGTGCAGCGGGCTTACCGAATGCTGGCTGGTGACCTTATATACAAGCTAACACCAACAATAAGCTACCGCAACGGCACCTTGCGCCTCCGTTTCGCCGCCGCTGCGTTGAGACATGAAATGACAATGCGTCGCGAGAGTTTGCGCCAGAAGATGAACGGCGAACTCCACGGCGACGTGATAAAAAAGATAGTGATAGCATGAAGAAACTATGGCAGGCACTGAAGCTCGTGAGACGTTGCGACCCATGGTCGTTCCGCCGCAAACTGCTGTATGTGATACTGCAGAGTATACTGCCGTTGGTGAACCTCTATATTCTGAAGCTGTTGGTGGACAGTGTGACGAATGCCGCAATGGTTCATGGGGTTGAGCCGTTTCATGAAACGGCTCTACAGTCGACGATGTTACTACTGTTGTTGATGGTGGGCGTGTTCCTGCTCAACCGCATTGTCAGTGCACTAAACGCTGTCAACAATGATGTCCTCGGCCAGCGGCTGGTGGACTATATGGCCGACGTTATGCAGCGACAGGCCGCGCGGCTCGACATGGCCTACTATGACAACCCAGAGTACTACGACTCGTTGCACAGGGCCCAGCAGGAGGCTTCATCCCGACCGTTGGTGATTCTCGGCAATTTTATGTCGCTCCTTGGCTCCATTCTTTCAATCTCTGGCATCGTGGTGATGCTGGTCACCGCTTCGTGGTGGGTGATTGCCGTGATGGTGATGGCTGTAGTGCCGGGCTTCATAGTGCGGCTCTACAAGGCCCGCCGTATTTACCGCTTCCGTCGAGACAACACTCAACTATACCGTCGCACAGGCTACTATTCTTCCTTGCTCTCGTCAAGAGCCAGCGCAATGGAGATGCGCGCATATAACCTTACGGACTTTTTCCGCAAGCGCTTTGTGAAGAGCCGCAAGCAGCTGGTTGGACAACTACTGCGCATTTCGCGACGTCTCGGTACGCTCGATGTGCTATGTGGCGTGATTGAGGCTGCGGCGATGTTTGTCGTCGTTTGGCTCCTGATCGGGCAGGCTTTTGCCGCTGCCATCAGCGTGGGAACTTTCGTGATGCTTTTCGAGGCATTCCGCCGCGGTCAAGGATACCTTGGTTCACTGGTCACTTCAATAGCCACCCTTTACGACAACCGCCTTTTTGTGGGGAACCTGTTCGATTTCCTCGACTTTGAGCCGCAGATTGTGTCGCCGAAAGAGCCGCTGCCGATGCCGGAGAGGATAGTGAGCGTTGAGTTCCGCGACATCACGTTCCGCTATCCCGACATGGAGCACAATGTGCTCACCCACTATAACCTCATAGCGAAGGTGGGGGAGGTGACCCGCATAGACGGTGAGAACGGCTATGGCAAGAGCACCCTCGTCAAGCTGCTGTTGCGACTTTACGACCCACAGGGCGGCGTAGTGTTGATCAACGGCATCGACATACGTCGCTTCTCGCTTGAGGAGCTGCGCAAGAACGTCGGCGTGATGTTCCAGGATTTCGGACGCTACAGCCTTACGGCCAGTGAGAATATAGGTTTCGATGGAACTGCCGATGTCACGGATGCCGCCTTCCTCGCCGATGCCGACTGTATAATACGGCGTCTCCCTCACGGCTATTGCAACATGCTGGGACGCACCTTCGATGGAGGTGCCGAACTGAGCATGGGCCAGTGGCAACGGGTGGCTATGGCCCGACTATTGTATACCGATGCTCCGGTGATGGTCTTCGACGAGCCTGTGGCCTGGATTGACATTGCGGCGCGCAAGCATTTCAACGAGACGATAGAAAAGATAAAAGTAGATAAGATAATACTCATCATAACACACGCATAACGATTATGATTTACACACTTCAGTCAATAAACGCCAAAACCTACAGCGGCGACCTCGTGTTCCTCTACGGTGATGAGGCTGCCTCGCGCGATTTGCCGCTCGGCAAGAAAGAGATAGAGCTCCTCTCCACTCGCCGCCAGGAGAAGAAAGACCAGCTCCTCGTCTTCGATCGTCTGCCGCATCACATCTATGTCCTCTCCTTCGACAGCGAGCGCGAAGCCTCGTTCTCTCAGGAGATGCTGCGCCGCAAGGCCATGGACCTCTTGCGCCGCCTCGAAGCAGACAAGGTGGACGATATAGCCCTTACGGGCGAAGGCGTGCTACCCGAAGAGGTGGCGGCTTTCATCGAGGGTCTGACGCTAGCCGACTACAGTTTCGATCGCTATCGCAGCGCCGATGTTTGGCATCTCAATACCCTTGTCATCGACTCCCTTTACCTCAAGCCCGAAGAGCTTGAGGCCAACCATCGCCTATGGAACCGTATCCATTGGTGCCGCGAGTGGGTCAACCTGCCGGTGCAGGACCTCAACGCCTCAAGCTTCGCCGACGAACTAGTCTCCATTGCTGCCGACCTCAAGGGTGTCAGCTGCACCGTGATGGACAAGAAGAAGATAGAAAGCCTCCGTATGGGCGGCCTGATTGGCGTCAACCGCGGCTCTGTCGACGAACCCCGTTTCGTTGTCCTCGAATACAAGGGCTCCAAACAGCCACCCATTGCCCTAGTCGGCAAAGGAGTGATGTTCGACACAGGCGGCCTGAACATCAAACCCGGCAGCTATATGGAGGAGATGAAGTCAGATATGGCTGGAGCGGCCACGATGGCGAGTGTGCTCTTTGCCGCCGCCGACAACCGGCTGCCAGTGCATCTTGTGGCGCTGTTGCCTATGACCGACAACCGTCCGGGTTACAACGCTCTCGCGCCCGACGACATCCTCACCATGTACGACGGCACCACCGTGGAGGTTATCAACACCGACGCCGAAGGGCGCCTTATCCTCGCCGACGCAATTGCCTATGCGCAGAAAAACTACGACCCTGCGCTCATCATCACTGCCGCCACACTCACAGGCGCTGCTGTCCGAGCTATCTCCACCTTCGGCATAGCCGCTATGCAAGTGAATGCCGACAACCCATACACTCTCCTCTCTCTCGTCGGCAATCAGGTCTACGAGCGTCTCGTACAGTTCCCTATGTGGGATGAGTACGACGAGATGATCAAAAGCAAGGTGGCCGATCTGCGCAACAGCACCGCCTCACCGCAAGCCGGCACCATCACCGCTGGCAAGTTCCTCGCACACTTCGCTCATGGCACACCCTTCATACACCTGGACATCGCCGGAGTGGCCTACTTCTCGAAACCGCAGCACTACTACCGCTTCGGCGCCTCCGGTTACGCTATCCGTCTACTCTACGCTTTCCTTCAAATGCAAGACATGATTAAGAAATAAACATCATCACGATAATGAATAACAACGAAGAAAAAAAGATACGTGTCGCCATTACCCACGGCGACCTCAACGGCGTTGGCTACGAGGTCATCATCAAGACCTTCAGCGATAACCGCATGTTTGATGTCTGCACCCCCGTGCTCTACGGCTCCTCCAAGGTGGCTTCCTACCACAAGAAACTCCTTGCTTCCGTACCGCAGGAGATGAACTTCCTCTCCCTCCGCGACGCCAGCGAGGCTCAGGACCGCCGCTACAATGTCGTCAACCTCACACAGGAGGAGATTAAGATAGACCTGGGTAAAAGCACCGAAGTGGCAGGTGCACTATCGCGCGAGAGCCTCAACCGCGCCTGTGCCGATCTCAAAGATGGCAAAGTAGATGTCCTCGTCACTGCCCCCATCAACAAGCGCAACATCCAGGCCGCCGACTTCGACTTCCCCGGCCACACCGAGTACCTCTCCCACCAGTTCGGCAGCTCGTCGCTGATGCTCATGGTCTGCGACCGTATTCGCATCGGTATCGTCACCAACCACCTGGCCCTCAAGGATGTCCCCGACGCTCTCACCCCCGAACTTCTTATCGAGAAACTCACCATCCTCGACCAGAGCCTCCGTCGTGATTTCCGTATCACGCGTCCCAAGATTGCCGTCCTCGCTCTCGACCCGCATGCCGGCGACAACGGCGTCATCGGCGACTTCGATGCCAAGGTTATCACCCCGGTGATAGAGAAGGCGCAGGAGGGCGGCATACTTGCCTACGGTCCCTTCCCGTCGGACGGCTTCTTCGGTTCGTCGCAGTTCAACAACTTCGACGGCGTGCTTGCCCTCTACCACGACCAAGGTCTCATACCATTCAAGCTGATGTCCTTCACCGAAGGTGTCAACTACACCGCAGGCCTGCCTTATGTCCGCACCTCGCCCGCCCACGGCACCGGCTACGACATCGCTGGCAAGGACAAGGCTTCCGAGCAGTCCATGCGTTCCGCCGTCTACCTGGCTTGCAATATCTACCGCAACCGTCAGGAGTACGACGAACTCACCGCCAATCCTCTCAAGTGATAAAATATACGCTTTACAGTTTATGGTTTAATGATGCTTGATAGTCCCATAACCTGTAACCCGTAACCTGTAATCTTTATAATGAAGAAACTCCTCTTAATCGACGGTATGGCGGCGGTCTACCGTGGCTACTACGCTCTCAGCCGCACTCCTCGCCTCAACTCAAAGGGTCTCAATACCTCAGCCGCACTCGGCTTCGCCAACGGGCTACTCGACCTCATACGTTCGCAGCAGCCCACCCATATGGCCGTTGCTTTCGACCTGCCGGCGCCGACTTTCCGCCACGAGATTTACCCCGAGTACAAGGCCCACCGCGACCCGATGCCCGAGGAGATTCTCTCCAACCTCCCTTGGATACGCCGCATCATCGATGCTCTCCGCATCCCACAGCTCACCGCCGAGGGTTTCGAGGCTGACGACGTCATTGGTACCATCGCCCATGCTGCCGAGTTGGGCGGCTTCGACCGCATCCTCATTGTAACCCCCGACAAGGATCTTGCCCAGCTCGTCACCAGCCATATTGCCATCTACCGCCACGGTCGTGGCAAAACACCCGACAGCATCCTCGGCGTCCCCGAGGTATGTGAGCACTTCGGCGTAGACACCCCTTGCCAGGTCATCGACCTCCTCGGCCTCTGGGGCGACACCGCCGACAATATCCCCGGTGTGCAGGGGGTGGGGGAGAAGACCGCCCAGAAGCTTATTCACCAGTTCGGCTCCGTTGAAAACCTCGTCGCCCATGTAGACGAGGTGCCCAACGACCGCATCCGCGAGAAGATTCGCGCTAATGCCGACGACGCCATTTTCTCCAAGAAGCTGGCCACCATACGCCTCGATGCACCGGTGCCCTTTGAGCCCGACACGCTCCTGCTGCAGAAGCCCGACTTCCAGCAGTTGGCCGAGATTTGTGAGACCCTCGAGTTCCGTCAGCTCCCCAAACGCATAGCCAACGTATTTTCACTCCCCGTCACCCCTACACTCAACCAATCCGACACTCAACCAACCAGGCAGTCCGAAAACACCCTCTTCTCCTATGTGACTCCCGCACTCAAGCAGACGGACACTCAACCAATCACGCAATCCGCCCTCGTCGGCCGCGATGTCGCCATCATAGTCGACGGTCCCAAGATTTCTATAGCCCCCGACGCCGACACACTATTCTCAGCCTCTGTCGCCGACATCGACCTACCGATGCTCCGCCGCATCCTTGCCGACGACACCACCACCAAGCTCGTCTTTGACCTCAAGTCCCTCCGCTATTTCCTAGCAGAACTCGACGCACCTCTTCGCGGCAACATCTTCGACGTGCAGCTCGCCCACTACCTCCTCGACCCCGAGCTGCCGCACACCCTCGACAGCGTCTGCTCCGCTACAGAGCCCACTGCTTTGTGGTTGCTGTATCCGCAGTTCTCAGCACGTATGCGCGACGCCGGGCTCGAGCAGCTCTATTCCGACGTTGAACTGCCGCTCGTCGACGTGCTCATCGATATGGAGTCCGCCGGCATCCGCATCGACACCCAGGCCCTCAACGACTATGCCGCACAGCTCTCGGCGCAGCGTGACGACATCGAGCGCCAGATTACCGAACTTGCAGGTCATCCGCTGAATATCAACTCGCCGCGTCAGCTCGGCCAGCTGCTTTATGAGGAGCTCCGCGTCAACGACAAGCCGCCGCTGACGGCCACCAAGCAGTACTCCACTGCAGAAGAGACACTCCGCTCGCTTGCCTCGTCGCACCCCGTCATACCGCTCATACTCAACTATCGCACCCTCTCCAAGCTTGTCTCCACCTATCTGGACACGCTGCCCAAGCTCATCAGTCCCGTCGACCACCGGCTGCACACCGTCTACAACCAGACTGTCACCGCCACGGGGCGCCTCTCGTCGTCGAATCCCAACCTGCAGAACATACCAATCCGCACCGACCTGGGACGTGAGATACGGCGCGCTTTCGTGCCTGCCGACAGTGACCACCTCATTCTCGCCGCCGACTATTCGCAGATAGAGCTCCGCATCATAGCCTCCCTCTCTCAGGACACCAACCTCCTTGAGGCCTTCAACAACCATCAGGACATCCACGCCGCCACAGCGGCCCGCATCGGCGGCATCCCCATCGGTGAGGTCACCCCCGACCAGCGCCGTGCGGCAAAGACGGTCAACTTCGGCATCGTATACGGCATTTCGGCTTTCGGCCTCAGCCAGCAACTTGGCATTCCGCGCAAGGAGGCTGCTGCCCTCATCGACAACTACTTCGCCTCGCACCCGGCTATGGCCGAATACATCGAGCAGTCCAAACAGTTCGCCCGCACTCACGGCTACGCCCGCACCCTCCTCGGCCGCCGCCGCTACCTACCCGACATCAACTCGCGCAACGCTGCCGCACGCTCTTTCGCCGAGCGCAACGCTGTCAACATGCCCATACAGGGCACCTCTGCCGACATGATCAAGATTGCCATGATACGTATTCACGACGAGATAGGTAGGCTGGGGCTGCGTTCGCGGTTGCTGCTGCAGGTGCACGACGAGTTGGTCTTCGACCTATACCGGCCTGAGGAGGAGGTGCTTAAAGAGCTCGTCACCCGCCACATGCGCGACGCGCTGCCGCTCCAAGGCCTCCCTGTGGAAGTCTCCGTAGGCATCGCCGACAACTGGCTCGATGCCCACTAATAGTGTTGTAACCTGTAACCCTTATGAAACGTATCTCCACACTGCTCATCCTCACACTTGCTGCACTACAGGCTTTTGCGCAGAACGACTCCGCCTACTGGAACAACCGCTTCCTACAGCTGCTCCGCTGGACCTACGTCGACACCTCCATCAGCAACATCTACCTCGCCCCCGACACCACACAACTCCCGTCTTCCACCTCCCAACTCGTCGCCTACCAGCGCATCGCCTGGTACGGCTACTCCTTCCAGCCCTCCGACCAGTGGCCCGTCATCTTCAATGTCGCCATCGGCGACGGCGACCCCCAGCCCCTCACCCTCCCCGCTCTCGAGCAGCTTGCCCAGTGGGGTGCTTTCCTCACCAACCAGGACTACCGGCGGCTCGTCGATGACGAACTCAGGGTGATGGCGGAAGAGATGGCTGGCGCATCGGACGACACGTCATACATCGTGCATCACACATCCTTCATCGATTCCATGGAGGCCGTCCTGATGGCCGACTCCATAGCCTTCGCCGACGAACAGCAGCGACAGGACCTCGAGCGCACCAAGCAGCGCATGAAACGCGACCAGATCTTCCTCCTCAACATCAAAACAGCTCGTTCGCAGTACATGTTCGGTCTCGAGATAAACCTCTACAACTGCTTCGAGAAGACCATCTCAATGCTCGAGTTCAACGTCGCGCCCTACAACGACCGCGGCCGGCTGCAGGAGGACAAGTTCCACCGCACGGTGCGCACCATGCGCTGCATGGGCCCCATCCGCCCCGACCATCCGGCGCAGTACACCCTCGACGAACTCTTCTGGGACGACCGCTCCCGCATCAAATACATGCGCGTCAACAGCATCACCTTCTACTTCACCGACGGCAGCTCGAAGAGCTTCAACGGCTACCAGAACGTCATCAAGCACTCCCTCCGCTAGCCCTCCGCTCCGGCTCCCGCCGAGGAAACTTTTTTCTTTTCTCCCGCCTGCGGCGAAATCTATAAATCTTATAAATTATTGCCGCTGCGCGGTTTTCTCTAGAACACGAATAGCACGAATTACACGAATCTTTCTAAGGTATCGCTGGCTGCGCGCGATGGATTGTTTTTTTAGCTTCAGCAGATTGTAAAAGATTGTAAAAGAAAGCCTCTGCGGTGTATCCGCAGAGGTTAATATCCTATTAGGGATTATCATTCAATAGCTCACAGCATTACCTAATCACCACAACTTTGTGGGCGGGATAGTTGCCTACTTTAACCATATAGACGCCTGTCGGCAATGCGTTATTGTTCATCTGCTGGCCCCTCATATTGAACACTTTTACCGGCTCTTCATTGCTTCCAAGAACCTTGATTTGTCCATTCTCAACGTATACCGTGATATTGCTTTCGTCAACATCCGCTATTCCCTGCGTCGTGCTTTCAAAGTAGGCGGTATATGTAGCATTCTCTGTTACTGTAATTGTGCGCACGGCATGAGTGTCATTGTCGTTCCACCGCACAAAGCGGTAACCATCGTTGGCGGCAGCTGTTATTGTCACGGTATTGCCGCTTATCACGGTGGCAGCGGCGCTACCGTTCACCGTTGCGGTGCCCATTGTCGGGTCATTGACGTCGACGGAAACAGTGTATGTTTCTGTACTATTGGCCACAAAGGTAGCGGTGAAGTTCATATTCCCAGTGACGGTCACGGTACGGACGGTATGCGTGTCGTTGTCATTCCAGCACACGAAGCGGTAGCCATCGTTAGCGGTGGCCACGAGGGTCACCGTCGTGCCATCATCCACAGTGGCTGAAGCTTCGCCATTCACCGTGGCGGTGCCCATCGTTTCGTCGTTGACGCTGACGGTAACAATGTAGGTTTCAATTGGACTACCGGCCTCAAAATAGGCAATGTGGCTGGCGTTTCCATCAACCAGCACGCGGCGCGGATTCTCGGTGTTGTTGTCATCCCAACGCACGAAATGGTAGCCTTCTTTGGCTTGGGCGCGGAATGTGGCAGAGTCACCGTGCGATGCCTCCATGTACATTCTCCCCCATTCGTTCACAAACGCATATCCCATCGCGGTGTCGGCCGTCCATGCATAGAGGGTGTCAAAGCTGGCACAACCGTTGCGCAGGAACACGGCCACCATATAACATCCTTCCGTGAGTTTGAAAGTAAGGGGGTTGACATAGCTAAAATGCTCTGGCGGCACGTTCTCATCGCTATAAATTGACCAATGGTCAAAGCTGTAGCCGTCGGCCGCATAGGCTTGGATGGTCACATTGGAATCGCTGCAACTGGCCGGATAGGGAAGGGCGTTGGAATAATACTGGTAGCCGTGAAAAGCAACACCGACTTCACCGGCGGCGAAGTCGTTGGGCCAGGCGCCGAGGTAGTTATCGACTTCCTCCTCTCTAACCATGAAGGAGCCCCATCGATTCCACATTCTATAGTAGTTCCAGCTGCCATTTTCATAACACCACATCATATAACTATTATTGAAAAGTTGCCATTTATGATAGTAGTTATAAGTATATTCTCCAGATACAGTCCCTTCGTAATAGCCACAGGGAATGTGAATGATAATGCCATAGGTGAAGGGTACCCAATATTCATCGTATATATAAATATTAGGTGCACCACTCCAACCTTGCCAATCAGTTTTTGACCCAATTGTCAGAGAGCTGAAATTCCTGTTGTATGTCCAAAATGCCCTTTGATAGATGTAAGAACTATTAGAAAAACCACCAATCACCATTTCGTTAAGATGTGGACAATTATAAAATGCATCTTGACCTATCGTGCGAACATACAGATCAAAAGTAACAGTAGTCAGGGAACTGTCGTTTTTGAAAGCATTATCGCCAATTCTAAATTCGTCCCACGAGCCAGTAGCATGATCAGCCACATAGAATGATGTCAGGCTGGTGCAGTTGTAGAATGCAGAATTGCCGATGTTATTGAGTTTGTAAAACACCGGAACTGTGGTCAAATCGGTGCATAAATAAAAGGCGCTTTCGCCAATTGAAGAAACATTTATGCTGTCAATGGCGGAAACGGTGGTAAGGTTGGTACACATATAGAAAGCGCCGCCTTCAATACTGGTGATGCAGTTCGGTAAGGTGACTGAGGTTAGGTTGCTGTCATTCTTGAAAGCACTGCCGCCAATGCTGGTCACGGGGTAATCGGTACCCTGATGTGTGATGCTGGCAGGGATGACAATGTCGCCCGCCGGCATAAAAGCGGTGTATGAACTCCAGTCGGTGCCCGGACATACAATTGTGGCAGTGTTGCTTCCAATGCTGTAATACAGGCGTCCTGCGGCGTTGCTTCCGCCCGAAGGGACAAATCCATCAAAAGCCTGCGCCTGCGGCGCCATTGTTCCAAGCAGTAAAAAAACTGCAATAATTGATAATGATTTTTTCATGATATTTGGATTTTATTATGTTATAAAATTCGGAACTATAGATGTGGTATAATATATAAATAAAAAAAGGCGTTAATCATTCGTTTTGCCACTTATCAGGTATTAGGGCTCTGGACTGCCTGCGAATTGATAAGTGCGAATAATTCACGCCTGTGCGTGAACCTTCCGCGAGCTTATTCTCATTCGCATAGAATTGTCCAGATTCTAATACCAAGAATAATGGGCGGTTAGCTCATTGTATTATGTCTTTGTCTATTTTGCTTACTACATAACGTTGGTTTTACGTTTATATTTACCGGTTTGAGAATTTGCACTATTTACACTGCAAGCGACGACATGGCCTGCTTGGCGGAAATGCGCTGGATTGTGCCATCCATGGTTTGCACAACGACATTCTCATCATGCAAAGCCTTTTCCTGCAACATACGCTCCTCGGCCAATTGCAACCCTCGATCTATCTTATCTTGCAAATCCAATATTTCCTTCTCAGACATAACTTATTATTTGGTTATATTTGTTTGCATCATAAATAATGCTATCTATAGTCTTTCCGCCAACAACCACTTTTTGGCGGGGAGTACTACTGTTATCATAGATACTCCACGAATCCACTTCCGTCGCATAAAGAACAAACAGATTCTTGATACCACTGACATACCTGCGGCGGATGATGTCCTCTGGAATGTCGTGTCCACCTTTGCTGACGCGTTCCGCCACACGCTGTATGGCCAACTCGGGCGAACGGAGCCAGAAGAAAAGCAATGTGACACGATACCCTTTCGCCTGTGCACGGTGCACGAGGTTGATATACGACTTGGTAGCCAGTGTGGTCTCTATGGCAAAAGTCTCGTCCCTGCCAAGCAGTTCCTCTATGCGTTGCAGCATCAAGCGACCAGCCTCGATAGCTACATTCCCAGGATTGAAAGGTGACAAACCGTGGGCGATTTCGTCAGCATTGACGAACTCGCGGCAGTTGAGAACCTCGGGCAATACAGTATAGGAGGCCGTTGTCTTTCCGGCTCCATTGCACCCCGCTATGATATACAGCAGCTTGCTCATTTCAATTTGCAAAAATACAAATATATTTTGGATTGACCAAAATAATTTAGCACGAGGACGAAAAGTAGGGGTGTCTTATTGAGAAAAAAAGATCCCTTCAATAGGTCTTCAAAAGGTCTTCAAAAGGCCCTCGGTATACCTTCATAGGATCACTGCAGTCCCAACGTAACCGCTCCGTACTTGCTCCGACTGTTTAACGGTTGTTTAACGGTTTTTTGTCGGAGGGGATAAGGAGCGACGTCGAAGTGGAGTCGGGTATGAGATGAGTATGGGATGGACGAGAGATGGGTATGAGGTGGTCGGCGGGAAGTCGGACCGGCGTCAGAAGGGGCATCGGATAAAAGCACGTAATTCCTAATTTCTAATTCCTGATTTCTTTTTTTTTCGTATCTTTGCATTTTGTTTTGGAAACAATAATAAATTAAATAAAACATGAAAAAAACCTTATTAAGCATTGCTACTATGGCAGTTATCGCTACTGGTTGCCAGCACAAGGCCGAGTTGAAATCGGGTGTGAATCTGGACAACTTTGACACTACGGTCCGTTTGGAGGACGATTTCTACCAGTTTGCCTGCGGCGGCTGGATGAAAAACAACCCGCTCGATGCCGAGCATTCGCGCTACGGTGCCTTCGACGTGCTGGCCGAGAATGCGTTGAAGAACGTCAACGACATCATCGACTCGGTGAGCAAGAACGAGAACAAGGCCGGTTCGCTGGCGGACAAGATTGCCACGATGTACAACATCGGCATGGACACCGTCAAACTGCAGGAGCAGGGCGCCGCCCCGCTGATGCCCTATTTGGAGGAAATCAACAACCTGAAGACCCGCGAGGATGTGTGGGCTCAGCTGCTGAAGATGCACCGTCGCGGCTATGGTGTGCTCTTTGGTGTGATGGGCGAAGCCGACAAGGACGATGCCAACATGTGCATTGCTTGGGCTTGGCAAAGCGGCCTCGGTCTGGGGGACCGCGACTACTATCTGCTCGACGAGGGCAACAACAAGAACATCCGCAAGGGCTATGTGGAGCTGATGGAGAAGGAGTTCGCTATGGCCGGCTACGACAAGATGAGCGGCAAGAAAGCCGACAAGCTGGCTCAGACGGTGATGGCCTTCGAGACCCGTTTGGCCAAAGCCATGAACACCAAGCTTGAGAACCGTAACCCGCAGGCTACCTTCAACCGTTTCACGGTCGACAGCGCCAATGCCGTATACCCCAACATTGACTGGAAGGGTTACTTCGAGACCATGAACATCATGGAGGGCATGAAGAGCTTCAACATTGCCCAGCCCAAGTATTTCGAGGAGGTAAACAAGGTGCTAGCCGATGCCGACATTGAGACCCTGAAGGCCTACTTTGCATGGCAACAGATTACCAGTGCCGCCAACTACCTGAGCGACGACTTCGTGAATGCAGAATTCGACTTCTTCGGCAAGCTGATGAGCGGCCGCGAGGAAATCCGTCCTCGCTGGAAACGCGTCACCAGCACCGTTGAGGGTGCCATGGGCGAGGCCCTTGGCCAGCTCTATGTCGAGAAGTACTTCCCCGCCGAGGCCAAGACCCGCATGGAGACCCTCGTGCAGAACCTCATCACTGCCCTGGGCCAGCGCATCGACATGGCCCAGTGGATGACGGACCAGACGAAGGCCAACGCTCACAAGAAGCTGAGCACCATCTATGTGAAGATTGGCTATCCCAACAAGTGGCGCGACTATAGCGGCTTGGAAATCAAGAACGACAGTTACTATGCCAATGTGGTGCGCAGCAACGAGTTTGATGTGGCCTACATGATGAGCAAGATCAACAAGCCCGTCGACAAAGACGAGTGGCTGATGACTCCGCAGACCGTGAACGCCTACTATAACCCCACGACGAACGAGATCTGCTTCCCGGCCGCCATCCTGCAGCCGCCGTTCTTCCAGTTTGACGCCGACGATGCCGCGAACTACGGTGCCATCGGAGTGGTTATCGGCCACGAGCTGACGCACGGCTTCGACGACCAGGGCCGTCAGTACGACGAGAACGGCAACCTGAACGACTGGTGGAGCGAAGAGGATGCCAAGAACTTCGACGCCAACAAGCAGTGCCTGATAGAGGCCTTCAACAACTGCGTGGCCCTCGACGACCCGGAGCTGGGCAAGATGAACGGCAACGGCGAGCTGACGCTGGGTGAGAACATAGCCGACAACGGCGGCTTGCACGTGAGCTACCTGGCCATGCAGAACGCTATGGCGAAGAAGCAGGTGAACAAGGAGGAGATGGACGGCTTCACGCCGGAGCAGCGCTTCTTCCTGGCCTACGCGGCAGTGTGGGCGAGCAACATACGTCCGGCCGCTGCGCTGCAGCTGACGCAGATGGATGTGCACTCGCTGGGTCGCAACCGTGTGAATGTGGCCCTGCCGCAGGTGACGGAGTTCATCGATGCTTTCGGCATCAAGGAGGGTGACGGCATGTGGCTGGCCCCCGAGAAGAGGGTGGTGCTGTGGTAGAACTGTCGGGACACTACAGCCATAGCCGAATAGTGCGCTCGGTGCTGCCGAGCATCGGCATGGTACTGATAACATCCGTCTACTCGATAGTAGACGGATTTTTTGTGGCGAACTTTGCGGGGAAGACCGGCTTTGCGGCCATCAACCTGACGTTCCCGGTGATCATGATGATAGGGGCGCTGGGGCTGATGATAGGCAGCGGCGGCGGGGCGCTGGTGGCGAAGATAAAAGGGGAGGGGTATCCGAAGAAGGCCGACCGGGTGTTCACGATGCTGGTGCAGTTCGGACTGCTGGTAGGAGTGGTGCTGGGCGTTGCGCTGGCAGTGGGCGCACCGGCGGTGGCGCGGTGGCTGGGAGCCGACGAGCCGATGATGGAGGAGAGCATAGAGTACATACGGCTGAACATGATAGGGATGCCGGGCTTTGTGCTGCAGTGTGCCTTCCAGTCGTTCTACATGGCTGCGGAGCGGCCGCAGCTGGGGACGGTGATGAGCGTGGTGGCCGGGGTGACGAACATGGTGCTGGACGCGGTGCTGGTGTGGCTGTGCGGCATGGGGGTTGCGGGGGCGGCGCTGGCGACGTCGGCGGGCTGCGTAGTGGGCGGCTTGTTCCCGGTCTACTATTTTGCTTCGCGGCGCAACCGCGGCAGCCTGCACATCACGCCCACGCGCATCATCTGGCCCTACATAGGTAAGGCCTGCAGCAACGGGCTGTCGGAATACGTGACCAACATAGCGATGAACATAGTGACCATCTGCTACAATATGCAGCTGATGCGCCACCTTGGAGAGGACGGTGTGTCGGCCTACGGGGTGATGATGTACGTGGCGTTTATCTTCGCGGCGGTGTTTATCGGCTACAACATAGGCATCACGCCGGTGATAGGCTACCACTACGGAGCTGGAGACGTGAAGGAACAGCGGTCGCTGATGCTCAAGTCGTTCACGATACTGGGGGTGTTGGGGGTGCTGATGACGCTGACGGCGGAGCTGTTTGCCAGACCGCTGGCGTGGGTGTTTGTGGGATACGATGCGGCGCTGACGGAGTTGACGGTGAATGCGATGAGAATCTATATGCTGGCGTTCGTCATCAGCGGCTGCAATATGTTTGTGTCGGCATTGTTCACGGGAATGAACAATGGAGCGGTGAGCGCAGTGGTGGCATTTGCGCGGACGCTGGTGTTCGAGCTGGCGTGCGTGTGGACGCTGCCGGCCCTGATGGGCATAGACGGCATATGGCTCTCGTGGCCAATCAGCGAGGTGCTCTCGCTGTTGCTGTCGGCGATACTGATAGTACGCTATGCGCCGCAGCTGTTGTCTAAGCGCGCTTCCTGATAAGCATAGAGAGCAAGACGGAGACGACGAGGATGCCGAGAATGACGGCGAGGGAGGCGAGAGTCGGCACATGCCAGCCGAGGAACTCGCCTCCTATCATTTTGATACCGATGAAGCAAAGGAGAGCACCGAGGCCGTAGTGGAGGAGCCAGAAGCGGTCGGCGATGTTGGAGAGGAGGAAGAAGAGGGAGCGGAGGCCCATGATGGCGAAGATGTTGGATGTGTAGACGATGACGGGGTTCTTGGTGACGGAGAAGACGGCGGGGATGGAGTCGACGGCGAAGATGATGTCGGAGAACTCAATGACCAGCAGTACGAGGAAGAGAGGAGTCATTTTGCCGGCGTGGAAGAAGTCGTGCCCGTGGCTCTCGGATGTGACGGGGAAGTGCTTGGAGGCGAAACGTACGACGGGGTGGTTGGCGGTGTCAATCTGCTCTTCGCTCTGCGGGCGGAACATCTTGATGCCGCTGTAGATGAGTATGACGCCGAAGACTGCCAGCAGCCAGGAGAATTTGGTGACAAGCGCTCCGAGGGCGAAGATGAAGATGAAGCGGAGCACTATGGCACCGAAGATGCCCCAGAAGAGGACGCGGTGGTAGTACTCCTTTTTGATGCCGAAGGAGACGAATATCATAATCATCACGAAGATGTTGTCGATGGAGAGGCTTTCCTCGAGGAAGTAACCGGCGAGGTACTCGGACATCATCTCGCGGCGGTAGGCGGCGAGGTCGGTGACAGCCTCATGAGGTGGCATCATCCAGTCGCCGAAGAAGAGAATGAGCACGGCGAACCCCATAGCCAACGCTACCCAGATGGCGGTCCAGATGCCGGCCTCTTTGGCGCTGACAATGTGGTCTTTCTTGTGGAACACAAAGAGGTCGAGGGTGAGCATAACCACAACAAAGACCATGAAGAGAGAGAAGAATAAAGTGTTCATTTGCACAATATTTTTATTAGTTTTAAGTTTTAAGTTTTGAGTTTTAAGTGAGGCGGCAGATACTTAAAACTTACAACTTACAGCTTATAACTCAAAAAATGGTAAAATATTGTGATATATTCTGGAGTTTTCTGAAGGTGGGTGCGTTCACCGTCGGCGGCGGCTACGCAATGATACCGCTTATGCAGCGGGAGTTGGTGACGAAGCACGGCTGGATGGGCGAGGAGGAGTTCATGGACCAGGTGGCCCTGAGTCAGGCGATGCCTGGAGTCTTTGCCGTCAATATGGCCACAATGACGGGCTACCGACTGCGCGGCAAGGGTGGTGCAGCGGTGGCGATAGTGGGCAACGTGCTGATGCCGATAGTATTTATACTGGCGCTGGCTATGTTCTTCCGCACCTTTCGCGAGAACCCCGTCGTAGAGCGCATCTTCATGGGATTGCGGCCTTGTGTTGTCGCCCTCATTGCCGCTCCGGTGTTCACTATGGCCAAGAGTGCAAAGGTGACGTGGAGCAACGTCTGGATACCCATAGCCTCTGCTCTGCTTATATGGTTGCTGGGTGTGAGCCCGATAGTCGTTGTCCTCGTCGCTGCTCTCGGAGGGTATTTATACTCCCGCCTGCGGCATAATCCATAAACCCGATAGATATGATATTCTTCCAGCTTTTCTACACTTTCCTCATCATAGGCGCCTTCACCTTCGGCGGGGGCTACTCGATGATAGCGCTGATACAGGGCGAGGTGGTTGGCCATTGGGGCTGGATGACGGCGCAGGAGTTCACCGACCTGCTGGCCGTTAGCCAGATGACGCCCGGCCCCGTAGGCATCAACACCGCCACCTATGCTGGATACACCGCCGTCGTGAATGCCGGATACCCAGCATGGGCCGGAGTGTGCGGATCGCTGCTAGCTTCGCTGGCCGTCATCATCATTCCGGTGACGCTGGTGATGCTCGTCGGCAGCTGGCTGCTGAGCCACAAGGAGGAGCCGCGAGTGGCCACATTGATGAAGGTGGTGCGACTGGCTGTAGTAGGCCTAATTGCCGCTGCCGCTCTGGGACTTGTTGGTGTAGAGAGCTTTGGTAGCGTCGGCTTAAACAAACAGTTTATCGTCTCTGTGGCCATCTTTGCAGCGGTCTTCATATTCAGTTGGCGCTATAAGAAAAGCCCGATACTACTGATTGTGGCATCGGGCCTTGTGGGATTGATAGTCTATTCGATATAATCAGGGTTTGCGGAACTTCTTGATGAATCTCAACGACAGGCACGCTGCTGTGAACCATGCTCCAGCCTGTATCCACAGGGTGAGGTAGTGCTGGCGCACTTCGGCTAAAGTGGCTCCCATAGAGGTTATCCCTACAAATCCCTGTATTCCTGGCGTCGACGGGAAGAGATAGGAGAGGGCGTTCCAGAAGGTAGGCATGTTGCTGTGTGGCCACACGATGCCACTCATGAAGAATAGCAACACACTGAACCACAGTAGTCCCAACAGTCCGGAGAACTGCTCGCGGACGAAGAAGTTGCCTATCGTCAGCCCCATGCTCACCACAGCGATGAGCAGCGGCAGGATGAACAGCAGTATGTCGTGCAGGTTGCTCAACTGCGGCAGCCCGAAGAGGCGCGGTATTATCCACAGGTCCATCAGTGTTATCGGCACATACAGCATCAGGAAGCAGAGCGTGCGCCCTACGGTGACGCGGTGGATACTGCGCGACCGCAGGCGCGCCGGTATCAGCCTCAGCGCCTTCTTGTTTTCGTTCGACTCGCCACACAGGATGGTGATACCGAAGAAGAGTGACTGGTGTATCACCAGTATCAGTAGCGCCGGCACAAAGAACGACGCAAAGCCGCCGCTGGGGTTGTACATCCTGATGTCGTCATAGACGGCCGGCTGCATCATGTCGACAGCCTGCTGCCCAGTGGTGCCGGCCATCCCCATGCGTTCCAGCTCTATGGTGTGCATCTCGTCTATTAGCACAAAGCTGCCGCCAGTGGCCGCACTCTTGTAATAGTAGAACGAGCTCATGTCGCAGAACACTCCTATACGGGCGGTACGCATCTCTGCAATCTTCTCGCTGAAGTCGGCCGGTATATAGTAGATGGCGTGTATCTTGTGGTCGCGCATCAGCTGTTGAGCCTCCGCCAGCGTATTGCAGCGGTAGTGCACGTCGACTTCCGGCGTGGCGTCTATCTTGTGGGCGAAGCGCTTGCTCGCTTCACAATGACTCTCGTCGACCACCGCAACCGGCATGTTGTGCATGTATTCGGTACTGTATATCAGGCAGAAGACTACAGGGTAGAGCACCGTGGCCACAAAGAAGGCCAGCATCACCATCTTGTTGCTGAAGACACGCCGTATCTCGGCCGTGAAGACATCCCAGATGTCCACCAGTATCGACAGTCTCGATTTGATACTTCCGGTCGGAGGTTGCATACTCTTAAAACCTTCATCCTCCACGGGATCCTCCGAGTAATGCCTGCCGGCCCATACTCCCGCAAGCCCGGCAAGCCCAAAGGCGAGCAGCGCCACAAAGTGCGGCCACGTGTGCTCGAGTCCGTTGCCGAAGATGGCTATGTCGCAATAGTTCAGGTAGTAGTGGCGGATAGGGTAGAGCCAGCTGATACCCGTAAAGACTCGCGGCATCGCCTCTATGGGGAACGAGAAGCCGCTCAGCGAGAAGCACAGAGCTCCATAGACGGCGCCGATACCTAGGGCTATCTCCGGTACGAGACTCACGATGAGCACCGCTGCACACTGTACGGCGGCGATAAGCATCACCGAGTTGGCCATCATCATCAGCCAGCTGCCCTCGAATGGGAAGTGCATCGGGCCGAACATCAGCAGGTTGGCAATCAGTAGCAGCAGGCTATAGAGTATCGTGTAGGGCAGCAGTTTCCCCATGAATGCGTGCAGGCGGTTACCTTTGGCTTTCCGCATCAGGTTGCGTACTGTGCGTTTCTCGCGTTCGCGCACAAGTACATATATAGAGTGCTGCAAAGCAATAAACGAGATGAGGGCCGGTATGAGGGTCGTCATCAAGTATATCTTGTAGCTTGAGAGTGGGTTGCCCACGAGGTGGGTGTCGAATTCCACCGGCATTATCAGACCCATGACCTTCTCCTCGTCGTAGCCCTTCTTGCGGAACACCTCGCGCTGTACGGCGCCGGCAGCCAGCATGCCCATGGTGGCCAACTGCTTGTAGCTCAGCATTCCGGCCAGCAGGTACGAGGTGTTGGTGTAGAGGCCGAAATGCGGGGCGTGGAATTGCAGCAGCTCGTTGTACGTGCCTTTCGGTATTTCGTAGAAGGCGAAAATCTCGCCCCGTTGTATCGCCTGGCGGGCCTGCGTGTGGTTGTCGTAGACGGCGACCACAGAGACTCCCTGTGTGGCCTCTAGCTCGTGGCACAAGCGGCGCGAAAGGTAGGTGTGGTCCATATCCACCACAGCCACCGGCAGCTTCTCCGGCATCCCTTCTCGCGTCAATGTGGCAAAGAAAGTGAACGCCAGCACCACCCCCAATGTGAGCAGTATCACATAGCGGGGATTGTGCCAGATGAGGCTCAGTTCACGTTTGAATACACGAATCATTCGTTGTCAACAATTATTGCTGTCATTCCGGGACGCAGCCCTTCGATGTTCAGCAGCGGCACCACCTTCACGTCGAAGCTCTTCACGTCGTATTGTCCGTTTGTCTTGGTGGCGCGCCAAGTGGCGTAGCTGGCCATAGCCTGCACGCGGCTGACGGCACAGGGGTAGGTCTGCTCACCGAGAGCCGGAATGCGCACCATCACCGTCTGGCCTGTCTTGATGTCGCCCAGCATATCCTCGCGCACTGCGAAGAAGAACCAGCAGTCGCTCATGTCGAGAATGGAGAGCACGGGGCTTCCGGTACCAATCAGGTCGCCCAGTTTGGCGAAAATCTCCACCACCTCACCGTCGCACGGGGCAATGAGGTAGCTGTCGTCGAGATAGCTCTGCACCTCGGCCACAGCACCTGTGGCTCTGCCCACGAGGGCGGCGGCAGCGTCCTTGTCCTCTACCTGTGCGCCCTCTTTGGCCATCAGGTACTGCTGCTCGGCAGCGGCACAGTCGGCCTGTGCCACCTTGTATTTGGCCTCCACCTCGTCGTACTGCTGTGCGCTCACCACACCTTTCTCCTTCAGGCCTTTCACACGCTCGTAGCTCTTGCGGTACACCTCTTCGGCAGCCTGAGCCTTCTGCCACACCTGATAAGCCATCTGCACCTGCTGCGAGCGGGCGCCGTGAATGGCTTTGCGGTTCTGTGCACTGGCGGCATCGTGGGCGGCAGTGGCCTGCATCATCTTGGCATTCACCTGCTTGCTGCCGATATGCGCCAAGGTGTCTCCGCGACGCACGCGGTCGCCCTCTTTCACATAGATGCTGTCGATATGGCCGGGAACCATATTGCTCACCCTGTACTCCGAAGCGTCGGCTTCGCCGGTAATCATCTCCTTCTGCGGCTTGATGGCCAAGAGGCCCACAATGGCCACAATAGCCACTGTGGCTATCAGAACTGCCAATCCTGCCAAAAGCGATTTGTTCGTCTCTTTCATCTTCTTTTCTATAATCTTTAAACCTTAAACTTTAAACTTTACTTTCCCAGCGCCTGATTGAGGTACACCTTGCTCATCTCAATCTCTATTTTGGCGTCGATCACTTCACTCTGAGCCTTCATCCATGCCGTCTGAGCCGCCATCACGTCGCTGCTGCTGCAGAGGCCGGCCTTGAAGCTCTCGTCGGCGAGCTCGAGGTTTCTGTTGGCCATATCGATGTTGCTCTCCGCTTCGGCAAGATGCTTGTAGGCCAACTCGAGCTCACAGCTCAGCTTGTTCACCTGCAGCTCTATCAGCTCTTCGGCCTCCTGGCGCTTGTACTCGGCCTCGCGGCGTTTGGCCTTTGCCGCCTTCACGGCGAAGATGCCGCCCGGATGTACCAGCGGCACGTTGACCGCCACACCTGCCATCCAGGTGCCGCCCCACGTGTTGCTGAAGCCGTCGAAAACATTGGGGTTGCTGAACAGGTAGCCGCCAGTAACCACGATATTGGGTTTCAGCGTGCTTGCTGCCATACGCACACCCTCACCGGCGATGCTGTCGGCTATGCGCAGCATCCGCATCTCACTACGGTGGGCGTAGACCTCATCCATGTTGTACTCCACCTTGGAATACTCGCCGAGGTTCCCGTTTTGCGACTCTGCCACATCGAACACAGTGTCCAGCGGCATTCCGCAGCGCTGTGCCAGGAGCATCTTCGAGAGGCGCAGGCCGTTGTTGGCCTTCGTCAGCGACATCTGGGCCTCGTTACGCTTCACACGCACCTTCGCCAGGTCGCCGTTTGTGGCCACCTCGGCATCGACGGCCATCTGCACGTTGTGCTCGAGGGTGTCGAGCAGGGCTGCATACTGGGTGGCCAGCTGCTGCTTGTGCTGCACGCTCACCACCTGCCAGTAGGCCTCGTCGACGGCCACTAGCGTCTCCTCGCGTTTCTTGTCGTACTCTATGCCGCTGAGCTCGTCGAGGAGGCGGGCAGTGCGGTAGGCAGCGAGAAGCTTGCCGCCCATATAAATAGGTTGTGTGAGGGTGACCACGCCGAAGCCAGCGTTGCGAGTGTCGGTCTCGAGGCCCTGCACAATCTCGCTGCCCACGTTGTTGAGGTTGGTGGAGAGACTGCTGTTTGCCAGCACACCGTCGAGGCGGTTGGCCAGCAGGTCGCCGCCGATGGGCAGGGTACCCAGCTGCTCGTGCAGTGAGGCGCTGATGTCGCTCTGCACCTTGTCGCCCATGTGGTTGATGCGTTCCTTCTGCTCATCGCTGAGGAGGTTGACGCTCTTCTCCATCCACGTGTAACCGCCGTTGGCGCTCACCTTAGGGAACATCTGCATCAGGGCCACCTTCTCCATAGCGTCAGTCTGCTCGCGCTTCATCTCTGCCTGCTTCAGTGCGCGGTTGTTCTGCAGGGCGCGCTCGCGACATTTCTCTATTGTTAGTGGTTGCTGCGCACTTGCCGTCGTTGCAAGTAACAGTATGCCAATTAGTAAATGTGTTTTCTTTACCATAGTCAAATGTTAAAATCGGATTGCAAAGATACGCTTTTTTTAACAAAAATCATGCCAAAAGATAACATTAATTTTTTTTAACTGTTGCATGACAGGATGTCAGTCCCGACTGACATCTTACAGCCTCTTCTCGGCGTCCCTCCGTCTCCCCACCGTATCCCCTCCGTCATTTCTTCAGTAGTTCTTCAGTATTTCTTCAGTATTTCTTCAGTGGACCACTGAAATACTACTGAAGAACTACTGAAGAAATGCCGTACCAACTCCATATCGAGGGCGTATGGAAAGGGAGGAAAGTTGGTGTTGATTTTTTTTTTGGAGGTTGACACAATATTATATATCCAGTGGCGTTAAAGACATAAATTTTAATTATAAAGGTATGAAAAGCATAGCAATACTCACTGGTGGCGGTCCTGCGCCGGGAATGAACACTGTGGTGGCCTCGGTGGCCAAGACTTTTTTGCGTGACGGCTATCGCGTGATAGGTCTGCACGGCGGCTACAGCGCCCTGTTTACTGACAAGCCTCGCATGCAGGACCTCGACTTCCTGACGGCGGACGAGATTTTCAACAAAGGTGGCAGCATCTTGAAGATGAGCCGCTTCAAACCGACGCCCGAAGACTTCGAGCAGCGCTTCAACCTGAAGCTCTTCACGGAGAACGAGATCAAGTTGCTTGTCACTGTCGGTGGCGACGACACCGCCTCTACAGCTAACCGCATAGCCAAGTTCCTGGCCGACAAGCACTATCCGATAGCCAACATCCATGTGCCCAAGACCATCGACAACGACCTGCCGCTGCCCAACTCGAGCCCCACTTTCGGCTACAACAGCGCCAAGGCGCAGGGTTGTGTGCTGGCCACCGCCGTGATGGAGGATGCCCGCACCAGCGAGAACTGGTTTGTGGTGAGCGCCATGGGCCGTTCGGCCGGCCACCTGGCTCTCGGCATCGCCGGCGCATGCCACTACCCGATGGTCATCATCCCCGAGTTCTTCAACAAGACTGAGATTACCGTCGACAAGATTATCAACATGGTGGTGAGCTGCATTGTGAAGCGCAAGCTGATGGGTATCAACTACGGTGCCGCCATGATATCGGAAGGTGTGTTCCATAGCCTCAGCGATGAGGAGATCAAGAATTCCGGCATCCACTTCAGCTATGACGAGCACGGCCACCCCGAACTGGGTAAGGTCTCGAAGGCGCATATCTTCAACGACCTGCTGGAGCGCAAGGCCAAGGAGATTGGGCTGAAGGTGAAGACACGTCCTGTGGAGGTGGGCTACGAGATTCGTTGCCATACGCCTATTGCTTTCGACCTGACCTATTGCTCGCTGATGGGCATGGGCGTGCACACGCTGTTCAACCAGGGCTGCACAGGCTGCATGGTGTATGTGGACCAGCAGGGCAACGTGAGCCCTCTGTACCTGAAGGACCTGCAGGATCCGGAGACCGGCAAGATACCGCCGCGCCTGGTCAATGTCAACAGCAACAAGGTGCAGAGCTACGTGAACGACATCATGGACTACATCACGCCCGCCGACTACGAGGCAGCGAAGAAGTACCTGCCCAACCCCGAGGCATATGACTTCAAGAAGATTCTTAATTGGTAGTTTGCTACTGCTGCTGGCGGCTGTGCCGCCAGCAGCAGCACAAACCAAGGCGCAGCTGGAGAAGGACAAGGCCAAGGTTGAGCAGGAGCTGAAGAAGCTCTCGGGCGACCTTAGCAAGGCCAAGAAGAACAGCAAGGCCAACCAGCAGCAAATACAGCTGTTGGACAAGAAGATTGGTGAACGCACCAAGCTTATCAACAACATCAGCGGACAGCTGAACCTGCTGGGAATGCAGATGGAGCAGACGCAGGACAGCATGAGGCTGATGCAAAATCAGGTGGACTCCATGAAGAGGGAGTACGCCGCGGTGGTGCGCACGCTCTATGGCGAGCGCGGCAACATCGACAAGACGGTGCTTGTGCTCGACAGCAAGAGCTACAACACCGCCTATCTGCGAATGAAGTACTTCCGCGACTACAGCCGCTACCGCAAGCGCCAGGCAGCACACATACGCCAGAAGGAGGCGGAGTTGCACGATGCCGGTGTGGACCTGGCGCGTCAGCAGCGCGAGACCACCACACTGCTTGCTCAGGAAAAGAAGCAGAAAGACCAACTGGCCCGCGAGCAGAAAGAGCGCCAGCAAAGCCTGAAGAAGAGCAAGCAACAGGAGAAAGACCTGCAGACGCAGATAAACAAGAAGGAGAAGCAGAAGAGGCAGCTGCAGGAGCAGATACAGAAGATTATCAACGAAGAGGTGGCCAAAGCCCGTAAGGCAGGAAGCGCTGGAAGCACAAGCGGCACAGGTGGCTCCAACAGAAATGTCGACGTTGCGCTGAGCGCGGACTTTGCCGGCAACAAGGGCAAGCTGCCGTGGCCTGTGTATTACACCAAGGTGGTGCGTGAATACGGGCGCTATACACACTCATCGGGTGGCCAGAACATGAACAACGGCATAGATTTGCAGTGCAAGAGCGGAACGTCGGTGCAGTGCGTGTTCGACGGCACTGTGAGCCGTGTGTTCACCTGCCCCAACGGCACCAAGGGCATCATTGTACGTCATGGTGAGTACATGTCAGTGTACACGAACATGGGCACGGTTACGGTGCGCGAGGGCGCCAAAGTGAGCACCAAGCAGAACCTGGGCACAGTGTACACCAACAGTGACGGTAGTGCCGACTTCAGCTTCCAGCTCTGGAAAGGCACCACGTCGCAAAACCCGCGGACATGGCTGAGATAATCTACTTTATCAGTGACGCCCACTTGGGCAGTGGCGACGACTCGCGAGAGCGTGAGAGGCAGTTATGCAGCTGGCTCGACAGCATAAAGGGTGACTGCAAGACGCTGTTTCTGCTGGGCGATATGTTCGACTTCTGGTTCACCTACCGTTATGTGGTGCCGCGCGGCCATGTCAGACTGTTGGGTAAGTTGGCGGAACTGAGCGATATGGGCGTGGAGATACACTTCTTCATTGGTAACCACGACATGTGGATGTTCGACTATCTGGAGAAAGAGATAGGGGTGACGATGCACGACGAACCGGAGGTGTTCGAGATGGGCAGCAAGCGCTTCCTGATAGGACACGGCGACGGGCTCGGGCATCTTGATCGCAAGTTCGACATTCTGCGTAAGGTGTTCCGCTGCAGGCTCAACCAGCGTCTCTTCGCCATGTTGCCGCCGTCGTGGACATTCCCCTTTGCCAACCGATGGAGCGACAGCAACAAGGTGAAGCACGCCAAAGAAGACTGCCTGCATTATATGGGCGACGAACGCGAGGGGATAGTTATATACTGCAAAGAGCGCTTAAAGAGCGAGCATTTTGACTACTGCATATTCGGCCACCGGCACACGCCCCTGACGA
This sequence comes from uncultured Bacteroidota bacterium, assembly GCA_902777005.1. Lineage (GTDB taxonomy): Bacteria > Bacteroidota > Bacteroidia > Bacteroidales > P3 > Colimorpha. The sequence continues at coordinate 218,272 of CACYSB010000006.1, forward strand.
GAGAGATTGCCGACGGCTGCACGTATGTCAACACCGGCGACTGGATGATGAACCGCAACTATGCCGTATTCAATCCGGCGAGCGGTGTCGTTGAACTTCGTGACGTCGCCGGAGAGTTGCGATGAGCATAGCTATATATGGCTGTGCGACAGTGTGGTTGCGCAACGTAGAAAGTTTTTTTATAAAATAATGTACGCGAATTGATTTTTTCTTCGTATCTTTGCACTCGATTTTGAATAGAAAATAAACAAAAACAAATAATAAAGATGAAAGGCAAAACCATCATTCAGATTGTGTTGGGCGTCGTTATTGTCGCCTTAGCGTTTTTGCTGTACAGCAGCATTATGAAACCTGTGCGTTTCGAGAACGAGTACAACAAGCGCCGCGACGCTTGTGCAGAGAAACTGAAAGCCATCCGCACACTGGAGGAGGCCTACAAAGTGACTTATGGTGCCTATACCGGCAGTTTCGACACACTGATTAACCGCCTGATGAATGAGGACAGCATGAAGACTGTCGTCAAGGTGACCAACTACGACAAGATTCCCGCTGACGTTGACATCAACGAGGTGTCCGAAAAAGAGGCCGTGGAGAAAGGCTATGTGTCTCGTCAGGAAGTGTACATCAACCCCATCGCCAAACTGCGCGAGGACAAGAAACTCCCCACCGTCGATGCCACCGGTCACACTGTGCAGATGACCGACGAGCAGATTGTCAACCTGCGCTATGTTCCCTATCCCAAGAGCGAGCAGAACGAGTTTGAACTGCAGGCTGGTATGGTTGACAAGAGCGGTTTCATGGTGCCTGTGTTCGAGTGCAAGGTGCCGTTGAGCTTGCTGCTTAGCGACATGGATCACCAGCAGGTAATTAACAAGATTGCCGAAATCGAGAAGGTCTCTGGCCGTTATGCCGGTTGGAAGGTTGGCGATATGACCCAGCCCGTTACTGACGGTAATTTCGAGTAAACAATGTATACTTGCAAGACACTGATTGCCACCACCGGCGACAATGTTTCGCAGGAGAAAAGATTATCCATTTGCCTTGAGGCCAATGGATTTTCTTTTTCGGAGACGACGCCGTCGGGTGAGTTGCTGACCTTCGGGTTGGCCGAAGGGCCACATGCCGTGAGCATCACCAACGCTACGCGCGAGGTAAAGGCATTCTTTACCGAGAGTGGTGTGAAGCCGTGGGGGTACAAGTCGATGGAACTTATAGTGCTGAGCGATGCCAGCACCTGGGTACCCGATGAGCTGTATACCATGACTGCCAACCGCCAGTATCTGAAACTTGTGGGTAGCAATGCTGTATCAGTGATGAGTTGCCACAGCAGTGTTTTGGGTTCAACGGCGGTGTTTGCTGGCAACGAACAACTGGCGATGGCCTTCAAGGTGGCTTTGCCGGGTCTGTCGGTAATCAACCAGCATGCCAAGATGGTGCGAGTTAAGGATATGAGCAAGAACCACCCTGTGCTTTTCGCCTATTGGCGTAAGGGCATTGTCGATGTGGCAGCCTGCAAGGATGGCAAATACCTCTTCGGCAACAGTCTCAAGCATAAGGGTAGGGAAGAGGCTATGTTCCGTCTCGTCGAGGTGATGAGAGCCTACGGGCTTGATGACGGTACCGCCGAGCTGATGCTTTGTGGCGACGTGGACAGAGATGTGTACGCCATGATGCGCCCCTATTTTCCAAAGACTACGCTCTATGGCGGCGAGATAACCCGCTGCGCTAATCCCGAGTTCAAGAAGTTGCGTACCTATAGGCATGCGCTAATCCTGATGTAAGAATGCGTATTATTGCAGGATCGTTGAGAGGTCGGCGGCTCAATCCGCCACAGAACTTGCCGGTGCGTCCTACCACCGACATGGCTCGCGAGAGCCTCTTCAATATCCTGAATAACTATGTGGACTTCGAGGAGTGTGCCGTTATGGATCTCTTTGCTGGCACTGGGGCGGTATCCTTTGAGTTTATATCACGCGGTGTGCGCGAGGTGACGAGCATCGACATCAACGCCCAGTGCACCGACTACATCAAGGCCGAGAGCAGCCGTATGGGGGTAAAGAACCTGCACGTGGTACGTGCCGACGTTTTCGACCTTCTGAAACGAGCCAACCGCAAGTTCGACATAGTATTTGCCGACCCTCCCTACGCCATCGAGGGCCTTGCAACGCTTCCTGACCTTGTCTTCGAGCGTGACGTGCTTACCGAGGACGGCATCTTCATTCTCGAGCATCCACGCGAGTATTCCTTCGAGGAGCACCCCCATTTCTGGCAGCACCGCAATTACGGCAAGGTCAACTTCACTTTCTTTGCAAACAAATTAGAAGAATAACATATCATGAACGCAATCGTAAAGACAAACTTCAGTTTTCCGAAGCAAAAGAGCCTCTATGTGGGCAAAGTGCGCGATGTCTACAACATCGACGACAAGTACATGGCCATGGTGGTGAGCGACCGCATCTCCGCCTTTGATGTCGTCCTACCCAAGGGCATCCCCTATAAAGGTCAGGTGCTTAACCAGATTGCCGCCAAGTTCCTCGACGCCACCGCCGATATCCTGCCCAACTGGAAACTCGCCACTCCCGACCCCATGGTCACCGTGGGCCTCAAGTGCGAAGGTTTCCGGGTGGAGATGATTGTGCGCGGCTACCTCGCCGGTAGCGCTTGGCGTGAGTACAAGGCCGGCGCCCGCACCCTCTGCGGCGTGCAGCTGCCCGAGGGTATGGTGGAGAACCAGAAGTTCCCCACGCCCATCGTCACTCCCACCACCAAGGCCGATGAGGGCCACGACGAGAACATCAGCCGCGAGGAGATTATCCGCACCGGCCTCGTCGCCAAAGAGGACTATGACCAGCTGGAGAAGTACGCCTTGCAGCTCTTCGAACGTGGCACCAAGATCGCCGCCGAAAAGGGCCTCATCCTCGTCGACACCAAGTACGAGTTTGGCAAACGTGACGGCAAGATATACCTCATCGATGAGATACATACCCCCGACAGCAGCCGCTACTTCTACGCCGACGGCTACGAGGAGCGCCTGAAGAAGGGCGAGCACCAGCGTCAGCTCAGCAAGGAATTCGTGCGCGAATGGCTTATGGACAACGGTTTCCAGGGCAAGGAAGGCCAGAAGGTGCCCGAGATGACCGACGAGATTGTCAACAGCATCAGCGACCGCTACATAGAACTCTACGAGCACATCACAGGCGAGAAGTTCCAGAAGGCCGACGACTGCGCAGATGTCGCTGCACGCATCGAGAAAAACGTCACCGACTATCTGCGTTCGCTCTGATGGAGATAGAACGCAAATACCTTGTCAGCGAACTGCCGAAGAACCTCGACAGCTACCCGCACACAGAGATAGAACAAGGATATTTATGCACATCGCCCACTCTGCGCATCCGCAGGATGGGCGATGTTTTTATTTTGACCGTCAAAGAACATTTTGCCGGTACATCCACGGCGATACAGAACCGCGAGGAGGAATTCACCATGCCGCGCAACAGCTACGAGCGCCTGAAGGTCAAGTGCGATGGCAACCTCGTCAGCAAGACACGCTACCGCATACCCCTTGCTGACGGCCTTATAGCCGAGCTTGACCTCTTCCATGGCGCCCATCAGGGTCTACGCCTTGTCGAGGTGGAGTTTCCCTCCGTCGAAGCCGCCGACGCATTCATCCCGCCCTCATGGTTCGGTGAGGATGTAAGTGCAGACCCACATTACCGTAACAGCTATCTCGCATCGATATGAAGAAAATCCCCCATACCTTCGTTATCGTCTTCGCGCTCATCGTGCTGGCTGCAATCCTTACCTGGGTCGTACCTGCAGGCGAATACACACGCCAAGTGGTCGACGGCCGCGAAGTGGTCCTCAACGACTCCTTCCACCGCGTTGACGCCGCACCGCAGACCTGGCAGATATTCTCCGCCCTCTTCAACGGCTTCGTCGACAAGGCCGACATCATCGTCTTCATCCTCATGGTCGGCGGCGCCTTCTGGATACTCAACAACAGCCACGCCATCGACGTCGGTGTGATGGCCTTCCTGCGGCGTGTGCAGCGGCTGAGCCGCTACAAGCTCATCGCCAAGCTCGGGGTGAACAATATCATCATCACGCTCGTCATGCTCCTCTTCAGCCTCTTCGGCGCTGTCTTCGGCATGAGCGAAGAGACAATAGCCTTCGTCGTCGTCTTCATCCCGCTGGCCATCAGCATGGGCTACGACTCCATCGTGGGCGTCTGCATGTGCTACGTCGCCGCCCACATCGGCTTCGCAGGAGCCATGCTCAACCCCTTCACCATAGGCATCGCCCAGGGCATCGCCGACCTGCCGCTCTTCTCCGGCCTCGAATACCGTTTCTTCTGCTGGGTGATACTGACTATTATCGGCATCGCCTTCGTCCTCTGGTATGCAGCCCGCGTCAAAGCCAAGCCCGAACGCAGCCCCGTCTACAAGCTCGACGACTACTGGCGCCAGCGGCAACAGGACACCTCTCAGACAACACTCACCACCTCCCATATCCTCATACTCATACTCCTCCTGCTCACCATCGTCGCCCTCGTCGTCGGCGTCCTCGCCTGGGGGTGGTACATCACCGAAATCTCAGCCCTCTTCCTCGCCATGGGTATCCTTGCAGGCATCATCGACCGGCAGGGAGTCGACGACATCGCCAAGCTCTTCCTCGCAGGCTGCAAGGACATCCTCTCCGCCGCCCTCGTCGTAGGCCTCGCCTCAGGCATCATATTCATCCTCCGCGACGGCCGCATCATGGACACCCTCCTCTATGCCCTCAGCCGCTCCCTCGCGCATACAGGCGAAGTCACATCCCTCGCCGTCATGTACGTCTTCCAGACAGCTCTCAACATCGTCATGCCCAGCGGCTCCGCCAAAGCGGCCCTCACCATGCCCATCATGACCCAGTTTGCCGACCTCATAGGCGTCTCGCGCCAGACCACCGTGCTCGCCTTCCAGTTCGGCGACGGCTTCACCAACATGCTCACCCCCACCAGCGGCGTCCTCATCGGCGTCCTCGGCATAGCCCGTATCCCTTACGGCACCTGGCTCAAGTGGGTCTGGAAGTTCATCCTCGGCCTCATCGTCGTCGGCTTCCTGCTCATGCTGCCCACCCTCTGGCTGACCCTGCCGGGCTTCTGACACCTTTCCGCCACCGTATCTACGCTGCCTGTCCATATTCCCTCCGGCAGTTATACCATTGCTTTCCGACTGTTCTACGGTAAAAACCGTTAAACAACCGGTGAACAACCGTTAAACAGTCGGAGCGGATACGTAGAGAGGTCGGAGAGGTGTTGAAGAAATGGTGAAAAAAGTCCGGATAGGGGTGGTGTATATGGAAAAAAAGTTGTATCTTTGTATTTTGACATGCATATGTGATGTGCGTATAATATTTTAGTATACAATAATATAATAGATACGACTAATGGTTTCGGACAACGAAAAGATTACGAGGGTTGATATAGAGCAGACGATGAAGACTGCCTATATCGACTATGCTATGTCGGTTATCGTGGCGCGAGCCCTTCCGGATGTGCGCGACGGCTTCAAGCCGGTGCATCGCCGCATCCTGTACTCGATGAACGAGAACGGCATTCTGTACAACACTCCTACGAAGAAGAGCGCCCGCATCGTGGGTGACGTCATGGGTAAGTACCACCCGCACGGCGACAGCTCCATCTACGGCGCACTGGTGCGTCTGGCACAGGATTGGAGCATGCGCTACACACTGGTGGACGGCCAGGGTAACTTCGGCTCCATCGACGGCGACTCGCCGGCAGCCATGCGTTACACCGAGGCGCGCCTGAAGCAGATAAGCAATGAGCTGGTGGCCGACATCGACAAGGACACCGTGGACATGGTGCCTACGTACGACAACGAGGGCGAGGAACCCAGCGTGCTGCCCGCCAAGCTGCCCAACCTGCTCATCAACGGCTCGAACGGTATCGCCGTGGGTATGGCCACCAATATGCCGACGCACAACCTGCGCGAAGTGCTCGACGGCTGCATGGCCTACATCGACAACACCGACATCACCATCGACGAGCTGATGCAATACATCAAGGCCCCCGACTTCCCCCTGGGTGGCACCATCTACGGCTACAACGGTGTGCGCGAGGCCTACACCACCGGACGCGGCAGCATCATCCTGCGTGCCGACACGGTGATTGAGGAGGACTCGAAGGGTCACAACGTCATTGTGGCCACCACGATACCCTACGGCGTCAACAAGAGCGAGATGATCAAGAAGACCGCCAATCTGGCCAAGGAAGGCAAGATAGAGGGCATCCTGGATATCCGCGACGAGAGCGACAAGGACGGCATACGTGTGGTGTATGTGCTGCGCAACGACGTGGTGCCGAATGTGATACTCAACAAACTGTTCCAGCTCACCGAGTTGCAGAGCAGTTTTGCTGTGAACAACATCGCCTTGGTGCACGGCCGCCCGAAGCTGCTGAACCTGAAAGAGCTTGTGGGCTACTTCATAGAGCACCGCGAAGAGGTGGTGACACGCCGCACCCAGTTCGACATGGCTGAGGCCGAGAAGCGTGCCCACATACTGGCGGGTCTGCTGCGTGCCATAGACATCATCGACGAGATAGTGGCTCTGATACGTGCCAGCAAGACACCCGACGAGGCCCGTCAGGGACTGATGGACCGCTACCAGTTCAGCGACCTGCAGGCACGCGCCATTGTCGACATGCGCCTGGCTCAGCTCACTGGCCTGCAGCACCAGAAACTGCAGGACGAATACGACGAGAAGATGCGCTTCATAGAGCGCTGCAAAGAGATTCTCGGCGACCACAATGTGCTGATGCAGGTCATCAAAGGCGAGTTGCAGGAGCTGCGCGAGAAGTACGGCGACGACCGTCGCACCGCCATCAAGTACGACGCCGCCGGCTTCCGCATCGAGGACACCATCCCCGACGAGCAGGTGGTCATCACAATCAGTCACAAGGGCTATATCAAACGCACGCCGCTCACCGAATACCGCACGCAGAGCCGCGGCGGTGTGGGCTCGAAGGGCAGCGCTGTGCGCAGCGAGGACTTCGTGGAGCATATATTCACCTGTACCAACCACAACTACCTGCTGTTCTTCACTGAGAAAGGCCGCTGCTACTGGATGCGCGCCTTCGAGGTGCCCGAGGGCGAGAAGAACACCAAGGGCCGCCCGATACTGAACTGCATCAACATAGAGCCGGACGACAAGGTGAAGGCATACGTGAACGTGGAGACCTTGAGCGATGCTGAGTACGTGGGCAACCACTACATAGTGATGTGCACAAAGAACGGCATAGTGAAGAAGACCACGCTGGAGGCCTACTCGCGTCCGCGCCAGAACGGTATCATCGCCATCGGCATCCGCGAAGGCGACGAGCTGCTCACCGCCTGCCTGACCGACGGCGAGAGCTACATGCTCATAGCCTCGAAGAAGGGCAAGGTGATGATATGCCCGGAGAAGGAGTTCCGCACCATGGGACGCGGCGCCAGCGGCGTGAAGGGTATGGAGCTCGACCCCAACGACGATGCAGCCATCGACATGCTGTGCCTGCCGAGCGAGGACGAGAACCTGCTGGTGGTCACCGAGCATGGCTACGGCAAGCGTTCGGCCCTGGCCGACTACCGCGCCACGCTGCACCGCGGCGGTAAGGGTGTGAAAGCCATGCAGATAACCGACAAGACCGGCCCGCTGGTGGCTGTGACCAACGTCACTGAGGACCACGACCTGATGATTATCAACCGCAGTGGCATAACCATCCGCATGAAGGTGGCCGACCTGCGCGTGCTCGGCCGTGCCACTCAGGGTGTGAAGCTGATAGACCTGCGCGGCAAGGACTACATAGCCTCCATCACGAAGGTGCCCACCGAGGACGAGGAACCTGAGAACGACGGACAACAGATGGAAGGAAATGTTACTGTCGAGAGCAATAATATTGAGAACAACGATACTAATATAGAAGAAAATAACCAATAAAAAGACAAAGATATGAAACTGAAGAAAATCAGCATGATTTTGGCCCTTGCGGCAATAACCTTCGGCGCAAGTGCCCAGACAGTGAATGTGCAGAGCGCCATCCAGGACCTTAAGAAGAACTACCTGAAGAAGGCCAAGTCGGAGATTGACCTTGCCTGTGAGCACGAGAGCACAAAGGACGATGCAAAGACCTGGTGCTACAAAGGACTCATATATGCCAGAATCGGAGGTGAGGCTAGCAATCCCAAGTCGAAGTTCAAAGACCTGGCTCCCAACTGGGCCGAGGAGGCTTATGCTGCCGCCCTCGAGTGCAAACGCCTGGACACCAAGAACGAGTATGCCGAGGAAAACAACTCTGTGTTCCGCTTCGTGGGTAACGAGTATTACAGCCGTGCCACCGAGGCCTACAACGCCAAGCGTTTTGAGGAAGCCTTGCAGAACGCTGAGAAGGCTGTGGAAATGTTCAACAACAGCGGTGATTCGAAGTTCGCCGGAGAGAGCATCTACATTGCAGGTATCAGCGCAAAGGCCTTGAACGACAGCGAGAATACCAAGAAGTATTTCAACCAGCTCATACGCAAGCGCACCGACAAGAACTACGTGTACCGCACCCTGTTCAACCTCTACAAAGAAGAGGGTAACAACGACGGTGCCATGAAGGTGGCCACGAGCTACATGAAGAACCGCAAGAACGACTACAACGCCTATCTGCTGATGGCTGAGGGCTACCTGCTGAACAACAACCTGGAGAAAGGCAAGGAGATGATCAATACGGCTCTTGACCTCACGAAGGACAGCGCAAATCTCTATCCGCAGATACTGGGACTGGCCGCTGCCATTCTGGAGAGCATGCAGGACTATGCCGGTGCCGAGGCCAAGTATCAGGAGAGCTTGACCCTGTCGCCCAACCAGTTTGAGGCCAACTTCGGCATGGGTAAGATGATCTTCAACCGCGGTGTTGACAAACTGGATGCCGCCAACGCAGTTCCTCCCGAAGACGAGACCGGCCTGTACGACCGCCTGCTTGAGGAGAGTAACGGTTTCTTCCGCCAGTCGATACAGTATTTCCAGTCCGCTATCAGCTACATCGACGCCCTGCCGGACAACGCCAAAGCCGCACAGCGTCCAAACCTCTTCAACTGCCTGTCGGCCCTGAAGACCGTCTACGCCCGTCTGGAGATGTACGACGAGTTGAAGGTTGTCAACGCCCGCATGGAAGAGATACAGAAAGCCCAGTAAGCTGAAAAAGACGCTCATCCAAACACTGATACTCCTTGCTCTGCCGATGTATGTGGCGGGGCAAGGAGTTTTGGCAGGCAGGGTCACCGATGCTGCTACGGGTGAACCATTGGAGTTTGTCAATGTCGGTGTACCCGGTTCGGGTATAGGTTGTGTCACCAATGTCAAAGGCTATTATAGAATAGAAATAAAAAACGCCGACAGCGTGACAGTGCGCTACTCCTTCACAGGATATGAAAGCAAGGAGATGCGGCTGAAGATTGACGGCGAGGTGCGGAATGATGTGTTGCTGAAGCATGTGGCCAAAAAGCTTGACGAAGTCGAAATCAGTGACGACAAAACGCGTCAGAGTAGCTTCACGCATATTGACGTGCAGAAGCTTGACGATGCCGTAGGACCGACAGGAGGTGTGGAGAGCCTGCTGAAGACGCTGCCGGATGTTAATTCGAACAACGAGCTGAGCAGCCAGTACTCTGTGCGAGGAGGCTCGTTTGACGAGAACCTTGTGTACATCAATGGCGTGGAGGTGTTCCGTCCCATGCTGATACGCAGCGGACAGCAGGAGGGTATGAGTATCATAAACCCGGACCTTGTTGACTACATACTGTTTTCTCCCGGAGGCTTTGAGGCTTCGTATGGCGACAAGATGTCGTCGGTGCTTGATATCACGTACAGCCGTCCGGTGGAATTCAAGGGAAAGGTGACCGCCAGCATGCTTGGCGGTGCCGCATCGGTGCAAGGCAGAGTGGGGGAGAAGTGGAGCTATGCGGCAGCGTTGCGTCACCATAGGAACAGCTATCTGCTACGTACGCTTGACACCAAAGGCAGCTATACCACGCGCTACACCGACCTGCAGGCAGTCATTGGATACAAGGTAAGCGAGCGGCTTGACTTGGGGCTGCTGGCCATATGGACAAATAATGTTTATGGGCTTGTGCCTAAGAGCCAGACGACGGCTTTCAATCAGCGCACGATGGAGATAGACATATACTTCGACGGTGCCGAAGAAGACAAGTATCGCACATTGCTTGGAGCACTTACCATGGATTGGCGCCCGAGCGATGACTGGCGTGTGACAGGCAGTCTCTCGGTGCAGGATATTGCTGAAAGCGAGCGATACGACATACAGAGCCAGTATTGGCTTTACCAGGTGGGATTGGGTGAAGTGGTCGGTGAGACGGAAAGGTTTGACCGCGGTGTCGGCACTTTCCTTGAGCATGCGCGCAACCGTCTTTCAACAGGTATCTATGCTCTTGACATGAAAGCCACACGGCAGGCTGTACTCGGAAGCTGGCAGTTTGGAACGAAGATACAGTACGAGAATATAAACGACCGGCTACGCGAATGGCGTTGGGTTGACTCGGCAGGTTATGCGTTGCCTGCACTGATGTCAGTGGCTGGTGATACAAATAATATACCGGCAAACCCCATATTGCAGCAGTACGCCAATACAATGGGCAGGCTACATACAGTGCGTGCTACAGGCTTTGCCCAACGGGAAATGAATATTGAGACACGCAGTGGTGCCGACCTGAAGATATTGGCCGGTGTGCGTGGTGGAATATACGGTGTGACGGCAGAGTCGGACAATGCAACGAGAGGGACTATAAGCCCAAGGGCGAGTGTTGCCTACAAACCAAGATGGGAACGTGACCTGATGTTTAAACTGGCTACAGGCATATATCAGCAGGCGCCGTTCTACCGCGAATACCGCCGTGAGGACGGTAGCTTGAACCTTAGTTTGAAACCGCAGACATCATATCAGGTGACGACAACTGCCGACTGGAATCTGAAGTTGTGGGAGCGTCCGTTCAAGATAACGGCAGACCTATACTATAAGTATATAACGGATCTTGTGCCGTATACGGTGGACAACCTCCGTATCAGCTACCATCCGGACCAGCTGGCGGTGGCTTATGCGGCAGGCGTAAGTCTGCGTATAAACGGCGAGTTTGTGGAGGGGCTGGAATCGTGGGCAAGTGTCTCACTGATGAAGACGCAGGAAGACATAGCCGGAGACCAGTTTGGATGGCTTGACCGGCCCACTGACCAGCGCTTCTCGGTTAAGGTCTTTGTGCAGGATTACATACCGACGATACCGTGGTGGCGCATGAGCCTCAGCGTCGTATATGCAACAGGAATGCCAGTGACAGCACCATATGGACGGCAGGAGGTGTCATTGCGCCTACCGTACTATCTGCGTGTGGATTGGGGTAATACTGTGCAGCTGGCGCGATTCGAGCGTCTCAAGCACTGGAAAGTGTTCCGCTATGTGGAAGATATTCAAATTGGAGTAGAGGTGTTCAACCTTTTCGACAAACAAAACGTGGTGTCGTATCTATGGGTGACCGACTATGACAATCATCCATACCGCGTACCGAATTACCTTACGGCACGTCAGGTCAATGTCAAGCTGACAGTTCTCTTTTAATTCTTTCCTTTCCTTGCGCGGTCTACAAAACGGACCAGCGCCACTGTCTCAAAGACGAGGTACACCACATAGCCTATACAGAAAGCGATAAGGAATCGGCGTCCTTGTCCAGGGTTGGTAAGTAGGAATATTGTAAGGACAATCAAGTGTATGAACAGCACACCAACCGTCGAGCCAAGAAAGAGTTGCACAAATGTCTTGGGTGAACGATTCATTGCTTTCACCACAATAGTGTGTTGTACCAGTGTCAATGCGGCGAAATAAAGCACCAACAACGACATTGCAATGATAAACAAATGTGGAGCTGTCCACATAACAATAAAGGTTGCCAGCACAAGGACAAGGCTGACAACCAGTAATGAAATATAGTAACGTCGCATACTATTCGCTGAACTTCATGGTTTCCTTCGTGGTGAACTTCTCGCAGTAGTGGCAGCGAAGCTTGAGGTTCTCTTTGTCGACAATGTCGAACTTAGTTGGTACAACTTCTGCGTTTGTGATGCACTTGGGGTTGGCGCAGCGCACGAAGTTTTCAATGTGGTCGGGGATTTCGGCCTTGAACTTATCAACCACTTTGTAGTCGGCAATGTCGATTATAGATGCGAAGGGAGCAACGAGGGCTATCTTACTCACCTCTTCCTTGTTGAAGTGCTTGTTCTTGATTTTTACGATACCTTTCTTGCCGAGCTTGTTGCTGTTAAGGTAATTGCCTATGAGCACCTCATCCTTGTATTTCTCAAGGCCAAGGATACGGATGACTTGATAGACAGATTCTGTGGGAATATGATCAATGACAGTGCCGTTTTCAATAGCGGAAACGACCATCTCTTTTTTGTTTTCCATTGTTTTAAACTTTAATCATTAAACAGTAATCTTTATCTCACACCGAGTATGGCAGCCATAAGTGCCTGGCGGACATAGACGCCGTTCTGAGCCTGTTGGAAGTAGTAGGCGTATGGGGTGCTGTCCACGTCGGTGGTAATTTCATTCACACGTGGCAGTGGGTGCAGGATGCGCATGTTGTCCTTGCAGCCTTTAAGCATGCTGGCGGTAAGGATGCAACTGTCCTTCACACGCTCATACTCCATCTGATCCGGGAAGCGCTCGCGCTGCACGCGGGTCATATATATGATGTCTGCTGTGGGAATGACGTCCTTCAGGTCTGTATATTGATAGTATTTGAGTCCGGCATCCTTGATGCTCATCTTCACGCTCGACGGGAGCTTCAACTCAATGGGCGACACAAGATGGAAAGTGGCGTTGAAATTACACATGGCCTGCACCAGCGAATGGACGGTACGGCCATATTTAAGGTCCCCCACCATAGCGATATTAAGATTGTCGAGTTTGCCTTGTGTTTTTCGGATGCTGTAGAGGTCAAGCATGCACTGCGTGGGGTGCTGGTTGGCACCGTCACCTGCATTGATCACGGGCACCGACGCCACCTCGGAGGCGTAGCGCGACGAGCCCTCTTTGGGGTTGCGCATCACGATAAGGTCGCTGTATGATGAGACCATCACTATGGTATCGTGCAGCGATTCTCCTTTCTGGACGCTCGTTCCGCCGGGGTCGCTGAAGCCTATAATGCGGGCGCCAAGCTGGTTGGCGGCGCTCTCGAAGCTCAGGCGCGTACGTGTGGATGGCTCAAAGAACAGGGTGGCTACTACCTTGTCCGACAAGATTTTCTGCTTCGGGTTCTTCTCAAACTCCTCGGCGATGTCCAACACCTCGATGTACTCCTCTTTCGAGAAGTCCGTGATGGAGATGAGGTTGCGTCCTTTTAAAGTGCTCATGATGTTTTGTATATTATGATTATTTGTTTTCAGTAAATATTGCGGCGTTTCTCTGCGCCTCTTCATTGTTGGGATTGGCTTCCAATGCTTTCGTGAAATACTCCAATGCTCGGTCCATATCGCCGTACACTTCTTTCTCCAGCCAACCCAGGTTGTTCAATGCGTCAGAACTGTTAGGGTTCACGTCCAGCATCTGCCGATACAGTTTTTCTGCTTCAGCATAGTTCTCTGTCTCCTGATAATACATGGCCAGAGCGTACATGGCGTTGGTATTGGAGGGCTCCAAACGTAGAGCTGTTGACAGATACTCGACAGCCATTGGGTCATGGTGAGTGGCATAGAGAATGCCTAATTCCTCATAGGCCGGCGCATAGTCGGGATAGAGGTCGCACACCTTGCGCAGCAATGTCACTGCACTCATGGTGTCGCCTGTCTCCTTGTATATAAAGCCTTTCATGAACAAGGCTGTACGGTTGTCGGGCTCTTTCTCAGTAACGTTTGTCAAGTGTTTGAGTGAGCGGTCGTAGTCGCGATTGTAGAATGTAAGCTCGCCCATCTTCAACTGTACCTCTTTGCTGTTAGGCGACAGTTTCTCGGCCTCAGTCAATGCGCTGTAGCTGTTGCTTACGTCGCCGTTGGCAAAATAGATGTCGGCCTGTAGCAGCAGATATTTGTCGTTGTCAGGCACTTCCTTCACGGCTTTGTTGATGTCGTAAGATGCTTCTTTGGCTCGTCCCATATTCAGCAGCACCTGGGCCCTTTGTGCCAGCAGTGCAGCATCGTTGGGATGTTTCTCTATCTGTAGGTCAAGTATCTCAAGTTTCTCTGCGTCTGTCATATCGTCAGTGACAACCTGCTGCTTGCACCCTGAGGCTATTACGGCGGCGAGCAGCATCGTGAGGTATATGGCGAATCTTTTCTTCATCATTTTCTATTACGCAACTTTCCCTTTTTTATTGTATAAAAGTGTAAATCATTTTATCAACAGCTGTCAATTCCTGTTCTCTCAGTACCTTGCGCGCTTCTGCTTCGCTTATCGGCAACGCCCTCCATAGCATGCACCAGTATTCTTTTGTCTTCCTCAGAGCACTTTCTTGCGTTGGTGCTGTCCGTCGTATTTCTTCCATAAGGCGTCCTATGAATTGCTTGGTGAGCTTCATGTCTATCTTCCCCAGCGGTAGGGTAGGTGTGTACAGTATCCAGCGCCCCACCATGAAGTCGGACACCTTGGGATACATCTCTTTAATCTGCTTTATGTCGGCTACTGTTCTGATGTCACCGTTGTATATCACAGGGTGCTTTATCAGCGGAAGCACCTGTCCGAAGGTCTCCATATCCGGCACCCCAGTGTATTGCTGTCGACCGAGACGTGGATGGATTGTTACCGACGCCAGTGGATAGTCGTTAAGCACAGGAACCAGTTGGAATATCTCTTCTTTCTGCCGCAGCCCTATGCGCATCTTTACACTCAGCTGTGGTTTCAGTTCTGGCATCACAGCATCGAGCACCGCCCTCACTTCCTCAGGGTAGGGTAGTATGCCGCTCCCTCTGTGCTTCCCTGTGATGTTGCGCATCGGACAACCTATGTTCCAGTTCACCTCGCTGTAGCCCATGTCGTACAATCTGTTTCCAAGCGCAATGAACTCTTCCGGCTCTTTGCCGAGGATCTGCGGCGTTATGGGTATAGAGCCCACGTTGGCTTCAGGCAGCACGTCACGCAGGTAATGCCGTAATGTCGTAGACTGGCTTTTGTCGTTCAGCAGGTTGTGCAGGTTGTGTGTCAGCGACAGGAATGGTGTCACCGCCAGCCTTATGGCACCAGGGAAGCACTCCTCATATACGCGTCTGAAGAGCAGCTCCGTCAATCCTTGCATTGGTGCCAGTATCATTTGCAATCTTTAATAGTTTTTTCCCAGTCTTCTTTGTGGTCGGCAATAAACTGCTTCAGCGACGCTGTCAGCCTGTTGCCTGTGTTGTACACGGGTTTGTATAGCAGGCTCTCCTCCTTGGTCTCTGGCTTCAGCACCTCCTCCTTGCGGTCGAGCATCACTGCATAGTTGAGCACCACGGCCAGTATGCACAGCGCCTTCAGCATGCCTGACGCTGCGCCGAGCACCCTGTTCACCGTGCTTATGTGGGCCGCCTTCATTAGCCCTTCAACCATTCGTCCTATCATCCATGCCAGCACCAGTGCTCCGACGAAGCAGACAAAGAATGCCACCAGCACGGCATTTTCGCTCTTCAGTCCCAATAGCTCAGCAACCTCTTGCGACAGGTGCACCGCCGCCCATATTCCTGCCAGCAGCCCCACCAGCGTCGCCACCTCACGCACTATACCTTTTCTCCATCCTTGATAGATGAAGTAGCATATTGGCACAGCGAGTATTATGTCCAGTATATTCAACTTTTGATATCACAAAAAAGCGCCTTGTCAGCACTGGCAAGACGCTCGAATAACACATTTTCTATTTCTATCACTAACGATAGAAATAAGCAAGCACGACATATATAACGCAACAATTCTCATTTTGTTTCACTTTTGCAAAACTTTTTTTCAATCAGTCTGATTATCAACCACACTATCAATGCGATAATTGCTCCGAAAACAGCTCCGCATATCACGTCGCCTGGGTAGTGCTTGCCAAGGTAGGGGCGGCTGTAGCATGTCGCTATGGCCCACAGCGCAATCAGTAGCAGTGGCCATTGCCGCTTCACACGCTTCCAATAGCGTATCATCAGAAATATGGCTACGGCGAAGACATTGGCGGCATGTGAACTTACAAAGCCGTATTGTCCGCCACAGCCAGTGCGGAACATGCGCACATCTTCCAGCGCGTGGCAGGGGCGCAGGCGGCATACGGTGTTCTTGAATAGCTGTACGCTGCCTTGGTCGGCAAGAAGGAAGCACAGCGCAATGCCTATCAATATAACCCACCAGCGGCGTGGCTCATAACGCAGCGTCAACAGGCTGAAGGCAAGAACAATCACTGCCGCCATACACCAATGTTGGCTCAACGACCACATCACCCAGTCCATCGCCGTGCAGTGATGACTGTTGATCCACCAGAACCATTGTGTGTCCAGATTGTTGAGTGTCTCAAACATCGGCGGTAAGCTTTCTGTATATCATATCCTTAAGCACGTCGATATTCTGTCCGCTCACGGCGCTGATGAACACGCTCTCCACGCCCTTTGGCAGCCTGCGCTTTAGCTGCTTCTGCATCTCTTCGTCCATCAGGTCGCATTTGGTGACAGCCAGTATCCGCTGCTTGTCCAGCAGTTCGGGGTTATACTTCTTCAGTTCGTCGAGCAGCACATGATACTCTTTTGCAATCTCCAATTGCTCACAGCTAACCATGAACAGCAGTATCGAGTTGCGCTCTATATGTCGCAGGAAGCGCAGTCCCAGACCTTTGCCCTCGGCTGCACCCTCTATGATGCCTGGTATGTCGGCTATGCAGAACGACTTGTCGTCGCGATATTTGACGATGCCAAGATTGGGAACTAAAGTAGTGAACGGGTAGTCGGCAATCTCCGGCTTGGCGGCACTTACCACACTTAGGAAGGTGCTTTTGCCTGCATTGGGAAATCCCACAAGACCCACGTCGGCCAACACTTTTAGCTCAATGATTACCCAACGTTCTTCGGCGGGTTCACCGGGCTGCGCATAGCGTGGAGTCTGGTTGGTGGCGCTCTTGAAGTGGTCGTTGCCCAAACCACCGCGTCCGCCTTTGGCGATGATGAGTTCCTGCCCCTCTTCGGTCACTTCACCCAGCACTTCGCCAGTCTCAGCGTCGCGGCAGACACATCCCAGCGGTACCTCCAATATTTGGTCTTTACCAGTGCGACCGGTGCAGAGGTTCTCGCCACCGTGCTCGCCGTCTTCGGCAAAGACGTGCTTCGTGTACTTCAGGTGCAGTAGGGTCCAGCGTTGCGTGGTACCGCGCAGTATCACGTGGCCGCCACGGCCGCCGTCGCCGCCGTCGGGACCGGCTTTGGCGTTATACTTCACGCGCAGCAGGTGCGCGCTTCCCGCGCCGCCTTTGCCGCTGCGCACCAGAATCTTTACATAGTCTACAAAGTTCGAGGTCATTTATATAGTCTGTGTTACTTAATAATCTATGCGTTCCTGACGAGCCGTACCGAGTTGGCGTAGCATCGGTCGTAGTTGTACATATACACGTCGCCGGAGTAGAAGTTCATGTACCACGCCTTTGTGGCGCCGTCGGGTGTTGAGGACCAGTAGAAGCCGTAGCTCCTCTCGTAGCACAACATCCCCGAACAGTCGCGGAAGCCTGCGGCGGGTAGTGTGATGTAGTTATTGTTGGGCCCGACGACAATATAAAAACCGACGCTCACCCACACCCATTCGCACGACTGCCTTAGTTCCATAAACTGCTGTATGGTGGGCAGGTTGTCGCCGAAAGCCGCCACCGCCTCGTCGTATGTGTAGAAACCGTTTTCAGGGTCTTCAGGGTTCTTCTCGTTGGCACCCTTCCACCAGGTCCTGCTCTTTAGACCCAGGTTGACATACTCGTCGGTATTGCCGCCATTGTTGTCCTGATTGCCGGAGACGCTGCTTGGCCTTTCATCGTTCTTTACGCATTGCGACATCGTCAGTGTCGCAAAAGCCATCAAAAATATAAGCAGCAGTCTATTCATTGTGTGCCATTTACCCTTTATTAAATTCCATTTTCATGCCGTCCATGCAACTCCACACTGAAATGCAAAGATACTACTTTTCTCTAATATGACCAAATAAAAAAAAGCAAAAGCCTCCGCAACGTTTGCAGAGGCTTTTGTGAGGATTCGTTATGCGTTCGGCGTTTAACCGATGGCCTGGCGGATGCGGGCGGCGATGTCCTCGATGGTGCCGAGGCCGTCGACGATGCGCTGCTTGCCCTGCTTGGCGTAGTAGTCGGCCACGGGCTTGGTCTTGCTGTTGTACTCCTGCAGACGGTTGTTGATGGTGGCCTCGTTGTCGTCGGCGCGGCCCTGAATCTTGGCGCGCTCCAGCAGGCGGCGCATCAGCTCGTCCTTGGGGACCTCGAGCTGCACCATGCAGGTGAGCTCACGGCCGTGCTTGGCCAACAGCTTGTCGAGCACTTCGGCCTGTGCCACGGTGCGGGGGAAGCCGTCGAAGAGCATACCCTTGGTGTCGGCGGCGATGGCTTTGTCCATCATCTCGATGACTATGTCGTCGCTCACCAGCTGACCGGCATCCATGATGCCTTTGATGCGCTTGCCGAGCTCGGTTTGGTCGGCAATCTCCTTGCGGAGCAGGTCACCGGTGCTGACGTGCGTCAGGCCGTAGTGCTCCACTATAAAGTCGCTCTGGGTGCCTTTGCCGGCGCCGGGGGCTCCGAAAATGACTATATTCTTCATTTTACGCTAACAATTTCGATGTCGAACACAAGGGGAGAGTAGGGGGGGATGTCCTTGCCGGCACCCTGGGGACCGTAGGCCTGGGCCGAGGGCATGACGACCTGCATCACGGTGCCTTCAGGCATACCCATGACGCTCTCCTCCCAACCGGGGATGAGGCGCATCTGGCCGACCACGTAGGTCAGGGGCTCGTAGGTGCGGCCGGGCTGCTGTATGCCACCTTGGATGGCGTCGCTCTCCACGCTGCTGTCGAACATGGTGCCGTCGAGCAGGCGGCCGGTGTAGTTCATGGCCACGGTGCGGCCGGCGGCTACCTTGGCGCCGTTGCCTTTCTTCTTCACGATGACGTAGACACCCTTCTCGTTGGGCTTCACGGTGATGTTGTTGTCGTGCACATAGGCCTCGATGGCGGCGGGCTCATTCTCCTGGCGCTCTTTCATCTCGGCGATGAAGTTGTTCTGCTCCTCTTCGAGCTCTTCCTTGGTGACGATGTCCTGCAGCGAGATCTCGTAGTAGATCTTCATGCCTTTGCCTTTCTCGTAGTAGGGGGGCATCTGGTTGGGCTGGAGGAACTTGGCCAGCGAGTCGGCCTCATAGGCCAGCACGGCTTTGTCGCCCACATGCATCAGCACCAGAGCGTCATAGAGGAAGAACGAGGGGTCTGCCTGAAGGATGCGGTCGGCATGTCCCACGTTGGTGAAGGTCTGGGTGGTGTCGAACTTGACGGTCATCTCGCCGACGAGCACGTCGCCTTCCTGCACCTGCTGGGCCGACTTGTTCTGCTTCTCGAACTTGTACGACAGGCCGTTGCCGGCGTCTTTGAACTTGCCGCTGTTGCAGGCTGCCAGCACCACTGCTCCCGCCATAACCATGGCGGCCATTTTGATAGTCTTTTTCATTGTTGTGTTGTTTGTTTTATTGTTTATTTGTTATCTTCAGTTTTCAACTCTCACGTCGTACACCAGCACCGTGCGCGTGCCTATGCGGTCGCCGTCGCCCACAACTCCGTAAGCCAGTTCCGAGGGCACGATGACGCGCGCTCTGCCACCGTGTTTCATGGTGAGCAGCGCGGCGTCCAGTCCGCGTGTGGGCTCCAGGCGTCCAGCCACAACAGTGTCGGCGACATTGCCGTATATCACTTCTCCGCCGAGGGTCTCCACACGGTAGCTGATGATGACTGTCTCGTCGTAGGCCACAGGGTTGCCCTTGCCTTCGTCGGTCACCATCACGCGTGCGCCGCAGGGCAGCACCGTCATCTGCCATCCGCGCCGCGCGGCGTAGGAGTCGATGCTCGTCTCCTCGCCCTGCGCCATGTAGCGATTGGCGTTGATGAGGTTCTCGGTCAGGTCATTGCCGGCAGGAGCACCTGTCTCCACCACCGGCACGTTGTTGCAGCTCACGCACAGCACCACGCCGAGGGCGGCGAGTGCGAGGCCCAGTTTGCGCTTCACAGCCTTCACTGTCTCGCCGAGCGTCATGTGGCTGGTGGCGCCAGCGGCGCGCACATGGCCGCCGCCCACGGGGAACAGCTCGCGTGCCAGCTGGTTGACGTCGTAGCGCACCTTGGAGCGCAGCGACAGGCGCACACGGTCGGTCTCTTCTCTTATCAGTATGCCGCAGTCGACGGCACGCAGCTTCATCACCTCGTTGATGAGGCCCGTCAGGTCGGCGCTCTCGACGCCGTAGGCCTCCATCTCCTTGGCCGGTATCACCATCAACGCCACCTCCTGCCCGGGGTAGACCGTCAGCAGGCTGTCCATGGCGTGGCCGAAGAAGCGCAGGCGCTCTTCGGTGAAGACGTTCTTTATCTGGCGGTTGACGGCCATGGGGTCAATGCCGAAGCGCAGCAGTGAGGCTGCAGCGAGGTAGACACTCTGTCGTTCGTTGCTGTAGCTGAAGGTGCCGGTGTCGGTGCAGATGCCCGTGTAGAGGCACGTGGCGGCGTCGCGGCTGAAGATGCTGTCGCCGAAAACACGCTGCATCAGCCAGTAGACCAGCTCGCAGGTGCTCGATATCTGCGGTTCCACCACGCACAGCGCCTCGCACTTGTCGTTGGCCGGACGCTCGTGGTGGTCCACCAGCAGCTGCCGTGCAATGCTCTTGCCCAGCGCCTCCGCCAGCACGCCGGTGCGCTCCACGGTGTTCAGGTCGAGCATAATCACCAGGTCGGCCTCCGCTATGGCCTTGCGGCAGGCGTCGTACTGCGTCTTCCCGCTGAGGATATGCTCCGCGCCGGGCAGCCAGTCGAGATCCATGGGGACCCCGTCGGGCAGCATGGCCGTCACTCTGCGGCCGACAGCCTTCAGTAGGTGCCACATGCCGAGCACCGACCCCACGGCGTCGCCGTCGGCGTTCTGGTGGGCCACCAGCACCGCGTGCTTGGCGCCCTCGATGGCGCGGCGCACGGCGGCGAGGTCCCACTCGCTGTCGAACACAGCCTTGTATGTCGTCTCAATCTGCATGAGGCACAATATATTACAGCGTTTCAGCGTCGCAGAAACACGATGCAAATATACACAAAAAATATGGAATAATAAGAATAATATAATTTTATCTGACCTCCCTCCGACGTCGCTCCGTATCCGGTCCGTTGACCTCCCTCCGACGTCGCTCCGTATCCGGTCCGACCCCTCTCCGACAAAAACCGTTAAACAACCGTAGAACAGTCGGAGCGACTACGGAGCGGATACGTTGGGACGGCAGTGTTCTTGTGAAGGTATGCCGAGGGCCTTTTGAAGACCTTTTGAAGACCTATGGATGGGGTGCGGCACATAGCATCTTTTTTAACACAAATTACCGTCAATGTTCATAAATTTTTATGAATTATTTTGTCGGATGGAAAACAATTCGTATCTTTGCAGCGTGAAACCAAAACGAAAATTATGGTATAAAAAACGAAGAGAATAGTATATAAATAAAGACATATTGAAGCGTATTCGCTTTTCTTGTTGAAACTGAAATCGGCAAATTTCATGTTCTTTACTACTTCAAGAAAGGGAAACGCTCACGAAACCGTGGGCTTTCTTGTTCAGTAGTAAAGGTTTTGCCGAACCTCAGTTTCAGAACAGAATAAAGTTCACGGCTTTTTTATTGTACCAAACAATAAAACATAGTATATGGAGACATTACAAGACAGATTGCGTGAGATAGTACGAATATCATATAGTTTGCTCTGCAACAAGATCGTTGGCGGGCTGATAGATGTCGACAACGAGGCCTCGCTGCAACTACAGCTTGGTGTCATAATGAAAACCATAGGGCAAATGTATGAGTTTACTCCAGAAGACCGCTTCTCTATCGTGCTTGAGCATGTGGTGAAAGACGAGGCAATCCAAACATGGAAGAGCAAGGGCAAAGCACGTATAGATGTGATGCTCACCCTCACAGATGGGAAGGATACCTGCTCTGCAGCAATTGAGATGAAGTACTTCCCTAAAGCCGAGGGAGAGACTGTTACTGATAACCGTTTCTTTATGTTGGCAGATATTGAGAACCTTGAAACATATCTCCGACTTGGCGAGGCCGGTTTAGGCTACTTCATGCTTTACACCACCAACAATAACTATACGACCGATACTCGTTCAGGTGTAAAGATAGGTAACGATGAGCCGATAAGTGGACAAATCAAAAGCAATAACCGCACGGTCAACCTCACCGGCAGCTATCAACTCCATTGGGACACCTATAATAATGGCAAACATTGTTTCCTCTTGCAACCGGTAACCTTTATTAAGCAATGAACAACGATATCTATTACCGCCCACCATGGACTTGTGGCAAATATAACGCCGACAAGCATGTGGCCATCATGTTCAATACTCTGTCTAGGATGAGTTACTTTTTCGAGGCGGAAAGTGCCGATGTGGTTGGGCTTGTGCTGTCTGCTGGGCGTGGCGGTAGTATAAGCGTTGAAAAGGTGTCGAACAGGTTGATGATTTCCACTTATTCAATTAACGTTTTTTTTAAACGTCTTTGTTCGCAACAGCTACTTGTAGAAAATGAGATAAAAAACGAAGATGTCGACAAATATCGTAAAGAGTGTATCGGATTGGCAATTCCAACAGCCGCAGATGAAACGGCTGTAAAGACAACTGGAGAAAGAACAGCTGTTCAGGCTTATGCCGATATAATAAGTGAGTACGGAGGTGTGTTTGAGGTATCGTTAGAATTAACGTATCGCTGCCATGAACAGTGTATACATTGCTATAACCCAGGTGCTACGCGCAATGATAATGAACGTAGTGGCCGTGGTGATAAAAAAGAATTGACGCTTGAGGAATACAAACTAATTATTGATGATCTCTGTGCCAATGGTCTTACTGCTGTTAGCATTACAGGTGGAGACCCATTTATGTATCCTAAAGTATGGGATATTATTGACTACTTATATCAAAATGATATAGCTACAACCATATTGACAAATGGATTAGGTCTTGTTGGAAAAGAAGAACGACTTGCAGCATATTTCCCTTTCTTGGTACAATGTTCTCTTTATAGCGGAGAATCTACAGTGCATGATAAAATAACACGTACTCCAGGTTCATGGAAACGCACCATAGCAGTGATGGATAGGTTGCATGAATTGGCCACTCCGATTGATATTGCGTGTCCTTTGATGCAAACCAATCTTAAAAGCTATTTTAGTGTGAAACCTTACAAAAAGAAATATGGTTCCTCACCATCATTCGATGTACAGTTGACAGACTCACTTGACGGAGATAAATGTGCTTCACATCATTTACGCCTCACACAGCAACAACTTGAGGTCGTATTGATGGATCCAGATGTTATTCAGAATGTCACACCAAATAATGTTGATGACATTGATACATCCGAACGTGGTTTTCTCAGTGGAGCTCCATGTAGCGCATGTAAAAGCAAATATTGCATCAGTCCTAATGGTGATGTGGTGCCATGCGTAGCGTTTCGCAAGGTACTTGGGAATGTTCGCACACAAAAGACAAGCGAAATAATCAGGACCAGTCCTTTTGTTAAACAATGGATGCAAACCACAGCCAAGGACTATGGTGAATGCTACTCACATGATTATTGTTTCTATTGCATGCCATTCTGCCCAGGGAATAATTACAATGATCGAGGCGAGTGTCTTAACGGAGGAGAAAACAATTGCTATATTGCCAAAATTCGATACGACATTATAAAACGTCTGAATAGTGGAGATGATATTTTGCACAATAAAACCATCGAGGACTGTATAAATGAACTATCTATTGCAGAGGACGACCTACAACGAGAATATTATTAAAGGGTAAAAGGAGACCCTGAAATCTCCTAATATTTAAACATATTATACTATGAAAGTAATAGAATTAACGGACAGCATTTGCAGCAGTTTTGCAACCAAGCCTTGCAGCAGAGCAAAGAACATCTGTGGCTGCGGAAAAGGTAAGCCTTATCGCGGTTAAATGAAAGCACAACGGCTTATTAAGGAGGCTGTCTTTACGGCAGCCTCCTTTTGATAAAACAAACAAAAACACATTTTATGGCATTATTCCTTTGGATATTTCAGTATATTAGTCCGATAACATTTATCCTTGGAGGATTATACCTTGTAGAAGAACCGTCGGGTTTGGCCATAGGGTTGGGCATCGCGAGTGCAGTCTTGGGCCTTGTGGTGGGCATCGTCGGCTGGGGCGACACGATTCCACCCCGTTGGTTTTGGATTAAGAGTAGTATGGATTTGGCAGGCAGCCGCTTCATGACAGCTATCGGCTATGCTTTGCAGTTCTTCTTCATCCCACCGGCTGTTATCGGTTTAATCAGTTATCTCGGATAAATTATGGCGTTGATAGGAAATATAATATCATCTGCAAAGGACAGGGCGGGCGAATTGACTAACGACACCATTGGCAAGATGCTGAAAGGTGTCGATATGACGGGTTTGCAGGCAAAGATAAACGAGTATCAGCAGAAGACCGGTCGCGACGCTTCTAAATTGGCCGATTTCATCGCAAACCTAAAGCCGTCCAAGACCGATATCGTCGCTTTTGCGCAGAAGGTGCCTGTGGCAGAAATACTCGACATCGCTGAAGATGTGACGAAGACTATCCCCGCCGCCGGAGTGCCCATCAAAATTGTAATAAAAATACTCCGCCTCCTGCTAAAAGTAAAGAAATAAGCAGTGTTCAGAAAATAGGGGAAGGGGACAGGGAACTGGCCCCTGTCCCACTCGTTTTTATTTATAATTAACAGACTAATTTTGCCCTGCATAGTTACGATGAAAAGTCGGTTGCCCCTCCATCCCTCATCGCGCGCAGCCAGCGATACCTCTGAAAAAATCTGCTGGATTTATAGATTTCGCGCAGCGGGAGAATAAAACGACCTGCGTAGCCAAATTCGCGTAATTCGCGTAATTCGCCGTTTCTTTTCCAATCTGATGGGGTTTTAATCCATCGTGCGCAGCCGGTCTCTATTAGGCTACGTTCGGCCTATGCTCGGCTCTTGTGCTAGTCTAATCTGTCTCTATATATTGTATAATATACTGAACATCAGAAATATCAAGGCCAAGGTATAAATTCATCTAACTATTAACTATTTAAAACTCAAATAACTATGGCAAAAAATTGTAGTAACCTTTTCGGTAACTTTATGGCGTTTGTTCTGTTGTATAGCGCCTTTGGCACTATAATGGAGCGTGTACGTACAGACTATGGGGGTGGGAGAGCGTATTAACAAAAAAAAATTAACATTTCGCACAATAAAATGCAATTTCCAGTGTTATTGAAGTACGAAATAGGTGAAAACAGTGTCGGCGAGGCATTTTGTCGAGTTGACAAAAGAGACAAAGAATCAAACAACTAAAGTTATGAACCTCGGAATTAAACTTCTGGTAGCGGAGGACGACCCCAACCTGGGAACCATCCTGAAAGCTTATCTGACGCAGAAAGGCTACACTGTAGTGTGGGCCAAGGACGGCGAAGAAGCCATGAATATGTTTGAGGAGGAGGACGTTGACGCGTGCATCCTCGATGTGATGATGCCAGTGAAGGACGGCTTCGCGGTGGCGAAGGAGATAAGGAAGGTGGATAAGAAAGTGCCGCTTATCTTCCTCACTGCCAAGAATCTGGAGGCCGACAAGCTGAAAGGCTTCGAGATTGGTGCCGACGACTATATCACCAAGCCCTTCAGCATGGAGGAGCTGCTGGCGCGCCTGAACGCCACCATGCGGCGCTCGTTCAACGAGGACCGTCCTGACAAGAATGTCTTCAAGATTGGCAACTTCACCTTCGACTATGCGCACCAGACCCTGGTTATCGGCGACGATATGCAGCGCCTGACGGCCAAGGAATGCGACCTGCTGAGGATGTTCGCCATCAACTTCGGGCAGCTGGTGGACCGCAACACCTGCCTGCAGAAGATATGGAAGGACGACAGTTATTTTGCGGCGCGATCGATGGACGTGTATATCACGAAGTTGCGCAAATATCTGAAGGCTGACCCGAGTGTGGAGATTGTCAATGTGCACGGCGTGGGCTTCAAGCTGACGCACAAGGAGTAATGCGTTAGAATGAGGCTGACGTTCTTGGGTACGGGGACATCGCAGGGCGTGCCTGTGATAGCATGCCGCTGCCGCGTATGCCGCTCGGCGGACAGGCGGGATGCACGGCTTCGTACCTCGGCGCTGCTGACTATAGACGATAGAAACATCCTGTTCGATATAGGACCAGATTTCCGCCAGCAGATGCTGCGTGAGGAAGTGGACCACATAGACGCTATCCTCATCACGCACGCCCACCGCGATCATGTTGCAGGACTGGATGATATAAGGTCCTTCAACTATGTGCAGCATAGGAAGATGGATGTGTTCTTGAACCAAGAGGCGAGGGTGGCCATAGAGCGCGACTACCACTATATCTTCGAGCCGCACCAGTATCCGGGGCTGCCGGAGGCCGAGCTGCACACGGTGACTGAGCCCTTCGTGGCGGCGGGAGTTGAGGTGGTGCCCGTCAAGGCAATGCACAAGGACCTGCCTGTGCTCGGCTACAGGGTGGGAGAGATGGCCTACATAACCGACGCCAACTATATCGCACCGGAGGAAATGGAGAAGTTGCAGGGGGTGAAGGTGCTGGTGGTTAACGCTTTGCGAAAGGAGAAACACTTCTCCCACTTCTGCCTGCCAGAGGCGTTGGAAGTGATAGGCAAGGTGGGACCCGAGCACGCCTACCTGACGCACATGAGCCACGAGATGGGATTGCACGCTGAAACATCGGCCTGCCTGCCCAAAGGGGTGGAGCTGGCGTATGATGGACTAACTGTTGAATCATGATATCAATCTGTATACCAATATACAATTACTATACCTATCCGATGGTGAGACGCCTGAAGAAACAGGTGGACTTGGCGGACAAAGATGACTACGAGATAGTCTGCATCGACGACCACTCATCGAGCTATTATGCAAGCCAGAACAAGGGTATAGCCGAGCTGGCCGCCTATGTGCCGCTCGACAAGAATATCGGGCGCGCCAAAATACGCAATCTCTTCCTGAAGTATGCCAAGGGGGAGTATCTGCTGTTTATGGACTGCGACTCGCTGGTGCCGGAGCAGTTTCTTAGCAAATACTCTAAGACGCTGGCATCCAACCCATCGGTGGTGGTGGGCGGCCGCGTGTATGACGAGCGCGGCAACGACACAAGCCACCGCCTGCGTTACCTCTACGGCACCAAGGTGGAGAGCCAGCCCGTCGATGTGCGTGCGCAACATCCCTACCGCTCGTTCCAGACGAGCAATTTCATGGTGCGGCGCGATGTTCTGGAGAGCATCCGCTTCGACGAGAGCATCACAAAGTACGGTCACGAAGACACTCTCTTCGGCTACCAGCTAGAGCAGCGCAGGGTACCTATAATGCACATAGACAATCCCGTAGTCAACGGTGAGGTGGAGGAGAATGCCGAGTTTCTACACAAGACCGTGGAGGCTGTGGAGAACCTGGCGGAGATATACGACCGCATGTGGGAAGACCAGCGCTTCTGCGAGAGCGTGAAGTTGTTGAGGACATATAGCCGTGTGCGGCGCATGCGACTGCAGGGGGTGGTGTATTTTGCGTTCAGGTTGTTCAAAACCCCTATGGAGAACCATTTCGTCAGTGGTAATGGTATCAGCCTGAACCAATTCAGTTTCTACAAATTAGGATTGTTGATTAAACAATTACATTATAACAACTAAAACTCAATATTAAATATGAAACGAACAATCATAGCGGTAATAATGCTATTAACTACATTCACCATTGCGGCGCAGGTGGTGGAGACTACAACCTATGATGACGGGCGCGTATACACCGGTCAGCGTAGCGGCAAGGGCAAGATTGAAGGCAAGGGCCTGATGACCTGGCCCAACGGCGACCGCTACGACGGCATGTGGAAAAAAGGCATGCAGGACGGCGAAGGAACCTATACATGGGCTAACGGCCTAGTGTATAGCGGCCAATGGAAGAAGAACTATATCAATGGACACGGCACCTTCCGCTTCCCCAACGGCAATGTGATGGAGGGCGACTGGACAGCCATGGGCACAGGCACAGGTAGCCTCGTTTGGCCCGACGGCACACGATATGACGGCCCCTTCCTGAACGGAGCCCCACACGGCCATGGTGTCAAGGTGTGGGCCAATGGCGACCGCTACGAGGGCAGTTTCAATATGGGCCACATGATGGGGCAGGGGACCATCACCTTCAAAGAGGGCACCACCTACACCGGCAACTGGGTGAACGACCACCGCGAGGGGCAGGGCACCTGCCGCTTCGCTGACGGCGGCCGCTATGAAGGCATGTGGTACAACGACCAGTTTCAAGGCCAAGGAACCTATGTCGCTCCTGACGGTACGGAGTTGAAAGGTACATTCAAAGCAGGTAAATTCGTTGAAGAATGAAGATTAAACTATTATCAGTATTGTTTGTCGGTGCACTGTTTGCCGCTGCTTGTGGCGGCAGCCGCTATGTGTCGGCCGACCGCGACCTGGAGGAAATCTATGTTGGCAAGAGTTACTATGACATCGTGGCCGACTTCGGGCGTCCCGACGCCACCATGCAAGACGGCATGATGGGCTCGAAAATCGCCTACAACTCGGTGACACTCAACGGCACCCAGGCCGCCGGCATCTATCGCCAGTACAATGTGCGCAACCGCGGCTCCAAGATAGAAGGCACCCCGCGCGGCGGCATCACATTCTCCTTCGACGCTTCGATGAAGTGCTATGCCGTCGACAGCGACTTTGAGCGCGAGCGCACCAAGGAGGCCCCCAAGGCCGCAGTGGTGGAGAAGGGCGACATACGTATGCCGGAGAAAGTAAAGCCCCAGATACCGCGCACGATAGAATACCCCTACTACACCAGCAAGTCACCCTTCGCCGAGACCGTGACGATAGAGAAGGTGGAGGTGGAGCGCAAGAAAGTGACAGTGTATTTCATGTACAGAAAACGCACTCCCGACCGCCGCCCGATAGTGGACGACGGCATATTCATCATGCCGGAGGTGTACATAGTTGACTGCGCCACCGACAAGAAGTACATGCTCAAAGACCACGACGGCATAGCCATGTACCCGGATAAGACCCACTTCGCCAACAACCAGGGCGGATACGATGTGCTGCACTATTCGCTGACCTTCGAAGCGCTGCCCGAGAATGTGGAATACATCAACGTCATCGAGCCCGGCCACTCGGCCTACAACTTCTTTGGGGTGGACATCCGCACGCCGATGAAATCAAAGAATGAACATAAATAAAACATCGATATGAGGAAAACACTACTTTATGTGGCGGCAGGAGCAATGTGCTTCGCCGCCTGTCAGCCTAAAGAGGCTGAGAAGCCGATAGAAAAGAACCAGATCACCGTTGCCGACGGCCGTTTCACCCCGGAGGTGATGTGGAGCCTCGGCCAGCTCGGCGAATATGCTGTCAGCCCCGATGGCAGCCGCGTGGTCTACGGCGTGAAAAACATCAGCATGGAGCAGAACAAGGGCAACGTGGAGCTCTACATGCTCGCCACCGACGGCCAGAGCGCCGAGGTACGCCTCACCAGTACCGCCGCCAGCGAGTTCAGCCCCGTGTGGTACGACGACAACACGCTGATGTTCTGCCGTGGCAACCAGATTCTCTCCATGAACGTGGACAACAAGAAAGAAAGCGTTGTTGCCGAGTGTGAGCGCGGCTTCGAGGGCTTCAAGGTGGCCCCCGACGGCAAGTCGCTGGTCTACATCAGCACCATCCCCGTCGAGCGCCCCGAGCACATCAACAAGCTCTACGCCGGTCTGGACAAGACCACCGGCCGCATCAACGAAGACCTGATGTACCGCCACTGGGACAACTGGGTGGACGAAATTCCCCAGATATTCTATGTGCCCCTCACCAACGGCAAGGCCGACATGGGCAACATCACCAATATCATCGACAGCACCTTCGAGTGCCCGATGCGTCCCTGGGGCGGCACCGAGCAGTACAACTACAGCCCCGACAGCAAGCTCATAGCCTACACCTGCCGCAAGAAGACCGGCTACGACTACGCCCACAGCACCAACAGCGACATCTACATCTACAACATCGAGACCGGCGACACCCGCAACATCAGCGAAGGCATCATGGGCTACGACCAGAACCCCGTCTTCAGCCACGATGGCACCATGATTGCTTGGGAGAGCATGGAGCGCGACGGTTACGAGAGCGACAAGCTCCGCCTCATGGTTATGGACCTCGCAACCGGCGAGAAGACCGACCTCACCGAGAACTTCGACTATGGCGTCAGCGGCATCAGCTGGAGCAACGACGACAAGGAACTGGCCGCTGTGGTGATGTACCGCGGTACCCTCGAGGTCTTTGCTTTCCATCGCGAGACCAAAGCTATCCGCCAAATCAGTGCCGGCATGCATGATATCAACAGCTTCCAGATGAACGGCGACAATATCATCGCTTCTCAGGTAAGCATCCAGTATCCCGCTACTCTCTACGCCTACAATCTTGCCGACGACAAGTCGGAAGGTCGCAAGCTCACCACCGTCAACGACGACATCCTTGGTCAAGTGCGCATGGGCCGCACCGAGCCATACTGGATCAAGACCGTCGATGGCAAGGAGATGCTCACCTGGCTCATCTACCCCTATGACTACGACAGCACAAAGACCTATCCCGCTCTGCTCTTCTGTGAGGGCGGTCCCCAGAACATTGTCAGCCAGTTCTGGAGCACCCGCTGGAACTTCGAGGTGATGTCCGGCGCCGGCTACTTCATCATCGCCCCCAACCGCCGCGGTTGCCCCGGTTTCGGCATGGAGTGGCTTGAGGAAATCTCCGGCGACTACGGCGGACTCTGCATGCAGGACTACATGAGCGCCACCGACTACTTCGCCAATAACTTCAAGCAGATAGACCGTGAGCGCATCGGCGCCTGCGGCGCCAGCTTCGGCGGCTACAGCATCTACTGGCTTGCCGGCCACAACCACGACGTCAAGGGCTACGATGGCGGTCAGCGCTTCAAGGCCTTCCTTGCCCACAACGGCATGTTCAACTTCGAGCAGCAGTACCTCGAGACCGAGGAGATGTGGTTTGACAACTGGGACCTCGGTGGTCCCTACTGGGATTGGAACAACCCGCAGATAAAGAAGAGCTATGCCAACTCGCCACACCTCTTCGTCGACAAATGGAACACCCCCATCTGTGTTATCCACAGCGAGTTTGACTTCCGTATCGTCGCCAGCGAAGGTATGGCTGCCTACAACGCCGCCCAGATGCGTCACATCCCCAGCCGCTACCTCTACTTCCCCGACGAGACCCACTGGGTGCTCAAACCCCAGAACAGCCTCCTCTGGCACCGCAACTTCATCGACTGGTTCGACCAGTGGCTCAAGAAATAACAGGCCCCCGTCAATAGGCCAAGCCCGCCCCTCACGGCGGGCTTTTTCTTTTGCCTATCTCACCGTATCCCCTCCGGAGCCGCTCCGACCTCCCTCCGACCAAAAACCGTTAAACAACCACTAGGAATGCCAGTGGCATTCCGCATTATATTGTTAAAAACGCCAATAATCTGTACCCCCTCCGTATCCGGTCCGACCCCTCTCCGACAAAAAACCGTTAAACAACCGGTGAACAGTCGGAGCGGAGTCGGAGGGGCTCCGGTGCGGATACATTTATATGCGGAATGCCACTGGCATTCCTAATGGAGCGGTTACAGACCGGCGCCGATGTTCCAATGGCTCCCGTCCGGGGGTATGCCGAGGGCCTTTTGAAGACCTTTTGAAGGCCTATTGCGGGGCTGGCGAGACAGGGATATCCACACCATCTTTTTTCCGAACACGAATGGCACGAATAGCACGAATAATTCGTTGGATTCGTCCGATTCGTGGTCGTTTCCTTTCAACGCGAATTACCGCAAATGGCCGTGAATTATCATGAATTATTTTGCTGGTTGGAAAACATTTCGTATTTTTGCACTTGCTTTCGAGAGCGGAAGCGGCAAAACAGGAAAAGCATTGCAACAGATGCACATAACCTCATGGCTTTTCTTATCGGTATGTATGGATGCTCTGTTGGAG
>CACYSB010000007.1 GCA_902777005.1 uncultured Bacteroidota bacterium
GACATCGGAGAGGTGTCAACCGTTGTGCCGCACCTGCTCAGCGACTGTTGGCGTTGGGCTGCCGACAAGGAGCCTATGCTGCAAGGTTGCGAACTGGAGATGAATACCATACCAGCCGTCACGTGGTGTGACCAATGCAAGAGTGAATATCCCACTGTCGCCAATGGCCGCACCTGTCCACATTGCGGTAGCGGCAACACCTGGCTGCTCCGTGGCAATGAAGTGGAAATACGCGAGATAAAAGTATAACATTTAAACTATAACAATTATGTCTTGTTTTATAGTACCCATGACCCAGGCGATAGCCACTACTGCCTATCGCAAACTAAACGCTAAAAAAATCGAGGCGACAGGGGCTACAGCTCTGATGCGTCATGTGCCGGCATTGGAGAAGATGCTATGGGGCGGCACCGTTATGCTCATTGTTGACCATATTATTAGTGGCGAAGTCACATGGCGCTACCCCTTCTTTACAGCCCTCACCGAAGCTGGCGGCGCCGATGTGATGCTCCGCGAGATGCTGACCGTCGGTCTGCCCATGTCGCTAGTTCTTACTGCCGTATGGGTAGTATACGCCTTCGCCAAAGAAAGAAAAACCCAAACAATCAAACAATAACACAAACAAAAACCAACATTATGTTTTTCCAAGTTTATGGGGCTGATGCCCTCGTACAATGGGGAATGCTGCTTGTCGTACTGGCAGGCTTGATTCTCTGGAATGAATTTGCCCGTCGCACCAAGATGGGCGGTGCAATCACCTTCTTCGTCATCCCGGTACTGCTGACCGTCTACTTCGTGGCCATCGCCATCGGAGCACGTTCCGGCGCCGAGTGGGCTGTGAACAACCAGACCCACATCTACATGAACGGCTGGTTCCACTATGCCAAGCTCTATGCCGCCCTCACCGGCTGCATTGGCTTCATGATGATTAAGTACAAATGGGGCATCGGCGCCAAACACTGGTTCAAGCCCTTCCCCTTCGTCATCGTCGCCATCAACATCCTCATCGCCGTCGTCTCCGACTTTGAGAGCGCCGTCATGGGATGGAACAAGTGGTGGCTCAGCAGTGAGGGTGTGTGGCTCTTCGGCGGCTGGCACAATGTCTTCAACGGCCTCGCTGGTATCCTCAACATCTTCTGTATGACTGCCTGGTGGAACGTCTATGCCTCGAAGGACAAGAAAGACATGATCTGGGCCGACATGACGTGGGTCTACATCGTCATCTACGACATCTGGAACTTCGCATACACCTACAACTGCCTGCCCACCCACAGCTGGTACTGCGGCATCGCCCTGCTGCTGGCTCCCACGGTGGCTGCCCTGCTGTGGAACCGCGGCGGCTGGATCCAGAACCGTGCCAACACCCTGGCCATCTGGTGCATGTTCGCACAGGTGTTCCCCCTCTTCCAGGAGACCTTCAAGGACGGCCGCCAGTGGTTCAGCTGGGCCGTGCTGCCCGTGCAGTATCCCGATGGTGTCGAGACCATCAAGCAGCTCTACGACGTCGCCGGTGGTGAAGCCGCCGCTGTCGGCACCACAGTTGACACCGTGGCAGCCAACCCCACAATGATGACCGTCATCAGCGCTCTCGCTCTTGTGACCAACATCATCGCCCTCACCTATATAATCTGTGTATCGAAGAAACGTCACATCAATCCTTACAAGCAGGACGTCTTTGTTAACCAGAAGTACTACAAGGACGCCATGGCTCGCGCCGATGTGGAATAATTGAAAATGACACTTTGAGAAACATTGTTTTATGTTTCTCTGCAAAAGAAGAGAGGTCAAGCGTCTGCTTGACCTCTCTTCCTTTTATTTTGTCTGCTGCCGTTTTCTGCCATCAGGACGTGTTTATCATCTGGAATAACAAACTGGCATATAACCTATCTGAGGCATCACGGTCATCGTCCTCTATCTTGTTTTTGGTGAAGAGGATTTCGTCGTTATTGAATCCCACATGTCCAACACTCCATGCTTGTCCTATTTGTTGAACTGCTGCGTTATCGTCATCGCCTTCGATGGGGGATAACTACATGTATCTGGTTCGAAGTTGAGTCTTCAAATGCCACCAGACGTTGTTCCAGTGCCTCGCATTGCTGTGCAATCAGCAATCATAAATAGTCGTTTTCCTGTCGGTCAATCAACTCTGACTGCCAGTCGGCGTGCGATGGAACATTGCATACTGTCAATGCAAGCATAAGCAATGAAGCGGGCTGGAAAAGAAAAAAAAACTCCCATCATTTATCGACTTTTTTGATGATAAAATAAGCCAGAATGAAAAAAAATGTGTACTTTTGCAATTTGTTTACAGGAGCAATCGACGAAAAGAATAATATGACCGATTTTTTGAAAACAGATTGATCCCGAGAGAGAATAAAGTGTCAAAGAAGAATAAAATAAACGCACAGAATCAGCTATCTACGATAAATATAGACTCTATAATTCAGTGTAAGAAAGAGAGCGCCCAATCCTTCAGGGGGTGCAAAGAAATGGGCGCAGACAAAGAGCTTTTTTGTTTGCCAAGATGACTAAAACTATACTGATAGTGCTGGGAGTAGCCATAGCCGTTGTGGCTTTGATGATGGCTGGTCTGGGTATAAAGATGCTCTTTAAGAAGGAGAAAGAGTTTAAGCGTCCCTGCACCAACGCCGACCCCAAGACAGGCCGCTGCGCCAACTGTACCTGTGGGCGGAAAGAGACACCTACAGTCCTAAAAGACAACGCAAAAAAGTAACGTTGACTCTTGTTGATAAAGATTTCATTTCTTTTTTATTACAATTCGCGATAAAAGTCGTATCTTTGCAGTCCGAAATGAGACGCATCTGGATTGCAATAGTAAAACTATTAGGCTGGAAATTCATCCTTCCGGCATCTGGCACACGCCCTGAATTGAAGCGCTGCATCTTTGTGGTAGCGCCCCACACAGCTATAGCCGATTTTACCATCGGTGCAGCCTACCTGTGGAGCCTCGATGTAAACGGCCACGTGTTCATAAAGAAAGAGTTTTTCCGCTGGCCTGTAAAGGATCTGATGCTGAAAAACGGATGCATACCCATTGACCGCGGCAACCGCCACAACGGCATGATAGAATCCGCCGTGCGCGAGTTTGCCAAAGAAGGCACCTTTTCCATAGCCATCACCCCCGAAGCCACACGCAAGCCTGTGCGCCGATGGAAACGCGGCTTTTGGGAGATAGCGCACCAGGCAGGTGTGCCAATCGTACCGGCATTCATGGATTTCCGCAAAAAAGAGATTAGCCTCGGCGAGGCAATATGGACCACAGACGACTACGACGCTGACCTATTGAAGGTGCGCAGGCTCTACAAGAAAGAAATGGCCAAATACCCTGATATGTTTATAGAGGTGGACGATGCAGACACCGTCACACAAAACGAAAATAAAAAATAAGACACAATATGGTAAGAAGAATCTTTGTTGAGAAGAAGGCTCCCTACGCCGTGAAGGCAAAGGAACTAAAGAACGAAATGAGCGAGTACCTCGGCATTGATGCCGAAGAGGTGCGCGTTCTTATACGCTACGATGTGGAGAATGTGAGCGACGCCACATTTGCACAGGCCAAGCAGACTGTGTTCAGCGAGCCGCCGGTGGACGATGTCTACGAGGAAGAGTTTCCCCACAAGGCCTCGGACTTTTGCTTCACGGTGGAGTACCTGCCCGGCCAGTTCGACCAGCGCGCCGACTCCGCCGAACAGTGCGTCAAGCTGCTCAACGACGCCGAGGAACCTATCATCAAAAGTGCCACGACTTATATCATCAGCGGCAAGCTGAGCGACGAACAGCGACAGGCTGTGGTTAAGCACTGCGTCAACCCCGTCGACAGCCGCGTGACTGACGAGCCCAAGCCCACAACCCTCGAAGACCACTTCGACGAGCCCGCCGATGTCATCACCTTCGACGGCTTCAAGGATATGGCAGAGCCCAAGCTGAAAGAGATCTACGACAGCCTCGGACTTGCCATGACCTTCGCCGACTTCAAGCACATCCAGCGCTACTTCCACGACGAAGAACACCGCAATCCCACCATGACGGAGATTCGCGTGCTCGACACCTACTGGAGCGACCACTGCCGCCACACCACCTTCGCCACCGAACTCAAAGACGTGAAGTTCGACGACGGTTATTATAAACCCCTCATCGAGGGCGCCTTCAAGCAGTACCTTGCCGACCACAAAGAGCAGTACACCGGCCGCAACGACAAGTTCGTCTGCCTGATGGACATCGGCACCCTCGCCGCCAAGCGCCTAAAAAAGGCCGGTATCCTCGACGACCAGGAGCCCAGCGACGAAATCAACGCCTGCTCCATCGTGGTCCCCGTGGTCATCGACGGCAACAAGGAGGAGTGGCTCATCAACTTCAAGAACGAAACCCACAACCACCCCACCGAGATAGAGCCCTTCGGTGGTGCTGCCACCTGCCTCGGCGGCTGCATACGCGACCCGCTCTCGGGCCGTACCTATGTATACCAGGCTATGCGTGTGACCGGTGCAGCCGACCCCACCAAGCCTCTAAATGAGACCTTGCCTGGCAAACTACCGCAGCGCAAGATTGTCACCACCGCCGCCCACGGCTACAGCAGCTATGGCAACCAGATTGGTCTGGCCACGGGCTTGGTGAACGAGATATACCACCCCAACTACGTGGCCAAGCGCATGGAGATCGGCGCCGTCATCGCCGCCGCCCCGCGTCGCGCCGTACAACGCCTCACCAGCGACCCAGGCGACATCATTATCTTGCTTGGAGGCCGCACCGGCCGCGACGGTATCGGAGGTGCTACCGGTGCATCGAAGAGCCACACCACCAAGTCGTTGACCACCTGTGGCGCCGAGGTGCAGAAGGGTAATGCCCCCACCGAGCGCAAGATACAGCGCCTGTTCCGCCGCGAGGAGGTGTCGCGCATTATCAAGAAGTGCAACGACTTCGGCGCCGGTGGCGTGAGCGTTGCGATAGGCGAGCTGGCTGACGGCCTGCAAATCAACCTCGACCGCGTGCCTAAAAAATACGCAGGCCTCGACGGCACCGAGTTGGCCATCAGCGAGAGCCAGGAGCGTATGGCCGTCGTCGTCGACCCTAAGGATGTCGACCTGATGCTCAAATACGCCGACGAGGAGAACCTCGAGGCAACGGTGGTCGCCACCGTCACCGAGGAGCCCCGCATGGTCATCAGCTGGCGCGGCAAGGAGATTGTCAACCTCAGTCGCCGCTTCATTGACACCAATGGCGCACACCAAGAGACCACCGTCAGCGTCAGCATGCCCACCCAGCCCACCACCACTCAACCCACCAAATCCATCAAGGAGACGTGGCTCTCTACGCTGAGCGACCTCAACGTCTGCTCGCAGAAGGGCCTCGTCGAGATGTTCGACAGCAGCATCGGTGCCGGCAGCGTGGTGATGCCCTTCGGCGGCAAGTACCAGCTGACGCCCACCCAGAGCATGATTGGCAAGCTGCCCCTGCTTGACGGCAAGTGCGACACTGTGACCATCATGTCATACGGCATGGACCCCTACCAGACCTCATGGAGTCCCTTCCACGGCGCCGTCTACGCGGTGCTGTCGTCGGTAGCCAAAATCGCCGCCGCCGGTGGCGACGCCAGCCGCGTGCGACTGACCTTCCAGGAATACTTCAAGAAACTGGGCAACGACCCATACCGCTGGGGTGAGCCCTTCTCCGCCCTCCTCGGCGCCTACAATGCCCAGATGGGCCTCAAGCTGCCTGCCATCGGCGGCAAGGACTCCATGTCCGGCACCTTCAACGACATCGACGTGCCGCCGACGCTCTGCTCCTTCGCAGTGGGCATCAGCGACCTACGGCATGTCGTCACCTCCGAGCTGAAGAATGCCGGCAACAAACTCGTCCTTCTCGACGTCAAGGAGAAAGAGTACGGCATGCCCGACTACGAGGACGCCCTCAGCCAATACGCCGCCCTGCGCAAAGCCATCGAAGTCGGACAGGTCAAGAGCGCCTATGCCCTCGGCTTCGGCGGCATCATCGAGGCCGTCAGCAAGATGGCATTCGGCAACAAGCTGGGCGTGAAACTCACCACCGACCAAGAGCTTACCGCCAAGCACTACGGATGGATTGTCGTAGAGGTGGAGAACGCCAACGACCTGCCCTTCCGCAGCACTGTACTCGGCGAAGTCATTGCCGCCCCTGTATTCGAGGCCAACGACGAGCAGATAGCCATCGAAGAAGCCCTTGCTGCATGGCAGAAGACCCTTGAAGGCGTCTTCCCAACCCGCACCGTAGGTTCCGTCTGCTGCGATGCCATCGCAACAGACACCTTCAAAGCAAAGGACATACACCTCTGCTCCCACAAGGTGGCCAAGCCCCACGTCTTCATCCCCGCCTTCCCCGGCACCAACTGCGAATACGACAGTGCCCGTGCCTTCAACCGCGCCGGTGCCGAGAGCGAGATTATCGTCTTCCGCAACCAGAACGGCCAGCAGATACGCGAGAGCGTCGACGCCTACGTAGATGCCATCCACCGCAGCCAGATTGTCATGATTCCCGGCGGCTTTAGCGCCGGCGATGAGCCCGAAGGCTCGGCCAAGTTCATCACCAGCGTCTTCCGCAACCAGCGCATCGCCGACGCAGTGATGGAACTCCTCAACAAGCGTGACGGCCTGATGCTAGGCATCTGCAACGGCTTCCAGGCCCTCGTGAAACTCGGCCTCGTGCCCTACGGCGAGATACGTCCGCAGGCCGCCGACGCCCCCACGCTGACCTTCAACACCATCGGCCGCCACCAGAGCAAGATGGCCTACACGCGCATCACCAGCAACCTCAGCCCGTGGCTGCGCAAAGCCGAGCTGGGCGGTGTCTACACCATCCCCATCTCGCACGGCGAAGGACGCTTCGTGGCTCCGCAGGAGTGGCTCGACCGCCTCTTCAAGAACGGCCAGGTGGCCACACAGTACTGCGGTTTCGACGGCATGCCCACCATGGACGAGGAGTTCAACATGAACGGCTCCTACATGGCCATCGAGGGCATCACCAGCCCCGACGGCCGCGTGCTCGGCAAAATGGGCCACAGCGAACGACGCAGCAAAGGCAGTGCAATGAACATATACGGCAACGACGACCAGCAGATATTCGAGTCCGGTGTGGAATACTTCAAATAATGGCCAGCAACCCTGACTTTGTGCAGTATATCGTCGACCAGTGCGGCGCAGCAGGCGAAATTAGCGCCCGCAAGATGTTCGGCGACTGGTGCGTCTACTGCGGAGGCAAGCCCTTCGGCCTGGTGTGCGACAACGGCTTCTATGTCAAACCCACCGAGGCGGGACGCAAGATGCTGCGCTTCGAGGACATGCGTCCGCCCTACGATGGCGCCAAGCCATACTTCTACATCGAGGATGTGGACGACCACGACTACCTGTCGGCACTGGTGAAAGCCACCTGCGCAGAGCTGCCTGAGCCTAAACCTAAAAACAACAAGAAATGAAACGACTGACACTCATCATTGGCCTCCTCGTTTTTACCCTTGCAGGCTGCAAACACGAAACGAATAGATTCGCCACCCACACTCTCAGCGGCGAGCAGTGTTACCAGGTAACGTTCGACAAAGAGAAAGAGCCGTGGGGCATTGATTTCGTCACCAAGACTGACTACACGCTGGAGTGGCCCGCCGAGGGTGCTGTGTCGGCCGAGGCCGAGCGCGAACTGCTGCTGCTCTGCTTCTTGGACAGCAACGCCACCACTTTCAACGAAGCCGCGCAGAAATGGCTCGCCACACCCTTCTCCTACGAGGACGAGATGGACTGCGAGCGCAAACCAGTAAAAAGCATTGACGAAAACGGCGACTACGGCTACATGCACCTCGAAAGCAACGTCACGGAGGACAGCGCGCTGGCCGTCTTCATCGTCAAGACCGAAAGCTTTGTCGTCGGCGCCGCCCACGGCATGTATTCTGTCGACTACCTGACCGTCGACAAAGCCACCGGCAACGCCATCCATCTCGCCGACCTTGTCACCGACACCAACCTTTTCTGCGAGGCCATAGCCCGCGCCATACAGGACCTCGAGGTGAACACAGAGACGCGCGAATGCCTCTTCGACGAGTTCCGCGACGCCAAGCGCATGCCCATGCCCGGCAACTTCATCGTCGACAGCGCCCGCAACAGCATCACCGCAGTCTACAGCCTCTACGAGATAGCCCCCTACGCCTGCGGCATCCAGAGCGTTGTCCTTCCCATCTTCTGGCTATCCAAGCACGTCCCCCTCACCCCCTACGCCAAGCGCATCTTCGGTCCGGGATGTTCAATTGAATAAAACAACAAAACCTTTATATCTATGAAACAAGACGTATTAAAAGGACTCAAGCCCGCGCGTGTGTGGCATTACTTCGGCGAGATTATGCAGATTCCGCGTCCGTCGAAACACGAGGAGCGCATCTCGGCCTACCTCGTCAACTGGGGCAAAGAGCACGGGCTCGAGACCAAGAGCGACAAGCTTGGCAACGTGCTCATCCGCAAGCCCGCCACCAAAGGCTACGAGAAGAGTCCCGTGGTGTGCCTCCAGGCTCACATGGACATGGTCTGCGAGAAGAACAGCAGCAAGAAGTTCGACTTCATGAAAGACCCCATCCAGCCCGTGCTCGACGGTGAGTGGCTCACGGCCGACGGCACCACCCTCGGCGCCGACGACGGCATAGGCGTGGCCACCATCCTCGCCATCCTCGAGGACACCAAGATACAGCACCCCGCACTGGAAGCCCTCATCACCGTCGACGAGGAGACCGGCCTCACCGGCGCCGCAGGCCTCAGCAAGAGCTGGCTCAAGAGCGACATACTCCTCAACTTCGACGACGAAGACGAGGGTGAATACTGCATCGGCTGCGCCGGTGGCATCGACACCACCGTCGAGATAGACTACAACCTCGTTGCCGCCCCCAAGGGCAGCAAGGCCTTCCGCCTGCATGTCAGCGGCCTGAAGGGCGGCCACAGCGGCGACGACATCAACCGCGGCCGCGGATGCGCCAACAAGCTCATCAACCGCATCCTCTGGGAAGGCACCTACCGCCACGGCATGCGCCTCGCCACCATCGACGGCGGCAACCTGCGCAACGCCATAGCCCGCGAGGCCGAGGCCGTCGTCACAGTGCCCGAGAAGGATGTCCGCGCCTTCAAGACCATGGTCACCACCATGGCCAAAGCCATGATATTCGAGTTCCGCAGCACCGAACCCGAACTGGTGTTCGAGCTGCGCGACATCGACATGCCCAAGAAAGTCATCGACAAAGAGACCCAGGAGAAGCTCGTCAACGTGCTCTACGCCTGCGCCCACGGCGTGCTGGCCATGAGCCGCGAGATAGAGAACTTCGTGGAGACCTCCACCAACCTCGCCTCCATCAAGATGAAAGGCAGCAAGATACACATAGCCACCAGCCAGCGCAGCAGCGTGGAGAGCGCCAAGATGGCCGCGGCAGCCAAGATCGAGGCCACCTTCCGCATGATAGGCGCCAAGGTCAGCCACGGCGATGGCTACCCGGGCTGGACTCCCAACCCCGACAGTCGCGTGCTGAAGGTCGGCGTCGACGTCTACAAGAAGATGTATGGCCGCGAGCCCGTCGTCCGCGCCATCCACGCCGGACTGGAGTGCGGTCTCATCGGGCAGAAGTACCCCAACATGGACATGATAAGCTACGGCCCCACGCTGCGTGGCGTGCACAGCCCCGACGAGCGCATCGAGATAAAGACCGTCGAGATGTTCTGGAACCAGACCCTCGAAATCCTCAAAAAGCTGAAATAACCAGCGCCAACAACAGAAAGCTGGGGCCAATGCACATTGGTCCCAGCTTTCTTTTTGCTCCGTAGTCTCTCCGTATCCGCTCCGTACCCGCTCCGACTGTTCTACGGTTGTTTAACGGTTTTCTTTCGGAGAGGGGTCGGATGGGCTACGGAGAGGGGCCGGAGAGACTACACACGAACTACATGTTCTCTTTCATACAATAATTACCATAAAAGCCACAAATTTTCACAAATCATTCACGGGAATTCATGGATATTGATGGCAATCCGTGTTAAACATAATTAAGAGCACAGCGACTATCAATCAAGCATTTGTAAAATTATTTTGCCATATCGGCAAAAAGTAGTAATTTTGCACGCTCAAAACCCGAAGGAGAGATGGCAGAGCGGTCGATTGCGGCGGTCTTGAAAACCGTTGACCTGCGAGGGTCCGGGGGTTCGAATCCCTCTCTCTCCGCTACAACAAACACCCCAAAACGACGGGGTGTTTTTTAAAAACATCAAGTATGCTGCAGCTGCAATATATCAAAGATCATCGTGAGGAGTGCATCTCCCGTCTCAAGATCAAGAACGTACAAAACGTAGAGGCCCGCATCGACGAAATCATAGCCCTCGACGCCGAACGCCGCGCCCTGCAGGTGAAGGCCGATGCCGTGAAGGCTGAGTCGAACCGCATTGCCAAGGAGATTGGCGGCCTTATGAAACAAGGCAAGAAAGAGGAAGCCGAGGCCGCCAAGGCCCGCACCGCCGAGCTGAAGGCCGAGGAGAAGGAGTTGGGCGCCAAGCAGGCCGAGGCCGAGCAGCTGCTCAACGAGAAGCTCATCTCGCTGCCCAACGCGCCGCATCCGACGGTGCCCGTGGGCAAAAGCGAAGCCGACAACGTGGTGGTGGCCGAATTCGGCGTGAAGCCCGAACTGCCCGCCGACGCGCTGCCCCACTGGGAGCTCTGCGCCAAGTACGACATTGTGGACTTCGAGCTGGGCAACAAGGTGACAGGCGCCGGCTTCCCGTTCTACAAGGGCAAAGGTGCACGTCTGCAGCGCGCCCTCATCAACTTCTTCCTCAACGAGGCTGCCGATGCCGGATTCCTTGAGATTCAGCCGCCGCTGATGGTCAACGAGGCCAGCGGCCTCGGCACGGGCCAGCTGCCCGACAAGGAGGGCCAGATGTATGCCATTCCGCTCGACGGGTTCTATATGATTCCCACCGCCGAGGTGCCCATCACCAATATCTTCCGCGGCGAGGTGGTGGACCCGAAGCAGTTGCCCATCAAGCGCGTGGGCTACAGCGAGTGCTTCCGTCGCGAGGCCGGCAGCTATGGCAAGGACGTGCGCGGCCTGAATCGCCTGCACGAGTTCAGCAAGGTGGAGATTGTCGTGATAGAGCATCCCGACCGCAGCTACGCGATGCTGGAGGAGATGAAGAAACATGTGGGCGGCCTGCTCGACAAGCTGGGCCTCCCCTACCACATACTGAAACTATGCGGCGGCGACATCAGCTTCACCTCGGCCATGACCTTTGACTTCGAGGTGTGGAGCGCCGCACAGAAGCGCTGGTTGGAGGTGAGCTCGGTCTCTAACTTCGAGGCCTTCCAGGCCAACCGCATGAAGCTGCGCTTCAAGGACGAGAGCGGCAAGATGCAGCTCTGCCACACGCTGAACGGCTCGGCTCTGGCCCTGCCGCGCATCGTGGCCGCCCTGTTGGAGAACAACCAGACGCCCGACGGCATAGTGATGCCCGAGTGCCTGCGGCCCTACCTTGGGTTCGACAAGATAGACTAGATAAAAGAAAGCCCCGCCGAACGGCGGGGCTTTTATTTTTGCATCACATTGTTTAGAAGTGGAAACCAATGCGGAGAGCGAGCTCACCGACGGTGCGCGTGGGGACACTGCCTTTGTCAATAAAGGTCTTGGTGACGTCATCGAAGCTGTTGTAGGTCTTCGTTGTGTAGCTGACAACATGCTTGCCGAGACCATAGTAGTAGACGCCAGCGCTGACATGACGGCCAAAATAGGCACCAAGGCCAAACATCCACGACAGGGCCACAGTGGGCTTGTAGGAATAGGTATATGTCCTATTGTCTAACGCGTAAACCACTTTCTCGCTGCCGATAATAAACATATCGGCACCGACGCCGAACTCTGCATACGGAGTAATGTCATTCCACAGCTCGTCATAAAGATAGCTGACACCAACCATGACAGGGATATTGAAGTAGTTGGGGGACTTGCCTTTGGCCTGTATGTATTTGTCAGACCATTCGCTCTTGATGAAATTCCAGAACACATCGGCCTGGGCGAAAGGAGCGACCTCACCCATACCCACGTCGAAACGGTAACTGGCACGATAGCCGAGGCCGAAGCCGGGGGTGGCAGCCTTGCCAACCTCCTCGCGGAAGAGGGGAACTGTGGCATCTGTGATTGTGATGCCCGCAAGGTTTACCCTGTCGGTATTGACCTTTGAAGCGAACTGGCCCGTGGGGAGGGCGCCATTGAGGAAGATTGACTGGCGGAACTGCGCCTGAGCCGTGGTGCCGACAAGTGCCATAACGGCAGTGAGGCACATTACTTTTACTATTCTGTTCATAATATCAGGTTTTTTATTGATTACGAATAACTATTTCTTTGAAGCTTTTTTGACAACTGCTTTTTTTGCCACAGGCTTGCCTGCCGCCGACTTCTTGGAGGCAGGCT
Organism: uncultured Bacteroidota bacterium; assembly: GCA_902777005.1. Lineage (GTDB taxonomy): Bacteria > Bacteroidota > Bacteroidia > Bacteroidales > P3 > Colimorpha. The sequence goes on from CACYSB010000007.1 coordinate 12,464, forward strand.
TGGCAGACGGCTTGGCGGTTGTTTTTACTGCGGCTTTGGGCTTCGCCTTGACAGCAGCCTTGGAGGTTTTCTTACCGGCAGGTTTTTCCACCTTTACCATCTCATCTTCGGGGATTGTTGCATCGAGCGGCGGTATTTCCGCATCAAGGAATTCATCGTCTATTGCACGGAGATCCTCATCCGAAGGTTCGAAATCATCGTCCTCATCCACTTCATCGTCGTCCAGACGCTCATAACTGTCAAGCTCGTCAGCTTCCTCATCGTCAGCAAAAGCTTCCTTCAGGCCTTCTTTGTCAACGCCAAGAGTGGCCTTCTTTTTCTTATCTTCCGACAGCACATCTTCGAAGTCTCCATGACGGAGGTGCTCTTCACGGTGGTTGACGATACCCTCCTCCTTCTCTCGAGTCTCAGTGAGTGTATCGAATTCGTTCTCCTCACCTGCCTCGTCGCCGTCGTCGTCGAACAGCGCCTTGTCAAGGTCCTCGCCAAGGGTATCTACCTTCACGTCGAACTTGACCATGTAGGCGGTGTCTTCCGTCTCGAACGGGACAACAAAAATAGCCTCACCATTGGGTTTGACAAACTTAGTGATATAGTCTTTATACCCCTCCGGATAGGCTTCTTTAAACAAATCCTTAAGGTCGTCAGAGAGATTCTTATAGCTGACAATCAGGTTTTTCTTGCGTTTATGTGTAGTCGACATAGTCATTGTATTTTGGTGCAATAATAATAAAAAAACCTAATATGGCCAAATTTTTTAAGCAACCACTATACTCTCATCATCTTCCACCCGCAGATTCTGCATAATAAACTCACGGCGCTCAAGGGTGTTTTCGCCCATATAGAACGTCAAGGTGCGGTCAGTATCGAACTCCTTGTGCAGCAATACCGGGTCAAGTCGCATATCCTTGCCGATGAAGTTCTTGAACTCCTCAGGGCTAATCTCGCCGAGGCCCTTGAAGCGTGTTATCTCAGCGCCAGGGGTGGCCTTGATTGCCGCCACACGCTCGTCATCGGTATAGCAGTAGGTGGTCTTCTGCTTATTACGCACACGGAAAAGGGGCGTCTGCAAAATATATACATGGCCGGAAGATATTAGCTCAGGATAGAAACGCAAGAAAAATGTGAGCAGCAGCAGACGTATATGCATGCCATCGACATCGGCATCAGTGGCTATCACAACGTTGTTGTAGCGCAGATTGTCGAGTGAGTCGTCAATATCCAAGGCATTGTGCAGCAGATTTAGTTCCTCGTTCTTGTAAACATCAACCTTGCTGATGCTATATGTGTTCTTCGGCTTGCCGCGCAGCGAGAATACCGCCTGGGTATCCACATCGCGGCTCTTGGTTATAGAGCCCGACGCCGAATCGCCCTCGGTGATGAATATTGTGCTCTCCAGGCGGCGCTGATGGTTTGTATTATAGTGCACATGGCAATCGCGCAACTTGCGGTTGTTGAGACTGGCCTTTTTGCCGGCCTCGCGCGCCACCTTCTTGATGCCGGCAATCTCTTTGCGTTCCTTCTCGTTGGCGTTAATCTTGTTAAGAAGCGCATCGGCAGTATCGGCATGTATGTGCAGGTAGTTATCGAGGTTACGCTTGAGGATATCAAGCACATAGGTCTTCAGCAGAGGGCTGTCGTTAGTGCCATCAACCTTGTTTGGCTCAAGATGCGTTGAACCGAGCTTAGTCTTGGTCTGGGCTTCGAACACTGGCTCCTGTATGCGAACACATAGTGCACACACAAGGCCGCCACGTATCACTTCAGGAGCATAGTCTTTCTTTATGAAATCCTTGACCACACGAGCGTAGGCTTCACGGAATGCGCTTTGGTGCGTACCGCCCTCGGTAGTGTGCTGGCCGTTGACAAAGCTGTAGTAATAGTCGTTATTCTGCCCGTTGATGTGCGTAAACGCAGCCTCAAAGTCACCCTCTTTAATGTGTATTATCGGGTACAGCGGTTCTGCCTGCAAGTTATTCTCCAACAAATCGAGAAGGCCATTCTTGGAGTAGTAGCGGCGGTCGTTGTAGTACATCGTGAGGCCGCGGTTCAGGTAGGCATAGTTCCAGATGCGGCGCTCTACATATTCACTGATGAAGTGGTAGTTGCCGAACAGTTTGCTATCCGGTACAAATTCCACCAGTGTACCGGTATCCGTAGTCTTGTCGGTTACAATACCGCTGTCGTTGGTAAGCTTGCCATCGGCGAACTCGGCATAGCGTGTCTTGCCATCGCGGAAGCTCTGCACCCTGAACCAACTGCTGAGAGCATTCACAGCCTTGGTACCCACACCATTCAAGCCCACCGATTTCTGGAACACCTTGCTGTCGTATTTGGCGCCGGTATTCAGCTTGCTGACAGCCTCCACGAGCTTGCCCAACGGGATGCCGCGACCGTAGTCGCGTATGCTCACCTTGCGTTCGGCGAAGTTTATCTTCACCTCTATTTTCTTGCCGAAGCCCGATGTGAACTCATCGATGGAGTTGTCGATGACCTCCTTGATGAGCACATATATGCCGTCGTCGTGGCTCGAACCGTCACCCAACTTACCGATGTACATACCAGGACGAAGCCGGATATGCTCCATGTCCTCCAGATGGACGATGCTGTCGTCATTATAGTCTGCCGCCAGATTTTGCGGCGTGAATATATCGTCTGCCATGTGTCAGTCTTCTATGTTCATTTCCGATGTGATAGCGTAGCCAGCTTTGGCCTTGGGGTCTGCGAGTGGCTCCCCGGCAACCACGACAATGCGGCCTTCCGGCACACCCTGCTCGGCGATGTAGCGGCGCACCTGCTCGTTGAGCCATTCGGCACGCTTGGCGGCATCCTCGTCGTCGCTGGCGGGCATCTGCTGCGTAAGGGTAATGGTGACCCTGGAGTCACTCATAGCTATCGACGACAAATCAGACAGTATATGGTATTGCTCCGATGTCAAGCCATGCTGGTCTGGCTCCACGGCCATAAACTCCAATTCATCACTGTTGATGCCCAAAGCGCTGCCCAATGCACGTGCGGGCGAGGTGGCCACCTTCACCAGAAGGTTACCCAGCGTTTTCCACACCACCTTCATGTAGTTAAATTCCGGATTATCCACGTTGCCCTTCACTGGCATCTCTATCAGTATCTTGTCATCCTTGTCCTTGAGAATGTACAAGGCGGCCTTGAGCGGAATCTTCACCTCGCGGTCCACATCCTTGCGGCGGTCACCGACCTTAGCCTTGAAGATGTCAATCTTGTTGTGGTTGTCAAGTTCGCTGTTGGTGATGTTCAGCCGGGTAGTGAGGCCGAAGATGCCGTCCTCAATGGGGTAGCCGGTGTAAGCCACCGCCCATGGGCTCAACTGTTTCATATCAAGCCCTTTGACCGTTAGGAATAGATCTTGGTAATTCTTCACGTTCACTATGTCACCCTTCCATCGCACCATCAGGTGGCCACCGCCAGGCAGCGTGGCACGCACCTGCGCGTTATTGCCGCCTGCCGTGGTCAGATCGTCGGCACTGATATTCAGTCCCGTCACTGGGAAGTGGAAGTCGTCCGGAAGCGTATAGTCATCGTATGTCACCGCGGCATCCTCAATCCTGATGCTTCCAACATGCAGCTGCATGGGCTTTGACGGCTCTTTACTCTTCTGTTCTGTCTCTACAGGCTGCGAGCCATCGTCGATGCCGCTCTGCAGTGTCACCCCCTGCTGCTCCTTCTTAGGCATCAGCAGGCTGATGTTGCTGTAGTCCTTCCACTGCGCATACACGGCGTTCAGGCCGCCAAGGCGAACCTCGTCAATGTCGTACTGGTTATCGTAGAGATTGATATTGTTAACCTTGACCGTCAGTGCATCGAAGCCCGCCACAGGTCCCTTCTCTCCCGTCAGTCCCACGCCATTCACGGTCACCATGCCGCCGATGCGGCTCTTCAGTATGTCGTCCACACGGCCGTCAGCGGTGAGGTTGGCACTGACACTGCCGTCAAGCTCCTCATAGCGCAGCATGTCGGACAGATAACTGTCGAGGTTCTGCAGCGCAAACCCATCAAGAGCCACATCCACATGGTAGCTGTTCTCCTTGTTGTCCATGCTGGCGTCCACCCTCAAGTGACCGCCCTTGTCGAAGCCTATCGTCAGGCCGCCCTCGCTGCCCTCGTCGCCACCGAGTACGAAACCCGGCACACGCAGATTGATGTCCGGCAGGTGCATACCCTTGTGGTTCAGCATGTCGTCGTAGTTGAGGCTGGCATGGCTGATGCGTATGTTGTAGAACTTCATCGTCCAGCCGCTGGGCGTGGTGTCCTTCTCCGCCGTGCTGTCGTCGCTAGCGAAATGCTCCAGCAGGCTGCTAAAGTTGAAACGATTGCCCTCCTGCTCCACATTGGCGTGCAAGCCGGCCAGGGTGATATGTCCGAAATGCAGTGTCTTGAAGGGTATCTTCAATAGACGCACACTGACGTCCAGCGTATCGAAGCCCACAAAGACATCCTCGCCGTTGTCTTCGTACACGGCAAGGTCGCGCACGCATACATTACCGCTAAAGAGGTTCACTCCCACATGGTCCACCGCCACCTTGCGGCCCGTCAGCTCCTCGCCGTGACCGTTGATGTAACCCTTCGCTATCGGACCAGCCAACAGCGACACAATAAGCAACAGGGCCAGCACTATGCCGATCACCCAAAGCAATATCTTCCAACCTTTTTTCATATTCCTCTGTATTACCTTTCACTTTCGTAAAAGTGCATTTCCGTCAAATACTTGTACACCGGCTCCGTCAGCAGGTAGCGCACATCCTTGCGTGCCGCTATCTGTTCCCTTATGTAGCTGGAGCTGATGTCTATCATCGGTACGTCAACCATGGTCACATTCGGGTGCTCCTTGCGGGTGCAGCGCTCACTCCCGGGCCTTGGATAAACATATATCTTGTAGTTCTCCAGTATGTACTCGTAATTGCGCCACCGGTGCAGGTTTGCCAGGTTGTCGCTGCCCATGATGAGGCAGAACTCGCGGTCGGGGTACTTCTCCGCCAGCGCCGCCAGCGTCACCACCGTGTAGCTCGGCACCGGCAGGTGCATCTCGATGTCGCAGGCACGCAAGTGGTAGTTGTCCTCTATTGCCCTGCGCACCATCTGCATCCTGTGATGGTCGGCAAGCAGCGTGGCGCGCTCCTTCAGCGGGTTCTGTGGACTCACCACAAACCACACCTCATCGATGCCTTCCTGCTGCTGCATTGTATTGGCAATGATGAGGTGCCCCACATGTATCGGATTGAAAGACCCAAAAAAAAGAGCGGTGCTCTTTTTTTTAGTGGGTAGTGGGTAGTGGGTAGTGGGTAGCATAGGGCAAACTCTTGTTTCAGCTTACAGGCAACGTCTTTACTAGCGATGACAACATTCTGTTTATTTCATCCAAGACTTGCATAAGCTCCGAAATATCATCATCGGACAAATAGCCAATCGAAACACATATCAACAACTGCGTTTCCAACTCAGCCCTTGATCCTTGAGCATAGGCAATAAACCGGGCAAACTCAGAGCCTCCGCTCCGCTGCTGACCCTCTGCGATATTTGACGGTATCGACACCGCACATCTGCGCATCTGGTCAGACAACGCAAACATCTCTTCTTTGGGTAGCTTTTTCACAAGGGAATATAACAATTTGACAGCAGTCATGGACTTCTGCCAAACAATTAGTTCCCTATAATTTTTCACCGTCATACAACACCCTGTGCTACACACTACCCACTATCCACTATCCACTAATAGTATTTGTACGCCGTCTCTATCTTGATATGGCGCAGCTTCTGTCCGCGGAAGGTGTATATCTCCGCCACCTCGCCGGCGCCGCTGACAACCTTCAGCACCGTCACATCGGCGGTGTACGACTTCGGGTACTTCTTGAAGAACACATTGAACACCTCGTCCTTCGTCATGCCCACATGCAGGCCGTTCACCAGCTGCACCTCCTTGTCGGTGATGTAGCCGCCCAGCAGCTCCACCTTCTTGGTCCAGATGCTGTAGTACATGTCTATGTAGCTGTCGTCATAGCGGCGCATGCGGTTCACGCTCACCTCCATCGAGTCGTAGTACTTCTTGTACCCGATGTCGCGGTACCACGAGAGCTGGTTGTCGGTGATATACTGCTCCACGGAACTCCACTCGCCGAAGGGGTAGATAATGTAGCCCGCCAGAGAGTAGATGGTCATAGTGTCGGTATACACCTTGATGTCCTTAATCAGGTATTCGGGGCGGCTGAAGCTCATCATGCGCATGGCCTTGGCGCGCGAAGCCACCTGCTGCGAGAAACCCGCCGTGGCCATCAGCAGCAAGGCTGCCAGTGTCAGTGTTCTTTTCATGTATTTTACAATATTTTAGACATAATAACGCGCGACGCATAATATTATTGCGTCGCGCGTTATTTTTTTTGCCTTTATCAGGCAAGTGCTTATTTCACAATGCTCAGGCGGTCAATGGCGGTACCGTTGTCGGTGATGACGCGCACGATATAGCTGCCGGCGCTGACGGCGGTCAGGTCCACAATGCTGGTGGTCGAAGCGGCCACAGTGCGGCCGGTGACATCGAGCACCTCAACCTGACGCAGGCCTTCGGCGCGGACAACCAACTTGTCGCTGGCGGGGTTGGGATAGAACGACATGGTGACATCGTTCACATCATTGATACCAACAACAGCCTCGTTAGAGATGGCAATATCGTCAATGTCAAGGTAGAACATATCGGAGCTGCCATAGTGGCGGAAACCGATGTATACGGTCTGGCCCTTATAGGCACCGAGCGGGATGGCACGCTTCACCCAGTTACTAGTGGCGGTGTAGTGGCCAATCTCGGTAGCAGCAGCGATGGTGGGCTCGGTAGCCACATACACGCGGTACTTCTCTGCAGCATAGCTGGCATCCTGGCCTTTATCATACCAAACGAGGGTCAGGTTGTCGTTATCGGGCAACTCAATGGCTTCGGTAAATGCCCAGTTGTCGGGAGTAAGAGCCACCCAGCTCTGACCAGTACTATAGCAGGAAGCCGAGGCAAGCATACCGTTGGAATTACCATAACCACTTCCATTGCCGCGCAGATAGCCAAGGGTCCAGTTGCGGCCGTCTCCGTCGGCATCAATATATGTCCAGTCTGCGCACTCAGCCTCATCCTCGAAATCAACATAGTAAGCATACGGCATGATAGTGATGGTCGTGTTCTTAGTATCGGTACCTGCCTCGCTGGTCAGGGTCAACGTCACATTGTAGGTGCCAACGGCATCAAAGGTGCTGGTCACGGTGTCACCGGTGGCGGTGGCAGGATTGCCTCCCTGGAATGTCCATTCTGCTGTGGCACCATCGATAGGAATATAATCGGCAATGAAAGTAACAGGCTGGCCAACCTTACCGACAGCGGGATGATTGATTCCCATAACCATGCCAGGACGCGGCGAATTGGCGATCAAACTATTCACTTTTTCAGCAACAGTGGCAAAAGGGGTATCTGAGCCAAAACCCCAGTCCTCCTCATAGATATGGCAGAAATAACCGCTGGGAGTGACAAAATAGATGGCGGGCACATAGCCGGTGGGGTCAATCATACTTTCACATTCGTAGCAGTCAATCAGACGGAAAGGAATGGGATCGCCGGCGGCATTGACCGTCCAGTTACCTTGCGTATTGCTGCCAGTGCCCTGGATGTCAGCGAGAGTTGTTCTGTAGTCACTCTCAACCCATAGCACGCACACCTGGTCGCTCATATTCTCGTAAAGATACTCGAAAATACCCGAACGATGGAATCTGAAGCAAGGACCGCACCAAGTGGCGGAATAGTCAACAATGACATACTTGCCAGCTGCCAGAGTATCGGCCACATTGACAGGGTTGCCGTAGATATCCTCTGTCGAAAAACCTTCGCCGTGAATCGGTGTCCAGGTCTGTGCATTTGCGGCCATACCCATCAGGGCCATAGCCAAAATAAATACTACTTTCTTCATATTGTGTGTTTTAAAAAAAAATTTCATCCTTATAAACAGGAGCAAAGATACATATTTTTTGAAACATGCAACTATTTTTCTTGCAAAAAGATGTTTTTTAACATTTTTTCTCCCGTTGGCCGCATCCTCCGCATCGCCGCTCCGACATCGCTCCGACTGTTCTACGGTTGTTCTACTGTTGTTTACCGGTTTATAACCGTAAAACAACCGTAGAACAACCGTTGAGCAGACGTAGAGAATACAGGGAGGATTAGGCCAGACGAAGCTTTTTATTATTGTAAACACAATTTTTTTTCCGCCATGCCGTTAACTGAATTAGTTTAATGTAAAACAACATCACCATGAATATCATCATCACCGGCGGCGCCGGATTCATCGGGAGCCATGTGGTACGTCTGTTCGTCAACAAGTACCCGCAGTACAAGATCATCAACCTCGACAAGCTGACCTATGCCGGCAACCTGGCCAACCTCAAGGACATTGAGGACAAACCCAACTACAAGTTCGTCAAGATGGACATCTGCGACTTCGACGGTGTCTACAAGCTGATGCAGGACGAAAAGGTCGACGGCATCATACACCTGGCCGCCGAGAGCCATGTGGACCGCTCGATCAAGGACCCCTTCACCTTCGCACAGACCAACGTGATGGGCACCCTCAGCCTGCTGCAGGCCGCCAAACTCTACTGGGAGAGCCTGCCGGAGAAATACGAAGGCAAGCGCTTCTACCACATCTCGACCGACGAGGTCTACGGCGCACTGGAGATGACGCACCCCGAGGGCATCAAGCCTCCCTTCACGACAAAAGCCAGTAGCGGCGAGCACCACCTGGCCTACGGCGAGAAGTTCTTCACCGAAGACCTCAAGTACCAGCCGCACAGCCCCTATAGCGCCGCCAAGGCCAGCAGCGACCACTTCGTGCGTGCCTTCCACGACACTTACGGCCTGCCGACCATCGTCACCAACTGTTCGAACAACTACGGCCCCTACCAGTTCCCCGAGAAGCTGATACCGCTCTTCATTAATAATATCCGCCACCGCAAGCCGCTGCCCGTCTATGGCAAGGGCGAGAACGTGCGCGACTGGCTCTACGTCGAGGACCACGCCCGTGCAATCGACCTCATCTTCCACAAAGGCAAGGTGGCCGAAACATACAACATCGGCGGCTTCAACGAGTGGAAGAACATCGACATCATCAAGGTGGTCATCAACACCGTCGACCGCCTGCTGGGCCGCAAGGAGGGCGAGGACATGGACCTCATCACCTACGTCACCGACCGTGCGGGCCACGACATGCGCTACGCCATCGACAGCAGCAAGCTGCAGCGCGAGCTCGGCTGGGAGCCCAGCCTGCAGTTCGAGGAAGGCATCGAGAAGACCGTCCGCTGGTACCTCGACAATCAGGAGTGGATGGACAACGTCACCTCCGGCGATTATCTGAAGTACTACGAGGATATGTATGCTGGCAGATAAACCCCTACAGGACAATTATTTATTAGAGGGCACAGAAGTGTCCTCTAATTTTTTTTTGCATTACGCACAATATACAGATAATTTCCTCGTTTCTTAACTAAGAAAATAATTACAAAACAATACATATAATTATGCACAAGGAACTAACAAAGGCAGAAGAGCAGGTGATGCAAGCTATCTGGAAGGTTGGAAAAGGCTTTGCCAATGAGATTGTTGCCGCCGTGGAGGGCGACGCCGCCTACAACACAGTGCTCACGGTAGTCCGCATTTTGGAGCAGAAGGGGTTTGTGGCACACGAGACCTTCAACCGGTCGAACCGCTACTATCCTGTGGTTAGCCGCGAAGAATACATGCAGCAGCAGCTGAACGGCTTTGCGCAGCGTTACTTCGGCTCGTCGGCGAAGGCGCTGGTGAGCTTCCTGGTAGATAAGAATGAGGTCTCGCTTGCAGACCTTGAGGCAATAACCAAAGAACTGGAGAAATGATACACTGGATGATTTTATCGACTCTGGCGACGGGGCTGTTCTACGGCCTCTACTGCCTGACGCTGCGGCGCGACCGCTGGCTGCAGCTGAGCATTGTGTATTTGGTGACGACGCTGTGGTTCAGTGTCGTATTCCCATGGTTCACGTTGCCCGAGAGCCTGGCGTCGGCATCGCAGAAGGTGATACCCACAGAGGGGTACATGATGACGCTGGACGAGATTGACATTTCGGCCAATGCGGCGTCACGGACCATTAACCTGACGGACATCCACCTCATCGGCATTGCGCTGTGCCTGGCGTACCTGCTGTTCCAGCTGGGGGCGCAGGCGATTGCCATCGCCAGACTACGCCGCCGAAACACCGTCTACAAGACAGCCGACGGCTTCGACATTCCCCGCAAGGCGTCGCTCATACTGCTCGACGACGACACAGCGCCTTACTCTTTCTTCAACCAGATAGTAGTGGGCACGCGAGGCCTCAGCGACGACGAGCTGCGCTGCATCCTGGCACACGAGTCGCACCACGTGAGCCATAACCACACCTACGACCTTTTGGCTGCATGGCTGCTGTGCTGCGGAGCGTGGTTCAACCCCTTCGCCTGGCTCATCATGCGCGAGATAAAGGCTGTGCATGAGTACCAGGCCGACGCCGCGTCGATAGGTGCCTGCGGCCGCGAGGACTATCTGCACCTGCTCTACAGGCAGGTTACCGGTACAGGATATGGCCATATCACAAATAATTTCAAAAGTATCAACATCAAAAACCGTATCGTTATGATGAACAAAACCAAAACGCGCTTCGGCGCATGGAAGGTGCTGGCCGCGCTGCCCGTGGCGGCACTGTTGATGATGGTGGGCTGCAAGCAGGGAGCCCCCGAGAACACCGTCGCGGAAGAGGAGGCGGCCGTGGTGAACGAGGCCACCGTGGAGCCGATAATCTTCACGAACGACAGCATGCCTGAAGGGCTCGTGGCACCCGAGTTCCCCGATGGCGCCGAGGCACTCTACAAGTACATTGCCGAGAACATCCACTACCCCGAGCAGGCCAAGGCCGACGGCATTGAAGGCCGGGTGCTGATACGCTTCGTGGTGATGAATGACGGCAGCATTGTCAACGTCGACGTGGCCAAGGGTATCGGTGGTGGCTGCGACGAGGAGGCGGTGCGCGTGGTGAAGGGTATGCCCAAATGGAAACCAGCCATCTACGAGGGCAAAGCCGTCAACGTGCAGTACTGCATACCGATTAACTTCAAGCTTCAATGAGGGCAATAAAAACCGATGGTGTGCGTTATTATATAAAGTAACGCACACTTTTTTATGCATAATATCATCTTCGACTTCGGCAATGTGCTGGTGCAATGGCATCCGGAACTTGTTTACGGCGAACACTTTGGCGACGAGGCCAAGGCGTGGTGGTTCCTGCGCCATGTGGCTGACACTACCTGGCGCAACCGCATTGATGCCGGAGAGAGCACCGACACATGCATCGCCGAACTCAAGGCGCAGCAACCGGAATACAGTGACGCAATAGAACTCTACCGCTCGCGCTGGCGCGAGATGCTCACCGACGAGGTGCCCGGCATGCGCGAGGTTATCAACGATATTAGAAACAAGGGCTATGAGATATACGGCCTCACCAACTGGAGCATGGAGACCTTTCCTGAGGCGCGGGAGCGGTTCGGTATACTGAAGATGATTGACCGCTATGTGGTCAGTGGTGCCGAAGGCTTGGTGAAGCCCGACCACAGGCTCTTCCGTGTGCTCCTCGAACGCTACAGCCTCAAGGCCGAGGAGTGTATTTTCATTGATGACAACCCAGACAATGTGGCTGCTGCCAAAGACCTCGGCATAACTGGCATAGTATTCACTGGCGCCGAGGAACTACGCGAACAATTAGGCCTATGAACGATACGACTGCCAAAGCACGCAAGATATTCGCCGCCGACCGCTATGCCACAGAAATGACAGGCATTGAACTCACGTCCGTAGGCGACCATGAGGCCACTTGTACGCTTACTGCCACCGACTCCCACTGCAACGCACGCGGTATGGTCATGGGCGGTGCATTGTATACCATGGCCGACTTCGCCGCCGCCATTGCTGCCAACAGCGACTGCCTCGATGACGACTCATTGCACTGGGTGTCTCTTGACGCCTCTGCGCATTACCTCTCCCCTGCCCCAGCAGACTCACACCTTGTGGCTCACAGTAAGGCTATGAAGCTTGGCCGCAGCAACGCACTATACCAGACTATAATAGAAAGCCCCGACAACGGCAAGATGATTGCCATTGTCGAGACCACTATGATTTACGTATAGGAAGTATTATTCAGCCTTGCGCACCGAACGGAAGCCACTCATCAGGCCCGTATTGGCGCTACCTATGAAGGCAAGTATCTGCTTGCCCTCATCAGTGTTGCCGTATTTTTCCTTCACCTGCTCCACAGCCTCTGCGAGAGGAATACCTTTGACGAAGATATAGCGATAGATGTCGCTGATACGGTTGACACTCTCCTGCGAGAAGCCGCGACGCTGCAGGCCCAAGCTGTTTACGCCACAGTACTGTATCGGATAGCGGGCAGCTTTGACAAACGGCGGTATATCCTTGTCTATAAGGGCACCGCCCTGCGTGATCACATGCGAGCCGATATGTATAAACTGCAGACAGGCCGTCTTGCCACCGAGGATAACCCAGTCTCCAAGTATTATATGTCCAGCCAGTGTGGCATTGTTGGCCAGCACGCAATGGTCGCCGACAACACAGTCGTGGGCAATGTGCACATATGCCATCAGCAGGTTTCCGTTGCCAATAACCGTCTTGCCACTGGCGGCTGTGCCACGGTTGATGGTGCAGCACTCGCGGATGACGTTGTCATCGCCAATCTCCACGGTGGTGTACTCGCCGGCGAACTTCAGGTCCTGCGGCACAGCGGCAATGACCGTACCTGGGAAAATCTTGCAGTTCTTTCCGATACGGGCACCGGGGAAGATGGTCACGTTGGGGCCTATCCACGTCCCGTCGCCAATCACCACATCTTCGTATATAGTGGTAAAGTTGCTTACAGTCACGTTTTTGCCAATCTTGGCATCAGGATGAATGTCGTTAAGTATCATTTCTTTATCTCTAATTTATCCATAAGTAGGCGGGCAAAGGCGTTATTGGCCTTGTGTCCTGGTTTGTAAATGTTGAACTTGCCATTGATGGGAGCACCGACCAAGCGTATGTCGCCCACAAAGTCCAGCAGCTTGTGGCGCGCCGGCTCGTTGGGGAAATAGATGTCCGTGGTGTTAAGCACACCGTCGTGCACCTTGAAGAGGCTCTCGTCCTTGTTGAATATCTTGGCCAGACGCTTCAGCTGACGGCTGGTGAGTTCTTTGTTGACGAACACCAGCGCATTGTCCAGCGACCCGCCCTTGATGAGATTGAGGTGCAGCAATGGCTCCACCTCATGCAGAAACACAAAGGTGCGGCATGGGGCAATGCTCGACGCATACTCCGTAAAGTCGTTCATATCGGCGGTCTGCTGCCCTATAACCGTGTCCTTGAAGTCTATCTCACAGTGCACTGCAAAGTGGTCGCAGGGCTCGGCATCGAACACAGATCCGGTCTTTGGGAACTCGAAATGTACAGGCTCTGTTACACAATAGACCTTGCGTTCTGCCTGCTGCTGCCGCACACCCACACGCGTAAGCTGCAGCATCCATGGACGCGCAGAGCCATCGATGATGGGCACCTCGCCACCATCAAGCTCTATGATGGCATTGTCAATCTGCATACCATGCAGAGCCGACATCAGATGCTCTATGGTAGCTATGGAGTTGCGCCCAGAGCCAAGCGTGGTGCCGCGCGAGGTCTCACCCACATTGGTGGCTATGGCGGGCTGCGTCACTATATTGATATGGTCTGTCCGGCGGAAAGCTATGCCGAAGTTCTCCGGCGCCGGCATCACGGTAACTGTCACCGTGCGGCCCGTATGCAGCCCTGGACCCGTCAGGCGAAACTCTTTCTTTATCGTATTCTGATATTCCATTCAGTCTCTTTTCTATTTAAACGATACCGGCACGAGGGCCATCCCCTGCATACGGTAGAGCATGGCGCGGTCATTCTCCAGGCCTGCACCGCTACGCACCAGGTACAGCGGCTGCGTGAGCCCCTCGGTCATGCCACCGGGGTTCTTCCAGAAGTCGGCGCCCTTGCGGTGCAGACCACTCACTATGTACATCGTCAGGTCGTAGCCCGTGGCTGCCAGCGGCGTGGTAGGCTCGCTGCCGTATCGTTCACGGAAAGCCTTGAGAAACTCCACATGCCCCTCGTTGGTCATATCCCAGCCCGAAGCAAAGGTGTGGTAGTTGACATTCTGCAACTGATTGAAGTCCACATCCCCGTATTCGCGCGTCCAATCGTTCATGGTGTACAGCACCGGCGTGCCCTGTTTGAGGGAGGTCAGCTTGTTGAGCAGGTTGCCAACATAGACACGGTTCTGGTCCTTGTCCTGGTCATATATGCTCAGCACCGAAGCACCGGCATTGCCTTTCAGCACTGATGGCAACTTGGCGCTCTGGTTCCAGTTGAAGAGCGTGTATTTGATGTCGCCGCGTGCGGCAAGCTGGTTCTTCAGTTCCTCGAGCACAGGCTTCTCGGCCTTGCTGTTCGAGTGAATGATATACAGATGCGCACCCGGGCGCTCGGTGGCCATGTTGTTAAGCATCCTGGTGATGAGACCCGCCGTCGACGGCTGCATCTTCACCATATAGGGGTTCTCTGCGCATATCTCGCTGCGCGTGGCCATTGGGTTGACTATGTATATGCCCGCCTCAAGCGCCAGCTCGGCAGCCTTGTCGAACGTCTCACGCAGCAGCAGTGCCACAAGCACGTCGCTTTGTCCGACATTGTGGCTCATGAAAGCCTCGCGCACCTTGGCGGTGTCGGTACTGCTCACATCCACAACGTTCAGCTCCACGCTGACGCCCCTTTCTGCCATCTTGTCGAGGGCCATACGTATGCCTTCATAGAACTCTATGAACTCGAACTGGCGATAGCTGCGCTTGCCGCGCTGCTCAACGTCAAACTTCGAGGTGCTTATGTCGTCAATCTGGTCGAGGTGCAGCGGCATCATCAGCGCCACCTTCAGGGTCTTGCCTACCTTGCGCACCTCGGGGACAGGCTGCGGCTTGTTGTTCTTTGGCTTCTGGGGCGTCTGGTCAGCCGGAGCATTCTGAGTACTCTGAGCAGCCGGGGCGCTCTCCTCGGCAAACTGGCCGCGGGCAGGCAACCACACAGTGTCGCCGGCATGGAGGAAGTGTATATCCACATGCGTCACCGCATCGTAGCTCTGCACCTGATAGGCACGCGATATGGAGTAGACCGTCTGGCCAGTCTGCACAATGTGCACGTAATACTTCTTTCCGTGCAACATCTGCGTTTCCTTGCTGACCTTGACAGGAGTGGTTCCCGGTGCCTGGCACCAGGCCACCGCCGTCGCCAGCAACAACCCTATTATCAGTATACCACGTTTCATGCTGTCGGCGTTTATTCCCACTCTATGGTTGCTGGCGGCTTGGAGCTGATGTCGTAGCAGACGCGGTTGACACCCTTCACGCGATTGATGATCTCATTGCTTACCTTGGCCATGAAGTCGTAGGGCAGGTGGCTCCAGTCGGCAGTCATGCCGTCGACACTCTCCACGGCCCTCAGCGCCACGACGCTTTCATAGGTGCGCTCATCGCCCATGACGCCCACGCTCTGCACCGGCAGCAGCATGGCGCCGGCCTGCCACACCTTGTCGTAGAGGCCCGCGTCGCGCAAACCCTGTATAAAGATGTCGTCCACCTCCTGCAGTATGCGCACCTTCTCAGGCGTCACGTCGCTAAGTATGCGTATCGCAAGGCCGGGACCCGGGAAGGGATGACGGCCGATGAGCGAGTCTTTGATACCCAACTGGCGGCCCACGCGGCGCACCTCGTCTTTGAAGAGGCTGCGCAGCGGCTCCACAAGCTTGAGCTTCATATAGTCGGGCAAGCCGCCCACATTGTGGTGGCTCTTGATAGTCTGGCTGGGCCCTTTGACGCTGCTGCTCTCTATCACGTCGGGATAGATGGTGCCCTGGCCGAGCCACTTGGCATCGGTGATGAGCTTGGCCTCAGCATCAAACACATCGATAAAGGTCTTGCCAATGCCCTTGCGCTTTTTCTCGGGGTCTTTGACGCCGGCCAGCACATCGTAGAAGCGCTGCTTGGCGTCGACACCCTTCACGTTGAGGCCCATATCCTTGTAGCTCTCGAGCACGCTCTCGAATTCGTTCTTGCGCAACAGGCCGTTGTCCACGAAGATGCAGTGCAGCTGATGGCCGATGGCGCGATTGAGGAGCACGGCGGCCACCGTGGAGTCCACGCCGCCGCTGAGACCCAGCACCACCTTGTCGCCACCAACCTTGGCCTTCAGCTCGGCCACGGTGGTCTCGATGAAGCTCTCGGGAGTCCACGACTGCTGACAGCCGCAGATGTCCACCACGAAGTTGCGCAGCAGGGTGACACCGTCGGTCGAATGGTGCACTTCGGGGTGGAACTGTATTGCATAGGTCTGCTCGCCCTCGATCTGGTAGCCTGCGTACTGCACATTCTCGGTGCTGCATATGGTCTTGTAGCCCTGCGGCAGCACCTCTATGGTGTCGCCGTGGCTCATCCACACCTGGCTGCCCATGGGCACACCCTTCATCAGCGGATTGGAGCCGTCGATGAACGACAGGTTGGCGCGGCCGTACTCGCGTATCTTGCTCTGCTGCACGCGGCCGCCACCCCACTTGGCCAAATACTGTGCACCGTAGCACACGGCCAGCAGCGGCAGCTTACCCTTGATGCCATCCATCTGGGGCACCGGCGCGTCGGCGGCGTTGCAACTGTAGGGGCTGCCAGAAAAAACAACGCCCTTCACATCCGCCGTCAACGCAGGAATCTTGTCGAAGGGGTGTATCTCGCAGTAAACATTAAGCTCACGGATTTTGCGCGCAATCAGTTGAGTGTACTGACTACCAAAGTCTAATATAATTATTGTATCCATTCCGAACGTTATTTTTAAAATGCAAAGGTACGCATATAATTTGAAACACGCGCACACGCCATTGTTAAAAAATGCAAACAGACCGCACTCACTACACATCCCCTACATACCCTCTCCGACTGTTCTACGGTTGTTCACCGGTTGTTTAACGGTTATAAAGCGTAAAACAACCGTTAAACAACAGTATAACAAGCGAAGAACAGCCGAAGCAAATGCGGAGAGAGTACATCGGCAACGCAATAAAAATTTCACGTATATGCGCGCATGTCGCGAATTATTTGTATCTTTGCACCTTATGAAAAAGGCACCTTTTATACTGAATATTCTTGCAACATGCTTGTTACTAACGGGTTGTAACAAGTTCGACAAACTGCTCAAGAGCAACGATTACGACGTCAAGTACCAGGCGGCGATGCAATATTACAACGAAAACAGCTTTTCGAAGGCCATCCAGCTGTTCGAGAACCTTACACTGCACTACCGCGGACGCGAGCATGCCGAAGAGATAGCGTGGTACTACGCCCAATCGCTCTATCAGGAGAAGGACTATTACATGGCAGGATACCAGTTCAAACGCTTCGCCCGCCAGTTCCCCTACAGCGAGCGTGTCGAGGAGGCGGCATATCTGTCGGCATACTGCAAGTACATGGATTCGCCGGTATACTCACTCGACCAGAGCCTTACGAAGGAGGCCGTGGAGGAGTTCGAGGTCTTCGCCGAGAAGTGGCCTCGCAGCACGCACATGCCCGAGGTGAACCGCTACCTGGACGAGATGCGCGTCAAGCTGATGAAGAAAGACTACGAGATAGCCTATGGCTACTACTACATCGAGGAGTACCACGCGGCCTACGAGAGCCTGAAGAACTTCCTCAACCTCTACCCCGAGGCACCCATGCGCGAGGACGCTTTGTTCTACATGCTCGTGTCTAGCTACCAATACGCCATAAACAGCCGCGAGGAGAAGAAGCGCGAGCGACTCCAGCAGGTGGTGGGCGACTTCGACCGCGTGGTGAGCGGCCTGAAGAACGCCAAGTACCTCACCGAGGCCCAGGATATATACAACAAGACACGTGCCGAACTGGCAAAAATGGAAAAATAAAAAACAACATAACAGCAATGGAAGAGAAAAAGAAAATCATCAACACCACAATCACACGCAACACTGCCGACTTCAGCAACCAGACCGGCAACATCTACGAGACCGTGGCCATGCTCACCAAGCGCGCCAACCAGATTGCCGCCGAGGAGAAGAAAGAACTGCACAGCCGCATCGACGACTTCCGCAGCAACAACGACAGTGCGGACGAGATGATGTTCGAGAACCGCGAACAGATAGAGATTGTGCGCCGCTACGAGCAGATGCCCAAGCCCACGCTGGAGGCCACCGAGGAGTACCTCGAAGGCGGCATCTACTACCGCAACCCCGCCAAGGAGGACAAGCAGGACGCCAAGTTCGAGGCCATGGAAGATGAAGTCATCAACGCCAACTAAATGCGCATAGTATTAGGCATAACGGGAGGCATAGCGGCCTATAAGGCGCCGGAGCTGGTACGCCTGCTCAAGAAAGCAGGCCACGAGGTGCGTTGCGCCGCCACGGAACATGCGCTGGAGTTCGTCACACGGGTGACCCTCGAGACGGTCTCGGGCGCACCACTGTACAGCGACCTGTTTGCCTCCGGCCGCACAGAGCACATCTCGCTCAAGGACTGGGGCGAGATGCTTGTGGTGGCTCCCGCCACGGCCAACATCATAGGCAAGGTGGCCGGTGGCATTGCCGACGACGCTTTAAGCACCCTGCTGCTGGCCTTCTCGGGCAAGCCCGTCATCATGGCTCCCGCCATGAACTGCGAAATGTGGGCGCATCCGGCCGTGCAACGCAACGTGGCCACGCTGAAATCCTGGGGCATCCGCATGGTAGGCCCCGAAGAGGGCGAGCTGGCCTGCGGTGTCAGCGGCGTGGGCCGCATGGCGGAACCCGAAGCAATAGCGGCAGCAGTGTGCACGGCAACCTGTTCGCGACGGCTGCAGGGCCAGCGCTGGCTGGTAACAGCCGGTCCCACCTACGAGCGCATCGACAGCGTCCGCTTCATAGGCAACTACAGCAGCGGCAAGATGGGCTTCGCGCTGGCGGAGGCTTTGGCCAAAGAAGGTGCCGAAGTCGAGTTGGTCTCCGGACCCACGGCATTGAAAATTGACCATCCACAAGTCAAGGTTACTCGTGTGGAGAGCGCCCGCGAGATGTACGCCGCCGCCACCGAGGTGTTCCCCCGCTGCAACGGCGCCATACTCTCGGCCGCTGTGGCCGACTACCGTCCGGCGGAGTGCGCCGACCATAAGCTCAAGAAGAATGGCTCGGAAGGCATGCACCTGGAACTGGTGCAGAACCCCGACATACTGGCCACCCTCGGCAGTATGAAGCAGGAGGGACAGACGTTGGTGGGCTTCGCCCTCGAGACCGACAACGAGGAGGCCAACGCACAGCGCAAGCTGGAGAAGAAGAACCTCGACTACATCGTGCTCAACTCGCTGCGCGACAAAGGCGCCGGATTCGGTGTGGACACCAACAAGGTGACCATCATCGGCCGCGACGGCAGCCACAACGAAAGCCCCCTGATGAGCAAGCAGGAGGTGGCAGGCCTCATCATCAATACCGTAACATCATGAAGAAGCTATCCGTCATAGCTATAGTATTGGCTTCGTTGGCTATCGCAGGCGAGGCCTTTATTTTCGCCACCCGCAAGGAGGACAACAGCGACGAGATTCTGGCCAAAGCCATACGCTCCGGATACCATGTCTATGCGCCGCCGATACCCGACACGCTCTACTTCTGCGGCGAGCGCGTGCCGCTCAACCTGTGGTATGTGCGCGAGGGGCTCGACCGCGAGCTGGTCTCCAACATGTACTACCAGAGCAACACGCTCTTCAACATCAAGCGTGCCAACCGCGTGTTTCCCACAATAGAGCGCATACTCAAGGAGGAGGGCGTGCCGCAGGACATGAAGTATCTCTGCGTCATCGAGAGCGGCCTGCAATGCGTCACCTCGCCCGCCGGTGCCAACGGCTACTGGCAGTTCATGAAAGCTACCGGGCAAAAGTATGGACTTGAGATATCCGACGAGATAGACATGCGCAACGACCTCGAAGCCTCGACACATGCTGCCTGCCGCTACCTCAAGGACTTGAAGCGGCGTTTTGGCGGATGGACCGAGGCAGCGGCGGCCTACAACTGCGGCGAGAACGGCCTCGACAAACGCCTTACCAACCAACAGCAGAAATCGTACTACGAGCTGATGCTCAACAAAGAGACCCAGCGTTATGTATACCGCATACTGGCCTTGAAGCTCATCATGCAACACCCACAGGACTACGGTTACACCGTGCGCCGCTGCGACACATACCCCGAGTTGCCCTACGAGGAGGTGACACTCAGCGGACAGAACGTTGACCTGGTGCAGTTCGCCATCGACCACGGCACCATATACAAGATGCTGCGCACCATGAACCCGTGGCTCACAACCGACAAGCTGAAAAACAAAGCCGGCAAGAGCTACAAGGTGCGCATACCCACCAAGAAAGGCACCGAATACAACACAATAACACGTGGCAAACACGACACCACGGTAATAGAGAGCATCTGATGGACGACGCGAAAATAAAGATATTAGGTGCAAGGGAGCACAACCTGCAGAATGTGGACTTGGAGATACCACGCAACAAGCTAGTGGTCTTCACCGGCCTCAGCGGCAGCGGCAAGTCGTCCCTGGCCTTCGACACCATCCACGCCGAAGGGCAGCGCCGATATATGGAGACCTTCTCGGCATACGCGCGCCACTTCATCGGCAACATGGAGCGGCCCGACGTGGACTTGATAGAAGGCCTCTCGCCAGTTATCTCCATCGAACAGAAGAGCACCAACAACAACCCGCGCTCGACGGTGGGCACGCTGACTGACACCTACGACCTGCTGCGCCTGCTCTACGCACGTATCGGCAAAGCCTACAGCATTGTCAGCGGCAAGCCCATGGTGAAGTACAGCGAGGACAAGATACTGGAGATTATCACCACCGAATACGGCAACCGCGACATCATGGTGCTGGCGCCGCTGGTGAAGGGCCGCAAGGGTCACTACCGCGAGCTCTTCGAGCAGGTGGCCAAACGCGGCTTCCTCAAGGTGCGCGTCGACGGCGAGGTGAAGGAGATCACCTACAAGATGCAGGTGGACCGCTACAAGGTGCACGACATCGAGCTGGTGGTGGACCGCCTGCGCGCCGACCGCAATGCCACACGCCTCCGCGAGGCTGTGCAGACAGCCTTCCGACAGGGTAAGGGCATACTGATGATACTGAACAACGAGGACGGCAGCATACGCTATTTCAGCCGAATGCTTATGGACCCCGACAGCGGTCTCTCCTACCCCGAGCCCGAGCCCAACACCTTCTCGTTCAACTCGCCCTACGGCGCATGTCCGCATTGCAACGGTCTGGGTGAGGTGGCGCAGATAGACATGCAGAAGCTCATCCCCAACCCGAAGAAGAGCATACGCGACGGCGCCATCGAGGTGCTTGGAAAATATTCGCCAACCAACTACGTCTATCGCAAGATAGAACTCATGGGCAAGCACTACGACTTCACGCTAGACACCCCTGTGGCCGACCTCAGCGAGGAAGCTCTCAACGCCATACTCTACGGCAGCAACCACTTCGCCGGCATCGAGGACCCCGAGGACCCGGGCTACCTCAGCGAGTTCCAAGGCATAGTGAACTACATCACCAGCATGGCCAGCGACGAGAGCCCCGCCAGCCTGCAGAAGTGGGCCGCGAGCTTCATGAACACCGTGCCGTGTCCCGAATGCCACGGGCACCGTCTTAAGGCTGAGAGCCTCGCTTTCCGCATACTCGACAAGAACATCGGCGAGCTGGCCGACATGGACCTGCTGGAGCTGGAGGAATGGCTGCGGGCATTGGAGCCGCAGCTCGACGAGCGCGACCGCAAGGTGGCGCACGAGGTGCTGGTGGAGATACTGAAGCGCCTGTCGTTCCTCAACAACGTGGGCGTGGGCTACCTCAGCATGAACCGCAGCGCCAAGAGCCTCAGCGGCGGCGAGGCGCAGCGCATACGTCTGGCCACACAGATAGGCTCGCAACTCACCAACGTTCTCTACATCCTCGACGAGCCGAGCATAGGCCTGCACCAACGCGACAACCAGCGCCTGATAGAGAGCCTGAAGCAGCTGCGCGACCTCGGCAACAGCATCATCGTCGTCGAGCACGACCGCGACATGATGCTTGCCGCCGACTATCTGGTCGACATAGGCCCCGGCGCCGGCATCCACGGCGGCAAGATACTCTTCGCCGGCGAGGTGACCGACAAGGTGCTGGCGAAGCACAAGCCAAGTGTAACACTCGACTACCTGTCGCGCAAGAGCGACATAGCGCTGCCGGAGAGACGACCCAACGTCGGCCGCGAGCATATATTATTGAAAGGCGCCACCGGCAACAACCTCAAGGGCGTGGACCTCGACTTGCCGCTGGGCATGTTCGTCTGCGTGACGGGCGTCTCGGGCTCCGGCAAGTCGAGCCTCATCAACGACACCCTGCAACCCATCCTCAGCCAGCACTTCTACCACTCGCTGCGCGCACCGCTGCCCTACCGCAGCGTCGAGGGCATAGAGCACATCGACAAGGTCATACAGATAGACCAGAGCCCCATCGGCCGCACGCCGCGCTCGAACCCCGCCACCTACGCAGGCTTCTTCGACGATATACGGCGACTCTTCGCCGAGCTGCCGTCGGCACGCATCCGCGGATACAAGCCGGGGCGCTTCAGCTTCAACGTCAGCGGCGGCCGCTGCGAGCACTGCAAGGGCGCCGGCCTGCGCACCATAGAGATGAACTTCCTGCCCGACGTATACGTGCAATGCGAGGTGTGCGGCGGCAAGCGCTACAACCGCGAGACGCTGGAAATACGCTACAAAGGCAAGTCTATCGCCGACGTGCTCGACATGACCGTCAACGAGGCCGTGGAGTTCTTCGACGCCTACCCCAAGCTGCGGCGCAAGCTGCTGGCCCTGCAGGACGTGGGCCTCGGCTACATCACCCTCGGACAGCAGAGCACCACCCTCAGCGGCGGTGAGGCGCAGCGTGTGAAACTCGCCACCGAGCTCTCACGCACCGACACCGGCAAAACATTATATATATTGGACGAGCCCACCACGGGTCTCCACTTCGAGGACATCCGCATACTGCTCGGCGTGCTGCAGAAGCTCGTCGACAAGGGCAACAGCGTCCTCGTCATCGAGCACAACATGGACGTCATCAAGGTGGCCGACTGGGTCATCGACCTCGGTCCCGACGGCGGCCGCGCCGGCGGTCGCATCACCTTCTGCGGCACGCCAGAAGACCTTGCCCGACAGAAAGATAACTTCACCGGCCAGTACCTCAAAGCCGAGCTCGACGCAATGCGGCAATAAAGTACCGCCTAAACCCACCCGATATATCACCGCTCCGTATCCGGGCCGTATTTATAACGGTTGTTCGCCGGTTGTTTAACGGTTTTGAACCGTTAAACAACCGGCGAACAACCGTAGAACAGTCGGAGAGGGTACGGAGAGGGTGCGGAGTGTTAGCGCGGAAGCTGCTGCACGGGGAAGGTGAAATAGGTGTCGGGGAAGGGTTCGTCCTTGAGGGTGAAATGCCACCATTCGCAATCGTAGGGCTTGAAGCCGTGACTCATCATGGCGGTACGCAGGATGATGCGGTTGGCGAACTGCTGTGCGGTGATGGTGTCGTTCTCGCCATAGGCCCATGTGTCGGGGTTGCCGCCGCAATCGGGATGGCTCTCGCGGCCGAACCAGTCGAAGGTGCCGCCCATGTCGACTTCTTTCTCGGTGCGCATGTCAAAGAGGGTGAGGTCGAGCGTAGAGCCACGCGAATGGCTGCTGTGCTCGTCGATGTATAGCTTTATGAAGAGGCTGTCCTTGCATTCGCGGGGGTAGAAGTAGGTTTTCATCAGCGTGTCGTCGAGGTCTTTGCCCCAGCGCACGAAGTGGTCGACGGCCTGTTGCGGACGGTAGGCGTCATAGATTTTCAGGCGGTAGCCTTGGGCCTTGAGGTCATTGCTGACGGCCAGCAGGCTGTCGGCGGCCTGGCGGGTGAGGAGCGCGGTAGGCTGGAGGTAGCCGTCGATGCGCGAGCCTACGAAGTTGTAGGTGCCGAAGTAGCGTATTTCAAGGATGACGTCGGGCACCACGTCGGTAATGTTGACGAAGGCGGAGGCGTCGGCTTCGGGGGTTGCAGGTTCCTGTTTGCTGCCGCAACCGGCCGACATGGCGACCAAGATACACAGCATCAATGGGATGAATGCTTTTTTCATAGTTTCGTTGTGTTTATATTTGTTGCAAAGATACGATTTTTTTTCCACATCATCAAAATATTAGTATTTTTGCAGTTCAAAAACACAAGGGTATGAATACAATTGGCAGATGGCTGGTGGAAGCAATTGATACGGTGAACGGCTGGGTGTGGAGCCCTGCGCTGGTGGGTTTGTGCCTGCTGGCAGGACTGTATTTCTCATTCAGGACACGCTTTGTGCAGGTGCGTCGTTTCGGCGAGATGTTCAGGCTGCTGTTCGGCAGCGCCGGTAAGGACAAGAAAAAGACGGGCATATCGTCGTTCCAGGCGTTCGCCATGGCGCTGTCGGGCCGTGTGGGCACGGGCAACATCGTGGGCGTGGCCACGGCCATAGGCTTCGGCGGCCCGGGAGCCATAGTGTGGATGTGGGTGATAGCCTTCTTCGGCGCCGGCAGCGCCTTCATCGAGGCCACATTGGCACAGATATACAAGGAGGACCACAACGGACAGTTCCGCGGAGGCCCCGCCTACTACATAGAGAAAGGTCTCCACAGTCCCTTCTTCGGCGGCCTCTTCGCCGTGCTCGCCGCCGTGGCCTGCGGCTTCTTGCTGCCGCCGGTGCAGTGCAACGGCATAGCTCTCAGCTGCTCGCGCTCGTTTGGCGTACCAGTGTGGGCTGTCGGCGCCGTCGTGGCTTTGCTCATAGCGCTGGTAATCATTGGCGGTGTGAAACGTATAGCCAACGTGGCACAGGTGGTGGCACCCGTGATGGCCATGGTATACATCGTCCTCTCCATTGTGGTGCTGGCTGTCAACTGGCAGATAGTGCCCGACGTGTTCGTGCAGATGCTGCGCGGCGCCGTTGGCGTGAACGAAGTGGGTGGAGCCCTGCTGGGCAGCACCATAGCCTGGGGCGTGAAACGCGGCATATACAGCAACGAGGCAGGCCAAGGCACGGGGCCGATAGTGGCCGCAGCCGCCAAGGTGAGCCACCCCGTGAAGCAGGGCCTAGTGCAGGCTTTCTCGGTGTATATCGACACCTTGCTGGTGTGCACCGCCACAGCCATGATGATACTGGCCTGCAAGACATACAACATCATAGACACCGTGCAACAGACCGCCGCTGGCCCCGTGGTCACATACCTGCAGCAAAACCCCATGGCGCCGGAAGGCGAGCCGGGCGTGTTCTACACCACCGGCGCCCTCGGCACCGTGATAGGTTCCAAAACCAGCGACATGGTCATATCCATAGCACTCTTCTTCTTCGCCTTCACCACCATCATGGCCTACTATTACTATGCCGAGACCAACCTTATCTACCTCTTCAACCGCTGGCGCCGCCGCATCTACAAGAAACACCCCGAACGGCTGGCCGAGCTGGAGGAGGCCGACATGCACTTCGGCGACGACCACGGCGAGAAGGTGGTGGTGTGGCTGCTCCGCGGCGGCACCATAGCGGCTGTCTTCCTCGGCGCCATGGCTGGCAGCGGCATAGCATGGACCATCGGCGACATCGGCGTGGGCGCTATGGCATGGATCAACGTGGTGGCCATACTGCTGCTCTCGTCGCAGGCGCTACGCGCACTCAAGGACTACGAACGGCAGAAGAAGCAGGGCGTGGAACCCAAGTTCAACCCCAAAGCGCTGGGCATAAACAATTCGGAATACTGGAACGATGAACAGTGACACACGCAACAGATTGATACAGCTGGCGGAACTCTACGAGACACCGGACTTCATTGTTGGCGACCCGTCGTGGTGGATGCACCAAGTGAGCGGTGAGCGTAACCAGGAGGCTACGGCCTTCGTGGCGTCGGTGCTGAGCTACGGCAGCCGCGCACAGTTCATGCCGAAGATAGGACAGCTGCTCGAATACGCCGAGGGCGATATGGACCGGTGGCTACGCATGGGCGCCTATGCAGAGCGATTCGCCATAGGCGACAAGCAGTGTTTCTACCGCCTCTACAACAACGACACCATGCGACGCTTCTTCGACGCCTACAGGGATATGCTGGTGCAACACGGCAGCATGGGCACCTATGTATCCGGCACGGCCCTGCAGGCGGTGGAAAGCATCTGCCGGTGGTTCGCCGAACACGGTGTTAGCGTGGTTGTACCCAAGGACACCACGTCGGCATGCAAGCGTGTGTGTATGTTCCTGCGCTGGATGGTGCGCGACGGCTCGCCGGTTGACCTGGGGCTGTGGAAGGGCATCATTGACAAGCGTACGCTTATCATGCCCCTC
Source organism: uncultured Bacteroidota bacterium (assembly GCA_902777005.1). Lineage (GTDB taxonomy): Bacteria > Bacteroidota > Bacteroidia > Bacteroidales > P3 > Colimorpha. Next base: position 39,037 of record CACYSB010000007.1, read on the forward strand.
GACACGCACGTGGTAAGCGAAGCCATTAAGCTGGGGCTGCTGCAGAGCCGCTGCGCCTCGATGAATGCTGCGTTGAGGCTTACCGATACTATGCGTGAGGCATTCCCCGACGACCCGCTCAAAGGCGACTTCGCCCTGTTCGGCTACGGAGTGTCAGAATGAGAAGACCGCACCGAAGCTGGCCAGGAAAGGCAGCTGGTTGACACGCTTGTGCGTGGCGCGGTTGTAATAGAATATGTTCTGTCTACTGTATACATTGGTGGCGCTGAGGCTCAACTCAAGCAGGCCGCGCTTACCAATGGATATCTTGCGCTTTACGCCGAGGTCTAAACGGTGATAGTTTGGCAGCCGTCCACCATATAGGTCGGCGTAATGCATGCCGTAGTGGCCATTTTCCTGCGTGTAGTCGCTCACAATACCATTGCCGAACACCAGGCTCTCAAATACACCCTGCGTCTGGGTGAAGGGGAAACCGCTGCCGAAGCTCCAGCGTGTGCTCAACTCCCACTCGCGCGATGCACCCAAGGCATAGGTGCCGAGGATGTTCACAGTGTGGCGACGGTCATAGTGGGGGTTGTACTTCTGCACCTCGTCCTGACGTTGCACATAGCCCAGCGAGTAAGTGGCCCACAGGTAGAGCCGCTCCAAATCAGCCTGCACGCTAACGTCGAAGCCAGTGGCATAGCCCTTCTCTATGATGAAATCGGTCATCAGATACTCCGGTTTTGCATATGGACCGCTGCGATAGACCGGATCGTTGGGGTCGTACATCTTGTTGCGGTTGGCGTTGATGAGCTGGTCGAAATACTTGAAGTAGCCCTCCGCATTAAGGGTGATGTGCTCGCCAAGGTTGTACTCCACGCCCAGCACGGCATGCTTAGCCTTCTGCGTGTATGTGTTCACCTCACTGCCGTGGAATCTCTTGGTGATGCTCAGGTCTGCCGAGCCGGTAAGAAATCCCGTGAAGAGATTCACAATGTCGTTGTCCGACCGCGCATCCAAGAATATCTGGCTGTAGAAGCCGCCCGCGAACTTCACGCGCAGGTTGTCGCTGATGTTATACTTGGCCGCCAAACGGGGCTCGGGACTCACATGACCGAGTGTGGCGTAGTACACCAGCCGGAAGCCCGGGTCGAGCAGCAGCCCACCCGTGTTCAGCTTATAAGTGGCGAAGATCGAGAGGTTTGCAGAAGGCTTCTCCTGCTCGGTGGAGTAGCCATACTGGTTGACAAAGCGATAGTTCGTGTGGTAACTCTCCATACTCAATCCGTATTTCAGCTTGTTGCCGCCTATGAAGTTCGTGATCTGAAGGTTCATATTGAAGCCACCTATCTCACTGTACTTCTTGTCAGCCGTACCGTCATCCAGAGTGATATAGTAGTTTGAGTAAGCCACCGCGCCGTCAAGTATCGCCGACGCGCCCGTGACGAGGGTGAAGTTCGAGCCTGCTCCGTAGTTCTGCCAGTGGTAGTCCGCCAGCCCCTGGTAGGCCGTCACCTTGTCGTCATAGCGAAAACCGAACAGGTTCACCTTGCTGCCCGTACCACTGTTGATGGACAACTTGCCGTAGATGTCCAGGAAGTCGAACGGCAGCCCGCCCTCGACATACGGGTAGAGCTTCTTGCTCGACCATGAAAGGTAGGAATTCTTCGCCGTCACCAGGTAGGTGATGGTGCTCTTGCTTTGCGCCGTCTCACGCTTCAGCGGTCCCTCCAGTATCAGGCTCGCGCCGAAGGTGTTGAACCCAATCTTGCCGCTGTGGCGACGCTTATTACCGTCGCGCGTGGTGATGTCCATCACCGACGACAGCCTTCCGCCGTATTCGGCGCCGAAACCACCGGTGTAGATGTCGGCGTTCAGTATCACGTCAGTCTCAAATATGGAGTAGAGACCTATGGAGTGGAACGGATTGTACACTATCATGCCGTCTAACAGACACAGGTTCTGTATCATCGAGCCGCCACGTATGTACAGCTGTCCGCCCTGGTCGCCCGTCGAGCTCACACCCGGCAGCACCTGCATATACTGCGCTATGTCGGCCTGTCCGCCTATCGACGGCATCTGCTGTATCTGCGCCGCCGTCACCTTCTCCACACTCACCTGCGTCTGCATGCGCTTCTCCTCAATCTTGTTGTCGCTGATGACCACCTCGTTCAACGTCTGCGCCGACGGTTTCAGTCTTATCGTAAGCGTTACCGGGCGTGTTCCGTTGACGGTCACCTCCTGCGTGTACTCCTCGTAGCCCACGTAGCGCACGCGCAGCGTGTAGGTGCCGTTGGGTATCTTGTTGATAAGGAAGAAGCCGCTCAGGTCGGTGGCACAGCCCATCTTCGTACCGTCGAGCACCACGTTGGCAAACGGTACGGCCTCGCCGTTGGCATCGTCGAACAGCGTGCCGCGTATGGTTCCCTGTCCATACATGCCCAAGGACAAAAATGAGAACAGAAACAATAAGACAAGTCTTTTATCCATCAGTGTATCACTTTAAATACAAGTTCCTTCAGTATCTCGCCGTCGGTCACCGTGCCGCTGTTGCGGACGCCCTTGCTCCTAAGGTCCGCCTCGTAGAGGTAGCCTATGCACGACGCCAGCTTGCCGAGGCTGTAGTTGTTTGCCGCCAGCGCGTAGTCCTTGACGAACACCGGCGCGCAGCCCAGCACCTTCGCCGCGTCGCTCTTGTTCTCCAGCTGGTGGTAGAACATCACCTTCAGGAAATAGCCGTAGAGCAGCGGCAGCACCTGCTGTATCGGGTTCTTCTTGGGGTTGGCTGCGAAATAGTTGACTATCCGGTTGCACATCACCGGGTCGCGACGCCCTATGGCGTTCTGCAGTTCGAACACGTTGTAGTCCTTACTAACCCCCACCTGCTGCTCTACCAGAGTCTCGTCAATCGTGCCGCCTTCCGCCACAAGCGGATACAGCTTCGACAATTCGTTGGCCGTCTTGCCGAGGTCGGTGCCCAGAAACTCGCCGAGCATCATCGCCGCCTTGTCGCTTATCGAGCGCCCGTTGGCCGACACCTCGGCCTTTATCCACGCAGGCACCTGGTTGTCGTACACCTTAGGCGTCTCGTACACCACGCCGGCAGCACTGATAGCCTTGTACACCGCCGTGCGTTTGTCAAGCGTCCCGTGGCGGTAGCACAACACCAGCACCGTCTGCGGCGACGGTTGCTGCAGGTATGGCACCAGAGCCTCCCACTGACGCTTGTCGATGCCCTGCGCCTCCTTCACCATCACCAGATGCACCGGCGACATCATCGGGAAGCGCTTGCAATGGCCCACCACAGTCTTCATGTCCACATCGCGTCCGTACACCACCGTCTGGTCGAAATCGCGCAGACCGGGGTCAATGATATGCTCCTCCATCCAGTCCGACACCTTGTCGATATAGTAGTCCTCCTCGCCCATCAGCAGGTAAACGGGCTGGTATTTCCCACCCGCCAATTCCGCAATCAGTTGTTTGTCAGTCAGTGCCATCGCAGCAATCACATTTTTGAGATTTCAAAGATACGATTTTTCCCCAAAACGGCAAACATTATTTTACAAACATGAACCGCACCCTCTCCGACTCCTCTCCGTACCCCCTCCGACCAAAAACCGTTAAACAACCGTAGAACAGTCGGAGCGGGTACGGAGAGGGGGCGAAGAAGAAGGGTGGTAAAAAAGCCGGGAATAAAGTTAAATTTTGAAAAATATTTGGTCATGTCACAAAATAACCATACCTTTGCAAATTATTTTAAAACGACATAACTATGCAAGAGCCTACCAGATTGTTCGACCTGCTCCAGTGGAGAAAAGAGCTTCACCCAGAGCGTCCTGTGTTCAAATTCAAGGAAAACGGCGAATGGAAAGAGCATTTTATTGACGAGTACATCGAGAAATCGGACCTTATAAGCTATGCCCTGATGCACCTGGGCGTGAAGAAGGGCGAGAACGTCGGCCTCATCAGCGCCGGCCGCCCGGAATGGAACTACGTGGACTTCGGCGTCCAGCAGACCGGCGCCGTGCTGCTGCCCATCTATCCCACCATCAGCGAGGAGGACTACCAGTACATATTGAACGACGCGCAGGTGCGCCTGCTGGTGGTGGAGAACGCCAACCTGTACAAGAAGATAAGCAACATCCGCGAGAAGCTGCCGAAGCTGGAGAACCTCTGCACGATAGTGCCGATGGAGGGCGTGAAGTCGATAGATGACATCTACGAAATCGGGCGCCGTTACGTGGCCGATAACCCTGACGCTCCCGCACAGCTGCAGGCCATCAAGGATGCCCTCACCACGGACGACATCTGCACAATGATATACACCAGCGGCACCACAGGCGTGCCCAAAGGTGCCATGCTGACCCACCGCGGCCTGATAATGAACGTGCAGGAGATCAAGGAAAGCCCCGGAAAGACATGGACGAAAGCCCTCAGCTGGCTGCCAATGTGCCACATCTACGAGCGCATGATGGGCTACCTCTACCAGTGGCTGTGCTTCACCATCGCCTACGCCGAGAGCATAGCCAAGGTGGGCGACAACTGCAAGGAGATAAGCCCCAACATGATGGCCTGCGTGCCGCGCTTCATCGAGAAGGTGTACGACAAGATATTCCGCAAGGGCGAGAAGATGACCGGCATTAGCAAAAAGATATTCGACTGGGCCATCAACCTGGCTTTCGACTACGACCTTGACGAGAGTAAGCTCAGCAGCTGGTACAAACTACAAAAGAAACTTGCCGACAAGCTGGTATACAAGAGCATCCGCGAGAGCATGGGTGGCGAGCTGTACATGCTCGTCAGCGGCGGCGCCACCATACAGCCGCGCCTGACGCGCTTCTTCTCCTGCGTGGGCCTGGACCTCTACGAGGGTTACGGCCTCACCGAATGCTCGCCGCTTATCGCAGTGACGAACAGCAACAAGAAGGGGCGCAAGATTGGCTCGGTGGGCTTCGCCATGCGCGAGATAGAAGTGCGCATCGACCCGGAGACCAACGAGATACAATGCCGCGGCGGCAACGTGATGAAAGGCTACTACAACCAGCCCGAGCTGACGGCGCAAGCCATAGACAAAGACGGCTGGTTCCACACCGGCGACACCGGCTTCTTTGACCCCGACGGCTACCTCTTCATCACAGGCCGCACCAAGAGCATGTTCAAGACCTCGATGGGCAAATATATAAACCCCGAAGTGATTGAGGAGAAGATGAAGCAGTCGCCGTTCATCCTCGACATGATGGTGGTGGGCGCCGACCAGAAGTTCGCCGCCGCCGTGGTGTCTCCCGACTTCGACATGCTTGGCGACTGGTACCTGCGCCACACCGCCCCCACCACAGACACCCCCGAAACGAAAGAGAGAAAGGGCAAGAGGGGCAAGAAAGGCAAGAAGGCCGCCGCTGCGCAGAAGAGGACAGTGCCATCGCGCGAAGAGCTGATTGCCGACAAGCTGGTCATCGCCCGTTACCAGAAGGTCATGGACAAGTACAATGCTGAACTGGGCGAGACCGAGCGCGTCAAGAAATTCATCCTTGTGACCGAAACCTGGAGCGAGTCGAACAAGATGCTCACGCCGACGCAGAAACTGATACGCCGCAATGTCGAAGCGGCCTACAAAGAGCAGATAGAAAACATGTTCAAATAATCAGCGGCTCAGCCACTCCTTCACCTCGTCGGGGATAGGTGCCGACGAGCGGGTACTGCGGCGATAGCCCGACATAACAGTGCGGCAGGTGCAACACACCGTGCCGCACTCGCTTTTCACGACGCGCTGAAGCAGCGTGAGACTCTTGGTGCCGAAACGTTCAATCTCCGTCTCCACATGCACAGTGTCGTGAAAGCCAATCTGCGACATGAAGTCAACCTCGTAGTGCACTATAATCACCGTGAAGTCGTTCTTTTCCGGCGGCAGCCCGTGGGCGTTGAAGAAAGCCTCCTTGCCCAGGTCGAAATACTCCATGATGACGGCATTGTTGACGTGCCCCATCTGGTCCACGTCGTTGAAGCGTATCTGTACAGGTGTCTTGTGCATATCTCTGTTGTTTAGCGCGTGCAAAAATACAAAAAAATAATAATATTGCACCCATGTGTCATTTTTTTAGTACTTTTGCACCACGAAAAGAAAGAAGTAAGGATGAACATAAAGAAAGCAATCATAGCCATTGCTGCACTGATATTCTGCGGCAACGCAGCGGCCCAGTTCAAGCCCCGCCAGGACGCATTCCCGCCTGTGAAAGAGAACAATGACAGCAAGGCTGTGAATATGGCCAGCACACCCGCCGAAATGGCCAATTGGGACCGTTACCCGACCTACAGCACATACGTCAGCATGATGCAACAGTGGGCCGCCGACTACCCTACCCTATGCCGTCTCGACACCATTGGCACCTCGGTGAACGGACGCCTCATCCTCAGCATGGAGATTACGGCGAACCGCTCCACCGACACTCTGCCGGAGTTCTTCTACTCCTCCACTATCCACGGCGATGAGGTGACGGGCTATGTCATGATGCTCCGCCTGATAGACACCCTCCTGAAAGGCTACGGCAACAACCCACAGTACTCTGATCTAATGAACACCACACTCATCTGCATCAACCCACTGGCCAATCCAGACGGTACCTACCGCCGCAACGAAAACGACATCAGGGACGCCACTCGCAACAATGCCAACAACGTAGACCTCAACCGAAACTACCCTAATCCATTCGCTACAACCAAAAAGCCTCTCCAGCAGGAGAACATCTACATGATAGACTATTTCGACCGCCACAACTTCCGCCTCAGCGCTAATATCCACGGCGGAGCCGAAGTGCTGAATTACCCTTGGGACTCCTACACCTCTCGGCAATACCCGCACCCCCTCAGCGCCTGGTGGCAGGAGGTGTGCAAACGATTCGTCGACACCTCACGTACATACAATGCCGACCACTTCAACGACACCTACCGGTGCGGCTATACACAGGGCGGCGACTGGTACATCATCACCGGCGGACGTCAGGACTACATCAACTACTACTATGACTGCCGCGAACTCACCCTTGAGATATCCTCCGACAAAACCCTCAACAGCAACTTGCTGCCCACCTACTGGGACTTCCTACAGCACTCGCTGGTGAACTACATCGAAGAGATACACTCACTCTCTCCACCACCCTCCGTATCCATTGACCACACATACGCACATGAGATAGTAAAAGTATACACAAACAAGGGCTGCATCGTTGTCGAGCCGCAACGCCATCCGGTGCACATCTTCGACATCATGGGTCGCGAGGTGGGTTCCAGTAAACTACACCCCGGGGTCTACCTCGTCAGGGTGGGTGACAACACAGTACGCAAAGTGGTGGTCATGTGACCGCAAAAGCAAAGGAGACTCGCTTGAGTCTCCTTTCTTTTCATGGTGGCATCGACTGGATTTGAACCAGTGACGCAAGGATTTTCAGTCCTTCGCTCTACCAACTGAGCTACGACGCCATCTCTCTTTCGAGGTGCAAAAATACTAACATTTTTGAAACTGGCAAAATATTTTTTCACTTTTTTGCAGTGCCTCAGTCATTCTCCCCTGATTTCTTGTACTTTGGTGCAATAAAAAACTGGTCAATCATCAACCACACAATGCCAATTGTTATCGCAGAATCGGCCACATTGAATATCGCATTGAAGAATTCGAAGTGGTTTCCACCAACCAAAGGCACCCATGTCGGCCAATCGAACTCAAAGAGAGGGAAATAGAACATATCGACCACCTTGCCCTGCAGCAGCGGAGCATAGCCACCCTCGGCGGGGAAAAGTGTAGCCACAGAGTAGTAGCTCTCGTTGAAAATCAGGCCGTAGAAGCAACTGTCCACCAAGTTTCCCACAGCTCCGGCGAATATCAAAGCCAGCGAAACCACCAGTGACGAGCGTGTACCCCCTTTCACCAGCCGCACCAGCAGCCACGCTATGGCCACCGACGCCACCAGTCGCAACAGCGTGAGCACCACCTTGCCTGTAGCGCCACCCATGCTCATACCGAAGGCAAAGCCCTCGTTCTCTATGAAATGCAGGCGGCACCACTCCCCTATCAGGGGAATGTCCTCGCCAATCTGCATATTGGTCTTCACCAGTATCTTAACCACCTGGTCCACAACAATCAGCGCCGCCACAAGCAGCACTACCAGTCTGGCCTGTCTTTTCTTATCCATTTGTCTCTCTTAGCTTTATTTGTTCTATCAGTTCTTCGTACCAAGCCTCTCCGAAGCGTCGCACCAGCGGCTCCTTGAGGCCTACATAAAGGAGCTCGCCTTTACCTTTTGCGCAACGGCAGATGTCCCACTGGTGGTAGTTCACCGCCTGGAACTCGCCGTAGTCCTCCACCCTTATCGGGTACAGGTGACAGCTCACTGGTTTGTACAGCCCCTGCAGGGCGCAGAGCGCGCAGCCGTCGTCGCCGTAGGTGATATAGGCACATGCGCCGCCTTCAATCAGCGGCGTGCCGAGGTCGCCATCCTTGTCCCTGACAGCCACGCCCTGTGACTCCACGGCAGTCCTTCCCTCGGCGGTCATCAGCGGCAAGGCCTGCGGCAGCACAGCCTCCAGCTTCGCCACCTCCTCCTCAAGCAACGGAGCGCCGCTGTCGCCGTCGACACAGCAGGCCCCTTTGCACACGCACAGGTCACACCCGAAGCGCTGGTCGGCGATGTCGTCACTCACTATGCTGTTCCCTACAACTATCATTTCAGCACATCTATTATCTTGTCCGCCAGCACCGCAGCCAGCTTGTACTTCGACTCCACCGTCCATCCGGCCACATGCGGCGTGAGCACCGTACGCGGCGAGCGCATCAGATATTGCACCGACGGCGGCACGTCGCCAAGGCTGTCGGCCTGCATGTTCTCGTACTCCAGCACGTCGAGCGCAGCCCCGCGCACCTTGCTGCTCTCCAGCCCCTGTACCAGCGCCTCGGTGTCGACCACTGCCCCGCGGGCCGTGTTAACCACAAAGAACGGCCTGGCCATCTTATCAATGAAAGCAGCATCAAGATAATGGCGCGTCTCGTCGGTGAGCGGCACATGGAAACTCACCACGTCGGCCTCGCGTTGCACCTCCTCAAGGCTGCCAATCTCCTTGTACTTATCGTAAACCACAACCCGGCAACCGAAACCGCCGAGGCGCTTGGCAAACGACTGGCCCATGTTGCCGTAACCTATGATGCCCACCGTCAGCGGTCCCAGCTCATAGCCACGGTTGGCCTCGCGCTGCCATAGTCCCTGCCTCACTTCGGCGTCTGCACGCGCAATGTTGTCCAGCAACGCCAACAGCAGCCCCACGGCATGTTCGCCAACGGCATCGCGGTTGCCCTCGGGCGAGTTGAGGCACCTGATGCCGCGACTCTCAGCATAGTCCACATCTATCGTCTCCATGCCCGCCCCCACGCGTCCGATGCAGCGCAGCGACGGCACACGGTCAATGAACGTCCTGTCCACTATCACCTTGCTGCGCACCACAAGGCCCACACAGCCCTGCGCCGCGCGCACCAGGCTCTCGTAGCCGTGGTCGGGCTCCACGCTCACGTCGAAGCCAGCCTCCCGCAGCATCCGCTCCAGCACGTCGTGCGTCCTGTCGGCAACCAGTATCCTACCCAAGCAACTCATAACTCCTAACTCTTAACTATTTATCGCCTCCTCCTCGTCGTCGTAGTCGCGCTGCACCGCCGTCAGGCGCTGATTCTTGCCCTTCGGTTTGCGGTACTCGTTAGCCACCTCGCCGGCCACAATCCCCGTAGGCACCGCTATGATGGAGTAGCCGAGCAGCATGACAATGACCGAAAGGAAACGCCCGCCAACAGTCACCGGCGCAATGTCGCCGTAGCCCACCGTGGTGATAGTCACCACAGCCCAGTAGATGCCGGAAAGGATACTCTTGAAAGCAGGGTTCACCTCGCTCTCGAAACTGAACATCATAGTGCCAAGAATCACAGCGGCCACAAGCATGAAGAGCATGAACACCACAATCTTGATGGCGCTGGCGCGCAAGGCAGCCAGCAGGTGGAACACTTCATTCTGGAAACGGCTCATGTGGAATATGCGGAAAATACGCATCACCCTAAGCAGGCGCAACACCGTCAGTGCCTGTGTGGCAGGGAAAAGCAGGCTCAGATACGCCGGGAAGATGCTCATGAAGTCAATCACACCCCAGAAAGAAAAGACATATTTCTTCGGGTGCTTAAGGCAATAGATACGCAGATAATACTCGAACGTGAACAGCAGCGTGAACCCCCACTCCAGCACCTTGAACACAAGAAACTGCACGCTCCTGTGCGCCCCGCTCGTCATCGTCGTCGTCGTACCCGTCAGGCTGTCCACTATCAGCAACAAGATGTTGAGCACAATGAGCACCAACAGCCACACGTCGAACTTCTTGCCGGCAGGCGTGTCGCTCTTGAAGATAATGTCGAATATCTCCTTTTTCTTCAAACCGCGGTAGCGCTTGGGCATCAGCCAGTCGAAAAGCAGCGCGTGCAGCACACGTCCCACCCAGTTGATAACGCTGCGCGCCATGCCGCGCCAGTCCACGCTGTCGAACCACTTGCGCAAACGCCACCAAGCGTCAATTATATTGTCTTTCAAGCCCATAGTTTTTTACACTCATTGAAACAAACTGCAAAGATACGACTTTTTTCCCAAACGCATAAAAAAAAGTGCCATGCGCCGCCCTATGCCGCATCCATGCCGCCACCACAACGCCACCCCTCCGTATCTTCACCGCTTGTTTACCGGTTGTTTACCGGATTATAACCGTAGAACAACCGGTAAACAACCGGTGAACAGTCGGAGAACAGTCGGAGCGGTGACGGAGAGGGTACGGAGAGGCGGTATTTTTTTTGCATACGGGTGCAAGTTTACATAAATATATAGTACTAATAATTATTCATTCACGTTAAAACCGACTATGAAGAAACGAAACATACTTGTAATTGTGGCCTTTGCGGCCTTGATGACTATCGTTGGCAGCTATGCCGAAGCACAACCCGGAGGCCCCGGCGGGCCCCCGCCGGGAGGCAGTCTCGGCCACGGCAACAGCACCCGTAGGCGCCCGCCGATGACCGGCGACTGGAACCAGATGCAGGGCAGCCAAGAGGCCCAGCAGGTGAAGCAGAAGAAGAAAGTGAAGGAGGGCGACACCTTCAAGGTGGTGGGCGAACTGCGCGACTCGGCAAGCGGCGAGTTCCTGGCCTTCGTCAATGTCGCCGTCCTCGACTCGGCCGACAGCAGCTTCGTCAAGGGCTCGGCCACCAACTTCGACGGACTCTTCGAGATAAGCGGCATACCGGCAGGCAGCTACCTGCTGCGCATCACGGCCATAGGCTACCGCAACCTGATGGTGCCCTTCACCGTGAGCAACAACACGTCCTTCGGCACCATACGCGTGCTGCCCGGAGCGACGACGCTCGACGCCGTGGAGATCACAGCCGAGAAGCCCCTCTATGCCATGGACGGCGAGAAGATGATATACAACGTCAGCGAGGACCCCAGCATACAGACCGGCACCACCGAGGACGCCCTGCAGAACGCGCCGGGCGTGGAGGTGGACGTTGAGGGCAACGTGAGCCTCCGCGGTGTTACCAGCGTGGAGATTTGGATCAACGACAAGCCGTCGAAACTGACCGAAGAGAACCTCAAGACCTACCTGCAGACCCTGCCTGCCAACGCCCTGGCCCGCATCGAGACCATCACCAACCCCTCAGCCAAGTATGCCACCGATGCCGAGGCGGTCATCAACATCGTCACCAACGCCCACATCAAGAGCAACCAGTTCGTGAGTTTCGGCGTCAACGGGAGCAACCAGCCCTTCGTGAGCCCTTGGGTGAGCTACATGTGGGCCAAGGAGAAGCTGAGCTTCAACCTCTTCGCCAGCGGGCGCTACAGCAAGCGCGACAACACCACCGACAGCCGTTCCTACATGAGGCGCGACCATAACGAGACACCCGACGGCACATACGACACGACGATGACAGACACCGTACACAGTGAGTCGCACAACAGTTCCCACAGCGCCAACATCTTCATGAACCTCAACTACGAGATTGACTCGATGACGGAGCTGAGCATCGACGCAGGCGGCTTCTACAACTACAACCCAAGCAACAACAACAGCCTGCGCCATCAGGAATACTACGACCTTGACAACCCGCCATTTGCCACCACTTACTACAACGACACGCTGGACTCGCGCAGCAAGGGTAACTCGCTGTTCGCCCACGCCGGTGCCGACTTCACCAAGAAGTTCGACCTCGAAGGGCACAATCTGCGCCTGAGCCTCAACACCCGTATGAACAACAATGCCAGCAAGCAGTGGTACAACCGCATGTACGATGTCTACACAATGAACGAGCACCGCTACCTGCTCAGCGAGGCACAGAGCTACGGCGGCAGCATCGACGCCCGCTACAACCGCCCCTACAGCAAGGAGGGCGAGATGAGCTATGGCCTGCGTGCCGACATCAGCCACATGGACAATGCCTACGACCGCTACAGTGACACCGTGGGCAACGTGGTCGACGACCTGCGAACCTACCACTTCCTCGGCGGCAACGCCAACATCGACGCCGACGTTGACTGGACACACCGCTGGGGAAACTTCACCCTCAGCAGCGGCCTCGGCGTAGGCATGGAGCGCGTATATTACACCTACCGCAGCAAGAAAGACTTCGCCGACAGCAACACGCTCCACCAGTTTGACTTCCACCCGTCGCTGCATATGAGTTACCGCACGGAAGACATGCACAACTTCAAGCTCAACTACACGATGCGGATGGCCAACCCCGGCGAGGAGCAGCTGAGCAAGTTCCGCCGCTACGGCGACGAGAGCTACTCGACGGGCAACGAGAACGGCCTGAAGCCGTCGTTCACGCACAGCGTCGAAGCCGGGTGGCAGAAGTTCTTCGAGCGCTTCGGCAACGTCGGCATCGAGGCCTACGGACGCTTGAGCACCAACGAAATCAGCAACCTCACCGACCGCACCGACCTCGACGAGTACATCACCGGCAAGGCTATCAGCTACTCGAAGCCCTACAACATGGGCACCAGCTGGCGCTACGGTGCGAGCCTGAACATGACATACCGCCCCTCGGGCTTCTTCAACGTGAGGCTCTACGCCAACATCTACGACTACGGCTACCGCATGGAGTACGACCGAGGCGGCAAGCACCTCACCGACCAGCAGCACAAGACCTCGTGGAGCGCCCGCGTAAACGCTTGGGCCAAAGTCTTCAACCAGTACCAGGTGACCCTCGGCGCACGCTACACCTCGCCTACGCTGAGCCTGATGAGCACGCGCAAAGCGCGCTACGGACTGGACTTCGGTGTGCGCAGCGACTTCTTCAAGCGCAAACTGTCGGTGTTCATCAACGTGCAGGACATCTTCAACTGGGGCGGCCGCTACGGCTCCGGCTCGGAGAACACCAACCCCTACTACCTGAGCGACTCGACAAACAAGATGACCAACAGCCGCTACATATCGGCAGGCATAACCCTCCGCTTCGGCAAGCTGGAGCTTGAAAAGAACGCCAAGGAAGGCTCAAGCGAGGCCGGCGACAGCCTCTGACGCCACCCTTAGAAACAACAAAGCGCTGGTAGACCATGTCTACCAGCGCTTTATATTTAGTTTGGGAAACATTTATTGCTTGCTCAGCGTGGTCTCGCCACCGATGGTGAGGTCCTCCTGATACTGGAGCGTCATGCCGCCCTTCAGAGTCTTGGCGCTCTTGTTGTAGAGCATCTCAAAAGACTCATCAAACAACGCACCGTTTCTTCTGACATCCAGAACGACATAGTCGGTGTTCTGGCGCGGTCTTATTCCGCTGACGACGTAGTTGACAGAAGTGCTCTCTGGAGTATAGCCGGGGGTTGTTACGACAGCCGTCGCTGTGCCGGCCGAGGCTGTGACGAGATTGACAGTCCAGTTGATGGTGTAGGTCATTTGGTTGCCTTGATAATTAGCCGTGCTGCTATAACTGCCACTCCAGGTGCCTAACAGGTCGGCGGGGTTGACATCCGTTGAGGTGGAGTTGGTATTCTCGACGGTGTCAGTCTCTTTGTTGCAGGAGACGAACAGGGTGCCGCAAATGAGGATGGCGGCAAGCATCCAAGACAGTTTCTTCATTGTTTCTTTGTGTTTGAGTTAATAATAAATTGGACTCTTAATTGTTGTGCAAAGATACACATTATTTTTAATTCGCAAGAAAAAAAGGTGTTTTTAGGCAAAAAACAAGTATCATGCCATAGGACAAATAATGGTATGCAGGGGTACAATTCCACCGTATGGCAATGACGTCCAGCATGGCGCCATAACAAAAAAATAAGGGAAATAACACACTGATGTACAAACGATATGAGGAAGACCACCCTCATATAATAAAAAAATATTTTGTCAGTTTGGAAAAAGTGTGTACTTTTGCACCCGCTTTTGAGAGAAAAAGCGACGACAAAAACACAAAGATTGTCCTATGGTGTAACGGTAGCACATCTGACTCTGGATCAGCTTGTCTTGGTTCGAATCCAGGTAGGACAACAAAGACGCCCCACAAATGGGCGTCTTTTGTTATTTGATATCTACAACAGAAGAACCTAAGCGCGAGATAAGTGTTGTATCCTGCATCGAACCGAAGGTTTCCACACTTGCCTCCCGCAGCAGATTGACACGCTTGTTGCTGAGTATGATCTTTGTATTAGGGTTGCCGCGCAATGTAACGTTGCGCAGCGCTATTCGACTGAGGCCTTGATGGATATGCGCGTGACGTTCGCTACCTTTCATGTGGAAGAGCTCCACTTGGCCGATATTTTTTGTTGTATATATATCCAGATTGTCTATATCAATATCTGGCAGTGATGGTATCTGCAGTTCTTCTCTACTGTTGAGAGGGCTATCGATATGACCACCGTCGAAGACCACATGGCGTTTTGCAGTAGGCCACCAACGGCAACTGTCCATGCTTAACAGGAAGTGGGAGTAGGCATTGTATGTGTCTTCTATGAGAACCGGAGTGAAGTCATCGAATGTGCACGAATGAAAGGCGATTGTTCCATACACGGACGAGAACTGGTTGTATCCGTTACGCTGTATACAGTGGTCGAACGTGACGTTACGGCCATAGCAATGTATGTCGAAACGATTGAACTCTGAATATTCAATAGTAGTCTCGGTCATATTGTTTGTACCGAATACGCCCCAGTCGGTAAGTGCCTTGAGCCTACGGATATGTGTATTACGCAGGTTGCCCAGCAGGAGGCCGTAACCGGAATGATTCAAACGAGAATAGGTACCCCAAATTGTGAGGCTGTCGATGGTTACGTTGGCGGAATTGTAGATATATATTATAGCATCGTTGGCGGCAAGATATTTACTGCGTGGAGTGACAACAACGACATTACGAATGGTAGCTTGGGGAAGATTCTCTAGTTGTAGAAGATATGTGGCGCACAACGAAGAGTCTTCGCGGACAAGCGTGATGTTTGAGAATGAAAAGGGAGTTATGCTATCGAGTCGGCGGGCAATTAACGATGGGCGTGAACCTCCAGCACTATACGGCATTGCAGGTTTATCGTGGCTTATACCGTCGTGTATGAGCATGATATCCTCTCGGTAGTGGCCATAATCATGGTCGCGCCGACGGTCTACCCACGGCGTGCTGTCGACAATATGTAGCAGCCAATCGCCGTCAGCGAACATGGGCATATTACGGAAATCACCACTGTCGATAGCAGTACACAAGGCCATTGTGTCATTGACGTGGACAGGATATGCAAACGGGGTGTATTGAAACAGGAATATGTTTCTAGTATTGTTGGCAACAATGAAAACAACCTTAGCAAAGTCGTTATCTGACTGGAGCGGAATACTCTGTGCATCGGGTGGAATAGCCACACGCAGGGTGTCAATGCCATCATAACTAACACTGCAACCCATTGAATCGGCTGCCTGATGAGTACGGAACAAGACACGGTAGACCTCCTCAGGGCTTTGCGCTTCTATAAGACCATATTGTAAAGGTGTAATGGTCTGTGCCATTGCAATACCGTGAATATACAGACAGAAACAAAAAAAGAGAGTCAAAAATACCGACCGAACTAAACGTGAGATAATATACATATCTTTGATTTTCAGCAATATTAAAACAAATGTTTATTATTTATAATAAATGCAAAAATATGAAAAACTTTTTTTTCGTATCTTTGCATCACGAATAATATATCATAAATAATGAAGAAAGTATTTGTATTAACCACATTGGTAGGGCTTTTGACTGCTACCGCAGTGGCACAGGAGCGTGCTTTACCGGACAAATATACTGCATCGAACACGGTGACAATCTATGACTCCACAGGAGTTTACATGGAGGTGTCAGGACTCAGCCACGTACAAACCCACAGACTCATTGAAATGGGGTCATATACCGGATGCAAGCAGTGGAGCACGGTAAAGATTGACTACGACCCGCTATCGGCATGGTGTGACATCACGGGCGTTGTGGTACACCGCGTGAACGACGGTAATGACACACTTGTATGGCCAGGCCGAAATGACAATGCTCCGGTGTACGACTATGTGGCACCCGCACGCATGATTTATTGGGGCGCCAGCCAGAAGATGGTAGAGGTGGGGCACTTGGACATAGGTGACAAACTTGAGATATGGACCTACAAGAAAGGCTACACCTATGCCCTACTGCAAGACGAGGTGCCAAGCCTTAACGCCACATTCGCATCACTACCGGAAAGTAACGAACGATATGTACCTCCTATGCGTGGACACTTCTATGACATAGTGCCTTTTTGGAGCAACGAGCCTGTTAACCACAAGGTGTATCAACTAAACATCCTTGACAGTAAGAATCTGCAATACAAAGTGTATAATGGGGAACTGAAGGTAACGCGTACTGCAGCCGACGAAGAGGGCCGCTCCCTGTATACTTTTGAAGGCATGAACATCAAGCCATTGAAGCGTGAACAGCGGGCACTGGCCAATAATGATATAGAGTGCAAGTTACTTCTAAGCACCAGTCCCGACTGGCAGGCCAAGAGCCGGTGGTTCTACGGTGTGAACGAGGACTACGGTAGCTTCAAACCCACGCCCGCCGTACAGAAAAAAGTCAATGAACTGCTGCGTGGCGCCAAGGACGAGATTGACAGCATAAGCCGTCTTACCCACTGGGTGGCCGACAACATCCGCTATGCCGGTATCTCTATGGGCGAGGGTGAAGGCTTCACACTCCACAACGCAGACATGATATATACCGACCGCTGCGGTGTCTGCAAGGACAAAGCCTCGATGCTCGTCACCTTCTTGCGCGCCGCCGGTTTCAAAGCCTATGCCGCGATGACCATGGCCGGTGAGCGCATCGACCGCATACCTGCCGACCAGTTCAACCATAGCGTCTGCGCCGTGCAGCTCCGCAACGGCCAGTTCACCATGCTTGACCCCACTTGGGTGCCCAACGTGCGTGAGCTCTGGAGTAGCGCCGAGCAGCAGCAGGGCTACCTCATTGGTACCGCCGAAGGCTGCGACCTTATGGAGACCCCAATCTCACCTGCCGAGAACCACTACATACGCATAAATGGAGAAAGCGCTATTGACAACGAAGGCAACCTCACCGGTACAATAAGCATCACCGCCGAAGGGCAGAGCGACGCCTCTGTACGTGGTGTCTTCAGCGCCCGCCAGAGCGAGTGGCGAAGCAACCTCGAGTTAGAGCTTCTCAAGTTAGCCCCCACAGCAGAAATAACCGACATACAATACACCGACCCCGACCGCTACCTTGACCAACCTGTAAGCATCACCTACAAGTACCGCATACCACATTATGCCACCGTAGACAAGGATGCAATATCGTTCATTCCCCTCACAGCCCGCAACTTCTTCAGTCGCGCCATGAGCCACCTCTACTTCGACTTCAGCCAGGAGCACCGCACACAGCCTTTTGCCGATCGATGCTCCCGTCTGATACAGATTCAGGAAACCATCACGCTGCCCGCAGAATACAAGCAGTTCCACTACCCCATGGTTGACGGCATTGCCGACCCCGCTGCCAGTTTCGGCTGCGGCTTCCAAATGGAGGGCAACAAGCTTACCTTCGGTGAAAGCCTGCTCTTCGGCAAGCGCGTCTATGATGCCGACGACTGGATGCCTTTCCGCGCCAGCGCCATGAACCAGATAAAAGTGTCTCAAACCCCAGTAATCTTAACCAAGTAAAGCCATGAAAAAGATACTTTTTGCAGCAATAGCAATCATTTTTGGCATCACGGCGACAGCTCAGCAGCCCGATGCAGTATACAAACTGCTGCGCTACGAATGGACCATCAATGACGACGGAAGCAGCGACTACCACTACCGCCACGAGGTGCAGATACTCCGCAACCGTGCACTCGTAGCCTATGCCGACAAAGGAGAGACCTTCGTGGTCTACAACCCAGACCTTGAGGAACTCACCATCAACGAAGTGTACACCATACAGAATGACGGCACCCGCGTCAACATGCCGCAGAATGCCTTCATCTACCAACTGCCTGAAGAGTGCGCCGACTGCGGCCGGTTCAACCACCTGCGTGAGCTCGCCATGGTGCACACCGGCATGGAGCTCGGCTGCACCATAGTGGTCGACTACACCATCCACCGCCGCTACAACTTCCTTCACGAGAGCATCCAGCTGAAGCGCGACTGCCCCGTGGAGATGCTCGAGGTGCTGGTGAAATACAACCACAACAATACGGAGCTCAACTACGCCATCGACGGCTCTCAGTACCTGAACCTCAACGACGTCACGAGGAGCGAGTCCGTAGATACCGACAACATGAACCGTGAACTCCACTACACCTTCAAGAATGTGCAACAGGCCCCGCGCGAGCCCTATATGCCCGCCGATATCGTCCCCGTGCTGCGCCTCTACAACGGCACGCCCGAGTTCACCGAGGCCGGAGCCGACCAGCCCTTCAGCGCCGCCGAAGAGATAGTGGGCAAGATGACCAACAAAGGCACCGACAAAGAGCTTATCACCAAGATACGCAACTATATCGTTGACAACATCCACCTCAACGACATCGCCCCCTCACACATCGGCTACGCTGTCGCCGCCCCTGCCGAGACATGGCAGAGCGGCTGTGGCACCGCCGCAGACAAGGCCGCCCTGCTCGCCGCCATTCTCCGCCACGAGGGCTATCAGGCCTCCGTCACCGGCGACAACCACGACCATGTGGGCGTCATCATCGACACGCTGGAGTACCGCTTCGATGTCCGCTCCAAAGCACCGGCACAGCTCTACGGCGAAGCACACGACGAGGTGAGCACCGGCAACTTCACCACCACTGCTGATGCCGAGCTCGACACCCTTGCCGACGGATTCTTCCGCCTCAGCTTCGCCGGCATCCCTGGCGAACCCACCATGAGCGCCCGCAGACTCGCCCTCGACCGCACCACTCCTCTGCAGGGAAGCGCCTGCGACCTTACCAGCACCGAGACCTACACCCTGCCCAAGGGCGTCAAGCTCGTTGGCGGCAGCGTCAGCGACAAGCTGTCGTTCGACGGCATTGGCACGATGCAGGTGAGTGTGAAACAGAGCGGCAAGACACTCAAGGTGGAGCGCAAGCTGAAGCTAGAAAAGAGCGTGGTACCCGTAGAGGACTACGCCAACTACCGCAAGCTGCTCGCCACATGGCAAAGCCACACTGGCGCAACACTTAGAAGCAAATAAAAGAAAAGCCCCGACAATCGTCGGGGCTTTTTTTTATTTAATCAGGTTTCCCAATATATCTCGCGTAAGCGTACGCGTGAGGCTCGACGTGGTGTTCTTCACAATCTTCTGCCCCATCGTTGTCTTGCTCTTGGTCTTCTTGCCGCTCACAGCATCGCTCACGGCGGTACCTGCGGCAGTTGCCAGTGTGGCAGTGACGGCGGTGAGGGCCGCCTTCAGCAGTTTGCCGCCGATACCTGCCTTCTTCTTCGGTGCGGCCTCTGCGGGAGCCGACTTGCCAGCCTTGGGCTGCGGGGCAGGGGCCTCTTCCACCTCAACCACGGCGTTCTCCTCGGCTTCCTTTATCAGCACCTCGAAGGCGCTCTCACGGTCAACCATATTGTCGTACTTGCCGTAGATGCGGCTCGCACGTATGATAGCCGTGCGTTGTTCGGGTGTAATGGCACCGATCTGGCTCAGCGGGAAGAGGATCTTGGCGCGCTGCACCACACAGGGTGCCCCCTTCTCATCGAGGAAGCTCACCAGCGCCTCGCCGGTCTCCAATTCCATGATAGCCTCGTCGGTCTTAAAGCGAGGATTGGGACGGAACGACTCGGCGGCGGCGCGCACAGTCTTCTGGTCCTTGGGAGTATAGGCACGCAATGCATGCTGCACACGGTTGCCCAGCTGCCCAAGTATGTTGTCCGGTATGTCGGTGGGGTTCTGCGTCACAAAGTATATGCCCACGCCTTTGGAGCGTATGAGCCGTATCACCTGCTCAATCTTGTCCACCAAGGCTTTGGGCGTGTCGTCGAACAGCATGTGGGCCTCGTCGAAGAAGAAGACCAGCCGCGGAAGCTCCTGGTCGCCCACTTCGGGCAGCGTGCTGTAGAGTTCGCTCATGAGCCACAGCAGGAAGGTGCTGTAAAGCTTGGGCTGCAGCATCAGCCTGTCGGCAGCCAGCACGCTCATCACCCCCTTGCCATTCTCGGTCTGCAGCAGGTCGAATATGTCAAAACTCGGCTCGCCGAAGAAGCGGTCGGCACCCTGGTTCTCCAACTGCAGCAGCGCGCGCTGTATGGCGCCCACCGTCGTAGTGGATATATTGCCGTACTGCGTAGTGTATTCCTTGGCATGCTTGGCCACATAGTCGAGCATCGCGCGCAAGTCCTTCATGTCCAGTATCAGCAGCCCCCGCTCGTCGGCGATACGGAACACGATGTTCAGCACGCCGTCCTGCGTGTCGTTCAAGCCCAGCAGGCGGCTCAGCAACTGCGGCCCCATCTGGCTCACGGTGGCGCGGATGGGGTGTCCCTGCTCACCGTAGACGTCGTAGAAGCGCACCGGGCAGGCCTGGAACTCGGGGTTAGGCACACCGAAAGCGTCTTTGCGCTTCTCAATGAAGCCGCTCATCTGTCCGGCCTGGCTGATGCCGCTCAGGTCGCCCTTCATGTCGGCCATGAAGCAGGGCACACCGGCCTGGCAGAAGGTCTCGGCCAGCACCTGCAGTGTCACCGTCTTGCCGGTGCCCGTGGCACCTGCTATCAGGCCGTGGCGGTTGGCCATGCGGCCGACAATAGACAATGCCCCCTCGTCGCAGTGGGCGACGTACAATCCTTGTTCCTTGGTGTACATATCAGAACGTATAGTTGAATCCGAAACGCAGCATGGGGCTCTCCCAGCGGAGGGTCTCCATCAGGGTGTTGAGGCCGGCGTACATGGTGGTGGTGGTCAGCACATCCTGCCTCTTCTCGCCGCCCACCATGTGGTAGTGCGTCGGCTGGTCGGCATCGTGGTACTCGCGGTCCACGATATAGCCCACGCTGAGGAAGTCGAGGCTCAGCTCGGCGCTGAGGTGCTCGCTGAATTCGTATGTGAGGGTGGGTCTGAGGCTGACGCTCCACGAGAAATTGCGGATGCTGTCGTTGTAGGGATCAGCCTCGATAAGCTCCTGGTTGTTCTTGTAGGTATTATATCTGGTTGTGATGTTGGTGTAGCCCATGTTGCGGATAGAGCCCTGCAGCATGAGGTGGAAGTGCATGTTGCCGTACTTGAATATCTCGTAGCGGAGAGTGGGCTGCACTGTCCAGCCGTTGCGTGCGGTCACAGTGTCGAGATTGGTGAAGGTGTGAGTCATACCGGTGTTGTCGAAGTCGGCCACCACCGAAGTCTTCAGCCCCTCGGCCGAGGTGCTGAGGTAGCCGCCCATGACGCCGAAGTAGAGCTTGGGGGTAATCATGTAACCCACTTGGCCGCCTGCGAGCCACGTTGCCGACTTGTGCATGTCGTCGTTCCACGAGTTGACACTCTTGTCACCATAGTAGCCGCCCTGAAGTCCGAGCACCACCTGACCATTGACAGTCGCCGCAAAAGCCACAGCGACAAGCATTAAGCAAATCTTCTTCATTGTTTTTACACTAATATTCGTTGTGCAAAGATACAAAAAAATCTAAATATTGAAAGTCGAAAATTGAAATTTACGCCGCAGTCACCATGTTGCCGGTCCGTAGCCTCTCCGACTGTTCTACGGTTGTTCAACGGTTGTTTAACGGTTCATAGCGTAGAACAATGGTAGAACAAGCGGAGAAATGGCGGAGAGAAGAGGGAGAGAAGAGGGAGAGAAGATGAAAAAAAATTTCACCATGTCTGAAAAAAGGTGTACTTTTGCAAATTCAAACATCAAATGAATAGCACAAAACAAACACTAAGACAATGGTAGAAATCACACGTACATTCGACCTGCTGGACCACTTGGTGGAACAATACCCGAAAGAGGACATCCTTGCCGGCAAGGTCAACGGAGAGTGGATCAAATACTCGTCGCACGACTACTATAAATATGCCCACTACATGGCCTACGGCCTGTGCGAGATGGGACTGAAAGAGGGCGACCGCGTCATCACGATGAGCGCGAACTGCCCGGAGTGGAACTTCATCGACATGGCACTGGCAATGAGCGGCATGGTGCATGTGCCCATCTATCCGACGCTGAACACGGAAAGCTACCTGCACATACTGAAGCACAGCGAGGCGGCGGCGGTGTTTGTGAGCACCAAGATGCTGCTGGGCCGACTGAGGCCGGCACTTGACCAGATGGAGAAGAAGCCGGAGGTGTACACGCTGATGAGCGTGGATGGCGAACGCCGTATGCTTGAGATACTGAAGGCGGGCATAGCGAACCGCGAGAAGTGGATGCCGGAGATTGAGCGCCGCAAGCGGGAGATAAAGCCCGAAGACTGGGTGACGATGATCTACACCAGCGGCACCACGGGTCTGCCGAAGGGTGTGATGCTGAGCCATCGCAACCTGTGCAGCAACTTCATGGCGCATGCTGAGGTGAATCCCTGCGACTACCATCACAAGTTCCTTAGTTTCCTGCCGCTGAACCACATCTACGAGCGTTCGATGAACTACCACTACCAGGCCAAGGGTATCAGCATCTACTATGCCGAGAACATGGGCACAATACAGCAGAACATGCAGGAGATAGCGGCAGACGGTTTCTGCGCTGTGCCGAGGGTGTTGGAGATGGTGTACGACAAGCTGTACGCCGCCGGCAAGGATTTCCGCGGCATCAAGAAGCGCATCTACGACTGGGCATTCAGTCACGGCAAGCGCTACGACTACACGCTGATAAAGAAGGTGAGCCTGTTCTACCAGCTGGTGCAGTGGTTCCTGGACAAGGCGGTATACAGCAAGTGGCGTGAGAAGTTCGGCGGCAAGCGGCTTACGGTGATTACCGGCGGCAGCTCGATACAGCCGGACATGGTGCGCCTGTTTGCGGCCGCAGGTATCAATATTTACGAGGGCTACGGGCTTAGCGAGACGTCGCCGGTGATAGCGGTGAACGACCCTGCCCACCACCAGGTGAAGATAGGCACCGTGGGGCCGATACTGAGCGGCGTGGAGGTGAAATTCGACGAGGACGGCGAGATTTTGACACGTGGACCGCACGTTATGCTGGGCTACTACAAGGACCCCGAATACACGGCGCAGGTTATTGACAGCGAGGGTTGGTTCCACACGGGCGACATAGGCGAGCTGGTGGGCGGCAAGTACCTCAAGATTACTGACCGCAAGAAGGATATTTTCAAGCTTTCCGCCGGCAAGTATGTGGCGCCACAGTTGATAGAGAATATGCTGCGTGGCTCGGAATACATAGAGCAGGTAATGGTGATCGGGGAGAACGAGAAGCAGGTGGCGGCGATTATAAGCCCCAACTTCAACACGCTCCACTACTGGGCACTGAAGCACAAGCAGCACTACCGCGACAATGTGGAACTGGTGGCGCTGCCGGAGGTGCAGAAGAAGATGCGCTCGGTGCTTGACGAATACAACAAGGAGTTGGCTCCGCACGAGCAGATAAAGCAGTTCCGCATAGTGCCTGAGGAGTGGACGTCAGCCAACAACCTTCTCTCGCCCACACTCAAGCTGCGTCGCGGCCCGCTGATGGACAAGTACAAGGACGTGGTGGCCGACATCTACGGCAAGGACAAGACCAACACTTCGGGCCTCTTCTCGGCTTTCAAGAGTGTAGAGCTGCCCACCCTGCCCTGGAGCAAGAAGTAAACAACAATGGAAAGGACTATGGTAAGCAAGAAATGGCATCTGGCTCTGGTTGCGGCGGTGGCACTGTTGGCGGTTTCGTGCGCCGCACGCCAAGAATACGCATATTTGAAGGATGCGCCCCGCAACGAGGAGATGCCGATAATCAACAACTACACCACCACCATCTTCCCCGGCGACCGCCTGAAGATACACGTGGACAGCCGCACGCCGCAGAGCACATACCCTTTCAACGAGGAGACCAACCGCTCAGTACGCATGCCGAATTCACGCAAAACGGTCAATGCGGCCAATAAAGAGGGACTTCTGGTGGAACAAGACGGCACCATACAATACCCTGTCATTGGCAAGATTCCGGCAGCGGGCATGACCCTTGACGAGCTGGCACGCTCCATCGAGGGGCGTCTGATTGAGGGGCGCTATGTGAAAGACCCAACAGTGACAGTGTCGATGCCGAACTTCCACGTGACGGTTGTGGGCGAAGTGGCCCAACCCAAGATGATACAGGTGAAGGGCAACCGCATCACCATCTTCGAGGCCATAGCACAATGCGGCGACGTGACGATGGACGGCCTGCGCGACAACATCAAGGTAATACGCTTCGAAGGTGAAAACGTCACCGTCGGTGAACTGAACCTCACCTCTAAAGATGCCCTCAACTCTCCATTCTATTACTTGAAGCAGAACGATGTTGTATATGTGGAGCCCACACCCAAGAAGAAACGCAAGGCCTACAGCGATGACGATTGGCCTAAGTACATATCCATTGGCGCAAGCTCAATACGTATAGCGTATTCATTAGTATACCGGTGGATTATTAAAGACACGTACAATCGCTACAACCAATAAACGAACAAAGCCCCGCAACGATGCGGGGCTTTTGTTGTCCCACCAGGACTCGAACCTGGGCAAGCAGAACCAAAATCTGATGTGCTACCATTACACCATGGGACAATCGGCTCTTGATTTTTGAGCGTGCAAAAGTAACACTTTTTCGCAATGTAGCCAAATTTATTTTGTTCCGTGCTTATTATCAGCAACAAAAAAATAATGCCCAGCGGTGCAAACAGCACAATAAAATGCCTCTCTGGTCGTTATTCATGACATGAAAAACAAAGTGCTTATAGTATACACCGGCGGCACCATAGGCATGGTGCAGGACGAGAACGGTTCGCTGCACCCCTTTGCCCTCGATCGTATATACGACGCCGTACCGCAGCTGAAGCATTGCCAGTACGGCATCGACTCTGTGACGCTTGACAACATCATCGACTCATCGAACATGACGCCTTCGATGTGGGTCGAGATTGCAGAAAAGATAGAGAGCCACTACGACGACTACGACGGCTTCGTTGTCCTCCACGGCACCGACACCATGGCCTACACTGCGTCGGCGCTGAGCTTCATGTTCAAGAACCTCACCAAGCCGATTATCCTCACCGGCAGCCAGCTGCCGTTGGGCAAGTTGCGCAGCGACGGCCGCGAGAACATAATTTGCGCTCTCGAGTTAGCCTCCACACGGCTTGCCGTGATTCCCGAGGTGTGCATCTTCTTTGAGAGCCACCTCTACCGCGGCAACCGCAGCACAAAGATGAACGCCGAGAACTTCGATGCCTTTGCTTCGTACAACTACCCGTCGCTGGCCAAGGTGGGTATCAACATCACCTTCAGGGAGCAACTGTTCATGCCCATGCCAACCTTGCCGCTACAGGTGCGCAAGAAGTTCGACACCCGCGTAGCCATACTCAAGCTTTTCCCCGGCATCGGCCCCGAGGTGGTGAACGCCGTGCTCAACACCGTAGACCTGCAGGGCGTGGTGATAGAGACCTACGGCTCAGGCAATGCACCGACGGACGAGTGGTTCATCACCGCCATCGAGCAGGCCATCAAACGCGGCGTCATAGTACTCAACGTGACGCAGTGCAAGGCCGGTGCGGTGAAGATGCGCCAGTACGCCGCCTCCTGCGACCTCGACCGCATAGGTGTGGTAGGCGCTGGCGACATAACCATCGAGGCCGCCATCACCAAGATGATGTGCCTCCTCGGCAACTACCCCGACGACAAAGAGCATGTGCGGCAACGCCTCAGCCAGTCACTGCGAGGAGAAATCACAGAATAAAATGAAGAATGAAAAATTAAGAATTAAGAATTCGGCTGCCGCAGTCGTGTTGTGCAAGCTTTTTTGCGCAAGTTTATTCTTCATTCTTCATTCTTCACTTTTCATTACGGCATCGGCCCAGAACTATACCGGCAACCTCGGCATGTTCGACCGCCGCACGCTGCACTACGGTATACAGGTGGGCTACACCCAGTCGAAGTTCGACCTCGCCTACAGCGAGGACGACAGCCTGCGGCAGACGCTGCAGGGCGTCACGTCGTACTATGCGCCGGGCTTCCACATAGCCGTCATCGGCGACCTGCGGCTGGGCAACTGGTTCAACCTGCGCCTGCTGCCCGGCGTCACCCTCGTCACACGCACCCTCGGCTACTCGTGGGAGGAGGGCTATATAGCCACACACCGCCTCGCCGAACGCTCGCGCAACGTAGAGTCCGTCTACGGCGACATACCAATAGAGATTAAGTTCCGCGCGGTACGCTGGCAGAACTTCCGTCCCTACCTCACCGCCGGCGCCAGCTACGGTTTCGACTTCGCCTCGCTTCGCAAGAACCGCAACCAGACCAACCAGGCCATAGTGCGCCTGCAGCCCCACGACCTGCGCTACACCATGGGCGTTGGCTTCGACGTCTTCCTGCGCTACGTCAAGTTCGCCATAGAGTTCAAGATGGCCTTCGGCCTGTTCGACCTCAAGGTCGCAGACCCCGATATCTATATACGCTCTTTCGACAAACTCAAGAGCCGTACATTCATGCTAAGCTTTACTTTCGAAGGTTAACAACCTCGCCAACATCCGCTTTAGCCGATGTTGGCAAGGTTGTTGGCGCAACGGATGCCGTCGAGGGCCGAGGAGACGATGCCGCCGGCGTAACCGGCGCCCTCGCCACAAGGATACAGACCCTGCAGCTGTGGATGCAGCAGGGTTTCTTTGTCTCTGGGGATACGTACAGGCGACGAGGTGCGGCTCTCGACAGCCAGCAGCATGGCATCCTCGGTGACGAAGCCACGCATCTTGCGGTCGAAACTGCGGAAACCCTGTATCAGGCTGTCGACGACAAAGCCCGGCAGCAGCTCGTGCAGCGGAGCGCTGACCACATCGCCCATATAGCCCGTCTTATTAAGCCGCGACGAAGGCTTGCGGCGCAGGAAATCAACGAGGCGCTGGGCCGGTGCGTTGATGGCGTCGCCACCGGCATGGAACATGCGCTGCTCCACCTCCTGCTGGAAACGCAGAAGCGCGAACACGTCGTTGTCCTGCACATCGGAAGTGCCCACCGTCACCGCAATGCCGCTGTTAGCATAGGGCGAGTTGCGGCGCGAGTTGCTCATGCCGTTGACCACCTGCTGCCCGTCGGCTGTGGCGGCGGGCACTATGACGCCACCCGGACACATGCAGAACGAGAAGACGCCGTGCGACCCCACCTGCGTTGTCAGGCTGTAGGCCGCCGGCGGCAGGTAGCGGGAATAGCCCTTGCCGTGGTACTGTATCTCGTTGATGAGCTCCTGCGGATGCTCCACACGCACGCCGAGGGCGAAAGGCTTGGCCTCAAGCAGCCAGCCGTGGCGCTGAAACATATAGTATATGTCGCGCGCGGAATGCCCTGTGGCCAATATCACAGCGTCACCGGTTATATCGCCGCTGTCCGTCACAACTCCCTGCACGCGACCATCCCTGACAATCAAGTCGGTAACCCTGGTATTGAAGCGGTACTCGCCACCAGCCTCCTCTATCGTATGGCGCATGTTGGCTATGATGCCGCTCAAGCGGTCGGTGCCGATATGTGCGTGAGCCTCAAGCATTATGTCAGGGTCGGCGCCGTGCTCCACAAAGGTGCGCAGCACGCTGCTGACATCGCCGCGCTTGGTGGAGCGAGTGTAGAGCTTGCCGTCGCTGTAGGTCCCGGCGCCACCCTCGCCGAAGCACCAGTTGCTGTCGGGGTTGACAACCTTCTCGCGCGCCAGACGCGCAATGTCGTACTTGCGCTCCTCCACCGGCTTGCCACGTTCCACGATGACGGGCTTCATGCCCAGCTGCAGGCAACGGAGGGCTGCGAAGAGACCTGCCGGACCGGCGCCGACGATCACCACCGTCTGCCCTGTGCATACGCGCCCATCCCGTAGAGACGTACCATGGTACGTCTCTTTGTTGACATTGCTCCTATTAACACCATCTTCATGAGACGTACCATGGTACGTCTCTACCGTAGCGTGATAGACGACGTTGCGGCGGCGGCAATCGAGGGTGCGGCGCACAACACGCACATCGTCAAGCTCCGACTCGGCAATACCCAGATGGCGAGCCACGGCGCTCCGCAACTTGGCGGGCACCATGCACTCCTCGGGCGTGAGGTCGATATCTATGCGATTAGACTCCGTATTCATCTCTGACAATCAAACCAATACAACAGTACAGACCGTCTCTTTTGTTTGCAAATATACGAAATAAATCCGATATCGTGTTTCTACGTATCCGCTCCGTACCCGCTCCGACTGTTCACCGGTTGTTTAACGGTTTTTTGTCGGAGAGGGGTCGGAGGGGCTACGGAGAGGGGACGCAGACGGTGGCGACCGGGTGATGTTTTATTTCGCCGTGTGACCTTTTTTTCGTAACTTTGCAGATTATGAAAAAATACGCACGCTTCAATTACCTGCTGATTGTCTACCTGTTAGGCATCGTCTACTTCACAGTCTTCCGTCTCGTCGAGACGTGGGCGTTCCTGTCGAACTCCGCCGACCCCATCGATATGAAAGGGCTCTTCGGCTACGCCCTCTACACGGGCTGGCGTTTCGACACACTGATATGCTGCTACATACTGGCGCTGCCGTTGCTGATGATGTTCATCGGCGAGTTCACGCGGTGGCGTGCGCGGTGGTGGTACAAGGTGGCACACTACTTCATCAACGTGTGCTTCACCGCTTGCTTCTTCGCCTGCGCAGCCGACATCCCCTATTTCTGCTACTTCTACTCACGCCTCGACGTGGTGTCGCTCACCTGGGGCGACACGCCCGGCATGGTGGTGAGCATGATATTCGGCGAGCTGGAGTATGTGCTGGCATTGCTGGCGTTCGTGGCCGTGGCCGTGTCGTGGTGGTTCGCCACGCGCGCCGTATTCCGCCGCGTGCTCGACAAGCCTCTGCTGCGCGCCGAAGGCCCAGTGGAGCCAGCACCGCTGTATGTCACCATACCGCTGGCCATGGTGCTTATTTTCGCGCTCTTCGTTGGCATGCGCGGCCGACTGGCGCGCAAGAGCCCGCTACGCGTGGGCTCGGCGTCGTTCTGCGACGTGCCGTTTCTCAACCAGATAGGCCTGAACCCTGCCTTTACGTTCATGAAGAGCGTGGAGGAGGTGAACAAGAGCCGCAACCAGCCCGTGCAGCTGGTAAGCGAGGAGGAGGCCGAGGCAGTGTACAAAGAACAACTGACCATGCCAATGGACAGCCTGCTGGCGCAGAGCGCCGTGGTGCTGCCCGAGGGCACCAACGTGGTGCTGATAATAATGGAGAGCATGGCCACAGAGAAGACCTGTCTCACCGTCAACAGCTTCACCTTGACACGCTGCCTCGACAGCCTGATGGACGGCGGCCGGATATACACCAACGCATGGTCGGCGGGAGTGCACACCTACAACGGCATCTACTCATCGCTATACGGCCACCCCGCCATCATGGCACGCCACATGATGAAGGGGGCCAGCATCTTCCGCATGTGCGGACTGCCGCAGACCCTGCAGGCCATGGGTTACCAGACGGCTTACTTCATGCCCCACGACGCCGACTTCGACAATATGCGCGGCTTCCTGTACAACAACGGATTCAGCGAGGTCTATGGCCAGAGCGAATACGATCCCGCCGAGGTTGTGGGCACCTGGGGTGTGCCTGACCACGTGCTCTTCGACTACGCGCTGGCACACTGCAACAAGGCCGCCGAAGAGGGCCAACCCTTCTTCACCACGGTGATGACCTGCAGCGACCACAGCCCATACATAGTGCCGAAAGGCATCGACTTCAAGGCGGTGCACAACACCAGCATTGAGGACATGGTGGTGGAATACGCCGACTGGAGCATTGGACGCTTCATGAGTAAGGCCGCCGAGCAGCCGTGGTTCCAGAACACCCTGTTCGTCTTCGTGGGCGACCACGGTGCAGCGCGCAACTGTCCCTACGACATGTCGCTGCCTTACAACCATGTGCCGTTGCTCTTTTATGCTCCAGGCCGCATCGAGCCCGAGCGCATCGACCGTCCGGCATTGCAGCTCGACATCACGGCCACGGTGCTGGGCATGATTGAGCCGCAGCCCGCCAACCACACGCTTGGAGTAGACCTGCAGCGCTACCGTCGCCCCTACGCCTACTTCAGCGCCGACGACAAGGTTGGCGTAATCAGCGAAGGCGGCCTGTTCTACCTGTGGCGCGTCAAAGAGGAACGCGAGAGCCTGTACCGCCTCGGCTCCACCGAAGACATCATCAGCCAAATGCCCGACAGCGCCGCTGCCATGCGCCGCTACGCTTTCGGCATGATACAGAAGAGCCAGCAGATGCTGCTGGACCACACAACGGAGTGTAGGTAATGGTTAAAGGTTACAGGTTAAAGGTTAAAGACTGTGGAATTTGAGCTAAAATCGGACTTTGCGCCCATGGGCGACCAGCCGGAGGCTATCCGTCAATTGGTGGAGGGCGTGCGTTCCGGCCAGCGGGCACAGGTGCTGCAGGGCGTCACGGGCTCGGGCAAGACCTTCACCGTGGCCAACGTCATACAGCAGCTTGGTCGTCCCACACTAGTGCTGAGCCACAACAAGACGCTGGCGGCCCAGCTCTATGGCGAGTTCCGCCAGTTTTTCCCCAACAACGCCGTAGAGTACTTTGTCAGCTACTACGACTACTACCAGCCCGAGGCATACATTGCCGCCACCAACACCTACATAGAGAAAGACCTGGCCATCAACGACGAGCTCGACAAACTGCGTCTGCGCGCCAGCAGTGCGCTGCTCAGCGGACG
This sequence comes from uncultured Bacteroidota bacterium, assembly GCA_902777005.1. Classification (GTDB taxonomy): domain Bacteria; phylum Bacteroidota; class Bacteroidia; order Bacteroidales; family P3; genus Colimorpha. The sequence goes on from CACYSB010000007.1 coordinate 70,399, forward strand.
CCGCGATGTCATAGTGGTTTCCAGCGTGAGCTGCATCTACGGCATCGGCAACCCCGAGGAGTTCAAACGGGGCACCGTCACCCTGAAGGTGGGCGACCGCCTAGGGCGCGACCAACTCCTCATGCAGCTACTCGAAGGGCAGTATGTGCGCAACGAGATTGAGTTCACCAACGGCCGCTTCCGCGTCAAGGGCGACACCGTGGACGTCTTCCCCTCGTTCGCCGACTTCTGCTACCGCATCAGTTTCTGGGACGACGAGATAGAGTGCCTCGAAAGCTTCGACCCCATCAGCGGACAGCGGCTGGAGCGCTTCAACGAGGTGGTGATATACCCCGCCAGCAACTTCCTCACCAGCAAGGAGAATATGGCAGGGGCTCTGCTGCAGATACAGCGCGACATGTACGAGCGGCGCGACTACCTAAACAGCATAGGCAAGCACCTCGAAGCCAAACGTCTGGAGGAGCGGGTGAACTATGACGTGGAGATGATACAGGAGCTGGGCTACTGCTCAGGTATAGAAAACTACAGCCGCTATTTCGACGGCCGCTCACCCGGCAGCCGCCCCTTCTGCCTGATAGACTACTTCCCGGACGACTTCCTGCTGGTGGTGGACGAGAGCCACGTCACGGTGCCGCAGATAGGCGCCATGTACGGTGGCGACCGCAGCCGCAAGACCAGCCTCGTGGAGTACGGTTTCCGCCTGCCGTCGGCACTGGACAACCGCCCGCTGACATACGACGAGTTCTACAACCTCACCGGACAGACTATATATATCAGCGCCACACCTGCGGACTATGAACTCAACGAAGCCGAGGGCGTGGTTGTGGAGCAGGTGATACGCCCCACTGGCCTGCTGGATCCTGTGGTGGAGGTGCGGCCCGCCGTGAGCCAGGTGGACGACCTGCTGGACGAGATAGAGAACACTGTGGACAAAGGGGAGCGCGTGCTGGTGACCACCCTCACCAAGCGCATGGCTGAGGAACTGACGAGCTACCTGATAAACCTCGGCATACGTAGCAAATACATACACAGCGATGTGGACACGCTGGAGCGTGTGGAGATTATGCGCGACCTGCGCATGGGAGTGTTCGATGTGCTTGTGGGCGTCAACCTGCTGCGAGAAGGATTGGACCTGCCGGAGGTGAGCCTGGTGGCCATACTCGATGCCGACAAGGAAGGGTTCCTGCGCAGCGACCGCGCACTGATACAGACTATAGGGCGTGCCGCACGCAACGTGCACAGCAAAGCAATACTCTACGGCGACACCATCACCGGCTCGATGCAGCGCGCCATAGACCTCACCAACCGCCACCGCGACAAACAGATAAAGTACAACATGGAGCACGGCATCGTGCCGCGCCAGATAGTGAAGAGCACCGAGGCCATACTGGGCACCACCAGCGTCATAGAGCGCGCCGCTGAGGAGAGCGGCGAGCCCGCCAAAGCGCCAGTGCGCCCCTACGACAAGCATGAGGAGACTCCTATGCTGGCAGCCGAAGAGCCACAGGCCACGCTGTCGCCATACGCGGCAATGACCAAGGAGCAGTTGCGCAAGGAAATACGCGATGCACAGCGCAAAATGCAAGCCGCCGCCAAAGAACTGGACTTCATGGCAGCGGCAAAATTCCGTGATAAAATCAAAGAGCTGCAAAGCCTGCTGGAGACAGCCAGATAGAGCAACCCAAGTGTTAAAGTTTAGTTAAAAAAGGTCCTTCCGCTCGAAAGGGCCTTATATTTATATGTGCGTCCGACCAACCGTGGTGGGGCTGGCCGGACGCGAAAGGTCTTTGAAATGTTGAGAATACAGTTTTAGCGAAGCGCTATACCATTATGTTGTTATCGACTCTGCTAACGATACCCTTATGCGGGTATCGACTCTGCTAACGCAGCGTGATGACGGCGCGGCGGTTCTGGTTGCGGTGCTCGTCGGTATCGTTGTCGACAACGGGCTCCTCCTGACCGCGGCTGGCAGTGGCGATGCTATTGGCCGGAGCGCCCAGGCCTACCATCACCTGCTTCATGGCCTCAGCACGTTTCTTACCATAGTTCATGTTGCCTTTGGCTGTGCCCACATTGTCGGTATGTCCGGTGATGAGCACCTTCACACGCTTGTCAGCCTTCATGGCTGCACAAAGGGCGCGGATAGCGATGTCGGTCTTGCTGTCATACTTGGGCTCAGTGCTGCCGAAGTCGAAGTGGACAGTGGTATTAATCTGTTCAAGATACTTCTGGAGCTGTGCGCGGTCGGCGGCGCTCCCACCGGCTGCCGGTTTGGTATTGTCGACAACAGGTTTGCTATCGCCGCCGGTCACAGTGCGGCGTGCACGGGCAGCTGCCTGCTGGGCGGCACGAGCGGCACGATAGGCGGCAGCCACATCACCCATACGGGCAGCTTCGGCAGCCACTGCGGCATAGTTCTGAGCCTCATCGGCAGCAGCCTTAGCCTCGTCATTCTTGCTCTTGTCGGCATAGGCTTTGGCACTGGCGGCAAAACTCTTGGCACTGGCGGCATAGCTGGCGGCAAGGTTGCCACGGTAGGCTTTGCCGGAAGCATCCTTGGCGTCGGTCTTCGCAGCCTTGCTGCCACTTTCCTCGGCCATCGACAGTGCATCGTTGGCCATAAAATCGGCAGTGCTACGGTCGTTGTAAGCAGTGTTGGCTCTACTGGCATTCTGCTCTGCATCGCGGGCTATCTCGGCATTCAAACGGGCATTGCGCGAAGCAGCCATAGCACATCCAAGACCGTCTTTGTGGGCGGCATCGGCATAGACGTCAGCGTCGGCGGCAGCTTTCTGAGCAGTTTCGTTAGAGGAAGACTCAGCATAGGTGGCGGCATCGTCGGCATAGCTGTCGGCGAGCAAGCCATAGGCCTCGTTGAAGAGGTCATAGGCCTTGCAGTACTGCCCATTGGCACGAGCCTTCTTGGCATCGGCGGCCTTTGCCTTTGCATCGGCAATGGCTTCTGCGGCAGCGGCATTGGCAGTGGCCCGAGCCATCTGCTCGGCATCGGCAATATCATTGTCAATATCACTGTTGGCCTGGGCCAAGTCGGGGTTGTTCATGCGGCGGGCATTGCAGCGAGCCTCGCGAGCAGCGGCCTCCTCGTCGGTATCAGTGTTGTTGCCGAAGCCGTTGTTGTAACCGTTGTCGTAGCTCGCCTCGGCAGAGGGGCTCGAAGTGGCGGAACGATGGCAGTTGCAGCTCCAGTTGGCTGTTGCGACAAAGGCCAACAGGCCACACATCATGATAATACGTTTCATCTATTATTCTATTTAATTACTATTTTGCGTTTCGTATCTCCGCCTTAGAAGTAGAGGTCGCGCTCGCCGTCGCCAATCTTGCAGAGGTTGCCCTCCACACGGCGCTTGAGCTCTTCCTTCGAGAAGGTCTGAGTCAGTTCTTTCAGCAGGCGCAAGCCCTTCTCCTTGGTGGCGGGACTGGCATAGTCCTCCAGGTACTCGCGGAAGGTGAACATGGCGTTGGGCTTGCAGTACTCCTTGATGAGGCCGGGCTTGGCGAGGTCCATGAAGTCGGCGCCCACGCGCCCTTTGCGGTAGCAGCCGGTGCAGAAGCTCGGTATGTAGCCGCCGTCAATCATCATGCTGATGACCTCGTCGAGCGAGCGGTGGTCGCCCAGCGTGAACTGAGCGCCCGTGTTGCCGGTCTTCTCGTAGGGGTTGGCCTGGGTCTTGTCGCCGTCCTCCTCGTAGCCGCCGGGGTTGGTCTCGCTGGCGGCGCTGATCTGGCTCACGCCGTATTTGACCAGTTTGTCGCGCATCTCGGGACGCTCGCGGGTGCTGATGATGATGCCGGTATACGGCATAGCAATGCGGATGATGGCAATAATCTTCATGAAGTCCTTGTCGCTCACGGGGTGCGGAATGTTCTCGGGCAGGCTGAAGGGGGTGCCCTCGGCGGGCTCGATACGCGGGAAACTCACCGTGTGGGGGCCGCAGCCGTAGTCCTCCTCGAGATGGCGGGCATGCTCCATCATGGCCAGAATCTCGAAGCGGTAGTCCACCAGACCGAACAAGACGCCGATACCCACGTCGTTGATGCCGCCCTCCTGAGCGCGGTCCATGCAGGTGAGGCGCCAGAGGTAGTCGGCCTTAGGAGTGCCGGCTGGATGGAACTTGGCATACTCGATGGGGTCGTAGGTCTCCTGGAAGCACACGTAGGTGCCAATCTTCTCGGCCTTCAGCTTGGCATAGTCCTCGACGCTCATAGGCGCCAGTTCAACATTGATGCGGCGTATGGTGCTGCCCTTCTCGTCCTTGGCGGCATAGGTGCGGCGGATAGCCTCAACCATGTAGTTGGCGTCGTTGCGGGGGCTCTCGCCACAGATAAGCAGGGCGCGCTTGTGGCCCATGCGGAGCAGCTGGAGGGTCTCAGCCTCAATCTCGTCGAGGGAAAGGACCTTGCGTTTCAGCGCCTTGTTGTCCTTGCGGAAGCCGCAGTAGACGCAGTTGTTGACGCAGGCGTTGCCGGTGTAGATGGGGGCAAAAAGCACCAGGCGACGGCCATAGATCTCGTTTTTGCAGAATTCGGCGGTGTCGAGTATTTTCTGAATACCGTCCTCGTCCTCGACACTGAGCAGCTTGGCCACGTCTTTGAGATTCAAGCCCTTGAGCTTGCGGGCCTTGTTCAGAATGTCGTTCAGCTGGCTCACGCTCGGGGCGTTGTTCTCAAGCATCCCGTAGAGCTTGTCGCGGTCTATAAAGTTCTGGTTTCTCATGTTCTATATATTTTTGATATTTAACTGATCTTGGTGACCACAGCCTTGCAATCCACGCCATTCACCCTCCCCAAGATGCCTGTCAACGCGTTGACGCTGTCCATACAGCCCTCCACGATGAGCGAGATGACGGCCACGGGGCGGTCATGCAAGGGGAGACCCTGACGACACAGTATAATATCCGCATGCTCCGACAATAACCTATTGACAGCCGTAGCCGCTTCTCGGTCGTGTATCAATATCGTTATCGTTCCTATTCTCTTCTCCATCAGGTGTTAGGCTTTTGGATTAGACTGCATTTTATAATGCAAATATACAAAAAAAACAAAACATAGCAATTTTTTTTACACCCCATTTCCCAATTTTCAATGTTCCCCCCTACCCACACCTCTGGTGTTACGCCACCGCTCCGACTCCTCACCGACCACCCTCCGACCAAAAACCGTTGAACAACCGTAGAACAGTCGGAGCGGGTACGGAGCGGATACGGGGAGACTGCGGTGTTAGCGGCGCCAGAAGCGCGGAAGGAAGAGGACGAGGACTGTCATGCACTCGAGGCGGCCGAGAAGCATCATGAACGAACAGAGTAACAAGGCCATAGGCGAGAAGGCGGCATAGGACCCGAAGCCGCCGGAGGCTCCCAGCCCGGGGCCGAAGCCTGTGAGGCAACCCACCGAGGCTCCGATGGACTGCGTGGCGTCGATGCCGCAAAGCATCAGGCCCATCGTACCAAGCAACAGGGTGAAGCCGTAGACCATGAAGATGACCATGACGTTATTGACGATGTGGCTGCTCACCGGACGTCCGTTGAGGCGCAGGGGCGCCACAGCATTGGGGTGCAGGCGTCCCCGCAGTATACCACGGGCGTTGCGCAGGAGGATGAGCACGCGCATGGCCTTGAGACCGCCGGAAGTGGAACCCGCCATACCACCGCATACGCTGAGCATCAGCAGCAGGAAGCATACAGGTGTCCACCACACCGTGGTATCGGCCACCACGGAACCCGTGGTGGTCAGCGCACTGGCAGTCTGCACTGTGCCTATACGCAGAGCCTCCTCCCAGGGGAGCTGCATGTGCCAGTGGAGGGCTCCCACGACAAAGAGTACCGAGACTATGAAGACACCCATATAGAAGCTGAACTGCTCCAGCTTGTGTTTTATCTGACTCCACCTGAAGGTGAAGAAGAGGTACAGCAGCATGAAGTTGACACCACTAAGAAGCATTGCGACGGCGAGGATATACTGCTGCAGGGGTGTGCATGAGGCTATGCTGTCGCTGGCCACGGAGAAACCACCGGAGGAGATGTTGGTGAAGGTGAGGTTGACGGCATCCCACACCTGCATGCCGGCGAGGTTTAGCATCAGGATAAAGAAGCCTGTGAGTGCCAGATAGATAGACAGCGTGCGGCGCACAGTGGCGCCAGTACTGACGGCTGTCTTGCCGGTGTTGTCGGCGCCAGAGGCTTCAGCGGTGTAGAGCGAATACTTGTTGATGCCCAGTTTGGGCGATATGGCCAGAACCAAGAGCACGATGCCGAAACCGCCGAACCACTGCATCATGCTGCGCCAAAGGAGCACCGACGAGGGCAACAAGGCCACCTCGGGGAAGACTGTGGCGCCGCAGGAGGTGAGGCCGCTCATAGACTCGAACCAGGCGGCGGTGAAAGGCGACGGGTGGATGGGGACGGTGGCGCCGGTAACGAGGAACGGCAGGGTAGCGAAAAGGGTGAGTACCAGCCACATGAGCACCACCAGCAGATAGGACATGCGGCGGTCTTCGATGCGGCGGTATTTGCCAAAGGATACCCACAGCATGGTACCCACTGCAAGCGTGAAGGCGCTGCACAGCACGATGGGGTCTTGGGTGCCGTCGGCAAAATGGAACGCCGGTACCAGACAGAGGGCCATCAAAGCCCCTTCGGCCACCAGCATGATACCGATGAAACGCAGCATAGCCTTTATGTCGGGAGCTTTCATCGGCTTCTCCAGTATGAGGGTGAGACAATGGCCAGCAGGGCAAATATCTCAAGCCTGCCGGCAAGCATCAGGACCATAAGCACCCACTTGGCCACCGGTGACAGCAGCGTGTAGTTGAGGCCGGCGCCCAGGGTGCCCACAATAGGCGTCGGACCGAGATTGGAGATGTTGGCAGCCGCCAGACAGAAGGCGTCGGCAATACCGATATCGGTGAGAGTCAACGCAAAGGCGCCGCCGATGATGAACAGGATATACAGGAACACGAAACCGAAAATCATGTTCACATAGTCGGCAGGAACCACCTTATGGTCAATCTTTATGGTGTACACCACACTGGGGTGCAGCATGCGCGAGAAGTAGTTGCGCAGGTAGAGCGAGAGCGTCATCAAGCGCCGCAGCTTGAGGCCGCCGCCCGTGGAGCCCGCCATAGCGCCGCTGAGGATGAGTATGAATGTAACCACAGAAGCCACAAAAGGCCACTGGGGCGGCGTGGCGGTATAGAAACCGCAGGTGGAGACGGTAGAGGCTATATGGAACAGCGAGAAGCGCAGTGAATCCATCCACGGGCTGCCGCTGGCGGCAAAGGCCACCGTGCACACCGAGGAGGCCACCGCGAAGACCAGCGCATAGACAACGAACTCGCTGCTGCGCCGCAGACGGCGCCAATGGAAGAAAAAGACATTGTAGAGCAGGGCCACATTGACGCCGCTGAGGAACATGAAGAACGTCAGCACCGCCATAGTGTTTTCTCCGTAGCCGGCCATACCGCCGGCGCTGGGCATGAAGCCGCCTGTTGAGACGGTGCTCAGCGCCAGGCATACGCAGCCGAAGGGGTCGTCTGGCTCGCAGGCAAAAAGTGCGGCGGCACAAAGTATGGTCATGAGGGTATAGACAATCCACATGCGGCCGACATTGCCCGACATGTGGGGGTGCAGCTTGCGCTGCTGTGTGCCCGAGAACTCGGCGGCGTAGAGCTGCGACGAGCCAGTGCGCAACGATGGGAAGAATGCCACTATGAAGAGTACCAAGCCGAGACCACCAAGCCACTGCGTGAGCGAGCGCCACAGGCGCAGCCACGCCGGCAAAGCCTCCGGCGCACTGATGACGGTGCTGCCGGTGGTGGTGAAACCACTGACGGACTCGAACAGCGCATCGGTGAACCCTAAGCCGTAAAACAGGAATGGTACAGCGCCGACAAGCGGCACCAGGAGCCACAGAGCCGCGGTGAAGCGGTAACTCTCGCGCAATATGAACTGCCTCAAATTCACCTTTAGTCAAACAGTCGCGCCATCTTGGACATAACCTTGGGGAGAGAGAAGACGACCACCTTGTCGCCCTGCTTGAGCTGCAGCTCGCGGTTGGGAAGGAGAGTTTCACGGCCGCGAATGATGCCGCCTATGATGGCCCCCTCGGGGATGTCAAGCTGGCCTATTGGCTTGCGAGTAGCAGGCGCCCACTTGCCGACGATAAGCTCAAGCACCTCGGCGTTGGTACCGCTGAGCCACTTGCTGCTTATGGCGTCGCCCTTGACGATAAAGCGTGCTATATAGCTGGCGGTGATAAGCTTCTTGTTGATGATGGTGTCTATTCCTATGTCCTGCGAGATGGTGATGAAGCCAGTGTTCTCCACCAGCGCTATGGTGCGCTTGACGCCGAGGCGCTTGGCATGCAGGCAGGTAAGGACATTGGTCTCGCTGCTGTCGGTGACGCCGATGAAAGCGTCGGCCTGCTCCAGGCCCTCTTCCTTGAGGAGTTCGATATTGGTGGCATCGCCATGTATGATAAGGGTCTTGTCAAGCACAGCGCTGAGTTCTTCGGCACGTTGACGGTCCTGCTCAATGAGGGTGATGCGCAGACGGTCCTGGAGGGTGTCGGCAGCATAGCGGCCTATGCGGCCACCACCGGCCATCATCACACGCTTGATGCTAACAGCTTGCTTGCCGGCCACGCGGTTGATGCTCTCCATCTGATTGGCACGCCCAATGATGTAGGCGAGGTCACCGGCACGGAAGACGGTGTCACTGTGTGGTATGATGGTCTCGCCGCCCCGTAGCAAGGCAACAACCTTTACCTGCAGGTCGCGGTAGGTCTGCGCGAGGTCTATGGCGGCATGGTCCACCACCGGCGAGTCGGCATCGAGACGTATGACATACATGGTAAGGAGTCCACCGCTGAAACTGAAGAACTCGGTGGCGGCACTATTATTGAGGAGATTAGTAATCTCCTTGGCGGCGATGCGTTCTGGACACACCATCTCGTCGACTCCGAGGTCGCGCATCATCTCGCGGTGCTTAGGGGAGAGCAACTCTGCGTTAGTTATACGCGCCACAGTGCGCTTAGCCTTGAGCTTCTTTGCCAGCACGCAAGCCATGAGGTTGACACTCTCATGATGCAGCACAGCCAGGAATAGGTCGCACTCCGCCACACCGGCGTCGCGCAGCACCTGCGGCGAGGTGGCGTCGCCGACAATGGTCAGCAGGTCAGTCTCACTCTCCAGGCGGCTGAGGAGCTCGGCGTGGGGGTCTACTACTGTGATGTTGTAGTCCAGTTCCGAAAGCGACTTGGCCAGGTGCACGCCCACCTCGCCGTCGCCGGCTATGATAATATTCATCGTTTCTCTATCTTACTCATTGATTCCGGCGGTCGTGCAGCACAGCCACTCCCGTGAGGTCGAAGCCGCCGCTGGCCCATATGGTGTCAGCTGTGGGGTACGGGTCGTTGACCATGTGGCCGCGGGCGTCGTAGCGCGCATACTGCGGGTCGATGGTTCCCACCACATCCACGATACGCACATAAACAATATTGTCGATATTTATGCCGGTACTGTCGCGCAGCTCCTCAAGGTCAAAAGGGGTGCCATAGCCGACCTTGTATTTACCGGCGAGATTGTTGATGCAGGTGGGGTCGAGGTATCCGTTGGTACCCACCTGAGTCTCGGTCTGTGTGAGCGAGGTGGATGGGAAGCGCACATAACGCTCGCCGTCGGTGCTCACCTCCACGAAGCCCAGCTCGAGGAAGGTGTTGTTGAATGGATTCTCAAACACTGCGAAGTCGGGACCTGCACCATTGCGTATGGGGTATTCGAAGGTCAAGGTAGCAGTGCCGCCGTCGCCGAGGCTCACAGCACGCTGGGTGTTGGTGGTGGCGGGCCCTATGGCCATGCTCTCATCACCATAGCGCACCTTGGGGCCGTCGGGATTGGCAATATCCACCGGACCGCGCACTACGGTGCATGTGACAGCCCAGCCCACAATGCTGGAATCGGTGCACGATATAGCGTTACAACCCTCGGTGCCCACACCGCCACAGAAGGAGGTGGGCTGGGGTTCTTCGGCGGGTTGAGGCTCTGGCTCTGGCGTGACAGACTCACGCGTACAACAGGTGAGGAGGAGAATGGAAAAAGCCATCTCCGTCAGTAGCATCATAATAATTCCTTTTCTCATAGCATTAACATTTTGAGTGTTATACATGAGTTATCCCGTATCGTTTTGCCAATGAAACAAGCGGCAAAAGTACACATTTTTCACAAGATGGCAAAAAAATATGTACAATAAAGATGCCTCTTATGCGTTATGTAAGTATTATGAATAATCAATTAGCCAAGCAAATACTCAAGATCTTTGCCAACAATCCCTTTGACGCCTTCAACCACAAGCAGATTAGCTCGCGCATAGGTGCTGGTAGCAAAGCCGAGCGACAGGAGGTGATACGTACCATGCAGGAGCTCGCCGAGCAAAGGCACCTCGTTGAAGACAGTCACAAGGGCAAATATAAAATCAACCCGAAGAGCATCGACGACGACCTGCTGCCACAGAACTACGTCACCGGCACTATCGACATGAAGCAGGGCGGCAAAGCCTACGTGATACCCGAGGAAGAAGGTCGCGAAGACATACAGATTGCTTCAAACAACACCCACCACGCCCTACACGGCGACACTGTACGAGTTCTTATGTTCCCACAGAGGAAGATGCACAAACCGGAGGGACAGGTGGTGGAGATACTGAAGCGAGCAAAGACACGCTTCGTCGGTGTCATCCAAAAGCAAGACCGTTTCGCCTTCATGGTCAGCGACAGCCGCACCATGCCTGTTGACATCTTCATCCATATCGACGACCTCGGCGGAGCCGAAAACGGCGAGAAAGTACTGGTGGAGATGACCGACTGGCCTGAGCGCATGAACAATCCCGTGGGCAAGGTCATCAAACGCCTCGGCCGCCCCGGCGACAACAACGTGGAAATGCAGTCCATCCTCGCCGAATACGATTTTCCTCTTGATTTTCCCAAAGAGGTAGAAGAGGAGGCCAAAAAGATTAAGAAACCCACAAAGAAAGAGATAGCGTCACGACGCAATTTCCGCGACGTAACCACATTTACCATCGACCCTGCCGATGCCAAAGACTTCGACGATGCCCTCTCCTTCCGCGAACTCCCCAACGGACACATCGAGGTTGGCGTGCATATTGCTGATGTTAGCTACTACGTCAAGCCCGGTAGCGCCATCGACCGCGAGGCCTATGAGCGCGGCACCAGCGTCTACCTCGTAGACCGTACCATACCTATGCTGCCAGAAAAACTCTGCAACGATGTATGTTCGCTGCGCCAAGACGAGGACAAACTCTGCTTCAGTGTGGTGATGGAGATGGATGCCATAGGCAAAGTCTACTGCACATGGATGGGCAAGAGTGTGATATGCAGCAACCGCCGTATGGCCTACGAAGAGGCGCAGGAGATAATAGAAAGCGGCTGCGCCTCCGATGCAGTCGGAGAGGCCATACTGAGCCTGCACGCCATAGCCACCAAGCTTCGCGCAGTGCGATACAAAAACGGCGCCATCAACTTCGAAACACAGGAGGTGAAGTTCCAACTCGACGAGAACGCCAAGCCCATAGGTGTCTACATCAAGGAAAGCAAGGAGGCCAACTGGCTCATCGAAGAGTTCATGCTGCTGGCCAACCGCACTGTTGCGGAATATATCGGCAAGCAGAAAACTCAAAACTCAAAACTCAAGACTCAAAACTCAGCCAAGACTTTCGTCTACCGCGTCCACGACGAGCCCAACCCCGAGAAGCTCAACACCTTCGTGGAGTTCGTCGCCAAGCTGGGCTTCAGCATGAAAACCAGTAGCAGAAAGGCTCTCGCCGAGAGCTACAACCGCTTGTTTGAGAATATCGCCGGCCGCGGTGAGGAGCACATGGTCGACACCATCGCCATCCGCACCATGTCCAAAGCCTACTACAGCACCGAGAACATTGGCCACTATGGTCTCGCCTTCGCCTACTACACACATTTCACCTCCCCTATCCGCCGCTATCCGGACCTCATGGTACACCGCCTGCTGGAACGATACCTAAATGGAGGCGACAGCGTCAATGCTGCAGAATATGAAGACTACTGCAAGCACTGCTCTATCATGGAGAAGAAGGCCGCCGACGCCGAGCGCACCAGCGTGAAGTACAAGCAGGCCGAATATCTGGCCGACAAGCTGGGACAGGTCTTCCCTGCCCTCATCAGCGGCGTCAGCAAATGGGGAATCTACGCCGAAATCGAAGGCAACAAATGCGAGGGCATGATACCAATCGGAAGCCTCAAGGACGACTACTACATGCTCGACGAGGACAACTACCAAGTCATTGGGCGTCGCCACGGACGCTGCTACAAGCTCGGCTACCCCGTACTCATCCGCGTCCGCAAAGTGGACCTCCTCAAGAAACAGATAGACTTCGACCTTGTCGATGAAGAGGAGCCCTACGCCCCAAAAGCCAATAACGGCAAGGAAAAACACCACAAACCCAAGGGCAAAGGCAAGCAGGAGCGCCGCCACAAGTCTCGTTAGCACCCTCAACCCCAATGCAAAAACCACCACGGCCTCGCGATAGCGTGGCTGCGTGGTGGCTCGCCCCTCCCCCATTCCGGTACGTACCCCCTCCGTCTGTTCTTGAGGAATGCCACTGGCATTCCGAGTGGTTGTTCACCGGTTGTTTAACGGTTTAAACCGTCGATGCTCCGCATCGACATTGTAAATGCACCGAAGCAGGTGCAAAACAAACGCCATGAGAATAAACCTTGTTCCTTGCTGAAGAAAAAAAGGGGGGATAGATAAAACACATAATGTTCCGATGATACCTATTGATACTGGCGGCCGATAACGGCCACCAATGGGGTTCCGCCGACCGAGTCGGCGGGCACACTGCGCTGTGGCGGTGGGGCGTTTCCGCAGGGGGAACCTGCGGGCACACTAAATAAAGGGGCAAGGGCGCCGGTCGGGGCGCCCTTGCGAGGTAGTTGGGGGTAGTTGGGGAAGTTGGGGGAAGTTTTGGGTGAGCGTCAGCCGATGATGCCGGTGCCGATGTAGCTGCTGTCGGAGACGAGGCCTTTGGTGTCGCGGCCGTCGCCGACGGCGAAGCCATAGACGTGGACGGTCATGCCGGTCCAGCTGACGGGCATACGCATGTCGACGGTGCCTTCGGTGCGGGTGACAGGGGCGGAGATGAGCGCCAGGTTGGTGTCGGGCTGGTAGACGAAGACGTAGACTTTGTCGAGCGCGTCGGCGTTGGGGAGGTCGGTGGTGGTGCTGAAGTTGACGCTGATGCGGTTGGGCTCGGCGAAGGAGGCGTTGCCGAAGCTGGCCGGGGCGAGGGAGCCCTGTGCGCAGAGGATGCTGCCGTAGTCAATCTCGGACTCGCCGCCGCGGACGTAGACGGCCTCTTTGTTGATCTTGACGAAGTAGTTGAAGGGAGAGATGAAGGGCTTGACCCAGCGGAAGTTGTCGAATCCGAGGTCGGCGGCGGACTTGAAGGTCTTGGCGAGCTGGACGAGGGTCTTGAAGCGGAGACGGCGGTCGAGGACGTCGGCGGGGAGCATGCTGGGGTCTGTTTTCTTGGGTTTGGCGGGCATAGCACGGTAGACCTGTTCGCCGTGGACGAGAGCGCCATAGACTTGGCCGATGCGGCCGGATTGTTTGCCGAGGACGGCACCTGTAGTTCTTGCCATAGTTGTGTGAGTTTTTAAGGGTTATGGGTTATAGGTTATTGGTTAGGGGATAGATTGGATAGAATGGATAGATTTGATAGATTTGATAGATTGGATAGAGGGGTTTAGGGGGTATGAGATGGGTAGGAGAAGGGTATGAGAAGAGGGGGTTAGTGGAGGAGGAGGGCGAGGGTGTTGTTCTGGGCTTCGGCGAACATGCCGGAGAGGGCGGTGAGGATGGTGATGGCGATCTGGATGATCATGCGCCAGGTTTCGGGAGGGAGTTTCTTTTTCATGGTTGGTTTTGGTTGAGTTGGTTGGGATTGGTTGGTTACGTCGACGTTGGTTGGGCTTTGAATTCGAATGCAAAAGTACGACGGGGGGATTGCGGTCTACGAATGGTGGTGAAAATATTTTGTAATGTAGTGAGGGTCAAGCGTAAACGCTTGACAGCCTGACGAAGGAAAAGGGGGCATTGTTATGGGGGTGGGGTGCTTGGTTGTGTTTTTTTGCATTGGGTGGTACCGGCGGGGCATAGTTGGCGGTAGGGAGAAGAGTATGAGAAAGATAGGAGAAAGACGAGAGAAGGGGCGGGGAGGTTTGTGGTTGTTAGTTGTTGCAGTGTTGCAGTGTTGCAGTTCGTTTTTACGGGTATGATTAGTCCAAATTATACTTTTATATTTATATATTTATATATAAATATATAAATATAAAGATTAGTTTTAGGGTTTTGGTATATCAAATTTCTAACTGCAACACTGCAACACTGCAACGCATTCTGTTTTGTCAATTCAATTATTCTTTGTATCTTTGCAGT